>NZ_JARCJD010000017.1 GCF_028890115.1 Phaeobacter sp. QD34_24
AGATCAGACATGTTACCGCTCGATTTTCGAACCGTGAATCACGCCGCTGGACGGAAATCAATGGGTCCTGACCCTAGTCGTTGATATCCGTCTCGAAGGTCTTCACCTGGCCGCGGGGCAGGGCGAAGGCGCGGCGCAGGATGAGCCAGGCGACCAAGGATAGGGCGGCGAAGATGAAGATCAGCGCGGGCAGCCCGAAGGTGCCGCTGCCGAGGGCCAGCAAAAGCACCCCGACGCCGAGCGATCCGGCGGCAAAGCCGAGGAAGACGAAGCCCGGCGCCAGCACTTCAAGGATGCCAAGGGCAAGGGCCGCAGCGCACCAGACCCACCAGAGCGCCCAGAAGGGGACCGCCATCATTTGCCCCCTTTCAGCATCTTGAAGGCATCGCCAAAGGCCTCCAGCGCCTGTGCGGGCACCAGGATGGTCTGCTTGCCGTCGCTTGCACCAAGGGCGTTGAGCGCCTCCACCTGTTTTAGGGCGACCTGATATTGCGCGGCTTCAATGCCGTTCTGGGCAATCGCCTTGGCCACGACCTCGGTTGCATAGGCTTCGGCCTCGGCCTCGATCCGGCGGGCCTTGGCGGTTTGCTCGGCGGCGTAGAGCTCGGCATCGGCGGCCAGTTCCACGGCGCGTTTCTGCCCCTCTGCCTCGGTCACCTGGGCGCGGCGGGCGCGTTCGGCATTGAGCTGCTGCAGCATGGCATCGCGGGTCGCCTGGTCGAGGTTCACATCCAGGATCTCGGCGCGGGTCACCTCGATCCCCCAGTCGTCCACAGCACTTTCGACACTTTTCTGGATCTGGGCAATCAATTGCGCGCGGTTGGACTGGACCTCATCCAGGTCCATCTTGCCGATCTCGGCGCGCACGATGCCCGCCACGGTGGTGGCAATGGCGCCATCCACGTCGCGGATGCGGTAGACGGTCTTTTCCGGTTCCAGGATGCGGTAGAAGACCGAGGTATCGATCTGCACCAGCACGTTGTCCTTGGTGATGGCGTCCTGGGTGGCATTGGGCAGCTGGCGTTCCAGGATCGAGACCTTGTGGCGCACCACATCTAGGAAGGGGATGATAAAGTTGATGCCCGGCCCCAGCACGGCCTGCAGGCGGCCAAAGCGTTCGACCACGAATTTTTCGGACTGCGGCACGATCCGCACGCCCTTGAGGATCACGACGATCAGGAAGACCGCCCCGAGAATGTAAAGGAGGCTGCCGGACAGCAGGGAGATGATCTGGTCTTCGCTCATGGTCAAAATCCTGTTTGAAATCTTACCATAAGATCGGGGTCCGGGGGCGCCGGGTCAAGCCCCGCGCCCATGCTGCCCTGCTAGCCGCGGCTGGTGGCGGGCCTGCGCAGGCGCAAAGGGGCAGGGCGCACGTTGGTTTCGATCTCGTCATGGATCAGCGCGGCGATGTTCTTTTTCGACGTGCGTTCGATCCCTTCCAGACCGGGAGAGGAGTTGACCTCGAGCACCTTGGGTCCGGTTTCCGAGCGCAACAGATCCACGCCTGCGACGTTGAGGCCGAATGCCTTGGCGGCCTTCACGGCCGTTGCGCGCTCTTCCTTGCTGATGCGCACCGCGACCGCGCTGCCGCCCAGGTGCAGGTTAGAGCGGAAATCGCCCTCGGCGCCCGAGCGTTTCATCGCCGCAACCACCTTGGAGCCCACGACGAGGCAGCGGATATCCTCGCCACCTGCCTCTTTCACGAATTGCTGCACCAGGAAGTTGGCCTTGAGGCCGCGAAAGGCGGTGATCACGGATTCCGCCGCCTTCTTGGTCTCGGCCAGCACCACGCCCTTGCCCTGGGTGCTTTCCAGCAGTTTGACGATCAGCGGTGCGCCGCCGACGATGTCGATCAGGTTCTTGGTGTCCTTGGGCGAGGCAGCAAAGGCGGTGGCGGGCATGCCGATCTTCTGGCGCGCCAGCACCTGATGGGCGTGCAGCTTGTCGCGGCTGGCGGTGATGCCCGCGCTGCCATTGACGCAAAAGGTGCCAAGGGTTTCGAACTGGCGCAGCAGGGCGGTGCCATATTGGGTGATCGAGGCGCCGATGCGCGGGATCACCGCATCATAACGCGGCAGGCGCTTGCCGTCGTAATGCACCTCGGGGGCCAGGGCGTTGATGTCCATGTAGCAGCGGGTGGTGTCGATCACCTCCACCGTGTGGCCGCGTTTCTCGCCCTCTTCCACCAGGCGGCGGGTGGAGTAGTTGTCCTCGCGGCTGAGCACGGCAATGCGCAGCACCCGCTTGGGGGCGGTCTTGCGGATTTTCGTGGAGGCATAGACGGAGTAATCCAGTTCCGGCTGGCAGAAGCGTTCCGATGGGTTGACGGCGATCTGTTCCCCAAGCGCCTGCCGCCCCAGCAGCATGTGCGAAGCCATGCCGCGCCGGTCCGTCAGGGTGATCTCGATTGGCCAGCTTTGCCCTGCGACGGAGAGGTCGGTGGCAATGACATAGCGCATCTCGCTTTCGCCATTCGACGAGATCACCTCGCGCCGGTCGACGATCTGGGCCGAGCAGGGGATCAGAAGTCCCTCTTCGCCGGGGATGGGGTGCACGGTAAAGCGTACTTTCGGTGCCGCGGCCGGGCCGAAGGTCTCGATCTCGGTTGCATGAAGGGAGGATGTGCGTGCACCGGTATCCACCTTGGCTTTCATCGCAGGCAGCCCCAGGCCCGGCAGGCTCACCCATTCCTCCCACCCGAGGGTCAGTTTGGGGCTCGTGTCGTCTGTGGACATGAGGGGGTCTCCTTGGCATTAGGGGGAATCACCGGCATTCCCGGTGTCATGGTAACGGCAGGAATACGAGATGGCTGAGCTTTTCAACTTCGAACTGAAGGCAACCGACGGAAAGGCACGCACGGGGGTGATCAACACGCCGCGCGGCGAGATCCGCACCCCGGCCTTCATGCCCGTGGGCACCGCCGCAACCGTGAAGGCGATGATGCCCGAAAGCGTGCGCGAAACCGGCGCCGATATCCTGCTCGGCAATACCTACCACCTGATGTTGCGGCCCACCGCCGAACGCATCGACCGGCTGGGCGGTTTGCACAAGTTCATGAATTGGCACCGCCCCATCCTGACCGACAGCGGCGGGTTCCAGGTGATGTCGCTGGCGGGCTTGCGCAAGCTGACGGAAAAGGGCGTCACCTTCAAAAGCCATATCGATGGCTCCAAGCATGAGCTGACGCCGGAACGCTCGATGGAGATCCAGCGCCTTTTGGGCAGCGATATCGTCATGTGTTTCGATGAATGCCCGGCCCTGCCGGCAGACCGCGACCGCATCGCCGAAAGCATGCGCCTGTCGATGCGCTGGGCGGAACGCTCGAAAGAGGCCTTCGGCGATCGTCCCGGTCATGCGCTGTTCGGGATCATGCAGGGCGGGCTGGAGCAGGACCTGCGCGAAGAAAGCGCCGAGGCGCTGAAAGGGATCGGTTTCGACGGCTATGCGGTGGGCGGCCTTGCGGTGGGTGAGGGGCAGGAGGCGATGTTCGGCTGCCTTGATTACGCCCCGGACATGCTGCCGCAGGACAAGCCGCGCTACCTGATGGGGGTGGGCAAACCCAATGATATCGTCGGTGCCGTGGCGCGCGGGATCGACATGATGGACTGCGTGCTGCCGTCGCGCTCGGGGCGCACGGGCCAGGTCTTTACCCGCCGCGGCGTGGTCAATATCAAGAACGCCCGCCATGCCGATGACCCGCGCCCGCTGGATGAACAGTGCAGCTGCCCGGCCTGTTCGCATTATTCGCGCGCCTATCTGCACCATGTCTTCCGCGCCAACGAGATGATCTCGGGCATGCTCTTGACCTGGCACAATCTGCACTATTTCCAGGAGATCATGGCAGCTATGCGCGAGGCCATCGCGGCCGGTACGTTTGACGCCTGGCAGGCCGAGTTCCACGCGCAGCGGGCTGAAGGGGATATCGAACCGATCTGAAGGGGAAAACGCCTCTGGCCTTCTCCTTGAATGTAGGGGGAAATCCGGGCCTAGCTGTCTGAGTTGTTTGAGGTGCGAGGATAGCTGAAGTGAGAAAAGCTGTGGCGGCAGCCCTTTTGGTCCTGACCAGTCTGGCCGGGAATGCGCAGGCCAATGTGCTCAACGGGTGCGGCCTGAAGATCGACGCCTTTGGCCCTGACCTGTTCAAGACCTTCGAGGGGCGTTGGACCATGCGGTATGGCCCCGGCGAGATGAGCAGCAGAATCGGCAATCAGATCATGATGCTGCCACTGTCGCAGGGCGCGAGCCAGACGCTGGCGATCCTGTCCGAGGACGGGGCGCTCACGATGCATTTTGCCACGCTCGGCGAACACAGGCTCACGGTGCTGGAGGGCGGTGCGCGCCTGGCTGGCCTGCCCGCAGCGGTGGCGGGACGGGATGATCTGCCTCAGGGTGCGACCGTGTTGATTGACGAGGCGGCCTTGGGTCGGCCTCCGTCCTGCGTTCCTTCCGACATGCTTGCCGTCGGGTTCGACAGCGACGTGCCTTCCGCGACCGGTCAGCCGCAAAGCCAGCGGATGGAGCTCTATATCGTCGATGAAAGCCACATGAGCGGCATTCTGCATATCGAAGAAAGCGACGGCAATTTCTCGCACCGTTTGGTCACCTTTTCAAAAGGGTAGCGCTGGGCGGCGCCGGGGTGACGGGCCAGGCACCGGAGGGCGATCCGGTGCTTTTTTTCTTGGCGCGCGGTCGTTGTGTGACGGGCGTGTTCCGCTCCGGTACGGGGGGCAAATGGCCCGGTGAATGGATGGCTCGGTTAACGAATGGGTAACCATGTTGCACTAACCTGTTAACGAACCCCTCCGCCGATTGTTCAACCGTCGGCAGGCCAAGGTGCCCAATGGTCATGATTTGGTAGCCTTAAGTCCAAAAGCGCCCTTGTGGTCCCTTGCCGTGCCGGGCAAAGTGCACTCCAAACAATGAGGCACGCGTGCGCAACAGTGGTTGAAAAGACCCGGACGCCGACCCAAGTAACAGTTCCAAGAGGAGACGACGACGGCTGCCTATCCTGGGGCCTGGTCGTCTTGCCAAAGAAAAGGACCGAGTATGCAAGAGCCACTCAATTCTTCCTATCCCGTACTGCCGTTGCGCGACATCGTGGTATTCCCCCATATGATCGTGCCGCTGTTCGTGGGTCGGGAGAAATCGGTGCGTGCCTTGGAAGAGGTGATGGCCGATGACAAACAGATCCTGCTGTCCAGCCAGATCGATCCCTCCGAGGACGATCCGGAGGTGGAAGGCATCTACCGGGTTGGTGTTCTGGCCAATGTGCTGCAGCTGCTGAAACTGCCCGATGGCACCGTCAAGGTGCTGGTCGAAGGCCAGCAGCGGGTGAAGATCACCGATTTCCTGGAAAACGACAGCTATTTCGAAGCCCGGGCCGAGCTGATCAGCGAAATGCCGGGCGATGTCACCACCACAGAGGCGCTGCTGCGCACCGTGGGCGATGAATTCGAACGCTACGCCAAGGTGCGCAAGAACATCCCCGAAGAGGCGCTGAGCGCCGTGGGGGAGACCACCGAACCGGCCAAGCTGGCGGATCTGGTGGCCGGCCATCTGGGCATCGAGGTTGACCGCAAGCAGGAACTGCTTGAGACCCTGTCGGTCAGCGAGCGTCTGGAAAAGGTCTATGGCCTCATGCAGGGCGAAATGTCCGTCCTGCAGGTCGAGAAGAAGATCAAGACCCGCGTCAAATCGCAGATGGAGAAGACCCAGCGCGAATACTACCTGAATGAGCAGATGAAGGCCATTCAGAAGGAGCTGGGCGACGGCGAGGAAGGTTCGGGCGAAGTGGCCGAGCTGGAAGAGAAAATCGCCGAGACCAAGCTGTCGAAAGAGGCGCGCGAAAAGGCCGATGCCGAGCTGAAGAAGCTCAAGAACATGTCGCCCATGTCGGCCGAGGCCACCGTGGTGCGCAACTATCTCGACTGGATGCTGTCGATCCCGTGGGGCACCAAATCCCGCGTGAAGAAGGATCTGGCACGCGCGCAGGACATCCTCGACAAGGATCACTACGGGCTTGAGCAGGTCAAGGAACGCATCGTCGAATATCTGGCCGTGCAGCAGCGCTCGGCCAAGCTGAAGGGGCCGATCCTCTGCCTCGTCGGCCCTCCGGGGGTGGGTAAGACCAGCCTCGGCAAATCCGTGGCCAAGGCAACGGGTCGCGAATTCATCCGCATCAGCCTTGGCGGCGTACGTGATGAGAGCGAGATCCGCGGTCACCGCCGGACCTATATCGGCTCGATGCCGGGCAAGATCATCCAGGCGCTGAAAAAGGCCAAGACCACCAATCCGCTGATCCTGCTCGATGAAATCGACAAGATGGGCCAGGATTTCCGCGGCGATCCGGCCTCGGCGATGCTGGAAGTGCTCGATCCGGAACAGAACTCCACCTTCGTGGATCACTACTTGGAGGTCGAATACGACCTCTCGAACGTGATGTTCCTGACCACCTCGAACAGCTACAACATGCCGGGTCCGCTTCTGGACCGGATGGAGATCATTCCGCTGTCGGGTTACACCGAGGATGAAAAGCGCGAAATCGCCAAGCAGCACCTGGTGACCAAACAGGTGAAGAACCACGGCCTGAAGGCCAAGGAGTTCGAGCTGACCGATGAGGCGCTGACCGACATCATCCGCACCTACACCCGCGAGGCGGGCGTGCGGAACCTGGAGCGCGAAATCGCCAAGGTGGCGCGTAAATCGCTGACCAAGATCGTCAAGAAGGAAGCCGAGAGCGTCAAGGTCACCCATGACAATCTCGACGAATTCCTCGGCGTGCCGAAATACCGCTTTGGCCTGGCCGAGAAGGAAGATCAGGTCGGTGTCGTCACCGGGCTTGCCTATACCTCGGTTGGCGGTGAGCTCCTGTCCATCGAGGCGCTGCGCCTGCCGGGCAAGGGCCGCATGAAGACCACCGGCAAGCTGGGCGATGTTATGAAGGAGTCGATCGAGGCTGCCTCATCCTACGTGCGCTCGGTTGCGCCGCAGCTGGGCATCAAACCGCCCAAGTTCGACAAGTGGGATATCCACGTGCACGTGCCCGAAGGTGCGACGCCCAAGGACGGTCCTTCGGCTGGTCTCGCGATGGTGACTTCCATCGTGTCGGTGCTGACCGGGATCCCGGTGCGCAAGGACATCGCCATGACCGGCGAGGTCACCCTGCGCGGCAATGCGCTGGCCATCGGCGGGCTCAAGGAGAAACTGCTTGCGGCGCTGCGCGGCGGCATCAAGACTGTCCTCATCCCCGAGGAGAACGCCAAGGATCTGCCGGACATTCCCGACAACGTGAAGGAAGGTCTGGAGATCATCACGGTGAGCCATGTCTCCGAAGTGCTGAAACACGCGCTGGTTTCGGCTCCCGAGCCGATCGAATGGGATGAGGAGGCCGAAGAGGCCGCCGCCGCCCAGGCCGCGCTGGAGGCGAAATCTGCAGCCGCTGCGCCGACCGCGCATTAAGCACGGGGCGTTTGGAAACAGAGACGGGCGGTCCTGATCGGGCCGCCCTTTTTCTTTTGGCTTGGATGCCTACCACAAATCCGGGTTTTGGAAGGCTGACACACAGCTGGCAGGGCCGATCAGCGGCTCTAGCGAAGGTGCGCGCAGCGATTGCCCCAACCAGCCATGCGGGTAGGACAGGGGCAGGGGGGCTGCGGCGTCACGTTCTGTGATCTGTTTGAAGCCGACCTTGGAGTAGAAGTTGATATCGCCATAGGTCAGCACCACATCGACACCCCGGTCTTTCAGCTGGTTCAGCCCGTGCCGCAGCAGGTCTTGCCCGATCCCCTTGCCCTGATGCTCTGTCGTCACCGCCACAGGAGACAGCAGGAACACGCAGCGATCGTCATTTGCATAGGTCATGCGGGTAAACAGGATGCAGGCAGTGACCGCGCCCTGATCCACGGCCGAGAAGGCATAAAGATCCTCCTCGGCCGTGGTGGCAAAGATCTCCGTCACCAGGTTTGCGATCAACTGTCCTTCCTCTGCGCCTTCGGACTGGCTAAAGGAGGCGTTGAACAGCGCGGTGATATCGGCCTTCTGCCCTTCAAACTGGGATGACATTTCCATGGTCCGATCCTTTCGTATCATCGTTGGTTCAGTTGCGCGCGCACGGCCTTGATGCCGAGGCGTGAGGCGCGATAGGGCTGCCCGTTGCGCGACTGGATGAACCGCCGCTTCTTGAGGCGCTGGAAGACGTCCAGGCTGCAGTCCGACAGGACATGACCCTGGCGCGTATAGCAGATGATGCTGCCGATCTTGCCGTTTGCGCCGCGTTCATAGTGGATCGCCCCACCCAGGGCGAGTTCGTGCAACACGCGTTGCTCGTATTTTGAGATGTTCAATGGAAGTCTCGATTTTATGAGAGTGCAAAACCAAGGGCCACTCAGCCAATGCCTTGAGTGTCCTTGCTGAGTTCTGCGTTCCAGGAGCATTGCGCCGGGAACGGGCTTATGCCCGGGTCTCTTTCATAAAATCTCCGATTCATGCGGCGTCAGCCACATGTCTTTTGTCTCAGATAGGGATTGAACGCCCCGCTGACAAGCCCAGTTCCGGCACGGAACGGGAAGGGACCCAAGCAGGCACTGCAGCGAAGGATCTCGAAAGCCACGAAAATGCGGTGCGATGCGAATTTTCTTCGGATGACCTCTTGCAGAGCCACAGCGCGGACGGTAATACCCCGTCTCACGGGTGATTAGCTCAGTGGTAGAGCGCTTCGTTCACATCGAAGATGTCAGGAGTTCAAATCTCTTATCACCCACCATTCCCCCCATCATCGTTGCTTTGGGTCAAGGCTTTGGCCGGACGCGGCCTTTGGTGATTTCTGGCCATTGTAGAAGAAACGTCGATCCTGCGTCCGATGGGCAGGTTGCAGCTCCGCATGTCTGAACGCTGTAGGGGCTCCTTGGGGGAGCCCCATCTGTTGCAGGTCATTGAAGGGGAGCGGGGCAGCTCCGCTAGGTTCTGGGCACTCAGTCCCGCTCGTCCTGCAGATCCCAGGGGGTTGGCGTTTCGGCCTGCCAAATGCCGCGGGCATTGGCCTGCGCGGCAGAGGCTTCGGGCAGATAGCGCCCCTGATTGTGATGCGGCCAGGCCAGGCCTTCTTCGACCAGCAGGGCGCCTAGATCGACGCCATCGGCATCGCAGGTGGCCAGATGGCGGCCGTAGACATCCTGTTCCGTGCTGAAGCACTGAACCTGGTCCGCCTGATCCACGATGGTGCGTACCCGCTGGCGGGCCACTGCGGCGCAATCCCAATAGCTGCCGTCCGGTGTGTTGCAGCGCTGGGTGGTGAGCGGCGCATCGATGTCGGCAAGGCGGATATTGAGATCCCCCATGGCCAGGGAATCACCATCGATGACCCGGAAATCGCGACCGGGCGCGGCGACAAAGGGCGTCAGCTGACCGGCCAGCTTCTCAATGCTGTGCAGTTGCAGGAAGATCTTTGCCGAGATGGGGTCGCCAGGCTGCAGGTCTGCCGACATGGCGGCGCTGGCTGCAAAGGTAAATGCAATGCGTGCTAGGACGTTTTTCATCTTCATCATGACAATGTCTCGGATCGGAAGTGGTTTCGCTACGATCGGACAATGACAGTAAAGAGCACAAAATTTGGTTAACGGGGGCGAGGGTTTTTCCCAAGCAGACCTCCCTCACCGGAGCTGTCAGGACTTGAGGCGCTTCAGGATATCAAGATTCGGACAGAACGGGGGCGGATCGCGCCGACCTTCTTCGGACTGGCGCCAGTTCTGGCATTTCAGGGCGCAATCCGATGAATTGCAGGTGTGTACCATACGTGCGTAATCGACGGCGGTGATTTTTCCCTGTTTCATGGCCGATCCCAGATCGATCCCGCTGGCCCGGGCAGTGGAGGAGAGCAAGCCGATGGATTTGCTCAAATACCCAGGCTTGGGTCTGATTTTGGTAGCGGTCTTTGTCACGCCGGGCTCCGATCCGTAGGGCCACCTGGATCCGGCAGGCCGCGACAAGGGCAGCGCAGGTCAACAGGTGGAAGAACTAGCATTGTAATAGGTACATGAGCGTTCGCTCGTGCCGTGGTCCACATTCTGCGGACCGATGTGCTGTTCGATTTCATCCTCTCACCGGCCCGCTTAGATGGGTTGAGAATGACGGCGCCTTTGTGGCGGTCATGGGGCGCATCGCGAAAATCGCGTGAAAAACGCCTACAACTTATGATAACATGTCCCTATTCGGCGCTCAAGCAAGGCGGCAGGTGACGCACAACCGTTCGGGCGGGTGAGGGTTCGGGCGGGTGAGGGTCGGGATGGCGGAGCACGGGATCCTGGTGAGAGGCAAGCGCCTCCACTAGGTCAGGAGATATGACATCAGCAGATAGGACGTCACCAGATTAGGACGTCACCAGATGCAGGGGCATGCGATCCCCGGATTCTGGGGTGTGGCCATGCTCATCTTCAGCACAAAGGAACGTATTACTCGTCACGGTACTGAAACACCCGAAAGCCTGACACCTTGGGAAACCCACAAAGACCTGGGCCTTTGCGAAAAAAAACGGAACTTGTTATCGAAACACCCTGACGAAGAGTGGAACACAGCCACGCGTCGCTGATAGCCGGCCCTTGCTCTCTATGGCTATGGAGGTATTCCTGACCCATGCAATGGATTGGATTGAAAAGCAGAATGGGCAATTTGGCTTGCTGCCAAAAGGCGCATTGACGAGGGCTGCGGGGCGGAACACAGTCGCGCCATGACACAGCTCTTTCAGATCACCCGCCTTCCGCGCCCCTTTGATGCTGCCCTTGGCGAGGAGATCCGCGCCCATGTTCCGGAGCTTGGCGGTGACATGGCGCTGCTGGTGGCCGGGGCGGGGGGATCCAGCCCCTATCTGAACGGCTTGATTGCACGCGAGGCCGCCTGGTTGCCCGAGGCGTTGGCAGATCCGGAGGCTGCGGTGGATCGGGTGTTTGCGACCTGCCGCGCCCTGCCGCCGGACCAGTTGAAACCGGGGCTGCGTCAGGCCAAGCGGCGCATTGCGCTGTTGACGGCGCTTTGCGATCTGGGCGGGGTCTGGCCGCTGGAGCGGGTCACCGGGGTACTCACGGATTTCGGCGCGCTCTGTGCCGATGTGGCGATCAAATCCGAAATCGCCGCGCTGATCCGGCGCAAGAAACTGCCGGGGCTCACCGAGGATGACGTGGAGACGGCAGGCGGCCTTGCCATTCTCGCCATGGGCAAGATGGGCGCGCATGAACTGAACTACTCCTCTGACATCGATCTCATCTGTCTTTTCGATGAAACCCGCTTTGATCCGGATGACTTCTACGAGGCGCGTCAGGGCATGGTGCGCGCCACCCGCAACATGTGTGCGCTGCTGAGTGACAAGACCGGCGATGGCTATGTCTTCCGCACCGATCTGCGCCTGCGCCCGGATCCTTCGGTCACCCCCGTGGCGCTCGCGATGGAGGCGGCCGAGCGCTACTATGAAAGCCTGGGTCGCACCTGGGAGCGCGCCGCCTACATCAAGGCCCGCGCCTGCGCCGGGGATATCGCGGCGGGGGAGCGGTTCCTCACCTCCTTGCGGCCCTTCATCTGGCGGCGCCACCTTGATTTTGCCGCCATCCAGGACGCCCACGACATGCGCCTGCGCATCCGGGAGAACAAGGGCACCGGCGGTGCCATCACCGTGCCCGGTCACGACATGAAACTGGGGCGCGGCGGCATTCGCGAGATCGAGTTCTTCACCCAGACCCGGCAGTTGATCGCGGGCGGGCGCGACGAAAGCCTGCGCCTGCGCGGCACCGTGGAAGGGCTGGCAGCCCTGGCGGGCAAGGGCTGGATCCCGGACGATCTGGCTGCGAACCTCTCGGATCACTATCGCTTTCATCGCGAGGTGGAACACCGCATCCAGATGGTCCATGACGCCCAGACCCACCGGATGCCCAAGTCCGAGGATGGCATCGCTCGCGTTGCCTGCCTGATGGGACGCGATCCGAAGGACCTGCAGGACGAGATCCGCGCCCGCCTCACCGAGGTGCATGCCCAGACCGAGGATTTCTTTGCCCCTGACGCCGCGCCAGCGGTAACGCCCGCGGTGCCAGAGGGGCTGGACCAGGGCATCATCGCCCGCTGGCGCACCTATCCGGCGCTGCGCTCGGCGCGCGGCGCGCAGATCTTCGAACGGCTGAAACCGGAGCTGCTGTCGCGGCTGGCCCGCACCGCCAAACCGGGAGAGGCGCTGCTTGCGCTGGACGGGTTCCTGTCGGGGCTGCCTGCAGGGGTGCAGCTGTTCTCGCTTTTCGAAGCCAACCCGCAGTTGATGGACCTGCTGGTGGATATCGTCGGCACCTCGGCGGAGCTGGCGACCTTCCTGTCGCGCAATTCGGGTGTCTTCGACGCGGTGATTGGCGGCTCGTTCTTTGATCCCTGGCCGGGTCGGGAGCCCCTCACGCAGCAGCTTGTGGCCTTGCTGAAGGCGGAGGGCGACTATGAGGCGCAGCTGGATGCCGCCCGGCGCTGGTGCAAGGAATGGCATTTCCGCATCGGTGTCCACCATCTGCGCGGGCTGATCGATGCAGAGGCCGCGGGCATCCAATATGCCGAACTGGCCGAGGCGGTGATCGCCGCGCTGGTGCCCTGCGTGGAAACACAGTTTGCGGCGAAACACGGGGCCGCACCGGGGCGCGGGGCGGCGGTGGTTGCCATGGGCTCGCTTGGGGCCGGGCGGATCAATGCGCAATCGGATCTGGATGTGATCGTGATCTATGATCCGCAAGAGGTCGAAGCCTCGGAGGGCAAGCGCCCGCTGGCAACACGCCCCTATTTCGCACGGCTGACGCAGGCTCTGATCACCGCGCTGACCGCGCCGATGGCGCAGGGGCGGCTTTACGAGGTGGACATGCGGCTGCGCCCGTCGGGCAGCCAGGGGCCAGTGGCCACGAGTATGGCCAGCTTTGCCCACTACCAGCAGAACGAAGCCTGGGTCTGGGAGCATCTGGCGCTGACCCGGGCCCGCACCATCGCCGGGCCGCAGGATCTGCGTGCGGATATCGAAGGCATTCGCAGCCTGGTTCTGTCTTCTCCCCGCGGCTTGCGTGACATCCTGGGCGAGGTCGCCACCATGCGCGGGCGCATCGCCGCCGCCAAGGCGCCCGCCGGGATCTGGGATGCCAAGACCGGGCCGGGGCGGATGATGGATATCGAACTGGTGGCCCAGGCCGGGGCGCTGGTGTCCGGTTCGGGCGCGCGGGATGTGGCGGCTGGCTTGCAGGGGGCTGTCGCCTGCGGCTGGCTGAAGGTCGCAGAAGGCGAAAACCTTGAGGCGGCCTATCGTCTATACTGGTCGGTGCAGGTCGCGGCGCGGCTGTTGTCAGGCAAGGGGCTGGATGCGGCAACCCTGGGCGAGGGGGGCGCGCAGTTCCTCTGCCGCAGCACCGGTTTCGACTCGCTTGCAGCGCTGGAGGCGCGGTTGCAGCAGAGCTATGCAGGCTGTGCCGCGATCATAGACGAGGCTTTGAAACGGGAAGGGGCAGATGCCGGCACCGAATGAGCAGAACCCGATCGACCCGAAGGGGCTAATCCGCGAGGCCTTTCGCATCGAAGGCATCGACGCCAGCCAATGCCGCAGCATCTTCCTGGATTGGGCCTTGAGCCTGCCTGCAGATCAGGACAGCCGCGATGCCATCAGCGCCCTCCTGGAACGTTACGCGGACCAGCCGCAGGATCACCCCATGCGGGCCGTCCTGAGCGAAGGCCTGGCAGAGCTGGCGCGCCCGCGCAGGCGCGGCGGCTGGCGCAGTCGGGCGCGCTGAGCTGGTGCACGGGCTCTCTTCCCCTTGCGGCCCCTTGGGTCTATGAGGGGGCATGACAGATACAGCCTCCGCCCCCTCGGCGCCCCAGCGCGCCCGCATCAAACTGAAGCCCAAGGCGAACGCCCGCGCGATCCGCCATGGTTTCCCTTGGGTCTATGCCAACGAGCTGGTTACCGACCGACGCACGCGCAAGCTGGCGCCGGGTACTCTGGCGGTGCTGGAGGATGAGGCGATGCGCCCCCTGGGGCTGGTCGCGGTCAACCCTGAAAGCAAGATCATCGCCCGGATGCTGGACCGCGACCCCGAAGCGGTGATCGATCAGGCCTGGTTCGCGGCGCGGCTGCAGCGGGCACAGGAGATGCGCGCCCAGCTATATGAGGCTCCCTTCTACCGGCTGGTTCATGCCGAGGCGGACGGGCTGCCCGGCGTGGTGATCGACCGATTTGGCGGCTCTTGCGTGGTGCAGCCCAACGCCGCCTGGGCCGAGGCTCATCTGGAAGCGCTGACCGCAGCCCTGGCCGAGGTGACTGGCGCCGAAGTGATCCTGAAGAACGCCTCGGGCCGCACCCGGGGTCTTGAAGGGTTGGACGATCAGAACGCCACCCTTCTGGGCGACGCGCCCACCGCGCCGGTCCCGGTCGTCATGAACGGGGCCACCTATATGGCGGATCTGACGGGCGGGCAGAAAACCGGCCTGTTCTTCGATCAGCGCGAAAACCACGGTTTTGCTGCGCGTCTGGTGGCACCGGGGGCCAAGGTGCTGGATGTGTTTTCCCACGTGGGCGGTTTTGGTCTGGCCATGCTGGCGGCTGGCGCGTCAGAGGCCACCTGCGTCGATGGGTCGGCCGCGGCCTTGGATCTGGCCGGGCAGGGCGCCGCTGCGGCGGGCTGGCAGGATCGGTTCACCGCGCGGCAGGGCGATGCCTTTGACGTGCTGACGGCCCTTGGCGCGGAAGGCGCGCAATTCGATGTGGTGATCTGCGATCCGCCCGCCTTTGCGCCCTCGAAAAACGCTTTGGAAGCGGGTCTGCGCGCCTATGAACGTGTGGCCAAGCTCGCCGCGCCCCTGGTGGCGCCGGGCGGTTATCTGGGCTTGTGCTCCTGTTCCCATGCGGCGGATCTGACGCGGTTCCGCAATGCTTCGGCGCGCGGGATCGGTAAGGCGGGGCGGCGCGGGCAGCTCATTCACACCGGATACGCAGGCCCCGACCATCCGCAGATGCCGCAGCTTGCGGAAAGCGGATACTTGAAGGCCGTGTTCTTCCGGCTGGGCTAAGAGCGTGAAACTGCTCCTTGATACCTGCGTTTTATATCCCACTGTGATGCGGGAGATGCTCTTGGGCGCGGCGCGGCTGGGGCTATATACGCCGCTCTGGTCCGAGCGTATCCTGGAGGAATGGCGCCGTGCGGCGCTGAAGCTTGGGCCCGAAGGCGCGGCGCAGGCGCAGGCCGAAGTCGCGATGCTGCAGGCGGGTTGGCCCGGCGCCGTGGTGCCGCCCGCCCCGGCGGTAGAGGCGCGGCTCTGGCTGCCGGACGCGGCGGATCTGCATGTGCTGGCGGCGGCCATTTCAGGCCATGCCGATGGCATCGTCACCATGAATGCCAAGGATTTCCCCCGCCATACCCTGGCGGAAGAGGGGCTGAAACGCATCGGCCCGGATGAGCTGCTTTACGATCTGTGGCTCCAGGAACAGGCGGGGATGGAGGCCGTGGGCGCAGCGGTTCTGGCCGAGGCCAACCGCCTGTCGGGCGGCGGCTGGCAGATGCGCCCCCTCTTGAAGAAGGCGCGCCTGCCTCGTCTGGCCAAGGCGCTGGCGGGCTGAGCCTCAGAGATCCTTCAGGATACCGGCGGCGATCTCGAAAGACCGCATACGTGCCTTGTGGTCGTGGATCTGCCCGGTCAGGATCACCTCGTCGGGCTGATGTTTGCCGATGATCTCCGACAGCTGGCTGCGCACCGTGTCGGGGCTGCCGACTGCGGTGATGCGCAGGGCCTCGTTGACGCCTGCCAGCACATGCGGCTGCAGGTGGTCGTTGATGTCATCCACCGGCGGGGGCAGCTTGCCGGGGCGCCCCAGCCGCAGCCGGGCAAAGGCCTGCTGCATGGTCGTGCGCAGGCGTACCCCTTCGGCGTCCGTGTCTGCGGCAAAGACATTGATCGCCATCATCGCATGGGGTTTGTCCAGAAACACCGAGGGCTGGAAGCTGCGGCGATAGACCTCCAGCGCCTCCTCCAGCGCTTGCGGTGCAAAATGAGAGGCAAAGGCGTAAGGCAGCCCCAGATGCGCGGCCAACTGCGCGCCATAGAGGCTGGAACCGAGGATCCAGACCGGCACATTGGTGCCTTGCCCCGGAAAGGCGCGCACCGGGGCCTGCGGATCCTCGGGCGCCATGAATCCGATCAGGTCGATCACGTCCTGCGGGAAGCTGTCGCCGCTGGCCGCCGCCCCCATGCCGCGGCGCAGGGCGCGGGCGGTCTGCATATCGGTACCCGGCGCGCGCCCGAGCCCCAGATCGATGCGGTCACCATAAAGGGAGGCCAGCGTGCCAAAGGCCTCTGCCACCATATAGGGCGCGTGATTGGGCAGCATGATGCCACCTGCACCGATGCGCATTGTGCTGGTCTGGCTGGCGATATGGCCGATCAGCACGGCGGTGGCCGCACTTGCGATGCCGGGCATGTTGTGATGCTCGGCCAGCCAGTAGCGATGAAATCCAAGCGCCTCGGCATGGCGCGCCAGCTCTGTGCTGTTCTTCAGCGCCTGGGCAATGTCGGAGCCTTCGGGGACGGGAGCCAGATCGAGCAGGGAGTAGCGCATGGGGGTGCCTCGGTCGCGATGTCTTTGCCTAGATGTGGACCTTCCTGTCACGGCAAGCAAGATGCCCGCGAGCGGCGTGACCCGGCGTTACACCTTGGCCCAGTCGGCCTCCAGCCGTTCGATGGCGGCGATGCGCTGCTCTGTCTTGGGGTGGCTCATCAGCCAGGCGGGGGCCATGCCCGCGCGCGCCTGGGTCAGTTCCTCAAGCTTGCGGAACAGGCTTTTCTGCGGCTCCACCCCGATGCCTGCCTTCATCAACAGTGCGGCGGCATATTCATCCGCCTCATATTCATCGCCGCGCGACAGGCGGGCGGCCAGCAGATTGGCCAAGAGACCCGCGATCCAGGGGCCGACCAGGGGGATATAGCGGCCCAGGATCATCATCAGCGCCGTGCGCAGGGCGTTCTGGCCGGAAAAATCGATGATCCGTTTCTTCGAATGCCCCAGCGCCACATGGCCCAACTCATGAGCAATCACCGAAGAGAGTTCCGCATCGCTCACCTCACCGGCCTCGTACTTGCGGTAAAACCCGCGGGTGATGAAGATGCGCCCATCGGGGGCGGCAAGCCCGTTCACCGGGTCCACCTCGTAGATGAAGACGGGGATATCCGCCACCTCCAGTGCGGCCGCCATGCGGTCGGTCAGCTTTTTCAGGCGCGGATCAGCCAGGCGGGTCGATTTGGCGTCCAGCTCGCGGTGGGTCCGCCAGACGGAAATCCGGTAGGAGACAAGGCCATAGATCACGGCCAGCAGGATCGGGGTCAGACGCAGCATGGCATAGATATGGGGTGCAGGCGGCCTGTGCTCAAGCGGATTGTTGCCCCCAAGGTCCAAGAGGCGCTTGAAGTGACGGATCAGCGGGTCAGCTCGCGCATGCCCTTTTCCAGCCCATGCAGGGTCATCGGCACCATGTTGTTTTCGAAGATCTCGCGGATCATGCCGATGGAATGGGTGTGATCCCAGTATTTCTCGGGCACCGGGTTGATCCAGAGGTTCGACGCCCATTGCTCGCGGGCGCGCTGCAGCCAGACCTGACCGGCCTCCTGGTTCCAATGCTCGTTGGCGCCGCCGGGATAGGCGATCTCATAGGGCGACATAGAGGCATCGCCCACGAAGATGCATTTGTAGTCGGGGCCATAGGTGCGCAGCACCTCATGGGTGGGCGTTTGCGCATCCCAGCGGCGGCGGTTGTCGCGCCACACGCCTTCGTAGAGGCAGTTGTGGAAGTAGAAGTATTCCAGGTGTTTGAACTCGCTTCGCGCGGCCGAGAACAGCTCTTCCACCACCTTGATATGAGGATCCATCGAGCCGCCCACATCCAGGAACAGCAGCACCTTCACGGCATTGTGGCGCTCGGGGCGGGTCTTAACGTCCAGGTAGCCGTGTTCGGCGGTGGCGCGGATGGTGTGGTCGAGATCCAGCTCTTCCTGCGCGCCCTCGCGCACCCAGCGGCGCAGGCGTTTCAGGGCGACCTTGATGTTGCGGGTGCCCAGCTCCACATCGCCATCCAGATTGCGGAACTCCCGCTTGTCCCAGACCTTGACCGCACGGCCATGGCGGCCCTCTTTCTGGCCGATGCGCACGCCCTCGGGATTGTAGCCATAGGCGCCAAAGGGAGAGGTGCCGGCGGTACCGATCCACTTGTTGCCGCCCTGGTGACGCCCTTCCTGTTCCTTCAGGCGTTCCTGCAGGGCCTCCATCAGCTTCTCAAAGCCGCCCATCGCCTCGATCTCGGCGCGCTCTTCCTCGGAAAGATGCTTTTCCGCCATCTTGCGCAGCCATTCCTCTGGGATGTCCACGGCTTCCAGGACGGCAGAGGCGGGCAGTGCCTCCAGCCCTTCGAATGTGGCGGCGAAGGCGCGGTCGAACTTGTCGATATTGCGCTCGTCCTTCACCATGGCGGCGCGGGCCAGATAGTAGAAGGCGTCGATGTCGTAGGTCGCCAATCCCCGTTTCATCCCCTCCAGAAAGGTCAGATACTCCCGCAGGGACACGGGAACGGAGGCCTTTCGCAGGTTCTCGAAAAAGGGCTGGAACATCGGCTGTCTATCCTTGCGTCTTACACCGCCATCCGGTGAATGATCAGGGTGGCGAGCATCCCGACAATACCAAAGGCGATGGCATAGACAGCGCCATATTGCAGCATGTCGGCCAGATTGCCGTTACGTTTCCGCGCTGTCAGGACGCCCAAAGTGGCCCCCAGCAGCAAAGCAGCGATTACGATCATATGTCTTCCGCCTGTTTCATCCTGTTACCTGCGCGGTTCGGGCCGGGCCAATCGGTCCCGATGCGATCAGTTGGTTCGGGGCCTGAGGCCCGCCACTTCCTGCAGTTTGGCGCGCACCGCCCAATCCGGGCCAAACCCGTATCGCGCCCAGCCAAGGCTGTCCAGCCTGACCGCGGCGGCGGCGTCGAATTGCCCCGCAAGGTCTAGCGCTTCGGCCTGCATCATCAAGGCGGTGGCCAAAAGAGCCGCGTTTTCGTGGCGGGCGGCGATCTGGGGCACGGGGTCCAGCTGTGCCAGCGCCCTGTCCGGCTGACCTTGGGCAATGGCCTGGGCGGCCATGCGGGGGCGCAGGCGGGCCTGGTGCAGCTCGGTTCCGGGCTGGGTGCGCAGGATTTCCATCGCGGCCAGGAACATCTCTTGCGCGGCGTTCGGGTTTTCGGCCTGGATCAGGCGCCCCAGCACATAAAGCGCCTGCGCGTGCCGGTGGTCGCGCAAGCCATTGTCGCGGGCGATCCGCAGGGCGGTCCGTGCCGCGTTCTGGCGTTGCGGCAGGCGGGTATCGGGGCCAAGGGCCGTTTCGATCGCATCGATCCAGGCGCGCGGCGTGCGCTGCAACGGGCGGGGCGCGATGCGCTGTCCCGCCGGGTTGAGCCGGGCCAGAAGGGCGGGCAGGCGGGCGGCGACCTCGGCACGGCTGAGCCCGGTGTGCAGCTCCGGCGCATAGGTCGCACGCAGGATCAGCATGTCAAAGCCGGTCAGAACGGTATGCACATTGTCGTCGTTGAAGACCGAATCCGGCAACCGGTAGAGATCGTTCAAGGGGCCGATGGCCTGGGCCAGTTCCTCGTGCAGGCAGTCGCGGGCCTCTTGCGGGCTGACATCGTTGGGCAGGAAAATGGCAAGCTGTTCGCGGCTGCGCAGCTGGCTCCAATCGGTGTCGGGGCTGCGCCGCTTGCGGCGGAACTCGGCCAGGGACGACACGTTCGGCACCACGAAACAGGCGGCCTTGGGCAGGGCCTTGCGGATCGCCTTGCGCGATACCGTCTCAACGGTGATATGCGCAGGCCCGCCGGTGACCTCGGCAATGTCCACCCCCGCCTCATCGCGCAGCCTGTGCAGCAGCCGGTTCAGATCCTGGCGAAAGCCCGGTTTCGCGGTGCCCGTCAGCCGCAGGGTGACCGGCTCTTCAAAGCGGGTAAAGACGGGCAGGGTGCCGCCGCCTTCGAGATTGAAGTGAAGGTCCAGGAAATCCCGCGCGATATCGCTGTTGGCCCGGATCGGTGGCTGGGGGTGAGAGCTGCCAAAGGCCTTCGCCGGGGGCAGGGTGCTGTCCGCGATGGCGGCGCGGCTGGGCTGATCGACATCAACGCCAGCGCTGCAGCCGGTGAGGGCCGCCACGCCAAAGGCCAGCAGGGCGCGTCGAAGAAGGGGCGCGAGGGAGGTCAAATCAACCTCGCTGATAGCGCAGGAAGGGGGTCAGCTTGCCGATGCGGTCATAGAGGCGCCGCGCGGTTTCATTGCTGTCCTGGGTCAGCCAGTAGACATTGGCGGCCTTGCGCGCGTCTGCGGCTTGGTAGACCGCCTCGATCAGCGCCCGTCCCACGCCGGTGCCACGGCTTTCCGGATCGGCATAAAGGTCCTGCAGGTAGCAGACCTCATTGATGTTCCAGGCGTGCGGGTGAAAGACATAATGCGTTAGCCCCACCAGCCGGTCTCCCGCGTCAGCGACAAAGCAGGAGAAAGAGGCCGGATCATCGCTCAGCAAGCGGGAAAACAGCGTCTGATAAACCTCTTCGGGAGCGGAGGTGTTGTAGAAGTCCAGATAGGCCGTCCAAAGACGGCGCCATTCGGCTTCATCCGAGGGCTGCAGCGGGCGAATGGTGGGAGCGGGTGAGGTGGTCACGCCTGTGGTCCTTGAACTATGGGGTTGTCTGAAACGGCGGGATGCCTGTTACGGCAGTATGGTCATGGGGCTGCGGCTTTGTGAAGTGGCGGCCGGTGACGAGACCAGATTGGTGGCAATAAAGTAAAACGCCCGCTGTGGCAGCGGGCGCATCGGGCCGGATCGACTGGGCTGCCCTGTGGGTCAGCGCCGTCCCCGCGCCATGAAGGCGAGCCGTTCGAACAGGTGCACGTCCTGTTCGTTCTTCAGTAGCGCGCCGTGCAGCTTCGGCAGGGCATCGGCGCCATCGCGGGCCAGATCCTCGGGGGTGAGGTCTTCTGCGAGCAGCAGCTTCAGCCAGTCGATCACCTCGGAGGTGGAGGGTTTCTTCTTCAGCCCGGCAGTATCGCGGATCTCGTAAAACTGGGTCAGCGCCGTGGTCAACAGGCTTTCCTTGATGCCGGGGTGATGCACCTCGACGATCTTCCTCATGGTCTCGGCATCGGGGAACTGGATGTAGTGGAAGAAACAGCGACGCAGAAAGGCGTCCGGCAGTT
Source organism: Phaeobacter sp. QD34_24 (assembly GCF_028890115.1). Classification (GTDB taxonomy): domain Bacteria; phylum Pseudomonadota; class Alphaproteobacteria; order Rhodobacterales; family Rhodobacteraceae; genus Phycobacter. The sequence continues at coordinate 21,270 of NZ_JARCJD010000017.1, forward strand.
CCTTTTCGTTGTTGGAGGTGATGATCATGATCGGGCGCTGCTTGGCGCGGATCGTCTCGCCGGTCTCGTAGACGTGGAACTCCATCTTGTCGAGCTCCTGCAACAGGTCATTGGGGAACTCGATATCGGCCTTGTCGATCTCGTCGATCAAGAGCACGACCTTTTCATCGGCCTCGAAGGCCTCCCAAAGCTTGCCCTTCTTTATGTAGTTGCGCACGTCATGCACGCGCTCGTCGCCCAGCTGGCTGTCGCGCAACCGGCTGACCGCATCGTATTCGTAAAGACCCTGCTGGGCGCGGGTGGTGGATTTCACGTTCCACTCGATGATCCGCAGGCCAAGGGCATCGGCCACCTGTTTGGCCAGTTCGGTCTTGCCGGTGCCGGGCTCTCCCTTGACCAGTAGCGGGCGCTCCAGCGTCACGGCGGCATTCACGGCCACCTTCAGATCATCCGTTGCAACATAGTCCTTGGTGCCCTGAAACTGCATGTCCGTCCTGCATCCCTTGTTGTTTCCATTGCGCATAGGCCAGCACAAGCCATCGGTGCGGCGCGATTAGAGCGCTTTTAACCCGCCGCGTTTACTATTGTGTAGTGACAATCTGTGTCGCAGGGGATAAACGCTGCGGCATCGGGAGCCGCAGTGCTTGGAACAAATTGAAGAGACCAGCATTATGGGCCAGACCGAAGGAGCCGAAATGAAGCAAGAAATGTTTCTGCCGGAAGACTATCGTCCGGCCGAAGACGAGCCTTTCATGAATGATAGGCACGCCGAGTATTTCCGTCGCAAGCTGTTGAATTGGAAGCAGGAACTCCTGGCGGAGAGCCGCGACACCATCGAAGGTTTGCAGGACAACACCCGAAACATTCCCGATGTTGCCGACCGCGCCAGCGAGGAAACGGATCGCGCGCTTGAGCTGCGCACCCGTGATCGCCAGCGCAAACTGGTCGCCAAGATCGACGCCGCCATCCGCCGCATCGACGAGGGCGAATATGGTTACTGCGAAGTCACCGGAGAGCCGATTTCGCTGAAACGCCTGGATGCGCGCCCGATCGCCACCATGAGCCTTGAGGCGCAAGAGCGTCACGAGCGCCGCGAAAAGGTCCACCGCGACGACTAACTGCGCGGGAAAGCCAGAAATATGAACGTCGGGGCCTGCGGCTCCGGCGTTTTTCGTTTATGGCAGAGACAAGCGGAGATTCTGCAGGTCCCATGGAACTGAAAGACACGAAAATCACCATCATCGGCGCCGGGATTGGCGGGCTAGCGGCAGCCATCGCGCTGCGCCGCCAGGGCGCGCGGGTGACGGTGCTGGAGCAGGCCGAGGCGATCTCGGAAGTGGGGGCGGGGCTGCAGATCACACCGAATGGGCTGGCGGTGCTGAAGGCGCTGGACCTGGCCCAGGATCTGGCCTGGTGTTCGCAGCGCGCGCGCGCCGTGGTTCTGCGCAGCCATGCCCGCAGTGCGGAAGTGCTGCGCCTCGATCTGGAGCAATATGCCTCCGACCTGCGCTATTACTTCGTGCATCGCTCGGACCTGATCGGCATCCTGGCCGCAGCTGCCCGCCGCGACGGGGTGCAGGTGCGCCTGCTGCAGAAGGTCGAGCAGGTGGAGCCGGGCGCGCAGCCCAGGGTGCTGCTTGCCAACGGGGCCCATTGTGGCAGCGATCTGGTGGTGGGGGCGGATGGCCTGCACTCGCGCCTGCGTGCCGCGCTCAATGGTGCGGCCAAGCCGTTTTTCACCGGCCAGGTGGCCTGGCGCGCCATTGTGCCCAATACAGTGGGGCTGGGGCCGGAGGCGCAGGTCTTCATGGGGCCGGGGCGGCACCTGGTGGCCTATCCGCTTCGGGATGGTTCCGTGGTGAATCTGGTGGCCGCGCAGGAGCGCAAGGCATGGGCCGAAGAAGGCTGGAATTTCAAGGATGACCCGCAGAACCTGCGCCGCGCCTTTGCCGGATTCGGCGGTATCGCGGGAGAGCTGTTGCGCGCTGTCGATGACGTTGCGCTCTGGGGATTGTTCCGTCACGAGGTGGCGGAGTCCTGGCATGGTGAAGGTCTGGCCCTGCTGGGGGATGCGGCCCATCCCACATTGCCCTTCATGGCGCAGGGGGCGAATCTGGCGCTGGAGGATGCCTGGAGCCTGTCCGCGTGCTTGAGCCAGGCGCCGGATATGCCATCGGGGCTTGCACTATACCAGGCCCGCCGTCGCGACCGCGCGGCGAAGGTGGTTGCCGCTGCCAATGGCAATGCCTGGAAATATCACCTGCGCCCGCCCTTCAACTGGCCCGCGCATCAGATCCTGAAACTGGGCGGCCGCCTTTTGCCGCAGATGATGGTGGGGCAGTTCGACTGGATCTACCGCCACGATGTGACCGCCCTCTAAGGCGCGCTCAAAGATCCAGTTCGACCCAGACCGGCACGTGGTCCGAGGGTTTTTCACGCCCGCGCACATCCTTGTCGATCTGACAGTCCAGCAGAAGATCCGCCGCCTGCGGGGTCAGCAGGAAATGATCGATGCGGATGCCGTCGTCGCGGTTCCAGGCGCCTGCCTGGTAGTCCCAGAAGGAATAGTGTCCCGGCCCCGGGTGGCGGGCGCGGAAGGCTTCGGTGAAGCCGAGGTTCACGATGCGCTGAAAGGCGGCGCGGCTTTCGGGGCGGTGCAGGGCGTCGTCGATCCAGGCCTCGGGGCGCTTGGCGTCTTCGGGCTGGGGGATGATGTTGTAGTCGCCCGCCATCAGGGCAGGCATCTCATCGGCCATCAGGTCCCTGGCGCGGTCGCGCAGCCGCTCCATCCAGGCCAGCTTGTAGGCGTATTTGCCGCCCGCGACCGGGGTGCCATCGGCCTGCAGTTCCACCGGGTTGCCATTGGGCAGGTAGAGCCCGCAGATGCGGATGGCCTGCTTGCCGACCACGGTGGCCTCGATCCAGCGGGCCTGTTCGTCGCTGTCATCGCCGGGCAGGCCGCGGCGCACATCCTCCAGCGGCAGTTTCGACATGATCGCCACCCCGTTGAAGCTTTTCTGGCCGTGGGTTTCCACGTTGTAGCCACGCTCTTCGAAGATCTCGCGCGGGAAGGCCTCGTCCACCGATTTGATCTCCTGCAGAACCGCCACGTCCGGTTGCGCTTCATCCAGCCAGTCGGGCAGCGCCTTGGCGCGGGCCTTGATGCCATTGATGTTGAAGGTGGCGATTTTCATGTCCGGTCTCCAGAAAGGCGCGGCTGCGGGCGTTTTGCGTTGCGATTTCTATCGCCCAAACGCCCCGGCAGAGCAAGAGCGCGCCCCGAAAGGCGAATCGTTTCTGTCGAGGTGTTCGGGCATGCCAGGGATCGTTTTGCGACTTCGTTGGTGTCTACCTTGAGTTGATGCCTGGGGTTGTGCAATACTGCCCGTGTGGACAAGGTTGGGCATAAGGTGTGCGTCAATTTAAATGATTGATAACTAGTAATAATTTGTGGATTAAAGTTCAAGTTGCGACCGCAGAAAAAGCAACCGTAAATTGCAGTTTTCTGTTTTTGGGCGACGTCCTCCGTGCCAGCGTTTCAGGGCAATCACGCTTTAACGTTGGAGGTTTCCATGACTGCATTGCTCAAGAAAAAACACATTCACACCACCGCTCAGACCGCGCCGGACAGCCTGTTTGGCGGCCATGGAGCCGAGATGTTCTCCTCGGGCTCGGCCCCCACGACCGACCTGCTCAGCGGTGGTGGCGCCGAGATGTTCTCTTCGGGGTCCGCGCCGTGCAGCGCCGACAGCCTGACCGGAGAAGCGGTGTCGCTGTTTTCCTCCGGCTCCGCTCCGGTTGCCGATGCCAGCCAGTCCTCGGGCGTTCTGACCGGTCTGTTCTCGTCCGGTTCGGCGCCGCGGGCAGAGGCCAGCCGCACCCGGGGCGAGGCCACCGGCCTGTTTTCTTCGGGCAGCTAAGGGCGCGGCTGAACGGCGCGCGTCCCGGTGAGGGGCGCGCCATGACAGATAGGGGCAGCTCCGGATCCCTCCGGGGGTGCCCCCAAGTTCCCGGATCCGTCGGGGGCACGCATGGCAGCATAGGGCTGGCGCAGGCCAGGGGGGTGTCGACAATGACGCGAGGTTCAACCGCACAGGTTCTGTCCTTTCCGGGCAATCGCATCCGGACTGCGCCAGGGGGTGCCGGGGGGCGGGCGGTGCTTTGCAGGAGTTTTGCCGAGCAGCGACACGATCCGGAGAGCGTCTTCTGGTTGAAGGAAAACGCCGAACTGCTGAACATCCTGGAGTGCACCGGGGCCGATGTGCCTACGGCTGCGCTGGCGCCCTTTCAGGCGTTTTACGACACGGTCGAACGGCGCCTTGGTTTCTTTCGTCCCTATTACCGTTTCATCCTGTCGATCTGCCTCGATCTGGAGGATCTCGGCTTGGCGCGGCACAACAAGGGCGCGGCGCTGGCCCGATGGGTGGGGGCGCAGGGGCTGACCCAGGCGGAGCTGTCGGATCTGCAACGGGCCGAGGCGCGCCGTCTTTTGGCGCGCCGGGACGTGCGGCTGGATATGCCGGGGCTGGACGAGCGCCTGCACGCCTTTGCCGAAGGCTCGGCGGCCTTTGCCCTGCCGAACAAGAAGATCGGCTACGAGTTGACCCATCTTGTCTTCTACCTGTCGGAATACGGGCGGTGCGATCCGGGCCTGTCGCGGGCGGCTATGAAGAGCCTTGAATACCTGGGGCTGGTTTCGTTTCTCGATCAGGATGCGGATCTGCTGGCAGAGGTGGCCATCGCGCTGGCTTACGCAGGTGCCGAGGTGCCGCAGGTCTGGCAGGACTGGCTGCAGCAGCAGGTGGCCGGGTTCGAGGTGGTGGAGAACGGGTTTGGCGGCCAGCCGGATGACTATCACACCTATTTCGTTTGCAACTGGTGGCAGGGCGTTGCGGGCGGGCAGCCCTTTCGGCGGGGCTTGCCGCAGGGGGGCACCCTGCTGCGGCGACCGGGCGGAGCGGGGGTGCTGCGCAGCCTTTCCCGTGCGCTTTATGAGGCAGAGCCGCGCGGCTATGGCGATTGGGAGGTGGCGCGGCGGGATCTGGCGGCCTGGCTCGATCCGGGCCAGATCGAGGTGATGGAGAGGGCCGAGGCCAGTTCCCAGGCCTTTGGTGAGTTCTTCGCGCTGTTTGCCCGCAGCGGTGAGGCAGGCAGCCTGCGGGCGGGCTGCGCATGAAGCGGGCGTTCCCGGCCTTGGGCTCCCAAACCTTGGGGACCCCGGCGCTGAGCGGCGCCCTTTTGGTGGTCGTCTACACCGGCTTCATCGCTTCGGCGGATGGGATCACCAAACTCCTGGCCGGAGGCTATGCGCCCGCGCAGCTATACGCCCTGTCCGGGGCAGTGGTTGCGGGCCTGTGCACCTTGGCTTGCCTCGTTGCACGCGACCGCAGCGCGCCCGCGCGGGCCGCGATCACGGCGGGGCTGCGCACCCGGTGCATCCGGGCCATGGGCGTGCGGTCGGGCGCCACGGTGCTGGCGGCCTTGTGTTTCTTCTATGCCTTCCGGCTGCTCCCCTTTGCCGAGGTCTTCATCTTCATCGGCCTGATGCCGCTTCTGGCAGGGCTGATGTCCGCCCCGATCCTGGGGGAGCGGGTGCGCCCGGTGGCCTGGGGCGCGCTTGCGGTTGGATCTGTCGGGGTGATCTGCGTCTTTCCCGGTGGGATTTCGGCCTTGTCTGGCGGGCACGGCGTGGCGCTGGCGGGCTCGGTGCTGGGAACCCTGTCGATCACCCTGTCGCGCTACATCGGGCGGTATGAGCAGAATGTGCTGGCGCAGGTCTTCTACCCCAACCTGGCGCTCTGCCTGACCATGCTGCCGGTCTTGCCCTTCGTCTGGCAACCGATGCCTTTTGCCGATGTTGCCTGGGCGCTGATCTATGCGGGGTTTCTGTTTGGCGCCCGTTGGCTCTTGGTGGCGGCGCTGCGGTTGCTGCCCGCATTTGCGGTCACGCCGCTGATGAACCTGCAATTCGTCTGGATGGTGGTGATTGGCGGCCTGGCCTTTGGCGAAGCGGTGCGCCCCGATACTTGGGCCGGGGCAGCGGCGATCATGATCTCGGGGCTTTATCTGGTGTGGGACCAGATGGGCGTGGGGCGCAGCAGCCTTCTGGCACGCTTGCGCCTGCCCCAGACCGACCCTTGAGCCGCATCTGCGCCCCGATCACCACAGGCGCTGCCAGGTCAGGCTTGTATGGAGGCCAGGCTTACATGGAAAAGGAGGTGCCGCAGCCGCAGCTGGAGGTGGCATTGGGGTTCTCGATGGTGAACCGCGCGCCGATCAGCTCTTCGGTGAAGTCGATGACGGCGTTTTCCAGGAAGGGCAGGGAGACCGCATCGACCACCACCTTTTCGCCGCCGCCTTCCAGCACCAGATCATCGGACTTGGGCGTGTCCAGGGCGATTTCATACTGAAAGCCCGAGCATCCGCCGCCCTCGACGGCAACGCGCAGGGCCTGTCCCTGATCAGCGGCGCCAATCTCGGCAAGGCGGGCAAAGGCGCGATCGGTTACCTTTGGGGGCAATTGCATATAAATCTCTCCCAAATCGAGGTTGCAGCATGCTAGGATACATATAGAAACGCGCACAGCGGGCGGCAAGATTTGCAAAGGATAAAGATCAGAAATGTATGCGCCTTTTGCCACCATGCCAGACAAGAGCCGCGGGCGGCTGGTTGCCGAGGAGGAAAGCTACTTCCGCTCTCCCTTCCAGCGTGACCGGGATCGCATCATCCATGCCAGCGCCTTTCGCAGGCTCAAGCACAAGACCCAGGTCTTTGTCGAGCATGAGGGTGACAATTACCGCACCCGGCTGACCCATTCGATCGAGGTGGCCCAGGTGGCGCGCACCATTGCGGGCGCGCTGGGGCTCAATCAGGAGCTGACCGAGGCGGTCGCCCTGGCCCATGATCTGGGTCACACCCCGTTCGGCCACACCGGAGAGGACGCGCTGCATGCCCTGATGGGGCCTTATGGCGGCTTTGACCACAATGCCCAGGCCATCCGCATCGTCACCAACCTGGAACGGCACTATGCCAATTTCGACGGGCTGAACCTCACCTGGGAGACGCTGGAAGCCATCGCCAAGCACAACGGGCCGGTCACCGGCGCGCTGCCCTGGGCGCTGGCGGAGTTCAACGCCACCATGGACCTGGAGCTGCACAGCCATGCCAGCGCCGAGGCGCAGGTGGCGGCCCTGGCCGATGACATTGCCTATAACAACCACGATCTGCACGACGGATTGCGCGCGGGCCTGTTCTCGGACGCGGAAGTCGCCCGCTTGCCCATCGTCAGCTCTGCCTATCGCGATGTGGATCTGCGCTATCCGGGGCTGGAGAAGAACCGTCGCCGCCACGAGGCCCTGCGCCGCGTCTTTGGGGTGATGGTGCAGGATGTGATCGAAACCTCGCAGGACCGCCTTCAGGAATCCGGCGTGCAAAGCGTCGAGGAGGTGCGGGCGCTGGGGGCGCCGGTGGTGCGCTTCTCAGATGGGCTGTGGCTGGATCTGAAGGATATCCGCGCCTTCCTGTTCGAACGCATGTATCGCGCTCCCAAGGTGATGGAAAAGCGTGCCGAAGTCTCCAAGGTGGTCGAGGCGCTGTTTCCCTATTTCCTGGCCAACCCGCTGCAGATGCCGGAACGCTGGCATCCCGAAATCCGCATGGCGCAGAACAAGACGGCGCTGGCGCGACTGGTGTCCGATTACATCGCGGGCATGACGGATCGGTTTGCCCTGCAGCTGCACGAAAGACTGATTGCGGGCAAACCCGCCTCTGGCTGATCGGCGGTCATCCGTGGTGCGGGTTTCCAGGCCCAGAGGGCCCACCGGGCGCGTGATCCGGTTGACCGGGGGCGCGGGCGTGGGTATCCGCTAGGACAAACCTATAGGACGCCCGATATGAACCTCTTTACCGATATCCGCTCGCTCGTGATCGACAGCCTGACAGCGCTCACCGCCGCAGGCACTCTGCCCGAGGGGCTTTCCTTTGACCATGTGGCGGTAGAGCCGCCCCGCGATGCGGCCCATGGGGATATGGCGACCAATGCCGCCATGGTACTGGCAAAGCCCGCCAAGGCAAAGCCCCGCGACATCGCCGAGGCGCTGGCCGCCCAGCTGGCAACGGATCCGCGCATCACCTCGGCCGAGGTCGCCGGTCCCGGTTTCCTGAACCTGCGCCTCGCCGAAGGGGTTTGGCAGGGCGTGCTGGCATCGGTGCTGAAGGATGGCATTGCCTACGGGCGCTCGGATCTGGGTGCGGGCAAGCGGGTCAATGTGGAATATGTCTCGGCCAACCCGACCGGCCCCTTGCATGTGGGTCATACCCGCGGCGCGGTCTTTGGCGATGCGCTGGCGTCACTGCTGGCCTATGCAGGCTATGATGTCACCCGCGAATACTACATTAACGATGGCGGCGGGCAGGTCGATGTCCTAGCCCGTTCTGTCTACCTGCGCTACCTCGAGGCGCACGGGCAGGAGGTCGCCTTTGAAGACGGCACATACCCCGGTGACTACCTGATCGAGGTGGGCGAGGCGCTGAAGGCCAAGGTGGGCGATGCCTATGTCGGCAACGGCGAAGAGGTCTGGCTGGAAGAGGTGCGCAACTTTGCCACCGATGCGATGATGGACCTGATCCGCGCGGATCTGAACCTGCTCGGCATCAAGATGGATGTCTTCTTCTCGGAGAAATCCCTCTATGGCACCGGCCGGATCGAAGCGGCACTTGAAAGCCTCGATGCCAAGGGGCTGATCTATCAGGGCGTGCTGGAGCCGCCCAAGGGCAAGAAGCCCGATGACTGGGAGCCGCGCGAGCAGACCCTGTTCAAATCCACCGAACACGGCGATGACGTGGATCGCCCGGTGAAGAAATCCGACGGTGCCTGGACCTATTTCGCCCCCGATATCGCCTATCACTATGACAAGGTGACCCGTGGCTTCGATATGCTGATCGATATCTTCGGCGCCGACCATGGTGGCTATGTCAAACGCATGAAGGCCGCCGTTTCGGCCCTGTCCGATGGCAAGGTGCCGCTGGATATCAAACTGTGCCAGCTGGTGAAGCTGTTCAAGGACGGCCAGGAGTTCAAGATGTCCAAGCGGGCAGGGACCTTTGTCACCCTGCGCGACGTGGTCGAGGCGGTGGGCCCCGATGTCACCCGTTTCATGTTGCTCACCCGCAAGAACGACCAGGGCTTTGATTTCGATCTCGACAAGGCGCTGGAGCAGTCCAAGGATAACCCCGTCTTCTACGTGCAATATGCCAATGCCCGGATCTGCTCGACCCTGCGCAAGGCGGCAGAGGCGGGGATTGCCACCGATGATGAGACACTGAAGGGTGCGGATCTGTCTTTGCTGGCCGCCCCGGCGCAGCAGGCGGTGGCCCGCAAGCTGGCGGAATGGCCGCGTCTGGTGGAGATCGCCGCGCGCAGCAACGAGCCGCATCGCATCGCCTTCTACCTCTATGATCTGGCCTCGGATCTGCACGGATTGTACCACCTCGGCAAAAGTGACAAAAGTTTACGATTTGTTAATGAGAGCAGCCAATCGGCAACACATGCCAATTTGGCGCTGGCACGGGCCGTTTCCATTGTCATTTCCGCAGGTCTTGGTATTCTTGGCGTAACCCCGGCGGAAGAGATGCGATAAAAATACGCACAGACCGCCGGAACGAGGCAGTTCAAGAGACCCTGACACGCAGCGCCATCCCGGCCCTGCGTGAGATGGGCAGTGAGGCGGATCATGGCGTATTTTACGCAGGCGGGCGCGCGCCCTGCCTATGACCACGGTGGAGTCGCACAAGCTGACCCCGCAGGCGGTGCACAGTATCAGCAGCAGCACTTCGCACAGCCCGAGCCGCCCATCGCGGCTCCGGCCCAGCAGCCCTTTGGCCAGCCACAGCCCGCATTCGCGGCCCCGGAAGCGCCGCATGCCTATGGCGGCTTCGATCCGGCCCAGGCCGGGGCCTATGGGGAAGACGATTACGGATATGATGGCATCGACGAGGATGCCGTTGCAGGGCAGGGCGGCTTTGGCCGCATCGCCGGGATCCTGGGCGGTATCGCCTCGCTGGCGCTGGTGGTTGGCATCGGTGTCTGGGGCTACAAGCTGGTGATGCGTGATGTGAGCGGCGTGCCGGTGGTGCGGGCCGTCGAAGGCCCGATGCGTATCCAGCCGGAAAACCCCGGCGGACGTCAGGCGGATCATCAGGGGCTGGCGGTCAATGCGGTGGCAGCCACCGGCGTCGCCGAGGATCCCGCGGATCGCCTGGTGCTGGCGCCCGAGCCGATCGAACTGACTGAGGATGACCGTCCGATGTCGGAACTGGCGCAACTGGCCGAACAGGACCGCGCCGATCAGGCCGGACCTTCCGGTTCTGCCGTGTCCGAGGAAACCCTAGCCGCCTATCAAGGCGGTGACATCAATGCGCTGGTGGCCGAGCTGACCGAGGGCGTTGCGCCGCTTGGATCGGCTCCGGAGGTCGGATCTGCCCCCGCAGAGCGCGTTGAAACAGCCCTCTCTGCCCCGGCGATCATCCAGCCCGAACCGCTGAAACCGGTGGAGATCGCCGCCATCGCGGCGGCACCGCAACCCTCTGCCGCGCTTCTGAAGGCGCCGGGGGTGAAGATCTCCCTGCGCCCGCATCTGCGTCCGGCGCGGTTTGCCCCGGCCACGGCCCCTGCGGCCACGGATTCGGGCTCGGTTGCCCTGGAAGTCTCTGCCGACAGCCTGCCTGCAGGCACCCGTCTGGCCCAGCTTGGCGCCTATGAAAGCGCCGAAGTCGCCCGCGCCGAATGGGACCGCATCTATGGCCAGTTCGAAGACTACCTTGCCGACAAGAAACGCGTGATCCAGCGCGCCGAAAGCGGTGGCCGTACCTTCTACCGCCTGCGCGCCATGGGCTTTGACGGGCTGTCGGATGCGCGTCGCTTCTGCTCGGCGCTGGTGGCGGGCAATGCCGATTGCATCCCCGTGACCACGCGATGAGCGGCGGTTTCGGCGCCACCATCCTGGATGCCACGGGCCTGCGCCTGAGCCCGGATGAAAAGGCGCTGTTTCGCGACGCGGACCCGTTTGGGTTCATTCTGTTTGCCCGCAATATCGACACGCCCGATCAGATCCGCGCGCTCTGCGATGACATGCGTGAGGCGGTGGGCCGCGACTGCCTGATCACCATCGACCAGGAAGGCGGCCGTGTGCAGCGTCTGCGCGCCCCCCTGGGCCGCGAATGGATGCCGCCGCTGGACCATGCCGTGCAGGCAGGCAAGGAGGCCCCCCGCGCCATGTATCTGCGCTACCGCCTGATTGCCCAGGAGCTGCGCGCCCTTGGCATCGACAGCAACTGCGCGCCGCTTGCCGATATTGCCGGGGCCGATACGCACCCCTTCCTGAAGAACCGCTGCTACGGCGAAACGGCTGCCGATGTGGCTGAGCTGTCCCGCGCGGTCGCTGCGGGGCATCTGGACGGTGGCGTGGTGCCGGTGCTGAAACATATTCCCGGCCATGGTCGCGCGGTGGCGGACAGCCATCACGACCTGCCCCATGTGGCAACCTCCTTTGAGGAGCTGGAGCAAACCGATTTCGCCCCGTTCCAGGCCTTGAACGACCTGCCCATGGCCATGACCGCCCATATCGTGTTCGAGGCGCTGGATCAGCGCCCGGCGACCCTGTCCCAGCCGGTGATGAACATGATCCGCCAGCAGATCGGCTTTGACGGGCTGATCATGACCGATGACATCTCGATGAAGGCGCTGAAAGGCGCGCCGCAGGATATCGCGCGCCAGTCCCGGGCTGCGGGCTGCGATATCGTGCTTCTGTGCAATGCGGATCTGCCCACCCGCACCGCCGTGGCCGAAGCTGCCGGACGCCTGGACGAGACGGGCCAAATGCGTGCGTTGAAGGCGGTTGAGGCGCGCAAAACGCCTGCGCCGCTTGACATAGAGGCCGCCGAGTCCGAACTTGCTGCCCTGATGGGCGGAAAGGTTTATGTCTGAAGATACCCTGTTCCCGGAAGAGGCTCAGCCCTCGGTCGAAGACCGTCTGGCGGCTGAGGCGCTGATCGTCGATGTCGACGGCTATGAGGGGCCGCTCGACCTCTTGCTGATGCTGTCGCGCACCCAGAAGGTGGATCTGCGGCGGATCTCGGTTCTGGAACTGGCCCGGCAATATCTGAGTTTCGTGGAGCGCGCCAAGGAGCTGCGCATCGAACTGGCTGCCGACTACCTGGTGATGGCGGCCTGGCTTGCCTTCCTGAAGTCGCGCCTGCTGCTGCCGCCCGACCCGGAAGAAGAAGGGCCCTCGGGCGAAGAACTGGCGGCACACCTGGCCTTCCAGCTGGAGCGGCTGCAGGCGATGCGCGATGCGGCGGCGCGGTTGATGGGGCGCGATCAGCTGGGGCGCGACTTCTTTGCCCGCGGTCAAAGCGAAACCGTGGAGCGGATCCGCACCGTCACCTATAGCGCCAACCTGCTTGACCTGATGCAGGGCTATGCCCGCATCCGCACCCGCGACGATTTCCGCCCCTTCGTGATGGACCGCGATTCGGTCTTCACCATGGAAGAGGCGCTGGAACGGATGCGCGGGCTGATTGGATTTACCGGCAGCTGGACCGATATGCTGAGCTACCTGCCGGAGGGTTGGCACAGCGATCCGGTGAAGCGGCGCTCGGCCACGGCGGCGACCTTTGCCGCCTCACTGCAACTGGTGAAGGAAGGCCAGGTGGAACTGCGCCAGAGCGAAACATTTGCGCCGATCCAGCTGCGCCATCTGAATGGGGACACCTGATGGAAGATTTCAGCAATCCTGAAAGCGAAGGCAGGCCAGAAGGCTCGGACAGCCTGTTCGAGGCCCCGCCCATGGCCGAACAGGAACGCATGGTCGAAGCGGTGCTGTTTGCCAGCACGGAACCGGTGACGATCCGCGATCTGGAAGCGCGCATGCCGCATGGCTGCAACCCGGGCGAGGCGCTGGAATACCTGCGCAAACGCTACGAGGGACGCGGCGTGCGGGTGGTGCGCGTGGGCGAGGCCTGGGCGATCCGCACCGCGCCCGACCTCGGCTTCCTGATGCAGAAGGAGGTCGTCGAGACCCGCAAGCTGAGCCGTGCCGCGATCGAGACCCTTGCCATCATCGCCTATCACCAGCCGGTGACCCGTGCCGAGATCGAAGAGATCCGCGGTGTCTCGGTGTCGCGCGGCACCATCGATCAGCTTCTGGAGATGGAGTGGATCCGGCTGGGGCGCCGACGGATGACGCCGGGGCGCCCGGTGACATTTGTGGTGACGCCGGTGTTCCTGGATCACTTTGGTCTGGAAAGCGCGCGCGATCTGCCGGGCCTGAAGGAACTGCGCGCCGCGGGTCTGCTCGAAAGCCGCCCGCCGCCGGGCAGCTTCCCGCTGGGCCAGGGGAGCGACGATTCGGATGACGACGATACTGGCGAGCAGCCGGAGCTGTTCGAAAGCTGAGCGCGCCCAGAAATCGTCTCATTCCTGGGCTAGCCTGGGATTGGACAGAAGCGGAGCCAAGTGATGAATGTCGAATCCATCTTCAACATGATCCTGCGCCGCCTGGTGGGGCGGGCAGTCAACAAGGGCGTGGATGCCGGGATCAATGCGATGGCCGGGCGGGGCAGGGGGCGCCAGGCAGCCGCTGAGACCGAAGAGCAGGAACGGGTCCGCGCCATACGGCAGGAACGCCGCGCCAGACGCGCACAGCGGGACAATCGCTGACGGTTGCCCGGTTCTACTGCGGGCTTTTGAAATGCTTGGACAGTTTCAGCCCCTGTCCCTGGTAGTTGGAGGCAATGCCCGCGCCATATAGCTGCTCTGGTACCTCGGCCATCCGCTCATAGACCAGCCTGCCGACGACCTGCCCGTGTTCCAGCACGAAGGGCGCCTCGTGGCAGCGCACCTCCAGCACGCCGCGCGATCCGGCGCCACCCGCTGAGGCATGGCCGAACCCGGGATCGAAAAAGCCCGCGTAATGCACCCGGAACTCCCCGACCATCGCCAGATAGGGCGCCATTTCGGCGGCATAGGCGGGCGGGATATGCACCGCCTCGCGGCTGACCAGGATGTAGAAGGCGCCGGGGTCCAGGATGATGCGGCCCTTGGTGGTGTGCACTTCCTCCCAATAGTCCTGCGCTTCATAGGCGCCGATGCGATCCAGATCGATCACCCCGGTATGGGGCTTGGCGCGGTAGCCCACCAGATCGCTGCCGGGCAGTTGCAGGTCGACGGAAAAACCAAGCCCGTCCTCGATCACCGCCTCGCCATCCACCAGCGGGCTTTGGGCGTGCAGCGCGGCGAGTTCCTGATCGCTCAGCACCGCCTGACCGGTGCGGAACCGGATCTGATTGAGCCGCATCCCCGGACGCACCAGGACCGAGAAGGAGCGCGGGCAGATCTCGGCATAAAGCGGGCCGGTGTAGCCGGGTTTGATGCGGTCGAATTCCTCGCCGCCGTCGGTAATGGTGCGGGTCAGCAGGTCAAGCCGCCCGGTGGAGCTTTTGGCATTGGCCACAGCCGAGATATCCTGCGGCAGCGCCAGGCCTTCCATCAGCGGCAGCACATAGACGCAGCCCTTTTCCAACACCGCGCCACCGGTCAGATCGATCCGGTGCATTTCGAATTCCGACAGGCGATCCGCCACCGTATTTCCGTGGCCCGACAGGAAGGAGGCGCGCACGCGGTAGGCCACATGACCCAAGCGCAGATCCAGGCTGGCGGGCTGGATCTGCCCGGCAACCAGCGGTTCGGCCAGGGTGATCTCGCCCTGGCTCAGCATGGTTTCCAGTCTCTGGCTGGGCAATACGCCTGTCATATTCGCTCTCCCTCTGGCCGGGTTCCGCTCTGTGTGAATTGATACGCCACAGCCGTAACCCCCGGTTACAGATACACAAAACGCCTGGGTGCGCAAACACCCAGGCGTTTTATATGGTCGGGCTAGCAGGACTCGAACCTGCGACCTTCCGTCCCCCAGACGGACGCGCTACCAGGCTGCGCCATAGCCCGCTGAGGCGCTTTCTACCGGTTTTGGCGGCGGGGGCAAGAGGCATTGCCAAGTTTTTCCGCGCTTTGGAAAATTAATGTGCGTCCAGCCAGGCGTGCAGCTCCTCTGCGCAGGCGGCAACTTCGGCACGGGCCTCTGGTGCAATCTCGGTTGCTTGCGACAGGAGCGTGAGAATTCCGGGGCGCAGGCTGACCTGAGCGGCGAGATCTTCATCGGCAACGGAAATGATTCGCGGCTTGCTGTCCGTGGCGGGATCACTTGAGCCCGTGTCATCCAATGCCTCGACCGGGGGGGCGTCTTCGGGTGCCGGTTCAATTGCGGCGGAGAAGGCGCCCGGATCGTCAGCCGCCGGTGCTGCCGCTTCGGCCTCTGGTGCGGCGGTTGCGTCGGCATCCATGGCTCTTTGCCAGGCGAGATCCGCATCGGCTTCCAATACCGGTTCAGCTGCAGGCTCACTGTCGGCTGTCAGTTCGGGGGGGGACGCAAGATCCGCATCCATCGGCGCGGGGCTGTCATCCGCGAGGGGCTCCGCAGTTTGTGAGAGGTCCGGTGTGGTGTCCACATCGGGGGCGGGTGCTTCCTCAAGCGAGGCTTCGGGAGCGGGCAGGTCTTCCGCGTCGGGCACAGCAAGCGGGTCCGGCGCCGTGTCCGCTTCCGGGGCACCCAGATCCATCATGATCTGTTCTGGCTCGGCTGCGGCTGCTTGCCCCTCCGATGCAGGGTCCGGTGTCTGATCCGGGGCGTCGCTCTCCGCGCTTTCCAGGGCGCTATCGACACCCGGTTCCGTGATCTCAGGCGCTGTCAGATCTGCATCCGAAGCGCCGGTGTCTGGCGCGGGTGCAGGTTCCTGCGCGGCGGCCGAGGGATCGCTCTCCAACTCATCTTGATGGAAGAAGGCCTGGTTTTCAGAGGGCGCATCCATCTGCCCTTCCAAGGGTGGTGTCTCGTCGGCGGGAGGCTGGGCGGCGGACTGGGATGCGTCGGCTGCGCTCTCTTCGGAGGTGGCCTGAGGGGCCGCGCCAGAAGCGGCATCTGCGCCCGATTGGTCCTGGTGGCCGCCATCGCCACTGATGGAGGGATCGCCGGGAGCCGCAGACTCAAGGCTATGCGACATCTCCGAGACATGGCCAATCCCGAGATCGCGCAGGATCGCCTGCACTTCCTTGATGGACATGCCATCGTCATGCAGCAGTTTACGGATGCCCCCCAAAAGCAGCATGTCCGCGGGCCTGTAGTACCTGCGCCCGCCCGCCCGTTTCACGGGTTTGACCTGGGTGAACTTGCTTTCCCAGAAGCGCAGCACATGCGCCTGCACCTCCAGCCATTCCGCAACTTCACTGATGGTGCGGAAGGCGTCTGGTGATTTGGACATGGGTATTCGTTCCGTTGGTTGCGACCGCGCGGATCAAGCTGCCGTCAGCTGCGGTTGCCGTCGGCGACGCGGTCTTTCATCAGATGGGAGGGCCGGAAGGTCAGCACGCGACGCGGCTGGATCGGGACCTCTTCACCGGTTTTGGGATTTCGGCCGACACGGGCCGATTTATCCCGCACGCTGAAGGTGCCGAAGGACGAGATTTTCACCTGCTCCCCCCGGACCAGGGCGTCGGACATGTGCTGCAGCATGCTTTCGACCAGCTGGGCGCTTTCGTTGCGTGAGAGGCCGACTTCGCGGAAAACTGCCTCGCTCAGGTCCATTCGCGTCAGAGTTTTTTCACTCATACCAATCCCCGTTGTTTACTCAAGCATAGGGTGTGGTGAATTTCACTGTCAATATCAATGAATTGCGAGGCAGGAGTTTGTACGCAGTCGTGCTACCACCGCAGCACGACCGCACCCCAGGCCAATCCGCCGCCAATGGCCTCGGTCACGATCAGATCGCCGGGCTTGATCTGGCCGCGCTCTTTGCCCACCGACAGCGCCAGCGGGATGGAGGCGGCGGAGGTGTTGCCATGATCCTGAACGGTCACCACAACGTTCTCCATGCTCAGCCCCATCTTCTTTGCGGTGCCCTGGATGATGCGGATATTGGCCTGGTGAGGCACGATCCAATCGACCTCATCGGCGCCAAGCCCGGCCCGCTCCAGCGCGGTATTTGCGGTTTTTGCCAGCTTTTCCACCGCATGGCGGAAGACCTGATTGCCCTGCATGCGCAAATGGCCGGTGTTCTGCGTCGAGACGCCACCATCCACATAGAGCAGATCCTTGTAACGCCCGTCCGAATTGAGATCGGTCGCCAGAATGCCGCGGTCCTGGTTGGTGCCTGCGCCCTCCTGTCCCTCAAGGATCAGCGCGCCCGCACCATCGCCGAACAGCACGCAGGTCGACCGGTCGGTCCAGTCCATGATCCTCGAGAAGGTCTCGGCACCGATCACCAGCACCCGGTTGGCCTGGCCGGAGGCGATCAGCGCATTGGCATTGCACAGGGCATAGACAAAGCCCGCGCAGACCGCCTGCACGTCAAAGGCAAAGCCGCGCGTCATCTCCAGCTGCGCCTGTACCATGGTGGCGGCAGACGGAAAGGTCAGATCGGCGGTAGAGGTGGCCACCACGATGGCGTCGATATCGTCGGCCTCAAGCCCAGCATCGGCCAGCGCTGCCCGGGCTGCGGCGGTCGCCATGGTGGATGTGGTTTCACCCTCTTCGGCAAAATGGCGCCGCTCAATGCCCGACCGCGCCCGGATCCACTCGTCCGAGGTATCGAGCGTCTTTTCGAATTCCGCGTTTTCTACCACCCGTTTGGGAAGGTAATGTCCTGTGCCTACTACTACTGCACGTCGCGTCATTCGTTGCCTGCCTTTATGGGGTTAGTCTGTGGGAGGGCGGGTGTCGCCCGAAGTTGGCGCATCCTGAGCAAGCTCGACGGCGGATGCAACCCGTGCGGCCAGCTTGTCGGCAAAGCCCTGCTCGGCCAGGCGGAAGGCCAGTTTGACAGCGGCGGACACGCCGGTCGCATCGGCGCCGCCATGGGATTTCACCACGGTGCCATTGAGGCCCAGGAACACGCCGCCATTGGCGCGGCGCGGATCAAGCCGCTTTGCCAGTCGCGACAGGGAGCTATAGGCCAGCAGCGCCGCCAGTTTCGACAGGAAAGAGTATTCGAACGCCTCCTTCACCGCCGAACGCAGGAGGCTTGCGGTGCCTTCGCCGGTCTTGATCGCCACATTGCCGGTGAAACCATCGGTGACGATCACATCGGCTACGCTTCCGGGGATGTCGCTGCCCTCGACGAAACCGACAAAATCGTAATCGGCAACCTCGGCATTTTCCGCGATCAGCGCATAGGCTTCTTTCAGCTCGGCGCGGCCCTTGTGCTCTTCGGTGCCCACATTGAGCAGACCGACGCGCGGGCGGGCGATATCCATCGAGTTGCGCGTGTAGGAGGTGCCCATGAGCGCATATTGCAACAGATCCTCGGCATCGGCGCGAATGTCGGCGCCGACGTCCAGCATCACGTTGAACCCCTGCGGGTTGCGCGAGGGCCAGAGAATCGCAATCGCCGGACGGTTGACGCCGGGGATCTTGCGCAGGCGCAGCATGCTGAGCGCCATCAGCGCCCCGGTGTTGCCACAGGAGACAACGCCCGCCGCCTCGCCGTTCTTGACGGCATCCAGGGCAGACCACATCGAGGTGCCCTTGCCGTTGCGCATCACCTGGCTGGGCTTGTCACCCATGGTGACGACCTTCTCCGCATGACGAATAACGACGCGATCCGTCAGGATGCGTCGTTTGGCGACCAGGGGCGCCAGCTCGTCTTCGGGGCCGTGCAGAAGAAATGCGATTCGCGTGTTCTTCTCGGCGGATTTTGCGATACCGGCCACCACAGCGGCAGGGCCGGCATCTCCGCCCATGGCATCGACAGAAATCACGATTCGGCCAGTCTGT
Organism: Phaeobacter sp. QD34_24; assembly: GCF_028890115.1. Classification (GTDB taxonomy): domain Bacteria; phylum Pseudomonadota; class Alphaproteobacteria; order Rhodobacterales; family Rhodobacteraceae; genus Phycobacter. The sequence continues at coordinate 40,151 of NZ_JARCJD010000017.1, forward strand.
GCCTCAGTTCGATCGGGTGTTCCCGTCATGAGCCTGCCTGCCTGGCGCTACGTGATTGAAAGGAGGGCTTAAGCCGCGTCCTCATCCATGTCGATTTCGTCGTTTGCCGCGATGATTTCCTTGTCATCGTAGTGGCCGCAGGAGGGGCACACGTGATGCGGACGGCGCAGTTCGCCGCAGCTGGAGCATTCATTCGGGTTTGCAGCAACCAGGGCATCGTGCGCACGACGGTTGTTGCGGCGCGATTTGGATACTTTGTTCTGTTGGACGGCCATGTCTCAACCTTTGTCTGCTTGGCGCCTTGGGGCCTTCCCCGCCGCGCGATTTCATTGTCTGTCGTGATCGGTGTGACGTGCGTGTAGGCCGCAGCCTGTCCGATGTCCAACCAAAAATTCCGATGAGCGCGCGAAAATACTGCGAATCCTTTTCGACGCAAGCGGTTTTTTAAGCCAGGACGCGGATCTGTACCAGCCGGAAAAACGGGCGGCGGGTGTTTTTTGCGCCAGTGATTTATTCGCCAGTGGTTTTCCGCCGGGCGTCTAGTCGTCTGTCTTCAGCTGATCCTTGAGCGCGGCCAGCGCCGCAAAGGGTTTGGTGTCCTCATCGCGCATCGGCGCGACGCCCGGTGCGGTGAAGACGGCTTCGCCCAGGGCTTCCCCGTCCTTGCGCGGGTAGGCGGGGATCGCCAGGCTCAAGGCTTCGACCATGACCGCGAAGGGATCGATATGGCTGCCCAGGGCTTCGCTGGTCTCATCCTCGGGCATTTCCGCCTCTTCCTCGCCGGGGTCTTCAAAGCCTGCAAGGTAACGCCGCTCGACCTTCTGATCTATGCGGGTGGTGACCGGCTCCAGCGTTACCACGCAATCCTGCACCACCGTGGCGCCCAGGGTGGCTTGCAGGCTCCAGTCCCGTTTGCCGCTGGCGCGGATCTCTCCGGCAAAGCGCAGCTTGCGCAGGGCGTTGAGGCCCAGCTCCTGCGCCAGGGCGGTGAGGGTCTCGCCTTCGGGGCGAATTTCAAAAACTGTCGGGGCGTTTTGCGGCAGATCGGCCACGCGCAAAGCTGTGCTGTCAGCCATATTGGCAACTTTCGTTTCTTGAACCAGAAGCGCGCATTAGGTAATCGGGATGGGCGGCGCAATCAAGCCGTGGCGATCGGGCCTTCGTACGGGATACGTACAGTCGGGGCCGGATGGCCGTCAGGCCGGAGACCGGCACAGGATCAGGGGGCATCATGGGTGCACAGTCATTTCAGCTGAAAACAGCCATGCGGCGCGCGCTGCTGCTTCTGGCCGCCGGATCCGTGGCGGCCTGTGCGGCGAGCTATCGCAAACACGGCTATGTGCCCTCGGATGAGCAGCTGGCAGAGGTGGTCGTCGGGGTGGATACCCGCGATTCCGTTGCCGAAACCATCGGCGTTCCGGGTTCCTCGGGGGTTCTGAACGACAGCGGCTATTATTATATCTCGACCCGCATGCGGCATTTCGGAGCGGCGGCGCCCAAGCCGGTTTCGCGTGATCTGGTTGCCGTCAACTTCGACAAGAACGGTGTCGTCAGCGGTGTGCAGCGGTTCGGACTGGAAGATGGACGGGTGATTCCCCTGCAGCGTCGGGTGACCTCCTCCAGCGTTCAGGACAAGACATTCCTGCGGCAGCTGCTTGGCAACCTCGGCAACTTCGGGCCCGGGGCACTTCTGGACGAGTAGGGGCGCCTGACTCTGTGGTCGGCCTGTCCTATTCGCCTGTTCTGTCCAATTCCTGTGGCCTGTGGTTTCTCCCGAAGTCTGTCGCCTTGCTGTGATCAGCCTGTGTTTTGCTGCGCCGTGGTGCCTGCCACAGCGGAACAGCTGCCGGTGTCGGCGGTGTCTGCTTCATTGAGGGTCCGGAATGGCTGAAGGCGACACACTCCTGAGCAAGGGACGCTACCGGGCACGCCTGGCGGCGGATGCGGCGGACCTTCGGGCGGCGCAGACCCTGCGTGGGCTGTGTTTCGGTACAAAGGGGCCGGATTCTGACTCCTATGACGACATCTGCCGACATGTACTGGTGGAGGATCAGCAAAGCGGCGCGCTGCTGTGCTGTTTCCGGATGATCCTGCTGTCGGGCGGCTCTGAGATCGATCAGAGCTATTCGGCACAGTTTTACGATCTGGAGCGGCTGCGTGCATTTGAGGGTGCCATTGCCGAGGTCGGCCGCTTCTGTATCGGGCCCACGGCAAAGGATGCCGATATCCTGCGCCTTGCCTGGGGCGCGATCACGGCACTGGTGGAGGCGGGCGATGTGCGCCTGCTGTTTGGCTGCAGCTCCTTTGCGGGCACACAGGTGGCGCCCTATCTAGACAGCCTGGCACTGCTGCGGCAGCGCCATCTTGCGCCCGAGCAATGGCGCCCGGCTGCCAAGGCGGCCGAGGTCCTGCGCTTCTCGGATCTGCCAGATCACCCCCCTGACCAGAAGGACGCCCTGCGCCAGATGCCACCGCTCTTGCGCACCTACCTCCTGATGGGGGGCTGGGTCAGCGATCACGCGGTGGTGGATCGGGATCTCAATACGCTGCATGTCTTCACCGGCGTTGCCATCGATGCCATCCCGGAGGCGCGCAAACGGCTGTTGCGAGCGGTGGCCGCACCGGCCTGACGGGTGGCCTCTGCGCACCTGCGGCGTTGACGGCGCGCGCGGGCCGGTTTAGCTGGCGTCTATGGCACGAATTCCTCTTTTGCAGATGTCCGGCATATCGCTCACCTTCGGGGGCGATCCGGTGTTTTCCGATCTCGATCTCGTGGTGCAGCCCGGCGACCGGGTGGCGCTCGTGGGGCGCAACGGTTCCGGCAAGTCCACCCTGATGAAGGTGATGGCCGGCCTGGTGGAACCCGACCGGGGCAGCATCGTGGTGCCGCCCGGCAAGACGGTTGGCTATATGGAGCAGGACCCGCAGATGACGGGCTTTGCGACCTTGGGCGATTTCGCCGCCAGCGCGCTGGAACCCGGCGAGATGTACCGGGTGGAGCGCGCGGGTGAGGGGCTGAAATTCGATCCCGCCCGCCCGGTAGAGACCGCTTCGGGGGGCGAACGCCGCCGTGCGGCCCTGGCGAAGCTGATGGCCGAGGCGCCGGATCTGATGCTGCTGGACGAGCCGACGAACCATCTGGATATCGAGGCGATCACCTGGCTTGAAAATGAGCTGAAATCCACCCGCGCCGCCTATGTGCTGATCTCCCACGACCGCGCCTTCCTGCGCGCCCTGACCCGCGCCACGCTCTGGGTGGACCGAGGGCAGGTGCGGCGGCAGGAAAAGGGCTTTGACGCCTTTGAAGCCTGGCGCGACAAAATCTGGGAAGAGGAAGACCAGCAGCGCCACAAGCTGAACCGCCTGATCAAATCCGAAAGCCGCTGGGCGGTCGAAGGCATCTCGGCCCGGCGCAAGCGCAACATGGGCCGGGTGCGCGCCCTGCAGGATCTGAAGGCCGAGCGTGCCGCCCAGATCAAACGCCAGGGCGCTGCCGAACTGGCGCTGGAGGCTGGCCCCAAATCGGGCCGCAAGGTGATCGAGGCTGAGGGGTTAGCCAAGGCCTATGACGGTAAGACCATCGTTTCCCATTTCTCGCTGAAGGTGCAGCGCGGCGAACGCGTCGCCTTTGTCGGCCCCAATGGCGCGGGCAAGACGACGCTCTTGAAGATGCTGCTGGGGATGGAGCAGCCCGATGCCGGCAAGGTGACGCTGGGCACCAATCTCGAGATCGCCTTTTTCGACCAGACCCGCGATCAGCTGGATACCGAAGCCTCGCTCTGGGAGAACCTCACCACCGATCCTGCCTTGGGGATTTCCGGCAAGGCGGATCAGGTCATGGTGCGCGGCCAGCCGAAACACGTGGTGGGATACCTCAAGGAATTCCTGTTCGACGAACGCCAGGCCCGCGCGCCGGTGCGCTCGCTTTCGGGGGGGGAGAAGGCGCGGCTCTTGCTGGCCCGTCTGATGGCGCGGCAAAGCAACCTGTTGGTGCTGGACGAGCCGACCAACGATCTGGATGTGGAAACGCTGGACCTGCTGCAAGAACTGCTGGATGCCTATGACGGCACGGTCTTGCTGGTGAGCCACGACCGGGATTTTCTGGATCGCGTTGCCACCACCACCATCGCCATGGAAGGGGATGGCCGCGCCACGGCCTATGCCGGGGGATGGAGCGATTACCTGTCCCAGCGTGCCCCAAGCGAGCCCGAGGAAAAGGCAGAAAAGCCAAAGGCCTCAAAGCCGAAGCCAAAGCAGGAGGCGCAGCCGAAAGAGGGGCTTAGCTTCAAGGAGAAACACCGGCTGGAGGCGCTGCCCGGCGAGATCGAACGCCTGGAGCAAGAAATCGCCAAGCTGGAACAGCTGATGGCCGATCCGGAGCTTTTCACCCGCGAGCCGGTGAAGTTCAAGAAGGCCAGCGAAGCCCTTGTAGAACGGCAGGAAAAACTGGCGGCCGCCGAAGAGGAGTGGCTGGAGCTGGAGGAAAAATCCGAAGGCGCATAACGGGCTGTGTTTCGCGCGCGAAACATTGAATAAAATCAGCTTTATAAGGTTAATACTTCATTCACCTTCCTGCGGTGAATAAGGAGACGCAAAAAGGGGCGCCCGGTGAGGGCGCCCCTTTAAGATTGCGAGTTAACAATTTGTTAATGATGGGGTTTATCGCATCCGCAGGGCGCCATCGATACGGATCACCTCCCCATTGAGGTAGCCCATCTCGACGATGAACCCGGCCAGGCGACCGTATTCCGACGGATCGCCCAGGCGGGCCGGGTTCGGCACATCGGCGGCCAGTTGCTGCTGTACCTCTTCGGGCAGGCCGGCCAGCATCGGGGTCATGAAGATGCCCGGTGCGATGGTCATCACGCGAATGCCGGTCGAGGCCAGATCGCGCGCCATCGGCAGGCACATGCCCACGACGCCGCCCTTGGAGGCGGAATAGGCCACCTGGCCCTTCTGCCCGTCAAAGGCCGCGATCGATGCGGTGTTGATGATCACGCCGCGCGCGCCATCGGGTTCGGGCTCGTTCTTGGCGATCTCGACGGCGGCGAGGCGCGCCACGTTGAAGGTGCCCACCAGGTTGATGTCGATGGTGCGCTTGTAGGCATCAAGCGGGTGCGCGCCCTCCTTGCCGACGGTCTTGATCCCGTAGGCGATGCCGGCACAGTTCACGCAGGCGGAAATTCGGCCCATCTGCTCGGCCGCATAGGTGATGGCCGCGGCGACAGAGTCCTCGTCCGTTACGTCGGTTTCGACGAAATAGCCGCCAATTTCGGCCGCGACCTTGGCGCCGCGCTCGGCGTCGCGGTCCAGGATGGTGACCTTGGCGCCGTTTGCCGCGAAATGGCGGGCGGTTGCCTCACCAAGACCGGATGCGCCGCCGGTGATCACCGCGCATGTCTGATCGAGTTTCATGAAAGGGGTCCTCCCGGTATCTGAACATGTGTTCAAATAAACACGGGGGGCGGGCGCTGTCCAGCGTTCCTACGCGTCCATCATGCGCCCATCATGCGCCTGTCGAGTCGCGCCAGCGGCGCCAGCAGCCGACCCATCGGTGGCCAGAAGAGCCAGGTGCCGCCCAGGCGATGCAGCTGGGCACCGGTGCCCAGTTTGAAGCGGGCCAGACCCGGCGCGTCCTCGGTATTGATCACGCCCAGATCGAGGCTCTTGCACCCTTGTGCCGAGAGCCAGCTCATCGCTTCCCACAGCAAGAGGTTATGGGCCGACAGCGCCTTGCCGCGTCGGGTGGTTTGGGCGATGTGATAGCTGGCCTCACGCCCGTGGCGCAGCACCAGGATGGCGGCCACGGGGTCTTTGCCCTCAAAGGCCTGAAACAGCTTTGCCATGCCCTTGTTGGCCTGCCCATAGGCGAGGGTCAGGGCCAGCGGCCAGCTGCGGTAGCCACGTTTGGATTGCTGGGCCTGGTCTGCGGCAAAGAGCCAGTGATTTGCATCGAACGGCATGGTCTGCCGGGTCAGGCGTAGGCCCTGGCTTTCGCCGTGTTTCAAGCGGTTGCGCCATTTCTGATGCAGGGCGGCGCGGCGCCGCTCGGGGCTGCTGGACAGGTCCAGCCGGGCGATACTGGCCGGTCCCATCAAGGGCAGGGCGCCATGCTGGGCCAGTTCGGGCGTGGGGGCTTCGGGGGATAGGATCACCGGTGTGCGGCGCAGGCCCTCTTCCTGCAGGATCTCGAGTAGGCGCAGGGGCTTTTCAAACCGGGCGCGGTTCACCATGGCGACATCCAGGCGACCCCAGAGCCGTTGCCGCAACACGACCGTATTGTTCATCCGTTCCAGGACCAGCGGATCCTGTCCCGTCGCCCTCAGAGCGCGTAGGAATTCCTCGGATTGGGCCAGGCTGCCCTGAGTGTCGGGGCGGGTCGCAGAGACCGGCGGAATGAAATCGAACATATATCCATTTACGGAACGGAAACCTAATTCAGGGTTAATGGGGGCATGAAAAAGCCGATACATATCATGGGCCACAGTGCCCCCAGTCCTCGGATCAGCAAGAGTGCTGCGGTTCTATTCGCCACCCTGCTGTCGATCCCGGTGTTCTTCCTGCTGACCTTGGCGGACCTGCTGGTCTTCTAGATCGATAGCCCCGCTTCTGTGGTCGGCCGGGGGGCTCCCGCGCCCGCAGGTGCTGACGGCTGCCGCCGTCAACGCCTTTGTGCGGCCTTGGGCCCGGCGCGGCTGCGCCGCGCGGCGGAGCCCTAAAACTGCCGGAGGCCCTTCAACGACCTGCCGTTTGCTGCCGGGCGCACCCACGCCGCGCAAAAGCGCGGCGCCAGGCCCAACGGGAGCGGTTGCATCTTTGATGCAGCGGCGACGGGCGGGAGGACGACGCTGGCCTTCAAAGCGCGTGTCATGGCAAAGAAAAAGGGGCAGATGTTGCCCCTTTGAGTGTTTCGGAGTATTGCGCAGCCGCTAATCGACCAGTTGCACCAATGCGTGGCGCTTCTTGCCGGCACTCAGCTTGATGGGAGCGGCGAGGGCGCCCGCGTCGATCATCAGGCCCGCGTCTGTCAGTGGCGCGTCGTCGATCCGCGCGCCATTCTCGGAGATCAGCCGCTTGGCCTCCTTGCCGGATTTCGCAAGGCCGGACTTCACGATCAACTGCACGATCGAAATACCACCCTCTAGGTCCGCAGGCGTCAGGTTCAGCGTCGGCAGGTCGTCGCCCACGCCGCCTTTCTCAAAGACCTCGCGCGCGGTGGCCTCGGCGGCCTCGGCGGCCTCGGCGCCATGCAGCAGGGTGGTCACCTCATTGGCGAGGATCACCTTTGCCGCATTGATCTCGGACCCTGCCAGCGCGCCCAGACGGTCGCATTCCTCCACCGGCAGCTCGGTGTAGAGCTTCAGGAACCTGCCCACATCCGCATCCGTGGTGTTGCGCCAGAACTGCCAGAACTCATAAGGGGAGAGCATATCCGGGTTCAGCCAGACCGCACCGTTCTGCGACTTGCCCATCTTCTTGCCATCCGAAGTGGTCAAGAGCGGCGAGGTCAGCCCGTAGATCTCGTGATCCAGCACCCGGCGCGTCAGGTCGATGCCGTTGACGATATTGCCCCATTGGTCCGAGCCGCCCATCTGAAGGATGCAGCCATAGCGGCGGTTCAGCTCCAGAAAGTCATAGGCCTGCAGGATCATGTAATTGAATTCGAGGAAGCTGAGCGATTGCTCCCGGTCCAGCCGCGATTTCACGCTTTCAAAGGACAGCATCCGGTTGACCGAGAAATGCCGCCCGATGTCGCGCAGGAATTCCAGGTAGTTGAGCCCGCTCAGCCATTCGTCGTTGTTGATCATCATCGCGCCACTGGGGCCGTCGTTGTAATCGACATAGGCCGAGAAGACCTTCTTGATGCCCGCGATATTGTCGTCGATCTGTTCAGGCGTCAGCAGTGGGCGTTCATCGGCGCGAAACGACGGGTCGCCCACCTTGGTGGTGCCGCCGCCCATCAGGGTGATCGGCTTGTGGCCGGTCTTCTGCAGCCAGCGCAGCATCATGATCTGGATCAGCGAGCCGACGTGCAGCGATTTCGCGGTGGCGTCAAAGCCGATATAGCCGGACTGGCCCGGGGTCATCAGCGCCTCGTCCAGACCCTGATAGTCCGTACAGTCGGCGAGAAACCCGCGCTCCATCATCACGGTGATGAAATCCGATTTTGGATGGTAGGTCATGGCATGCCTCGGCTTGTCTATTGCGATCTGCTGTATAAAACGCAAAGGGAGCACATGGAACCTGCTTTTGCGCAGAATTTCATGGCCCCTTCGGGCTGGCTGCAGGGGCGGATAAAAGAGCGGATGATGACACGAGCGATTTCGAAAACCGGTCGCGTGACCGCATTGGGCGCCATGAGCGGCACCTCGCTGGACGGGGTGGATGCGGCGCTGGTGGACACCGACGGGGAGCGGATCTTTGCCTTTGGCGACAGCCGCTATCGCGCCTATAGCGCGGCAGAGAGGGCGGTGCTGCGGGCGGGTCTCGGCAAATGGTCGGGGTCAGAGGTGGAGGAGGCCGCCGCCCTGACGGATCGCGTCCATGCCGAAGTGCTGGCGGAGTTCCCGCAGGCGCAGATCGTCGGCTTTCACGGCCAGACCCTGGCTCATGCGCCGCGCCGTCAGGGCACGCTGCAGGTGGGCGATGGCGCGGCCCTGGCCGAGGCGCTGGGAAAACCCGTGGTCTGGGATTTCCGGTCCGACGATGTGGCCCTGGGCGGCGAAGGCGCGCCGCTGGCGCCGTTTTTCCACTTTGCCTGCGCCAAATTCATCGGCGCGACGGCTCCCCTTTGCTTTCTGAACCTCGGCGGGGTCGGCAACCTCACCTACGTGGATCCGCGTTTCGATCGCCCGGAAGAGCCCGGTGCGCTTCTGGCCTTTGACACCGGGCCCGCAAATGCGCCGCTCAACGATTTGCTGCAAGCGCGCCTGGGGCTGCCCTATGACAAGGATGGCGCGATTGCCCGCAGGGGTGAGGTGGAAGAGGGCGCGCTGGAGCTGTTCCTGGCCGAGCCCTTCTTTGCGAAGATGCCCCCCAAGTCGCTGGACCGGAACGATTTTGCCCAGATGGTCACGCTGGTGGGCGAGTTGAGCGATGCAGACGCCGCCGCGACGCTGACAGCGATGTGTGCCGCTGCCGTGGCTCAAGGCGTGGAGCATTGCCCCGAGCTGCCCGAGGTGGTGCTGGTCACGGGGGGCGGGCGGCACAATCCGGTGCTGATGGAGATGCTGCGGGTCTCGCTCGACTGTCCGGTGAAGCCGGTCGAGGAGGTTGGCCTTGATGGCGACATGCTGGAGGCCCAGGCCTTTGCCCATCTGGCGGTGCGCGTTGCGCGGGGCATGCCGACTTCCTGTCCCGGCACCACGGGGGTGAGCGCCTGCGTCGGCGGCGGTGTGGTCAGCGTTCCGGGTGAGGGCTGACACAGAGGTGTATTAAGTGACTTGCCCGGACGAGAGGGCCGGGCAGCGCCCGCCCCTTCCCACGGGAGGGCGCAGGCGGCTCCTGCCAGGCTCCGCCGCTGCCCTCAGGTTACCCGCGCGGAATATCAAACCCCGGCTCTGCCAGCTCGAAGCCCTCGAACTGGAACCCGGGCGACACGGTGCAGCTGACCAGCGTATAGTCGCCGGTCGTGCGCGCAGCCTGCCAGTGGCCTGTAGGCACGATCAGCTGCGGCGCGCCCTTGGTCAGATCCGGGGTCAGCAGGTGATCTGCCGCAGGGCCTTCATCTGTTGATGCAAGCGACAGCACCAGCGGTGCGCCCGCGTGATAAAGCCAGATCTCGGCCGCATCGACCCGGTGCCAATGACTGGCCTCTCCGGCTTTCAGAAGGAAATAGATGCAGGTGCCGCTGGGGCGGCCCTCGTTTTCGGCCACCCAGGTCTGCCGATACCAGCCGCCCTCGGGGTGAGGCTCCAGTCTGAGGTGCTTGATGATCTCATCTGCCGTCATGGGCATCTCTTTCCTCCTGCATTGCGCCGGTTTGATCTGGCAATCCGCTAATGGCCGCATATGTTTGGGCCATGACATTGCACATCCCCTTTGACAACACATACGCGGGCCTTGGCTCGGGGTTCTACAGCAAACAGGCGCCAGAGCCGGTTTCAAGCCCGCGCATGCTCGCCTTCAATCGCGATCTGGCGCAGGTCCTGGGCATCACGCCGGGGGACTTGCCGGAAATGGCGCAGGTCTTTGGTGGCAACCGGGTGCCGGAGGGCGCCGATCCGCTGGCGCAGCTATACGCCGGACACCAGTTTGGCACATTCAACCCGCAGCTGGGCGATGGGCGCGCGGTGCTTTTGGGGGAGGTGATCGGCACGGACGGAATCCGCCGGGATATCCAGCTCAAAGGATCGGGGCGCACGCCCTATTCGCGCCGCGGGGATGGGCGGGCCTGGATGGGGCCTGTGTTGCGGGAATATGTGGTCTCAGAGGCGATGCATGCCCTTGGCATTCCCACCACACGGGCGCTGGCGGCGGTGGAAACCGGCGATTCCGTCTGGCGCGAGGCGGCCATGCCCGGTGCGGTGCTGACGCGGGTGGCCGCCAGTCACCTGAGGGTGGGGACCTTTCAGATCTTTGCCGCCCGCCGAGAGACCGCGGCGCTGAAGCGGCTCACCCAATATGCGATTGATCGCCATTACCCGGGGGCCAAGGGGCCGATGGGCCTGTTGCGCGCGGTGCGCGATGCCCAGGCGCGGCTGGTGGCGCAGTGGATGTCGGTGGGCTTCATCCACGGGGTGATGAACACCGACAATTGCACCATTTCGGGCGAAACGATCGATTATGGCCCTTGCGCCTTCATGGACGTTTACAATCCCTCGCAGGTCTTCAGCTCCATCGACCGGATGGGGCGCTATGCCTATGACAACCAGCCGGGAATCGTGGTCTGGAACCTGGCGCAGCTCGCCACGGCCCTGATCCAACAGATGGACGATCCGCAGGAGGGCGTCGAGGAGGCAACCGAGATCGTCCATGCCATGCCTCGGGCGATCGAGCAGGAATGGCTCAGCCGCTTTGCCGCGAAGATCGGGATCACGACGCCCAAGGAGGGCGATATGGCGCTGATCGAGGATCTGCTGGATCGCATGGCCGCGGGGCAGGCGGATTTCACCAATACGTTCCGCGCTCTGGCCGGGGAGGCCGCGCGGGGTCAATTCCTGGATCCTGGGGCCTTTGACAGCTGGGCAACGACGTGGCGGCAGCGGATTGCCTCAGAGGAAGACCCGGAAGGCCTGATGCGGCAGGTCAATCCGGCCTTCATTCCGCGCAACCATCGCATGGAAGAGATGATTGCGGCGGCGGTCAGCGGCGACATGGCACCTTTCGAGCGGCTGATGGACGTTCTTGTGCATCCCTATGAGGATCAGCCGGAGCATAGGGATCTGCAAAACCCACCACGCCCCGAAGAGGTGGTTCCGGCAACGTTCTGCGGTACCTGAAGGGATCAATCAAACCGATCGCCCGGGGGCTCTCCCGCGCGGGATCGACCTCCTGTCGGAGGTGCTCTCCCCCTTGGGCCCGGCGCCGTGCTCTGGCACGGCGTGCGCCCCTTCGGGGCGCCGGGCCCAACGGGAGCGGTTGCATCCTTGATGCAGCTGCGCCGGGCGGGAGAACCCCCGTCGCCTTTCAGGAGCGGTTGATCAGGAACACACCGGCCGCCACCAGCGCCAGTGCGAGCCAGACCTCGTAGGTGAGGGTCTCGCCCAGGATCAGCCAGCCCATCAGCACCGCCAGCACGGGGGACAGGAAACTGAAGGAGGCGACCGATCCCGCCTTGTAGATGGTGAACAGCCAGAACCACAGAAGATAGCCAAGGCTGGCAATGGCCACGGCCTGAAACAGCACACCGGCGATATGCATCATGTCGGGCGCGCGCATTAGCGGGCCGAACAGCGGCGCCAGCGCCAGAAGCACGACCGCCGAGACCGCCAGTTGATAGATCAGCTGCATCACCGGCGGCACCCGCGACAGGGGCGTGACGCGCAGGCAAAAGGCGATCCCGGCCCAGCACAGGGTCGCAATCAACGCCAGGGCATCGCCCAGCACCGATGCTCCGCTGGCATCCCGATCCAGCACCGCCAACACCACCCCGCCCATGGCCAGTGCCAGGCCGGTGACGCGCAGGCGGCTCAGCCGCTCTCCGGGCAGCCACAGATGCGCGGCCAGCGCCAGCCAGACCGGCATCGAGTTGAAGATGATGGTGACGCGCGACACCGACGAGACATCCAGCGCCCAGAACAGGCAGAGGAATTCGATGCTGAACAACAGCCCCGCCACGATCCCCCAGGCATGGATCCCCGGAGACAGGCCCGCCTCGGGGCGCAAGCGGGATCTGCGCAGCCAGACCCAGAGCAGGATCACCGCCAGTGCAACAAGCGAGCGCATGCCGGCCTGAAACACCGGGCCAAAACCGCCATTGGTGAGTTTTATCACCACCTGATTGAAGCCCAGAAGGGCGGCAAAGCCGGTGAGCGCAACCGCGCCTGCGGCATCCATGGATCTCTTTTCTGTCATGCCCGCATCAGCCGCTTGGCACGAGGGCGTGTCAAGCATGACGCGCCGTGCCGCACCAATGCGAGACATGCTGCGATCTTGCCTTGCGCCCTGCATCGGGGCGTTGAAAACTGGATCGGGAAAGGAGCGCCCATGCTTGAGCCCACGCTGCGCCTGGCGAGCTACAATATCCAGAAATGTGTCGGCCTGGACCTGCGGCGGCAGCCCCGGCGCATTCTCAATGTGCTGGAGGATATCGGCGCCCGCATCGTGCTGTTGCAGGAGGCCGACAAGCGCCTGCCGCCCCGCCCGGCAGCCCTGCCGCATTTCGTGTTGGAGGAGGCGGGCTGGCGGGATGTGGATCTGGGCGGGGCGGGCTCGCTTGGCTGGCACGGCAATGCGGTGATCTGGAAAGGGCAGGGCATCTCTCTACTGGGCAAGGGCCATATCGATCTGCCGGGGCTGGAGCCGCGCGGCGCGGTCTGGGCCGCTTTTGACACGCCGATCGGCCCCCTGCGTGTGGTGGGCGCCCATCTGGGGCTGACGGGCCGGGCGCGGCGGGCGCAGGTGCTGCATCTGGCGCAGCACAGCGAGGCATGGACTGATATGCCGATGGTCTGGGGTGGGGATTTCAACGATTGGTCGCGCGGCTCGGTCTTGGACCGGCTGGCCCCGATGATGCGCTTTCTGCCGCCCCTGCCGAGCTTTCCGGCGCTCAGGCCCTTGGGCGCCCTGGACCGGATTGCCCATAGCGAGGGGCTGGAGGCCGTGCGCACCGGGGTGCACAAGGCGCAGCCTGCGCATATCGCCTCGGACCATTTGCCGGTCTGGGCCGATTTGAGGCGAGTAGGTTAGTTATCTGATCTAAAATGGAAAAGCCGCTGCGCGGGGCGCAGCGGCTTTCATGAGGACTGGGGTGTCCGATCAGCTCGAGCGGCGGCGCTGTCCGCCACCCTGATGTCCGCCCTGGCCACCACCCTGGCCACCACCCTGGCCCTTGCCACGACCTCCGCCGCCGCCCCGGCGCCGCCGGTTGCCACCGGGGCGTCCGCCTGGTTTGCCACCGCCGCCGGGACCGCCACGACGGCCCTTGGGAGCGTCGGGGTCGGGCAGCACTTCCCAGGGGCGGCCAGAGGCCACCGGGATGGTGATCTTCATGGTCTTCTGGATCGCCTTCAGCTCTTCCATTTCATCGGGGGCACAAAAGGCCACCGCCTGACCATCTTTGCCCGCCCGCGCGGTGCGGCCGATCCGGTGCACATAGGCATCCGGCACATTGGGCAGTTCGTAGTTGTAGACGTATTTCACGTCCGGGATATCCAGGCCGCGCGCCGCCACATCGGTGGCGACCAGCACCTTCACATCACCGGATTTGAAGGCGGCAAGCGCACGTTCGCGCTGCCCCTGGCTCTTGTTGCCATGGATCGCGGCGGCGGCAAAACCGGCCTTTTCCAGCACCCGCATCAGCTTTTCCATGCCGTATTTCGTGCGGCCAAAGACCAGCGTGCGCTCGTCCTTGTGTTCGGCCAGCAGCTCCTTCAGCAGGTTCAGCTTTTCCGCCTTGGCGATGAAATGCACCGATTGCGTCACCTTGGCGGCGGGTTTGCCCGGAGGGGTCACCTCGATGCGCACAGGGCGCTTGAGGTAGGAGTTGGCGATCTCGTTCATCTGCTTCGGCATGGTGGCCGAGAACAGCATGGTCTGGCGCTCTTCGGGCAGAAGGGTCGAGATCTTGCGCAGGGCATGGATAAAGCCAAGGTCCAGCATCTGGTCGGCCTCGTCCAGCACCAGGAAATCGCAGGAGCCAAGGTCCAGCGCGTCGCGGTCCAGGATATCAAGCAGGCGGCCGGGGGTGGCCACCAGGATATCGGTGCCGCGGGCGATGCGCTGGATCTGCGGGTTGATCGACACGCCGCCGACCACCAGGCCCACCTTCATCGGGGTGCCCTCGGTCAGGTCCTTCAAGGTGGCGGCGATCTGGTTGGCCAGCTCGCGCGTGGGCGCCAGTACAAGGCCGCGCACGGTCTTGGCGGCGGGTTTGCGGCCATAGTCCTGCATGCGGGTGACCAGCGGAATGCCGAAAGCGGCGGTCTTGCCGGTGCCGGTCTGCGCCAGGCCCAGCACGTCTTCGCCATTGAGCGCATGGGGAATGGCGCGCGCCTGGATCGGGGTCGGATCCTTCAGACCCATTGCATCGAGGCGGGAAAGAAGCTGGTCGGGCAGCCCCATGGTGGAGAATTCAGTCAATTGTCGTCCTTTCGCGGCCCCTGCGACATGCAAAGAGCCGGTGCCGCGCCCCCGGATACGGTCCGGGCGCGGAAATGGTGGGGCAGGGACCTCGGGCGGGGGCTGGCCGGATGCCAGGCCGCTGGCCTCTGCAAACGCCCCACGCGTGATTTTGGGAACTCGGGGCATATCACTAGACGCCGGGATCATTCGCAGCTCAGGTGCGACCGGGCCGTCTCTGCTCACGCGGCAGGGAGGGATGCCTTGAGAGCCACATGGGACCGCGGGCGGGAAATGTCAATGGCACGAGCGGGCACGAGAGGGCGCGTTGCAGGGAAGTTGCAGGGAAAAGGCGGGCGAATTGTCGGTTTTCGCGCCTGGGTTCCTTCGTTAAACAGGGGAGCCAGAAACTGGAGAGGACCGCGATGCCAGAATCGATTATCGCCCGCTGCGAGGCCAAGGGCCTGCGCATGACCGGCCAGCGCCGCGTGATCGCGCGTGCGCTTGAGGACAGCGATGATCATCCGGATGTGGAAGAGCTATATGCCCGTGCCAGCGCGCTGGATGCGGGGATCTCTCTGGCGACGGTCTATCGCACGGTTAAGCTGTTCGAGGAAGCCGGCATTCTGGAGCGGCTGGAATTCGGCGATGGGCGCGCCCGCTACGAGGATGCCGACCGCGAGCATCATGACCACCTCATCGATATCAACTCGGGCGAGGTGATCGAATTCTGCGACCCCGAAATCGAGGCGCTGCAGGAAAAGATCGCCGCCAAGCTGGGCTATCAGCTCAAAGGGCACAAGCTGGAGCTTTACGGCGTGCCGATCAAGAAAGAGAGCTGAGCGCAGGGCATCCATCAGCCTGCGTGATGATTAACATCACAACTTGTGCGCTTCCCATATCGCGGAATCGCTTGCCGAGCCGGTTCACTCTGGGCATGCCCGGTGAAACCTCGTGCAGGCGACGGGGTCTGTCCGGCAGGAGGCGCGCTCATGAACAACGTCAACGGCATTCTTTTGGTGATCGGCGCCATGGCGGCCTTCACCCTGGAGGACATGTTCATCAAGTCCCTGTCCGAGCAACTGCCGGTGGGGCAGATCCTGATCTTTCTGGGGATTGGCAGCGGGTCGGTCTTTGCGGTGCTGGCGAAGTGGCAGGGGCACCGGATCCTGGCTGCGCGCGCCTGGCGGCGGCTGCCGATGCTGCGTGCCCTTACCGAAGCGGTGGCGGCGGTCAGCTTTGCCACCTCGCTGGCGCTGGTGGATATCTCGGTGGTGGCGGCGGTGTTCCAGGCCACCCCACTGGTGATCACCATGGGGGCGGCGCTGTTTCTGGGCGAACAGGTCGGCTGGCGGCGCTGGAGCGCTATCCTGACAGGGTTTGCCGGGGTTCTGATGATCATCCGTCCGGGCCTTGCGGGGTTTGAACCGGCGGCACTTTTGGTGCTGGTCTCTGTCGTGACCGTGGCCGGGCGGGACCTTCTGACACGGGTGATGGACAGTGCGGTGCCCTCCACTGTGGTCAGCTTTCAGGCCTTTGCCGCGGTGATTCCGGCGGGGGCGCTGTTGCTGCTGCTGACGCCAGGGGAGGCGCGCATGCTGGCGGGCCAGGAAGGGCTGATGATGCTGGGCGGGGTGGTCTTCGGCGTGCTGGGTTACTACGGGATCGTCACCGCCATGCGGATCGGCGATGCTTCGGCGGTGACCCCGTTCCGGTATTCGCGGCTGGTTTTCTCGATCCTTGTCGGCGTCATCATCTTCAACGAACGCCCCGATGCCATGACCCTGGCCGGGGCCGGGCTGATCATCGCGTCGGGGCTTTATACCTATCTGCGCGAGCGGCGCCTGGCCCGCGCTGGCGCATCCAGCCCCCAGGCCTGAGCGCCAGAGCCGGAAACTGTTGGCGCAAACAGCGAATTGTTAGCCCTAAAGGGGCGAAATAGCGCACGTTAGCGATAACGAGACCGGTTTACAATCGGCGCGCGGCTGCTATGACGCTGGCAACCAATTGCCACAGTCAGGAACCGACCGATGAGCACCATTATCGACATTCACGCCCGCGAAATCCTCGATAGCCGGGGCAACCCGACCGTCGAGGTCGACGTTGTTCTGGAAGACGGCACCATGGGCCGCGCCGCCGTGCCCTCGGGGGCCTCTACCGGCGCCTATGAGGCGGTGGAAAAGCGTGACGGTGACACATCCCGCTACATGGGCAAGGGCGTGCTGGAAGCTGTCGCCGCCGTCAACGGTGAGATCGCCGAAGAGCTGGTCGGCTTTGACGCGACCGAGCAGGTCGCCATCGATTCTGCCATGATCGAGCTGGACGGCACCGACAACAAGGGCCGTCTGGGCGCAAACGCCATCCTGGGCGTGTCGCTGGCCGTGGCCAAGGCCGCAGCCGATTTCACCACCCAGCCGCTGTTCCGCTACGTGGGCGGCACCTCGGCGCGGGTTCTGCCGGTTCCGATGATGAACATCATCAACGGCGGCGAACATGCGGATAACCCGATCGACATCCAGGAATTCATGATCATGCCGGTGTCAGCGGAGAACATCCGCGACGCCGTGCGCATGGGCGCCGAGGTGTTCCACACCCTGAAGAAAGAGCTGTCGGCTGCGGGTCTTTCCACCGGGATCGGTGACGAGGGCGGCTTTGCCCCCAATATCGGATCTTCGCGCGAGGCGCTGGACTTCATCCTGAAGTCGGTCGAAAAGGCAGGCTACCGCCCCGGTGAGGACATCTACCTGGCGCTCGATTGTGCCGCGACCGAATACTTCAAGGACGGAAAATACGTGCTGTCCGGTGAGGGCAAGACCCTGACCTCGGAAGAGAACGTCGACTACCTGGCGGCGCTGGTTGCGGATTACCCGATCATCTCGATCGAGGATGGCATGTCCGAGGATGACTGGGACGGCTGGAAACTCTTGACCGACAAGATCGGCGACAAGGTGCAGCTGGTGGGCGACGACCTCTTCGTGACCAACCCGGCGCGTCTGGCCGATGGTATTTCCCGCGGCGTTGCGAACTCCATGCTGGTGAAGGTGAACCAGATCGGCTCGCTCACTGAAACCCTGCGTGCCGTCGATATGGCGCATCGCGCCCGCTACACCAACGTGATGTCGCACCGCTCGGGCGAGACCGAGGATGCCACCATTGCCGATCTCGCGGTTGCCACCAACTGCGGCCAGATCAAGACCGGCTCCTTGGCGCGCTCGGACCGGCTCGCGAAATACAACCAGCTCATTCGCATCGAAGAGGTGCTGGGCGAAGTGGCCGAATATGCAGGCCGTTCGATCCTGAAGTAAGATCGGTCACATAGATCCCTCAGAAGGCCCCGGCGATATCACCGGGGCCTTTTGCGTTTCCATGCAGGCTTCATCCGGCGTCACGTGACGGCATCAGGATGCGGATCAGTCGGCTGGCAAGGAAAAAGCCGATGGGACCCACAGCCAGGGACAGCACAAAGGCAATCGGCATGGCGATCACGAACCGCTGCAGCCAAAGGCTGACCCATCCGGGGGCAAATCCCGTGGGAATACCCGTGAAGATCCCGGTCATCAGGAAGGCCATGATCAGGGCAATGAAGAACTGGGCCAATAGGACCGTTGCTTTGGTATGAGGCATGAGACGCACTCCGTTCGCGATAGGCATGACAGGGGTGTGTGCGTTCAGGTCAGAGTTCACCACAGCACCCCGATGGGGTTGCTGTGGGTTCGGGCGGCAAAGGCTGCTCCGACTAACTCTTGCAGGGCAGCCTCACCGATGTGCGAAGATGTCCCCTGCAAGGGCCGGGATAACCGTACCGGCCTTGCGTTTTCCAGCTGGGTCCTGGCTAGCCCGTGGCGGCGCGCCGGTCAAGGAGATGCGGCAAAAGCGGGCCTAGGGGCAGGGCGCCTGATAGAAGGTGCCATTGCCGCGGGCATAGGCGCAGGCCCTGCTGTTGTGGTTCTGGGCAACCACGGTGCCTGCCGCGGCCCCCGCCAAAGCCGCGACAATGCGCCAGTTCTTGTTGGCATGCAGGGCATCGGCGGCGATCAGACCGGCAGCGGCCCCGCCGGTGATGGCGACAACCTTGCGCTGATTGCTGGTCAAGCCATCGCAGCCTGCCAAGGCCAGAAGCGCAGCAGTGGCGCTGGCGATGATCTTGGTCTTCATTCGTGCACTCCTTGGTCGGTGGTCTGGCGGGGAGTATCGCAGCGCTTTCAACAGCCTGATCTGTTCTGGATCAAAGGGATGAAAAAATAATCATCGAGCCAGGTGAGTGCGGAGTGCAAAGGCCCTATCGTGTCGCTGCGTCTCAGGATGTGAGGATCTTGCTCATCAGCATGAAACGCTCGCGGGGCGCAAAGCGGGCCCGCGCATAAAGCCGCTGGGCGGCCTCGTTTTCCCGGTCGACCTCAAGGTGCAGCGCGGTGATCCCGGCTTCGGCCAGGGTTTTCGGGAGTTCGGTCAGCACTTCCGTGGCGATGCCACGCCCGCGCACGGCGGGGCGGATGTAGATCTCATCCACAAAGCCGTCCATGCCGCCAAACTCCACCGACCAGCTGAAGGTCACCACGATATAGCCGATGGGCGCGCGGGTGGGGCCGATGATATAGACCGCGCCATAGGGGATCCCCTGCAAGAGCGGCGCAATGGCCGCCTCGCGCTGGGCTTCCGTGCTGTCGATCCCTGTCTCGCCGTGAAAGGCCGCCACCAGCGGCAGCAGCGTACCCAGGTGCTCGGGCTTGGCAAGGTGCAGCGCGGCGCTCATAGCCGGGCAAGCCGTTCGGTGATCAGCGCAAAGAACCCGTCCGCATCCACATCGCCCATGAACATGGCATTCGGCTCGCGGTCGGTGACACCCCACCAATCGGCCACGGTCATGCCAAGGGTCAGTTCCGACTGGGTTTCGATCTCCACGTTCACGTTGCGACCTGTGAACAGCTCGGGCTGCAACAGGTAGGCAATGACGCAGGGATCATGCAGTGGGCCGCCTTGGGAGCCGTATTTCGCCACATCGAAGCGTTCGAAGAAGTCGAGCATATCGGCGGTGAAATGGCCCGCGCGAGTGCCCAGGGCCCGGATCGCCTCGACACGGGGGCGGGTCGCCAGCGCCTTGTGGGTGACATCAAGCGGCATCACCACCAGCGGCACGCCCGAGGTAAAGACCACCTTGGCGGCCTCGGGATCTACGTAGATATTGAATTCGGCGGCCGGGGTCACATTGCCCACCTCGAAATAGGCGCCGCCCATCAGCACGATCTCCTTGATGCGCTTGACGATGTCGGGGGCTTTCTGAATGGCGCTGGCGATATTGGTGAGTGGTCCCAGCGGGCAAAGCGCCACCGACCCCGGCGCATGGCGGCGCAGGCTGTGGATGATGAAATCCACCGCATGGCCTTCGGTCAGTTGCAGTTTCGGCTCCCAGAGTTCCGGCCCATCAAGGCCGGTCTTGCCGTGCACATGTTCCGCCGTGACCAGCGGGCGCGAAAGCGGCGCCTTGCAGCCTGCGTGTATCGGCACATCGGCGCGGCCAGCCACCTCGCAGATCATGCGGGCGTTCTTCTGCGTCAGCTCCAGCGGCACATTGCCCGCCACGCAGGTGATGCCGAGGATATCCAGCTGGTCCGGGCTGGCCAGCGCCAAGAGCAGGGCAACGGCATCGTCCTGGCCGGGGTCGGTATCGATGATGATCTTGCGTGCAGTCATGAAAATGGCTTTCCCGTATCTATGTCAGTCGCACTCAGACAGTCTTGGCGCGCTGGGCTGCCTTTTCGGCATCCCATAGCGCGTCCATTTCTTCAAGGCTGCTGTCCTCGGGCCGCTTTCCCATGGTGGCAAGACGCGCTTCGACGCCTTCGAAACGGCGGATGAACTTGGCGTTGGCGCGGCGTAGCGCCGCCTCGGGTTCGACGCCCAGGTGGCGGCCGAGATTGGCCATGACGAACATCAGATCGCCAAATTCCTCCTCCACCGCGTCCTGGGTCAGGCTATCGCGCGCCTCCACCAGTTCGGCGGCTTCTTCCCTAATCTTGTCGATGACATGTGAGGCATCGGGCCAGTCGAACCCAACCCTTGCGGCGCGTTTTTGCAACTTGTAGGCCCGCAGCAGTGCCGGAAGGCCGACTGCGACGCCATCCAGGGTGCCTTTCTGTGCCTTTTCGGCCCGTTCTGCGGCCTTGATCGCCTCCCAGTCGCGGGTCTGCTGTTCGGGCGATTTGTCCCGCGACTCCTCGCCAAACACATGCGGGTGGCGGCTGACCATCTTGTTGGACATGGTGGTGACCACATCCTGAAAGGTGAAATGCCCGGCCTCCTCGGCCATCTGCGCGTGGAACACGGACTGGAACAGAAGATCGCCCAGCTCTCCCTTCAATTCATCCCAGGCGTCACGCTCGATCGCATCGGCGACCTCATAGGCTTCCTCGATCGTGTAGGGCGCGATGGTGCTGAAATCCTGCGCAACATCCCAGGGGCAGCCCGTTTCGGGATCGCGCAAGGCGCGCATGATCTGCAAAAGCCGTTCAATACCGGCGGTTTCGTCGTGGATGAGGTCTGTTTCGGCCATTGCAGCTGCCCATTGATCGGTGTCACATGCATCATCCCGAGTCTGACCAAGGAGTCCACCCCATGCCGGTCGTCAACCGTATCGCCGATTTTGCCCCCGAGATGACCGCATGGCGCCGCCATCTGCACCAGATCCCGGAACTGGCGCTGGACCTGCCGAAGACCGCCGCCTTCGTGGCCGAGCGACTGCGTGAGTTCGGCGTGGACGAGCTGCACGAAGGCATCGCTGAGACCGGCATGGTGGCGATCATCAACGGGCAGGGATACGATGCACCGGGGGCAAAGACCATCGGCCTGCGCGCCGATATGGACGCGCTGCCGATCCCCGAGGAAACCGGCGTCGAATATGTCTCCGGCCATGCGGGCAACATGCATGCCTGCGGTCACGACGGGCATACCACCATGCTCTTGGGCGCGGCGAAATACCTGGCGGAGACGCGCAATTTCTCTGGCCGCGTTGCGCTGATCTTCCAGCCCGCGGAAGAGGCCATCGGCGGCGCCCGCATCATGGTCGAGGAAGGCATCATGGAGCGGTTCGACATCAACGAGGTCTACGCGCTCCATAATGCGCCGGGTCTGCCCGTGGGCGCCTTCCTGACCACGCCCGGGCCGATCATGGCGGCGGTCGATACCTTTCACGTCCATATCCAGGGGCAGGGTGGCCACGGTGCCATGCCGCATGAGACCCGCGATCCGGTGATGGCGGCCTGCGGCATTGCCCAGGCGATCCAGACCATCGTCAGCCGCAACCACTATGCGCTGCAGGATCTGGTGGTCTCGGTGACCCAGATCCACACCGGCACCGTGGACAACGTGATCCCGGATACCGCCTATATCAACGGCACCGTGCGCACATTCGACCCTGAGGTACAGAAGATGGTGATGCGCCGCATGGAGGAAATCGTCGCAGGCCAGGCGGCCAGCTACGGCGTTGAAGCACGGTTGGATTACGAGGTGGGTTATCCCGCCACCATCAACGAGCCCGCCAAGACCGGTTTTGCCGCCGAGGTTGCCCGCGAAATCTCCGGTGAGGGCGCCGTGGAGGCCGAAGGCGGGCGCGAAATGGGCGCCGAGGACTTCTCTTACATGCTGGAGGCGCGCCCCGGCGCCTACCTGTTCCTCGGCCAGGGCGATACTGCCGGGCTGCACCATCCGAAATATGATTTCAACGACGAGATCGCCCCCATCGGCGCCTCTTTCTTTGCCCGTCTGGTGGAGCGCGCGCAGCCGGTCGGCTGATATCGGCGGGAAGTGGTGACAAGGGCCGATCAGTCGGGTATTCCCGGCTGAAACAGGGTTAACAACAGCAGAGCAGGCCCGATGGCACTAGAAGACGCAAAGACCCAGGTGGATCAGGCCTTCACCCGCGAAGACCTGAAGGGCCTCAGTTTCGAGAACACATTCGGCGGCGCGCCCTCCTTTGCCCGCCGCCGCTACACCAAGGATCTGAGCGGTGCTGACATTGCCGTGACCGGCGTGCCCTTCGATCAGGCGGTGACCAACCGCCCCGGCACCCGCCTTGGCCCGCGCGCCATCCGGGAGGCGAGCCTGCTGCAAAGCCCCGATGCGCCCTATGGCTGGGGCTATTGTCCGCTTAGCGAGCTGGCCATCGCCGATTATGGCGATCTCGCCTTCGATTACGCCAATGTGCCGGCCTTTCCGGATACCCTGACGGCTCATATCAAGGGCATTCTGGACAGCGATACCGCCTCGGTCGCCCTGGGCGGCGATCACTACATCAGCTTTCCGATCCTGCGCGCCTATGCCGAGAAATACGGACCGATCTCGCTCCTCCATTTCGATGCCCATACCGACACCTGGGAGGATGACGATTTCACCCGGGTGGATCACGGCACCATGTTCTACAAGGCGGTGAAGTCCGGCATCGTGGATCCCAAGACTTCGGTGCAGGTGGGCATCCGCACCACCAATGAGGACACGCTGGGCGTCAATATCATCGACGCCCCCACCGTGCATGAGATCGGCCCGGCAGAGACCGCGCGCCGTATCAAGGAGATCCTGGGCGATCGCCCCACCTACCTGACCTTTGACATCGACTGCCTGGATCCCGCCTATGCGCCGGGCACCGGCACGCCGGTCTGGGGTGGGCTGACTTCGGCGCAAGCGGCGCGGATCCTGCGCGACATCGCCGGGATCAACATCAAGGGCGGCGATGTGGTGGAGGTCTCGCCTCCGTTCGACACCACAGGCGCCACGGCGATTGCGGGCGCTCATGTGGCGATGGAAATCATCTGCCTTCTGGGCTGGAACATGACAAATAAGAGTGGCTGAGCAGAGAATGTCTGAGTTCAATCAACCGATCAGTGGCAACGATCTGGCGCGGTTCTCCGGGCCCAACACCTATATGCGCCTGCCGCAGGCGACCTCGCTGGCTGGCCTCGATGTGGCGGTGCTGGGCATTCCGATGGATATCGGCACCTCCTGGCGGTCGGGCACCCGGTTCGGCCCCAAGCAGATCCGTGCCGAAAGCGCCATGCTGCGGCCCTATAACATGGCCACCGGAGCGGCGCCCTTTGACAGTTTGAACATCGCCGATATCGGCGATCTGGCGATCA
The DNA here is from genome assembly GCF_028890115.1 of Phaeobacter sp. QD34_24. Lineage (GTDB taxonomy): Bacteria > Pseudomonadota > Alphaproteobacteria > Rhodobacterales > Rhodobacteraceae > Phycobacter. The sequence goes on from NZ_JARCJD010000017.1 coordinate 63,997, forward strand.
ACACCTTCTCGCTCAAGGATTCGCTGCGCATCATCCAGGACAGCTATGCGGCCATCCTGGGGGGCTCGGCCATTCCGGTCGCCATGGGCGGCGATCATTCGATCACCCTGCCGATCCTGCGGGCGATTGCTGCAAAATACGGCCCCGTGGCGCTGGTGCATGTGGATGCCCATGCCGACGTCAATGACGAGATGTTCGGGGAAAAGGAAACCCATGGCACCGTCTTCCGCCGCGCCTATGAGGAAGGGCTGATCGTTCCTGACAAGACCTATCAGATCGGCATTCGTGGCACCGGCTATTCGGCGCAGGATTTTGCCGAGGCGCAGTCCTGGGGGTTCCAGCACTTCCCGGCGCAGGAACTCTGGGGGCGGCAGCTCCATAACATGGGTGCGGAAATACGTCGCGATATCGGCAATAGGCCGGTCTATGTGACCTATGATATCGATAGTCTTGACCCGGCCTATGCGCCGGGCACCGGCACGCCCGAAATCGGCGGGCTGACGACACCGCAGGCGCTGGAGCTGATCCGCGCCCTGAAAGGGCTCAATATCGTGGGCTGTGACCTGGTTGAGGTGTCGCCGCCCTATGACCCTTCGGGCAACACGGCTTTGACGGCGGCGAACCTGCTCTACGAGCTGATCTGTGTCTTGCCGGGTGTGACGACGAAATAGGCAGGCGGAGCGCACCCGGGATCCCGGTGGCCTTCGCGGGCAGGGGATGGCGGGGACTGGACAGTACATGGGACGGGTGATGATGTTGGGCTGGATTGCATTGGCGGTCGTCGTGGTGGTCTTGGGCTTTATCCGCCTGGCACCCTCTGATCCCCTGGACTGGAACACCCAACCGGAGCTCTCCGAGGACAAGGAGTTCCGTGGCGGCGTCTTCCGGGTGGTGCGCACCGGGCCGGATGGGCTGGAGCGCTTCAACCGGATCGTCGGCCAGGCGCCGCGCACCAAGCTGTTGGCCGGCTCGGTCGAGGACCAGATGGCCACCTATGTGACCCGCACCAAGCTGTTCGGCTTTCCCGATTACACCACGGCGCGCCAGGATGGCGAATTGCTGAAGGTCTATGCGCGGCTGCGCTTTGGCCGTTCGGATCTGGGCACCAACAAGGCGCGGATCGATGGCTGGCTGGCCCAGATGGACATGCAGGACAGTGCGAGTGCGTCGAACTGATGTGATATGGGCAGGCGGGTGCTCCCGCCCGTCGCAGGTGCATGGGGCATGCACCGCTCCCGTTGGGCCGGGCGCCGCGCTGACGCGCGGCGCGGATGGCGCCTGATCGGATGGCGGCTAGAGCCGGGGAAGCGAGGCGGGCAGGACGGAAAGCGGCGCTGCCGGAGCCGTCTCTTCCAAGCTGGCCGAGGGGCAATCGGCGCGCACCTCGCGCCACATCGGCACATTGAGCGACATCTGGCATTGCGCCATGAAGCTGCGCCCGTCGACGAAGAGACAGCGGAACTCCCCCAATTCGACCCGGGCGCCGGACTTATCCGTGCAATAGCAGTCAATCGTCTTGCCGCCCGGCCCGATGACATCGGACCAGACCGGACCGCCAAACAGGGCGCTGCAGATCACCGCAGATAGAAGAACAGATCTGGCATATTGCATGGCCCTAGAATATCACAAGGCGCGGCCCGGACCAAAACATCCGTGTCGGCGATCAGATACGAGCGAAACAAGATAGGCCTTCCCAATGGTACCCGAAGATCGGCTGGAGCAGATCCTGCAACGGTTCCAATACCTTGAAGCCGCAATGGCGGATGGCGCCAGCGGCGGGGACATTGCGGCGCTGGCCAAGGAATACTCCGAGCTGAAACCCGTGGCCGAGCAGGTTGTTGCCTATCGCAAGCTCCTGTCCGACATGGAGGAGGCCGAGGCGATGCTGTCGGACCCCGACATGAAGGAACTGGCCGAGGAAGAGCTGCCCGCCCTGAAGGCGGCGCTGCCCGAGGCAGAGCATGACTTGCAGCTGTCGCTCTTGCCCAAGGACAAGGCCGATGCGCGCCCGGCGATCCTGGAAATCCGTCCGGGCACCGGCGGCGATGAGGCAGCCCTGTTCGCAGGCGACCTTCTGCGCATGTACCAGCGCTATGCCGAGGCACGTGGCTGGAAGTTCGAGATCCTGGAAGAACAGGCCAGCGAACTTGGCGGCATCAAGGAAGTCACCGTCCATATCAAGGGCGATAACGTCTTTGCCCGCCTGAAATACGAATCCGGCGTGCACCGGGTGCAGCGGGTGCCCGTGACCGAATCCGGTGGCCGCATCCATACCTCGGCCGCGACCGTGGCAGTCCTGCCCGAGGCAGAGGACGTGGATATCACCATCGATCCCAACGACCTGCGCATCGACACCATGCGATCCTCGGGCGCGGGCGGGCAGCACGTCAACACCACCGATTCCGCGGTGCGGATCACCCACCTGCCCACGGGCACCGTGGTGACCAGTTCCGAGAAATCCCAGCATCGCAACCGGGAGATCGCCATGCAGGTGCTGCGCACCCGGCTTTACGATCTGGAGCGCCAGCGGATCGACAGCGAACGCTCGGCCAGCCGGGCAAGCCAGGTAGGGTCGGGCGACCGGTCTGAACGGATCCGCACCTATAACTTTCCGCAAGGACGCATGTCCGATCACCGCATTAACCTGACGCTTTATAAGCTGGATCAGATCATGCAGGGCGACCTGGATGAGATCATCGATGCGCTGACAGCAGACGATCAGGCCCGCATGCTGGCCGAGATGGGCCAATAGGGTGGAGCTGTCAGGCGAAACCGCAGCGCAGGCCATGGCGGCGGCGGCGGCACGGCTGCGCGCCGCGGGCGTGCCGGATCCGGCCCGGGATGCACGGGTGCTTCTGGCCCATGCGGCCAAGATCGAAGCCAGTCGGGTCACCCTGATTGCCCCGGAAGAGCTGTCGGCTGAGGTGGCAGATCGCTACGAACAGCTGATCGCGCTGCGCTGTATCCGGGTTCCGGTGTCGCATCTGATCGGCGAGCGAGAGTTTTACGGGCGCCGTTTCAAGGTGTCCGGTGATGTCCTCGATCCGCGCCCCGAAACCGAGACCCTGATAGAGGCGGCCCTGTCGCGCCCCTATCAGCGTGTTCTGGATCTGGGCACCGGCTCGGGCTGTATCCTGGTGACGCTTCTGGCGGAACGGCCCGAGGCCACGGGCCTGGGCGTGGATCTGAGCGAGGCCGCCTGCCTGCAGGCCAGCGCCAATGCGGTTTTGCACGGGGTTGCGGAGCGCGCCGATATCCGCCAGTCGGACTGGCTAACCACAGTAAGCGGCAGCTTTGACCTGATCGTTTCCAACCCGCCCTATATCGCGGTGGCGGAAATGGCGGACCTTGCGCCAGAGGTGCGCAGCCATGAGCCCGAGATGGCGCTGACCGATGGCGGAGATGGTCTTGGCGCCTATCGCAGCATCCTGTCGGATGTGATGCAGCATCTTGTGGTCGGCGGGCGGCTGATGGTCGAAATCGGCCCGATCCAGGGGGCTGCGGTTGCTGATCTTTTCAACGCAGCAGGGCTTGAGGCCGTGCAAATCCTGCCGGATCTGGACGGGCGCGACCGGGTTGTCTGCGGCATTCGGCCGGAATAACTGGGGCAGAACCGAAAAAATTCGGACTTTAGAAAGAAAAAGAGGCGAAAATCGCCCGGTGCCCCTTGTATGGGGGCGCGGAAAATGGTTACTCAAACTGTCGCTTGCGGAGTGAGGCGCTCGTGCCTCCCGGCGACATCAAGCCCAAATTGTCGATGACCCGGCGCAAAGCTTGCGCACAAAGGGGGCTACGACGCATTAAATCAAGGCTGACGTTAGGCATATGAGATCGTCAAAATCACGTTCGCGCTCCAAGTCGAACCGGAATCGTCCTGCAAATGGCGCCAATGTTGTCAATCGTGTGTTTGACAGCTCCGGCCCCGAAGGCAAGGTGCGCGGTACGCCGCAGCAGATCATCGACAAATACAACCAGCTGGCGCGCGATGCCCAGTTGAGCAATGACCGCGTTGCCACGGAAAACTTCCAGCAGCACGCCGAACATTACCTGCGCCTTCTCAATGAAGCACAGCGCGAAATCGAAGCGCGCCGCGAGGAGCAGGAGCGCCAGAACCGCGAACGCCAGGCCGAACGCGACCGCGAGCGCGCCGAACGGCTGGAACGCCAGGAGCGTGAGGCCGCGGCCAGGGCACAGGATCCCGCCGAGGCTCCGCAGCCCGATGTGATCGACCCGCGCGAAAGCGCAGCAGCGGATGCAGGCCACGATCAGGACAGCGGTCTGGTGGAAACACCCGAAAGCAAGGGGGGCGGAGATGACGCTGCTTCCAACAAACCGGCCCGCAAACCGCGCGCGCCCCGCAAACCCGCGGCCAAGAAGCCTGCGGATGGGGAGCAACCGGCTGAAGCTGCAGCGCCCGCTGCCGAAGACGGCGAGAAAAAGCCCGCCGCCAAGAAACCCGCACGCAGCCGGGCCAAGCCCAAGCCGAAACCGGAAGACACGGCAGAGGCGGCTGAATAAGCGCAGCTCGGAAGCGAGATGAATACCCCCGGTCGCCCTGATGGGCGCCGGGTTTTATTTATTGAGACACCCGGGTCAAACCAGCGGTTTCAGGCTGCGGGCTAGGGCGCAGAAGGCCTCAAGACTGACCTGTTCGGCGCGTTCAGTCGGGGCGATGCCCGCGGCAACCAGGTGTTCCTCGATATCGGGAGAGACCCCCTTGAGGCTGGCGCGCAGCATCTTGCGCCGCTGGTTGAAGGCGGCGGCCACAACCCGCGACAGCACCGCGGCATCCGCAGGAAAACGGGGCTCGGCCAGCGCATCAAGATGCACCACGGCGCTGCTGACCTTGGGCGGCGGGGTAAAGGCGCCGGGCGGCAGCGCCAGCACGATCCGCGCATCGGCCCGCCACTGCGCCAGGATCGCCAGGCGGCCATAGGCCTTGGAGCCGGGCTGGGCCACGATGCGTTCGGCGACCTCGCGCTGGAACATCAGCGTGAGGCTTTGCCAGAAGGGCGGCCAGGCTTTCGGTGTCAGCCAGCGCACCAAGAGTTCGGTGCCCACGTTATAAGGCAGGTTCGCCACCACCCGCACCGGCGGCGTCAGGTATTCCAGCGGGTCGATCTCCAGCGCGTCGCCATTGATCACCTGCAGACGGTCCGGATAGGCCTGGGCGATCTCGGCCAAGACAGGCAGGCAGCGGCTGTCTTTCTCCACCGCCAGCACCCGGCGCGCGCCTTCAGCCAGAAGACCACGGGTGAGGCCACCGGGGCCGGGGCCGATCTCAAGCACGTCGCAGCCCGTCAGATCCCCGGCCTGTCGCGCGATCTTGGCGGTGAGGTTCAAATCCAACAGGAAGTTCTGGCCCAGCGATTTGCGGGCGGATAACTGATGCGTCGCGATGACCTCGCGTAGGGGGGGCAGGGTGTCGATCTGGCTCATGTTCCCTCCTATGCGGCGAAAACCGGGAGGATGGCAAGGGGGGCGGGCGGTCAGCTGCCTGTAGAGATGGCCATGCGATGTGCCATTTTCACCGCTTCGATCATACTAGACGGGTTTGCCTGCCCGGTTCCGGCGATATCGAAGGCGGTGCCATGGTCGGGCGAGGTGCGGATGAAGGGCAGGCCCAGGGTCACGTTGACGCCCCGGTCGAAATCCAGCGTCTTGATCGGGATCAGGGCCTGGTCGTGATACATGCAGATCGCCGCATCATAGCGGGCGCGGGCGGCGGCGTGAAACAGCGTGTCCGCCGGATGTGGGCCGGTCAGGGTCATCTCGGGCGATTGCAACTGATCGATCAGCGGCGCGATCCAGTCGATCTCCTCTTGCCCCATGGCACCACCTTCGCCGGCATGGGGGTTGAGGCCGGCAATGGCGATGCGTGGATGGGCAATGCCGAACTGGTGGCGCAGCCCTTCGGCGGTAATGGCGATGGTCTCGCGCAGCAGGCTGGGGGTCAGAGCCTTCGGCACCTCTGACAGGGCAATGTGGATCGTTGCGGGCACCACCCGCAGCTGTTCGCTTGCCAGCATCATCACCACCCGCGCGCGCCCCGCAAGATGGGCGAGGAACTCGGTATGGCCGGGATAGGCAAAACCGGCCCCGTCGATCAGCGCCTTTTTGTGGATCGGCGCGGTACAGAGCGCCGCAGCGGCTCCAGAGCGCACCAGCGCGACGCCGGTCTCGATCGCTGCGATCACGCCGGGGGCATTTCTGGGATCGGCGGTGCCGCAGTCAGCAGAGCCAGCAAAGGGCAGGTGCAGCACCGGCAGGGCATGGGGGCAGATCTGCGCGGCCTCTTCCGCGCGCTGAACCTCTTGCCAGGGCGTGTCTGCAGGCAGGTGCCGCGGATCGCCGATCCACAGCATGGGCAGCTCTGACTTCAAGGCGGCCCAGGCCTTGGCCGCGATTTCAGGGCCGATGCCCGCCGGTTCGCCGCAGCTGATCGCAACCGGGCGTGGCGGGGTCATTTGTCCTCGATCCTGGCGTCGGCGCGCAGCTGTTCCAGGTAACTTGCAGAGAGGGATTCGACCCGCTGTGCGGTCAGCGCATTGGCAACGGTTTCCCGGCTTTCACCTTCGCCCAGTTCCGCGGTGCGCCCGCACAGGCGCAGGAGCACCAGGGTTTCACCGTTGTTGCGGGTCACGGCCGTGGAGGTTTCACCGGGGTCCAGTTTGGCAAGTTCAATTGCGATGTCGCGGTCGATCTCACCCGGCGAGAGGCTCACGCGGTCCAGAACCGAAGGGTCCTGCCCCTTGGCGACGCCATAGAGATCGTCGCATGTATCGGTGCCCTCGATGATCTCTTGTGCCTTGGCCAGGGTCGCGGCGCTGCGCCCGCCGGGCAGGTAGTAGGCGGCATATTCAATGGCTGCAAAGCGTTGCGCACGGCCAGAGACCTCGCGCAGGCCGCGCATCTGGAACAGGGCGACCGCCCCCTGCAGGGGCAGGGGTTCGGTGATGTCCCCGGGGGAGAGGGCCAGCACCACCTGCTGCAGCTGCGGTGGCAGTTTGGTCAGCGGCATCCAGTTCAACTCGCCGCCCCGCTCGCGGCTTTGGGCGGCGGAATACTGGGTCGCGGCGGCGGCAAAGGCCGCGCGTGTGGTCAGAGCCGCAATCTGCTGGGCAAGGTCTTCGACCTGAGGGGCGTTCTGTTCATTGATGGGCAGGATGATTTCCGAGAGCAGCACCTGAACGCTGCCGGATCCCGCCTGGCCCATGGCGCGGTCGATCTCGGCCTCGGTGGGGCGGGCACGGGCCAGGAAACGGGCGCTGACCAGGTCGCGCCAGCCGATGCCCACGCGGGAAAAATCGCGCACGGTTTCAGGATCGACACCGTTTTCCTGCAGGGTCGAGAGAAATTCGTTCAAGGAGAGATTCGCCCGTCCCGCCAATTCGGTCATGCCGGTGGTGATTTCGTCCTCGCTGGCCGCAATTCCGGCCTCTTCCATGGCAACCAGTTTCAGGCGGTCGTTGATCAGCTCCTTGCGCGCGGCCTCCATCAGGTCGCCGGGGACGCGCAGGACGGCCATGAACCGTGCCCGTTGTTCCAGCTCGTAATGGGTGATGACCGCGTCATCGACGGTGATCGCCGGCGAGAACAGCCCTTGGGCAGGGGCAGGTTGGGGAGACGCCAGCAACGCGGCGCAGGTCAAAACGGCTGCGGCAGGGCGGCTCGCAAAACGCAGGCTGCGGTGTGTCAGGGAGGCCAGATGCCGATAGGTCAAGTATTGCTGCATGATCGCCTGTACTTCTTGTTGCCGCTGTTCACGGAGAACCCGTTCAACGCGATGGTAAACCCAAAATCGGTCGAAGGCTCAAGACTTGTTGTCGATGTATAGCGCCGGTTGATCGTCACGTCGACCGTGACGCATTCGTTGCTATAGGCAAGGCCGAACCCGGCCCGGGTGGCCCGGGCGTCGGAGATGTCGTAGCGCAGGCTGGCACTGGCGCGCCAGGAGGGGGAAATATCGTAGGTCCCGTCGAACCACATTTCCGATGATTCTTCGCTGCGCCCTTCCGCCGGGTCGGTGCCCAACCACAGGTAGGTGCCGGCGACGGTGGCCCGGCTGTGCCGCCAGTCGCCGCGGAATTCCGCCTTGGAAAAGTTCAATGATCCGTTCAGCAGGCCGCGCGCTGTCAGCGACAGATCTTCGCTCAGCCTCAGCTGGCCTGCCAGCAGCAGATCCGAGCTGGTGCCGCCAAGTCCGGAACTCTTGGTGAACCTCGGGTCTGCATCCTGCCGGATGACCTGGCCGACGGTGGCGAAGGCCTGCCAGCCGCTGGTGGAGTAGCGGGCCCAGTTGAAGCCATAGACCAGGGTCAGGCCCTCTTCGCGTGCGTCGATGGCGGGGAACCGGGACAGGGCCAGGAGGTTGCCCTGGTCGAACTCGACAAAGCCGCTTTCGTCTTCCGGCACCGCTTCGCCGGTGACGTCACGCCAGCCCAGTTGCACGATCGGTTCCAGATAGGTGCTGTGGCCTGCGGCGCTGCGGCGGCTCATCGGCAGGCGCAGGGTCAGCGCGCTGCGCGGCGCAAGGCGGATTTCCGAGTTGGCGAAATTGGCGTCGTTATAGACCGAAAAGGCATCCGCTGCGGCTCCGACCTGCCATTCGGCGACAATGCCATAGGCCAGCCGCCAGTTGCGGCGCCAGTCCACATCCGCCGTCAGCCGCGCCACATCGCGTCCCTGCGGCAGAGGGCCGATGCTTGTCAGGTTCGATTGGCGGCGATGGCCGTGGCCTTCGAGGCTGAGGCGCATCTCACCGCCAAGGCGCCCGGGGGAGAAACGCTGCTGATAGGTCACATCAGCGATGGCGGAGGGAATGAACTCCTGCTGTTCACTGTCGCGCAGCGTCTTGTAGTGATAGACGCCGGCCCGCAACAGCATGTCGCGCCGGGCCTTTGTCAGGGTCGCCTCTGACCGCAACCGGTCGAGATCCTGCAGGCCGTAATCGGCGAGATAGGCATCATCCGAGACGGTTTTCAGATCAAAGTCCAGGTTCACGCCCTTGGGAAGCTCGAACTGCCCCTGCGCGAAGATATAGCCACGGCTTTCACCCGTTTGCAGGTCGTCGCGGGTATGGGCGCCCTCGATAGTGATGCGGCCGGTCCGGAAGGCCTGGCGGTAGCGCCCCTCCAGGGTGCGGGTCTTGCCGGAGATATAGGGGCTGAGCGTCAGGTCCCGGTGATCGCCCAGCCGGAAGAAATAGGGCACTTTCACCCCTGACCCAAGGTTCGAGGTGGTACGGATCGACGGGATCAGAAAACCGGTGGTGCGCTCCAGGGTCGGATCCGGCAGGCGGATGCCCGGAAAATAGAAGACGGGCACGTCCAGCACGCGCAGCTGGGCATTCTCGAAGTAGAGCTGTTGCGCCAGTTGGTCGTGGGTGACGCGTTCGGCGCGGATCTGCCACAGGGGCGGGCGCCCGTCGTCGTAGACATGGCAGGAGGTCACGGCGGTTTTGTAAAGCTGCGTATAGCGGCCGCTGACGCGGGTCATCTGCAGCGAGGCCAGTTGCAGCTGCTGTTTGAACACCATGCGCGCGCTGCTCAGGATGCCGTTCTGCAGATCACGGTCCATTTCGGCGGCGCTGGCCAGGATGGTGACATCGCCGCCCTGATCGATGCGGATCGGGCCCGCGATCTCCAGCGTCCCATTGCTTTGATCATAGGTGATCTTTTGCGCCCGCAAGCGCACATCGCCCTGAAAGGCCTCCACATTGCCGGTGGCCACGAGAATCCGCTGGGGCGTGATGAAGACGCGGTCGGCAACCAGCATCGCCGGGGCCGAAGCGCTCTCTGCTCCGGCCGGGGGCTCTGCCCGGGTGGGGGCGCCAAGTCCAAGCCAGGGCAGCAGCGCAAGGCTGAGAAGGGCGCGGCGCATGTTATCCGTCCTCGGCATGTAGAAGCAGTCCCATCGTCAGCAGGATTGAGGCCACCGGAGGCGCCCAGGCGGCGAGGGCCACCGGGATCTGGCCGTTTTCGCCCAGAACCTGCGCAAAATTGCGGATGAAATAAAGCCCAAACCCCAGCAGCACCGCCGTAAGCACCGCCAGGCCCGTGCCTCCGAACCTCGTGTGGCGCATGGTGAAGGCGGCGCCGACCAGCACCATTGCCACCAGGAACAAGGGCCGTGCCAATGCGACCTGGTACCAGACCTCATAGCGTTTGGTGGAAAAGCCGGCAGCGGCCAGATCCCGGATCGTTGCCGGCAGGTCGTAGATGGAAATGCCCTCGGCGGTGCCCAGGGTGTCGCGGATGCGCTCGCTGGTCAGGGTGGTGGGTAGGATCAGCACGTCATGTTCGGCAGCGATGCTTTCGGGGTTGAGGCCGATCGTCAAGGGCCAGACCTTGGCCTTGGTCAGCAGCCAGTCCTCTCCCTGCAGGCGCGCGCTTTCGGCAATGATATAGCGGATCGGGCCGCCGCCGGGCGCGTAATCGTGGATGGTGACGTCAAACAGGGTGATATTCTCCGCATTGCCTGCCTCGGCCTCATCGTTGCCATAGCCGCGGGCGTGGATCACCGACTGCCCGTCCGGGCTGCCCTGGCGCAGCCACAGCCCTTCGCCGGACAGGGACAGTGCCGCCGGGCCCCCGTTGCGATAGGTGTCGGAGAGCGCCTTGAACCGGTTGCTGGTCGCCGCCACGATGGGGTTGAGCATGCTGACCGCCAGAACACCGATCAGCGCCGCCACGATCACCGGAGCGGCCAGGGCGCGCAGACCCGATCGCCCGATCGCCCGTGTGACCACCAACTCGCTGCTGCGCGCCAGGCCGACAAACAGCACGATGGTGGAGAGGATCATGATCAGCGGCAGGAATTCGCTGAAGGCCGCGGGGGCATTGAGCAGGGTCAGCCCGATCAACCGGCCCGCGCCCAGCTCCAGACTGTCAAACCGGCGAATCTGTTCGTTGAGGTCGATCAGGATCACCAGGGTCATCAAAACGCTGGTAATGATCAGGAACCACTGGGCGAACCTGCGCGCATAGTAGAGATCGAGTTTCATGCCGGGTGATCCCCCGGTTTGGAGGGCCGCTGCCAATGCATCAGGCCGGGATGGCTGGCCAGATAGAGAAACCCGAGCGCAAAGAAAAGCCCGATCAGCGCAGGCAGGTAGATCAGCGGCCACAGGTCCGGGTTCTTGATCACCGGGTCTGACACCACCCCGCGCATGCCCTCGACCAGGATCAGCAACAGGAAGGCCAAAAGCGCCTGCCGCCAGACCCCAAAGCGCGAAAACGTCCCCAGCATGAGGGTGGAAAACCCGATCAGTGCCACCACCACGCAGATCAATGCCTGGGCAAAGCGCAGATGCAGCTCTTCGCTCTGGGTGCCGGCAGAATAGCCATCTGTTGCGGTCACCTCTGCGCGCGCGGTCAAGAGCTCAAGGCTGGGAATGGCGCGGATATTGCGGATGGGGTTTTCCGTCTTCTTGGTCAGTTCGCTGATATCGTATGAAAAATCCGAAAACACGGTGGTCGACAGCCTGCGCGTTTTGGCATCCAGCCGCTGGGCCATGCCCTCCACCAGGATCAGATGCGCGCGGTCCTCGTCGCGTACCAGAAAGGCCCGCGCGCCGGTATAGGTCACGGCACGATCGGGGTCGCGGCGGTCGGAGAGGAAGACGTCGCGAAGCGTGCCGTCCGGGTCGATCTGGCGAATGTAGAAGGTCACGCCTTTGGTGGGATGCAGGAAATTGCCTTCGGTCAGAAGCCGGGCCGTGACATTGCGGGAGACCTCCCGTTCCCGGACTTCCAGCTGGCTGATCGATGCGGGCAGCAGAACATGGGTCAGCGCCGACATCATCAGCGCGGTGATCAGCCCGAAAGCCAGCGCAGGCCGGGCCATCTGCCAGGGGCTCGATCCGGTCGAGCGCAGCACCGTCAGCTCGCTTTCGCTGTGCAGCCGGTTGGTGACCCAGATCGAAGCGGCAAAGGCGGCAACCGGCAGCACCATACGCACCAGATTCGGCAGGGTCAGGGCGGTGAATTCCAGGAAAACCAGGGCTGATTGCCCGTCACCGATCAGCCGGTCGAACAGGACAACGGCCCGGTTCAACCAGAAAACAGCAACAAGAATAAGCGCAAAGAAGCCGAAGAACAGCAGGTATTGCGACAGCACGTATCTGTCGTAGCGTGACACCCGATCCCCCCAGATCTTGCCATTGTTGTTTTGCCGCAGCTTAAAGGAATTGTCGGGCGGGGAAAACTGCAATCTGCGCGCCCCATATGCAAAGGCAGCCTGTGGCGGGTAGGGGCGGTGGTTCCGGGCTGGTCAAGCCGGGGCACACAGGCTAGCTGTTGCAAAACGCATGCCTAAGACGACAGGAGCTCATGAGATGTCTGGTCTGACCCCGATCCGTTTTGACGCCTTCGACCCCAAGCAGCTGGCACAGATCAGTGGCCATCTTGTGGTTGTGCTGCCGCCTGAAGGCACGATGGGTCAGGCCGCCCGCACCGCCAATCGGCTGACCAAGGGCGCGCTTGCCCGGCTGAAAGACTCCGAGACCTTCACATCCGCAAAAACCGGTCAGGTGATCAGCCTGAACTGGCCCTCGGGCCTGGTGGCCGAGGCGCTGCATGTGCTGGTCCTGCCCAAGCGGATCAGTCAGGCCGAGGCCCGCAAGGCCGGTGCGGAACTGGCCAAACTGGCGAAGGGCAAGGCGATGACCGTGATGGCCGGCCCGATGAGCCGGGCCGCCGATCTGGCGATGGGGATTGCCCTGCGCGCCTATGATTTCGATCAGCACAAGACATCCAAAGAGGAAACCCAGGCGGGCGAGGTGGTGATCGCCCACAAAAGACCCGAGGAGATGACAGCCGCCTTTGCCCCCCTGCAGGCAGTGGCCGAGGGCGTGCATATGACCCGCGATCTGATCAACGAGCCGGCCAATGTGCTGACCACCAGCGAATTTGCCCGCCGCATCGAAGGGCTCAGCGAGATCGGTGTCGAGGTGGAGATCCTCGAAGAGGCGGATCTTGAGAAGCTGGGCATGCATTGCCTTCTCTCTGTTGGGCAGGGGTCCGACAGCCCCTCCAAGGTGGCGGTGATGCAGTGGAAGGGCGGTCCCAAGGACGAGGCACCGCTAGCGCTGGTGGGCAAGGGCGTGGTTTTTGACACCGGCGGCATCTCGCTGAAACCGGCGGCGGGCATGGAAGACATGACCATGGATATGGGCGGCGCAGGCGTTGTTACCGGCACCATGAAGGCGCTGGCCCTGCGCAAGGCAAAGGCCAATGTGGTGGGCCTGGTGGGGCTGGTCGAGAACATGCCCTCGGGCAATGCCACCCGTCCCGGTGATGTGGTCAAGACCATGAAGGGCGATACGGTGGAGGTGATCAACACCGATGCCGAGGGGCGTTTGGTGCTCTGCGATGTCATGTGGTACGCGCAGGACCGCTTCAAACCGGCTGGGATGATCGATCTGGCCACCCTGACCGGTGCGATCATCATCGGCCTTGGTCATGAAAATGCCGGTGTCTTCTCCAATGACGACAAGCTCTGCGATGCCTTCCTGAAATCCGCGGGTGCCGAGGATGAAGGCGCTTGGCGCATGCCGCTGGGCCAGGCCTATGACGACATGCTGAAATCGCGCATCGCCGATATGAAGAACGTGGGCGGGCGCCCGGCGGGCTCGATCACTGCCGCGCAGTTCCTGCAGCGCTTCGTGCAGGAGGGCACGCCCTGGATTCACCTGGATATCGCCGGTGTTGCCTCGGTCAAGACCGATACCTCTTATGCGCCGAAGGGCGCGACTGGCTGGGGCGTCATGGCGCTCAATCGCCTGGTGCAGGACCGTTTCGAGGCGGAATGACACTGCCATGGGGGCCGCTTTCTTCTACCACCTGACCCGCAGGCCGCTGCAGGACACGCTGCCGGTGCTGCTGGACAAGGCGCGCGGCGCGGGCTGGCGCATCGCGGTGCGCGGCCCTGATGCCGAGCGGCTGGCCTGGCTGGATGAACGGCTCTGGCTGGGTGGCGATGAAAGCTTCCTGCCGCACGGGCTGGCCGGTGGCCCGCATGATGCGCATCAACCGATCCTGCTGACCACGGCGACAGAGGCGGCGAACAAGCCGACATGCGTGATGTCAGTGGATGGGGCTGAGGTGACGCCCGAGGAGGTGCAGGCGCTGGAACGGGTCTGCATCCTTTTCGATGGCACCGACCCGGAGGCGGTGCAGCATGCGCGGGTGCAGTGGAAGACCCTGACCGATGCCGGATGTGCGGCGCAATACTGGTCCGAGGAAAGCGGCCGCTGGGAAAAGAAGGCCGAGAAGGAGCCCGCGCAATAGCGCCCGGGCCCTGAGCCTAGGAGGCCTTGCTCTGCTTGTCCTGCGACCAGATCAGGAAATCGGAATCGACGGTGACTTCGGCAAAATGTTCTACCGGTTTGCCGAACAGATAGCCCTGCAGGTAGGTCACGCCGATGGCATGCAGCAGCCGGGCCTGCTCCAGGGTTTCCACCCCTTCCGCCACGGTGTGCACGCCGAACCGTTCGGCGATCATCACGCTGCCCTCAATGATGGCGCAGCGCTGATCGTCGATCTGCTGCACGAAGGATTTGTCGATCTTCAGCGCCGAAATCGGCATTTCATGCAGCCTTGACAGCGAGGAATAGCCGGTGCCGAAATCGTCGATGTGGATTTCGATGCCCAGCGAATGCAGGTCGTTCAGAACGCCGATGATGGCGTCCTGATTGCGGGCATCGACGATGGTCTCGGTCACCTCGAGGATCAGCATGCGGGGCGGCAAATCGTATTTGTCGAGGTAGCCGAGGATAAACTCGGCAAACCCGGGCACCACCAGTTGCCGCAGCGAGATGTTCAGGGCCAGGCGGATATGCGATGCCCGCCCCAGTTCCTCTGTGTAGGTGGCCAGGGCGGTGTCGAGTACGAATTCGCCGATGTTGACGATCTCGCCGATGTCCTCGGCAATGGGGATGAATTCCTCCGGGCTGATACGGCCCAGGATCGGATTGTCCCAGCGCAGCAGCACCTCGTAGGAATGTACGGAGAAATCGTCGGAACAGACCAGCGGCTGGAAGGCCAGGTGCATTTCCTCGGAGGCCAAGGCATGTTTCAGGCGCTGGGCGATGATCAGGGTGCGTTCCTGCTCGGCCACCAGATCCTGGGAGTAAAGCAGGGTATTGCCGCGCCCCGTGCGTTTGATCTCTCCGGCGGCCAGATCGGCGGACCTGATCGCTTCGCTCACCGCCACCGGATGCGGGCGGCAGACGGCAAGTCCGGCGCTGAAGCCGACCGAGACCTCGCGGTTGCTGAAGTTGACTGGTCTTTGCACGATGGCGCGCAGCTGGGCGGTGAATTCATGGCCGATATCGGCACAGCGGTCTTCGGGTGCCGCCAGAAGCCCGACGAACTCATCGCCGCCCCAGCGACAGAAGGCACAGAGATCCGGCGCGGCCTCGGCCAGCCGCTGTCCGATTTCCGCAAGGGTGCAGTCTCCGGTGGCATGTCCCATGCCGTCATTGATCTGTTTGAACCGGTCCAGATCGATGAAAATGACCGCAAAGGCATGACCTTCGGGGATCCGGTGGCGCTGGTCTTCGACCCATTGGATGATGCCGCGCCGGTTGTAGAGTTGCGTGAGACTGTCGCGTTCGGCCAGGCGTTTGAGATCGCTGGTGCGTCGCTTGACACGATCTTCCAGGGTGGCGTTGAACTCGGTCAAGGCCTCCTGCTGCACGCGCAGGTCGTCCACCAGGCTTCGGTTCCGCATCTGCAGCTCAATCGAGTTGCGCAGGATATTGTGGTTGCGGCCATGGGTGACCAGCATCACGCCCCAAAAGGTCGCGACCAGCAGGCTCAGAACGTGCTGCGGTTCGGGTTGCAGCTGCAATTCTGCAATGATCACTATGAGCAAGCCGCTGATATAGACGCGGCCCGATTTCAACAAAGGCGCGATGACGCCGGTCGCACCCGATGCCATAGCGGAGACCACGATAATGGCAAAATACTTCAGGTTGTCATTGCCGCTTTGAAGCGCCAGATGCAGCAGGGTACCCCACAGGGCAACCCCGACAGACATGCCAAGAAAGTAGCGCCTGGCGCCGCGCGCCACGTCCGAAGGGGGCGTATCCGCCGCTTGCAGGCGCTGAATGTCACTGCGCCCGGCAAGGACGCGTCCCAAAGACAGCACAAGCAAGCCGACGATCAGAGCGGTGACAAGCGCGGAGTTGTTGCCGGTGATATAGAATTCCGCGTAAAGCCCCAAGCCGCAGGCGACATTGACCACGATATTGGACAGGTAATTGTTATAGCCATGCCGCACCAGGCACAGATCAATCTCTGCCCTTTGCTCCGTGGAGCAGCCTTCCGTCTCTGCCGCAGGGGCAGTGCCGGGAAAGGCGCTATTGGGATTACTCACCGTCAACTCGTTCAACCCTTGGATCGGGGCTTTTTCAAAACCCTGCGTCGCCTTGCCGAGGCACTGGAGATAAATGATCTCGAGCCGGTGCCACGACCACCCGCTCGCGCGCAGACAGGTGGTTCTGTCACTGTTAAGTGTCGGGGGTTATTATTGTGTTGATATTAGCATTTTTAGATATGTTGCCGTGTTCGGGCCTGTAGCCCTGCCCCCCTGCCAACTGCGGCAGGCCGCCAGCCACAGGGCAGGCCTGGCAGGCCCGGCAGGTGCCGGGGCGGGCGGGGCTATTCGCCCCGGCTTATCCGCAGTTGATCATCCGCAGTTGATCATCCGCGGCCGGTCATCCGTAGTGGGCGACCGGGGTTCCGGCGATGGCGGCCATGTTGAGCAGGCCGCGCGCGGTGATCGACGGGCTGACGATATGGGCGCGGTTGCCCATCCCCATCAGGATCGGTCCGACCTCCAGCCCGTCCGAGCGCATCTTCAGAATATTGCGCACCCCGCTGGCCGCATCCGCATGGGCAAAGACCAGCACATTTGCGGCCCCTTCCAGCCTGGAGTTGGGGAAGATGCGTTCCCGCAGGTCGGCATCCAGGGCGGTGTCGATGTTCATCTCGCCCTCGTAGATGAAATCGCGTTTCTCGCGATCCAGAATGTCGATGGCCGCCCGCAGCCTGGCACCGGTGTCGCAGTCGATATTGCCGAACTGAGATTGCGAGCAGAGCGCGATCTGCGGCGTGAGGCCAAAACGGCGAACATGCCGCGCGGCGCCCATCACGGTCTGGGCGATCTGCTCGGGGCTGGGTTCGATCCGAACCTGCGTGTCGGCGATGAACAGCGGGCCATCTTCCAGGATCATCATCGACAGCGCCCCATGAGGCGCATAGGTGCCGCCGCCCAGAACCTGCGTCACGTAGTTCAGGTGCCAGCGGTATTCGCCGAAGGTGCCGCAGATCAGGCTGTCCGCATCGCCGCGCTGCACCATGATCGCTCCGATGGCGGTGGTATTGGTGCGCAGGATCGCCTTGGCCAGATCCGGGGTCACGCCGCGGCGCTCCATGGTCTGGTGATAGCTGTTCCAATAGTCGTAATAGCGCGGATCGTTCTCGGGGTTGACGATCTCGACATCGGTGCCGGGGCGGATGCGCAGGCCGAGCTTTTCGCAGCGCGCCTCGATCACCTCGGGGCGGCCGATCAGGATCGGGGTCTCGGTGGTTTCCTCCAGCACCTCCTGAGCGGCGCGCAACACGCGCTCGTCCTCGCCCTCGGCAAAGACGATGCGGCGCGATGCGGCGCGGGCGGCCTCGAACACCGGTTTCATCAGCAGGGCCGATTTGAACACGGTCTGGTTCAGCTTGGCGCGATAGGCGGTCAGATCCTCGATCGGGCGGGTGGCGACACCGCTTTCCATCGCGGCACGGGCCACGGCAGAGGAGACAATGCCGACGAGGCGCGGATCAAAGGGTTTGGGGATCAGGTAATCGGCGCCAAAGGTCAGCTGCTCTCCCTTGTAGGCCGCTGCCGCCTCGGCCGAGGTGGTGGCGCGGGCCAGCGCCGCGATGCCCTCGACGCAGGCAATCTGCATGGCATCGTTGATCTCGGTCGCGCCCACGTCCAAGGCGCCGCGGAAAATGAAGGGAAAGCACAGGACGTTGTTGACCTGGTTGGGAAAGTCACTGCGCCCGGTGGCGATGATCGCATCGGGCGCCACCTTGCGGGCCTCATCCGGCATGATCTCGGGGGTGGGGTTGGCCAGGGCAAAGATGATGGGCCGCGCGGCCATCCTGGCCACGTGATCGGGCTGCAGCACATTGGGGCCGGACAGGCCGAGGAACAGATCGGTGCCCTCGATCACATCGTCCAAGGTCCGCAGCTCGGTCTCCTGGGCAAAGGCGGCCTTCATCGGGTTCATGTCCTCGGTGCGGCCCGCGTAGACCAGCCCATGCAGATCGCAAAGCCAGATATTCTCGCGCTTGACGCCCAGCTTCACCAGCATGTTGAGGCAGGCAATGCCCGCAGCGCCACCACCAGTAGAAACCACCTTGATGTCCGCGAAGGATTTTTTCGCCACATGCAGCGCATTGCGCGCCGCCGCCCCGACCACAATGGCGGTGCCGTGCTGATCGTCATGAAAGACCGGGATGCCCATGCGTTCCCGGCAGATCTTCTCGACGATGAAACAGTCGGGGGCCTTGATGTCTTCCAGGTTGATGGCGCCGAATGTGGGTTCCAGCGCGCAGACCAGATCGGCGAGCCTTTCCGGATCGCTTTCGTTCAGCTCCAGGTCGAAACAGTCGATGCCCGCGAAATTCTTGAACAGGACCGCCTTGCCCTCCATCACCGGCTTGGAGGCCAGCGGGCCGATATTGCCAAGCCCCAGAACCGCCGAACCGTTGGAGACCACAGCCACCAGGTTGCCGCGCGAGGTATAGCGCGCCGCGTTTGCGGGGTCGTCCTTGATCTCCAGGCAGGCCTCGGCAACGCCCGGCGAATAGGCCCGCGCCAGGTCGCGCCCGTTCGCCATCGGTTTGGTGGCACGGATCTCCAGTTTTCCGGGGCGAGGGAACTCGTGATAGCGCAGGGCGGCGTCGCGCAGGTTGGGTGTATCGGACATTGCAAGGGCTCCAAAACTGATAGTTTAGCGTTAAACTACTTTGGATCGAAGGGAAACAGCGATTTCCGCTCAGCGGGTAGCTGTCATCGATGTGATCGGCATATCCTTGCACATCCCCGGCAATGGGATCACTGTGCCGTGAGTTTAAAAGATCATTAAATTACCCTCAGGGAGACCAGAATGGCAGAGACCATTGCCGAGATGCGGCTGCCCACAGAAGAGCTGCGCGACGATATTCCCTTCTATACCAAGGTATTGGGAATGAAGCTGGATATGATCTATCCGGCGGATGATCCGCGCATCGGGGTGTTTTCCGGCCATGGGCTGCGTCTGCGCATCGAGCGGGGCGCACCGGAAGGCCCGGGCACCCTGCGGATCCTGACCGAGGACCCGGAAGGATTCGCCGATGGCGCGCGGACCCTGACCGCGCCCAATGGTACCAAGATCGAGATCGAGGAGCGTAACCCGCCGCTGGTGATGCCCGAGACGGTGCATTCCTTCGTGGTGCGCAGGCTGAAGGATCAGGCGCCCTGGATCATCGGGCGCGCGGGCATGCACTACCGCGACCTGGTGCCGGATCGCCTGGGCGGCTCGATTATCGCCAGCCACATCCGCATTCCCGATGGCGGCCCGGTGCCGGACATGGTGCATTTCCACCGGGTCGGGTTCCAGCTGATCTTCTGCATCCACGGCTGGGTCGATGTGGTCTATGAAGATCAGGGCGAGAAGATGCGCCTGACGGCGGGCGATTGCTTTATCCAGCCGCCCGAGATCCGCCACCGCGTGCTGGAGGCCAGCGACAACGTGCAGGTGATCGAGATCGGCGTTCCGGCGGAACATGTGACCGAAATCGACCATGAGATGACCCTGCCGACGCCGGATTACCTCCCGGACCGGGAATGGCAGGGGCAGCGGTTTGTCTACAATCAGGCCGCAGGGGCAGACTGGGTGCCCTTCCGCCTGCCGGGCTTCATCTGCCGTGACACCACCATCAACGAAAACACCAAGGGCGTTGCCTCGGTGCAGGTGGTGCGCCCCGGCGAAGGTGCGGATGCCGGAAACAGCCCCTGGGCCAGCCATGACACCGATATCCTCTTCACCTTCGTGATGGCGGGCACTGTGACCTTGCACGGGGAGGGGCGGGAGCCTTACGCTCTGGAAACCGGGGATGCCTTCGTGATACCGCCGGGTATGAAAACCCGGCTCAGCGATGCCTCGGACGATCTGGAACTTCTGGAAGTCAGCCTGCCGGGAAGCTTCACCACAAGCCTGGAGACATCATGAGCCTGGAGACATCATGAGCCTGAAAGACGCCGCCACCGCCGTTCGTGAAAACGCCCATGCGCCCTATTCCAAGTTCAAGGTCGGGGCCGCCATCCGCGCGGCCTCTGGCACGGTCTATGTGGGCTGCAACGTGGAAAACGCCGCCTACCCGGAAGGCACCTGCGCCGAAGCCGGCGCGATTGCCGCCATGGTTGCCGCGGGCGAAAAGCAAATTACCGAGGTCTATGTGATCGCCGATTGCCCCGATCCGGTGCCGCCCTGCGGCGGGTGCCGTCAGAAACTGGCGGAGTTCGGGGCAGGGGATGTACCCGTCACCATGGGCACCACCCGTGGCGCCGAGCGGGCCAGCACCATTGCCGACCTGCTGCCCGGCGCCTTTGAGACCTGCCATATGGACGGACAATAACCGGCCATGGATGCCCGTGCGATCAACGCTGCCCTGCGCCGGGGCGAGACACCCAGTGACGCCGATCTCAGCTGGTTTGCCGAAGGGCTGGCCAATGGCGCGGTCAGCGATGCGCAGGCCGGCGCCTTTGCCATGGCGGTCTGCCTGCGGGGCCTCAGCACCGAGGGGCGCCGCGCGCTGACGCTGGCCATGCGCGACAGCGGCGATGTGCTGACATGGGATCTGGACGGTCCGGTGCTGGACAAGCATTCCACCGGCGGTGTGGGGGATTGCGTCTCGCTGTTGCTGGCGCCCGCGCTGGCCGCATGCGGCGCCTATGTGCCGATGATTTCGGGGCGGGGGCTGGGGCATACCGGCGGAACGCTGGACAAGATGGAAGCCATCCCCGGGGTTTCGATCAATGTCAGCGAAGAGCGCCTGCAGGAGCTGATGCGCAATGTCGGCTGCGCCATCGTCGGCGCCACCTCCCGGATTGCCCCGGCTGACAAGCGGCTATATGCGATCCGCGATGTGACCGCCACGGTCGAAAGCCTCGACCTGATCACCGCTTCGATCCTGTCCAAGAAGCTGGCCGCCAGCCCCGATGCGCTGGTGCTGGACGTGAAGCTCGGCTCTGGCGCCTTCATGAAATCCATCGATGATGCCCGCGCGCTGGCGCAGTCGCTGGTCGATACCGCCAATGCGGCGGGCTGTGCGACCTCGGCGCTGATCACCGATATGAGCCAGCCGCTGGCGCCCTCCCTTGGCAATGCGCTGGAGGTGGCCGAGGTCATGCGCGTTCTGACTGGCGAGACCTCTGGTCCCCTGGCCGAGATCACCGTGGCGCTCGGAGCGGTGCTTCTGGTGCAGGCGGGGCTTTGCAAGACAGAGGAAGAGGCGGCAGAGCAGCTATCGGCGACCTTGCGGGATGGCCGGGCTGCCAAGCGGTTCGTAACGATGGTGGCGGCCATGGGTGGCCCTCGGGATTTTGCCACGGGCTGGGCCCGAGTCCTGCCAGAGGCCAGCGTCATCCGCGAGGTGACAGCACCGGAGGCAGGCTATATCAGCGCCATCGATGGCGAGGCGCTGGGCCTTGCCGTGGTGCGCCTTGGTGGCGGGCGGATGGTGGAGAGCGACCTGGTGGACCCGGCAGTGGGCCTGTCGGATATCCTGCCGCTTGGCACCAGGGTCGCGCGCGGTACGCCGATGGCGCGCATCCATGCATCGCGCGAGGATGCCGCCGACCGTGCCGCCGCAGAGGTGCGGGCGGCGATCACCATTTCTAGGACGGCGCCGGAGCTGCCTCCGCTCATCCATGAAAGGATTACCTGATGCCCCGTGCCTTTCTTGTGGTGATGGATTCCGTTGGCCTTGGCGGCGCGCCGGATGCGCACCGTTTCTACAATGGCGATCTGCCGGATCTGGGCGCCAACACGCTGGCCCATATTGCTCAGGCCTGCGCCGAGGGGCGCGCCGAAGAGGGGCGCAGCGGCCCGCTCAACCTGCCCAACCTCGATCGGCTGGGCCTTGGATCCGCCATGCGGCTGGCCTCTTCCGTGCCCGTTCCGGGGTTGGCGGCCACGCCCGAAGGGCTGTGGGGCTGCGCCGCCGAAGTCAGCCCCGGCAAGGATACGCCTTCGGGGCATTGGGAATTGGCTGGTCTGCCCGTGCCCTGGAACTGGCATTTCTTTCCCGACACTGATCCTGCCTTTCCAGCGGATCTGAGCGCCGTTGTGGCAAAGGCTGCGGGTGCGCCGGGCATCCTCGGGAATTGCCACGCCTCCGGCACCGAGATCATTGCGCGCCATGGCGCCGAACACATGCAGACCGGCGCGCCGATCTGTTACACCTCCGCCGATAGCGTCTTCCAGATCGCCGCCCATGAAGAGACCTTCGGCCTGGAACGCCTGTTGGAGTTGTGCCGCGCGGTGGCGCCGCGCCTGCATGAGATGAAAGTGGGCCGGGTGATTGCGCGTCCCTTTGTCGGTACGCCCGAGGCTGGGTTCACCCGCACCACCAACCGGCGCGACTTTGCCATTGCGCCGCCTGCAAAGCTGCTGACCAACTGGGTGCAGGATGCGGGGCGCAGGGTTCATGCCATCGGCAAGATTGGCGATATCTTCACCATGAGCGGCATCGACACCCTGAAAAAGGGCAGCGATGCCGAATTGATGCAGCATCTGGCAGGGGCCATCGACACGGCCGAAGACGGTAGCCTGACCTTTGCCAACTTTGTCGAGTTCGACAGCCTTTACGGGCACCGGCGCGATATCTCGGGCTATGCCCGGGCGCTGGAATGGTTCGATGCCGAAATCGGCAAGCTGCTGCCGCGCCTGCGCCAGGGTGACATCCTGGTGCTGACCGCCGATCATGGCAATGATCCCTCCTGGCCCGGAACCGATCACACCCGCGAACAGGTGCCGGTGCTGGTGGCGGGGGCGGGGCGGGCAGGCCCTATCGGCGCCCGTGCCTTTGCCGATGTCGGTGTTTCGCTGGCCGCGCATCTTGCCGTGCCAAGCACAGGCCCCGGTCGCAGCTTTCTGTGACGGCTTTGGCCTTCCGGCTTGCCTGTCCGGGGCAAGGGCGCATAAGAGAGAACAGAGATTTCTGTAGGAGAATGCCGCTATGTCCGATCATCTGACCGTTGTCGATCACCCGCTGGTGCAGCACAAGCTGACCCTGATGCGGGACAAGGGCACCTCCACCGCCGGTTTCCGCCGCCTGCTGCGCGAGATCACCCAGCTTCTCGCTTATGAGATCACCCGCGAGATTCCGCTGACCACAACCGCCATCGAAACGCCGATGGAAGAAATGGAAGCACCGATCCTGGCAGGCAAGAAACTGGCACTGGTGTCGATCCTACGGGCGGGCAACGGCATGCTGGACGGCGTGCTGGAGCTGATCCCCTCGGCCCGGGTCGGATTTGTCGGTCTTTACCGCGACGAAGAGACCCTTCAGCCGGTGCAATACTACTTCAAGGCGCCCGAAGGTCTGAAGGATCGTCTGGTGATCGCGGTCGATCCGATGCTGGCCACTGGCAACTCTTCGGTGGCGGCGATTGACCTGCTGAAAGAGGCAGGTGCCAACAATATCCGCTTCCTGTGTCTGCTGGCCGCCCCCGAGGGGGTTGCCCGCATGAAAGAGGCGCACCCGGATGTGCCGATCGTGACCGCCGCGCTGGATCGCGAGCTCAACAAGAAGGGCTATATCATGCCCGGTTTGGGCGATGCCGGCGACCGGATGTTCGGCACCAAGTAAACGGTCGCCCGCCGCCTGGAACGGGGAGCGGCGCGCAGGTTCGCGCGCCTTGACTGGACATGGAAACAAATTGCGCGGTGGCAGGAAGATTGTCCTGCCGCCGGGTTTACTCAAATTTCATTTTCAGGCATCCTGCGCCCATATGTTGTGGGGCTGTCTCATGAGAATAACAAGAATTGTCGCGCTCGCCTTGATTGCAGGCACATTTGGCCTTCAAGGGGCAGAGGCGCAGACACTGCGTGCGTCGGGTCCGCCATCGGAAGTTCCGCCCGCCTCTTACAAGGGCAAGCAATATGTGGACAGCCGTGGCTGTATCTACATCCGTGCGGGTATCGACGGCAATGTGAGCTGGGTGCCGCGGGTCACCCGCAGCCGCAAGCAGCTGTGTGGCTACAAGCCGACCACCATCGCAGGAACGACCAAGACAGGAACCGGTGGTGCTCCGGCGTTTGAGATGATCACCTTGCCAGAATCGCAGCGCCCAGGTGGCGCAACGACGACGACGGCCAGCGCCGCGGCGGCGCAAACCGCGCCTGCGGCCTCGGTTCGAACGCCAGCGCCCGCGCCACGGGTCGTGACCACCGCCAAGCCGCGACGCACCGCCAGCAGCACCAGCGCCACCCCGGCCCGGGTGACTGCCTCAGTGCCGCCGCGGGTCGTCAAACCGGCGCCGGTTGCGCCTGCCCCCGCGCCGGTGATCCGGCAGGTCTCACCTGCGGCGGGTGGATGTCCCGGTGCTTCGGCCATCAGCCAGCAGTATATCAACAGCGGGGCGAACGTGCGCTGCGGCCCGCAAGCGGAATCTCCGGTGACCTATGGTCGTGGGGGACGCTACGATCAAAACTCTTCCCTACAGCTGGCGCCGAATACGCCTGTCGTCCCGGCCCATGTCTATCATCAGCGGCGCTATAGCAGCGATCTTTCCGTGCCCGAGGGGTATCGCCCGGTCTGGAAGGATGATCGCCTGAACCTGCGCCGGGCCGAGCGTACAATTGCATCGGCCGTGATCCGCCAGGACGCAACTGTTCCTCCGGGATATGTGCGTGTCGAACGGGACGACGACCGGATGAATGCGATGCGCGCCCAGCGGACCGCCGAGGGCGACGCCCGGATGGCGGAAATCTGGACCGACAAGGTGCCGCGCACCCTGGTGAGACAGCCGCTGGATCGCCCGACGGTGCGCCTGTCCGGACATCAGGCGCGCAGTGCGGCCGAAGCACGCGAACCGCTGATGATGCGCCTGTCCACCCGTTCTGATCCGGCAGCCGAGACAGCATCATCCGACGCTGGTCCGCGCCGCTATGTGCGCGCCGCAACCTTTGCCGATCCCGAAGCGGCACGCCGCGCGGCCCAGGCCCTGGCGCGTAGCACGGGCTTGCCCGTACGTCTGGGCACGGCGACCCGCAACGGGAAACCCTATAAGGTGGTTCTGGCTGGTCCCTTCACGGGTGACGGGGCCGGGGAGGCGGCTTTGAACAGGGTGCGTGGTGCCGGTTACCCCAAGGCGCGGCTCAGCAAGTAATCCGCTCAGGTTGGGCGCTCTGGCCTAGCGGGTTCGCACATCTTGGCGGATTTGCACATCCTGGCGGGTCTGAGCCAGTCTAGCGGGTCAGAACCAGGGCGCGGTTCTGGATCTCGATCCGGGACCAACGCTGCAGGTAGCCCATGCCCAGAAGCGATTTCTCCATGTCGCCGCTGTTGACCCAGACGCGCACGCCCTTGTCTGTGATTCCGCCGAGCGACATCTCCTCGACCCAGGTGGAGGCGGTGCGCACTTCGCCATTGGCGGTCTGCGCGCGGCCCAGATAGGCGAGGCTTTCGGTGTCAATCCCGGCTCGTTCGGCATCTTTGCGGCTCAGCACCACCTGGCTGGCGCCGGTATCCACCAGGAAATTCACCGGCGCGCCATTGACCGAGAGCGTGAGATAGTAGTGCCCGTCCCGTGCCAGGGGCACCTCGACCCGGCCTTGTTCGGTCATCACGCTTTGCTGCGGCATCACGGTCTGGCGGATATCCCCCCACAGGCCGTAGCCCGCGATGACGCCGAGGAAGATGAAGGCCCAGATCGCCAGGGATTGCACCGTCTTGCCAAGGGATTGCCGGTTCTGCACAAAGACCCAGGATCCCACGGCCAACAGCAGCAGCACCAGATAGATCACCCGGCCATAGTCCATATCGCTCATGTGCGCGCCTCCTGGCCCTTGATGTAGGAAGTTTGAGCCGAGTTCCTAGCCCTTGGGGTCTAGCCCCCGGCAAAGCCAAAGGCGCGCAGACCGTCCAGAATGAACTGCACCGACAGCGCCGCGAGCAGCATGCCCAGCAGCCGCGTCACCACATTGATGCCGGTCTTGCCGAGAAGACGCTCCAACACGCCCGAGACCATGAACATCACCAGCATCAGCGCCAGCACCGCCAGAACGATGCTCATCACCAGAACGAAGCCTTCGATCCCCGGTTTCTGACCTGCCAGCAGGATCACCGTCGCGATCGAACCCGGCCCCGCGATCAGCGGGATCGAGATCGGGAAAACCGATGGATCCTCCTGTTCGGTGGCTTCCTCGCCCTGGTGTTCGCGCCGCTTGGTGCGTCGTTCGAACAGCATGTCGAGCGCGGTCAGGAACAACAGCGCGCCCCCTGCCACCCGGAAGGCGGGCATGGAGATGCCGACAAAGGCCAGAACCGCCTCCCCGAACAGGGTGAAGAGCGCCAGGATGAACGTGGCCGTGAGCGAGGCCCGGATGGCGACGCCGCGCCGATGGCGCGCGCTCATGCCTTGGGTCAGCGCCAAAAAAATCGGGGTCAGGCCAATGGGATCGATGATAACAAACAGCGTGACAAAGGAGGTGATCAGAAAGGCCGTGTCAATCATAGGGCTTCGGCCTTTTCCAGTTTCTCAAGGGCGCGCATCCACAGGGTCTCGGCGCGCTCCAGCGCCTCCATCACCTCGGCGTGCTTGGCCTGCCAGATGCGGGCCTCGTCCTTCTTCTCTACCTCGTAAAGCTCCGGATCGGCCAGCTTGATGTCCAGCTTGTCCTTCATCTCGGTCAGCTTGTTGACGCGGTCCTCTGCCTTGCGCGCCTCGGATCGCAGGGCCAGCATGGCATCGCGGGAGGGGCGTTTCGGCTTGGGCTTGGGCGAAGATGCTTTCGGGGCGGGTTTGTCCTTTTCCAGCAAGAGCGCCCGATAAGAGGCGAGATCCCCCTCGTAGGGCGCCACGGTCCCTTTCGAGACCAGCCAGAGCCGATCCGCCACCAGGCTCAAGAGGTGCATGTCGTGACTAACCAGGATCACGGCGCCGGTATAGGCGGTCAGCGCCTCGACCAGAGCTTCGCGGCTTTCGATATCCAGGTGGTTGGTCGGCTCGTCGAGGATCAACAGATGCGGTGCATCCAGCGTGGCCAGCAAGAGCGACAGGCGCGCCTTCTGCCCGCCCGACAGGCGCCTGACCTCGGTATCGGCCTGATTTGCCCCCAGCCCAAACCCCGCAAGGCGGGCGCGCAGTTTCGCCTGGCCTTCCTCGGGGCGCTCGCGCTGCAGGTGCTGTAGCGGCGTTTCGTCGATATAAAGCTCGTCCACCTGGTGCTGGGCAAAGAAGCCGATGCGCAGCTTGCCGGAGCGGGTGATCTTGCCGGACATCGGCTTCAGGCGATCTGAGAGCAGTTTCGACAGGGTCGATTTGCCCTCACCGTTCTTGCCCAAGAGCGCGATCCGGTCATCCTGATCGATGCGCAGGTTGAGGCGCGACAGGATCACCTTGTCGCCATAGCCGACCGAGCCGCCCTCCATGGCGATGATCGGCGGCGACAGTTCCTCGGGCTCGGGAAAAGTGAAAACGGTGCGCGCCGCATCTTCGGGGGCGCGGATGGTCTCCATCTTTTCCAGCATCTTGACG
Organism: Phaeobacter sp. QD34_24; assembly: GCF_028890115.1. Taxonomy (GTDB): domain Bacteria; phylum Pseudomonadota; class Alphaproteobacteria; order Rhodobacterales; family Rhodobacteraceae; genus Phycobacter. Next base: position 91,813 of record NZ_JARCJD010000017.1, read on the forward strand.
CGGCTTTGCGCCTGTTTGGCCTTGCTGGCCTTGGCCTTGAACCGGTCCACAAAGGCCTGCAGGTGGGCGCGCTGCGCTTCCTGTTTCTTGGCGGCGGCGGCCTGATTGGCGCGGTTGGCGGCGCGCTGGCGGGCAAACTGGTCGTAGTTGCCGCCATAGTAAATCAGCCCGCGATCCTCCAGATGCAGGATGCCGCCGACCGATCGATTGAGCAGCTCGCGGTCGTGGCTGATGATGATCACCGTATGGGGGTATTTGACAAGATAGGCCTCAAGCCAGAGCGCACCTTCGAGATCCAGATAGTTGGTCGGTTCGTCCAGGAGAAGCAAGTCCGGTTCGGAGAACAGCACCGCCGCCAGGGCCACCCGCATCCGCCAGCCGCCCGAGAAATCGGCGCAGGGACGTTGCTGCGCCTCTTCGTCAAAGCCAAGCCCCTTGAGGATCGAGGCGGCACGCGCCTCTGCCGACCAGGCGTCGATATCGGCCAGGCGGGTCTGAACCTCGGCAATGCGGGCAGGGTCGGTCGCGGTTTCCGCCTCCGCCATCAGGGCGGCGCGTTCGGTATCGGCCGCCAGAACCGTGTCGATCAGCGACACATCCGAGGCGGGTGCCTCCTGCGCGATACCGCCGATCCGCGCCTTGGAGGGCAGGGAGATGCTGCCGCCCTCCAGCGACAGCTCGCCCTTGATCAGGCGGAACAGCGTCGTCTTGCCGGTGCCGTTGCGCCCCACAAGGCCGACCTTGTGACCGGTGGGAATGGTGGCGCTGGCCCCGTCGAACAGGGGGCGGCCTTCGACCGAATAGGTGATGTCCTGAATGCGTAACATGGCAGCGCTCATAACAGAGCCGATGGGGGCAAACCAGCGCCATTAGACGCCGCGTTGCAACTGGTCCTTCCTGGGGTTGCGTGCTAGCTGGATCACATTGATACCTTTCCTGTCGGTGATCTCCCCATGCGGCCTGCGCAAACGGCGCCTCACATCGTGACGCTCATCTTCGGCACCGCCCTGTCGGTGCTGTCGCTCAACATGTTTCTGCCGTCACTGGCCCGGATCGGAGAGGATTTCCAGGCCGACTATGGCCTGGTGAACCTGTCGATTGCCGGGTATCTGGCGATTTCCGCGGTGCTGCAACTGGTGATGGGGCCGCTGTCGGATCGCTTTGGGCGGCGTCCGGTGATGCTCTTGTCGATTGCGATCTTCGTTGCAGCCTCTATCGGCTGCGCCTTGGCGCAATCGATCTGGGTGTTCTTGGGCTTTCGCCTGGCGCAGGGCGCGGTGGTTGCGGGGCAGGTGGTGTCGCGTGCCGCGATCCGCGACATGCACAGCGCCCAAGAGGCCGCCAGCAAGATGGGCTATGTCTCCATGGCGATGGCCCTGGCGCCGATGCTGGGGCCGATGCTGGGCGGTTTCCTGGAAATGGCCTTTGGCTGGCGGGCGGGATTTGTCCTTTATACCGTGCTGGGCCTTGGCATGCTGGCCCTGGCCTGGGGCGACTGGGGTGAGACCAACGGCAACCGGTCCGCCACCTTTGGCGCCCAGATGCGCACCTACCCCGAGCTGCTGGCCTCGCGCCGGTTCTGGGGCTACAGCCTGTGTGTCGCCTTCTCCATTGGCGGCTTCTTTGCCTTCATCACCGGTGCGCCCCTGGTGGCGGCGGCCTGGTTTGACCTGAGCCCGGCCATGGTGGGGCTTGGGATCGGCATCATCACCGGTGGCTTCATGCTGGGCAATTTCATCACCGGCCGGGTTGCGGGCCGGGTGCCGCTTTTGACGCTGATCATTGCCGGGCGCATCAGTGCGACCCTTGGCCCGCTGGCAGGTCTGATCCTGTTTGCACTGGGGCAGGGATCGGTTCCGGTCTTCTTCGGCTCGGCGATCCTTGTGGGGTTCGGCAACGGGCTTACGATCGCCAATGCCAGTGCCGGTCTGATGTCGGTGCGCCCCCACCTGGCGGGCAGCGCCTCGGGGCTTTCGGGCGCCTTGTCGGTGGCGCTTGGCGCGGTGATCACCTCGCTGACCGGCGCATTGGTGGAGCCTCACCTCGCGCCTTTCGCGGTGCTGGGCATCATCCTTTGTTCCAGCATCATGGCGCTGGCCTCTGCGCTTTATGTGCGCTGGGTCGATCGGTGCGATCCCTTGCCCGAGGCGGGCTGACACGCCGCTGTGCCGCCTGGGCGCGTGTAAATGGCCTCTTGGCGCAACTCGGCCCTTCCCATGCGGGCGCAGGCATGCTAGGCGGCGCGCGAGATATCCGGCGCGGGAATTGCCCCCGTGCCCGCATTTTGGAATGGAGAACGCCCGATGGCTCTGGAACGCACCTTTTCGATCATCAAGCCCGATGCAACCCGCCGCAACCTGACCGGCGCGATCAACGCCAAGTTCGAAGAAGCTGGCCTGCGCATCGTCGCGCAAAAGCGCATCCACCTGACCAAGGAACAGGCTGGCAAGTTTTACGAAGTGCACGCCGAGCGTCCCTTCTACGACGAACTGTGCGAATTCATGTCCTCCGAGCCGATCGTCTGCCAGGTTCTGGAAGGTGAAGGTGCCATCGCGAAAAACCGCGAAATCATGGGCGCCACCAACCCCGCCGATGCGGCCCCCGGCACCATCCGCGCCGAGTTCGCAGAATCGGTTGGCGAAAACTCCGTCCACGGTTCCGACGCACCGGAAACCGCAGCGGTTGAAATCGCCTACTTCTTCTCCGGTCTGGAACTGGTCGGCTAAGCCGGATCTGTCCTGATCAGGAATTCGGGCCGTGCGGGGAGACCTGCGCGGCCTTTTTCTTTGCTGAGGTACCTCACCCGCGCCGGGGGATGACACCGATGGCGTCCAGCTCGCGCTCAAGCCGTGACAGGCCGGCAGCCTGGGTCGTGGCCGTTTTGTTTTCGGCCTTGATCTGGTCGAACCGCTTGCGCAGGGTCTTCTTCTCCTCCCCCTTGCAATCGTTCCAGGGGCGGCCCTGAAGCCCCATCACCAGCACGTAGTAGCCGATGAAATGGGGGCGGCTGCCCGCCTGCAACAGCCGTGCATAGGCGGCATCGGCGCCAAGATCCCTCAGCTCTTCGGCGGAATGGATGCCGGCACGGGCAAAGGCTTCTTCCGAGGCGGGACCAAGATTGCGGATCGATGAGATGGGCGAGGACATAAGGCGAACATATGCGGGTTGCGCGATCCTGTCACGCCGGTTTCGTTGCGGAATTTTCCCGCATGGTGATTGACACTCACGGATGGGCGGATGACCTTACGGAATGTTCTGGGAGGAGCACACGTGAGCAAACAGCCAGCCACCGATAGTATCCGCGCCTTCGATCTGGCCAATCCGCCGGACGGATTTGTCGAAGATCCCTTTCCCTTTTATGATGCGCTCCTGGCCGATGCGCCGGTGCTGAAACAGCCGGATGGCTCTATCCTGTTGAGCCGACACGCGGATCTGGACCGGATCTATCGCGACACCACGTCCTTTTCATCGGACAAGAAGGCTGCCTTTGCGCCCAAGTTCGGGGAAGGCTCGCCGCTGTTTGAACATCACACCACATCGCTGGTGTTCTCCGACCCGCCGCTGCACACCCGCGTGCGCAAGATCATGACCTCGGCGCTGACGCCGCGCGCCATTGGCCGGATGGAGCAGGGGCTGATCGATACCGTGGATCAGCTGCTGGATGCCATGGAAGGGCGCGAAGAGGTGGATCTGATCGAGGATTTCGCCTCCACCATCCCGATCCAGATCATCGGCAATCTCCTGGACGTGCCGATGGAGGAGCGCGGCCCCCTGCGGGACTGGTCACTGGCGATCCTGGGTGCGCTGGAGCCTGCCTTGAGCGACGCGCAGCTGGCGCAGGGCCATCGCGCGGTGGAGGAGTTCAAGACCTACCTGACCGGCCTCATCGCGGACCGTCGCGCCAATCCCGGTGATCCCGAGACGGATGTGCTGACCCGGCTCATTCGGGGCGAGGGGGCGGATGCGCAGCTGAGCGAGATCGAACTCATTCAGAACTGTATCTTCATTCTGAACGCGGGGCATGAGACCACCACCAACCTGATCGGCAACGGGCTGGCGCTGTTGAATGACCACCCCGATCAGCGCACGCGTCTGCAAGAGGATCCCGAGCTGATCAAACCGGCGGTGGAGGAGATGTTGCGCATGCGGTCCCCGAACCAGCTGGGCAACCGCGAAACCACCCGCATGGTCGAGATCGGCGGGGTGGAGATCCCGCGCGGCACCAACCTGCACCTGGTGATCGGGGCGGCCAACCGCGATCCGGAGGTGTTCAAGGATCCGGGGCGTTTCGACATCGCGCGCAAGCCCAATCGCCATCTGGCCTTTGCTGGCGGACCGCATGTCTGCGTCGGGCTGACACTGGCGCGGCTGGAAGGGAAGATCGCCATCGAGCGCTTCCTGAAGCGCTATCCGAACTACCATCTGTTGCCCGGTCGCGTGCCCGGCGGGCGCATCCGGTTCCGGGGCTATGCGCATCTGCCTGCGCGGCTGGATTGAGCCTGAAGCAGTAGTTCCGCGCCAAGGGCCTATCCTTTTGCACCGGGTCTTCCGCCCCATGGATAGGCGCTTTTGCGGGGCTGCGGGCCTATTGATGGGTTAACGGTATCAACCCGGAGAGGCGTCACATGATCTATCCGATTGTACTTTCTGGCCCGCAGGAGCCAGGCGGATGCGGGGCGGCAGAGAGCCTGCCTGCGCATTTCTACGGTGAAGAGATGGTCGAAAGCCGGTTCCAATCGCTGCTGCGGGGATTGATGCACCCGATGTTCGCCGCGCCCACCATCGTTGCCTGCGAAGCCCACAGGTTCCTCGCGGTGCAACAGATGCAAGCGGTGGGCACCTCGGGCGAACTGTTGATCGAACCCGGCCTGTCGAATTCTGCTGCCGCCCTGGCGGCGGTCGCGCTCAGGTTCCGGCATGACCCGGAGGCCACTCTTCTGGTGCTTCCGGCCGACTATTCCGGTGCCGATGGCGCTCCCTTCCATCACATCCTGGAGGCGGCCTTGCCAGAGGTCTTTGTCGGCAGCCTGGTGCTGTTGACGCAGGAGGGCCGCGGCACCTCCCGCTATGGTCACGCGCAGCCCCTGTGCCGTGCCCGCTTGGGTGAGCCGGTTCAGGCGCTTTTCAAAGACGCCACTTCCGGCGCCTCGGCGTCCGCCGCGCTGACGAATGCGGGTGTCTACATGGTACGGGCCGGAAGCCTGCTGGCGGCCTTCAAACGCTATGCGCCGCGTCTTTTGCAATCCACCAAACGTGCGGTCGAAGAGATCGATGCGCGCGATGGCTTCCTGCGCCTTGCGCCGCAGGCCTATGACCGGGTCCGTCGGGAAGATTTCGAAACAGCGATCCTGGCGCGCATGGAGACGGTTGTGGCGCTACCGTGCGAAGACCCACAGCAGGATCCCTTTGCGGATTGGTACAGCGATGCGCAGGCCGATCGCGCCGCCGCCACCCGGGCTGCCGGTCAAAAACCGGCAACAGGGCGCGCAATCGCCGCTTGAGATCGAGCCAAGCGATGGCGGGCCCGATGGCTCGGCACCGCGACACTGGAACGAAGACCACTCCCCATCCGGGCAAAAGCTGCTTCCTGGCCTCCCCAACCGGCCCATCGGCTTTGCTTCATGCCCGGATCACGCCCCGCTGCATGCCCGGTTCCGGCGCGGCGGGGCACTTTCTTTTGCGAAAGTGGTCTTTTGCGACGTAGGCGTCCGATCCGCCCGGGGGTCAGAACAGGCTTGCCTCTTTGGCGGTCAGCGCGGCCTGGGTGCGGTTCTTGGCATCCAGTTTCTTGCACAGGGTGCGCACATGCAGCTTGATGGTGACCTCTTGAAGGTCCAGCTCGCGGGCGATTTCCTTGTTTGAAAGCCCCCGGCACAGCCCGTTCAGCACCTCAAGTTCCCGCGGACTCAGCCGTTCGGCCAAGGGGTGCGTTGGGGTCGCGCTTTCGGCGCGCATCAGATCGACCGGGGCGTAGACTTCCCCGGCGCTCATGAAGCGAACCGCATTCAGAAGGGACTGCGCCCCCATGGTCTTGGGGATGAAGCCGATGGCCCCGGCATCCAGCGCCGCCTTGGCGGTATTTGCAGGGGCGCTTCCGGACAGGATGGCAACCCCTTTGCCGCCATTGGCCGCCAGCGCCGTGGCCAGACCGTCCAGCCCCATCATGCCCGGCATCTGGTAATCCAGAAGCACCAGGTCATAGGGGCCTTCCGCGGAAATCTTATCCAGGGCGCCGGACAGATCCGTCGCCAAAGAGACCTCTGCGCCGCCCTCATTGCTGAGGTAGGCGGAAATCGTTTCCCGAACCATATCGTGGTCATCTGCCAAAAGAATACGCATACATTTCCTCAGCCAATGTGAGACGTCGAGATCAAACACTACCCGACAAGGGTTTCATAAGTATCAACTCCCGCTGCCGTTGCTCCGATTCTCCTAGGGTCAGGACCCATTGATTTCCGTCCAGCGGCGTGATTCACGGTTCGAAAATCGAGCGGTAACATGTCT
>NZ_JARCJD010000018.1 GCF_028890115.1 Phaeobacter sp. QD34_24
TAGATCAGACATGTTACCGCTCGATTTTCGAACCGTGAATCACGCCGCTGGACGGAAATCAATGGGTCCTGACCCTAAGGCTCAGATCAGGGTATTTGCCAAACGAGAGCAACTTCTCTTTACCCATCCAGCGGTACTTGAAACGCCACAGCTTGGAGACGTTCGGATTGACCAACACGAATAAGCCATCAAAGTCGGCCTGCTTAAAGGGCTTTTCTTTGGGCTTCAGCGTGCGGACCTTGACATCGCTTAAAACAGGCATCTGGGGGTGCCCTCATTTCACGACCTCGGCAGTACCCCGATTCATACCCCCATTCAGGGTGGATTAAGCGGGATCGCTCCGGACAAACTCGGACAAAGGAGCCGATGTTTTTGATGAAATTCAGACTATTAGAAGACGTTATAAACCACAAATGGAAGTGATTGTGGTGCCCGGGGGCGGAATCGAACCACCGACACGAGGATTTTCAATCCACTGCTCTACCCCTGAGCTACCCGGGCACGGGAAAGGCTGATCGCCTTGGGTGCAGGCCTTCTATGCCGTGGCGCTGGCGGTGTCCAGAGGGTTTTTGAAAGAAAATCGTCAATGTTTGAAGTGCGATCCCGTTTCGCCCGAGGACAGCGCCTTTTCGGTTTCTTCCAGCGCTTTTTCAATGTCTTCCGGGTCCTGGCTGGGGACCGCGTAGCTGCCGTTCAGCCAGCGCGCCAGGTCGCGGTCGGCGCAGCGTTTGGAGCAGAACGGGCGATAGGTGGGAGTGGTTTCTTCACCGCACAGGGGGCAGCTCATTTCAGGACCTCGCGTAGTGGGATGCGGCCGCGTTTGCGCTGCAGCTCGAAATGGCCAAGGTTGGTCCAGCCGACCAGAACCGTTTCCTCGCTGTCGGCGCGACAGGCCGCGCGCAGGGCGGTTTCAAAGGCGCGGCGGTCCTTTTTCGGCATCGGCGCAAGGTCCAGGACGATCTGACCGCCCAGACCGCGGATGCGCAGGGCACGGGGCAGGGCGCGGGCGCAGGCCATGTTGGCCTTTACTCCGGCCGCCAGAGAGGTATCCGAGCCCGTATTCACGTCCACTGCCACCAGGGCGCGGGTGGGCTCAACGAACAGGAAGGCGCCGCCCGAGAGAGGCTCGCGACTCCCGCGCGCATCCTCCAGCGCATCCAGCACGCCGTGGCTTTCGAACCCTCCTGCTGCGCTTTCTACATCCGCAGGCTCCACCCAGTCACGCCAGGCGCGGATATGCGGGCCGTCGCCCTCGGCGAGGGTTTCCACCTCGGTGCCATGATCGTTCAGCACCTGATCGGCCAGGGTGGCCATGGCGGCGATGTCTTCGGCGACCTCATCCGCGTCGGCGCCATCGCAGGCAGAGCGCAGGATCAACCCGTAGTCGCTGCCCGCCATCACCTCATGGGCGATTTCCAACAGGCGGTCGCGCTCATCCTCGTCCCGGATCGAGCGGGAGACATTGAGACCCGGAGCTTCTGGCGTCACAATGGCGTAGCGGCTCTTGAACAAGAGCTTCTGCGTCACCGGGATGGCCTTGCCCGGTTCGGCGTAGCCGGTGACCTGGACCAGCAGCTGCTGTCCCGGTGCCATCCCCTTGACCTGGCGCAGGAAGGCGGGGCCGTCGGGGGTGGTCAGGAACATGCCGCCCTGACCCTTTACGGGGCGGTCGGCGCGGGCGCGGTAGACGGTGCCGGGGACGGGGGCATCGCCGTCGATCAGGAAGTCATCAAGCTTGCCATCCACCATCAGGGCTGCGGCTTCGCGCCCGTCGATATGGTCCAGAATGATCGTGCGGCCCTTCATGCGGTGGCCTCCTTGTAAAGCGGCCAGCCTGCGGCCTGCAAAAGATGGGCGGTTTCACAGAGTGGCAGCCCGACAATGCCGGTGAAGGAACCGTTGATCCAGGGAATGAAGGCCCCGGCAGGCCCCTGGATGGCATAGCCGCCCGCCTTGCCCTGCCAGTCATCCGTGGCGAGATAGGCGTTCAACTCTTCATCCGACAGGCGCTTCATCTTGACCTGGCTGACCACATCCTTTTGCCAGATGCGGGCGCCCCGGCGCACAGCGACCGAGGTGATGACCCGGTGCCGTCGTCCCGACAGCGCCAGAAGGAACTCGGCGGCCTCCCCGGCGCCCTCGGGCTTGCCCAGGATCCGGCGCCCCAGCGCGACGGTGGTATCGGCGCAGAGCACCACGTCATCGGCATCGGCAGCCACGGCGGCGACCTTTTCACGGGTGACGCGGGCGCAGTAGTCGCGGGGCAGCTCCCCCTTCTTGGGGGTCTCGTCGATGTCCGGCGGGCGCACCGCCTCCGGGGTGACGCCAAGCTGCGCCAGAAGCTCCAGCCGCCTTGGGCTGCCCGATCCCAGAATGAATGCCATGAATGGCCCCTTGCTGTTGCCTGCCGTCAGATGTTTCAAGCCGTTCTAGGAGCAAAGCCCGAAAAACAAAAGCCCGGCATCGGCGCCGGGCTTTGCTTGTCTGGTTTTGCCGAGTGGTCGGACCTGAGCTTACTTGAAGCGGTAGTTGATCCGGCCCTTGGTCAGGTCATAGGGGGTCATTTCCACCTGGACCCGGTCGCCGGCCAGAACGCGGATGCGGTTCTTGCGCATCTTGCCTGCCGTATGTGCGATGATTTCATGGCCGTTTTCCAGCTCGACCCGAAACGTCGCATTGGGCAGGAGTTCCTTCACGACACCGGGAAATTCGAGCGTATCTTCCTTGGCCATGTTCTCTCCATCGTTGTGTTTCCCCGTCAGATTGCGGGGATGCGCTTAAATGGGCGCATTTTGCCAATTTTTCAAGGGCGCAATCACTGCATGGGGCGAATTGTGACAGATTTTACCCTCGGTTCCTGCTCGTCCCAGTGGCTGCGGTTGCGCACAACGCCCGCGCGGCGCACATCGGCAATGGTGGAAAGGTCCACATCGCCATAGGTCCAGCCGGGTTTGCCCAATGTGCCTTCGGCCAGCACGCCGGTGGAGGGGAAGCCCGTGTCAGGCGGGCCGAAGATGCCGCCCATGCCGATGGTCACATCTACCGATTCGGACCAGTCGGCCTGCCCGACCAGCGAGGCCATGGCCGTGACGCATTGGTTTTCCAGCGCCCGCGCCATTGAGCCGATCCTCACCCGCCAATAGCCCGCCAGCGCCTCGGTGCAGGAGGGCACAAGGATGATATCCGCTTCGGCCAGGGCGCGGCCCAAGAGGGGGAATTCGCTGTCATAGCAGATCAGCACGCCGATCTTGCCAAGCGCGGTGTCAAACAGCTTCAGCGGTCCGCCGCCCACGACATCCCAAGGGTCGCGCTCGAACATGGTCATGATCTGCTTGTCCTGGTGATCGCGCTGGCCGGTGGGGGTGTAGAGCTCGGCCCGGTTCACCGGCCGGTCAAAGCCCGCATTGACGGGGGCCGAGGCGCCGAGGATGTGCACGCCGTATTCAGCAGCCAGTTTCAGATGCAGGGCCGCCGCATCCTCCATCCGGTCCGACACGGCATGGAGCGAGCGTTCCAGATCGCGGGCGGCATCTGCCCCATCCAGCGTTGCCAGCTCCATCGCGCCATATTCGGGAAAGACCAGAAGATCGGCGCCTTCCTTGGCGGCATCCCCGACCCAGGAGGCAAGCTTGTCTTCATACTGGGCCCAGCTGTCGAGCCAGTCCATCTGATAGGCGGCGGTGGCGATTTTCATCTACTCTCTCCTGTCAGGCGGCCAGGCCGCCAAGTGTTTCGAGCTGAGCCTACAGATCCCGGATCCAGAATTGTAGCGGTTTGCGGGTCTCACCCGGTTGATCCACGTCTCTCCAGGAGAACTCTGCCACAACATCGGGCAGGGGGGCATAGCCGCGTTTGCGCCAGAAGGGATCGAGCGGGGCATAGTCCGCCGGGCGCAGCGGGTGATCCGCCGGGCGCATCACGCCGCAAAAGGCGGCTTTGCTAAAGCCATGGGTGCGGGCGTGGGCCTCGCGGGCATCAAAGAAGCCGTGGCCTGCGCCCTGGCCGCGATACTCGGGCAAGAGCACCGATTCGGCGCAGTAGAAGACCGTACTCAGGTCGATGCCGGTGCCCGCAAAGGCGGCGGCGAAATCATCGGCGTGATCGGCCAGCGGCGTTCCGGTGGCCGCGCCCACAAGGCGGCTCCCGTCAAAGGCGCCCACCACCACCGCGCGCGGACTGCCACGGTAGCTTTGCATGTAGTCGCGCTCATAGGCGAGGTCGCCATCATAGAGATAGGGCCAGGCGCGGAAGACCTCGATCCTGAGCGCGGCCACATCATCCAGTGCGGCTTCCAGCGCCGCACCTGTCAGAGGCTCGATCCGCAGCGCCATCAGGCGGAGACCTGCGCCACCCAGTCGGCGAGATTGTAATAGGTGGTGACGCGGGAGATCTTGCCGTCCTTCAGATCAAAGAAGGACCCCGCAGGCAGGCGGTAGCTCTGGCCACGCGCCTCGGGCAGGCCTGCGTCGGTTTCCAGGTAGGTGCCATTGACGATGTATTCGGCGGCGGCGCGGGTGCCGTCCTCGCTGGAAAAGATCACCATATCGGTCAGCTCTTCGCGGTAGCAGCGACTCATGTGGTCGCAGAACTCGGCGAATTTCTCGCGGCCCACGCGGATGTTGCCCTCGTTGACGTGATGCGCGACGTCATCCGAGAGGCAGTCGATCATAGTGTCGGTGTCGCCTGCGTTGAAGGCTTCGAAATAGCGCGCAATGGTCTTGCTCATAGCAGCTCCGTCGGTTCGCCCCAGCGGGCCTTGAGGTGTTGAATGATCTGGTTGCGGGTCTGTCGGTAGCTGTCCAGCTTGGCCTCGCGGGTTTCCCCCAGGCCGGTGGGATCCATGATCGGCCAGTATTCGACCTGCAGGTGGAAGAACCGGGTCAGTTCCAGCGCGCGGCGCTGGCTGGCCGGTGACAGCGCCACCACCAGGTCGAAGGAGGACAGATCATCGCCCCATTGCTCCATCTCGTCGAAAGAGCGCGACCGGTGGCGTGACAGCTCGACCCCGATTTCCTGGCAGACGGCGATGCAGAAGCCGTCGATCTCCATGTCATTGTGGACACCGACCGACTGCACATAGGTGCCGGTGCCGTAGAATTTCTTCATGATCCCCTCGGCCATGGGGGAACGGACCGCGTTATGGTCACAGCAGAACAGGATGGACTGCGGCAACTGCTCCACCCGTCAGCCTCCGAAATGCAGGACGCAGATCAGGGTGAACAGACGGCGGGCGGTATCGGTGTCGATCTCGGCCTTGCCGTCCAGCCGTTCCTGCAGGACTCGGCTGCCCTCGTTGTGGATGCCGCGCCGGGCCATGTCGATGGTTTCGATCTGGCTGGGGGGCATGGTTTTGACGGCGGTGAAATAGCTCTCGCAGATCTGGTAGTAATCCTTCACCACCTGCCGGAAGGGCGACAGCGACAGGTGAAATTCGGCCGCCTTCTGCCCGTCTTCGGTGGTGATGTCGAAGACCAGCCGCTTGTCGCGGATTGCCAGCCCCAGATGATAAGGGCCGGGCGGAACCTCGCGGTCGTCGCGGTCGGGGAGGGTGAAGGAGTTTTCCTCGATGAGGTCAAACAGCGCCACCTTGCGTTCCTGCTCGATCTCTGGCGTGGGGGGCGGCAGGTTGCTGTCGTCCAGCTCAATGTGACTGATGCGGCTCATGGAAGCGAGACCTCTTATCCTTGTTCGCATCCTCACTAGCCCATGGGGCGCGGCGCGGCAATGATCTGAGAGAGGCCGCCGCGCTGCGTCACCACGCGTGAAAGGTGGGATCAGTCGTTGAGCGCGTTCAGCCGCACCGTGACCGACAGGCCGTGTGCTTCCAGGCTTTCGCTTTGCGCCAGGGTTTCGGCGGCAGGACCGATGGCGCGCAGGGCCTCGGGGGTCATCCGGGCCAGCGTCGTGCGTTTCAGGAAATCCATCACCGACAGGCCGGAGGAGAACCGCGCCGAGCGCGCCGTGGGCAACACGTGGTTGGGGCCGCCCACATAGTCCCCGATGGCCTCGGGGGTGTATTGGCCAAGGAAGATGGCGCCGGCGTGAATGGTCTGCTGGCTCAGCCCTTCGGGATCACCGACGCAGAGTTCAAGGTGCTCGGGCGCGATGCGGTTCGACAACTCTGCCGCCTCATCCAGGTCGCGCACGGTGATCACCGCGCCGAAGTCGCGCCAGCTGGCGCCCGCGATGGCGCGACGGTCCAGGGTTTCCAGGCGCTTGTCCACGGCTGCGGCCACCGCGCGGCCAAACTCCGCATCATCGGTGATCAGGATCGACTGGGCGCTTTCGTCGTGTTCGGCCTGGCTCATCAGGTCCAGCGCGATCCAGTCGGGGTTGTTGTCCTTGTCGGCGATCACCAGGATCTCGGAGGGGCCAGCGATCATGTCGATGCCCACCTTGCCAAAGACGCGGCGCTTGGCGGCGGCGACAAAGGCGTTGCCGGGGCCGGTGATCTTGTCCACGGGGGCAATGGTTTCGGTGCCATAGGCCAGCGCTGCAATCGCCTGGGCGCCGCCGATGCGGTAGATCTCATCCACCCCAGCCAGACGCGCGGCGAGCAGAACCAGTGGATTGAGCACCCCATCGGGCGTCGGCACGGTGATGGCGAGGCGTTCCACCCCGGCGACCTTGGCCGGAATGGCGTTCATCAGCACCGAAGAGGGGTAAGAGGCAAGCCCGCCCGGCACATAAAGCCCGGCAGCAGAGACCGCCGACCAGCGCCAGCCAAGGGTCGCGCCCGCCGTATCGGTCCATGTGTCGTCCGGCGGCATCTGGCGTTCGTGATAGGCGCGGATGCGTTCGGCGGCCAGTTCCAGCGCCTTGCGTTCCTCTGCGGGCACGCCAGCGATGGCGGCATCCACCTCTGCTTCGGAGATCGCCAGCTTGTCGGCGCTCAGGTTCAGCCGGTCGAACTTTGCAGTCAGCTCGATCAGCGCCGCATCGCCGCGTGCCCGTACATCTGCGATGATATCGGCGACAACGGCATCCACATCCGGGCTGTCCTCGCGCTTGGCGCTGAGAAGCGCGGCAAAGGCGGTTTCGAAATCGGCATCGGATGTATCAAGGAAAACGGGCATCTGGTTTCTCCGGCTTTGCGCAGGGGACATATAGGGCGGCGGGCAGCGGGACAAGCCGCAGGGGCTGGGTGCAGCATTTTGCCCTTGGGGCGAAGGAGGATCAGCCCGCGCCGTGATCGGGCGCCTTGCCCGAAGGCGCGGTATAGGGCCGTGTCACATCGCGCAGATGCAGCTCCAGCGCCTCCACCGACAGGCGGATGGCGCCATCGCCGGCCAGGGTCAGCACCAGATGGCCTGCGCCATCCTCGCCAGGTTCGAACGACAGCGACAGAAGCGACAGCACCAGATCCTTGTCGCCACGATCGACCCCCTGCGAGGCAACGCCCAGCACATTGTCCACCACCAGAAGCGACTGCACCCGTTCATAGGCGCGCGCGCGCCGTTCGGCGGCAGCGCGGTCTTCCCAGCGGAAGCGGTTGATCAACAGGGCAAAGCGGCGCTCGGCGGCCTGCCAGCGCATTTCGGTGACCGGAAAGACCGAATCCTGCACCAGAGCCGAAAGGACCTTCAGATCCTCCTCTTCCTGGGCGCCCAGGTTCAGCGGCGCCTCGCGGCCCTCTTCAAATGTTGCGTCAGCCATCAGTTCCCCTTGATCCGTTCGATCTTGGCGCCCACGCCAGAGAGTTTTCCGACCACATGCTCATAGCCGCGATCCAGGTGGTAGACCCGGTTGACCAGGGTTTCCCCCTCGGCAGCGAGACCGGCAAGGATCAGAGAGACCGAAGCCCGCAGATCGGTGGCCATCACCGGCGCGCCCTTCAGGCGTTCCACTCCGGTCACGGTCGCGGTGCCGCCATGCACATCGATGCGCGCACCCATGCGGGTCAGCTCGGGCGCATGCATGAAGCGATTCTCAAAGATCTTCTCTTCCAGAACGCTGACGCCATCGGCGGTGCACATCAGCGCCATCATCTGCGCCTGCAGGTCGGTCGGGAAACCGGGGAAGGGTTCGGTGGTGACATTCACGGCCTTCACCCGGTCACCCCTGCGGCGCACTTTCAGCCCTGCACCCGTTGCGGTGATATCGACGCCCGCCTCGTCCAGTTTCTCGGCAAAGGATCCGATCAGATCCATGCGTCCGCCCAGAAGCTCTACCTCGCCGCCGCAGATGACCGGCGCCAGCATATAGGTCCCCAGCTCGATCCGGTCGGTCACCACCTGGTGGGTGGCGCCATGCAGGCGATCGACGCCCTGCACCTCGATGCGCGAGGTGCCGTCGCCTTCGATCTGCGCGCCCATCTTGCGCAGGCAGTCGGCCAGGTCGGAGATCTCCGGCTCGCGCGCAGCGTTGTTGATGACGGTGGTGCCCTTGGCCAGTGTTGCGGCCATCAGGATGTTCTCTGTCGCGCCGACCGAGGCAAAGGAGAGATCGATCACCGCGCCTTTCAGCCCGCCCGGTGCCTTGGCATGCAGGTAGCCGTCGCGCAGGTCGATCTCGGCGCCCAGCTTTTCCAGGCCGAAGATATGCAGATCCATCGGGCGCGCACCAATCGCGCAACCGCCCGGCAGCGACACCACCGCCTGACCCAACCGCGCCAGCATCGGCCCCAGCACCAGGTTGGAGGCGCGCATCTTGCGCACGATGTCATAGTCGGCCACGTGATTGTCGAGGTCATGGCTCGACATCGCCTGCACCTGCCCATCCTGCAGGGCAGAGACCTCGGCGCCAAGGGAGCGCAACAGCTCGGTCATCGTCTTGATGTCGCTGAGGCGCGGCGCATTGGTCAGCGTCAGCGGTTCTTCGCTCAGAAGTGTCGCGGGCATCAGCGTCAGACAGGCGTTCTTGGCCCCTGCGATCGGGATCTGACCGCTGAGCGGCCCATTGCCCGTTACCAGAATCGAATCCATCTGCCTTACCCTTCCGAACTGCCTGCGCCAGAGTCCTGTTTGGTCGCACGTGCCTTGGCCTGCGCCTTGCGGCGGGCCATGTTGGCCTTCAGCGCCGCCTTCAGGCGGTCCTCACGACTTGTGGACTGACCACTGGTTTTTGGTGATTTTTTATCTGCCATAAACCTTGTGTAACTTAGTGCGAAAAAACCGTCCAGAATGGTCTTGCGCACCTCTGCGTTTATCCCTAAAAGCCCCCTCACCGGCGCTGCTGTAGCTCAGAGGTAGAGCACTCCCTTGGTAAGGGAGAGGTCGAGAGTTCAATTCTCTCCAGCAGCACCATTTTCCATTATGTATGTGAATGATATGCCCGGCGCCAAGCGCGATGGGTGCCCCATGCCGCGGTTTGCGGCATAGGTCGGGGATAGCCGACGGGAACGGGGCCGGAGCCCCTAGTCACAGGACTCATTTACCCTGCACCACTGGCGCCAAATCCACGAGATATTAGGGGTTTGGCGCGCTCCGTGCATGGTGGCTCTATTCGCAAGCGTTAGAAGCCACTGAGATGAAGTGGATTTGACGTCCTTCGGATGTGACGGAATTTCCGCCTGCTTGCCTCTCAATGCGTTGAAATAGAACCACTATTGCTGCAGCATTGCTCGTGAGTAGGCAAAAATTCTGTCAAACCAGTGGTGCAGGAGTAATGAGTCCTGAGCTTCGGTCCTACCAGGCGTTATAGGCCAGGTATTTTCCGGACATCTCGACCTTCACCCGGTCGCCTTTCGGATTCTCGACGCGGGTGACGGTCATGTCGAAATCGATCGCAGACATGATGCCGTCGCCGAATTTTTCGTGGATCAGGGCTTTCAGCGTCGGACCGTAGACGCCGACAATCTCGTAGAATCGGTAGATGCAGGGATCGGTCGGCACCGCTTGCTCCCAGATCTTGGTCGGGCTTTCCTGCAGAACGGCCGAGGCTTCGGGTGGCAAGCCAAGCGCGCTGACCAGAGCGTCGGCCTTTTCCGCGGGCATGGCGTTCATGCCCATCGCCGCCGAGTGGGTCCAGACCGCAGACATGCCAATCGCCTCGGCGATGCCTTCCCAGGTCAATCCGCCCTGTTTCTTGGCCTGGATGATCATCGCGGTGACGTCTTCGCGGGTCATCGTGGTTGCTACTATGTCCATGAGTTTTCCTTTCGGTTGGGGGAGGGTGTCATCGAGTGGCCAGCAGGACCAGCACGAGGCCAAAAAGCAGAGCCGAAATGGTCTGCCAGAACCGCGTCGGATCGCGTTCCGCCAGGGGGCGTTGGGCGCTGCTGCGGCGTCCCGGCGGCGGCGCGGTCAGGCCCGCATCCAGCTCTGACAGGGCGGCAAATCGCCTGTGGCCAAGCGGATGCGTGGCGCGGCGCAGCGTGTCGTCGATCCAGTAGGGCACCGCGTTTTCACCATCGACCGCCGGGCGATAGCGCAGCCGCGCCCTGTCGCGGCGATTGCAGACACGGGCGGCATCGGCGCCGAAAGGCAAGCGACCGCTCAGCATCTCGTAGATGATCACGCCCAGGGAAAACTGGTCCGAATAGGGGCCGATCTGATCGCCGACGAAATACTCGGGCGCGGTGTATTGCAGCGTGCCGAGGATAGCCTCTGCGGGGTCGGCCTTGCCCTCTTCGACACCCTGCACGCGGGTCGCACCAAGATCGATGATCTTCAGGGTGCCCTCTGTGTCTATCATCATGTTTTCCGGCCGGAAATCCTGGTGCAACATGTCCGTGCGATGAAAGGCACGCAGTCCAAGGATCATCTGGCGGGCAAGGCTGCGCACCTCTGCGATGGACGGCTGCGGGTTGTCGTTCATCCATTGGCGCAGGGTCTGTCCCTCGATGAACTCGGTGACCACATAGAGACCAGAGCGGTTCTCGGGGGCCGGGGCCGCGCGTAGCACATGGGGCGAGCACAGCCTGCGGGCGATCCATTCTTCCATCAGGAAGCGACGCAGCAACACCGGTTCCGATTTCGTCTCGCTGGCGGGCATTTTCAGGGCTACCTTCTGACCATCGGGGGCGATCGCCAAGAAGATATGGCTGCGGTTGTTTTCGTGGATCTTGCGGACGATCCGAAATCCATCAAGCGTATCACCCGGCTCTGGCAAGGGCAGCAGTGGCAGGTCGCCGTCAACCAGATCGGCCAGCGGGTCGGTCTCGGGCAGGGCGTCCACGCGCAGGATCTGCAGGGTCAGGTCGTCGCGGCTGCCCGCCTTGCGGGAGGCTGCGGCAATGCTGGCCGCGGCGTCATCCAGTGTGTCGGCGCCGTTGATCGTGGTGATCACCCCATCGGGGTCCCAGTGATCATGCACGCCATCGGTGCTCAACAGGAAGATGTCACCCGGCCGCAGCTCCACCTGGCGGTAGTCCACGGCCAGAGTGTGATCAAGCCCAAGCGCCCGGTTCAACTGGGGTCCGGCGCCGGGCACCGGGATGACATGATCCTGTGTCAGCGGCTCCAGGCTGATGCCGGAAATGCGCCAGGCTCGGCTGTCTCCGACATGCAGGATATGCGCGTGGTGACCTTTCAGGATCAGCGCGGTGAGGGTGCAGATATGGCCCAGTTCGGTCCGCTCCGGCATGGATCGGCGGTTCAGCCCATGGAGCCAGGCATTGGTTGCCGAGATCACGTTGCTCGCGGCGGTCTGTACGCCCCAGGCATCGGAGGTGGCGTAGTAATCGGTCATCAGGCTTTTGACGGCGATCTCCGAGGCTTCGTGACTGACTGGGCTGGGCGTTATCCCGTCTGCAATCGCCAGGGTCACGCCCTTCAGCCGCAGCGCCTTGCCTTCGGGAACGCTGGCGCCAAAGAAGTCCTGGTTGCGCTTTCCTTTCAACCCGGCCTGAGAAAACTGGCCGAGTTGCACGCAAAGCGTGGATGTCTGGTTTCCGTCTTTGGGCATGGCAAGGCTCTGCATCTGGATCGGATCAGCTTGGCCGCACGGAGGGCGATCCGTGCGGCCGGTTGGCGTGATCGCCCGACTTATTCAGCCGGGACGCCCTTGGGGTCACGTGAAGGGCTGGTCTTGTAGTAGGTCGAGTAGAGCATCGCGCCGACAAAGGTCAGGCCGCCAACGAGGTTGCCAAGAACGGTCGGGATTTCATTGTAAAGCAGGTAGTCGCCCCAGGTGAAATCCGCGCCCATCAGGATGCCGATCGGGAACAGGAACATGTTCACGATGGAGTGTTCGAAGCCCATGTAGAAGAAGATCAGGATCGGCATCCACATTGCCATGATCTTGCCCGAGGTGGAGGTCGACATCATGGCGGCCACAACCCCGGTCGAGACCATCCAGTTGCACATGACCGCACGGATGAACAGGGTCAGCATGCCACCGCCACCGGCTTCGGCATAGCCTACGGTCCGCGAGTGCCCGATGGCCATCAGCTTTTGCCCGACCGCGTTCGGCTCGGTGGTGAACCCCATCGTCAGCGTGACGGTAATGAAGACGGCCGTGGTGAAGGCCCCGGCAAAGTTGCCGACAAACACCAGGCTCCAATTGCGCCAAAGCGCCTTCATGTCGACGCCGGGGCGCTTGTCGATCACCGCCAGGGGCACAAGGGTAAAGACCCCTGTCAGAAGATCGTAGCCCAGCAGGTAAAGGGTGCAGAAACCGACCGGAAACAGCAGCGCGCCGATTATGAAATGACCGGTCTGAACGGCAATGGTGACGGCAAAGGCAGCAGCCAGCGCCAGGATAGCGCCTGCCATATATGCACGGATCAGCGTATCCTTGGTGGACATCAGCGCCTTTTTCGCGCCGGCATCCACCATTTGAGCAGAGAACTCGGCAGGTGTTACATATGACATTTCGGTTCAGTTCCTCTTGTCTGGGTGTCCTGGCCTAAAGGCAGGTTCAGGTTTGGATGACGTGTCTGAATGACAGGGGGCCGCGCTTCAGACGGTTCAGGACGATTTCATCGGTGACAGAACACGCAGATCTTGAGCCCGCTGAACGAGACGACAGCTCGCGCAGGGGGAACGGGCCGCACACTAGTGTGCAAACGCAGATGCTACATGTGTTTCTGGCACGCAGCGCCGTTGCTGCGGAGTTCAGACCGGGCCCGTGCGCAACAATACGTGGGCCTGGTTCTGGCAGTGTGACGCTGACTTCATCGCCAGTCGCAGATCAAGCAGAGCGCGTGGAGATAAGGTCTGTCAAACCATTTTGCCAAAGTGGCCCCGGCAGTTTTTGCCGCCCATACGCGATTTGGTGACATTTTGTGCGAGTTTTGCCGCTGGATGTACAAAAAGTACCGCAGTTTGATGCTGCGGTGCAGAATCGTCGGGACGGATCGCTGACACTGGGCGCCGGTATTTATCGGCTTGCGCGGCGCGAAGGGCGTCAGGAGATGGCCGTTTGCGGAGCGGGCAGGAGCAGGGATTGCCCCCATTCCGATCGCATCTGCGTATTATTCAGCCGCCCACAGGCAGAAAGCACGTATCTGACCGGGATTTTGCATCCGCTGCTTGCCTCAGCCGCGGGCTGTGCTTTGCTTGCCCTAATAAACGCACAGCTCAGCATCCCGGACGACGAGGTCCGACGCAGCAGAGGTGATGCGGCCTGCCCCAGTCGGACAGCGCCGTCCGGTGAATGAGTTGGCAAGTGCCTCGGGCCTTCGGGCGAGCAGCATTGCAGATCTCTCCCCGCGCGCATGCGCGACCTTCAGAAACAACCGTTCATGCGGCTGGACCGCAGTGTTCGTGGATTATGGAACCAGGAAAATGTCTCAAGCCGCGACAGGATTTACCGATGAACAGCAACGCTACCTGATCGACGTTCTCACCAGGCTCAACCTCAATCAGGCCTTTCAGTCGGGTGGCGGCCCCTCCGAACACGAAGAGATCAGCGTTTACGGTGTGCCGCTGGACGACCTAGCAAAGGAAGAGGTCGCGAAATTCAACATGCATCCGCTGGACATGTGGCACATGGTCGAGAAATGGGAGGCCGAGGGCCATCAGGCCGCCGGTCTCGATAACTTTCTGCTGCGCCACCTGGGCTTCTTTGACGTTCGGCCCGCGCAGGAGGGCTATATGATGCGGATGCGCTGCCCCGGGAACATCATACGGGGCGACCAGATAATGGTACTGGGCGACATCGCCAAGGATCACGCGGGTGGCTATGCACATGTAACCACACGGGGCAGCCTGCAACTGCGCGAAATCATGCCCGGCAACGTCATCCCGATTATTGAAAAGA
This sequence comes from Phaeobacter sp. QD34_24, assembly GCF_028890115.1. Classification (GTDB taxonomy): domain Bacteria; phylum Pseudomonadota; class Alphaproteobacteria; order Rhodobacterales; family Rhodobacteraceae; genus Phycobacter. Next base: position 14,146 of record NZ_JARCJD010000018.1, read on the forward strand.
TGCAAAGCGTAGGGCTGACCGCGCAGGGCACCGGGGCTGACAGCGCGCGCAACCTGACCCTGTCGCCGCTTGCCGGTTTCGATCCGCTGGAGCTGATCGATCTGCGCCAGCAGGTGTCTCGGCTCAGTCTGCGCATTCTGCGCACGCGGCAATTGCAGGGCATCCCGCGAAAGTTCAACATCTCCTTCGACGGGGCGGGCTATATCTCCTGCGTTTCCGATACCAATGACATCTGCTTTCAGGCCGTCGAGATCGGCGAGAACGATCACGGGATCGCGCCGGGGATCTGGCTGCGCATCGCGCTGGGCGGGATCACCGGCCACAAGGATTTTGCGCGCCGTACCGGGCTGGCCTGCCGTCCCGAAGAAGCGGTCGATGTGGCCGAGGCAATGTTGCGCGTCTTTGTCGCACATGGCAACCGTACAAATCGCGGCAAGGCGCGCCTGAAATATCTGCTGGAAGGGAAGGGTGTCGATTGGTTCTGCCAGATGGCGCAGGAGAAGCTGGACGCACAGGAGCGGGGTGTGGTGCTTACCCGCTTGCCGGACGGCATCGAGGCCCCCCGGATGCCGGTGGCACGTCAGGCCCATATCGGCGTCCACAAGCTGAAGGACGGCTTGAACTACATCGGTGTCGCCCTGGAGTTGGGCCGCATGTCCGCCGAGCAGATGCACGCGCTGGGCCGGATTGCGATGACCCATGGCTGCAATGACATGCGCCTGACGGTCTGGCAGAACCCGCTGATCCTGGGCGTGCCAGACACTGCGGTGGCCGAGGTCCAGCGGGATCTTGCCGCAATCGGTCTCAGCGATGCGGCCAGTGCCTTTGCCGCGGGTGCCGTGGCCTGCACGGGCAAATGGGCCTGCAAGCTGGGGCTGGCCTACACAAAGGCCGATGCGCAATCCATCGTATGCCATCTGCAAAGCAAATAAAGGTTGGACACTCCGATCAACATCCACCTCACGGGCTGTCCGAATTCCTGCGCCCAGCACTATATCGGCGATATCGGCCTGGTCGGCACGACCGCACCGGGGGGCGGCGAGGGCTATAACATCGTGCTGGGCGGCGGGTCGGATACCGATCAGGGGCTTGCCCGGCCGCTGTGTGGTCCGGTGCCCAGCGCCGCGGTCCGTGACATTCTCGATCACGTGGTGGGCCGCTAAATGGCCGAGCGTCGCTCGCAGCAGAGCTTTCTCGATTTCACCCGCAGCTTGAGCGACGAGGAGCTGAAGCGCCTGGTGCCGCAGGGCTTTGCGATCGCCAGTTAACAGAGTGACTGAACCGGATATCCCATCATGACTGCTCAAGACCCCAAAATTCTGGAAAACCTGGCAACCGCGATTGGCCAGGCTCACGGCACCGCCCCGGCGACATTCATCCCCGAGGATGCCCCCTTTGACGAGGCGCAGCGCCACTGGCTGAATGGCCTGCTCAGCGGATTGCACGCGATTGCCTCGGCGGTGGCTGGCGGCGGTCCGGAGGCCGAGGTGGGCACCGCGCTGGCCATTCTCTATGGCTCGCAGTCGGGCAATGCCGAAGCGCTGTCCAAGGATCTGCGCAGGTTCTCGAAAACCCGAGGGTTCGAGGCGACGGTGGCGGCGCTGGATGATCTGCAGATCTCGGACCTTGCGGCGATCAATCACCTGCTGATCGTGGCGGCCACCTTTGGCGAGGGCGAGTCCACCGACAATGCGGTCAAGTTCTGCGCTGCCTTGCTGGACGACGCCGCGCCCGACCTGCCCGCGACGCTGAACTACAGCGTCCTTGGGTTGGGGGATTCCAGCTATGCGGATTTCAACAAGACGGCCAGAGACATCGACCGTCGCCTGGGCGAGCTGGGCGCGACCCGGGCGGCCGAGGCCGTGTTCTGCGATGTGGATTTCGACGATGGCTATGCCGCCTGGCGCGAGGCCGCCCTTGCCAGCGATCCGTTCAAGAGCGCCGCTGGCGCCGCCTCGGCGCCGGAGCCGGTTGCCGCAGGCCCCGCCTTTGACAAGAACCACCCGTTCATGGCCACGTTGACGGTATCAGAGCGGTTGAGCGGTGCGGGATCTGCCAAATGCGTAAATCGTATCGAACTGTCGCTGGCAGGCGCCGGGGCGGATCTGGACTATGCCGTTGGCGACGCCTTGGGTGTCTGGACGATGAACTGCCCCAGGGAGGTGCAGGAGATCCTGACCGCCACCGGCCTGAGCGGGAAGGAGGTCGTCGAGCTGAAAACCGGCCCGGCGCCGCTGCGCGCGGCCTTGCTGACGCGGCTTGACGTGCAGACCGTGACGCCGAAAACGCTCGAGACCTGGGGCGTCGAGCCATCAGCGGGGGATGTCCATCTCATCGACCTGCTGAAAGCCGGGCTGGCGCTGGACGCGCAGGGGCTGGTCGACGGGATGCGCGCCTTGCAGCCGCGACTCTACTCGATTTCCTCCAGCCCCAAGGCGCATCCGGGCGAGGTGCATCTGACTGTGGGCGAAGTGCGCTACGCCATGCATGAGAGCGACCGAAAGGGCGTGGCATCGACCTATCTCGGGGAGCGGCTGCCCGAAGGCGGCAGCATCGGCGTCTATGTGCAGAAATCGGCCCATTTCCACCTTCCCGATGACGACGGGGTGCCGCTGATCATGATTGGACCCGGCACCGGAATTGCCCCCTTCCGCGCCTTCCTTGAAGAGCGCGCGGCGCGCGGCGCCGAGGGGCGGAACTGGCTGTTCTTCGGAGATCAGCACGAGGCCTGCGATTTCCTCTACCGCGAACAGATAGAAGCCTGGAGCGAAAGCGGTGTTCTGGACAAGGCCAGCCTGGCCTGGTCCCGTGACGGGGCTGCAAAGGTCTATGTGCAGACCCTGCTGAAGGAGAACGGCCCCGAGGTCTACGACTGGCTGGAGAAGGGTGCCGCACTCTATATCTGCGGTGATGCCAGCCGTATGGCGGCGGATGTCGATCGCACCCGGCGGGAGATCATTGCGCAACAGGGCGGCAAATCCGATGCGGAGGTCGCCGCCTATATGGAGGCCCTTGCCGCATCGCATCGCTATCAGCGGGATGTCTACTAGGCTGAGGATCAGGCAGGCCGTGTCGCGACCACGTGTCGGCCCCTATTGGCCAGTGGTGACCGACAGTGACCCTGGTGATTGAGGCAGGACCCTAGTGATTGAGGTGGGCGCGCAGCTCTTCGGCTTCGCGCCGGGCGTCGCGCAGACCCTCCATTGCGGCGTTCAGCTCTGCCTCGGTCTGGGTCAGCTGGTTGGTCAGCTCCGCTTCACGCTGCTGCAGGTAGGTGATGGCCTGATCGCGGGTTTCCTCGGCCTCGTGCAGCTCCTGGCTCATGCGGTCCAGATCGGCGACATCGCTTTGGCGCACGCGGGTGAAGCGATGTACCAGCCAGTTTGCGAACCAGCCCATGGCAAAGGCGGCAAACAGGATGATGGCGGTGGTGAGGATGAACTCTGTTCTGTTCATTGGTCCGATGTCTCCTGTTGCGTGTCATCATCTGTCGGCGCGTCTTCCTCGGGCACCCCCTCAGGCGGGCCTTCCGGGGGGCTTGCCTCATCGGGGCTCTCTTCCAGGTCCACGGTGGCCGGCGGGTTTTCGGCGGCGCTGTCCAGCAAGGTTTCTTCCTGGTCGCTCTCGGTGGCGCCCGTCGTGGGCAGCATCAGGCGGAATTCGATGCGCCGGTTGGCTTCGCGCCCCTCTTCCGTGTCATTGGGGGCGATGGGAGTGCTTTCGCCATAGCCGCGCGCAACATAGGTGGAGGTCAGGATCCGCCGGGCGCGCAGTTCGTTCAGCACCGATTGCGCCCGCGCCTGGCTCAGGTTCTGGTTCATCTCCTCGCGGCCTTGGCTGTCGGTATGGCCCTGGATTTCCAGCCGGATCGGGCCGCATTCCTCCAGGATCGCGGCGATCTGATCGAGGATCACGCCACTGTCGGCCTGCACCGTGGCCGAGCCGGGTTCGAAACTGATCTTGCCGGCTTTCATCTGCACCCCGGCCAGTTCCGCCTGGCAGAGCTCCGGTGCCATGGGCTGATCTTCCGGGGCGGGGGGCTCTTCGTAGGTGACGTCCAGCGCGTAGGTCTCTGCCTCGCCGAGCTTGGTCGACAGGAACCGGGCGATCTCTGCCGGGGCGTCCTCGCGATGGCTCATGCCGCGCAGATCCAGGTTGTCCGGGGTCACGGTCACGGCACCCCGTTGCAGGTAAGAGAGCACCTCAAGACCCGCCAGGACCCGCACCGGCCAGTCGGCGGGTAGTCCCTCGGCGATCCGTGTGGCCGTGTAGACGTTGTCCGAGCCGAACCGCGCCCGGGCATAGCTGTCGGCGATGGTGCGGGTGCTGGCGTCGGTGATGCGCCCGCGCAGTTGCACCTGCCCTTCGGGGCTGAGTGTTGCGGTGAACTCCGGCGCCCCCGCTGCGGCGGCGGTCTCCGGCACGGGCAGCACCGCATGCAGGGCAAAGACCTGCGGCAGGGCGGTCTCCAACTCTCCCACCACTTTGTCAAACTGCGCTTCCGGGGTGCCTTCGGCGGCAACCAGGGTGATATCGGCATTGGCGATGGTGACAGACCCCTGACCCAGCGCGGCCAGGCTCTGAATGCTGCGTTCGGCGGCCTCGGCCCATTTGGGCGAGGGAACCCCCATACCGATCACGCAGGTGGCCTCTCCCTCAAGTCCGGCGGCACGGGCGGCGGCCAGGATGCGGGTGCGGCTTTCTTCGCTTTCGGCAGAGCAGGCATCGAAATGGGCGCCGTCCTCGGAAATCAGGAACCGCAGGGTAAAGGGGGTGATCACCGGCCGCGGTGCCGCGATGTCCAGGTTGATGCGGATCTGCGGCGGTGCCATGCGGGCAAGCTGCCGTTCAAAGTTGCTGCGCTCGGCGACACTGTCGGCGATGGCCGTGATCGAAACCGCCCCCGCCGTGACTGAGATCTTGGCGCGCGGCAGCAAAGCCAGGGCTTCAAGCGCGAAACGCATCGAGGCTTCCCACTCTCCCGGCGCGGGGTAATCGGCGGCTTCCAGCAGATCGCGGACCTTCTGGCTGTCCTTCCGGGCCAAATCCTGCAGATCCTCGACCAGGGCCTCGCGAGAGATGGAGAGCGGGATCAGGCCGCTGATCGAGATCCCGCTGTCATTGCGCAGGATCTCGGCGGAAAAGCGCGGTGGTGCCAGACCGGCGGCCGGGGGGACGGTGATGTCGTCAATCACCCGCGCCGCATCGACGACGCTGCCGACCAGGGAAATGGCGGCAAATCGGGTGGCCTCGTCCGGGGCGGTGCCCTGCAGAGTCACGCGCAGCCCGTCGGCGGTCACCTCGGCCCAGTGCATGCCGGTCACATCCAGGGTGCGGCGCACCTCACGCTCGCTGCCACGTTCCACGGCAGTGACGGCGAAACTGGCGGCCACCAGGCTCAATCCCGCCGCTGCAGCGAAGGAGAGGGTCGGGATCAGAAGGGACGACAGGCGCATTGAGACAGCATTCCGCGAGAAGGTTGGGCATTGTCATACAGGCCCAGGCTGGTCGGTTCAATCATGCGAAACTGGCTGCGGCAAAGAAGATGAGCGGAATCAAGCCGGTATCGCGGTTGAGCCGGAAGAGTTGCAGCAGGCGTGGGTTGTTGTCTGGATCAAAGTCCCTCAGCTGCCAGGTCATGTGCCAGCCCATCGCCCAGGGACCGGCAAGCGCCAGCAGCAGGGTGACAAGGCTGGCGTCCTTGCGCGCGGCCATCACGACAGCAAGCGCCATCAGGCTGACGGTGGCCACGATGAAGCGGCGCAGCCAGCGCGGGCTGTTGTCGCCAAACAGGCGGGCGGTGGATTTCACCCCGATCAGCGCGTCATCCTCGGTGTCCTGATGGGCATAGATGGTGTCGTAGAACAGCGTCCAGGCGATGCCGGCCAGATAAAGGACCACCGGCGGCCAGGCCAGCGATCCGGTATGGGCCACCCAGCCCAGCAAGGCGCCCCAGTTGAACGCAAGGCCGAGAAACACCTGCGGCCACCAGGTGAAGCGTTTGGCAAAGGGGTAGACGGCGACGGGCAGCAGCGCCAGCACGCCCATGGCGATGGCGGCCCAGTTGAAGGTGAGAAGGATGGCAAAGGCCACCAGCGCCTGCAGCCCCATCCAGATCACGGCGCCCTTTACCGTGACCTGCCCCGAGGGGATCGGGCGCGAGCGGGTGCGCTCGACCGCGCCATCGAAATCGCGGTCGGTGATATCGTTCCAGGTGCAGCCCGCCCCGCGCATCAGCCAGGCGCCAAAGCCGCAGGCGACAAAGATCCAGGCGTCCTGCCAAACCGGGGTTTCATCCCAGAGGATCGCCAGCGCCAGCCCCCACCAGCAGGGGATCAGCAGCAGCCAGGTGCCGATGGGCCGGTCGGCCCGGCTGAGGCGCAGATAGGGGCGGCTCCAGGCGGGTGCATGGGTGTCGACCCAATTGCCCTTGACCGCATCCGCGACTTGACCATCTGGTGTTGGCGATTGCCCTTGCATATGTAGGACCTCATGACTGCGAAGATCAGACTGTATGTAGAGCACCCCTTGGGGGCAGGGCAAACCATTCCTGTGGACCGCGACCAGGCCCATTACCTGTTCGGCGTGATGCGTCATGGGGTGGGGGGCAGGGTCGCCCTGTTCAACGGGCGCGATGGCGAATGGCTGGCCGAGGTTGCCGAGGCGGGCAAGCGTGGTGGCGCGCTGATCTGCCTTGAGCAGAGCCGCCCCTTGCAGATGCCGCCGGACCTGTGGCTGCTGTTTGCGCCGATCAAGAAGGCGCGTACCGACTTTATCGTCGAAAAGGCCGCCGAGATGGGTGCCGCGCGCATCCTGCCGGTGCAGACAGAGTTCACCAATTCCGAGCGAATCCGCCAGGACCGCTTGCAGGCTCATGCGGTAGAGGCGGCCGAGCAATGCGGCGGCACCTTCGTGCCCGAGGTCGCCGACCTGCAGAAATTGTCGCGCCTGCTTGACCATTGGCCGGAAGTACGCCAGCTGATGTTCTGCGACGAGGCCGAGGTGGGCAATGCGCTGCAACTGGCCGCCGCAAGCCACAAGGGCGCGCCCTGGGCCATCCTGATCGGCCCCGAAGGCGGGTTTTCCGAAGCCGAGCGCAAGCGCCTCCATGCCATGGGGCAATCCCATGTGGTCAGCCTTGGCCCGCGCATCCTGCGGGCGGATACGGCAGCGGTGGCGGCAATGACCCTGTGGCAGCAGGCTCTGGGGGATTGGTGATGGATAAGCGGGGCCGGGCGGCAAAACATCGGCGCGGGTTCACTGTGCCACTGTGCACAGGCAATGCGGAGAGCTGCACATGAGTTTCATCCGACCCGAGGCGCGGGCCACCCTGTGGCGCTGGCGTGAGCTGATCGTGGCGGTGCTGATGCTGCTGATCGGTCTCAAATGGGCCTACACATCCTATGGGTTTACGGCGGTGACCGGCTGGGCGCTGATCCTTGTGGGGCTGGTGCTGGCGGTGATCGGCGCGCAGCGGCTCAGGTTTCGACTGGGCGCAGGCGGACCCGGCATCGTGCAGGTGGATGAGGGGCAGATCGCCTATTTCGGCCCGCTGACGGGCGGCGCGGTGGCCGCGTCCGAGATCGAGCGGCTCAGGCTTGATCACACTTCCAAACCGCCGCATTGGGTGCTGGAACAACCCGGTCAGGCACCGCTGGCGATCCCTGTGAATGCCGAAGGCCATGAGGCGCTGTTTGATGTGTTCGCCGCGCTTCCGGGCCTCAAAACAGAGCGGATGCTGACCGAGTTGCGCAAGGTCGGCGCTCACCTGGTCGTGATCTGGGAGCGCAGTCCAAGCCGCCCATCGAACCAAAGGCTGCATTGACACCGGCGGCTTTTGCCCTCACTCCTGACCGCCGAAACGAGCGAAACAACAGGACGGAGTGTCCGGCATGTCCATTCCCCAGTCCGGCGGCGGGCCGATCGAACGCCACGAACAGATGGCCGAATACCTGGCTTCCGGCTGCAAGCCGCGCGCCGATTGGCGCATCGGCACCGAGCACGAGAAGTTCGGCTATTGCAAGGACACGCTGAAGCCGCTGCCCTACGAGGGGACGCGCTCGATCCTCGCGGTTCTGGAAGGGCTGCGCGACAGCTATGGCTGGTCGCCGGTGACCGAGGGGGGCAATCTGATCGGTCTCACCAAGGATGGCGCCAACGTCAGCCTGGAACCGGGCGGCGCGGTGGAACTCTCCGGCGCCCCGCTGGAGACCATCCACGAGACCTGCGACGAGGTGAACACCCACCTGCGCGAGGTGAAGGAGATCGCCGACAAGATCGGTGTGGGTTTCATCGGTCTGGGCGCCGCGCCGATCTGGAGCCACGAGGAAATGCCGCTGATGCCCAAGGGGCGCTACCGGCTGATGAACGATTACATGACCAAGGTCGGCACCATGGGCCGCGCCATGATGCGCCGGACCACCACGGTGCAGGTGAACCTCGATTTCGCCTCCGAAGCCGACATGGTGCAGAAACTGCGCGTGGCGCTGGCGCTGCAGCCGGTGGCAACCGCGCTGTTCGCCAACTCTCCCTTCTTCGAGGGCAAGCCCAACGGCCAGAAATCCTGGCGTAGCACCATCTGGCGCCACCTCGACGATGCGCGCACCGGCATGCTGCCCTTCGTCTTCGAGGAGGGCATGGGATTTGAGCGCTACGTGGACTATGCGCTCGATGTGCCGATGTATTTTGTCTACCGCGACGGTCAGTACATCAACGCGCTGGGCCAGTCGTTCCGCGACTTCTTGAAGGGCGAGCTGCCCGCGCTGCCCGGGGAAACTCCGACGCTCAGCGATTGGGCCGATCACCTGACCACCGCCTTCCCCGAGGCGCGGATCAAGAAATACATGGAGATGCGCGGCGCCGATGGCGGCCCCTGGCGCAGGCTCTGCGCGCTGCCCGCCTTCTGGGTTGGCCTGATGTACGAGCAAAGCAGCCTGGATGCGGCCTGGGATCTGGTGAAGGGCTGGGATGCAGAGACCCGCGAGGCCCTGCGCGTGGGCGCTGCCGAAAAGGCGCTGCAGGCCGAGGTGGGCGCGATCAAGATGCACGATCTGGCACGGCAGGTGCTGGAAATCTCCGAGGCGGGCCTCAAGGCGCGCGCCCGCGCCGGTGCAGGCGGAATGGTGCCGGACGAGACGCATTTCCTGAGCGCGCTGAAGGAGAGCATCGACAGCGGCAAGGTCCCGGCGGATGAGCTCTTGGAGCATTACCACGGCGACTGGAACGGCGACCTCACGCGCATCTACGCCGAATACAGTTACTGACAGGAAACCGCCGAAGGATTGGAAGGGGGCGCCGCTGAGACGCCCCTTTTTCCTGTTGTCTCGGCTCTTGCGGCGCCTGCAACGCTGGCGCGGGTGGCGCTGCCGCTTGCGGTCTAGGGCGCCTGATCAAGCCAGGGAACCACCGGCTGGCGGGCTTGGGCGTAGCCGGGGACCTGTGCATCCAGCCGGGCTGCAAGATCCGGCAGTCGGCTGACCGGCACCTTGGGAAAGAGGTGATGTTCGCGATGGTAGAACATCAGATAGGCGAGGCGGGCCAGGAACCCGCGCTGGCTCCGTCCTGCCTGTCCGGTCCTGGCCGTGCCCTGATGGGTGATCCAGACTGCAAAGAAGGCGGTCAGACATTGCGCCACGGCCATGGCCGCAAGGTGCAACATCAGGAAACCAGCGCCGCTTGAGACGAAGAGCGCAAGGACCAGGGCAACCCCCAGACCATCGCGCAGCATCCGCAACCGCCATTTGCGACCGCCGCCCTGCCAGCAGTGGCGGATCAGATCGAGCGGAAAGCGCGGACCGTAAAGCAGCACGTCACGGGCGCTCATGTGGCCGCAGTGGCCTTCAAGGTCGCCGGGACCCATGGCGTGGCGGTGGTGTTGCATATGGCTCCAGGCGACCGAGGAATTGCACCCCAGCATCAGAGCGCTGAGCAGATGCAACAACGCGATGTCAAACCGCCGGGACAGGCCGAGATTGCCATGGATCGCCTCGTGGTTCAGGCGCAGGGCACAGAGAAAGAACATGAAACTTGCCAAGGCGCCCAGGGGCCAGAGCGGCGAGGCATAGAGCGCCCAGGACAGCGCCAGCCACGGCAGCGGCAGGGTGAGTTCGATCCCCTTTTGCCATGGGCGCAGGTCCAAGAGGTCTTGCCACGGCACGTGGACGGGAGCGGTCTCGCGGGGGTGCATGTCTTTTCCTTTCTTCAGGACCTATGCGGGGCTTGGGACAGGGGGCTGCGGGGCGGGTTGGGTCGGCCGAGCCGCAGTCATGGCCTCGCGGACCACGGCGCGCAGGGTGGCGACGGCATGGGTAAAGCCAAGGCCCAGGCAGATCGCGGCAAAGCCGAGGGCAGGCAAAAGGCTCGCGATGCCCATCGCGGGCAGCAGGCCCCGGCTTCCACTCGTCAGCAACGGGAGCGCTGCACCGATCAGCCCGACGCCGCCCACGGCGATCATGGCATAGCCGGTGGCGATGGTGACGCCCGCCGCCCGCGCGGCGCGGCCCGACTGCGGACAGTCGCCCAAGATGCTGGCGATCTTGAGGATCATCAGGGTCATGGCGGTGACCATGAGAAGGGCAAGGGTGAGGTAGGTTGCGATTTGAAACAGCATGGTGGGGGTCCTTTCGGATCAGAGGGTTTGTTTGTAGAAATCGCGTTCAAGCCGGGCGTAGAGCACGCCGCTGATGCAGCCCCAGACGGGGGCAAAGAAACAGCCGAAGATAAGGTAGATGCTGGAGCCGTCGACGTTGCCTTTGGTCAGGACAGCAATAAGAAAGATCGGCAGAAAGACTGCCAGATGGGTGACAAAGGCAAGCCAAGCCCAGTCGTAGGGCGTCACCCTGTGCTGTGCCATGTAGACCAACATCACCGGGATGCCGACGATCAGATAGACAGGCCCGCCCATTACGGTGGCAAAGGGCGCTATGATGGTTGGTAACCCGGCGATCCCCAGCAGCAGCGGCCCACCAATCATGGCGATGAAGAAGGCGACCGGGTCTACCAGATGGCGGTTTGCCGCCTTTAGAGGGAATGGAGTTTTCTGACTTGCAGTTATTTCTGTTATTTGTGAAATCTTCGGGCAAAATTTTTTGGCGGATCTAGTCGGATTTTCCGCCGGGCAGGAAACGCACCAGTTTCGATCCCATTTTCAGAACCGCCAGATGCACCGCGCGGGGCAGGCGGGAGAAGTCCATGTACCAGTCGTCGAACATCTGCATCACACGCAGGGTCTCGCCCATGCGCGCCTTGATGACCTTGGGGGTGTTGTCCTCTTCGGCCTCGGCCATGACCTGTTCCAGGGCGCGCAAGGTGGGGGCGAATTCGCGCTCGCGCCGGGCGTCCACCACCGCGTCCACCAGATCGAACATGTCGCGGATCGAGGTGAAATGATCGCGCCGGTCCCCCAGTTGCCGGGAGGATTTGACCAGCCCCTGCGCCTGCAACTCCTTCAGGCCATTGGAGACATTTGAACGCGCGAGATTCAGCGTGTCGCAGATCTCCTCGGCCGTGAGCGCCTCGGGCGAGATATGCAAGAGCGCATGGATCTGAGCGACCGAGCGATTGACGCCCCATTTGGAGCCCATTTCCCCCCAGTGGAGGATGAAGTTCTGCATGGCGGGGGTCAGGTGCATTCGATTGATCCTGTAATTTCTGTAATTTCAGAAAATACAGGATTGCGAGTCGTGTCAATGAAAAACGGCGGCAGGAAATCCTGCCGCCGGGTCTTGCGCGTCCGTGAGTGAGGTCGCGTTGGGGGAGGTGTCGGAACCTTACTGGTTCTGCAGCGCTGCCGGGTCCTTGTCGGCGATGTCGTCCCAGTTGGCGTCGGCCTTCTCGATGAAGCCCGCAACATCACCTTCCCAGCGCTTCTGGATGTCTTCCGCCAGGTTCAGGTACAGCTTGTTGTCGACGATTTTCCACAGGGTCGGGTCGCCGTCGAACTTGAAGCCCATGGCCGCACCGAAGGCGCAGTATCCGCCGTATTCCGGCAGGTAGGCTTCGGGGTTCTTTTCAAATGCAACTTTGTTTTCCTCGGAGGCGAAACGATACAGCGCCTCATTGTGCACCGAGGTGATTTTCCAGTTGCCGGGGGTCGGCTCACCAACGGTGAAATAGGCAACCGGGTCATAGCCCTGCAGCGCCAGACCGGTGGAGGAGGCATTGAGCTCAACGCCTGCCGCCATGGCCGAAGTCGCCAGGGCAACCGAGAGTGCAACGCCGCTCACGAGGGTCTTGAAAGTGTTCATGGTTCCATCCTTTTCAAAAGAGGCCAGGGACGTAATGCTCCCTATTCTGGCCCAGGGGTCGTTATTCTGTGTGCAACCTGTTGCGGCTGTCACAGCACCCATGTGGAGGCAGAGGCGCTCACGTTCAAAACAACTCATTTTGACTGCGCCTGACGTCCATTTGACTTGTTCATGTCCGCACATCACAAGGCCGCGCGACGGCCGTGAGCGCCCCGGTGAAAACTCCGCAGAACGGCCAAAATTGTCGCCTGAACGGACAAGGTTCTGTCAAACCTGAAGAGAGGGTTAACCAATGGATGCTAGAGTTCTGCCGGAGTGTTCGAGCAAGAGTAGCCATGTTGAAGATCCGCACTGATGCCGAAAAATGGCGGTACATCATCGCCGTATCCGCCATGGCGACCGTGCTCTCCGTGCTTTTGACCTGGGTGCTGCTGGGGGACAATCTGACGGTCGATATGCTGCGCGCGGCGATTCTCGGACCCTTGCTGATTGCGCCGCCCGCCTGCCTGATGTCCGCCCGCCGATCGCTGGAGATCTATCGTCTCAACCAGCGGCTGGAGCATCTGCTGGCCCATGATCAGATGACCAACCTGCTGACTCGCAGTCATTTCATGCGCCAGATGCATGAGATGGAGTCGGATTTCAGGGGTAGCTTCCTGATGCTTGATATCGATCTGTTCAAGAAGGTGAATGATACCTACGGCCATCTGGTCGGGGATGAGGTGATCCGCCAGGTGGCCGGGGTGATCCAGGATCATGTGCGCCGGGACGGGTTGGCGGCCCGCTACGGGGGCGAGGAATTCGTGGTTTGCCTGCCGCAACAGGACATGGAGGAGGCGGTCAAGCGCGCCGAAGAGATACGCCAGGCGGTGGAACGGAAGACCGTGAAGGTTTCGGGGGCGAACCTTGGCTGTACGATCTCCATCGGGCTTGGCTATGCCGATGGTCGCAAGACGGTTGAAGAGGTCCTCAAACGTGCCGATGAAGCGCTATATGTCGCCAAGAAACAGGGGCGCAACCGGGTCAGCCTGCCACGGCAGGAAGCGGCCTAGGCCCTACTTCTGGCCGATCTTCGGCTCGGTTCCCGCGCGAAGGCGCGCGATATTCTCGGAATGGCGCCAGAAGACGATCGCCGTCAGCGCAATGGTCAGGGCCACGATCTGTGGCGCGCCCAGCATCATAGCCCAGATTGGCGCCGCCAGCGCCGAAAGCAGCGCCGAGGCCGAGGACATGCGGGTCACCGCCGCGCCCGCCAGCCAGGTTAGGCAGGCCGCCACGCCCACGGGCCAGGCCAGCGCCAGCATCAGCCCCAGGAAGGTTGCAACCCCCTTGCCGCCCTTGAACCCCAGCCAGACCGGGAAGCAATGCCCTAGAAAGGCTGCAAGACCGGCCAGTTGCGCCGCATCCTCGCCAGCCATCAGGCGGGCCAGAACCACGGCGACGGCGCCCTTGCCGCCGTCCAGCAAGAGCGTCAGCAGCGCGGCCAGTTTCGAGCCTGTGCGCAGCACATTCGTGGTGCCGATATTGCCCGATCCGATCTCGCGCAGGTTGCCCAGCCCCATCAGGCGGGTCAGCACCAGACCGAATGGAATGGACCCCAGCCCATAGCCCACAACGGCCCAGAGCAGGAGTTGCACGAGGGAGGTTTCAAGGTTCGGCATCAGTCTCTCCGGAAGACGGGCGTGCCCGCCACATAGGTTGCCAGCACTCTGCCCTGCATCCGCTGCCCGTCAAAGGGGGTATTCTGCGATTTCGACTTCAGCGTGAAGCGATCGAGCACAAAGGGCACATCGGCATCGAACAGGATCAGGTCCGCAGGAGCCCCCGCCGCCAGTCGGCCAGAGGGCAGGCCCAGGCGTTTCGCCGGGTTCAGCGACATGGCCCTGAACAGGGTCGGCAGATCCAGCAGATCGGCATGATAAAGGCGCAGCGCCGCGGGCAGCAGGGTCTCCAGCGCGACAGCGCCGGCGGCGGCTTCCTCAAAGGGCAGGCGCTTGCTCTCCTCGTCCTGCGGGGTGTGCATCGAAGAGATCGTATCGATCAGCCCGGTGCGCACTGCCTCGATCACCGCCAGCCGGTCCTCTTCGGATCTGAGCGGCGGCTTCACCTTGAAGAAGGTGCGGTAGTCGGCAACGTCGAGTTCATTCAGCGTCAGGTGATGGATCGAGGTGCCAGCGGTGATATCGAGGCCGTTGGCCTTGGCGCGTTCCAGCGCGGGCAGGGCGCGGGCGGTGGTGATCTGGTCGGCGTGATAGCGCGCGCCGGTCATCTCCAGAAGCGCGATGTCGCGGTCCAGTCCCATACGCTCGGCCATCGGGGAAACCGCAGGCAGACCGCGCAGGGTGGCGAACTTGCTGCTGCTGGCGGCAGCACCGGCGCTCAGGACCGGTTCCTGCGGGTGGGCAATGACCAGCGCGCCGCAGCTACGGGCATAGGTCAGCGCGCGGGAAAACACCTTGGTATTGGCCACCACGTGATCGCAGTCGGAAAAGGCAACGGCGCCCGCATCCATCAGGAAACCGATCTCGGTCATCTCGCGCCCCTCGCGCCCCTTGGTGAGGGCGGCCATGGGCAACACATTGACCGGCGCATCCGCCTGGGCGCGGCGGGTGACGAATTCCAGCGTTTCGGGGCTGTCGATGGCGGGGCTGGTGTCCGGCCGCGTCACCATGGTGGTGACCCCGCCCGCCGCCGCCGCAAGGCCTGCGGTCTTGTAGCTTTCCTTGTGGCGCTCGCCTGGTTCGCAGACCTTTACGCCGATATCGACGATACCGGGCGCCAGGCATTTGCCGCCGCAATCGACGACCTCGGCCTTTTCGGGGTCAATGTTTCGTGCGCGAAACAGCTGCTCTGCCTGCGTACCCTCGGGCAGGATTTCGGCAATCTGACCGTCCGCCACCAGCACCGCCCCCGGCGCATCCGTTCCGGCCTCGGGGTCGATCAGGCGGGCATTGAGGAAAAGAGTGGTCATGCGCGGGCTCTTTCGATGGCTGAGAGGGTAGAGGCCGGATCGGCCTGGTATTTGATCAGGTGCTTGTCGCCACCCTTGGTGATGACCTGCACATAGCCGCCCATGGAACGGAGCGTTTCGATGTCAGACAGGGGCACGCGGCGTTCGGCCGGGCCGCTCAGCACGCCGCCGGAAATCGTCCAGACCACGGCCAGTTCCTCGCTCGCCAGATACCAGCCGCGAAAGGAGATGGCGGCAAGTCCGCCGATGGCACCGGTCCAGATATGCGGATTGCCTGCGGCCCAGAGGACCCCCATGCCCGCCGCCATGGCAAAGGCGGCCATCCAGGCATGGGCGCGGATATAGGCGCTGCGGTCGGGGGTGAAGGTGATCTCATCCATGTCAGGCCACCAGCAGGTAGAGGACGAGGAAGATCAGCGCCATCACCACGGCAAAGAGCGTGGCGCCGATGCGGCGTGCCTCGGCGCGAGCCTGGCGCGGCGGCAGTTTCGGCGCGGAATAGGGCTTGGCGCTGTCGGTCTGGATCGGCGGCGCGGTCCAGGTGGTGCCGGGGGTGCCGTAGGTGGCAAAAAGCTGGATCTGATCGGCGGGCGTCAGCCGCATCTCGCGCCCGCCAAAGGCACGCGAGCGGATCGCCATCACATGGCCTTCAAGCGCATCAAGGCGCTCCCGGTCCGCCGCGACCTGTTCTTCGGGCACGCCCATGCCCTCGGTCAGGTATCCTGTCAGGCCGATCTCCTCCAGGTCGCTCACCGGGAAGATATCGACCTGCTCCATGTCGAGCATGTCGATCCCCAGCACCTGCGCCAGGGCGCCGGGCTCTTTCAGGAAGGCCGCCTGTTCGGGGCGCATATCGAGCCGGAACAGGCGGATCGCGCCATGTTCGCCCGCGGGAATATGGATGACGCCCTCCATCCGGGTCAGCCCGCCTGTTCCATGCGCTCGGCGCGAAGGTTGCGGGCCAGCAGGTCCATCGCCGCCATGCGCACGGCGACGCCCATCTCCACCTGTTCCTGGATGACCGAGCGGTTGATGTCATCGGCGATGGTGCCGTCGATCTCCACCCCGCGGTTCATCGGGCCGGGGTGCATGACGATGGCGTCGGGCTTGGCCAGCGCCAGTTTTTCGGCGTCCAGCCCGTAGCGGTGGTAGTATTCGCGCTCAGACGGGATGAAGCCGCCGTCCATGCGTTCTTTCTGAAGGCGCAGCATCATCACCACGTCCACATCCTTCAGGCCTTCGCGCATGTCGTCATAGATCTCGGCGCCGAATTCGGCGAAATCACCAGGCACCAGGGTCGGCGGACCGATCAGGCGGATGCGGTTTTCCATCTTGCCCAGAAGGATCAGGTTCGAACGCGCCACGCGGGAATGGGCAATGTCGCCGCAGATCGCGATGTTGAGCCGATGCAGCCGCCCCTTGGCACGCCGGATCGTCAGCGCATCGAGCAAGGCCTGCGTCGGGTGCTCATGCCGCCCGTCGCCCGCGTTCAGCACCGCGCAGTTCACCTTTTGCGCCAGAAGGTCCACGGCGCCAGAATGGGGGTGGCGCACCACCAGAAGATCGGGATGCATGGCGTTCAGCGTCATCGCCGTGTCGATCAGCGTCTCGCCCTTTTTGATGCTGGACGCCTGCATCGCCATGTTCATCACATCCGCGCCAAGACGCTTGCCGGCCAGCTCGAAACTGGCCTGGGTGCGGGTGGAGTTCTCAAAGAACATGTTGATCTGCGTCAGCCCCGCCAGCACGTCCGAGTGTTTTTCGGGGCGGCGGTTCAGATCCACGTAGGTATCGGCCAGATCCAGGATCTCGGTGATCTCATGGGGCTTCAGGTGCTCGATCCCCAAAAGATGACGGGCTGCAAAACTGGGGCCGGGGGCTGCTGGGGAAACATGAGACATGAGGCGGGCTCCGCGCTGTTTGCGCGCTCTTATAGGCGGGGCGGCAAGGTCCGGCAAGGCGCTCCTGTGTCGCTGCAGCCCGCGCGCCTGTTACCTCTTGTCCCGGCGCGCAAGTCTGTGGTTCCGCTTGGCGTCTGGGCAGAGTAGCTTTGCGCCATGGAATCGGCATTGGACTATTACAGCGCCCGGGCTTTGCTGGCCTGGCAGATCGAACTGGGCGCAACCGAGGCCCTGTGCGAAGAGCCTGTCAATCGCTACGAGCTGGAGCAGCAGGCGCCCAAAGCCGCCAGCGATGCGCGGCCCGATGCGGTGAAGCCCGGCCAGATCCAGCGCCCGCCCAAGGTCGACCCGGTGGAGCTTGCCCAAAAGGCTGCGCGCGGGGCGACCGCCCTGCCTGCCCTGCGCGAGGCGATGGCGGGGTTCGATCATTGCGAGCTGAAACGCGGCGCGCGCAACCTGGTGTTCTCGGACGGTCAGGCCGGCGCGCGCGTGATGATCATCGGAGAGGCGCCGGGCCGCGATGAGGATCGCGAGGGACGTCCTTTCGTGGGCCGCGCCGGGCAGCTTCTGGACAAGATGCTGGGCGCCATTGATCTGGCCCGCGACAAGAACGTCTATATCACCAATGTGCTGCCCTGGCGCCCGCCGCAGAACCGCGATCCGCTGCCAGCTGAAATCGCGATGATGGTGCCTTTCCTGAAACGCCACGTTGAGCTGGCCGAACCCGAAGTGCTGGTCTTGATGGGCAATATCAGCTGTCAGGCAGTGCTAGGCAAACGCGGCATCACCCGTCTGCGCGGGGAGTGGGATCAGGTCTGGGGCAAGCCGGTCATTCCGATGTTCCACCCGGCCTATCTGCTCCGCCAGCCCGCCCAGAAACGCGCCGCATGGGCCGACCTTCTGGAGCTGAAGGCGCGGCTGACGGCCCTTTGATGAGACTGAGCCCATGAAAATCCTTGCCTTTTCCGACCTGCACCTGGCCCGCGCCCGCGCCGCTGATCTGGTTGCCGCCAGTGCGGAGGCCGATCTGGTGGTGGGCGCCGGGGACTTCTGTAACGCGCGGCAGGGCCTGGATGAGGCGATGGAGCTGCTCTCGGGCATCGCCGCGCCCATGGTGATGGTGGCAGGCAATGCCGAAAGCGCCGATGAGCTGCGCGCCGTCGCCCCCGCAAACGCCCATGTGCTGCACGGGGAGGGTGTGACTGTCGAGGGCGTGACCTTCTGGGGGCTGGGCGGCGGCGTGCCGGAAACGCCTTTTGGCGCCTGGTCCTGGGACCTACCCGAGGCGGCGGCCGAGGCGCTGCTGGCGCCCTGCACGCAGGCGGATATTCTGGTCACCCATTCGCCGCCCAAGGGGCTGGGCGATCTCACTTCCACCGGTCTCTCGGTCGGCTCCACCGCGATCCGAGCCGCGATCGAACGCCTTCAGCCGCAACTCGCCCTTTTTGGGCACGTGCACGAGGCCTGGGGTGCCAGGGGGCAGATTGGCCGCACCGCCTTTGCCAACCTTGGACCCACGGCCAATTTCTTCGAGGTAGACAATGATTGATCCTTTGACCCTTCTTGCCTTTGTGCCCGCAGCGCTGGCGCTGAACCTCACGCCGGGGGCGGATATGATGTTCTGCCTTGGTCAGGGCTTGCGGTCCGGGCGGGCGGCTGCGGTGGCGGCCAGTGCCGGGATCACGGCGGGCTGTTTCGTGCATGTGGTGCTGGCGGGCTTGGGCCTGGGGGCTGCCGTAGCGGCGGTGCCGGGGCTGTTCGACGTGATCCGCTGGATTGGGGTGGCCTATCTCCTGTACCTGGCCTGGACCACCTTTCGCAGCGGGCCGGTGACGGGCGATGCCCCGGCGGTGCCCGCCGCGCGCGCCTTCCGCTCTGGCTTTCTGGTCAATCTCACCAACCCCAAGGTGATCCTCTTCGTTTTGGCCTTCATCCCGCAGTTCGTGGTGCCCGAGGCCGGACCGGTCCTGATGCAGTTCCTGGTCTTCGGCGCGATCCTTTCCATTGGCGGTTTCGTGATCAACGGCTTGGTCGGGATCTTTGCGGGCCAGGCCGGGCGGCGGCTGATCACCAACCCCGTGGCCGGGCGCTGGCTGGGGCGTATCTCTGGCGGTATCTTCGCGGGCCTCGCGCTGCGGCTCGCCATTCTGGAAAAAGCATGAGGTTCACAAGCCATGTCCCGTATCGATGAGAGCAAGGACTTCATCCCCGTCCGCATCGCCATCCTGACCGTTTCTGACAGCCGTTCGCTGGAAGAGGACCGTTCGGGGCAGGTGCTGGTGGACCGTTTGACCGAGGCGGGCCATGTGTTGGCCGATCGCAAGATCCTGCCGGATGAGCGAGACCAGATCGCCGATCAGCTGCGCGCCTGGGTAGCCGACCCGGAGGTGGATGTTGTGATCTCGACCGGCGGCACCGGCCTAACCGGGCGCGACGTCACGGTGGAGGCGCACCGGGATGTCTATGAAAAAGAGATCGACGCCTTCGGCACGGTGTTCACCATAGTTTCCATGCAGAAGATCGGCACCTCGGCGGTGCAGTCGCGGGCCACGGGCGGTGTTGCTGGGGGCACCTATCTGTTCGCGCTGCCCGGCAGCCCTGGCGCCTGCAAGGATGGCTGGGACGAAATCCTGGGCAAACAGCTCGATTTCCGCCATCGCCCCTGCAACTTCGTCGAAATAATGCCCCGTTTGGATGAACATCTGCGACGGAAGTGATCCGCGCCTGCGTGTAAGCTCGTAAAGGGTATGTTCAGTTGCTATCTTTTCAGGTGGGCGATCGCCCCTGCCTGTGTGTTCGTTTGGGAAATATCGGCAGCATTTGCCACCGGAAGGAAAAGACATGCGGTTTCTGCGGCATAGTTTGATGGGCCTGTTTTTGGCAGCGCTGACGCTGGGCCTGCTGGCCTGGGCGGGATCGCTGGTGATGGGCGCGATTGAGGCACGGATGAATGCCGAGCCGCGCACGCCGCCTGCCCGCGAACGCATCTTTGCGGTGCGCGTGGTGACTGCGGATGAGCAGACCATCGCGCCTGAACTCATCGCCTTTGGCCGCATCGAAAGCCGCCGCACCCTGGAATTGCGCACCGCGCTGGGTGGCCGGGTGACCCATCTTTCCGACCATTTCGAAGAGGGCGGGCGCGTCGATGAAGGCGCGCTTTTGGTGCAGATCGACCCGGCGGACGCGCAGGCCGCGCTGGACCGGGCCGAGGCGGACATGCTGGATGCCGAGGCCGAGGAGCGCGATGCGGGCCGGGCCTTGGTACTGGCCAATGATGAACTCGCCGCCTCGCAGGATCAGGCGGAGCTGCGCCAGAAGGCCTATCAGCGGCAATTGGACCTGGAGGAACGCGGTGTCGGCACCGCCGCGACCGTGGAAACCGCGGCCCTTGCGGCGGCGCAGGCACGGCAGGCGGTGATTTCGCGAAGGCAGGCGGTGTCGCAGGCCGAGGCGCGCGTCGATCAGGCCAAGACCCGCGTCGCCCGGGCCGAAATTGCATTGGAAACCGCCCGGCGTGATCTGGCCGATACCAGCATCACGGCGGCCTTCAGCGGCACCTTGCAAGCGGTGACCCTGGTGGAAGGGCGGCTTGTCTCTGCCAATGAAAAACTGGCCGAGCTGGTGGATCCGGACCGGCTGGAGGTCGCCTTTCGCGTCTCCACCTCGCAATATGCGCGGCTTTTGGATGAGGCGGGCCGCCTAATTGAAGCGCCGGTGAAGGTGATGCTGGATGCCGCGGGGGCGGCGCTGTCGGCCACGGGCACGCTGTCGCGCGTCAGCGGCGCGGCGGGGGATGGGCAGACCGGGCGACTGGTCTATGCCCGTCTGGATGCGGCGCCGGGCTTCAAACCGGGCGATTTCGTCACCGTTTCCGTGACCGAGCCGCCGGTCGAACGCGTGGTGCGCGTGCCCGCCTCGGCGCTGGGCAGCGATGGTGCGGTTCTGGTCCTGGGCGCGGATGACCGGCTGGAGACGCTTCCGGTGGAACTGGTGCGTCGGCAGGGCGACGATGTGCTGATCCGCGGCGCGGGTCTTGCCGGGCGCGAGGTTGTCATGGGGCGCACGCCCCTGTTGGGTGCGGGGATCCGGGTGCGGCCGCTGCGGCTGGGGGCCGATGCACAGGTCGTGGCGCCGGAACCGGAGCTGATCGAACTGACAGAGGATCGCCGCGCCAAACTTGTCGCCTTTGTGGAGGGCAACACGCGCATGCCAGAGGAGGCGCGCAAGCGGGTGCTGGCTAAGCTTGCTGAACCTTCGGTGCCCGCGCAGCTGGTGAACCGTATCGAAACCCGGATGGGGGGCTGATCCATGCGCGATCTGTCCCGGCCCGCGGGCGGTATCCTGAGCTATTTCACCCGTCACCGCACGGCGGCGAACCTCCTGCTGGTGATCCTGCTGGTGCTGGGCGCTGCGGCGATCCCGAACATGCGGGCGCAGTTCTTCCCGGATGTGATCGTCGAGAATGTCACCGTGCGGGTGCAATGGGACGGCGCCGGGCCTGAGGATGTGGACAGCGCCATCGTGCAGGCGCTGGAGCCTGCCCTATTGGCGGTTGACGGGGTCGAGGAAAGCAGCGCGATCTCGCGGGAAGGGCTGGCGACCATCACGCTGGACTTCGAACCGGGCTGGGACATGTCGCGCGCCGCCGATGATGTGCAGACCGCCGTCAGCCTGGTCACCACCCTGCCGGAAGAATCCGAGGAACCGACTGTCAAACGCGGCGCCTGGCGGGATCGTGTGACGGACGTTGTGATCACCGGCGATATCGGCCCGGCGCAGCTGGGCCTGTTCGCAGATGAGCTGGTCGTGCGCCTGTTCGAGGTCGGCGTCACCCGCACCACCATTCGGGGCGTCGCCGCGCCCGAAACCATTGTCGAGGTGCCCTCGGCTTCGCTGATCACCCATGATGTCAGCATGTCCGAGATCGCCACGGCAATCGCGGCTGAAGTGACTGCCGATCCCGCAGGCGATGTGACGGGCGCCAATGCCCGCGTGCGCACCGGGCGCGAGAAACGCAGCCCCGATGAGATCGCCGGGATCGTGCTGCGCACCAATGCGGATGGATCTGTGCTGACCATCGGCGATGTTGCGCGGGTCCGGGTCGAAGGCGTGGACCGCGCGCGATCCTACTTCGTCGGCGACAGCCCGGCCATGTCGATCCGGGTGGACCGCTCGGACCAGGGCGATGCCATCGGCATTCAGCACACCGTGGAAAAGGTCGTTGGCGAATTGCAGCAGAGCCTGCCGCAGGGGGTCAGCGCCGACCTGATCCGCACCCGGGCAGAGGCGATCTCGGATCGTTTGAACATCCTGGTCGACAACGGTCTGATGGGGCTGGGCCTGGTGCTGATCCTGTTGTTCCTGTTCCTCAATGTGCGCATCGCCTTCTGGGTGGCGGCGGGCATTCCGGCGGCGATGTTTGCCGCCGTGGCGCTGATGTATGCGGCCGGGCTGACCATCAACATGGTCTCCCTCTTCGGGTTGATCATCACGCTGGGTATCGTGGTGGATGATGCCATCGTGGTGGGGGAGCACGCCGATTTCCGGGTGCGTCGCCTGGGCGAAACCCCGGTGCAGGCCGCCGAGAATGCCGCTCGACGCATGGCGATGCCGGTCTTTGCCGCGACCCTGACCACGATCATCGCATTCTTCGGATTGACGTTTATCGGCGGGCGGTTCGGCGATCTGATCCGCGACATCCCCTTTACGGTGATCGCGGTGCTGGCGGCCTCTTTGGTGGAGTGTTTCCTGATCCTGCCCAATCACATGGCCCATGCCCTGGCGCATGGACAGCAGCGGCATTGGTACGACTGGCCGAACCGGGCGGTGAACAGCGGTTTCCGCTGGCTGCGCGACACCCTGTTCCGCCCGCTGATGGCTCTGGTGGTGCGGGCGCGCTACGTGGTGCTGGCGGGGGCTGCGGTGATCCTGGCCAGCCAGTTGGCGCTGTTCATCGGCGGCGATGTGAAATGGCGCTTCTTCAACGCGCCGGAGCGCGGATCGGTCACCGGCAACTTTGCCATGGCCGAAGGCGCTACCCGCGAAGACACGCTGGCGATGATGCGCGAGATGCAGCGCGCCACCGAGGCTTTGGGGGCCGAATATGCCGAACGCTATGGCCGCAACCCGCTTGATTTCGTCATGGCCGAGGTCGGTGGCAATGCCGGGCGCGGCCTGTCCGGCGTCGATGCCAAGGACGAGGATCTCTTGGGCGGCATCTCGATCGAGTTGATCGACGCGGATCTGCGGCCCGAGTATTCCAGCTTTGCCTTTGTGGCCGAGTTGCAGGACCGGGTGGAACGCCACCCGATGGTCGAGACGATCTCCTTCCGGAGCTGGCGCTCGGGGCCGGGGGGCGATGCGCTGGATGTGCAGTTCTACGGCGCCGAGGTGCAGACCCTGAAAGCGGCCTCCGAGGATCTGAAGACCGCTGTCCTGCGGTTCCCCGAGGTCTCGGCGGTGGAGGACAACCTTGCCTATGACAAGGAAGAGCTGATCCTGGATCTGACCCCGCAGGGGCAGGCGCTGAACTTTACCATCGACAGCCTGGGCCGGGCCCTGCGCGCGCGGCTGAACGGCATCGAGGCGGCCACCTATCCGGAGGGGCCGCGCAGTGCCACCATCCGCGTGGAACTGCCGGAAGGCGAGCTGACGGCGGATTTCCTGGAACGTACCCTGATGCGGGCGCCGAACGGCAGCTACGTGCCCCTGGCCGATATCGTCTCGGTCAGCCAGCGCAGCGGCTTTTCCACCGTGCGGCGGGAAAACGGCATTCGGGTGATCAGCGTCACAGGCGACATTTCCGAGGACGACCCGGCGCGCGCCGAAGCGGTGATCAAGGCGCTGGAAGAAGAGATTCTGCCCAATATCGCCAGCGAACGGCAGGTCGAGTGGCGTCTGTCCGGTCTAAGCGAACAGGAAGACACCTTCCTGTCGGAGGCGGGCACCGGTCTGATCCTGTGCCTCACGGGCATCTACCTGGTGCTGGCCTGGATCTTTGCCAGCTGGACGCGGCCCCTGGTGGTGATGGCGATCATTCCCTTTGGCCTGGTGGGCACGATCTGGGGCCATTACATCTGGGAGGTGCCGCTCAGCATGTTCACGGTGGTGGGCCTTCTGGGCATGACCGGGATCATCATCAACGATTCCATCGTGCTGGTGACCACCATCGACGACTACGCCAAAGAGCGCGGGCTGGTGCCGTCGATCATCGACGGCGCGGCGGACCGGTTGCGGCCGGTGATGCTGACCACGCTGACCACGGTGCTGGGGCTGGCGCCCTTGATGTACGAAAGCTCGCAACAGGCGCAGTTCCTGAAACCGACGGTAATCACCCTGGTCTACGGGCTTGGCTTTGGCATGTTCCTGGTGCTGCTGGTGGTGCCTGCGCTGGTGGCCGTGCAGCGGGACGCCTCGCACCCGCTGGCCTCGCTGCGGCGGGCGCTGCGCTCACGCGGGCGGGCGCATACGCGGGGTCTGCGCGGGTTGATCGTGGGGTCTGGTCTGGCGCAGCTGGGCTGGCTGGCCGTGACGATGGGCTGGGCCATGGCAACAGGCGCCTTGCATCCGATGCTGCGCGGTGTGTTGTCGGGCGTCGCCCCCTCCCTTGCAGGGATGGATCCCATCAAGGCGGGGCTGGTCCTGTTCCTGATCGGATCGGCGGTGCTGGCGCTGGTGACCTATCTCGTGGGGGCGCTCATTCACGCCATGAGATCGCGCCAGCGGGACCGGGCCAGCAGGGCGACCTCGGCCACCTGATCGATCAGCTCCAGCCCGCTGGCAGAGAGGCTGTCGACGGCGACCCAATCGGCCTGCAAGGCATCGTCGTCGGGCGTCGGCGTGCCGGTCACGTAATCGCAGAGAACCGCCGTCAGCAGGTAGTGATGGGAAATACCCTCGGCTCCGCCCGCAGGGTCGGGCAGGATCACATCCACATTGGTGAGATATTCCAGCGGGCGGGCCTGCACGCCGGTTTCCTCGTGCAATTCACGCGCAGCGGCCTCCAGCGCGGTTTCGCCCCATTCCACATGGCCGCCGGGAAAACCCCACCAGCCCGCGCTGGGGGGATTGCGGCGCTGAACCAGGATGACGCTGTCACGGCCCGCAACGCGGCGGCACACGACCGCCAAGGCGCCCAAGACCGGGCGGCTCATCCGGCGTCACAGCCCTGGATATCGACCGCATGGTTTTGGCCCAGAACGGTGATGCGCAGGGTGGAGCGATCAATGGCCGCGGGGCTGTTCTGCGTGGCAGGCAGAAACTCGGTACTGGCAAGAAGGAAGCCGCCGCTGCGCCGGGCGCTGGTCTCTCCGGCCACCAGATGAGGGGTGCCGGGCTCGATCACGGCGAGCTCCTCTCCGCCGGCGCTGGGCATCTGGATGCGCGCCTCGACCTTCAGCCCGTAGCGGCCGGGGGTCAGCGAACAGGTGGCGGAGGTGACCCCCGCCTCGGCCGCCGAATAGGGGCGCGAGGCCAGAGCCGCCACAATGGCCGGGTTGCGCCGGGCCTCGGGCTGAAGCCGGTGGTCGAACTTCAATTCGGAGGGCACGCAGACATCCTTGCAGATGCCCAGTTCCATGCGCCCCTTGAGACGGACCGGTTTGCCGGGCTGTTTCGGTGTGATCTCGACCGGCAGAATGACCTGGTCGTGATAGCCGATGGTGCGGTACCCCGCAGACATGAAGACCTCGGGCGCGGGCCAGGTCATCTCGACCGCGCCGATATTGCGCGACCCCCGCCAGGAAAACCGCGGCGGAATGCCCGCATCGCCTGGCGTGCGCCAGTAGGTCTTCCAGCCCTCCGACAGGGTCAACCGCAGGGCCCCCATATAGGTGCCCCGGCTGGTGAGCCCGCCATCAAGGATTTCGATCTGCACAAGATCCGACGGCGCCAGCGCCTCTGTGGCCTCTGCGGCATGTCCCAAGGGCGCCAGCGCAAGGAGGGCGAGCAAGGTCGCAGCGGCGCGGCGCCTGCGTGGCGTGTTCAGGACGCGGCGGAGCAGGGGCGCGGCGCTGGAGGGCCGCTCAGGAGCGTGGGGAGGTTGCATGATCATCATAATACCATAGATGCGTATTCTATGAGTAAATGCCAAGTCACGAAGCGGTCAGAATGTGCCTGGCCGGGCTGCATCAATGTCGCAGGCGGGTCTTTGCCGAGCCGCGCCCTTGCACCAACTGGCCGCGGGTTGCATGCTGGCCCCATGCCGTTTGGGTCGAACCGGCCGGTCCGCACAGCACGCAGACAGAAAGACAAACGAAATGGATCTTACAGGTAAACTCTTGATCGCCATGCCCGGCATCGGCGATCCGCGGTTTGAACATTCGGTGGTGTTTCTGTGCTCGCACAGCGAGGAGGGCGCCATGGGGCTGATCGTGAACAAGACGGCGCCGGAGGTAAAACTGGGCAGCCTTTTGGAGCAGTTGGAGATCAAGGCGGACCCCGAAGCGGCGGCGCTGCCGGTGCGTTTCGGTGGCCCGGTGGAGACACAGCGGGGCTTTGTGCTGCACTCGGACGAGTATGAATCGCGGGTAAATTCGCTGGAAATACCCGGGGGATTCGCCATGACGGCGACGCTGGACATTCTGGAGGATATCGCCGAGGGGCGCGGTCCGGACAAACTGACGGTGATGCTGGGCTATGCGGGTTGGGGGCCGGGGCAGCTGGAGGGCGAGATCGTCGCCAATGGCTGGCTGACGGCTGAGGCCAGCGCGGAGCTGCTCTTTGACATGGCGGATCTGGACAAATGGGAAGCAGCACTCAGATCCCTGGGGGTTGATCCGGTATCCCTCTCAGCCAGTGCCGGGACCGCCTGATTGGGCAGGGAGGTCGACCGCAAAGGGCGCGCTCCCGCGCCTTGCCGCGCCCATCACAGATGGGCGGGCACGCCTTGGGCCTGGCGCCGCGCTGATGCGCGGCGCGGTTGCGTTTCTGGGCGGCCCGCTGCCTGATCGCTACCGGATCACCGGCCTTCGCGCACAGTGGCCAGCTTTGCGGCGGCGCAGCCAAAGGTCGCCTGAAGGCACCTGTCAGGGGCGGATGTAGGAGAAGCCCTGCTCCTGCAATTCCACCAGGCGGACAACGCCGGAAGGTACGATCGACGCCTCATCCATGAGGGCAACCTCCTTGCCGGCCTTCTCACTCATCTTGCGGTGGGTGTTGCCGCAGGCGGAGAAGGAGAGCTGATCGATTTCCAGGCTCATGGCGGAAATGCGATCCGCGACGGGGCTTTTGCCTGGGATCAGCATGTTGAGGCCGGGGCCATAGGCAACCACTTCGACCACGGCAGTATCGCCCTGGGACATGTAGTAGTTCGTCAGGTTCTGCACGTTGTTCAGCGCCATGTTCATGACCTTGGGGTCGTTCTGGTTCACGTGAACCGCGACGTGATGGATCTTTCCCTCGGCCAGGGCCTCGCCTGTCCAGCCCGCGCCAAGTCCGGCTGCTAGGACCGCAGCCGCCAGTAGATGTTTCATGATGTTCCTCCCTATAGTGAAGTTAGGGTAGTCCGGTTCTGGCTTCATGCATAGAGACTGACGAATATGTGAATGCATTCTTCGGGGCAGGCTCTAAGGGCTGCCCTCGCCTGTGCCGCAACCGCGCCGCGCGCCCGCGCGGCGCCGGGCCCAACCCTGAGGGGCATATCTCATATGTCCCGAAAGGGGCGGGAGCAGCCCGATCTGGAATGGAGTGCCGTCAGTCCCGTGGGGCCGCGGCCCGGCGCAGGCGGTCGTTGATCGCAACACCCAGCCCGCGATCGGGGACAGGGGCCACGGCGATCGGCTGGCTCAGGGCGTCCAGCCGGTGCAGGTGATCAAAGAGATTTGCCGCTGCTTCGGACAGGTCTCCGGTTTCCGAGAGGTTGAGATCGCAGGTCATGGGGCCAAAGCCCAGCAGGACTTCTCCCTCCAGGGCCGACTGCGCCTCAAGCCGGACGCGGGCCTTTGGCGCATAATGCGACAGGAGCTGCCCCGGCGCTGTCAAGGGGTCGGCTGCATTGCGCTGCGCAAGGGGCTGGCCGATAACCGCTTCGATCTCCTCTGCCGCCAGACCGCCGGGCCGCAGCAGGACAGGTTCCGGTCCGGCCAGGCCGAGAATGGTCGATTCCACCCCGACACCGCAGGGTCCATCATCCACCACGGCAGCGATCCTGCCCTTCAGACCGGCCAGCACATGGGCTGCGGTTGTGGGGCTGATGCGACCGGAGGGGTTGGCAGAGGGCGCCGCCACCGGTCCGCCCACATGGGCAAGCAGGCGCAGGGCGGTGGGATGGGCGGGCACCCGTACCGCCAGGGTCTCAAGCCCCGCCGTCACGAGGCTGGAAACGCCATGGCCCGCGCGCAGGGGCAGCACCAGGGTCAGCGGGCCGGGCCAGAAGGCCGCTGCCAGCCGCTCGGCCATATCGCTCCATTGCACCAACTCTTGCGCCGTCGCGACCGAGTGCACATGGGCAATCAGAGGATTGAAGCTGGGGCGCCCCTTGGCCGCATAGACCGCCGCCACAGCCGTGCCATTGCGCGCATCGGCGCCAAGGCCATAGACGGTCTCGGTCGGGAAGGACACCAATTGCCCCGCCTTCAACAGCTCGGCGGCATGGATCAGATCCTGATCCGAGGGGCCGAGGATTTCCGTGATTTGGCTGCACATGGCGGGTGACGCGGCGTTTTGGTTGATTCAAAAGGGCGAGTGGATAGGTAATCCAACAGGCCGCGAGATATAAGGGGCCTCGTATGTGTTGCCAAGTCTGGGTTAAGACTGTTGCGCAGATGAGAGCACCCAAGAGGACCCCAAGAGGACGCCAATGACCTTCCGTTCCCCCGTTAGCGAGTATGAATTCCTGCTCAACCATATCATCGGTTTCGACCGGGTCGCCGCGACCGAGCGGTTTAGCGAGGCCTCGGACGACATGGTCTCTGCCATCCTGAACGAGGCGGGCAAGATGTGCGACGAGGTGATGGCGCCGCTGCAACGGCCGGGCGATCTCAACCCGGCCTATCTGGAGAACGGTGTCCTGCGCACCTCGCCCGGCTTTGCCGAGGGCTGGAACGCCATCGCCGAGGGCGGCTGGATCGGCATGAGCGCGCCGCAGGAACATGGCGGCATGGGGTTGCCGATGACCTTGACCTCGGCGGTCAACGAAATGATGTCGGGGGCCTGCCTGTCGCTGCAGCTGGCGCCCTTGATGAGCCAGGGCCAGATCGAGGCGCTGGATCACCACGCTTCGGACGCGCTGAAGGAGCTCTACCTGCCGAAACTGATTTCGGGCGAGTGGACCGGCACCATGAACCTGACCGAGCCGCAGGCCGGATCGGATGTGGGGGCGCTCAGCTCCAAGGCGGAACCCAATGGCGATGGTACCTATGCGGTCAGCGGCCAGAAGATCTTCATCACCTGGGGCGACAATGATTTCGCCGGGAACATCTGCCACCTGGTGCTGGCACGGCTGCCCGACGGCGCGCCGGGCACCAAGGGGATTTCACTGTTCCTGGTGCCCAAGTATCTGCCGGATGAGAATGGCGCGCCCGGCAAGGCCAACAGTCTCAAGGTGGTCAGTCTCGAACATAAGCTGGGCATCCACGGCAGCCCCACCTGCGTGATGCAATATGACGGTGCCACCGGCTGGCTGGTGGGCAAGGAACATGGCGGCATGGCGGCCATGTTCACCATGATGAACAATGCCCGTCTTGGTGTCGGCGGGCAGGGCGTCGGCGTCGCCGAGGCGGCCTATCAGCAGGCGCTGGCCTATGCGACAGAGCGCAAGCAGGGCAAGACGCCCTCGGGGACCATCGCCGATCATGCCGATGTGCGCCGGATGCTGATGGAGATGAAGGCGGATGTCTTTGCCTCCCGCGCGATCCTGCTGTCCTGCGCCCAGGCCATCGACATGGCTGCGGCGACACAGGAGCCTGAGTGCGCCGCCCGCGCCGCTTTCCTGACGCCGATCGCCAAGGCCTTTGGCACCGATACCGGGATCCGGGTCGCCGAAACCGGGGTGCAGGTGCATGGCGGCATGGGCTTCATCGAGGAAACCGGCGCGGCGCAGTTCTGCCGCGACGTGCGGGTGACCTCGATCTACGAGGGCACCAATGGCATCCAGGCCATGGATCTGGTGGCGCGCAAGATGATGGATGGCGGCGAGATGGCCAACCGCCTGATGGACGAGATCGAAGAGCAGGCCGAACGCGCCCGCCAGGTCTATCCCAATATGGCCGAAGCCGTCTGGCAGGCCTGCGAAAGCCTGCGCGAGGCGACCGACTGGCTGGTGGCGCAGGAGGATCTGCAGAACCGCTTTGCCGGGGCGGTGCCCTACTTGCGCGCCTTTGCCCGGGTGCTGGGCGGTCATTTCCACCTGATGGCGGCGATGGCCGATCAGGGCGGCGCGCGCGAAAAACTGGCACGCTTCTACATCAAGCGGATGCTGCCCGAGCATGCAGGTCTGCTGCAACACGCACAGGAAGGCATCGAAGGTGTCATGGCGCTCACGCTTGAAGAGTTGGCAAACTGATGGCCTCGGTTCCCGAAGTCGGCCCGCGCACCCCCTGGGAAGAGCCGCCCGCAT
Source organism: Phaeobacter sp. QD34_24 (assembly GCF_028890115.1). Lineage (GTDB taxonomy): Bacteria > Pseudomonadota > Alphaproteobacteria > Rhodobacterales > Rhodobacteraceae > Phycobacter. Next base: position 44,818 of record NZ_JARCJD010000018.1, read on the forward strand.
TGGGTGAGGCGATCGAAGTGGCCGAGGGTGTCCTGTGGATGCGCCAGCCGCTGCCGATGAAGCTGGATCACGTCAATGTCTACGCCTTCGACGAGGGCGACAGCTGGACGGTGGTGGATACCGGTTTCAACATGAAGAAAAGCCGCGGGATCTGGGAAAGCCTGATGGCCGGTCCCTTGAAGGGCAAGCCGATTTCGCGCGTGGTGGCGACCCATCATCATCCCGATCACATCGGTCTGGCGGGCTGGTTCCAGTCGCAATACGGCGCGGAGCTGGTCACCACCCGCACCGCCTGGCTGTTCGCCCGCATGCTGACCCTGGACGTGCAGGAAACCTGGCCCGAGGAAACCCTCGCCTATTACCGCAGCGCAGGCATGGATCAGGAGATCTACGACCAGCGCGTCGCCGAGCGGCCCTTCAACTTTGCCGATACGGTCTATCCGATGCCACTGGGCTTTACCCGGATCAAGCAGGACGATGTCTTCCGCATGGGCGGGCGCGATTGGGACGTGCATATGGGCAATGGCCACTCGCCCGAACATGCCACCTTCTGGAGCCGCGACGACAATCTGGTGATCACCGGCGATCAGATCCTGTCCTCGATCAGCCCCAATATCGGTGTCTATGCCACCGAACCGATGGCCGATCCCCTGGGGGAATGGCTGGAGGCCTGCGAACGGCTGGCGCCGCTGGCGCGTCACGACCATCTGGCGCTGGGCGGGCACAAGCTGCCGTTCTCGCGCCTGCCGCTGCGCATGCGCCAGCTGATTGACAACCACCATGGCGCGCTGGAGCGCTTGATGGATCACCTCGACACGCCGCGAACCGCCGCCGAATGTTTTGCGCCGCTGTTCAAGCGGAAAATCGGCGCGGGCGAATACGGGCTTGCGCTGGTCGAGGCGGTGGCCCATGTCAACCATCTCTACCACACGGGCCAGGTGAGCCGTGACCAGCGCGAGGATGGCGCCTGGCTTTATCAGCGTAAGGGCTAGGCCCAGAAAAGGCGGGCATTGATGGAACGCAAGATCCACAGCAGCATCGAGACCAGCGCCGAGATGGCCGAGGCGGCGGTCCTGCCGCAGGTGCATGAGGTCCATTGCGACCCGGGGCCAGGACAGAGCAGCCCGAAACTGCCCAAGGCGATGCAGCAACCGGCCGATGCGAAAAGCCCCGCCCGCTGGGCCTATGAGCGGATCATCCTCTATATCAAGAACTTCGAGGAGCAGCTCGACAGCGAACAGGAAGTCGCCATGGGCTTTGCCGGCGGCGAGGCCGGTGTCATGCGGATCGAAGGTATGGGCTATTTCGACCCCGATATCGTGACCTTCTACGGTTCGGACAGCGCGGGCACCCGCACCCAGCTGGTGCAGCATGTGACGCAGCTGAACGTGATGCTGCGCGCCCTGCCCAAGGCACGCCCCGAAACCCCGGCCACCCGCATCGGGTTCCGGCTGGCCCGGGATCTGGAAGAGCACCGCGATCCGGAAGAGGGGCGCGATTCGCAAGGCTGAGCCCAGCCTGCCACGGCACCGGATCTCGGTCTTGTGCCCGCCTTTTGTCAGGCTCATACCAAGGCGATTGCATGGCAAATGCGCCGCAGGGGCGATGATTTTCGCAGGGATGCGCCCGATTGACGTCGTGACAGGGCGCATGAAATCCAGTATCCACGGGCAAAACATACGCGAATAGGACATCGACACATGGCTGAGCACAAACACGGTTCCATGGATACCACCGTTCAGGAACAGACCTACTCCGGCTTCATCACCTTCACGGTCCGCTTCTGCATCTTCCTCGCAATCTTTGCGGTCTTCCTGGCCGTTTTTGCGACCTGATCCAGGGTAGTTTCATGCGTAAGTCGGTGCTGCGTCTGGCGTGTCTCGCGTCAGTCGCGGGAAGTAGCATGATGTTGGCTGGCTGCTCTGAGCAGCCCCAGCCCAATGCCGACGAGGCGACCCTTCAGCGGGTCGCCTATAGCCATCCTGCTCCGCCTTCGTTGACCCTTTATACGATGGTGAACAATCGCACCGGGGCGGGCGGGCATACATCCTTGATGGTCAATGCCTCCGAGCGGGTGATCTTTGATCCCGCCGGATCCTTCTATGCCGATGTCGTGCCCGAGCGGAACGACGTGCTTTACGGGATCACCCCGGCGGTGGAGCGGGCCTATCGCGGGTCTCACGCGCGCAGCACCCACCATGTGATGGTGCAGGAAATCCCGGTGACGGCAGAGCAGGCCCAGCTGGCCTACAATCTGGTGGTCAGCAATGGCCGGGTGCCCGGTGCCTATTGCGCCAATGCGACCGCCTCGGTCCTGAAGAAGATCCCCGGCTTCGAGGATATTCAGGTCACCTTCTACCCGGTGAAACTGGCCGATCAGATCGCCCGGTTGCCCGGCGTGGAAACCAACCGCTACTATGAGAACGACAGCGCCGACCTGCAGGTGGGCCTTGCGCGCAACAATGCGATCCTGAACGGCGGTTAGATCAGCCGCTGAAATAAAGCAGCAGAACGAAGGACGCCGCTCCGGTGCCCATCGCCAGGAGCACGTGTTTGGTGAAATACCCCACTGCCAATGTGATCGCTGCCACCGCCACATGGGGCAGGCTGGGCGTACCGCCCGTCGGCGCGGGCCAGGCCACCAGCGGGGTGACCAGCGCCGGGATGATGGCCACGGCGGTATAGCGCAGGTGTCGCATCAGCCAGTCCGGCATGGCACGACCGCCGACCAGACCGATAAAGGCAAAGCGCAGCAGGTAGCTGCCCACGGCCAGCCCGATGATGACGGTCCACAGCGTTATAGGGTCCAGGGTGTTCATGCGCGGTTCTCTTTCAGGCGTCGTTCCAGCCACAACTCGGCCTGAGCGCCAGCCATCATGCCCGCAAGGCCCGCAACGATCAGGCCCAGGTTATAGGGCAGGGCGGCGGCGGGCAGGGCGGTCACCACGGCGACGAAACAGGCTGCCAGATGGGCAGGCGTGCGCAGCATCGGCCCGATCATCGCGAGAAAGGCCAAGGGCAGCACGAAATCCAGTCCCCAGCTTTCAGGCACCTGCGCGCCGATCAGGGCGCCGATGATCGTGGCCACCATCCAGCCCGGCGCCACCAGCCCGTTGGTGCCAAAGAAATAGGCCATGCGCTCGGGCACGGACATCTCCGGTTCGCTCTCGAATTTCACGATCGACAGGGCATAGGATTGATCCACCGTGAAATAGGCGGCAATGGCGCGCTGCCAGAGCGGCGCCGCGCCCAGATAGGGCGTGAGCGAGGCCGAATACATCGCCACCCGCAGGTTCACCGCCAGCGCCGAAATCAGCACGATGAGAATCGGTGCATTCTCCTGCATCAGCTGCAGGGCGGTAAATTGGGCCGATCCGGCAAAGACCGCCAGCGAGAAGGTCAGTGCCTCAGGGACAATCAGTCCCGCTTCGGCTGCCAGCACCCCGAACAATAGCCCAAAAGGTCCCGACACCAGGACAAAAGGCGCGCCATCGCGCAGACCTCTCCAAAAGGCTGATTTCACTGTGGTGGTCGCCATGTGCCCGTCCTAACTTGTGGCCGTCCTGAAGTGCGCCGCACCAATGGGCTGCCGCACAGGCCTATGGGGGATCGGGGAGGTTTGCAATTGGCAAAAGCCAAAGAACACGAAGACTATATCATCGCGCCTGCGCCGCAGAACGCGCGGCTGACCCGTGCCGTGACCGGCGTTGACCACACCGGCGCCACCAGCGAGATTTCCGTGGTCGAGGAGCGCCCGCTCACCATCTACCTGAACCGGCAGGAAATCGTCACCGCGATGACCATCGGGGATTATCCGGAATACCTGGCGCTCGGCTTTCTGCGCAATCAGGGCATGCTGCGTGACGACGATGTGATCACCCGCGTCGATTTCGATGAAGAGCTGGAAACCGTGGTGGTGCGCACCGAGGTGGAGACCTCCTACGAGGAAAAGCTGCAGAAGAAGACCCGCACCTCGGGCTGCGCTGTGGGCACCGTCTTTGGCGACATGATGGAGGGGCTGGAGGATGTGCGCCTGCCCGCCACCCCCGTGCGTACCTCCTGGCTTTATGCGCTGGCGCATAAGATCAACCGCACCCCGTCGCTCTATCTGGAGGCAGGCGCGATCCACGGCACGGTGCTGTGTCACCAGGATCGCCCGCTGGTCTATATGGAGGACGTGGGCCGCCACAACGCGGTGGACAAGATCGCGGGCTGGATGCTGTCCACCGGCAGCGATCCGTCGGACAAGATCCTCTACACCACCGGGCGGCTGACCTCGGAGATGGTGATCAAGACGGCGATGATGGGCATTCCGGTGTTGGTCTCCCGCTCGGGCTTTACCGCCTGGGGGGTAGAGATCGCCCGCGAGCTGGGCCTCACCCTCATTGGCCGGATGCGCGGCCAGCGGTTCATCTGCCTGTCTGGCGAGGACAGGCTGGAGCGTGACGTGGATCCCGCAGCGATGCCGCAGGAAGACAAAAAACATCGCAGGAAGAGCGCGGGATGAGTGCAACGACAGGGCAGGGACCGTCCGCGGGCGGAAGCGAAGCGCCCGCCCATGGGGGGCGGACGGGCGCTGCCCGGCCTGTCGTCCGAACAAGATGGAAGAGGACACCGGCATGACCAAACCCCTCGGCGTGATCCTTGCTGGCGGTCTGGCCACCCGTATGGGCGGTGGTGACAAGGGGCTCTTGCACATCGGCGGGCATAGCCTTCTGTCCCGCGTGATCGATCGGCTGTCGCCGCAGGTGGCGGGCGTCGCGCTCAATGCCAATGGCGACCCGGACCGCTTTGCCGATCTCGGTCTGCCGGTGGTGGCCGACAGCATCGAAGGCTTTGCCGGGCCACTGGCGGGCGTGTTGGCCGGGCTCGACTGGGCCGCCGAACAAGGCGCCGAAGCCATCGTGACCGCCGCCGCCGATACGCCCTTCTTTCCGACCGATCTGGTGGAGCGGCTGGTCGCGGCCTCGGCGGGGCAGGCGTATCCGCTGGTGCTGGCGACCACGCCGCGCACCGGGGAGGAGCTGAAATCCGGCGGGCGCAGCCGCGTCAATCGCCACCCCACATTCGGCCTTTGGCCGGTGGCGCTGCGCGATGATCTGCGCGCGGCGCTCAATGACGGTCTGCGCAAGGTTGTCTTGTGGACCGATGCCCACGGCGGGCGCGAGGCGCTGTTTGACGCCGACCCTTTTGATCCCTTTTTCAACGTGAACACGCCCGAGGATCTGGCGCGTGCGGAAAGATTGCTGACATGAAGATTTACGGAGTGACCGGCTGGAAGAACGCCGGAAAAACAGGCCTGATGGAGCGCCTGGTGGCCGAATTCTGTGCCCGCGGCCTGACGGTTTCCACCCTGAAACATGCCCATCACAGCACCGAGGTGGACCGGCCCGGCACCGACAGTCACCGCCACCGCGAAGCGGGTGCCTCGGAGGTGCTCTTGGCCTCGCCCAACCGGGTTGCGATCATGCAGGAGCTGCGCGGCGCGCCGGAACCTTCGTTCACCGAGCTCTTGTCCCGGATGCGCCCCGTCGATCTGGTGCTGGTCGAAGGCTTCAAGCGCGAGCCGCACCCCAAGATCGAAGCCTATCGCACCAGTGCGGGCAACCCGCTGATCGCTCCCGGTGATCCTACGATCCGGGCTGTGGCCGCTGATATCTCCCTTGATCTGGACCGGCCTGTCTTCGACCTGGATGACACAGGCGCGATTGCCGATTTCATCGCCGGTGAACTGGGCTTGTGACGGGGTTTGATACCTTCGCGATGGTGGATTGGTCCGGCGGCAACGATACCGGAGCCGCCCCGGGCAAGGATGCCATCTGGGCCTGTGCGGCCAATTCCGGGGGCGCTGACGACCCTCGGTATTTTCGCAACCGCCAGCTGGTCGAGGACTGGCTGTGCGATCGTATCGAAACTGCACTGCATCTCAACGAGCGGCTCTGCCTGGGCTTTGATTTCCCCTTTGCCTATCCGGCGGGCTTTGCCAAGGCCCTGACCGGGCAGACGGATCCGCTGGCCCTGTGGGACTGGTTCGAGGCGCGGATCGAGGATGCGCCGGGGGCCAACAACCGCTTTGATATCGCAGGTGAGATCAATCGCCGCTTTGGCGGGCAGGGGCCGTTCTGGGGCAATGGGCTGAAGCACGACATAGACGGGCTGCCGCGCACCAAGCGCAGCTACCGAAACCCCTTTGCCGAGCGGCGCCGGGTGGAACAGGTGACACGGGGAACCTCCACCTGCTGGCAGATGTCCGGGGCCGGATCCGTGGGTGGCCAGGTGATGATGGGGCTGCCTGTCCTGGCCCGTCTGCGCCGCCGCTTTGCGGGCCATGTCGCTGCCTGGCCTTTCGAGCCTTTGGACAGCCCCGTGGCCCTGGTCGAGATCTGGCCATCCCTGACGGTTTCAAAGGCGCCGGATCATTGGATCAAGGATGCCTGGCAGGTGCAGCAGGTGGCACTGGAACTCGCCCGCCGCCCTGTGGCAGAACTGAACCGGATGCTTGATGTCACAGCGCCCGAAGAGGGCTGGATCCTGGGAGTGGAGCCGATATGACCTTGAAACCGCCCCCCTTGCGGGATGATTGCTTCGCCCTGCCGGCCGGGGTGCAGTGGACCCCTGTGGACGAGGCGCTGTCCCTGCTGCGCGAGCGGTTGCAGCCGGTCACCGGCGAAGAGATCCTGTCGCTGGATCAGGCGGTGGGCCGGGTACTGGCACAGGATGTGGTGGCGCGGCGTTCGAACCCGCCGCAACCCAATACGGCCGTCGATGGCTACGGATTTGCCGGCCCCGTGCCCGAGGGCGCCCAGGTGATGGACCTCGTGGATGGCCGGGCCGCCGCGGGCGTGCCCTATGCGGGGGCGGTTCCTGCAGGCCAGGCGATCCGTATCCTGACTGGCGCCGCCCTGCCCGAAGGGGTCGATACGGTGATCCTGGAAGAAGATGTCACCAGCGACGGGCGGCAGGTCGCCTTTCATGGTCCTTTGAAGCAGGGCGCCAACACCCGCCGCGCTGGCGAGGATGTGGCGGCGGGCGATGTAATCCTGCCTGCGGGCCGGGTGGTGACACCGGCCGATCTGGCTCTGGCGGCCGCGACGGGCCTTGCGGAGTTGCCTCTGCGCAAGGCGTTGCGTGTCGGCGTTCTTTCCACCGGGGACGAGCTGCGCGAGGCGGGGGAGGCCGCCGGGCTGGGTCAGATCTATGATGCCAACCGCCCCATGCTCTTGGCGCTGCTGGGGCAGATGGGGGTGGTGCCGGTCGATCTGGGGCGTGTCGGCGATGATCGCGCCGCTCTGCGGGCCCGCCTGGATGCGGCCTCGGATCAGGCTGATCTGATCCTCACCAGTGGCGGCGCCTCGGCGGGGGATGAGGATCATGTCTCGGCGCTGCTGCGCGAGGCGGGCGCCATGCAGGAGTGGCGTATCGCCCTGAAGCCCGGTCGCCCGCTGGCGCTGGGGCTGTGGCAGGGGGTGCCGGTCTTCGGCCTGCCGGGCAATCCGGTCGCGGCGCTGGTCTGCACGCTGATCTTTGCGCGCCCCGCCATGGGGCTGCTGGCGGGCGCCGGATGGCAGGAACCGCAAGGTTTCGAGGTGCCTGCGGGTTTTGAGAAGCGCAAGAAACCGGGGCGGCGGGAGTACCTGCGTGCCCGGATTCGCGATGGCCGCGCGGAGGTGTTCAAATCCGAAGGTTCCGGACGGATCAGCGGTCTCAGTTGGGCCGAGGGGCTGGTGGAGATCGGCGATGGGGCGGCCCATATCCGGCCCGATGATCCGGTGCGCTTCCTCCCCTATGGCAGTTTTGCCCTCTAGAGAGCGGTGTCCGTTTGGCGGGGCGCTCCCGCCCGTTCAGTTTCATTGCAGGCAATGATCTTCACGGTTGGGCCGGGCGCCCTGCGGTGCAGGGCGTGGGACGGTTGCAGCCGCGCCGCGCATCGCGCGGCGCCGGGCCCAACGGGAGAGCGGCAATCACCTGATTGCTGCGATCCGGGCGGGAGCCTGCCGATTGTCGGCAAGACGCCTATGTCGGCGATTGCGGTGAAAAGGTTCAGTCGAAGGTGCCCGCGACACGGCCCACCAGCATGAAGGCGCGGGCGGTGCGGGTGTCGCCAAGGGCCGAGATCTCGCTATCGCTGGCCTCGCTCTCGAATTCGGTGAACATCTGGTCAAAGCGGCGCAGGAAGTGATGCGCCGCATCGCGGAAAATCGGGTCCTGCTTCATTCGGGCCGCCGTCAGCGCCAGCGAGGTCCGGTCCCGGATGCCGCCAAGGGCCGCCACTGCCCGGCCACGGGCGCCCTGCGCGAACTGGCGCCAGATCTCGGGGCGGGCCATGTCGGGGCGCAGGTCATCCATGTAGATGCCGTCCTGGCTGAGCAGGGTCAGCACGTCCTGCGCGGCCTGAATGACCTGGGCCGCCTTGCGATCCCTGAGCGCGGCGCGCAGGGCGGAGAACCCTTCTTCGTCCTCGGCGGTTTCCGGGAAATTGAGCGCGCGGATGAATTGGTCCAAGGCCAGCGGCGGGCTCATCTCGTCCGAGGGCGTGCCAAGCGCCAGCGTGCCCTGATCGGCGGCGGCCATCTGAGCGGCTTCGGCGGGGATCGCCGGGCGCGGGGCGCTGCGGCGGCTGCTCTGGAAGGTGGCCAGCGCGCTTTCGGTCTTGCGCGTCGCCTCGGCGATTTCCTCAAGCTTCTTGGCCACCGAGGGCTCTGCCACCGCCGAGGCCTGTTGCGCGTGGGTCAGGTAGCTGTGGCGCAACCCGTCGATGGCCGAGTGCAGGCGCTGGGTCTCGGCGCGGATGATCCGCACCGAGCGCAGCAGCATGGCCCCCACCCACACAAGAGCCACCGGCAGGACCACCGCCAGCGCGCCCAGCACCCAGTTGGTCCAGGCGGCGATGCCCGCGCCATCTTGCGGGATCAGCAGGTAGGCCGCCAGTGCAGCCAGAAGCCACAGCACCGCCAGCAGGATGGCGATCGTCTCGGCGCCGCCAAGGGCCGGGGGCGCCGATTGCTCCAGCGTGCCAAAAGACTGGCCGGTGGCGGGTTTCTTGCTGGGATCCTGTGCGGTCATGGCGGGCAGGGGCTCCCTTGTCAGGAATAGACGATACTCAAAATCTCATAGGCACGCTCTCCGCCGGGAGTGCGCACCTCCACACTGTCGCCTTCGTCCTTGCCGATCAAGGCCCGGGCAATGGGGGATTTGATATTCAGGAGGCCTGCCTCGATATTGGCCTCATGTTCGCCCACGATCTGCCAGGTCTTCTCCTCGTCGGTGTCCTCGTCCACCACGGTGACCTTGGCGCCGAATTTCACCGCTCCCGACAGTTTCGCGGGGTCGATCACATCGGCAAGGCTGATGATCCCTTCCAACTCCTTGATGCGACCCTCGATGAAGGACTGTTTCTCGCGCGCCGAATGGTATTCGGCATTCTCCGACAGGTCGCCCAGTTCACGGGCTTCGGCGATGGCCTGGATGATGGCCGGGCGTTCGACGGATTTCAGGTTTTTCAATTCCGCTTCGAGGGCCTGAAAGCCCCTGGGCGTCATCGGGATCTTTTCCATGGTCTGGTCCGCTTTCGTCTGGTCGTTCGTTGTTTATGGTTCTTGTCTTTTGAACGTCGCAGCCCCGCCGCTGGTGCGACGGGGCATCGGCTCGTGCTGGCAATTACCTGACCCAATCGCGGGACCAAATGCAAGAGGGACCAGGGGCAGCGGGCGATGTTTTGCTGCCTGCACCGAGACTTGACGCCTGATTCAGCGCTTCGGCAGGCGCCGGTGCGGCAGCGTGTCCGGCACCAGGACATGGGTTTCGATCCGCCAGAAACGGGCTTCCTCGTGCCCTTTTACGCGGGCTGTGGGCGCGCGCCACGCGTCCAGGTCCATCAACTCAATCATATTGAACAAGCTCATATTCCACTCCTTCATTGTCCAGGAAATAGAAGCGCCGACCGGGTTCGTAATCGGCGTGGTTGATCGGGGTGAAGCCCGCCTCCTTCACCGCCTCCTCGGCACGGTCCAGATCATCGACGGTCAGTGCCAGGTGGTTGAGCGCGCCCTTGTTGGCGTAGCGGGGCAGCGGCTCTTTCAGATCCTCGGGGGGGGAATAGAGCGCCATGTAGCTGTCCTTGGATCCGACGTGGACCGCATAGCCGCCATGGATCGCGGGGCCCTCCCAGCGGATGTGCCAGCCAAATACCTTTTCCATCCAGGCGGCAGTGGCATGGGGGTCGGCGACGCAGACGTTGGCGTGTTCAAGAATGGCGGTCATGTCGAATCTCCTTTGCTATCCAGTGATCCCGGTGTAATTTCTAAACCTAACTTTAGATCAAGCTATTTTTTGCAACCGGCAGGAGGGATCCCAAATGGCAAAATCGGCGGGTGTTTCGATTGGCTACCTGGCAGAGCGCACCGGGCTCGCCGTTTCCGCCATCCGTTACTACGAGGCGCAGGGGTTGGTGGAACCCTGGCGCAACGCAGGCGGGCAGCGGCGGTTTCATCGCTCCGACCTGAGACGGCTCAGCTTCGTGATGATCGCGCAGCAGTTCGGGTTCTCCCTTCCCGACATCCGCGGCTTTCTCAAAAGCCTGCCGGGGGGGCGCACACCCACGCAGGAAGACTGGGCAGCGATTTCCACCGAGTTTCGCGATCATCTGGACCGCAGAATCGAAACGCTGATGAAGCTGCGCGACAATTTGGACGGCTGTATCGGCTGTGGTTGCCTGTCCCTGCCCCGGTGCGCGCTCTATAATCCACAGGACAAGGCGGCAGAAAAGGGCTCTGGGCCGCGCTACCTGATGGGAGACAGGCCGGAAGCGGGGCCGGAAGCGGGGCCAGAGGTGGAAAATGAGGGGTGAACCCTGGAAACGGGCACAATTTGCACTGAAAATCCCGTTCTTGGCGGACGTAACGCAGAGTATCCATTGACCTTGCCTTCCTGCAGCCGCTAAGCAACCGCGAAAGAAAATTGCGCCCAGGACCCTCTGTCCACCAGGGACAGACAAAAACGATAGCCAAGGAGCACATATCTATGGCCGAGATTGAACGCGAAGCGATGGAATACGACGTTGTGATCGTCGGGGCCGGCCCTGCTGGCCTGTCGGCGGCGATCCGTCTGAAACAGCTGGACAGCGACCTGGATGTCGTGGTGCTGGAAAAGGGTTCCGAAGTGGGCGCCCATATCCTGTCCGGTGCCGTGCTTGATCCCTGTGGCCTGGATGCGCTGATCCCGGACTGGAAGGACAAGGGCGCACCGTTGAACGTGGCCGTCGAGGAAGACAACTTCTACATGCTGGGCGAGGCGGGCGAGGTCCGTATCCCCAACTTCCCGATGCCACCCCTGATGAACAACCACGGCAACTACATCGTCTCGATGGGCAATGTCTGCCGCTGGATGGCCGAACAGGCCGAAGAGCTGGGCGTCGAAATCTTCCCGGGCATGGCCTGTTCCGAGCTGGTCTACGGCGACAAGGGCGAAGTCAAGGGCGTGGTCGCCGGTGTCTTTGGCCTGGAAGCCGACGGTTCCTATGGCCCCAACACCGAGCCGGGCATGGAGCTGCACGGCAAGTATGTCTTCCTGTCGGAAGGCGTGCGCGGGTCGCTGTCGAAAGAGGTGATCGCCAAATACGGCCTGTCTGACGGCAAGGATCCGCAGAAATACGGCGTCGGCATGAAAGAGATCTGGGAGATCGATCCGGCCAAGCACAAGCAAGGCACCGTCACTCACACCATGGGCTGGCCGCTGAACTCCAATGCGGGCGGTGGTTCCTTCATCTATCACCTGGACAACAACCAAGTTTACGTCGGTTTCGTGGTTCACCTGAACTACAAGAATCCGCATCTCTACCCCTACATGGAGTTCCAGCGCTTCAAGCATCACCCGATGGTGGCCGAGCTCTTGAAGGGCGGCAAGCGCGTCGCCTATGGCGCCCGTGCCATCACCGAGGGCGGCTACCAGTCGCTGCCGAAACTGACCTTCCCTGGCGGCGCTCTGCTGGGGTGTTCCGCAGGCATGGTCAACGTGCCGCGCATCAAGGGCAACCACAATGCCATGCTCTCGGGCAAGGCAGCCGCCGAAGCCGCCTATGAGATGATCAAGGCCGAGACCACCGATCAGGAACTGACCGCCTATGAGGCCGAGGTGCGCAATGGCGCCATCGGCAAGGACCTGAAGATGGTGCGCAACGTCAAGCCGATGTGGTCGAAGTGGGGCCTCACCGCCTCGCTGATGCTCGGTGGCTTGGACATGTGGACCAACAACATCCTGGGCCTGTCCCTGTTTGGCACCCTGAGCCATGGCAAGAATGACGCCGAGGCGACCGAAGAGGCCAGCAAGCACAAGCCGATCGATTACCCGAAACCCGATGGCACCCTGTCGTTTGATCGTCTGACCAACGTGTCCTTTGCGATGACCAACCACGAGGAAAGCCAGCCCTGCCACCTGCGTCTTGGCAATGCGGATACGCCGATCTCGGTCAACCTGCCCAAGTTCGACGAACCGGCGCAGCGCTATTGCCCGGCCGGCGTCTACGAGGTGGTGGAAAAGGACGGCAAGCCCGAGTTCGTGGTGAACTTCCAGAACTGCGTGCATTGCAAGACCTGCGATATCAAGGACCCGAGCCAGAACATCACCTGGACCACGCCGCAGGGCGGTGACGGGCCGAATTACCCGAACATGTAAGCCGGGATGGGGACAACCCGGTCATGGATGCGGGAATAGGCTCCATTCTGCTTGGAAATAACGTAAAATTGGGGCGCCCTGACGGGCGCCCCATTGCGTGTCGGGACCCTGCGGACTAGCTTTGTTCTCAACAACACGCCTTTTGCTACCAAATACTCTTGGGGAGATCCCGGTGCCGGTTCACACTCTTCGTTCCCTGTCCTCCACAGCGCTGGTCGCGCTTGCGGTGACGCTGACCTCCCCATTGGCCCTTGCGGCACCGCTCAAGGCGGACGGTCTGGCCGGCGCCTATCTTGCCGGGCGCGCTGCCACTTATGACAGCGATTTTTCGGCCCAGGCGGAGTATTATACCCGCGCCCTGGTGCGCGATCCGCAGAACCCGGTGCTGATGGAGAATGTTGTCTTTGCCCAGCTGGTGCAGGGGCATATGAAACAAGCCATTCCGGTGGCGCAGCGGCTCTGGCAGATGGAGCTGCGCAGCCAGGCCGCCAATATGGTCATGGTCGGGGATTTCGCCCAGCGGGGCGCTTTTGTCGATATCCTGGCGCGGGATCTGGCGATCCGCGACATCCACCCGCTGGTGGATGGGCTGCTGAACGCCTGGGCGCATATGGGAGAGGGCGCGGTCTCGGCGGCGATGCAGAGCTTTGATGCCTTGGCCGAGGATCAGAACCTGCGCCCCTATGTGCACTATCATCAGGCGCTCGCCCTGGCCTCTGTCGGGGATTACAAGGGCGCCGAGGAGATGTTCGCGGCCAATGATGGCCAACTGACCCGGCTGTCGCGGCAATCGGTTCTGGCGCGGTTGCAGATCCTGTCGCAACTGGGAGAGAACGCAAGGGCGCTGGAGGTCTTGAACGATGCCTTCGGCACCGCCTTCGATCCCGCCCTGGCCGATATCCGCGCCCGGTTGGAAGCCGGAGATCCCCTCGGCTTTACCATGGCGGCCACTCCGGTGGAGGGGATTGCCGAGGTGTTTTTCACCATGGGATCCGCGCTCAACGGTCAGCAGCCGGGGGATTATGTGCTGATGTATGCCCGCATGGCGGCGGCGCTGAATCCGGCCCATGTGGATGCGGTACTGCTTTCGGCGGAGCTGCTGGATGATCTGGGGCGTTTCCCGCTGTCGATTGCTACCTACAAGCAGGTGCCGCGGGATCATCCCGACTACTATGCTGCGGAAATGGGCCGGGCCGAGGCGCTGCGCCGCTCGGCCAAGCCGGATGCCGCCGCAGAGGTGCTGACCCAGCTGACCGACAGCTACCCTGACCTGCCGCAGGTTCATGTCAGCCTCGGCGATCTGCTGCGTCAGGAAGAGGATTATGCAGGCGCCGTTGCCGCCTATGACAAGGCCCTGTCGCTGACGCCCGAGGCGGCCAGCAGCCGCTGGTTCCTCTATTATGCGCGCGGCATCTCGCATGAACGGCTGGATCTCTGGGACAAGGCCGAAGCGGATTTCCGCGCCTCTCTCGCGCTGCAGCCGGATCGCCCGCAGGTGTTGAACTATCTCGGCTATTCCCTGGTGGAAAAGCGCAAGAACCTGGATGAGGCCCTCGACATGATCGAGCGCGCCGTCGCGGCGCGGCCCGACTCCGGCTATATCGTCGATTCGCTGGGCTGGGTCCTCTACCGTCTGGGCCGCTACGACGAGGCCGTCGGCCATATGGAGCGCGCGGTGGAGCTGATGCCGGTGGATCCGGTGGTCAACGATCACCTGGGCGATGTCTTCTGGGCAGTGGGGCGCAAGCGGGAGGCGGAATTCCAGTGGAAACGTGCCCTGTCCTTCATCCGCTCGGGCGAAGGCGATGGTGAGGCCGATCCCGACCGGATCCGCCGCAAGCTGGAAGTCGGGCTGGATCAGGTGCTGCATGAAGAAGGCGCCGAGCCCTTGAAGGTGGCCAATGGCGGTTGAGGCTTTCGCCCCGGCCAAGATCAACCTCACTCTGCATGTGACCGGCCAGCGCGCCGATGGCTACCACCTGCTCGATTCCCTGGTGGGGTTCTGCGATCTGGGCGATGTGATCCGCGTTCGCCCTGCCGATGATCTGTCGTTGAAGGTCACCGGGCCGCGGGCCGCAGGCGTGCCGACGGATGGAACGAACCTGGTGCTGCGCGCGGCCGAACTGATACGGCCTGCGGGCCAAGGCGCGGAGATCACCCTGGAAAAGCACCTGCCTGCCGCAGCCGGAATCGGCGGTGGCTCGTCCGATGCGGCAGCGGCCCTGCGGGCGCTGGCGCAGCTTTGGCGGGTGGAATTGCCAGGGCAGGAGGCGCTCTTGTCCCTTGGCGCCGACGTGCCCGTCTGCATGACGCCCGGAGCCTGGCGCATGCAGGGAATTGGCGAGGAGCTGACCCGGCTGCCCGCTTTGCCGCCTTGCGAGATCCTTCTGGTCAATCCGGGCGTGTCGGTTGCCACCCCGTCGGTGTTTCGAGGGCTGACCAGCCGACAGAATGACCCCATGCCGCAGGTCTTGCCGCGCTGGAGGGATGCGGCGGAATTGGCGGGCTGGCTGTCGATGCAGCGCAACGATTTACAGGCGCCTGCGATTTCGGCGCAGCCGGTGATCGCGACGGTGCTGCAGGCCTTGCAGGCAAGCAAAGCCCTGTTTTCAGCCATGTCCGGCTCCGGTGCCACCTGCTTTGCGCTCTATGATGCCGAGAGTGGACAGGCTGGGCGGGCAGCAGAGGCCATTCGCGCCGCCTATCCAGACTGGTGGGTGATGTCTGGTCTGGTGTTGTCGCAATGAAAGCGGTGGCCCTCCCGTGCCTTTGGCGCAGCATCGAAGATGCAGCACAAAGCCTTGGGCCAGGCAGCGCGCCTGCGGCGCGCTGTTTTGGAGTGTGCTGAGAGGCACCTGAGGAACAGGTCTGCTCCTTAGGTGCCCGTTCGAGGGTAAACCCCCATGGATCGCCTCAAGGGCAAGCCGCGCGATGCGCGGAGGCTGACGCCTCCCTTGACCCGATCCATGGGAAGAGGAAGGCGGCCCGAGGGTCGCCATTTCAGCGTTTCACAGTGGATTTAGTGCAGGCGGGCGACCACGTAATCGGCCAGATCGTGCAGCATCTGGCGGATCGGATGCTCTGGCAGCGTGGTGAGCGCCTGTTTGGCCTTGTCGGCCCAGGCAACCGCATCGCGTCGGGTGGCCTCGAGCGTTCCGTATTTTGCCATCAGCGACAGCGCGTGCTCGAGATCGCCGTCTTCCTGACGCCCCTTTTCAATGGTGCGGGTCCAGAAGGCACGTTCGTCTTCGCTGGCCTGTGCGACCGCCTTGATCACCGGCAGGGTCAGCTTGCGCTCGCGGAAATCGTCGCCCACATTCTTGCCGGTCGCTTTGCTGTCGCCCTGGTAATCCAGCAGATCGTCGGCGATCTGGAAGGCAATTCCAAGCGCATCGCCATAGTCGAACAGCGCCTTGATCTGGGCCTCATCCACCCCCGCGATGACGCCGCCGACCTCGGTTGCTGCCGAGAACAGCGCCGCTGTCTTACCGCGTACCACCTGCAGATAGATGGCCTCGTCGGTCTTGAGGTCGGTGGCCGCCGTCATCTGCAGCACTTCGCCCTCGGCAATGGTGGCCGAGGCATTGGCCAAGATATCCAGCACACGCAGCGATCCGGTTTCCACCATCAGCTGGAAGCTGCGGGCAAAGAGATAGTCGCCCACCAGGACCGAGCTCTTGTTGTCCCACAGAAGATTCGCCGTGGGGCGGCCGCGGCGCTGGCCGCTTTCGTCCACAACATCGTCGTGCAAGAGGGTCGCGGTGTGGATGAATTCCACCGTGGCCGCCAGTTTGACGTGATTGTCGCCCTGATAGCCGCACAGGCGCGCGGCGGCCAGGGTCAGCATGGGGCGCAGGCGCTTGCCGCCGGCCTCGACCAGATGCGCGGTCACTTCCGGAATGCGTGGCGCATGTTCAGAGGCCATGCGGGTGCGGATCAGCCCATTGACCGCATCCATTTCGTCGCTGAGGGTCGCTGCCAGCATCTCGTGCGGCTTCTGCGTCATGACTTGGTCCATCACATTCCCGGCTTTCACGCTCGACAAGGGTGTACCCTTGCTCTTAGATCCATCCCCATGAAGGAACTTCTGCGCAGCACAGATCCAACCGTCCTGGCCTTTGCCTCCGCCCTTCTTGAGGGAGAGGATATAGACTGCTTTCAGGTGGACGTAAACATGAGCATCCTCACCGGTGGGATCGGGGCTATTCCGCGGCGGCTGCTGGTGCATCCGGACGATTACGATCCGGCACTGCGGGTCATGCGGGACAATGATATCCCGTTGGGACGATGAGCGGATTTGCCGACAGCGATCTGACCTGCAACGATTTTCTGGGCGGGCGGGTGCGGCTCTATCAGCCAGTCAAAGGCTATCGTGCGGGCGTTGATCCTGTGCTTCTGGCCGCCAGTGTCTGCGCCTCGGAAGGGGATAGCGTGCTTGAACTGGGCTGTGGCGCGGGGCAGGGGCTGCTTTGCCTCGGTGCGCGGGTGGCGGGGCTGTCGCTGACAGGGGTCGAACTGCAGGCGGCCTATGCGGATCTGGCCCGCCGCAACGGGGCGCTGAACGGGCAGGTGGTCGAGGTGATCGAGGCAGATCTGGCCGCATTGCCCGCCCCCCTGCGGCAGCGCCAGTTTTCCCATGTCATCGCAAACCCGCCCTATTACCGCGCCGGGGGGCATAGCCCGTCACAGGATGCCGGGCGGCGCATTGCGCTCGGAGAGGAAACCCCGCTTGCCGCCTGGATCGAAGTCGCGGCCAAACGGCTGGCTCCGCGTGGCTACCTGCACATGATCCAGCGCGCCGACCGTTTGCCGGATATGCTGCAGGCCTGCGCGGGGCGGCTTGGCGCGCTAGAGGTGCTGCCACTGGCGCCACGGCACGGGAAAGACGCCGAACTGGTGATCCTGCGGGCTCGCAAGGGCGGGCGGGCGGCGTTTCGCCTGCATGCGCCTGTGATCCTGCACCAAGGCGCCCGCCACGAAAGGGATGGCGACAGTTATACGGCAGAGATATCCGCTGTGCTGCGACAGGGGGTGCCTTTGCGCTGGCCGCAGGAGCGGCCGTGATTCAAACGCTGTGATGTCAGTGCAAGCCCGGCCAGACAGGCCATCTGATCCGGTTCGCAGAGATCGCGCATATGGATATGCCTCCCCCTCCTTTCAAGCGCTGCCTATGCGTTTTACGAGGCGATTGCGCCCTTTTTGCCGTTTTCCGCGCCCGATTTTGGCGGTCTTTGGCCTATGCGACAATTTGATGACAAAACCATGCGTCTGCGGCGTGACAGAAGCAATTTCTTATGCTCCACTCGAACTGTCCTGCGTGTGCAGGGCGCATCTTGCTTATAAGGAGGAACGGCATGAGCCTCAGCTCTCATCTGACTGAACTGAAGAAGAAGCACGAGCACCTCAGCATGGAAGTCGAACAGGCCCAACGCGCACCCAGCGCCGATGGTCTGGAAGTCGCCGCCATGAAAAAGCAGAAACTGAAGCTCAAGGAAGAGATTGAGCGATTGTCGACGGCAGAACTGGCGCATTGATACGCCGCTGATCGGAAGACGGAATTGAAGCTGGGGCTGCCATATCTGGCGGCCCTTTTGTATTCTTGAGCGCCATCGCGCAGAACGGGATCAGCGACGGGGGATCTCTTCGACCGGGATGATGTCGAAACTGTCCGAGACGTAAGAGGTTTTCTCGATCTCGCCCATGAACCAGTCGCGGAAGGCCTTGATCTGCGGGCGCTCCTCTGTGCCATGGGCGCAGACAAAGCGAAACCGCCCCTGGGATTCGATGGCGGTCTTGAAGGGGGCGACCAGGCGCCCGGCGTGCAGATCGGTCACCACCATGGCGCGGCGCCCAAGAGCGACACCGGCGCCGGTCAGGGCCGCATCCACCGCGTGATCGGCCTGGGAGAAATGCGCGCCGTGGCTAGGGGCGAAATCGATGCCGACGCTGGCAAACCAGGCGGGCCAGTCACAGGGCGGCTCCAGAAAGCTGAGCGACTCGTCAAACAAGAGCGGCGCCTCGGTCAGGCTTTCGGGGGTGGTGTATTTCTCGGCAAGTTCCGGCGTCATCACCGGCGTCATCCACTCCTTGCGCAGGGGCAGGGACCAGAGACCTTCATCTGGGCCGACACCGAAGCGGATCGCCACATCCACCTCGTCGCGCTGGAAATCCATCACCCTGAGTGTCGCGGAGAACCGCAAGTCGATCTCGGGGTGGGCGCGGGCGAATTCGTAAAGCCGCGGCGCCAGCCATTTGGCGGTAAAGCCAGGCCCGGCCGTCACCGTCAGCGTGCTGTTGTCCTGAAGCCGCCGGGTGGCGCGCCAGGCGTCGCCCAGGATTTCAAAGCCTTCCGACGCGCCCGGCGCCAGGGTGCGCCCGGCCTCGGTCAGTTCCACCGCGCGGTTCAGGCGGCGAAACAGCGGCGCGCCGAGGTGCTCTTCAAGTGATTTGATCTGAAAGGACAGGGCGGCGGGGGTGACGTTCAGTTCCTCTGCCGCCTTGGCAAAGGACATGTGGCGGGCAGCGGCATCAAAGGCACGCAGGGCGGTCAAAGGTGGCAGGCGATCAGGCATGTCAGATAAGTAATACTTAATTGAAGTGGTGAAAAGTCTCGTTTGTCAGTTTTGTTTGCGTGTTCCATATAGGTATCAGGTTAAAGATGCTGATCCGAAACGGAGGTTTGCAAGATGGAATACACAGCCAATGCCGATATCAAACTGGCCATGCAGCGTGCCCATGCGGAGCGCGGTCAGGTTCTGAAATCCTTCTGGGCGCTGCTGTTTCACCGCCGCAAGCCCGGTCTGGTTCGCACAGGAGTTTCCCGCTGGGCATAGCGCGCATGTCCTTACGGGATTAGAAAAGGGCCGGTCCTGATGGACCGGCCCTTGCTTGTTTGGTTGTGGCGGGCGTCGATCAGACGAAGAACTGACCGCCGTTGGCCGAAATGGTCGAGCCGTTGATGAAACCGGCATCGTCGGAGGCCAGGAAGCTGACGCAGCGGGCGATTTCCTCGGGCTCGCCCAGGCGGCCGGTCGGGATCTGGCCGATGATCGATTCGCGGACCTTCTCCGGCACCGCCATCACCATTTCGGTGGCAATGTAGCCCGGGCAGATCGCGTTGGCGGTGATGCCTGCGCGCGCGCCTTCCTGGGCCAGGGATTTCACGATGCCCAGATCGCCGGCCTTGGTGGCGGCATAGTTCACCTGGGCAAACTGGCCCTTCTGACCGTTGATCGAGGAGATCACGATGATGCGGCCGAACTTGCGCTCGCGCATGCCGGGCCAGATCGGGTGAATGGTGTTGAACACGCCAGTCAGGTTGGTGTCGATGACCTGGTGCCACTGTTCGGGCGTCATCTTGTGGAAGGGGGCATCGCGGGTGATGCCTGCATTGGCGACGACAACGTCGATCGGGCCCAGTTCTGCCTCGACCTTTTCGATGCCTGCCTTGCTTTCCTCGTAGTCGCCGACATTCCACTTGTAGGTCTGGATGCCGGTTTCCTCGGTGAATTTGGCCGCGGCTTCGTCATTGCCGGCATAGGTGGCTGCGACGTTGTAGCCTTCGGCCTTCAGGGCTTTGGAAATTGCTGCGCCGATGCCGCGGGAGCCGCCGGTGACGAGTGCAGTACGTGCCATTAAGTCTTCCTCCAGTTCGAGATTCTCTCGGTAATCTTGCTACAGATTGGTATAGCTGTACGCAACAATGTTGCGCAATGAATTTTTGCCGCACTGCCGCATAAATTGTCGCACCTGCGGCAAGAGCTGGCTGAACCAATAAAAAGGGCGCCAAACCGGCGCCCTGTTCTATGTCAAACTGTGCAACAATTTACGGACGTTCCACGCACATGGCGACGCCCATGCCGCCCCCGATGCACAGGGTGGCAAGACCCTTCTTGGCGCCGCGCCGCTTCATTTCGAACAGCAGCGTGTTCAGAACCCGGCAGCCCGAGGCCCCGATGGGGTGGCCGATGGCGATGGCGCCGCCGTTGACGTTGACGATGGCGGGATCCCAGCCCATTTCCTTGTTCACGGCGCAGGCCTGTGCGGCAAAGGCTTCGTTGGCCTCGACCAGATCCAGATCCGATGCGCTCCAGCCTGCCTTGTCCAGCGCCTTGCGCGAGGCGTAGATCGGGCCGACACCCATGATCGAGGGATCCAGACCTGCGGTCGCATAAGAGGCGATGCGGGCCAGCGGCTCGATGCCGCGCTTTTCGGCCTCGTCCGCGCTCATCAGCAGGGTGGCAGCGGCGCCGTCATTGAGGCCGGATGCGTTGGCCGCGGTGACCGAGCCGTCCTTGGTGAAGGCGGGGCGCAGTTTCTGCATGGCTTCGATGGTGGCGCCGTGACGGATGTATTCGTCGCTGTCCACCACGATGTCGCCCTTGCGGGTCTTCACGGTGAAGGGGGTGATCTCGTCGGCGAACTTGCCCGCCTTCTGGGCCGCTTCGGCCTTGTTCTGGGAGGCAACGGCGAACTCGTCCTGCTGATCCCGGGAGATCTGCCACTTCTCGGCAACATTCTCGGCGGTCTGGCCCATGTGGTAGCCGTTGAAGGCATCCCACAGACCGTCGCGGATCATGGTGTCGATGTATTTCATGTCGCCCATCTTGTGACCCGCACGCAGGTGGGCGGCATGGGGGCTGAGGGTCATGTTTTCCTGACCACCCGCGCAGACGATGGCGGCGTCACCCAGCTGGATGTGCTGGGCACCCAGGGCTACGGCACGCAGGCCCGAACCACAGACCTGGTTGATGCCCCAGGCGGCGCTTTCGATTGGCAGGCCCGCGTTGATATGCGCTTGACGGGCGGGGTTCTGGCCCTGCGCCGCGGTCAGCACCTGGCCGAGAATGGTCTCGGACACTTCGCTCTTGTCGATACCGGCGCGGGCGACAACGGCCTCCAGCACGGCGGCGCCAAGATCATGAGCCGGGGTATTGGCGAACGAGCCGCCAAAGCTACCGACGGCGGTCCGCGCTGCGGATGCGATTACAACATTGGTCATTGATATGGTCCTCTGCCAACAAATGTCTCCGGGACAGTCACATCCAAAAGGGCGCTGATGAAATCAAAACCCCGCGATGGCCGACGTCCCTCCCTTATTCCTGGGCAGGCATAGCGCATTGCTGCACCTGCAGCAATCGACAGGGTGTCTCAGGCAGCTATGGAAAGTCAACCGGCGTAAATGCGGGCCTTTGACCATGTTGTGCAGGATACCGGCAGAAAGCTGCTGTGCAGCATTGCCCCAAGGGACGCAGGGCGCCGGATCAGGCGCGGTTGCGTTCTTTCAACTCTTCCAGCCAGGGCGGGCGGACGGTGGGTGCGCCAAAGAGGAAGCCCTGCAGGCAGTCGACCCCGATGGAGACCAGGAATTCCGCATCTGCCTCGGATTCCACCGACTCGGCCACCACCAGCATGTCGAACTGTTTCGCAATCCCGACCAGGGCGCAGGTCACCGCCTGATTGTCGGAGCTGGCGCTGACGCCGCGGATGAACTGCCCGTCGATCTTCACCGCATCGAAGAAGAAGTTGCGGAAATGCCCGATCGCCGTGGTGCCCGCGCCGAAGTTATCAAGCGCAAAGGCGATACCGTGCTTCTGCATGCGCTCCATGAAATCGATCACAAGTTCCGGGGTCGCCATGGCCGAGGCTTCGGAGATCTCCAGGATCAGGCGCTCGCCGATGGTCGCGTCCTTCTTCAGGAACCGTTTGAGCACATCCATCCAGCGGCCATAGCCGATCGAGCGGGCCGACATGTTGACCGACAGGCGGATCTGGGGCGATTTGACGAGCGCCCTCAACCCGTGCTGCAGCGCCAGACAGTCCAGGGCGCGGCCGGTTTCGGTCTCTTCCACCACATGCATGAAGTCCCGCGCGGGGATCACCCGGCCGGTGGAATCAAGCACCCGGATATAGCCTTCGTAAAAGGCGGTCTGATGCGGCGGCAGCGCCTGCATGACCGGCTGGAAGGCCAGCATGGTCTGGTCGTGCAGCACCGCCTCGGTGACCATGTCCATGGTAGAGCGGTCACGGGAGACCACTGCGGCATTGAGAGGATTTTCCGAACCTTCCGGCAAGTCCGCCTTTTTCCAGCGATTTTGTGACACCGTGATTCCCCCGGCTTGATCCGTATCTGAGCAAATAATGCTTTGGATCGCACTTTCGGGCAAAAGGGTGAATCGAGGTTTAAGGTTACAATTTTATCAATTGCCTGGTGGTGGTTGGAACGCACCTTCGGGTCAGGCCGGGTCGCTGTGCTGTTCAAACCCCGGCGTGCCTCGGTCCTGGGGGTTGCGGGCCAGGTGCTTGGCCTTGATCGTGGCACTGGTGTCGCGGCTGCCATCGTGGCTGTAGCCGGGCGGGGCAAAGGCATAAAGCAGCCGTTGTTTCAGCGTGATGCCGGGCTGGGTCACATCGCGGAAAATGCCGACCCATTCGTGAAAGGCGACGCGCAGCGGGTTGAAGCTGCCGATGTTGTGGACAAGGCCATAATCGACCCGGTCGTCCTCTTGTTCCGGCACGAAGGTTCCGAACATCTTGTCCCAGATGATGAAGACGCCGGCATAGTTGCAATCCAGGTAGCGCGGGTTGCGCCCGTGGTGGGCGCGATGGTGGCTGGGGGTGTTCATTACCGCCTCGAACCAGCGCGGCATCTTGCCGATCGCCTCTGTGTGGATCCAGAACTGGTAGACAAGGTTGATGCCGCCCACGAACAGCACCAGGGCCGGGTGAAAGCCGATCAGCACCAGCGGCGCGCGCACCACCATCATGAAGGTGAAGGTATCGGTCCAGGTTTGCCGCAGCGCGGTGGTCAGGTTGTAGTGCTGGCTGGAATGGTGGTTCACATGGCTGGCCCAGACCCAGCGCACCCGGTGACCGAACCGGTGCACCCAGTAGTAGCGCAGATCATCCAGCACGAAACAGGCCACGATCGCCCAGATCGAGGTGCCCATGTCCAGCGGCGTCAGGCGCCACAGCAGCATGAAGAACCCCCAGGCGATGAAGCCCAGCACCAGCCCCACGGCGACGCTGCCGGCCCCCATGATCAGCGAGGTCAGGGAATCGCGGGTTTCATAACGCCCGCCACGCCCCTTGATGGCGATCCAAAGGAACTCTGCCAGGATCGCGGCAATGAAGAAGGGCACCGCATATTGGGTCACGTCGGGATAGGAGATCGTATTGCTCATGATGGGGCGCCTTTCAGGGGGATGTCATCAGCTGTTGCCAGCGGGCGCGCTCGGGCGGCGCAAGCGTGAGAGAGACACCGGGGGTGCCGAAGTCATGGAAATCCAGCCGCAGGCCCTTTGGGGTCTCCATCACGTCGAAATCAATGAGGTGACGCGCCACGGTATCGGCGCCAAAGGACCACAACAGGCCGGTGCCGGTGTCGGTTTGCACCAGGGCGGCATGGGTGTTTTCCGCCACCAGGATCTGGCGGACGTCGTCATCGGGGAAATGGCGGTGCCAGGCAGAGCGCGCATCTTCCGGCGACAGAACGGTCTGCGCCGAGCGGCCCGACAGGTGTAGGATCAGGATGACCAGGCTGACACCACTGACAACCATGATCAGCAGGATTTCTAACGGCATTGTCTCCTCCCGGCCCTCAGAATGAATCGGTCGGGAGGGAGCTGTCAAAGGTTGCGTTAGGTCAAGCTGGGCGGTTGTGGCGGATCAGGGGGTGGCGATCAGTTCCGCGATGATCGCCTTGGCGCTGTCGCTGTTCCACTCCGCATCTCCCAAGAGGCGCGCGACCTCTTGCCCGTCGCGGTCGATCAGCACGGTGATGGGCAGGCCGATCACAGCCATGGTGCGGGCCAGCGCCTGTTTGGGGTCGGTGTGACGGGGCAGGTTGGTGATGCCGTTTTCCTCGAAGAACTTGACGATGCCTGCAGGCGTGTTGCGCCCGGTGGCGATGGTCAGCACCTCGAAATCCTCACCACCGAATTCTTCCTGCAACTCGGCGATCTGGGGCATTTCCTTGCGGCAGGGCGCGCACCAGGTGGCCCAGAAGTTCAACAGCACGATCTTGCCCTTGTAGTCGGCCAATGTGGCCGTGCCGCCGTCATCCTCAAGGAAGAATTCCGCATCCGACACGGGCCGGGGTTCGCTGTGCACCACCAGGCGTTTCAGGCTGTCTGCACGCAGGGCTTCCAGCGTTGCAACATCTGCGGCCAAGGCGGCATTTGCACCCAAGCTCAGGGCCATATAAAGGGTGAGGTGACGAAACAGACGCATGTTATCTCCGGGGTTCAGCCATGACAGATCAATCCTCAAACCAGATGTGGGGCGGCCGCTTTGCCGCTGGCCCTGACGCGATCATGGAGGCAATTAATGCCTCGATCGGGTTTGACAAGCGTATGGCGGCCCAGGACATCGCAGGCTCAAGGGCCCATGCGGCGATGCTGGCCGCAACAGGCGTCATTACGGATAACGACGCCGAGGCAATTCGGGAAGGGCTGCTCACGGTCTTGTCAGAGATCGAAAGCGGCAGCTTCCAGTTCTCCACTGCGCTGGAAGACATCCACATGAACGTGGAGGCGCGCCTGAAGGAGATCATCGGAGAACCCGCCGGACGTCTGCACACCGGCCGCAGCCGCAACGATCAGGTGGCGACCGATTTCAAACTCTGGGTGCGTGACCAGTTTGACGCGGCCGAAAGCGGCCTGCTGGCCCTGATCAAGGCACTGCTGGCCCAGGCCGAGGCGGGTGCGGATTGGGTGATGCCCGGTTTCACCCACCTGCAGACGGCGCAGCCCGTGACCTGGGGCCATCACATGATGGCCTATGTAGAAATGTTTGGCCGCGATCTGTCCCGCGTGCGCGATGCCCGTGCGCGGATGAACGAAAGCCCCCTGGGGGCTGCGGCGCTGGCGGGCACCTCCTTCCCCATCGACCGGGAGATGACGGCACAGGCGCTGGGCTTTGACCGTCCGGCGGCAAACTCGCTCGACGCCGTATCGGACCGGGATTTCGCGCTGGAGTTCCTGTCCACCGCCTCGATCTGCGCCGTACACCTGTCCCGCTTTGCCGAAGAGCTGGTGATTTGGTCCTCGGCGCAGTTCCGCTTTGTGACCCTGTCGGATCGCTTCTCCACCGGCTCCTCGATCATGCCGCAAAAGAAGAACCCCGATGCGGCGGAACTGATCCGCGCCAAGGTGGGCCGGATCTATGGTGCCAACACTGCGCTGATGATGGTCATGAAGGGGCTGCCGCTGGCCTATTCCAAGGACATGCAGGAAGACAAGGAACAGGTCTTTGACGCTGCCGACAACTGGATGCTCGCGCTGGCCGCGATGGAGGGCATGGTGAAGGACATGACCGCCAACCGCGAGTCGCTGGCCGCCGCTGCCGGGTCCGGCTTCTCCACTGCCACCGATCTGGCCGACTGGCTGGTGCGGGTGCTGAAAGTTCCCTTCCGCGATGCCCACCATGTGACCGGCACCCTGGTTGCCATGGCCGAAAGCCGTGGCTGCGATCTGCCGGACCTTTCCCTTGAGGACATGCAGGGCGTTCATGCCGGGATCACCGAGGATATCTTCACCGTGCTGGGCGTCGAGAACTCGGTCAACTCGCGCATGTCCTACGGCGGCACCGCACCGGCACAGGTGCGCGCGCAGGTCGCCCGCTGGACCACGATGCTGGCAGGTTAAGCGCGGATCTGCCGATCAGCGCCGCAGGGGCGCTTGCGATTGAACCGGTGGGCGACCATACTGAGGCCGCCCACCTGAGCCAAAGGACCGATCCGATGCGCATGCTTCTTCTCAGCCTGATTTCGGCCATGACGCTTGCGGCCTGTGGCGTTGATGGAGAGCCGGTGCGCCCGTCACTCAATGCTGGTGTTTCCATATCCAACAGTGGCGTTCATGCCGGTGGCAATGTCGGTGTCCAAAAGGGGCCTTTCCGCCTGCTATTGGGCCTTTGAATCGGGCCTGTGAAATAGGACTGTGACCTGGACCTGTGGACGCCGCGACCTGAAATGTGACAGGTTCGGTTGCGGTGGTGCGGACCTTCAAGGAGCGGCGTCATGACAGACCGCAGATGCAGGAAACAGTTTCTTCTGGTCCTTGGGCTCTGTGCCTTGGCGGCTTGTGACCCCCAGGGTCATAGATCCCCGCCCGGGCCTGAGAACAAGGCTTCCTCCAGCGGCGGTGTGTCGGTGTCCGGCTATGCCAGGGTCGGCATCTCTATCGGGGATTGAGCGCCACCAGCGGAGGGGCTTGATCGTCCGCGCAAGAGGACCGGAAATGCGTTTCCAGCAGCCTCTGACCATGACAGGGGCCGATGGCATCCTGCTGGCAGGAGGTCAGGAAGAACTCGAACGGCCCCCAGACGTGGCGCGGGGCAAATCGCTTCATCACCGACAACACGGCCTTGCCCAGCCAAAGGGGCAGGTGGGTGATCTTCGAGTGCCTGTTCAGCGCGAGGAAGGCAAGATCGGCGATCTGGTCGAGGCTCAGGATCTGGGGGCCGCCGATCTCCACATCCTCGGCGCCTGCCTCGATGTAGTCGAGCGCGGATCTTGCCAGGTCGCTGCCGTCAATCGGGTTGATGCGCACCGCCCCGTCGCCGATCAGCCAGACCCGGCCGCGGCGGGCCATCTCCAGGATCTCTTCCATGTCGGCGAAAAACCCATTCGGGCGGATCACGCAGCTCTTGAGCGGCGCCGTCTGCAGCGTGGCCACAAAGCGCGCCTTGGCCGCCACCAGATCAGAGGCAGGTGCGCCTCGGGTCAGCACATGCACATAGGCAAAGCGCGCCACACCTGCGTTGACCGCCTCTTTCAGCAGGTTGAGATTGGCCTGATAGTCCACATCCATGTAGCTGAGCCGGTCCGTCTGCCGGGTCAGCCCCAGGGCCGAGATCACCAGATCAACCCCTTGCATGATGCCGGTCAGGCTGCGCGGGTCTGTGGCTTCCGCCTCGATCAATTCGACGCCTGCAGAAAAGCCGGAATGATCCGCCCCCGCGCGCACCAAGGCGCGCACCCGGTAGCCGCGCGCCACCAGTTGTGCCACCAGGTGGCGTCCCAGATATCCCGTGGCTCCGGCAACAAATACAGTTTTGCCCATTTGTAACATTGACTCAAATCCATTTTTGACCAATTGGTCAGTTTCTGGCGGGCTATGTAAGAACTCCTTTGCTGACCCGCAAGTCATTTACCTGCCCGGGCGGCACAATTCCGCTATGCAGCAAGCGCAGCAAGGTTGAAGGACCCGCGATGCCAAAGATCGTCGACAAGGAAAAAATGCGGGCTCAGATCCAGGCGGCGGCACAGAGCTGCTTTATTCAGAAGGGCTATCACGCTACCCGGATGAGCGATATTGCCAAGGCTGCGGGTCTCGCGAAGGGCACCCTGTACCTGTACTTTGACAGCAAGGATGAGCTGATCCTGTCCTTGGTGCAGGTGTTTTTTGATCGGATCAGGCAGGATATCTCGGTGCTGCCCCGGCCACAAACCGCCGAGGCCTTTGTGGAGATCCTGCGCCAGGCGGTGACCATGCAGCAGCGGGAGATGACGGCGCTGATTTTCGAGGTGCTTGGTCCCGGCTTCACGGATCCGCGCGGCAGCCAGATCATCGATGGTTTCTTTGATTGGCTGGCAGGGCACTGGGCCGAGCAGTTCGCCGATCTGGCCCGGATGGGGCAGATCCGCAGCGGCAGTGATCCGCGGGCGCTGGCTCGGGCGGTGATCGCCATGCTGGACGGATTGTTCCTGCATCTGACCCTGTTCGATCCCGAAAGCGACATCGCGACGGCGCGGCGCGAAGCGGCGCTGACGCTGATTGCGACAGGATTGCGCGGTGAAGAGGGGGCAGCGACCGGGATGCGGGCGGCGGGATGAGACAATTCCATTGATCCGCCGCCCTCTTTTGGTCTAATCGCCGGGCATGGATCATTTTCTCTATCGCGATGGCGCCCTATGTGCCGAAGATGTGCCGCTGGCCGAAATCGCCGCCACCGTTGGCACGCCTTTCTACGTCTATTCCACAGCGACGCTGCTGCGGCACTTCCGCCTGTTCGACGAGGCCCTGGAAGGCACAGACCACCTTGTCTGCTACGCGATGAAGGCGGCCAGCAACCAGGCCATCCTGAAGACGCTGGCGCAGGCGGGCGCGGGCATGGATGTGGTCAGCCAGGGCGAATACCTGCGCGCCAAGGCCGCAGGCGTGCCGGGGGATCGCATCGTCTTTTCCGGGGTTGGCAAGACGGCAGATGAAATCCGCTGCGCCCTGTCGGGCGGCATCCGCCAGTTCAACGTGGAATCCGAGCCCGAGATGGAGGTGATCAACGCCGTCGCGCTGGAGCTTGGCACCCGTGCGCCGATCACTATCCGCATCAACCCCGATGTGGATGCCAAGACCCACGCCAAGATCGCCACCGGCAAGTCGGAGAACAAGTTCGGCATCCCGATCTCGCGCGCCAGCGAGGTCTATGCCCATGCCGCCAGCCTTCCGGGGCTGGAGGTGGTCGGCATCGACGTTCACATCGGCTCGCAGCTGACCGAACTGGCGCCGTTCGAGGCCGCCTATCGGAAGGTCGCGGAACTGACCCAGACCCTGCGCGCCGAAGGCCATGACATTCGCCGTCTTGATCTGGGCGGGGGCTTGGGCATCCCCTACACCCGATCGAACGAGGCACCGCCGCTGCCGGTCGACTATGGCGCGCTTATCAAGCGCACATTGGGACATCTTGGCTGCGAGATCGAGATCGAGCCGGGCCGCCTGATCGCGGGCAACGCGGGATTGATGGTCAGCAAGGTGATCTACCTGAAATCCGGCGAGGACCGCGATTTCCTGATCCTGGACGGGGCGATGAACGACCTGATCCGCCCTGCCATGTATGAAGCCCACCATGATATCGTGCCGGTGATCGAGCCTGCGCCCGGTGTCGAAAGCCAGCCCTATGACATCGTTGGCCCGGTCTGCGAGACCGGCGACACCTTCGCCAAGCAGCGCGAGATGCCGCCCCTTCAGGCGGGGGATCTCATCGCCTTTCGCAGCGCCGGCGCCTATGGCGCGGTGATGGCGAGCGAGTATAACTCGCGCCCCCTGATCCCCGAGGTTCTGGTGCACGGGGATCAATTCGCGGTTATCCGCCCACGTCCGACCTTTGACGAAATGATAAACCGCGATACCATTCCCGAATGGCTCTGATCGCTCCTGCGGATTGCGCGCGGTTGGGGCCGTCCCGAAACCGCGCCCGCATGGGGGACCAGGAGGCATTGCCGCAATGGCCGCACATGATCTTGCACTCAAAGGCTCGGACCCGCGTCTGAAGCCACTGCGCTGGCCGCTGCGCCTGACCCGCGCCGGGCTGGTGGCAGAGCGCATGCTGCGCGCCTTCTGGCCCGCGGCCTCGGTGCTGATGGCCACGATGGCTGCGGTGATGCTGGGGCTGCAGGACGAAATGCCGGTGGAACTGGTCTGGTCCGTCGCGGTGCTGAGCCTCTTGGGCCTTTGCCTTGCCTTGATCTGGGGCCTGCGCCAGCTGTCCTGGCCCAGCCAGGCCGACGCGCTGATCCGGCTGGATGCGACCCTGCCGGGCCGCCCGGTCAGCGCGCTGCTGGATGCTCAGGCGATTGGCGCCTCCGATCCGGCCTCCATCGCGCTCTGGCAGGCGCATCAGCGGCGCATGGCACAGGCTGCCGCTGCCGCTCGCGCCCCCAAGCCGAACCTGAGGATTGCCGCGGCGGATCCTTTTGCGCTGCGCTACATGGCGCTACTGGCGCTGGTCGTCGGACTGGTCTTCGGATCCCTCTGGCGGGTGGGCAGCCTGTCGGGCATGACGCCCGGCGCGGCCTCGGCGATGAGCGGGCCAACCTGGGAGGGCTGGATCGCACCGCCGCGCTACACTGGCCTGCCGGTTCTGTACCTCAACGACCAGCCACAGGGTGGGCTGACCCTGCCCGAAGGCAGCCGGATCACCCTGCGCTTTTATGGCGAGATCGGTGCGCTGGCGCTGGATGAAACCCTTTCGGCGCGCACCGAGGCGCTGCCTCCGGCCACCGACCCTGAACAGGAATTCGATGTCGCCCAGGGCGGTCGACTGGCGATCCAGGGGCAGGGCGGGCGCAGCTGGGAGGTGACCCTTGCGCCTGATGTGCCGCCCTCCATTTCGGTGGCAGGCAGCCCGGACATCGGGCCGGATGGGGCGCTGACCCTGCCTTTCGCGGCCGAGGACGACTATGGTATTATTGGCGGCAAGGTGACGATCTCGCTGGACATTCTGGCGCTGGAGCGGCGCCACGGCCTGACCATAGATCCCGACCCGCGCGAGGATATCGTTCTGGACCTGCCGCTGCCGCTGACCGGCAGCCGCCAGGCCTTTACCGAAAGCCTGGTGGAGGATTTTGCCCAGCACCCCTGGGCCAACCTGCCGGTGACCTATACCTTCACCGCCCGTGATGCGGCGGCGCAGAGCGGCAGTGCGGCACCCTTCGGTGGAATGCTGACCGCAAGGCGCTTCTTCGATCCGCTGGCGGCCGCGGTCATTGAGCAGCGTCGGGATCTGTTGTGGGCGCGCAGCAATGGCGCGCGGGTGGCGCAGATCCTGCGGGCGCTGTCCCATCGCCCGGACGAGGTGTTCCGCGATGCGGGTAGTTACCTGCGCCTGCGCGGTATCCTGCGGCGGATGGAAAGCTATCTGCAGGCTGGCGATCTGACCGCCCCGCAGCAGGAGGAAATCGCCGCAGCCCTGTGGGATCTGGCGATCGTCCTGGAAGAGGGCGATGTGGGCGATGCGCTGGACCGCATGCGCCAGGCGCAGGAGCGGCTCAGCCAGGCCATGCGCGAGGGCGCCAGCGATCAGGAGATCGCCCGCCTGATGCAGGAGCTGCGCGAGGCGACAGCGGATTACCTGCGCCAGTTGCAACGCCAGGCCGAGCAGAACGGCGAGATGATGGAGCAGGGCGAGATGCCCGAGAACATGATGCAGCTCAGCCAGGATGATCTGCAGGCGATGATGGACCGCATCCAGGAGCTGATGGAGCAGGGCCGCATGGCCGAGGCGGAACAGGCCTTGCGCGAATTCCAGCAGATGATGGAAAACATGCGCATGACCCAGGGCCAGCAGGGCCAGGGTGGCGGCAGCGAGGGGCGCGAGGCGATGGAGGGTCTTGCCGAGACCCTGCGCGAACAGCAGGGCCTGTCGGACCAGGCCTTCCGTGACCTGCAGGAACAGTTCAACTCGGACGCTCAACGCGGCGAAAGCCAGGGCAATGAGGGCCGCAATGGCGGTCAGGGCCGCGGGCAAAGCCACGAAGGTTCTGGCGGCTCCGGGCAAGCCGGTGATCCCTCTGGTCAGGGGCAGGGCGGAGCGCAGCAGGGCGAAGACGCAGAAAGCCTTGCAGACCGGCAACAGGCCTTGCGCAACGAGTTGGAGCGCCAGCAGGGCGGGCTGCCCTTTGGCGGTGAAGAAGGACGCGAGGCCCGCGAGGCGCTGGATCGCGCAGGCCGCGCCATGGAGGGCGCCGAGGAGGCCCTGCGCCAGGGTGATCTGGCCGAGGCGATCGACCAGCAGTCTGACGCCATGGAGGCCCTGCGCGAAGGCATGCGCTCCCTGGGCGAAGCCATGGCGCAGCGCCAGCAACCCGGGCAGAACCAGGGCCAGGGCGAGGCCCAGCCCAATGCCTCGGCCGGAGGTGTGGATCCCTTGGGGCGCGCCTCCGGTGTCAACGAGGGCCAGAGCGGCGCCGTGCCGGACAGGGGTACGGCCCATGGGCGCGCCTGGGAGCTGATGGAGGAAATCCGTCGCCGTTCGCAAGACCGCAGCCGCAGCGAGGATGAGCGCGGTTATCTGGAACGGCTGTTCGACCGCTTCTGATCGCGGCTCACCGTGATTTCTGTGGGGGGATTACTCTGGTAGGGGAATAATCTGGGGGCAGCGTTATGGCGCTTGCAGCGCCTTTACCTTTGCATCCAGCCAAAGGCGTGCCTGATCGACCCAGGTGACATAGGTGCTGAGATAGGGATCCGCCTGCGGCACGGTTTCGGCGATCTTGGCCGCATTGGTGTAGACCATCAACAGGACCAGGAACAGCAGGATCGTCAGCGAGAACCCGCGTGCAAAGCCGCCCCTGCGCGGGGCGACAGGCGTTTCGGCAGCAGGCTGGGCCGCTGCGGCGCCATCGCTGGCGCGCAGGGTGGAGTTGATCTCTTCGATATCCGGCAGGATGTCGCGGCGCTGGCCGCTTTCCTCTGCCGCCAGTTGACGCGGATCCTGCCCCTGCAGCCGGGCCATGCGATCCTTGGCCTGCCGCGCCCTGAGGGCACTTTCGCTTTCGGGGAGGTCATCAAGACCGAGATTTGGCTGGCTTTCCAGCCCCTCTGACGAGGCAGCTGCAGCGCGCAGACTGGCTTCGCGCTCGGCCTCTTCGCGCAGGATATCCGACAGCGCAGGATCCAACCCCCGCTGGGCACGGGGGGCGGCAGGTTCTGCCACGGGTCCCTCTTCCGGTTCTTCGGCGTGATCCGCCTCTTCTGGATGAGGGGACGCGCTGATCTCTTCCTCGGCCTCATGCGGCGTCAGGTTGCCCTCTGCATCGTCACCCGCGTCGTCGCCGAAATCGTGACTGGCCTCGTGACTGGCATCATGACTGGCGGGGGCCGCGCCTGCGCCCGGTTCAAACCAGGTGGTGCCGCAGTTGGAACATTGCACATCGCGCCCTTCTTCCGGGATAACGTCATCCGGCACTTCGTACTGGGCAGCGCAATTCGGACATGTCAGGCGCATTCAGGCTCTCCTTGGGCCCGGAGTTTTCCGGGTGCCGTTGGGCGGTATTTCCAAATGACCATAGGCAGTTCCGGGGAGTCAAGGAAGGGGCAATTGCAGCCGCGCCCATGGGGGTGGCCCGGCGGGCACGACCGTGATGGACCTTGGGCCATTGAAACTGTCGGTGCTCTGGGGCAAAACGAGCAGGCAGAACCAGGGGGCCGCCGTGATCGAGCTGGACAATGTAGGCTACAATTATGGCGGCGGTGAGCTGCTGAGCAACCTGTCGATCAAACTGGCGCCGGGGTCGTTTCATTTCCTGACCGGCCCGTCCGGGGCCGGCAAGACCACCTTGCTGAAACTCTGCTACGGCGCCTTGACCCCGACCTCGGGCCGGGTGCGGGCCTTCAACATGGATGTCAAAGGGCTGGATCGCGATCAGATGGCGCTGTTGCGGCGCCGGGTGGGGGTGGTGCATCAGGACTGCCGGTTCCTGGATCATCTGCCGGTGATCGAGAATATTGCCCTGCCGCTGATCGTCTCGGGGCGCGATCTGAGCCAGGAAGAGGCCAACCTGCGCGAGCTTCTGAACTGGGTCGGCCTTGCAGAGCGCGCTGACGCGCTGCCGCCGGAACTGTCGGGCGGTGAGCGGCAACGGGCGGCGCTGGCGCGTTCGGTGATCCTGTCGCCGGATGTGATCATCGCGGATGAGCCCACCGGCAATGTGGATTGGGAAATGTCACAACGGCTGCTGCAGCTCCTGGTGGAACTCAATCGGATGGGCAAGACCATCCTGGTGGCCACCCATGATCTGTCGCTGATCCGCGCCGCCAAGAACCAGGTGCAGGCGCGGGTGCTGAGGATCTGGGACAGGCAGCTGCATCTGGCGGGGGCGGACCTATGAGCGCGGACGGTTTTGGCGGGCGCCTGCGGGCGCTGATCATCGGCGATGCCCAGGCTGATCGGGTGGTGCCTCCCAGCGGGTTCACCGCGCAGCTGACGCTGTTTGCCGCCGGGGCGATGGCTTTTCTTGCGGTCTTTGCACTTGCGCTTTCCCTGGCTTCGGGGCGGCTGGCGGATCGCTGGGCGGATGAGCTGGCCCGCGCGGCCACCCTGCGGATCAATGCGCCCGCCGAACAGCGTGCCGCCCAGACCGAGGCGGCGCTGACGATCCTGCGACAAACGCCGGGGGTGGCCTCGGCCCGCGCCTTCACGGCCGAGGAACAGGCAGCCCTGCTGGCACCGTGGTTCGGCGCCACTGTGCCCTTGGATGCCTTGCCGGTGCCGCAGCTGATCGAGGTGATCGAGGATGATCCCGGCTATGATGCAACCGGTCTGCGCCTGCGCCTGCAGGCCGAGGTGCCGGGGGCGGTGCTGGACGATCACACCCGCTGGCGCGAACCCCTGGTGGATGCGGCGCACTCCCTGCGCCTGCTGGCGGTGGTGTCGATCCTGCTGATCACGGGCGCCATGGGGGCGATGATCACCCTGGCCGCCAATGCCGCCCTTGCCGCCAATGCCCAGGTGATCGAGGTGCTGCGCCTTGTCGGGGCGCAGGACAGCTACATCGCCCAGGCCTTTATTCGCCGCTTCACCCTGCGCGCACTTAGCGGCGCCCTGGTGGGCATGGTGTTTGGCATGCTGGGGGTCTGGCTGATGCCTGCCGCCTCCGAAGAGGGGGGCTTTCTGACCGGCCTCGGCTTTCAGGGCTTTGGCTGGCTCCTGCCGCTTGCCATTCCGCTGTTGGGGGCACTTGTGGCCTATGTCGCGACCCGTCGCGCTGCAAAGAAACGTCTGGGGGATCTTACGTGAAAGACGCAATTCAATGGCTGCGCTCGCTGTTCTTCGTGGGCCAGATCTACCTGATGATGCCGATCATCGGCCTTGCCTTCGCACCCTGGGCGATCTTCAGCAAGCGCGGTGCGCGGACCTGCTGCAAGACCTATTCGCGCTGGGTGTTCTGGAGTGCGCGCTGGATGGTCGGCATCCGCTGCGAGGTGCGCGGCACCCCGCCAGAAGGTGAGGCGCTGATCGCGGCGAAGCACCAGTCGTTCCTGGACATCATGATGATCTTCACCGCCCTGCCCACGGCCAAGTTCATCATGAAGAAGGAGATCCTGCGCACGCCGGTGATCGGCCAATATGCCAAGCTGTTGGACTGCGTGGCGGTGGACCGGGGCAAGCGCGGTGCCGCGATCCAGAAGATGGTGGAAGAGGTCCATGCCGGGCGCCAGGAAGCCGGCCAACTGGTGATCTATTCGCAAGGCACCCGCGTCGCCCCGGGCGTGAAGGCCGAATACAAGGTCGGCACCGGCGTTCTGTACGAGCAGCTCGATCAGACCTGCGTGCCGGTGGCCACCAATGTCGGCGTGTTGTGGCCCCGCAAGGGGATCATGCGGCGTCCCGGCGTCGCTGTGGTGGAGTTCCTCGACCCGATCACGCCGGGCATGGAGCGGCAGGAATTCATGAAGATATTGGAAGAACGGGTCGAAGAGCGATCCAATGCATTGATGCGCGAAGCGGGGTTTGATCCGGATGGAGTACATCGAAACACTTGAAGATCTTGAGGCGCTTTACGGGGAACCGGGAGCGCCTTCTTTACGAAAAGTGGCGCGGCGGATGACGCCGCTTTATCGCAAGTGGATCATGGCCTCGCGCCTCTGCGTCCTCTCGACCGTCGGCCCCGAAGGCACCGACGCAAGCCCGCGCGGCGACGATGGCCCCTGTGTTCTGGAACTGGACCCCGGCACCCTGGCGCTGCCCGATTGGCGCGGCAACCAGAGGATCGATTCATTACGCAATGTCGTGCGGGATCCGCGGGTGTCGCTGATGTTCTTTGTGCCGGGATCGAACAATGTGGTGCGCCTCAACGGGCAGGCGCGGATCACCGCCGACGAAACCCTGCGCGCCCGCTTTGACCGGAACGGCAAGCAGCCCGCCACGGTGCTGGTGATTGCCATCGACGAGATCTACAGCCAATGCGCCCGCGCCCTGATGCGGGCAGGCACATGGAGTGCAGGCGATCAAAGCCAGGACCTGCCCAGCATGGGAGAGATCCTCGCCGAGCAGACGAATGGCGAGGAAGGCGGCAAACCCTATGACGATGCCTGGGGGGCACGGGCGGCAAAGACCATGTGGTAGCGGAGCGGACCCTTGAGCCGATATAAAAAAGGGGGCGCCGGTGAAGGCGCCCCCTTTTGCATTCGATATTCCGGCAATCAGCTGTGGATCGCGCCGTCGCCGCAGGCGAGGGCCGCTTCGCGTACCGCTTCGGAATAGGTCGGGTGCGCGTGGCAGGTCAGGGCCAGATCCTCGGCAGAGGCGCCGAATTCCATTGCGACGCAGACCTCGTGGATCAGATCGCCCGCGCCGGGGCCGATGATGGCGGCGCCCAGGATACGGTCGGTTTCCGCGTCTGCGATCAGTTTCACGAAACCTTCGCCCTGGTGCACGGCCTTGGCACGGCCGTTGCCCATGAAGTTGAACTTGCCGACCTTCAGCTTGCGGCCCTCGGCCTTGAGCGCGTCCTCGGTGGCGCCGACGGTGGCAACCTCAGGCGTGGTGTAGACGACGCCGGGAATGACGCCATAGTTCACGTGGCCATGCTTGCCCGCGATCACCTCGGCCACCGCCATGCCTTCGTCTTCGGCCTTGTGGGCCAGCATCGGGCCTTCGATCACGTCGCCGATGGCGTAGATACCTTTGACGTTGGTGGCCCAGTGCGCGTCGGTGGCGATCTGGCCGCGCTCGGTCAGTTTGACACCCAGCGCATCGAGGCCCAGCCCCTCGGCATAGGGTTTGCGGCCCGTTGCAACCAGCACCACATCGGCGTCCAGCCCCTCGGCATCGCCGCCTTTCTTGGGCTGATAGGTCACCTTCGCCTTGGTCTTGCTGGTCTCGACGCCCTGAACGGCGGCGCCCATGATGAAGTTAAGGCCTTGTTTTTCAAGGATACGCTTGAAGGTGCGCTGCACGTCCTTGTCCATGCCGGGGCAGACTGCGTCCATGTACTCGACCACGGTGACCTCGGCGCCCAGGCGGGCATAGACCGAGCCAAGCTCCAGCCCGATGACGCCCGCACCGATGACGACCATCTTTTTCGGGACCTTGGGCAGTTCCAGCGCGCCGGTGCTGTCAACCACGATACCCTTGTCGTTGTCGACCTCGACACCCGGCAGCGAGGAGGGCACCGAACCCGAGGCGATCACGATATTCTTGGCCTCATGCACATCGTCACCGACCTTGACCTGACCGGCCGCGGGGATCGAGGCCCAGCCTTTCAGCCAGTCGATCTTGTTCTTTTTCATCAGGAATTCGACGCCGCCGGTGTTCTGGCCGATGACCTCGTCCTTGTAGGCCTTCATCTGCTTCCAGTCGACAGAGGGGCTTTTGCCTTTCAGACCCATCTTGGCAAAGTTGTGCTCTGCCTCGTGCAGGGAGTGCGTCGCATGCAGCAGCGCCTTGGAGGGGATACAGCCCACGTTGAGGCAGGTGCCGCCAAGGGTTTCGCGCCCTTCGACGATGGCGGTCTTGAGGCCCAGCTGGGCGCAGCGGATGGCGCTGACATAGCCGCCGGGGCCTGCGCCGATGATGATCACGTCATAGGAAGCCATGGGAGGTCCTTTCGTTGAGAATGAGAGTGGGGCCGGGGTGAAAACAGGGGGCGGAAACCGGGGGGGACATCCGTACACCCCCCGTACACCCCCCGTGCACCGGGCGTACACCGCCTGTGCACGGCCCTGGCCCGTGTTCGGGGATATGAGGCAGGGCGCGGACCATCAGATCAGCGCCGCGAGCAGCATCAGAACGGTGGCAAGGAAGCCGACCGACCAGACGACCGACCGCCAGGGCGTGAGGCCAAAGGCATAGGCGGGCACATAAAGCACCCGGCTCAGCAGATAGACCCAGCCGCAGGCGGCGGTGAATTCCGTGGACTGGCCGCCAAGCGTCAGCACCAGGCAGGCGATGGTGAAGAGGATCAGCCCTTCGAAGTGGTTGTTCAGCGCCCGTTGCAAGCGGCCCGCTGTGCCGGTCAGCTGTACCGGCGTGTCACGCGGCCCCATCGCCACCTTGGGGCCGACCTGCCGGTTGGCCGTGATGGAATAGGCAAAGAACTGCAAAACCTGCAGCAGCGCGGCGAGTGTGAGGGCGGTGAGTTCAGCGGTCATTATTGGCCTCTTTCATTGCCCGGCAACGCCGGGCAGCGCCCGACCCTCCCCCCGGGAGGGCGCTTTCGCACCCACCCAGGGTCGGGCGCTGCCCTATGTTTCTTACAGATCCATCAGCAGACGGCGGGGATCTTCCAGCGCTTCCTTGACGCGCACCAGGAAGGTCACGGCGCCTTTGCCGTCGACGATGCGGTGGTCATAGCTGAGCGCCAGATACATCATCGGGCGGATCACCACCTGGCCATTGATGGCCATCGGACGGTCCTGGATCTTGTGCATGCCCAAGATACCCGACTGCGGCGGGTTCAGGATGGGCGAGGACATCAAGGAGCCATAGACACCGCCGTTGGAGATGGTGAAGGTGCCGCCCTGCATTTCCGCCATCGAGAGCTTGCCGTCACGGGCGCGCTTGCCCTTCTCGGCGATCGCCTTTTCGATCTCGGCAAAGGACATCGAATCCGCATCGCGGATCACCGGAACCACAAGGCCGGTGGGGGTGCCGGCGGCAACGCCCATATGCACGAAGTTCTTGTAGACGATGTCGGTGCCGTCGATCTCGGCGTTGACCTCGGGGACTTCC
Organism: Phaeobacter sp. QD34_24; assembly: GCF_028890115.1. GTDB lineage: Bacteria > Pseudomonadota > Alphaproteobacteria > Rhodobacterales > Rhodobacteraceae > Phycobacter. The sequence continues at coordinate 83,941 of NZ_JARCJD010000018.1, forward strand.
TTCAGCGCGTGGCAGCAGGCCTTGGTGAAGAAGGACATGAAGCCCAGACGCACGCCGTGCTTCTTCTCGAACTGGTCCTTGTACTCCTTACGCAGGGCCATCACCTCGGTCATGTCCACCTCGTTGTAGGTGGTTAGCATGGCGGCGGTGTTCTGGCTGTCTTTCAGGCGCTTGGCGATGGTCTGGCGCAGGCGGGTCATCTTGACCCGTTCCTCGCGGGCGGCATCGTCGGCTGCGACCGGCGCGCGCGGGGCGGCGGGGGCAGGGGCCGGTGCGGGCGCAGCAGCGGCTGCGGCCACGGCGCGGGCGACGTCATCCTTCATGATGCGGCCATCGCGGCCGGTGCCTTGAACGTTTGCGGCAGAGATCCCGGCTTCGGCCATGGCCTTTTCCGCCGATGGCGCATTGGCGACGTCCTTGGCCGCGGCGGCAGGCGCCGCAGCAGCAGCGGGCGCAGCAGCCGGGGCCGCCGCCACCGCTGCCCCGGAGCCGGAGATCACGCCGAGTTTCGCCGAAGCATCAACCGTGGTGCCTTCGGGCGCGGTGATTTCCGCGAGAACGCCAGCGACGGGCGCGGGCACTTCGACCGAGACCTTGTCGGTTTCCAGCTCACACAGCATCTCGTCCTGCGCGACCGCGTCGCCGACCTTCTTGAACCAGGTGGAGACGGTCGCCTCAGACACGGATTCACCCAGGGTGGGCACCATCACGTCGGTGGCGCCGCCTGCATCGCCTGCGGGCGCAGCCGCGGCAGCGGGTGCGGCAGGCGCCGGGGACGCTGCGGCTGCGGCGCCGGCCTCGGTGATTGTGGCGAGGAGCGCATCGACGCCGACGGTATCGCCTTCGCTGGCGACGATTTCGCCCAGGGTGCCGGCGGCGGGGGCGGGCACTTCGACGGTGACCTTGTCGGTCTCCAGCTCGCAGAGCATTTCATCCACGGCAACCGCATCGCCAGGCTTCTTGAACCAGGTGGCCACGGTGGCTTCGGTGACGGATTCACCCAGGGTGGGTACGCGCACTTCAGTGGTCATGTGTCTCTTCCTCAGATGCTCAGCGCTTCATTCACAAGCGCGGCTTGTTGGGCTTTGTGTTGGCTGGCTAGGCCCGTCGCGGGCGAAGCCGATGTGGCGCGGCCGACATATGTGGGCCGGGTGTGCTTGGCCTTGATGCGGGTCAGCACCCATTCGATATTGGGTTCGATGAAGGTCCAGGCGCCCTGGTTCTTGGGCTCTTCCTGGCACCAGACGACCTCGGCATCCTTGAAGCGTTCGAGTTCCTTGACCAGCGAGATCGCCGGGAAGGGGTAATACTGTTCGATCCGCATCAGGTAGATGTCGTCGATGCCGCGGGCGTCGCGCTCTTCCAGGAGGTCATAGTAGACCTTGCCCGAACACAGCACGACGCGCTTGATTTTGTCATCGGCGACCAGCTTGGTGTCCGAATTGCCCTGCTGGGCATCATCCCACAGCACCCGGTGGAAGCTCGACCCGGTGGTGAACTCCTCGGCCTTGCTGATCGCCAGCTTGTGGCGCAGCAGGGATTTCGGGGTCACCAGGATCAGAGGCTTGCGGAAGGTGCGGTGCAGCTGACGGCGCAGGATGTGGAAATAGTTCGCAGGCGTGGTGCAGTTGGCAACGATCCAGTTGTCCTGACCACACATCTGCAGGAAGCGCTCCAGGCGCGCCGAGGAGTGCTCGGGGCCCTGGCCTTCGAAACCATGCGGCAGCAGGCAGACAAGGCCCGACATCCGCAGCCATTTGCTTTCGCCCGAGGAAATGAACTGGTCGAACATGATCTGCGCGCCGTTGGCGAAATCGCCGAACTGGGCTTCCCAGAGCGTCAGCGCATTGGGTTCCGCCAGCGAATAGCCATATTCAAAACCCAGAACCGCGTATTCCGACAGGGCGGAGTCGATGACTTCATACTGCGACTGACCCGCGCGGATGTTGTTGAGCGGGTAATAGCGTTCCTCGGTTTCCTGGTTCACGATGCCGGAGTGGCGCTGCGAGAAGGTGCCGCGGGTACTGTCCTGGCCGGCCAGGCGCACCGGGAACCCCTCGGTCAGAAGCGAGCCATAGGCCAGCGCTTCACCGGTGGCCCAGTCGATGCCGCTACCGGTTTCGAACATCTTGGCGCGGGTATCGAGGAACCGGCCGATGGTCTTATGCACCGGGAAGCCTTCGGGCAGGCGGGTCAGGGCCGCGCCGACCTCGTCAAAGGTTTCCTGGGCGATGGCGGTCTTGCCGCGCTGGTACTTGTTTTCTTTCTGGCGATCGAGGTGCGACCAGCGCCCATCCAGCCAGTCGGCCTTGTTGGGTTTGTAGTCCTTGCCGGCCTCGAATTCCTCGTTCAGCTTGGCCTGGAAGGCCGCCTTCATGTCCTCGATCTCGCCCTCGGGGATCAGACCGTCCTTGACCAGACGCTCGGTATAGAGGCTGAGCGTGGTCTTGTGGCCCTTGATGCTCTTGTACATCAAGGGGTTGGTGAACATGGGCTCGTCGCCCTCGTTGTGACCGAAGCGGCGGTAGCAGAACATGTCGATGACCACGTCCTTGCCGAACTTCTGGCGGAACTCGGTCGCCACCTTGGCCGCGTGCACCACCGCCTCGGGGTCGTCACCGTTGACGTGGAAGATCGGCGCCTCGACCACCAGCGCGTTGTCGGTGGGATAGGGCGAGGAGCGCGAGAAATGCGGTGCGGTGGTGAAGCCGATCTGGTTGTTCACCACGATATGGATGGTGCCGCCGGTCTTGTGACCGCGCAGGCCCGACAGGGCGAAACATTCCGCCACAACACCCTGACCGGCAAAGGCCGCATCGCCGTGCAACAGGATCGGCATCACCTTGGTGCGGGAGGGGTCGTTCTTCTGGTCCTGCTTGGCGCGGACCTTGCCCAGAACCACCGGGTTCACCGCCTCCAGGTGCGAGGGGTTGGCGGTCAGGCTGAGGTGCACCTCGTTGCCGTCGAATTCGCGGTCGGAAGAGGCACCGAGGTGATATTTCACATCGCCCGATCCATCCACGTCCTCGGGCTTGAAGCTGCCGCCCTGGAATTCGTTGAAGATGGCGCGATAGGGTTTCTGCATCACATTGGCCAGAACCGACAGGCGGCCCCGGTGCGGCATGCCGATGACGATTTCCTCGACACCCAGATTGCCGCCGCGCTTGATGATCTGCTCCATCGCCGGGATCAGGCTTTCGCCGCCATCAAGGCCGAAGCGCTTGGTGCCCATGTATTTGACGTGCAGGAACTTTTCGAAGCCCTCGGCCTCGACCATCTTGTTCAGGATCGCCTTGCGGCCCTCGCGGGTGAAGGTGATTTCCTTGTCATAGCCCTCGATCCGCTCTTTCAGCCAGCTGGCCTGTTCGGGGTCGGAGATATGCATGTACTGCAGCGCAAAGGTGCCGCAGTAGGTCCGCTTCACGATGTCCACGATCTGGCGCATGGTGGCGACCTGAAGCCCCAGCACGTTGTCGATGAAGATCGGGCGATCCATGTCGGCTTCCATGAAGCCATAGCTCTTGGGATCCAGCTCGGGGTGAGGCTCATCGGCGCGCATCCCCAGCGGGTCCAGATCAGCGGCCAGGTGACCGCGGATCCGGTAGGCGCGGATCAGCATCAGCGCGCGGACCGAGTCCAGAACCGCGCGCTGGATCTGCTCGTCCGAGACCTCGACACCGGCCTTGGCGGCCTTTTCGGCGATCTTCTTGCCTGCGGCCTTGGTTTCCACGGGGGTCGGCCATTCGCCGGTCAGGGCGGCGGTCAGATCGTCATTCGGCGCAGGCGGCCAGTCGCCCCGCGCCCAGGAAGGGCCCTGGGCCTCTGCTTTCACGTCAAGCTCGGCATCGCCCATTTGGCGGAAGAACTCGGCCCAGGCGGCATCCACCGCGCTGGGGTCATTGGCATACTGGGCATAAAGCTGCTCAAGATACTCCGCATTGTGTCCCTGCATGAAGGAGGACGCATGGAAGAGATCGTTGGGGCTTTGTTCGGTCATTTGGGTGCCTCTTGTGGGTTCGGACCGTGTACGTCGTGACCTTTGGTCATTCGGGGCAGACTGGCGCTTGGAGGTTTCCGAAAGGTGAAACCGGAAGGGGACTCTGCTGCAAAAACTGCCCAAGGGGCCGCCTTTGCAACACAGTCCGGGTGAAACGGCCGGGTGAGGGGGCCGGGAAAACGGGAGGTGTTCAAATCCTGGATGGGGCGCACATGCAGTGCGGCGCCCGACCTTCCGATTGGGAAGGTCGGGCGCTGCCCGTGGCTGATATGATCAGCCACAGTCATCTTAGCCCAGCTCGATCGCTTTCAGCACCGCTTCACCGAGGCCCGCCGGGCTGTCGGCGACCACGATACCGGCCGATTTCATGGCTTCGATCTTGTCCTCGGCGCCGCCCTTGCCGCCGGCGACAATCGCGCCCGCGTGGCCCATGCGGCGGCCCGGAGGGGCGGTGCGGCCTGCGATGAAGCCAGCGGTCGGCTTCCAGCGGCCCTTTTTCTTCTGCTCGGCGAGGAAGGCGGCTGCTTCCTCTTCGGCAGAGCCGCCGATCTCACCGATCATGATGATCGAGGTGGTTTCGTCATCGTCCAGGAACATGTCGAGCACGTCGATATGCTCGGTGCCCTTGATGGGGTCACCGCCGATGCCCACTGCGGTGGACTGGCCGAGGCCGATATCGGACGTCTGTTTCACGGCTTCATAAGTTAGGGTACCCGAGCGGCTCACAACACCCACGCTCCCGCGTTTGTGAATGTGGCCGGGCATGATGCCGATCTTGCAGGCGTCGGGCGTGATGACACCGGGGCAGTTCGGGCCGATGAGGCGCGATGCGGAGCCTTCCAGCGCGCGCTGCACCTTCATCATGTCCAGAACCGGGATGCCTTCGGTGATGCAGACGATCAGCTCCATCTCGGCGTCGATGGCTTCAAGGATCGAGTCGGCTGCAAAGGGGGGCGGCACGTAGATGACGGATGCATTGGCTTCTGTCACGTGCTTGGCCTCGTGGACCGAGTTGAAGACCGGCAGGCCCAGGTGGTCCTGGCCGCCCTTGCCGGGGGTCACGCCGCCGACCATCTTGGTGCCATAGGCGATGGCCTGTTCAGAGTGGAAGGTGCCCTGCGAGCCGGTGAAGCCCTGACAGATGACCTTGGTGTTTTCGTCGATGAGGACTGCCATTTGGCGTTCTCCTTAGAATTCTGAGCTTTGGGGAAAGGTGGGTTGTCACCCACCCCAAGGATTAGCCTTTGACGGCTTTCACGATCTTCTCGGCGCCGTCGGACAGGTTGTCTGCCGCGATCACGTCCAGGCCGGAGGTGTTGATGATCTCCTTGCCCGCTTCGACGTTGGTGCCTTCCAGGCGCACGACCAGCGGAACCTTGAGGCCGACTTCCTTCACCGCGGCGACCACGCCCTCGGCGATGACGTCGCAGCGCATGATGCCGCCGAAGATGTTGACCAGGATGCCTTTGACGTTGGGGTCAGAGGTGATGATCTTGAAGGCTTCGGTCACTTTCTCCTTGGTGGCGCCGCCGCCCACATCGAGGAAGTTCGCAGGCTCGGCACCATAGAGCTTGATAATGTCCATGGTGGCCATCGCCAGACCCGCACCGTTCACCATGCAGCCGATCTCACCGTCCAGCGCGATGTAGTTCAGGTCGTACTTGGAGGCTTCCAGTTCCTTGGGGTCTTCCTCGGTGGTGTCGCGCAGCTCGGCGATATCGGGGTGGCGGTAGACCGCGTTGCCGTCGAAACCGACCTTGGCGTCCAGCACCTTCAGATCGCCGCTATCGGTCACGATCAGCGGGTTGATCTCCAGCATCTCCATGTCTTTTTCGACGAAGGCCTTGTAGAGCTGACCCATCAGCTGCACGCACTGCTTGACCTGCGCGCCCTTGAGGCCCAGCGAAAACGCGATGCGGCGGCCGTGGAAGGCCTGGTAGCCGGTGGCCGGGTCAACCGAGAAGGACAGGATCTTTTCCGGGGTCTCTGCCGCGACTTCCTCGATGTCCATGCCGCCCTCGGTGGAGCAGACGAAGGAGATGCGCGAGGTCTGACGATCCACCAGCAGCGCCAGGTACAGCTCGGTCTCGATGCCGGAGCCGGCTTCGATGTAGATGCGGTTGACCTGCTTGCCCGCCGGGCCGGTCTGGTGGGTCACAAGGGTGCGGCCCAGCATCTTCTTGGCTTCCTCGGCGGCTTCCTCGACCGATTTGGTCAGGCGCACGCCGCCTTTTTCACCGGCGTCGGCTTCCTTGAAGGAGCCCTTGCCGCGGCCGCCCGCGTGGATCTGCGCCTTCACCACCCAAAGCGGGCCGTCAAGCTCGCCCGCGGCGGTTTTGGCTTCGTCTGCTTTCAGCACAACGCGCCCGTCCGAAACCGGAGCGCCATAGCTGCGCAGGAGGGCCTTGGCCTGATATTCGTGGATGTTCATGAGAAACTGTCCCGTCTGGCTAATTTTGTCTTTGGTATAACGCCGTCATAGGGCAAAGGATTAAAGGGTTTTTTGATCGCTGTCCGGGAAATGATGAAGATTTTTCGGTTTTGTGATCACACGTTTGAAAAGCGTGATCACAAATTTCGTCACCCAGTCGATTGATTCGAGTGCCGCCTCGAATTTTATTCAAATCATCGAATGTTGTCAGGCGTTGCGCCAATGCCCGGTGGCTGCGGTTTGCCGCCTGCGTGCTGAGTGCTGGCTGATCTGGGAAATGGCCAGGTGGGCGGGCGGCGGATCTTGCACGAAAAGGGCCCCATCCGGGACAGGATGAGGCCCGATTTTCCCGGTTCCGGAGGCGGGCTCAGCCTGCGGCCAAGGCCTGCCCTGTGGCTGCGGTCTTGCCCTGCCGCATCAGGGCCAGCGCGCCAAGGCCAAGCGCCCATTCGATCGCCGTGACGGTGACCAGCGTTGCATCCGGCGCGCCGTCCAGCGCGATGCTGACGATACGGCCCAGACCGTAGCCCAGGTAGATCAGCGCAGAGAGCTGCAGCGCAGGCCGGATCTGGTTGCCCCGCAGCGCGGCCCAAAGCACGAAGACGCCCGAAAGAAGCAAGAGCATTCCGCCCGCCCGCAGATCGGATCGGATCAGCACGGAGTCCTGCAGGACCTGCCCCGAACTGGCGTAAAGCACTTCGGGCGCGAAGCTGAGCATGACGCCCACCAGGAGCAGAACGGCGGCAGAGAGAAACAGGAAGGGTTTGATGAGATAGGACATGGTTTCGATCGCTTTACATTGTGTAAGATTGCTGATTGGGTGGCTCAAAATCTTACGTCGAGTCAAGCAAAATCTTACATCATGTCAAATAAGCGCGAAAAAACCCGTCACCTGCTGCTGGATACGGTTCTGTCCCTGCTGCTTGCGCCCGAAGGATCGCCGCTGCGGATGATCGACGTGGCTCGGGCGGCGGGCGTCACCCGGCAGACGGTCTATGATCACTTCTCCAACCGCTCGGACATGCTGATCGCGGCGATCCTGCATTTTGGCGACAGGCTGGACATCGACGCGAGGCTGGCCCCCAGCCGCGATGCGCCGGACGGCAAAAGCCGTCTTGCGGCCTATACCCGCGCAATGCTGGAATTTTACCCGCAGATCTACCCGCTGAAACAGGCGCTGATGGCGATGGGGCAGGGCGATGAAGAGGCGAAATCCGCCTGGGCCAACCGTATGGGCGCCATGAAGGACGGCTGCCTTGCGGCGGTTGAGGCGCTGCAGGCGGACGGGGATCTGCTGGACCATCTGACGGTGGATCGGGCGGCGGATCTGTATCTTGCGCTATTGAACATGGACAGCTGGGCGGCCTGCGTCTTGGACAGCGGCTGGGGTGCCGAGGAGTATCTAATGGAAATGCAGCGGGTGATTTCCCTGGCGCTGGTCAAAGACTGAATGGGTAAGAAAAGGTCTTGTCTGCAAGGCGTTGGTCCGGTTTGAGCCCATTTCAACGGATGTTGCGGCCCGCATCAATGACCGCATTGTTAGCAGTCCACAAGATACCCGCTGCCTATGTGTCAATACCATGCCTAGGCCACGTAGTATGAGTGACTCGTATCGGACGTCACCGTGTACTAGTTAGCTTCGATCTTGTCGAAAAACACTCCGTGTTTGGCTTGCCACTTTGGCGTCATGGCAACATTTCCCAACAGTATGCCTGCATCTAAGCTGAGCAAAGCCTCTTCGTTTATCGGATCGCCATTGTTTCGATCTATGGTTTTGCGCACCACCATAACGCTATAGCGACAGCCAGCTATTTCTAAATAGGTCTTTCTGATCGTCTCGATCACGTACGTACCACGGTCGACCTCGTTCCCATTTACAAGGATAGCAACGGGAAAACTGTAGGACTTGCCCGCTTTTCCCAACTCAGACCGCTTTACATCTGCGTTTATCTTTAACTGGACGCGGCTGGATGAGGATTTGCGGTCAACCGGCACCACGCCATTCCAATATGTCGTGATAACTGTTTCTACTTTGCCGCTTCTGATCATCTCTCTTTGTTCAAGGACGGTACCGTCGTCAAAAACCGTATTTGTAACGGTGAAGCGTGGCTCTTCACGTGTGAGGTTGAACGAGCTGCCCTTTGTGAGGTCGATGCAGTTCGAAAGAGCTGGACCAGCCACAAGCGCCAAAAGTGCACTAACACATAGGTTTATCAGAGGTCGCATTTTCACCTTCTCCCCGACGGCTCTTCTCAAGTAACCCGTGGAAAGCTAGTCGTAGTTCTTGGTAATTGGTAGGTATTAGTTGTTTCTGATAATGATCAGCCCCCAAGCTTTTGGTCCGAACTTCTGTCGCCGAATGCATCAAAACAGTCGTTGGCACCGTCGCGGCGAAAGTCGGCTTCGTCCGGAGGCTGTGTGAAAACTCCCTTGCTGATCTGAATGATGGTATGATTTCTGCATTCGGTGCGGAGGCATTTTATGGGT
>NZ_JARCJD010000019.1 GCF_028890115.1 Phaeobacter sp. QD34_24
AGGTGCCCAAAGGTCTTCCTGTCAGCCATCGCACTCGCAGCGCTCGTCATTTACTGGCTATGAGTCCTGACCCTAAGGAACCGAAATAGCCGTGTGGCATTGTACTCTTTGTTCACGAGCTTTTGTGACAGATCATACCCATGTGCATAATGTGCCGACAATGATGCAAACATTATCAACTCAAGACAGTGCCTAAACTGCAAGTAGATCAGCTCTATGTCACTTTCCCGAAAACCAGTTAGCGCACCGCCACCCTGAAGACTCGATATTGCACGGTTGATTACATCAGTACGATATCGGATCTCGGTCATGTATGCACGATATTTAGAGACTGCTGTATCGGTGTTAGTCAAAGTATTGAACCACTCAAATATGTCTAGGGGCGGCGTATCAAAAAACGCTCGTTTTGAAAGCCAATAAGCCATCCGTCGTGAGGTTGCCATAAACTCTGTCAAAAACCAAACCTATTGGTGTAGTTTGGTGGAGCGCCAGAAGTAGTTGCCCTTCGCCGCGAAACAAAATCTTGACAAAGTGGGCTCAAAGCGGACCAACGCGATTGGGAGGCGATTTTTGTTTTTCCCTCTCACCCTCGTACCTCTAAGACGAACGCACGATCAGGCCGACTTCTGCAACGGCTTGGGGCGCGCGCCGTCCGCCCAGTCGCGCACGGCTTCGCCGAAGGCCTGGAACAGCGGGCGTGAGACGGGATCGTTGGCGGCATCCCATTCCGGGTGCCATTGCACCGCCATGGTAAAGCCGGGGGCGTCCTTCACATAGATCGCCTCGGGGGTTCCGTCGGGGGCATGGCCGTCGATGACTATGCGCGCACCGGGGTGTTTGATGCCCTGCCCATGCAGCGTGTTGGTCATCACCTCATCAGCACCGAACAGACGGTGGAACACGCCGCCCGTGGTCAGTTTCACCGAGTGGCGCAGAGCGAATTTCTCTTCCAGGGTGCCATCGGGGGGCATGCGGTGGTTCATCCGGCCCGGCAGATCGCGGATCTCGGGGTAAAGGCTGCCGCCCATGGCCACGTTCACCTCCTGAAAGCCGCGGCAGATGCCAAGGAAGGGCTGGCCCCGCTCGACGCAGGCCCGCACCAGCGGCAGGGCGATGGCATCGCGGGCGCGGTCAAAGGCGCCATGGGCCTCGGTCTCTTCCTCGCCATATTCGTTGGGGTGCACATTCGGGCGCCCGCCGGTCAGCAGGAAGCCATCAAATGTCTCAAGCAATTCCTCCACCGACACAAAGCGCGGATCCGTGGGGATGACCAAGGGCATGCAGCCCGACACATCGGCCACTGCTTCGGAGTTCATCGTGCCGCCCGCATGGGTCGGGTATTGATCGTTGATCAGATAGGAGTTGCCGATAATGCCTACTTTGGGCCGGGCCATGATCCGCTCGCGTCTTGTTGAAGTTCCGTGACCCTAGCCGCGCGCCGCGCGACAATCAACTCGGTAGCTTGGCGCAGGCGCTTGTTCAGCCCCGCACAGGGGACAGAGCGGTCATTCTTAATGCATTCGTGCTATGCCCCGGCGCGAACCTGACACGAACCCGGCACAAAACGACCCGCGCCATAGCCTGGCGCGGGTCTTGTTCATCCTGTTGCCGCAAATGGTGAAGGCCGATCAGGCCTCGCCCACCAGCCCAACGGCCTCGATCCCGGCCAGCGCTGCCGCCGCGTCATTATCCGAGGTGTCGCCCGTGACGCCAACGGCGCCCAGCACGGTGCCCTTCTTGTCGCGCAGAAGAACGCCGCCCGGAACCGGTACGACCTGGCCGCCATAGACGCCGTTCACGGCGGCCATGAAATAGGCCTGCTGCTCGGCCCGCGCCATCTGGGCGCTACCGGCCATGCCCAGCATCACCGCGCCATAAGCCTTGCCGTGGGCGATGGCGAAACGGCCCGGTGCGGCGCCGTCTTCGCGTTCAAAGGCCTGCACATGGCCGCCCGCATCCAGCACCACCACCGACAGGGGTTTCAGCTCCAGCTCGCGGCCCTTCTCCAGGGCCTTGCGAATAATGGTACGTGCGCGTCGAAGTGAGATGGTCATCTCCGGTGTCCTTCCGTTGAAATGTGTCTGTCGAGGTCGATCAAAGAAAAGGACCGCAGGCAGGCTGCGGTCCGTTGCCGTGGTGTTACCCGGCGGCCTTCAGTTCCAGGCGGCGGGCATGCAGCACCGGCTCGGTATAGCCGGAGGGCTGGATACGGCCCTTGAAGACCAGATCGCAGGCGGCCTGGAAGGCGATGCCGTCAAAGCCGGGCGCCATCGGGCGGTAGGCGGGATCGCCCGCGTTCTGCCCGTCCACCACGGCGGCCATCTTCTGCATTGCGGCCATCACCTGCTCTTCGGAGACAACGCCATGGTGCAGCCAGTTGGCCAGCGCCTGGGAGGAGATCCGGCAGGTGGCGCGGTCTTCCATCAGGCCCACATCGTTGATGTCTGGCACCTTGGAGCAGCCAACGCCCTGATCGACCCAGCGCACCACATAGCCAAGGATGCCCTGGGCGTTGTTCTCGATCTCATTGGCGATTTCGTCATCCGACAGGTTCTGCCCCTCCATCACCGGGATGGTCAGCAGGTCCGCAAGGCTGCCGCGGGCACCGCCTGCCTTGAGTTCATCCTGGCGCGCCAGCACGTCGATCTTGTGATAATGGGTCGCGTGCAGGGTCGCAGCGGTGGGCGAAGGCACCCAGGCACAGGTCGCGCCGGACTGGGGATGGCCGATCTTGGCCTCCAGCATCTCGCCCATGCGATCGGGCATGGCCCACATGCCCTTGCCGATCTGCGCGCGCCCCTTGAGGCCACAGACCAGGCCGATATCCACGTTGCGATCCTCGTAGGAGGCAATCCAGGGGGTCGATTTCATCTCGCCCTTGCGCAGCATCGGGCCCGCTTCCATCGAGGTGTGGATCTCGTCGCCGGTGCGATCCAGGAAGCCGGTGTTGATGAAGGCCACGCGGGATTTGGCGGCGCGGATGCATTCCTTGAGGTTTACCGAGGTGCGGCGTTCCTCATCCATGATGCCGATCTTGACGGTGTTGCGCGGAAGGCCCAGCGCATCTTCGACGTGATCGAAGATGCGCACGGCAAAGGCGACCTCTTCGGGGCCGTGCATTTTGGGCTTCACCACATAGACCGATCCATGGGTGGAGTTGCCGCCCTCGGATTTCAGGTCATGCATGGCGATCAGCACGGTGATCATCGCATCAAGGAAGCCCTCACCCGCCTCGCGGCCCTCGCTGTCCAGCACCGCCGGGTTGGTCATCAGGTGGCCCACGTTGCGCACCAGCAAAAGCGAGCGCCCTTTCAGGGTCGCGGCCTCACCAGCGGGCGTGGTCATGGTCACGTCATCGTTCAATACACGAGTGAAGGTCTTGCCGCCCTTGCTGACTTCCTCGGCCAGGTCGCGCTTCATCAGACCCAGCCAGTTGGAATAGGCCTGCACCTTGTCCGCGGCATCCACGCAGGCGACCGAGTCTTCGCAGTCCATGATGGTGGAGAGCGCCGATTCCAGCGTGATGTCATTGATGCCCGCGCGGTCGTCCTTGCCGATATTGCCGCTGGCGTCGATCTCGACGATGGCATGCAACCCGTTGTTCTTGAGGAAGACACGGGACGGGGTCGAGGCGTCGCCGGCATAGCCTGCGAATTGACCCACCTCTTTCAGCGCGGGAACCAACGCGCCGTCTGCAACCGACAGCGCATCGATATCGGCCCAGGAGCCAGAGGCCAGCGGGAAGGTCTCATCCAGGAAGGCCCGGCCCCAGGCGATCACCCGCGCGCCGCGCGCGGCGTCATAGCCACCAGCAGCAGGCAGATCGCCCATGGCATCGGTGCCATACAGCGCATCATACAGGGAGCCCCAGCGGGCGTTGGCCGCATTCAGGGCAAAACGCGCGTTGGTGATCGGCACCACCAGCTGCGGGCCGGGTGTCAGGGCGATTTCGGGGTCGACATTGACTGTCTCCACCTCGAAATCATCACCCTCGGGCACCAGGTAGCCGATCTCCTTCAGGAAGGCGGTATAGGCTGCAGCATCATGTGGCTGACCGCGCCGCTCCAGATGCCAGGCGTCGATGCGGCTCTGGATCTCTTCGCGCGTGGCCAGCAGGGCGCGGTTCTCGTCACCCATGCCATTCACAAGGCCCGAAAGACCGGACCAGAAGGCATCTGCGCTGACCCCGGTTCCCGGCAAAGCCTTGGTTTCGATAAAGTCAGCCAGCTCGGATGCAACCTGCATCCCGTGAATGTCTTTCCTGTCAGCCATGAGCGCTTTCTCCTCCAAGGTCATCCGCGATTGTTTCCCCGATACAGGAAAAGTTTCCTATCGGCAACAAGGGTGGTAAATTTTTCTGACCAATTTGGCAGAGGCTGTTTCAAATCTTCTTTGCAGATCCCGCCTTGGCGGCGCTGCGGCAACGCGCCGAGCAATAGACCACCTGCTCCCAGTCCCGCGCCCACTTGCGACGCCAGACGAAGGGCCGGGTGCAGGCGGGGCAGATCTTGCTGGGCAGCTCCGATTTCTTGCGCATGCGGGGCATCAGAAATCAAAGCTCAACTGATCAGAGGGCTTTTGCCGGGAAGCCCCCCGCCCGCTGCGCCGACTTGGGGATTTGCGGCTGGCGTGTTTCTGAACGATACGATGTGCAACGGTGCGAAACCCCTCGGCCTTGCGCACGGACCAGACCGCATCGCGGGCGGCACGTGCCGCCTCTTTCACATCGACTACAGGCTCCGGATATCTGCACCCGAGGATCCGCCCCGCCCCCTCCCACTTCCAGGGCTCCTGCAGAAACCGGTCTGGAACCCCGGCCAACTCCGGCAGCCAGGCGCGGGTGAAGGCTCCGGTCGGGTCCTGGTCCAGCCCCTGTTTCACCGGATTGTAGATGCGGATGGTGTTCATGCCAGTTGTACCCGACTGCATCTGCACCTGGCTCCAATGGATGCCGGGCTCGTAATCCGTGAACATGCGCGCCAGATGCTGCCCGGTGGCGCGCCAATCCAGCCACAGGTGATAGGAGGCCACCGACATCACCATCGCCCGCATGCGAAAGTTGAGCCAGCCCGTCGCTGTCAGGGATCGCATACAGGCATCCACAAGGGGCAGCCCGGTCTCGCCCGCCTGCCATGCCTGCAGACGCGCGGCATCCGGCTGCAAGGGGCGCAATCCTTCATAGGCGGGATGCAGGCAATGGCGCTCGATATCGGGCTGATCCTCCAGTTTCTGCATGAAGTGATCCCGCCAGGCGAGCCGCGCCTGAAAGGACTTGAGCGATCCGGCCCAGCCCCCGTTGCGCCCTTGTGATTGCTGATCGAGCGTCGCCTGCACCGCCTCGCGCACAGAAAGGGTGCCAAAGGCCAGATGCGGCGACAGGCGTGAACAGGCCGCTGCCCCCTCCAGCGGCGATGACATTTCGCGCCGGTAGTGCTGGCCGCGATGTGACAGAAAGCTGGATAGGCGCTCCAGGCCCGCAGTCCGCCCACCGGCCTGAGCACCGCAGATCCCATAAGGCGCCAGCCCCAGATCAGCAGCAGTTGGCAAAGGATCGCCCGCGCTGCAGATCCCCATGAGCCGCTCCGGTGCTGCAATGCGCGTTTGCCGCATATGGGCATCGCGGGCACCCTGCCAGCCGTCGCGCCCGGAAAGGCGGCGCACAACCCCGCATTGGGGGATTTCGATCCAAGCCAAGCCACGCCCACGCGCCCAGGCTGCAACCCGCCGGTCACGGTCATAGGTCCAGCCGTTGCCGGTTTCCTCGTGGCTGACGAGGCGCCGGACCCCATACTGCCCTGCCAGATCATCCAGCACCGCAACCGCATCCCCCACCCGCATCACCAGATCGGCGCCCCGCTGCCGCAACGCCATGCGCAGATCCTTCAGGCACTTGAGAAGGAAATCATACTGTCGGCGGGAGGCATCCGGCTGCTGCCAGAACTCGGGCTCGATAATGAAAAGACAGAGGATCGGATCTCCCAGCGCCACGGCACGCGCCAGCGCCGGATGGTCCTCCAACCGCAGATCGCGCTTGAACCACAGGAGTGTCGACATCTTCGCGGTAACTCCGTCCTTGCCATTGATGCTGATGGCTTGCTGCTCTGGGCTGCATTGCATACGACTATGGGAAAGATACGCGCGCAGGCCCGCAGCGGTTCATTTTCCGCGCGCCACGCATCCACAGGAGAGAGCCATGAAAGACGCCGCCCCCGCCTCTGCCCCGGAAACCTTTTACCTCAAAGACTACACCCCCTTCGGGTTCGAAGTGGTGAGCGTCGAACTGACCTTCAGGCTGGCCCCCAATGCGACACGGGTGATCAGCAAGATCCGGTTTTCCCCCAAACCCGGCGCGGCGGACCCGACCTTCTTTCTGCATGGCGAAGAGCTGACCCTGATCCGCGCGGCAATCGACGGCACCGAGGTGACGCCAACCCTGACCGATACGGGCCTGACCTGCGATGTGCCGGAGACCCCCTTCACCTGGGAGGCAGAGGTCGAGATCGACCCCGAAGGCAATACCGCGCTCGAAGGGCTTTACATGTCGAATGGCATGTATTGCACCCAATGCGAGGCCGAAGGTTTCCGCAAGATCACCTATTACCCGGACCGCCCCGACGTGATGTCCACCTTCAAGGTGCGTATCGAAGGCGACGAGAAGGTGAAACTCTCGAACGGCAACCCTACCGGCAACGGCGCGGGCTGGGCCGAATGGCACGACCCCTGGCCCAAGCCCGCCTACCTGTTTGCGCTGGTGGCCGGGGATCTTGTGAACCATCCTGACAGTTTCACCACCAAATCCGGCAAGGACGTGGAGCTGAACATCTGGGTGCGCCCCGGCGACGAGGGCAAATGCGCCTTCGGCATGGAGGCGCTGAAGAAGTCGATGACCTGGGATGAAGAGGTCTACGGGCGCGAATACGACCTCGATATCTTCAACATCGTGGCTGTCGATGACTTCAACATGGGCGCGATGGAGAACAAGGGTCTCAATATCTTCAACTCCTCCTGCGTACTGGCCTCGCCCGATACCTCCACCGATGCCAATTACGAACGGATCGAGGCGATCATCGCGCATGAGTATTTCCACAACTGGACCGGCAACCGCATCACCTGCCGCGATTGGTTCCAGCTGTGTCTGAAAGAAGGTCTGACCGTCTTCCGCGATGCGCAGTTCACCGCTGACATGCGCTCGGCTCCGGTGAAGCGGATCTCGGATGTGATCGATCTGCGCGCGCGCCAGTTCCCCGAGGATGGCGGCCCGCTGGCCCATCCGCCACGCCCGGAACAGTTCCAGGAGATCAACAACTTCTACACCGCCACCGTCTATGAAAAAGGCGCCGAGGTGATCGGCATGCTGAAGCGGCTGGTCGGGGATGACGGCTATTCAAAGGCTCTGGATCTCTATTTTGACCGCCATGACGGGCAGGCCTGCACCATCGAGGACTGGCTCAAGGTGTTCGAGGATGCAACGGGCCGGGATCTCACACAGTTCAAGCTCTGGTACAGCCAGGCGGGCACCCCGCGCCTGAGCGTCGAAGAAAGCTACCAGGACGGCACCTATACGCTGACCTTTGAACAGAAGACCGCCCCGACGCCGGGCCAGCCGGACAAGGCGCCCCGCGTGATCCCCATCGCCGTTGGTCTTCTTGGCCCAAACGGGGACGAGGTTCTGCCCACGCAGGTCCTGGAAATGACGGAAGGCAAGCAGAGCTTCACCTTCGAAGGGCTGGCGGCAAAGCCGGTGCCCTCGATCCTGAGGGAGTTCTCGGCGCCGGTGATCCTGGAGCGCGAGACCACGAACAGTGAACGCGCCTTCCTCTTGGCCCATGACACCGATCCCTTCAACCGCTGGGAGGCGGGCAATGCCCTGGCCCGCGAGGCGCGCATCGCCATGATCCTGGACGGGGCAGCGCCGGATGCGGACTACCTTGACGCGCTGCAGAAGCTGTTGCGCGACGATGATCTGGATCCGGCCTTCCGCGCCTTGGTGCTGTCGCCGCCCAGCCAGTCCAACATCGCCCAGGCCCTGCATGAACACGGTCACACCCCCGATCCGCAACAGATCCATGACGCGGCAGAAACCTTTGCGCAGACCCTGGCCGAACAGCTGGCCGACAGCCTGCCCCGGCTTTATGCCGCAACCACCGTCGATGGCCCCTACAGCCCCGATGCCACCAGCACCGGAAAGCGGGATCTGAACGCCCGGATCCTGTCCCTGCTGACGCGGCTCGATGGCGGGCAACAGGCCGCGCGCCAATATGAGGCCGCAGACAATATGACCCAGCAATACGCAGCGCTATCCTGCCTTCTGAAGGCCGAAAAGGGCGCGGCGCAATCGCAGGCCTTCTATGACCAGTGGAAGGGCGACCGGCTGGTGATGGACAAATGGTTTGCCCTGCAGATCGCGACCGCCGCCCCCGAAGCTGCGGCCCAGATCGCACAGGATCTGACCGGACACGCCCTGTTCACCCTGAAGAACCCCAACCGGTTCCGCGCGGTGATGGGGGCGATGGCGGGCAATCACGCGGGCTTCCACCATGCATCCGGCGCGGGCTACCGCCTTCTGGCAGAGAACCTCATTGCGCTGGACAAGCTGAACCCGCAGACCACCGCCCGCATGTGTGCCGCCTTCCAGACCTGGCGGCGCTACGATGCGGACCGGCAGGCCCTGATCCAGGAGCAACTGCAGCGGATCGCTGGTACAGACGGGCTGAGCCGCGACACCACCGAGATGGTCACGCGCATTCTGGATGCCTGATCGCGCGGGACAGCACAGCGAGGCAGCCGCCCCTCCCTACCGCTTTCGCAGGCAGGGGCGCTCCCTGGCGCTGGCGCTTGCCCTCATGGCCTGGCTCCTGGGCCTGACCGCCCTTGCAATCCTTGCGCAGGCCAGCCCCTGGCTGGTCGCGCTGCTCGGCCTGCCCACCCTGCCCGGCCTTTATGAGCTGGGAAAGAACCCGCACTCCGGGCTGGACCTGACAGAGGATCAAATCAGCTGGTTCACCGGCTCCTCACGCGGGGCGGTGCCGCTGGAGCGTATCACCCGCCTGCGGCTTGATACGCGACTGGATCTTTCGGTGCGCGTCACCCTGGTGCTGACGACAGGTGAGAAACTGCGCCTGCCCCATCCCGCCACCCCACCGATCGAGGGCCTGACTGCGGCCTGCGACCTGCGCAAAATCCCCCACGACAGGTATCATTTTTCGCTTTTTTAATAGCATTTTACAGGATCATTCCGCGAACTAACCTTTTTTGCTGCGCCTACTCCCAATTCCCCAAATTGGCACCTCCCATTCCTCAGAGACGCCATGTTTGCGCCGCAAATCAGCATCAGGTTGTACCGACACGATGCGCAGCCAAACTCGCAGGATACTAAGAATGCCACGACCCTCCTTTCCGCTTGCGGATGTCCTGTCCCGCCTCTCGGCCGTCTTTGCCAGACCGGGAAAGCAGCGGCAGGATCCCGCCGGATTGCACCCTCTCCAGACCGCAGAACCCACGCCCGGCTGGAGCAGGCCCGAGGATTGCCTGTCGATACCGGTATGTCGCGAAAGCCAAGAGGATGCGCTCTGTTCTACCCTGCAACAGGAGGGTCAGTTCCTGGCCCGTCAGGAGCGCTGGGAAGAGCTGTCGGAGCGGATAGCGACGGCGGATGCGACCCACCGCACCACCCCCGGCGGCATGCCCGAAAGCGAGCTTCTGGCCTATGGCGCCCGTGCCGATGTGCTCAATGCCGTGGAACATGCACTCGGCGAGGAGAAACCGCATGACCAGCGCCAGCTTGTCGATGGCATCATGGCACTGGAGACGATCCGCAAGGACCACCGGGACGATCCCTATCTGACCGCGTTGATCGCCCTTGCCCATATCGATATCGGCTGGCTCTGGCGCGGTCCGGGGCTGGAAGACGCCGCATCCAAGGCTCACCTGCGCCGATGCGCGGCGCATTTCGAACGGGCTGCCGCACTGCTTTCGATGATCCCGGATGATCGCCGCAGCAGCGCCTTCATCGCCGCCGCCGATTGTGCGCTATTTGCCGCCCGTCGCGAGGATGCGCTGCATGTGGCCGATGCCTATGCACGGCTGATCGACCTTGCGCCCAGGAATCACCGCCCGATGCGCGCCCTTGGCCTGCAGATGCTGCCGCGCTGTTCTGGTTCCTATGAGGCGCTGGAGCTGGAGGCCCGCCGCACCGCTGCGCGCACCGAAGAGATCTGGGGCGCCGGGGGCTACGCCTGGGTCTATTTCGATGCCCTGGCCACCGATCCGGCTGCGGGTGAGGCTGTCGATCCTCGGTTCTTCATCGATGGGCTTCGCGACATTCTGCAGGCCTGCCCCTCTCAGGACATGGCCAATCTGCTGAGCGCCTATTGCGCGGTGGCGATGGGCGGTGCGCATCTGAATGGCGCTACTCCGCGAACGCCGCGTGAAGAGATCGCCAAATCCGCGGAATGGCTGATCCGCGACCACCTGCGCGAGCTGCACCCGCTGGTCTGGGCTCATGCCGGACAGGGGTTCGACAACAACGCCCGCATTTCATCGCTCAAGCGGTTCTCGGCCCTGGGGCAGGCTCAGGCGATGAACTTCATCGCCGAGATCTTCAGGGAAGAGATTGCCCGCGGCCAGAAGATCGCCATCACCCCCGAAGGGCTGCAGATGACCACCGGATAACACAGCAGACATCCGAAAAATGAAAAGGCCGGGACATGCCCGGCCTTTTGTGTCTCAGCGCTCCACCTCAGGACTTCTTGAAGGCATCCATCAGCGCCGCGCCCAGCGCGCCGGGGCTACCGCTATCGGAGCGGCCGCCATTTTTCCCCTTGGGGGAGGCCGACATCTTGCCCCGTGCGGGCGGCTTGCCACCGCGCCCTGCCCCCTGTCCGCGCCCATTGCCGCGATCACCGCGTTCGTTTTTACTGTCCCGGGCCGAGGCACCGCCGTCCTTCTTCATGGTCAGGCCGATGCGCTTGCGCGGCACATCCACCTCGGTCACGGTGACCTTGACCACCTGCCCCGTCTTCACCACCTCATGCGGATCCTTCACGAAACGGTCCGCCAGCTGGCTCACGTGCACCAGCCCATCCTGATGGACGCCAATGTCCACGAAGGCGCCAAAGGCCGCCACATTGGTCACGGTGCCTTCCAGCACCATGCCCGGTTTCAGGTCGGTGATCTCCTCCACCCCATCGGTGAAAGAGGCGGTGACAAAGCTCGGGCGCGGATCACGACCGGGTTTTTCCAGTTCGGCAAAGATATCGCGCACCGTGGGCAATCCGACGTCACCGCCGACGAAGTCTTCGGCCCGCAGCCGCTTCAGCGACTGGCCATCGCCCATGATCTGGCGAATGTCGCGGCCGCAGGCCGAGACGATCTTGCGCGCCACATCGTAGCTTTCGGGGTGCACCGAGGAGGCATCGAGCGGCTCCTTGCCGTCCCGGATGCGCAGGAAGCCCGCGCATTGTTCAAACGCCTTCGGCCCCAGGCGCGCGACTTTCAACAGCTCCTTGCGGGTCGTGAAGGCGCCATTCATGTCCCGATGCGCAACGATCGCCTCGGCCAGACCGGGGCCAAGCCCGGAAACATGCGAAAGCAGCGGCGCCGAGGCCATGTTGAGATCGACGCCAACGGCGTTCACCACATCCTCGATCACCGCCTCCAGCGATTTCGACAGTCTGTGCTGATCCACATCGTGCTGGTACTGGCCGACCCCGATGCTTTTGGGTTCGATCTTCACCAGTTCCGCCAGCGGGTCCTGCAGGCGCCGCGCGATGGAGACCGCACCGCGCAAGGACACGTCAAGATCCGGGAACTCGCGCGCCGCCAGTTCGGAGGCGGAATAGACCGAGGCGCCGGCTTCGGAGACCACCACCTTGGTCGGCGCCTTGATCTTGGCGGGCAGGTGTTTCAACACCTCGGCCACCATCCGCTCCGTCTCGCGGCTGGCGGTGCCATTGCCGATGGCAATGAGTTCCACGCCATGTTCGGCGATCAGCTTCACGATCGACACCTGCGCGCCGCGCAGATCGTTCTTGGGCTGAAACGGATACAAGGTCTCGGTGGCCACCAATTTCCCGGTTGCATCCACCACTGCCGCCTTGACGCCGGTGCGAATGCCCGGATCCAGCCCGAGGGTCGGTCGCGCACCGGCTGGCGCTGCAAAGAGCAGGTCCTTGAGGTTGCGGGCAAAGACCTGGATCGCATCCTCCTGCGCACGGGCGCGCAGATCCCCCATCAGCTCCAGCATCATGGAAAGCGACAGTTTCACCCGCCACGTCCAGCCTGCTACCTTGCGCAGCCATGTGTCACCCGGCCCTTCGCCGCTTGCCCCAAGCACCGCTGCCACCATGGCCTCGGCCCGCGCGACGCCCTCTTCCGGGTCGGGACCGATATCCAGCGTCAGCACGCCCTCGTTCGATCCGCGCAGCATCGCCAGCGCCCGGTGCGAGGGCACATCGGCCCAACGCTCCCTGTGGTCGAAGTAGTCCGAGAACTTGGCGCCCTCCTGCTCCTTGCCCTCGACCACCTTTGCGGTGAGATAGGCCTCACGCTGCAGGAAGTCCCGCAAACGGCCCAGAAGATCGGCGTCCTCGGTCAGCCGTTCCGTCAGGATGTCGCGCGCGCCATTGAGGGCATCCTTCACCGTCGGCACCGCCTCGGTCACATAGGTTTCGGCCAGCGCCTCGGGCTCAAGGCGGCGGTCGGCAAGGATGGCCTCCGCCAGTGGTTCAAGCCCGTTTTCCCGCGCGATCATCGCCTTGGTGCGGCGCTTGGGCTTATAGGGCAGGTAAATGTCCTCCAGCTGCGCCTTGGTCTCGGCCTTGGCGATCTTGGCCGCCAGATCATCGGTCAGCTTGTCCTGGCTTTTGATCGACTCCAGGATGCTGCCCCGGCGCGCTTCGAGTTCACGCAAGTATGACAGCCGCTCGTCCAGGGTGCGCAGCTGGGTGTCATCAAGGCCCCCGGTCGCCTCTTTCCGGTAGCGTGCCACGAAGGGCACGGTCGCCCCTTCATCCAACAGCGCGACGGCGGCGCTCACCTGTTTGGCCCCGGCGCCGATCTCGGTCGCGATGGTCTGGGCGATGCGGGCGCTGATCTCAGGGGATGTGTCCACGGGGGCTGCTCCTTTGTCGTGTCGGAGATCCGTCTTAGCTGCCCGCGCATGCATCGCCAAGAGCATGTTTCGCCGATCCCCCGGGACTGTACCCGCCCCGGCATGCATTGCCCCTTGCCCCGCGCGCGGCGGGAGCCTAGAACACCTGCCAAACATGGACATTTCATACGGCGGAAAAACATGCTCGACCTGACATATGAACTCCCCAAGCCCAAGGTGATTTCGGGCGCCAAGCATGACTGGGAACTGGTCATCGGCATGGAGGTGCATGCCCAGGTCAGCTCCAATGCGAAACTGTTCTCCGGCGCCTCCACCCAGTTCGGCGCCGAGCCGAACTCGAACGTCTCCTTCGTGGACGCGGCGATGCCCGGCATGCTGCCGGTGATCAACGAATACTGCGTCGAACAGGCGGTGCGCACCGGTCTGGGTCTCAAGGCCGATATCAACCTCTGGTCCGCCTTCGACCGCAAGAACTACTTCTATCCTGACCTGCCGCAGGGCTATCAGATCTCCCAGCTCTACCACCCCATCGTGGGCGAAGGCGAAGTGCTGGTGGAACTGGGCGACGGCACCGCGCGCATGGTGCGGATCGAGCGCATCCACATGGAGCAGGACGCGGGCAAATCCATCCACGACATGGACCCGAACATGTCCTTCGTGGACCTCAACCGCACCGGCGTCTGCCTGATGGAGATCGTCTCCCGCCCCGATATCCGTGGCCCCGAAGAGGCCGCCGCCTATATCGCCAAGCTGCGCCAGATCATGCGGTATCTCGGGACCTGCGACGGCAACATGCAGAACGGCAACCTGCGCGCCGATGTGAACGTCTCGATCTGCCTGCCCGGCGCCTATGAGAAATACCAGGAGACCCAGGATTTCTCGCATCTCGGCACCCGCTGCGAGATCAAGAACATGAACTCGATGCGCTTCATCCAGCAAGCGATCGAGGTCGAGGCCCGTCGCCAGATCGCCATCGTCGAAGCGGGCGGCAAGGTCGAGCAGGAAACCCGGCTGTACGATCCGGACAAGGGCGAGACGCGGTCGATGCGCTCCAAAGAAGAAGCGCATGACTACCGCTATTTCCCCGATCCCGACCTCCTGCCACTGGAGATCGAACAGGGTTGGGTGGACAACATCAAGGCCAACCTGCCCGAGCTGCCGGACGAAAAGAAAGCCCGATTTATCGAGGAATTCGGCCTCACCGACTACGACGCCTCGGTGCTGACGGCAGATGTGGAATCGGCCGCCTATTTCGACGAGGTCGCCAAGGGTCGCAACGGCAAGCTGGCCGCCAACTGGGTGATCAACGAGCTGTTCGGCCGCCTGAAGAAAGAAGATCACGAGATCACCGACAGCCCGGTCTCCCCGGCGCAGCTGGGTGGCATCATCGATCTTATTTCCTCGGATGCCATCTCGGGCAAGATCGCCAAGGACCTGTTCGAGATCGTCTACACCGAAGGCGGCGACCCGGCCGAGATCGTCGAGGCGCGCGGCATGAAGCAGGTGACCGACACCGGCGCCATTGAGGCCGCGCTTGACGAGATCATCGCCGCCAACCCCGCGCAGGTGGAAAAGGCCAAGGTGAACCCCAAGCTCGCGGGCTGGTTCGTCGGTCAGGTGATGAAAGCCACCGGCGGCAAGGCCAACCCCAAGGCGGTGAACGAGCTGGTCGCCAAGAAACTGGGCTAGGCCCAAGCAAATCGATTACGAAAGGCGCTCCAACCGGGGCGCCTTTTTTTGTTTGCACACTTACGCCCGGACGATAGGCCGGGCAGCCCCCGCCCGCCGCGCGGCACTGCCGCTCGCTCCATTCGGGTGCAAGCCTGCCCTTGACGCCCCTCGCGCTCTGGCCCAGCGTGGCGGCGAACGCATACCCTCTACGGAGCACGCCATGAAAACCCAATTCGATCAGGCCCTTCAGGACCGGCTCATCCGCTATGCCGCCATCGACAGTCAAAGCGATGAGACTTCGCCCTCCTCCCCCAGCACCGCGATCCAGTTCGACATGCTGAACCTGATGGTGGAAGAGCTGAAGGAGATCGGCGCGAGCGATGTGGAGCTGACTGACTATGGCACCGTGCTCGCCACCGTTCCGGGCACGGCGGAGGGGCCGACGGTGGGCTTCCTTGCCCATGTGGATACCGCGCCGCAGTTCAATGCGGCAGGCGTGAAACCGCGCCTGATCCAGGGCTACAATGGCGGCGACATCACCTTCCCCGACAATCCCGATCTGGTGCTCTCTCCCAAGGAACACCCCTATCTGGCGGGCAAGGAAGGCCACGATCTGATCACCGCCTCGGGCACCACCCTCCTGGGCGCCGATGACAAGGCAGGCATCGCCGTGGTGATGACGCTGGCGCAGCACCTGATCGACAACCCGGAGATCCCGCACGGGCCCATCCGCATCGCCTTCACCCCGGACGAGGAAATCGGCCGCGGCGTTGATCCGCACCTGCCGCAGGATCTGGGCGTCGATTTTGCCTATACTCTGGATGGCAGCGACGTGGGCGAGATCATCTATGAAAGCTTCTCGGCCGACCGCGCGGTGGTGACGATCAAGGGCGTGTCGATCCACCCCGGCTGGGCCAAGGAGAAACTGGTCAATGCCGCGCATCTGGCCGCGAAGATCGTGCAGACCCTGCCCCAGGCCACGATGACGCCGGAAACCACGGATGAGCGCGAAGGCTTCCTGCATGTGACCGACATGAGTGGCGGCTCCTCCGAGATGGAGATCAAGCTGATCCTGCGCGATTTCGAACGTGACGGGCTGGCCGCCAAGGGCGAATTGCTGCGCAAGGTCTGCGAGGCCGTGCAGGCAAGCGAGCCGCGCGCGGAGATTTCTTGCGAGATCTATCCACAGTACCGCAACATGCGCTATTGGCTGGAAGAAGACATGACACCGGTGGATCTTGCGCTTGAGGCCTGCCGCGCCAACGGGATCGAACCGATTTCCGTGCCGATCCGCGGCGGCACCGATGGCTCGCGCCTGACGGAACTGGGTGTGCCGACGCCGAACATCTTCTGCGGCATGCAATGCGTGCATGGCCCGCTGGAGTGGGTCTCGGTGCAGGATATGGCAGCAGCCACCAATGTCTGCCTGACCCTGGCGCAGCTGGCAGCCCGGAAATAAGGCACCCGGCTGTAGAGAGAATGTCACGGGCCGCCTCCGGCCCGGCGGCGCATCTTGACCCGGCACATCCTTCAGCTAAACCTCGGGGGCCAGTCCGGCGATCGCCCAGGAGATCACGATGCAAGAGTTCGAATACAAAGTCGTCCCCGCCCCCCACAAGGGTACCAAGGCCAAGGGCGTGAAGACGCCGGAGGATCGCTTTGCCTATTCGATCGAAACCGTGTTGAACCAGATGGCTGCCGAGGGCTGGGAATATCAGCGCGCCGAATTGCTGCCGTCTGATGAACGGACGGGTCTCACCGGATCGACCACCAACTGGCGCAACCTGTTGATCTTTCGCCGCGCCCTGACCGCTGAGCCCCCCGAGGCAGAGGAACAGCCGGAGCAGGCCGTTGAAGAGCCCACACCGCCACTGACCGCAACGGCGGGCGATCCACATGCGCCCGAAGGCGCAACGCCGGTGCCCGGCCCGGGCGCCACGCAGATGCAGGCCGATGACGGGGTGGAGGAAACCAGTCCCGTCGCAGGCGTAACCACCGCGCTCAAGACCCGCGCCAGCCTGACTGCAACGCGGGACCTACCCGAAGACGAGCGGGACTAAACGCGGGCGAAATGCCCGCCTAACTGCCGATATCCAGCGCCAGCGCGTGGATACGGGGCACGATATCGCCAAGCGCCTTGTGCACCGCGCGGTGCTGCGCCACCCGGTTCATCCCCGCAAACACCTCGGCCCGGATCATCACGTTAAAGTGACTCTCCCCCTGCCCGTCATGGCCTGCATGGCCGATGTGGCTGTCGCTGTCGTCCACCACCTCCAGGCGGCTGGGGTTGAAGGCCTCTTGCAGCCGGATTTCCATTTCACGTCTGATGCTCATTTTCCGCTCACTCTCATAATTTTTTCCCCTCCCCCCTTCTATCTTCCGCCCCTTAGACTAAACTGCTTGCTCCGAGTCGAGCAGAACCGAATTAGAAGGTGCGCCCATGAGCAAATCAGATCCCTTTGGTTTCGATATGTCCGTCCGCTCCGCGAAAAAGAAGAACCCACGCGGGCGTCGGGCCGTATCGGGAGCCCAGGAAACATCGGTGCGCACCTGCGCCAAGGAAGGCTGCGAGGAGCCGGGCAAGTTCCGCGCACCCAAAGCCCCCGACGTGCTGGACGACTATGTCTGGTTCTGCCAGGAGCACGTGCGCGAATACAATCAGAAATGGAACTTCTTCCAGGGCACCACAGAGGCCGAGCTGAACGCCCAGGCCTCCAAGGATAAGGTCTGGGAACGCCAGACCCGTCCCATGGGCGATCCCGAGGCGCGCGCCTGGGCCCGTTTGGGCATCGAGGATCCGCATCAGGTGCTCGGCGCCAATGCGACGCGCAACCCCGGCAAGAACGCCAAGGCGGGCCGCCGCCTGCCCGCCACCGAACGCCGCGCAATCGAAATCCTGGAGGCCAAGGACGATTGGTCCAAGGCCGAGATCCGCAAGGCCTACAAGAAGCTGATCAAGGTGCTGCACCCCGATATGAACGGCGGCGACCGCAGCCAGGAGGAACAGCTGCAAGAGGTGGTCTGGGCCTGGGATCAGATCAAGGACAGCCGCAGCTTCAAGTAACGCCCGCTGAGGGCAACAACTGACCTTGCGCCGGGCGTCCCTTTCCCATGGGGCGCCTTTTCCTTTTCCCGCGCAATGAGGCCAGTTTCAGATCACTTTCAGACCAAACACCGCGTCATATGGTTTCACGGCCACCTTTCGCTTGCCCTCACCCGTCAGATAAGGCACCAATCCCCCGGATTACGCCCCCCATCGATGCCGGGGGCACAGAGATAAGGATCGACTGCGATGAGCGACGGCATGTTGGATATGAATGCGAAACCGACCGATACTCTTTCGGTCCGCGATGTTTTCGGGATCGACACCGACATGACCGTAAAGGGCTTTGTCGACGGCTCTGACCGGGTGCCCGCGCTGGATCCCACCTACAAGTTCGACCCCGACACCACGCTGGCCATCCTGGCAGGCTTCAGCCACAATCGCCGCGTGATGATCCAAGGTTATCACGGCACCGGGAAATCCACCCATATCGAACAGGTCGCCGCGCGTCTGAACTGGCCGTCGGTGCGGGTGAACCTCGATAGCCACATCTCGAGGATCGACCTCATCGGCAAGGACGCGATCAAGCTGCGCGACGGCAAGCAGGTCACCGAATTCCACGAAGGCATCCTGCCCTGGGCGCTGCGCAACCCGGTTGCCATCGTCTTTGACGAATACGACGCGGGCCGCGCCGACGTGATGTTCGTGATCCAGCGAGTGCTGGAGCATGATGGCAAGCTGACCCTGCTGGATCAGAACGAGATCATTACCCCGAACCCCTTCTTCCGCCTGTTTGCCACCGCAAACACCGTGGGTCTGGGCGACACCACCGGGCTCTACCACGGCACCCAGCAGATCAACCAGGCCCAGATGGACCGCTGGTCGCTGGTCGCCACGCTG
The DNA here is from genome assembly GCF_028890115.1 of Phaeobacter sp. QD34_24. Taxonomy (GTDB): domain Bacteria; phylum Pseudomonadota; class Alphaproteobacteria; order Rhodobacterales; family Rhodobacteraceae; genus Phycobacter. The sequence goes on from NZ_JARCJD010000019.1 coordinate 18,726, forward strand.
AACTACCTCAGCCACGATGCGGAAACCGCAATCGTGCTGTCCAAGGCCCCCCATTACAACACCGACAAGGGCCGCAAACAGGTCAGCCAGATGGTCACCGTCGCGGATCTGACCCGCACCGCCTTTATGAACGGCGATCTCTCCACCGTGATGAGCCCCCGGACCGTAATCAACTGGGCCCAGAACGCCGAGATCTTCCGCGATGTGGGCTATGCCTTCCGCCTGTCGTTCCTCAACAAATGCGACGAGCTGGAGCGCCAGACCGTGGCCGAGTTCTACCAGCGCTGCTTTGACGAGGAACTGCCGGAAAGTGCTGCAAACGTGAGCCTCGGCTAACGCGAAAAGACCCGCCTGGTCGCAAGGCCGGGCCGTGCCCGACCGCCCCCATGGGCGGGCACTTCGTTTCCGCCCGCGGTCAGGCACCGCCCTTTGCACCAGAAGTGAAGACTGGACATCGGTGGCGCCTGGCGAAATGATCGGACCAAGGACCGCCTGCGCCATGACCAAACAAAACGACAACCCCGCCGATCCGTTCAAGAAAGCCCTGGCCGAAGCGACCAAGGTGATGGCCGACGACGCAGAACTGTCGGTCAGCTATTCGGTTGACCCCGCCGGGTTGTCGGGCGATTCCATGCGCCTGCCGCAGGTGTCGCGCCGGATGACCCGCGAGGAAGTGCTCTTGGCGCGTGGCACGGCGGACGCATTGGCGCTGCGGCACAAGTTCCACGACACTGGCGTGCACGCGAAATACGCGCCGCAGGGCGAGATGGCCCGCGACATCTACGAGGCGATGGAAACCGCCCGCTGCGAGGCAATGGGCGCGCGCCACATGCCCGGCACCGCCTCCAACATCGACGTGAAGATCCGCAATGAGGCAATCCGGCGCGGCTATGACCAGATGAAATCCTCCTCCGAGGCGCCGTTGGCCGCTGCGGCCGGTTACCTGGTGCGCCAGATGGCCACCGGCCGCCCCCTGCCCGAAGGCGCCTCCAACGTGGCCGAGCTGTGGCGCGGCTTCATCGAGGCCGAGGCGGGAGAGACGCTGGAAAACCTCGACGAGAAGATCGCCGACCAGGCGGAATTCGCCCGTTTTGCCCGCCAGATCATCACCGACCTTGGCTATGGCGATCAGCTGGGCGACGACCCCGATCAGCTGGATGACGATCAGGACGACCAGGCCGAGGATAACGCCGAAGAGCAGCCCGACCCCGACAGCACCGGCGAGGATGACTCGGATGACGAGCAGGCCGATGCCGATGCGGAACAGGCCCAGGAACAGCAGCAGGACGAAAGCCAGGCCCAGGTCTCGATGGACGAGATGGCCGAGGATGAGCTGACCGAAGAGACCGAGATGCCCGATGGCGAGGCGCCGCTGGATCCGCCCCCGCCGCCACCCGTTTCCGAGGCCGACCCCGACTACAAGGTGTTCCTCGACACCCATGACGAGGAAATCGCCGCCGAGGATCTGGCGGAACCGGCGGAACTGGAACGCCTGCGTGCCTATCTCGATCAGCAGCTGGAACCGCTGAAAGGCGCCGTATCGCGCCTGGCGAACAAGCTGCAGCGCCGCCTGCAGGCGCAGCAGAACCGCTCCTGGGAGTTCGACCTTGAAGAGGGCATCCTGGATGCAGGCCGCCTGGCGCGGGTTGTCGCCAACCCGACGACCCCCCTGTCGTTCAAGCGCGAGAAGGACACCGAGTTCCGCGACACCGTGGTAACGCTGCTCTTGGACAACTCCGGCTCGATGCGCGGGCGTCCGATCTCGATCGCGGCGATCTGCGCCGATGTTCTGGCGCGCACCCTGGAACGCTGCAACGTGAAGGTGGAAATCCTCGGCTTCACCACCCGCGCCTGGAAGGGCGGTCAGGCGCGCGAGGCCTGGCTGAACGAGGGCCGCCCGCAGCAGCCCGGGCGCCTGAACGACCTGCGCCACATCATCTACAAGGGCGCCGATGCGCCCTGGCGCCGGGTGCGTCCGAACCTTGGCCTGATGATGAAAGAGGGGCTCTTGAAGGAAAACATCGACGGCGAGGCGCTGGAGTGGGCGCACCGTCGGATGGTGAGCCGCCCCGAGGCGCGCAAGATCCTGATGGTGATCTCGGACGGGGCGCCGGTGGATGACTCGACCCTGTCGGTGAACCCGGCGAACTACCTCGAGAAACACCTACGCGACGTGATCGCCATGGTGGAGAAACGCAAGCAGGTGGAGCTTCTGGCCATCGGTATCGGCCATGATGTGACGCGCTACTATGACCGGGCGGTGACCATTACGGATGTGGAGCAGCTGGCCGGCGCGATGACCGAACAGCTGGCCGCACTGTTTGACAGCGACCCGCGCGCCCGCGCCCGTGTGATGGGGATCAAGCGCGCCAGTTGATCCGTGCAGGAAACTCCTGATTCCTGACCCGATGGCGGGGTGCTCCCGCGCCTTTCGGCTGCATCAATAGATGCCGCCAACAGCCTTGGGCATAGCGCGCCTTCGGCGCGGCCATGAATGCGGCCTCCGTATCGCGCCCGCCGCGCCTCTGGCGCGGCGCCCGGCCCAACGGGCAGAAAGGTATCTCCTGATGCCTTGATGCCGGGCGGGAGCCTCCCCTTTCCCATCAAGGACGGCGGGCTTGCCTGGGCGCCCGGGATTTGAAACAACATCGCCAAGGACATCCGCCGCAGCATTGTCTCTTGCGCCAGTTCACGGGCCTGCCGACAGAAGGAGATTTCAGCATGTACCAGTCTTTCGATGTGACGGCTCGCCCGGATCAAGGCCCCCCGCGACTGGCGGCGCTGCGCGGCGAGATGCAACAGGCCGGGCTGGACGGTTTTCTGATCCCCCGCGCCGATGCCCATCAGGGCGAATATGTGGCCGCGCGGGATGAACGGCTGTCCTGGCTGACCGGCTTCACCGGCTCGGCCGGCTTCTGTGCCGTGCTGGGCCAAATCGCTGGTGTTTTCATCGACGGACGCTACCGGACGCAGGTCAAGCATCAGGTCGCCCTGGACGCCTTCACGCCCGTGCCCTGGCCCGAGGTACAGCTGCATGACTGGCTGAAGGAGCAGCTCCCCGATGGGGGGAAGGTCGGGTTTGATCCCTGGCTGCACGCGGCCGGTCAGATCACCACCCTGCGCCACAGGTTGGACGGCACCGGTATCAGCCTAGAGCCCTGCGATAATCTGGTGGACCGCATCTGGGAGGATCAGCCTGCGGCCCCGATGAACCCGGTCACCGCCCACCCCGAGATCTACGCAGGCGAAAGCGCGGCCGATAAATGTGCGCGCCTGGCGGCGGATTTGCGCAATGCGGACCAGGAAGCTGCCCTGATCACCCTGCCAGACAGCATCATGTGGCTGCTGAACATTCGCGGTTCCGACATCCCCCGCAACCCCGTCGCCCATGGGTTTGCCATCCTGCACAACGACGCCCGCGTCGATCTCTTCATGGCAGAGGGCAAGCTGCAGCACCTGTCGGAGCATCTGGGAGACCCGGTGACGGTCCACGCGCCTGAGCGTTTTCTGGAGGCGGTCGCGGCCCTCAATGGCACGGTGGCGGCGGATCCGGACACGCTGCCCCAGATCGTGGCCGACCAACTGGGCGAGCGTCTCAGCCCGACGGGCGATCCTTGTGTTCTGCCAAAGGCCAGAAAGACCAAAGCCGAGATCGAAGGCAGCGCCGCCGCCCATCTGCGTGATGGCGCCGCCGTGGTGGAGCTGCTGGCCTGGCTGGATGCGCAAGACCCTGGCACCGTTACCGAAATCGATGTGGTCAAACAGCTGGAAGAGCTGCGCCGTCGCGACGACCGCCTGCGCGACATCAGCTTCGATACCATCGCGGGCACCGGGGCCAATGGCGCGGTGATCCACTACCGGGTCACGGAGGAGACCGACACGCTCTTGCAGGACGGCGATCTTCTGGTGCTGGACAGCGGCGGGCAATATCTGGACGGCACCACCGACATCACCCGCACCATCGCCATCGGCACGCCCGGAGAGGACGAGCGCGCCGCCTTTACCCGCGTGTTGCAGGGCATGATCGCCATCTCGCGGCTGCGCTGGCCCAAAGGCCTTGCGGGCCGCGATATCGAGGCCATCGGCCGGATGCCCCTGTGGCTGGCCGGGCAGGATTTCAACCACGGTCTGGGTCATGGGGTTGGCGCCTATCTGAGCGTCCACGAGGGGCCGCAACGGCTCAGCCGGGTGTCTTCGGTGCCCTTGCAGGAGGGCATGATCCTGTCGAATGAACCGGGCTACTACCGCGAGGGTGCCTTTGGCATCCGCATCGAGAACCTGATCGTTGCACAGAAGGCCCCCGACCTGCCAGGCGCCGATGCAGAGCGGGAAATGCTGATCTGGCGCACGTTAACCTTTGTGCCTATTGACCGGCGGCTGATTGACGCAGATATGCTATCGGGTGAGGAACGTGATTGGCTGAACGCCTATCATGACGAGGTTACCCGGAAAATCCGCCCTCTGATCAGCCCGGCCGCTCAGGCCTGGCTGGAGGATGCGACGGCGACAATCTGATACCTGATTGTTACAAAGCCCGGGCAAGACATGCGCAGAAATGACGAGATGGGGGACACTATGAGCAATATCCGAATTCGCAATGCAGAAGGAACCTGGGTGGTGCGCTCGGGCGGGGCCGTTCTGGGGGAAACCAGCCGCGCCCTGGAACTGAGCGAAGAGGGATACCCTCCGGTGATCTACTTCCCGCGCGAAGACATCGCCATGGCCTTCCTCGACCCGGGCAGCAAGACAAGCCATTGCCCCCACAAGGGCGATGCCTCCTATTACTCCATCGTCAATAAATCCTCGGTCACCGAAAACGCCGCCTGGAGCTATGAAGCCCCCAACGAGGCGGTGGCGGCGATCAAGGGCTATCTGGCCTTCTACCCCAGCGAGACGGTCAAGATCGAACAGATCTGAGGGGAAAAGCCGACGGGAGGGGCAGTCAACCGGCGCTGACCGGTTCTGTCTGTTCCGTCAAGGCGCCCAAATCAGGCGCGTCGTGATCAGGGTCATCGTGGTCAGGCGCGTGGTGAAGTGGCTGGCCAATTGCGCGTGCTCACCCGCCCCAAGCCTGGCAGAGCTCAGCCCGCAGCAACCAAACAGGCACAGCGAAAGAAAGCGCAGCCCGCGCGCCTTTTTACATAATCAGAGCGTGGTCTACAGAAGAACAGATCGGCTCAGATGCCGTCTTGCCTGTTCCAACCCCTCACCAGAGACAAGATCGTTTGCCTCCTTGGCGCAGTCTATCGCATAGTTGACCAAAGCCTGTAGGGCTGCCTGTTCCTTGTCCTGCTCGCTCAATTTGTTTTGTGCTTCAACCTCTTGCGGGTCGAATTCATAAGTACGCATATTTTCCCTTCCGCACCTAAGTAACCCCCGTTACTGTCTTCCATAGTTCACAAGCGGGTTACTCAAATCAAGCGAAAGAAAAAGATTAATACATGCGTGACGTAGATGCATCGCAGATCAGCGGCAGACTTCTGAGGGTCTTCATCACCGTTTACGATGAGATGTCGGTGAGCAAGGCGGCCGAACGGCTGGAAACCAGCCAGTCCACCGTCAGCCACACTCTGGAGAAACTGCGCAGCATCATCGGGGACAAGCTGTTCCTGCCCTCGGGGCGCGGCATCGTTCCCAGTGCCCGCGCCGAACGGCTGGCCCCCAAGGTCAGGCGCCTCTTGGCCCAGATGGATGCGCTGCTGGACACCGGGGATTACGCGCCGCTGGAGGATCCCGAACCCTTTGTCATCGCAACCAACGGCGGCATCCTGGTGCCGCAGGTGGACAAGATCTGCAACGCCATTTGGCAGGACCTCCCGGCCAAGCGCATGGTGTTTCGCGAATTGGGATCACGCGGCAATGCCGAACACCTGCTGGACAGCGGCGAAGCCGATTTCGTGATCACCCCCCGGCCCGCAAGCTATCCTGCCTCGCTGCGCCATGCCTATCTGTTCTCTGACGCGTTCCGGGTCTTCTACGATCCTCAGATCCGCCGCCCCATCCGCAATGTCCTTGAATACAGCGGCGCCCATCATGCGACCCTGGATTTCGGGGGCACCGCCAAAAGCATTGTCCAATGCGCCCTGGACGACCAGGACCTGTCGCGCACAGTGACTGTCAGCGTTCCCAATGTCTGGGCCCTTGCCGAGGTCATTCGCGGATCCGATATGATTGCCACCCTGCCCGCGATACTGAAGGCTTCTGCCTTTCGTGGACTGGCACATTGCGACCTGCCGCTGAATATCCCTGCTGCGAATTTCGATCTTGTCTGGCACAAGCGGTTTGACGATTCCTCCCGCCTGCACTGGCTCCGCGACAAGCTGATCTCGCTGCTGGCGGAAACCGGTGGCTGACAGCGGCGCGGCTCCGCCGGTCAGCTGTGTTCCTCGGCAGCCGTCGCCACCAGCGCCCGGTTGTAAGCCTTGAGCGCATCCACATGATACAGCGCCCCAAGGAGGCCATCTGCGGCCTGCTCCCCGGCCCCCTGTGAGACGGCAGGCGAACCCTGGGGCACCTGGGCCACCACGGGCAAGAATGGCACATCGGCCCGATCAAACACCGGCAAGGCGGCCTCCAGCGATTGCTCGGGGCGCAGGTACAGGCCCTGTTCGACCAGCGCTTTGCACTCGTCCTGCGCAGCGCCGCGCGGATCGTTGATCGGCCGCATCAGGCCACCGACGCTCAGCAGGGCCATCAGATAGGCCTGAGGCCCGGCAGCGCAATGCAGGTTGCGCTTTTCCAGCTGGGTGAGGAAGAAGGACCGGTCCACCAGCCGCGAGGCCAGCGCGGTGGACAGCGACACGGCCACCATCACCGCCAGACCGATCTGCCAGTCCCCGGTCAGTTCAAACACAATCAGCGTGGTGGAAATCGGCGCCCCCAGAACCGCCGCCGCCACCGCCCCCATGCCGGCAAAGGCATAAAGCGTATGGGTGCCAGAGACCTCGGGCAGGATCGAGGTGGCAATCAGACCAAAGGCAAGCCCTGTCATCGCACCGATCATCAGCGAAGGTGAGAAGACGCCACCGCCCATGCGCCCGCCCATGGTGATGGCGACGGCCGCGGTCTTGACCATGGTGAACAGGATCGCCTGCGACAGTACCAGCCCGCCGGTCAGCGCCAGGACCGTGGTCTCATAGCCGACCCCGATGATATGGGGAAACCAGATCGCAATCCCGCCGAGCATAGCGCCCGAGATCGCTGGCCGCAGCCAGCGTGGGATCGACAGGGCGGATTGCACCTCATTTCCCAGATTGTCGGCCCAGAAGATCGAGCGCATCAAGATCACCGCCACCAGGCCGCAGACCAGGCCCAGCACCAGAAAGGCAGGAAGCTCGACGTAGAACTGCAAGGCGCCGGGCGTGTTCAGGGTGAACTCGGTGACATCGCCATATTCCAGCCGGTTGATCACCGTGCCTGCCACCGCGGCAATCACGATTGGCGCAAAGGCATGCACCGCGAAATGGCGCAGCACCACCTCCAGCGCAAACAATGCGCCTGCAATGGGGGCGTTGAAACTGGCCGAAACCGCTGCCGCCACGGCACAGCCCAGAAGATCGCGCCCGGTGATGCCATCGGCCTTGATCCGGTCGCTGACCCAGCTGGAGATCACCCCCGCCAAATGCACCACCGGCCCCTCGCGCCCGGTCGATCCGCCCGTGGAGAGTGTCAGGAAAGAGGCCATGGCAGAGCCAAGCCCCTCGCGGAGCTCGACGCGACCATTGCGCATCGCCGCCCCCTCGATCACATCAGCGACCGAGCGTACCCGGCCGTCGGGGGTGAAATAGTGCAGGATCAACCCCACGATCAGCCCGCCCACGGTCGGGATCGCCAGCAGCAGATACCACGGCAGGTCCTGAGCAAAGCTATGCAGGTAATCAACATCCTCGGCCCCGTAAACCCAGCCCTGCAAGGCGGTGATCCCCTTGCGGAAAAACAGCGCGGCAAACCCCGCCGCGATGCCGATCAGCAGGGCGATGAGCCAGAACTGAAACTGACTGGGCCCACGGTGCAGCAGAATCCGCCAGATATCACGCAGCCATGCCAGCCCCTGCAGGGCCAGGGCTTTGGGTCCGATCCGGGAGTTAGGTGCCATGGGTCGCCTTCAATTTCCTGCCCCCTAGTAACCAGAACAAAGTTGCCAAACTACAAATCCGGAAGCGCAATCGAGCAACGAAATCCCTATCCGGTGAGCAAGGCACCCGCGGCGGCGCGGGCCTCCTGCGTGATGGTATCGCCCGAGACCATCCGGGCGATTTCATCCACCCGTTCGGCCGCGTTCAGCGGTACGACTTCCGACAGCGTCATGCCGTCCTGGACGCGTTTTTGCACCCGCCAATGATGCGCGCCCTGGGCGGCAACCTGGGGCGAATGGGTGACCACCAAGACCTGACCTCCCGCGGCCAGGGATTTCAGGCGCCGCCCCACCGCATCGGCGGTCGCGCCCCCGACCCCACGGTCGATCTCGTCAAAGATCAGCGTCTTGGCGCTTTCCTCGCCGCGCAGGCAGACCTTCAGCGCCAGGAGGAACCGGCTGAGTTCCCCGCCCGAGGCGATCTTGTTCAACGGCCCCGCCGGGGCACCGGGATTGGTTGCCACGGTAAAGGCCACATCGTCATGGCCCTCGGGACCGGGTTGACCTTCACTGATGCGGGTCTCGAACACCGCGCGCTCCATCTTGAGCGGCGCCAGCTCCGCCATCACCGCCTGGTCCAGCTCGACAGCACGAGCGCGCCGCAGGCCACTCAGCGCGGCCGCCGCATCCTTGTAGAGCTTGTCGGCCCGGGCCAAAGCAGCTTCCTGATCGGCCAGATCCTGATCGCCCGCATCCAGGGCAGCCAGCTTGGCGCGCAGCACATCCGCATGGGCAGCCAGATCATCGGGCAGCACGTCGTGCTTGCGGGCCAGCGCCCGGATGGCGAACAGGCGCTCTTCGCAATCTTCCAGTTCGCCGGGGTTGAACTCCAGCGCCTCCAGCACCCGTTCGACCCCGTCCTGCGCGTCTGCCAGTTCGATCATGGCACGGCTGAGCGCTGCAAGCGGCGCATCAAGACCAGCCTCTTCGGCCCCGTCAACGCCTTCCAGCCAGCGCTGCGCCTCGCCCATGGCAGGATCCGCGCCTTCGCTAAGCAGGGCATGGGCGCGGGCGATATCGCCGCGAATGCGTTCGGCCCCTTGCATCTGGCGGCGGCGCGCGTCAAGCGCCTCATCCTCGCCCGGCTGGGGATCAAGCTTGTCCAGTTCCGCCACGGCGTGGCGCAGGAATTCCTCTTCGGCGCGCACGGCCTGCAGCGCGGCCCGGGTGGCCTCGACCGTCTTGCGTGCCTTGGCAGCTTCGCTCCAGGCGCTGCGGGTGGCCGCCAGCGCCGCCCCTGCCCCGGCAAAAGCATCCAGAAGCGCCCGATGGCCCTTGGGGTTGAGCAGCCCGCGATCATCATGCTGACCGTGAAGTTCCACCAGCGTTTCAGACAGGGCGCGTAGCACATCCCCCGAGCAGCGCCGTTCATTGACCCAGGCGGTCTTGCGCCCCTCAGCGGTGTTGACCCGCCGGAGGATCAGTTCCGATCCGGCAGGCAGTCCTGCCTCTTCGAGGACGCGATGCGCGGGGTGATCCTCGCTCAGATCGAACTCCGCGACCACCTCGCCCTGGGTCGCCCCCTGGCGCACCAGTTCCGCCCGGCCCCGCCAGCCCAGAACAAAGCCAAGCGAATCCAACAGGATCGACTTGCCCGCGCCGGTTTCACCGGTCAGCACATTAAGCCCGGGCTGAAAGTTCAGCTCCAGATGATCGATGATCAGAATGTCGCGAATATCAAGAGCGCGCAGCATCACCTTGCCCCGTGACCAGCGCTGTTACAGCCACTGGCCCTTGATCGACTGACGATAGATCTGGCTGAGCCAGTTGTTGCCCCGATCCCGCAGTTTCAGCCCCTGGCCGGTCAGCAGCTTGTAGCTGTCCTCGTACCATTCGGTCGACTGGTAGTTATGACCCAGGATCGCGCCCGCCGTCTGCGCCTCTTCGGTCAGGCCAAGCGACAGGTAGGCTTCGACCAGCCGGTGCAGGGCTTCGGGCGTGTGGCTGGTGGTCTGAAAATCCTCCACCACGACGCGGAACCGGTTGATCGCCGAGGTATAATGCTTGTGGCGCAGGTAATAGCGACCGATTTCCATTTCCTTGGCGGCCAGGTGATCAAAGGCCAGATCGAATTTCAGGATGGCCGAATTGGCGTATTCGCTATCCGGATACACCTCGATGACCGTGCGCAGCGCCTGCAGCGCCTGGAAGGTCAGCCCCTGATCCCGGCCCACTTCATCGATCTGGTCGTAGTAGCTGAGCGCCAGAAGATACTGCGCATAGGCGGCGTCTTCCTCGGTCGGGTAGAAATCGATGAACCGCTGCGCCGCCGCCCGGCTGTTCTCGTAGTCCTTGGACTGGTGATAGGCAAAGGCCTGCATGATCAGCGCCTGCTTTGCCCATTCGGAATAGGGATAAAGCCGTTCGATCTCGGAGAAATAAAAGGCCGCATCCTTGGACCGGTTGCGCTCCAGCTCGAACTCGCCACGTTCGAAGATCTGATCGGGAGTGTAGCCCTCCAGAGAGCCAGCGCTTTCCGACGCGCCGCCATCGCCGCCACAGCCCGACAATGCAGCCATCAGAAGAACCGCGCCGATCCATTTGGCTCCTGCCCTGATGCCGATCATATTCGCCTCACCTTACCGCATGTGACTCGCGGGTCTCCGCCCCCGGTTATGCCCGGTCTAGCACATTCATTTGACGTGCAAAACGCCTTTAACCCACCTTGATCACCACTTGGCAGAGAATGCGCGCCCGGGTCAAGCCTGCCATCCGGCGGAGCCATGCCGCGCGGCAGGAGATCAGCCGGACGGTGCAGGCAGGAAAAAGGGCGCCGAAGCGCCCCGAGCTGCCGTCCAGCAGGGTAAAGATCAGGCCACGCGGCGGCTGGCGACGGGAATTTCCCCCCAAACCAGGCCCTGACCGGGCAGGCGCGCCACCATGGCCGGGTCACAATCCACCAGACGCACGGCGCCAGGCGTCGCAAAGAGCGCCCGCAACAGAGTGTTGGTCAGAGCATGTCCCGCGCGCTCACCGATATAATGGCCGATCAGCGGCGCACCGGCCAGCGCCAGGTCTCCCAGCGCGTCCAGCATCTTGTGGCGCACCGGCTCGTCCGAATGACGCAGCCCTTCGCCGCTTTCGACCCGATCGCCATCGAACACGACCGCGTTTTCACCCGGCACCCCACCCAGGGCCAGGCCGTTGGCCTGCATGGCCTCAACATCGGCGCGGCGGCAGAAGGTGCGGCTGTCGCACAGCTCGCGGGCAAAGGCACCGTTGCGCAGGTCCAGGGTCTTGCTTTGGCGGCCAATCGCCTTTTCGGCGAAATCGATATGGAATTCGATGACCAGTCGGTCGCTGGGCAGGAGGGTCGCCTTGGCGCCATCCTTTTCGACCGTCACTTCCTTCAAGACCTGCAGCGCCTGCACCGGAGCATTCAGGCGGCGTACGCCATCCCGCATGATACCGCGCACAAACGGGGCCGACGACCCATCGAGGATCGGAACTTCCGGTCCGTCAATCTCGACCAGGGCGTTGTGGACACCACAGCCCGCCAGAGCCGCCATCACATGTTCCACGGTGGAAACAGAGACGCCCGCCGCATTGATCAGACGGGTGCACAGTGCGGTGCGTTCCACATAGTCCCAGCGTGCAGGGATCACACTGTCGCCCAGGGCGATATCAGTACGTTTGAAACGAATGCCATGACCTGCGGCAGCGGGCTTCAGCACCATTCGTGCGGGCTGGCCGGAATGCAGGCCTGCGCCTTCAAATGTCACCGCTGCCTTCAGGGTATTTTGCACGTTGTGCCTCTTCGCTCTGCGTCCAGTCTGCTGGGACTGTCTTTCCGATGATAGGTAAGGAGTCCGGGCGCAAGCCTCAATTCAATCTTTGTAACGGATTGAAACATCGCTGTAACGTTTAGGCAAAACCCTGCCGAAACACCCGTAAACCCTTCTACTAAAATAGAAAAAGGCCGCCCTGAGGCGACCCTTTACTGTCAATATTTCGCGCTATCAGTTGGCTTGACGCCGCAGGAAAGCGGGAATTTCGATGCGTTCCTGGTCCGGGTCCGCCTGCTGTGCGGGCTGCGGCGCAGCCTGCGGTGCCGCGGCATGCTGCGGCGCTTGCGGCTGTTGGCGCACCTGTTGAGGCTTGCTCTCGCCCCCTTCAGCGGCGCTGCCGGTCATCCGGTGGATCAGCGAGTTCAAACCGAAACGGCGCTGTTCCTGTTGCGGGTTCGGCGCCTGTGCGGCGACGGGTCGTTGCGGCTGCTGAGGCGCCTGCTGCTGCTGCGGCTGTGCCTTTTGGGCGGCGGCCTGCAGGCGCATGATCGCCTCGGGCGACGGGGTGCCGGGTGCGGGGGGCTTGGGCGCCACAAAGGCCTCGGCCGCAACATCGGCGGCATCCGCCTGGGGCTGGAACTCGGGCACCTGCGGCTGGTAGGCCGGCGGCGGCAGGCCGTCGTCATCATAGACTTCAGCGGCTGCGGCGGGTTGGGCTGCTTGCTCGGTGGCCGGAGCCGCTTCCAAGCCTTCGAACAGGCTCGGCTCCGGCGCCTCGGTGGTTTCGGCAGACGCGGCGACGGGTTGCTCGACCGGGGCATCCAGCTCCAGCGGCGCGGCGCGGGTCTCTTCGACGCTGACGGTTTTCTTCAGCGGTGCGGCCATGGGTCGGCGCGGCACCGGCATGTCGGTGTTTACCTCGGAAGCATCAATCCCGGTCGCAACCACGGACACCCGCATCTTGCCTTCCATATCGGTGTCGAGCGTAGAGCCGACGATGATATTGGCGTCCGGGTCCACCTCTTCGCGGATCCGGTTGGCAGCTTCGTCCAGTTCGAACAGGGTCAGATCATGCGCACCGGTGATATTGATCAGCACGCCGCGTGCACCGCGCAGGGAGATCTCGTCCAACAGCGGGTTGGCGATCGCCTTTTCGGCGGCCTGGATCGCGCGATCTTCGCCCTCGGCCTCGCCGGTGCCCATCATCGCCTTGCCCATCTCGTCCATCACGGCGCGCACATCGGCAAAGTCGAGGTTGATCAGGCCTGGGCGCACCATCAGATCGGTGACACCCTTCACGCCCTGATAGAGCACATCGTCTGCCATCGAGAAGGCCTCGGTGAAGGTGGTCTTCTCATTGGCGAGGCGGAACAGGTTCTGGTTCGGGATGATGATCAGCGTGTCGACCACCTTCTGCAGCGCCTCGACGCCCTCTTCCGCCTGGCGCATGCGCTTGCCGCCTTCGAACTGGAAGGGCTTGGTGACGACGCCGACGGTCAGCACGCCAAGCTCACGGGCGGCCTGAGCAATGATCGGGGCCGCGCCGGTGCCGGTACCACCGCCCATACCGGCGGTGATGAAGCACATATGCGCGCCCGCGAGGTGATCGACGATCTGTTCGATGCTCTCTTCGGCTGCGGCAGAGCCAACCTGCGGACGGGCGCCCGCGCCCAAGCCCTCGGTGACCTTGATCCCCAGCTGGATACGGCTTTTGGCGGCGCTTTGCTGCAGCGCCTGGGCATCTGTGTTGGCGACGACGAAATCGACCCCCTCCAGCGCCTTTGCGATCATATTGTTGACCGCGTTACCACCGGCACCTCCAACACCAAAGACGGTGATCTTGGGCTTCAACTCTTCCTGTCCGGGCAACGAGAGGTTCAATGTCATGCTCTTTCCGCCTGTGTTTGCAGCCCTCCCGCAAGGGCCTTTTCCTGACTTTTCTGCACAAACAGTACCGCAGCCTCGGAGTCGCGTCATCCCAAAAAGCGAAATCAGCCACAAAATATGGGGTTCCACCCAAAAATATTCGCGGTATTTCGCCGAGGGAGACAGATATAGCGGCCAATGACAGTCGCCATACTATTACCTAAGCAGTCCCGGCCCCTTCTGGTGGCCGGATTAGATCCTCTGGTATCGCGCTGTGGCCACTGCCCGGCCAGCTGTTCCGACGCTTGATGCGTTCGTTAAGAAGAACCTAACGCCTCTTTTCGCCGCTGTCACGGGGGCGAAGGCACTGAACAGATGTTTTTTGCCCTTGAAAGGCCCGAAAACCGATCGAGATCCTACCAGTTGTCCTTGAACCACTTGACCGCACGGCGCAAGGAGCGGGCCGGATAGCGGTCCACCGGCATTTCGAAATCCCACCATTCATCCTGCGGATGCGCCGCAAACAGGCTCAACCCCACCGCCGAGGCAAAGCCTGGCCCGGTGGCCGACTGCGGTAGGCCATGCACCCGCAAGGGACGTCCCAGGCGCACCTGCTGCCCCAGGATCCGGCTGGCCAGCGCATCCAGCCCCATGATCTGGCTGGAGCCACCGGTCAGAACGATCTGCTGGCTTGGCAGGTATTCGAAACCGGCTGCATCCAGGCGCACGCGCACCTCTTCCAGGATTTCCTCGACGCGGGGGCGCATGATGCCGATCAGCTCGGCGCGGCTGACCGTGCGCCGGTCGTGCTCCCAATCGCCGGTATCCCCGCCGATATCGATCATGTCCCGGTCATCGGCTCCCGTGGCGTGGACGCCACCGCAGAAGGTCTTGATCCGCTCGGCATTGGCCATGGGAACGCCCAGCCCCATGGAGATGTCGCTGGTGATGTGGTCGCCGCCCATGCGCACCGCATCGGCATAGATCATGTGTTTCTTCATGAAGACCGAAATGGAGGTCGATCCGCCGCCCATGTCGATACAGGCCGCGCCCAGCTCCTGCTCGTCCTCGACCAGCGCCGCATAGCCCGAGGCGTAGGCCGACGAAGCGATGCCCGCCAGTTCCAGATCGCAACGCTGAATGCAGCGCATCAGGTTTTGCACGGTAGAGGAATCCACCGTCAGCATATGCATGTCCACCGACAGGGTCTGCCCCATCTGGCCGCGCGGATCGGACAGGCCCGAGCGGTTGTCCAGCGCGAAGTTCACCGGTTGTGCATGCACCACCTCGCGCCCAGCGCCATAGTCCGGCACCTCGCAGGCGGCCAGCACCCGGGCCACCTCGTTCTCAGAGACCTCCTGATCCTGCAGTTCCACCGTGGCATCCAGCCCGTAGGACCGGGGGTTGGCCCCGGAAAAACAGGCAATCACGTGATCGACGCGCACGCCCGCCATCTTTTGCGCCGCCTGTACGGCGGTGCGGATTGCCCGTTCGGTTTCCTGCATGGCGGCAATTTCGCCGAATTGCACCCCGCGCGACCGCGTGGTGGCGGCACCGATCACCCGGAACCCCGATTGCCCTGCAAGCGACCCGATCGAGCCGTCCTCGCTCACCCCGCTGGCGCCATCAAAGCGCAGCACCAGGCAGGCGATCTTGGAACTGCCCACATCGAGAATGGCAACAACGCCACGCTGCAAAGCCTGGCGCCGCATCTGCCGCATGGCACGCTGCGATTGATATAGATCCGTCATCCTACAGCCCCCCGCCGTTCATTTCCCTGATCCGCCACCAGTCTTCCACCGCGTTTTGCGACATCCGCACCGTCGGACGTTCTGCAATACGCATATCCACCGCCGCCACGTCGCGTTCAAGCAGATCCTTCACTTCGCTGACCACAATTACCCGCTCCAGTGCCTGCACCGGGTTTACCTCGGGCAGAAGAATGCGCTGTCCACGGTCCAGAACCACGTCCCAGCGCCGTTCGCCGACCCGCACCAAACCGCGCATCCGCGCGCCCAGCGGGGCGGCCGCTGCAAAGAGCTTCAGCGCCTCGGCCGCCTTGGCATCGGCACCGCGCCCGGCAATCAGCGGCAGGCCCGGATGCAGGCTGCGCCGACCCAATTCGGCCACATGGGCGCCGGTTTCGTCCAGAAGCGCCAGCCCGTCACGGCTGCGCCAGATCAGGGCCGGCTGACGCTCTTCCACATCGACCTGCAGGATACCACCCGGGCGAATGCGTACGCTGGCTGTCTTCACCGGGTCCAGGCCCTCGATCACATCCCGGATCTGCGCCAGATCCAGGTCAAATGAGCTGAGCGGAAAATCAAGCGAGACCACCTCGCGGATGTCCTCCGAGACGCTGCTGCCCGCCCCATCGATGGCCATCACGTTGACGCGGAATTCCGGACGATCCTCGATCGAGGCACGGATGGAATGCACCGTGCCCAGAACCGCATCGCGCCGTCCTTCATCGGCCAGGAAGGCGCTTGCCGCTGCGAAAACCAGGCAGAAGGGCACGCCAAAGCGCAGTCCGAACCGGATGCCGGGTGTCAGCATCCAGCGCTGCAAACGGTATTTCAGTCGCGATGGCGCCGGATCTGCCGCGGCAGCGCCCTGCCCCGTGATCTTGCCTGTGATCTTGCGCCGGATCAGCGACCGCATGAGGCATCCTCCACCATCCAGGCGCACATCTGGCCAAAACTCATGCCAACCACAGAGGCCTGTTCCGGCGTCAGGGAGGTCGGCGTCATTCCGGGCTGGGTGTTGGTCTCAAGCAGGACCAGCCCCGCCGCGCCCTTGCTGTCGTCCCAGCGAAAGTCGGTGCGGCTGACACCACGGCAGCCCAGCGCCTGATGGGCGCGAAGCGCATAATCGAGGCACATATCGAAGATATCAGCGGGGATATTGGCGGGCATTTCATGACGTGACCCACCCGGGGCGTATTTTGCATCGTAGTCATACCAGCCATCGGTCAGGATCTCGGTCACGCTGAGGGCACGATCCCCCATCACCGTCGCGGTCAGCTCGCGCCCCGGCACATAGGCTTCGACCATGAGCTGATCGGGCATCTCATCCGCAAGCACCGGAGGGCCATTGGCGGCTTCATGCACCAGGTAGATCCCGACGCTGGAGCCTTCGTTGTAGGGCTTGACCACATATGGCGGCTCCATGACATGCGACGCCGCAACAGCGGATTTTTCGAACAATCCACCGGGCGCCACAGGAAGGCCCGCCTGCGCATAGACCTGTTTGGCCTTTTCCTTGTCCATCGCCAGGGCCGAGGCCAGAACGCCGGAATGGGTATAGGGCAGCCCCATCCATTCCAGCAGGCCCTGAACGCAGCCATCCTCGCCCCAGCGGCCATGCAGGGCATTGAACACCACATCGGGCCCTGCGGCCTCAAGCCGGGCGCAGAGGTCGGAACCTGCGTCCACTTCGATCACCTGGTAGCCTTCGCCCCTCAGCGCGGCGGCGCATTCACGCCCGGAAGACAGGGACACCTCGCGCTCAGCCGAGGGGCCGCCCATCAATACCGCCACTTTCGGGAGTGTCCTGCTCGACTCACTCACCACAAGCGCCTCAATGTTATCGGGCTTTGCGCCCCTGTTTCTTGGGACCGGTTTTGGTCCGCTTTTTGCCTAGGTCACCTGCGGCAGCAGCCACGACAACCCTGTAATTCTTATCGGAGGCAATACCGCCGAGGATGGATCATAAGATGATCCCCCTTCGGCCATTATTACGCCGGAACAGTTACCGGGGTATTAACGCCCTCTTTACCATGCTTAATGGATTCGCATTTTTATTAAACCGATTAAGCCATGGCGATCCAGCCAAATCAACGGCGACCCGCGCATTGAGCGGTATTTGCCAATCGCTGCATCCTTGCGGTCACTTTGAGGCCGGATCGGGCAGCGGTTCACCAATGCGCATGATCTCCCACTGCAGGGTTATCCCGGAGTTTTCAAAGACCTTTTGGCGCACCGTTTCACCCAGCCCTTCCAGATCCGCCGCGCTGGCATTGTCCGCGTTGATCAGGAAGTTCGGGTGTTTCTCGCTCATCTGCGCCCCGCCCAGGCGTGCGCCGCGCAGCCCCGCATCATCGATGACCTTCCAGGCCTTCAGATCATGCACGTCCCCCGCCTGCCCGGTCGAGGAATAACCCGCCGGGTTGCGGAAGGTGGAGCCGGCCGAGCGGTCCTTGACCGGCTGGGTCTCGTCGCGCTTTCTCAGCTGCTCTTCCATGCGGGCATGCAAGGCACCGGGCTCCCCCTGCGGCGCCTTGAACCGGGCCGAGACCAGAACCGCGCCGTCGGGAAACTGCGTCTGACGATAGGCGAACTGCAGATCCTCTGCGTGCACCTCCTTTACCTCGCCCGCGCGGGTGACCACGGTGGCCGACTGGAAGACATCCGCCGTGTAAGAGCCATAACAGCCCGCATTCATCCGCACCGCGCCGCCGATGGAACCGGGAATGGTCCGCAGAAAGGTCAGGTCCAACCCCGCATCGGCGGCCTTGCGCGCCACATGGGCATCCAGCGCCGCAGCGCCGACGGTGACGGTATCGCCCTCGACCTCGATCTGGTTGAAGCCGCGCCCCAGCCGGATCACCACCGCCCGGATGCCACCATCACGCACGATCAAGTTCGACCCCACGCCCATGGGAAAGACCTCTACCTCCGCAGGCAGGACCCGCAGGAAGTCCTGAAGATCCGCAAGGTCGGCAGGTTGGAACAGCACATCCGCAGGGCCGCCCACGCGCAGCCAGGTGAGGTCCGCGAGGCTGCGCCCCTCGGTCAGGCGTCCGCGCACTTGGGGGAGGGAATTGGAGATATCGGTCATGTCAGGTCGCTCGTTCGCTTTCATGCAGGGTGTACGGCAAACCCGAAGAGGAGAAAAGGGTCGCAACGGAGCGGCAGATGGCTCTGAACTCAGCTTTGCAACAGGATCCGGCGCAGCCAGCGGCCGAAATAGATCACCGGCCAACGCAACACGCTCATGCCCGCGATCAGCACCGCCAACCCCCACCAGGGGCCGTTCTCATAGGTCACATAGCCAAGGAGCGGGATCCCGACAGCGATCAGCCCATAGGCGCGGCGCCAGTGGTTGTCGCGGCTGGGCAACATCGCCAGAAGGTTCGCCGCGAAGGCCCAAAGCGCCGCCAGGGTCAGGGACAGGGTCACAGCATCCCCCCCAGCGCCGTGATCAGCGCGATGGCAGAGAGGACAAGACCGACGACCGGCACCGCCATCGGCACCTCGAAGGGCGCAGCCGGGGCGCGGCGTTTCTGCAGGATCAGGGCGAGGTTCACCAGGACGAAGACCGACAGCAGCACCGAAGATGTCACCTCGGCCAGGCGGTCCACAGAAAAGAACAGCCCCGTCAGGATCACGGCAGCACCCAGCACGATGGTGGCCAGAACCGGTGTGCCAAACCGGGGGTTCGCATGGCGAAAGACTGCCAAACCGGGCGTACGTTTACCCAAGCCGAACAGCACCCGCGAGGCCATGACGATCTGCGCCAGAACCCCGTTGAGCGCGGCAAAGACCGCGATATAGGAGAGGAAATCGGGGCTCGTGCCGCGCGCCACCTGCCAGACCAGCGCCAGCGGGCTGGTGGATTGCGACAGTGCGTTCACCGAAACCGTGCGCACCGCCGCCCAGCAGACCAGCGCGTAAATCACCGATGTGATCGCCAGCGACAACAGGATCGCCCGTGGCAGGCTGCGGGTCGGCTCTGACACCTCCTCGGCCATGTTGACGATATCCTCGAAACCGATGAAGGCAAAGAAGGCCAGAACCGCACCAAGGCCAAGCCCCGCCATGATCGACATCTCCGGCAAGGTGGCGGGTGCGGCCCAATCGGCGGAAGGTTCTGCGGTGCCCCCGGCCCAGATCACCAGGGCAAGGCCCACCAGTTCGATGGCGGTGAAAACCGCTGCCAGCGACAGGCTTTCCAGCACGCCGATCACAGCCACCCCCACGAGCATCAGCCCCATGACCACGATTGCCAGGGCGCTGTCCACACCTGTCGCAGCGGTCAGATATCCGGCACCACCGCGTAAGACGGCTCCGGCCGAAACGGTTCCCGCGACCACCACCGCAAGCCCCACGAACAGCGCCATGGCTTGCGAGGAAAACCCCTGCCCGACAAAGGCGGCCTCTCCGGCGGCTTCGGGCAAGCGGGTGGAAAACTCGGCATAGCTCAGCGCGGTCGGGGCTGCGATCAGCCCGGCCAGGACAAAGGACAGCGGCGCCCAGATCCCGGCATCCGCGACAACGGCGCCGACCAGCACATAGATCCCCGCCCCCACCATGACACCGACACCGTAGGCGGTCAGAAGTCCCAGTCCGATCCGGCGTTTCAACGGCTCTGCCATGGGGTACTCCCTTGTTCGGTATCAGGTTTGACTCTTGTTGAGGCGCGCGGGCAATCCGTTGGCCCAGGCGCTGATCGTCCCCGCCCCAAGGCAGACCACCATGTCGCCCGGCCGGGCCTGTTCGCGCACCAATCGCTCCAGATCATCTTCGCTCAAGATGGCACGGGCATGACGGTGACCATGGCGAATGAGCCCCGCCACCAGATCATCGCGGCTGGCGCCCTCGATCGGGTCCTCTCCGGCGGCAAAGACCTCGGCAATGGCAACCACATCGGCATCGTTGAAACAGGAGCAGAAGTCATCAAACAGAGACGACAGCCGCGAATAGCGGTGCGGCTGATGCACGGCGATGACGCGGGCATCGCTGTCGGCGCCAATCGCCTGGCGCGCCGCCTTCAGCACGGCGGCGATCTCTACCGGGTGATGGCCGTAGTCGTCGATGATGGTGACGCCGTCCACCTCGCCCACCTTGGTGAAGCGGCGGTTGACCCCGCCGAATGCAGCCAGCGCCGTGCGGATCTCATCCCCGTTCATGCCCAGATGGCGCGCAACGGCCACCGCCGACAGCGCGTTGGAGACATTGTGATCGCCCGGCATCGGCAGGGTGCAACCTTCGATCTTTTTGCCTTCGGATTGAAGCAAGATGTCGAAATGGGCAACACCGGCCTTGTAGGTCAGGTTCACCGCGCGCACATCGGCCTGGGCATTGAAGCCATAGGTGACAACACGGCGGTCGGTGATGCGCCCCACCAGGGCCTGCACCTCGGGGTGGTCGGTGCAGCAGACGGCAACACCATAGAAGGGAATGTTGGAGACGAAGTTGTAGAACCCGTCGCGCAGGGTATCGAAGTCACCCCAATGTTCCATATGCTCGGGGTCGATATTGGTGACCACGGCGATGGTCGCGGGCAGGCGGTTGAAGGTGCCGTCGCTTTCATCGGCTTCGACCACCATCCATTCTCCCTGCCCCATGCGCGCGTTCGACCCATAGGCGTGGATGATGCCGCCATTGACCACGGTGGGATCGAAATGCCCCGCCACCATCAGCTCTGCCATCATGGTGGTGGTGGTCGTCTTGCCGTGGGTTCCGGCAATGGCGATGTTGGATTTGAGCCGCATCAACTCGGCCAGCATCTCGGCCCGGCGCACGATGGGCAGGCCACGGCGGCGTGCCTCGTCCAGTTCCGGATTGCCGGGTTTGATCGCAGAGGAGATCACCACCACCTCGGCGTCCTCAAGGTTCTCGGCCCGCTGGCCTTCGAAGACCAGCGCCCCCAGGGTTTCCAGCCGCTGGGTGATCTTGGAGGATTTCAGGTCCGATCCCTGCACCACATAGCCAAGGTTCAACAAGACCTCGGCAATGCCCGACATGCCGATACCGCCAATGCCGACGAAATGGATCGGGCCGACGTCTCCGGGCAGTTTGGTGGCTGGTGTCATGATCTCTGTTATCCTTTTTCGGCCAGCTGCTCGACCTCGGCCACCAGACGATCGGTGGCATCGGGAACGCCGGTGCTAAGTGCTGCATTTGCCATCTGAGTGGCCGCATCCGGGTTGCTCAGAACGGCCGAGATCTGCTCTGACAGGGCCGAAACGTCAAGAGCGCTTTCCGGAATGAGAATGGCTCCGCCTGCATCGACCAGCCCGCGCGCGTTGGCGGTCTGATGATCTCCGGCAGCCGCGGCAAAGGGAATGAGGATCGATGGCCGCCCGATGACCGAGATATCCGCAACGGAAGAGGCCCCCGAGCGCGAGATCACCAGCTGCGCCTCGCTCATCCGGGCTGGCACATCATGGAAGAACGGCTGAACATCCGCCTGGATGCCGTGCTCGGCATAGAATGCGCTGACCCGTTCGCCATCTTCATCGCGCGCCTGATGCGAGACGCGCAGATGCTGGCGGAGGCCTTCGGGCAGGGCCGCAATGGCGCCGGGCACCACGTCGGACAGGATGCGCGCACCCTGGCTGCCGCCCATCACCAGCACCGACATCGGATAATCGCCGGGCGGGATATAGGCGGCACCTGCGCGCTCCAGCACGGCGCCACGGACCGGGTTGCCCACATGAACGCCGTTTGCACCTTCCGGCAGCGCGGTCGGCCAAACACCACAGGCCACCTCGGCCACGCGTTTGGCAAAGAGCTGGTTCACGCGCCCCAGAATACCGTTCTGTTCATGGATCATCCGCGGCAGCCCCAAAAGCGTTGCCGCGCCCAGCGCCGGAATGGACGGATAACCACCAAAGCCGATCACCGCATCGGGCCGGTCCCGACGCATCTGCAAAGCCATGCTGGCGATGCCGCCGGCAATCTTCGGCCCGACCATGGCCTTGGCCAGAAGCCCGCCACGGGCAAAGGTCGCCGAGGAGACCTCGGTGATCTCAACACCATCCGGGAAGGCGCCAGTATAGCGGGCACCGCGCGCATCGGTCGACAGTTTCACCCGCCAGCCCTTTGCCAGCATCGCCTCGGCCAGGGCCTGGGCCGGGAACATATGCCCGCCCGTGCCGCCTGCCGCCATCAAGAGCAATCTCTCAGTCATTCCACCCCCGCCTGTCGTCCCTGCTGCCTCAGCCGCGCCCGCTTCCGCGCAGGTAGTCCGCGATCTCACCCTGGGGCCGCGCCCGGGTAAAGGCCAAGAGCATCCCCATGGCAATGCCCGTCGCGATCAGGGAAGAGCCGCCGTAGCTGACGAAGGGCAGGGTCATGCCCTTGGCCGGCAACAGCCGCACGGCAACCCCCATGTTGATCATCGCCTGAACGCCAAAGATGCACACAAGGCCGGTGCCCGCAAGGCGCACGAAGGTATCGCGTTCCCGCATCAGTCGGAACAGGGAGCGCACCACCACGGTGGCATAGAGGCCGATCAGCACCATGACCAAAACCAGGCCGTATTCCTCGGCGGCCACGGCCACGATGAAATCGGTATGCGCGTCAGGAAGCGACCATTTCACCTGCCCTTCGCCGACACCAACACCAAAGAGCCCGCCCTCGCGGATCGCATTGGTGGCATAGCCCAGCTGCGTGGTAGGGTCGACATCGGGGCTGAGGAAGCCATCGATGCGGCGGGCAAAATGCTCGGAATTGGAATAGGCCAGAATTCCGCCCAGCACCACCGCGCCTGCCATCCCCACCAGCAGCAGCATCGGCGCCCCTGCCACGAAATACATAACCCCCCATCCGAACAGCGTCAGCGAGGCCTGGCCGAAATCGGGCTGCATCACCAGCATCAGAACCACGCTCAGGCAGAGACCAAAGGAAATCAGCGTGCCCGGCGGCCCGTTGATCTGCTGGCTGGAGGCGATCATCCAGGCGGCAACCACCACGAAACCGGGCTTCAGGAACTCGGACGGCTGCAAAGAGGCAAAGCCCAGCGAATACCAGCGCACAGCCCCCTTGCCGAAATCGGTACCAAAGATCGGCAAAAAGGCCAGCGCCACAAAGGCAAAAGCAAAACCGATGATCGCAAGGCGCCGCACCAGCGTCGGAGACATCATCGAGGTCAGCACCATGGCCACCAGGGCAACGCCCCCAAAGACCGCCTGACGTTGCACATAGTGGAAATTGTCAAAACCGTTGCGCTCGGCCAGGGGCACCGAGGCCGCAAGCCCCAGCAAGAGCCCCAGCACGAAAAGCATCAGGACCGAGGACATGGTCCACTTGTCCAATGTCCGCCACCATTTGGGAAGGATGGGTTCGCCCGATTGCACGGGAACCGCACCATAGACCATCTCAGTCATGGAAACACCGCTACTGTCTGCCTCGTGATCCGCCCCGTTTTCGGGGTCTATGGGGGAACAGTAGCCTGAAAACACCGCTCAGGCCAGTGTGATGATTCGCCAGCGGCAGGTTTTTGCACCCTCAGGCCGCAGAACACCCGCTCTTGCGCCATCGAGCGTTCCGTGGTCGATGCCCTCATGCAGTTCAACACGGTGATTCTGGGGGCCGGTGCGGCCGGAATGATGTGCGCTGCCCATACGGGCGGCGACACGCTTGTGGTGGATCACGCCAAGGCACCCGGCGAGAAGATCCGCATTTCCGGCGGCGGGCGCTGTAATTTCACCAATCTCTACGCCGAGCCCGCCAACTACATCTCCGCCAATCCCCATTTCTGCAAATCGGCCATGGCCCGCTACAGCCAATGGGATTTCATCGCACTGGTAGAGCGCCACGGCATCGCCTGGCACGAAAAGACCCTGGGCCAGCTGTTCTGCGACGGCTCCGCCAAGCAGATCGTCTCGATGCTGGCGTCCGAAATGGCGCGAGCGGGCGCCGATCTGTGGCTGCAGACCGAGATCGAAGACGTCACGCATGCGGGCGAAGCCTTCACCCTGTCGTTGCTCAAGGATGGGAAAGCGCAAACCGTCACCTGCCGCAACCTGGTGCTCGCCACCGGCGGCAAGTCGATCCCCAAGATGGGCGCCACCGGCCTGGCCTATGACATCGCGCACCAGTTCGGCCTGCCTGTGACCGAGGTCCGCCCCGGCCTGGTGCCCTTCACCTTCCCTGAGGGGCGGTTTTCCGCCCTGGCCGGTGTCTCCCTGCCCGCACGCCTGTCCAATGGGCGCGCCAGCTTTGACGAGGCGCTTCTGTTCACCCATCGCGGCCTGTCTGGCCCTGCGGTGCTGCAGCTCTCCTCCTACTGGCGCGAGGGCGAGGAGATCTCGGCAAACCTTGCGCCGCAGATTGACCTCTTTTCTCTCCTGCGCAGCCAGCGGCAATTGGCTGGCAAACGCGCCATCGCAACCGAACTCGCCCGCCACCTGCCCGCCCGGCTGGTGGACTATCTGAAAGAGGCACTGGCCCCGGCGCATGACCTGTCCGCGCGCCTCGCCGACCAATCGGATGCCGCCCTGCAGGCCCTCTGCGACCAGCTTTGCGACTGGCAGCTGACCCCGGGCGGCACCGAAGGCTACCGCACCGCCGAAGTGACCCTGGGGGGCATCGTTACCGATGCACTCTCCTCCAAGACGATGGAGGCAAAATCACGCCCCGGCCTTTACGCCATCGGCGAAGCGGTGGATGTGACCGGCTGGCTCGGCGGCTACAACTTCCAATGGGCCTGGGCCTCGGGGCATGCCGCAGGTACAGCCATCGCCGCCAAACGCTGATCCCCGTCACAGGCTTCCCGCACAGTCTCCCCGCTGTGGAATTCCGATCCGCTTGGGTGAGCCCGAAGCCCCTACAGGTTTTCCAACCTGCGTGTCACTTCCGCGATGAAGTCATCCCCGCGCTGTTCAAAATTGTCGTATTGATCGAAACTCGCCGCCGCCGGGGCCAGCAGAACGGTATCGCCTTCCTCGGCATCCCGCATCGCGCGGGCCACCGCCTCTGCCATGGTCGTGCAGACCTCGGCCTCCACATCCAACTGCAGTGCAAAGCCTGCTGCCTCCCGGCCAATCACATAGGCCTTGCGCACCGCACCGGTCTGCCCTTTCAAGGCCTCAAGCCCGCCATCCTTTTCCAGGCCACCGCAGATCCAGCGAATATTCTTGAAGGCACTCAGCGCCTTGACCGC
Organism: Phaeobacter sp. QD34_24; assembly: GCF_028890115.1. GTDB lineage: Bacteria > Pseudomonadota > Alphaproteobacteria > Rhodobacterales > Rhodobacteraceae > Phycobacter. The sequence goes on from NZ_JARCJD010000019.1 coordinate 44,346, forward strand.
ACTGTCCACATTGGTGGCCTTGCTGTCATTGACGTAGCGCACTCCATTTGCGTCAGCGATAGTCTGGCTGCGATGGGGCAGACCCGGATAGCTGGCAAGCCCGCCTTCGATCATACGCGGCGCCAGCCCCAGCGCCCGCGCCGCCGCATAGGCCGCACAGGCATTCTGATGGTTATGCGCCCCCGGCAGCCCCTGCATCGCGCGCAGGTCAATCGAGGCCACCTGGCGCCCCTTGCGGTATTCGCTGAGAAACCCCTTGCGGGCAAAGACCTGCCAGCCCGGCCCGGTCAGCTTCTGCGCCGCCGAAATGCGGATCACCCGATCATCGCTTGCCGCCTCCGAGAGTTGCCCGGCCAGGAACAGCCCCTCCGCCTCATCGACGCCAATGATGGCGCGATCCGGTCCGCCTTCGGCAAACAGGCGCCGCTTGGCCGCGAAATAACCACCCATGCCGCCATGCCGGTCCAGATGGTCGGGACTGAGGTTGGTGAAGACCGCCACATCCGGTGTCAGTGCGCGCGCCAGTTCGGTCTGATAGCTCGACAGCTCCAGCACCACGACGCCGCCATTGCCCGGCGGGTCGATATCCAGCACCCCGCGTCCGATATTGCCCGCCATCTGGCTGTCCCGGCCCGCTTCCTCGAGAATGTGCTGCAACAGGGCCACCGTGGTGGACTTGCCGTTCGATCCGGTCACCGCCACCACCTTGGGCGGCTGATCGAACTCGTCCCACTCCGAGGTTGCCACCGAGCGGAAGAACAACCCGATGTCATTGTCCACCGGCACCCCCGCCAGAAGGGCCGCACGCACCACCGGATTGGGCCTGGGATAAAGATGCGGAATACCGGGCGAGACGATCAGCGTCGCCACCTCGTCAAAGGCGCCCGCGCGGGTCAGATCGGCGCATTGGAACCACTCTGCCTCGGCCCGCTCCCGCGCGCTCGGGTTGTCATCCCAGCAGACCGGAACCGCGCCGCCCTCGCGCAGGGCGCGCGCCGTGGCAAGGCCGGACCGGCCCAATCCCAGAACGGCGACCTTTGCCCCTTCAAAGCCTCTCACAGGGATCATGCCCAGCCTCACTCTTTGATCAAATTTCGGCGCAGAGTGCACCGGCGAAAACGGCTTTGCAAGACATCACACGAGGCGCCCGCACGCGCCGCAAGGCGCGTGCCATGCCCAACCCCTGGCAGGCGGGATTGCCCGCGTGACAGGGGGCGGGAGTGTTCCCTTTTCAGAAACGCAGAAGGAGGCCGAAGCCCCCTTCCTCAGACCGCTTTTTCAGGTGCTCAGCGCACTTTCAGCGTGGCAAGCCCGATCATCGCCAGGATCAGCGAGATGATCCAGAAACGGATCACGATGGTGGGTTCTGCCCAGCCCTTCTTCTCATAGTGGTGATGGATCGGCGCCATCAGGAAGACGCGCTTGCCGGTGCGCTTGAAGTAAAGCACCTGGATAATGACCGAAAGCGCCTCGACCACGAACAAACCGCCTACGATGGCCAGAACCAGCTCGTGCTTGGTCGCGACCGCAATGGCGCCCAGGGCACCGCCCAGCGCCAGCGAACCGGTATCGCCCATGAAAACCGCTGCAGGCGGCGCATTGTACCACAGGAACCCAAGTCCCGCACCGAACAGAGCCGCGGCGAATATCAGGATCTCTCCGGTACCGGGCACATAATGCACGTCCAGATATTCGGTGAAATCGACCCGCCCCACCGCATAGGCAATCACACCCAGGGTGCCGCCCGCGATCATCACCGGCATGATCGCCAGACCGTCCAGACCATCGGTCAGGTTCACCGCATTGGCCGCCCCCACGATCACACAGATCGAAAACGGCACATAGAACAGACCCAGGTTGATCAGCGTGTCCTTGAACACCGGCAGCGCCAGCTGGTTCTGAAGCCCCGCCGGGTGATAGGCCGCCGCCCACAGCGCCGCGATGATGGCAATCAGAATACCAAGCGCCAGGCGCACCTTGCCCGGCACCCCAGCGGTATTCTGCTTGGAGACCTTAGCATAATCATCGGCAAACCCGATAAGCGCGAAGGCCAGGGTCACGAACAGCACCAGCCAGACGAAAGGATTGTCCCAGCGCGCCCACAAGAGCGTCGAGGTGATCAGCGCGCCCACGATCAGCAACCCGCCCATGGTCGGCGTGCCCGCCTTGGACAGATGCCCTTCGGGACCGTCATCCCGGATCGGCTGCCCCTTGCCCTGGCGCTTGCGCAGCACATTGATCAGCGGCTGGCCGAACAGGAAGCCAAAGACCAACGCCGTCATGAAAGCACCGCCCGCACGGAAGGTGATATAGCGGAAAAGGTTGTAGAAATCACCGCCATCCGACAGCGCTGTCAGCCAATAAAGCATCTCAGCCGGTCCTCACTTGCTAATGTTCACATCAGAGTTCTGGCTGCCATGGCCCAAATCGCGGATGCCGTCAACGATGGATGCCAGTTTCATGCTGAGCGATCCCTTGACCAGCACCACATCGCCAGCCCCGATCTGCCGGGGCAGGTCAGCGCGCGCCTCGGCGCTTGTCGCGTGCCAGCTGCCCCGTTTTTGCTCGGGCAGCGCCTCGAACAGGCTGCGCATCAGCGGCCCGATGCAATGGATCTGATCGGCGGTGTCCAGGGCCGGATGCTGCGCCAGCGCGCCATGCAGCTCCGTTTCCTGCGGCCCCAATTCCTTCATGTCGCCCAGATAGGCGATGCGTCGCCCGCCTGCCTCCACCGGGGTCGCCGCCAGCACATCCAGCGCCGCCCTGACCGAGGTCGGATTGGCATTGTAGCTGTCATCCAGCAGCAGCACCCGCCCGCCGGACAGCACAACGCTCTCTCGCGCACCGCGCCCGGTGACCGGCGACCACAGCGCAAGGCTGGCAATGGCACGATCCAGATCCGCGCCCAGCGCCTCGGCACACAAGAGCGCCCCCAGCGCGTTCATGGCAAAATGCGCGCCCAGAGACTGGATATGCAACTCGGCCTCCTGCCCCAGGATCTGGGCCTCGGCAACGGTTTCCTCGCCGCTCAGGCCCACCTCCAGCAGGCGCGCGTCTGCGCCCGCATGGCCGAACCAGCGCATCGCAGTGCCGCGTTCTTCCGCAACCTCCCGCAGGATCGAAGCCTCATCGATATCGGCATTGAGGACTGCCACGCCGCCCGGCTCCAGCCCCTCCAGGATCGAGGCTTTTTCGCGGGCGATCCCGGCGACATCCTCGAAAGCCTCAAGGTGCACGGCTGCCACGGTGGTGACCATCGCCACATGCGGGCGGGCCTGGCGCGCCAGCGGTGCGATCTCACCGGGATGGTTCATGCCGATCTCGATCACCGCGAACTCGGTGTCGCGCGGCATCCGCGCCAGGGTCAGCGGCACGCCCCAATGATTGTTGTAACTGGCCACGGCAGCATGGGTGCGGCCCTGATCGCTGAGGATGCGCGCCAGCATTTCCTTAGTCGAGGTTTTCCCAACCGAGCCGGTCACGGCAATCACACGGGCCTCTGTGCGGGCGCGGGCGGCACGGCCCAAAGCCTCCAGCCCCGCCTGCACGTCTTCGACCAGCAACAGCGGTGCGCCCTCGGACAAACCGTCGGGAACGCGCGACACCAGTGCCGCCCCTGCCCCGGCCTGCAGCGCCTGCGCCACGAAATCATGGCCATCCCGTGCGGCCTTCAAGGCCACGAAGAGATCGCCCGGCTGCAGGCTGCGGGTGTCGATGGACACGCCGGAAACGCTCCAGTCACCAATCGCCTGTCCGCCGGTGGCGGCGGCAGCTTCGGCAGAGGTCCAGAGCAGAGTGTTCATACGATTTTCCCATCCAGTGCCGCGACCGCCATACTGGCCTGTTCCACATCATCGAAGGGCAGAATATCGCTGCCGACGACCTGCCCGGTCTCATGCCCCTTACCGCAGACCAGCAAGGCATCGCCCGGTTCCAGCGCAGCGACGCCGCGCAGGATCGCCTCGGCGCGGTCGCCGACCTCAAGAGCCTCCGGCGCGCCGCCCTTGACGGCGGCGCGGATCACCGCCGGGTCCTCGCTGCGCGGGTTGTCATCGGTCACGATGACCATATCGGCATTGTCATGCGCCGCCTTGCCCATCAGCGGGCGCTTACCGGCATCGCGATCGCCGCCCGCACCGACAATGGCGATCAGGCGCCCCAGCACATGCGGGCGCAGCGCCTTGATCGCGGTGGCCACGGCATCCGGCGTATGGGCATAATCCACAAAGACCGAGGCGCCATTGTCCCGCGTCGCCGCAAGCTGCATGCGCCCGCGCACCGTGGTCAGCTCGTGCAGGGTTTCAAAGACGCGCTCCGGCTGTTCGCCGCTGGCGATCACCAGACCGCAGGCCATCAGAACGTTCTCGGCCTGAAAGCCGCCTATCAGGTTCAGCCGCGCCATGAAGGGGCGGTCGTGCCAGGAAAACCGGATATCCTGGCCGGTGCCATCATAGCGCTGCCCGACAAGGGAAAAATCGCCAAGACCGCGACCCACGGTGATCACCTCTTGGCCGCGCGCGGCGGCAATGGCGCGCATCTCGGCGCCGCGGGGATCATCCATGTTGATCACCGCAACGCCCTCTTCCGGCAGCACCCGGCGGAACAGCCCGGCCTTGGCGGCAAAGTATTCCTCGAAGGTGTGGTGATAATCCAGGTGATCCTGGGTGAAATTGGTGAACCCCGCCGCCGCCAGGTCAACGCCATCAAGGCGGCGCTGATCCAGCCCATGCGAGGAAGCCTCCATCGCGGCATGGGTCACACCGGCAGAGGCGGCTGCCGCCAAGGCGCGGTGTAGAGTGATCGGTTCCGGCGTGGTATGGGCCAGAGGAAAGCTCCAGGCGCCCTCGACCCCGGTGGTGCCGAGGTTTACCGCCGCGTGCCCCAGCGCCATCCAGATCTGGCGCACGAAGGTCGCAACCGAAGTCTTGCCATTTGTGCCGGTGACCGCGACCATGGTCTGCGGCTGGGCCCCGAACCAGAGCGCCGCCGTATAGGCCAGCACCTGACGCGGATCCTCCACCACGATCAGCGCGGCATGGCTTTTCGCCAACGCCCCCTGCGCCAGATCGGCACCGGCCGCATCGGTCAAGACGGCAGCCGCACCCTGTTCCAATGCGGCCGTGATGAAATTGGCGCCATGTACCGTGGAGCCGGGAAGGGCTGCGAACAGGGCTCCCTCGCCCACCCTGCGGCTGTCCACCACCAGGTCCGAGATCACCGGATCGGCGCCGCCCCGCGCGGTCAGCCCCAGTTGGCTCAATGGCCGCGGGTTGGGCCTGTGCTGTTCGGAATTGCGGCTCATGGGGGCACCTCGCCTCAGGTCAGTTCGAGGTGAGGGTTATATCAGTCAGCGGTGCGGGTTCAATGTGCGGACGCAGCCCCAGCAGCGGCGCGATGCGTTTCACCATCTCGGCCGCAACAGGTACCGCAGTCCAGCCTGCGGTGCGGCGCTCTTCGTCGTAAGCGATGACCGAGGGTTCATCCAGGGTCACAACCAGCACGTATTTTGGATCATCCGAGGGGAAGATCGAGGCAAAAGTGGCGATCACCTTGTCCTCATAATAGCCGCCGCGCGGCTTCGGCTTGTCGGCGGTGCCGGTCTTGCCGCCCACCTGGTAGCCGGGAACGCGGGCAAAGCTGGCGGTGCCTTCGGTCACCACCCGGCGCAGCATGGTGCGCGCCGCCCTGGCGGCCTCATCCGACAGCACCCGCTCGCCATGTTGCGGCCCCTGCTGTTTCAGCACCGTGGGGTTCACCTGAAAGCCGCCATTGGCGATGGCCGCATAGCCTGCCGCAAGATGCATCGGCGTGGTGGAGATGCCGTGACCATAGGAGATCGTCATGGCCGACAGCTCGGACCAGTTCTTCGGCGTGAGCGGCTGACCGCCACGGGCCTCGACGATCTCGAAGGGGGTCGGTTCAAGCATGCCCAGGCGCGCCAGGAAGTCCTTTTGCCGCGCCACCCCGATCTGCTGCGCCAGCCGCGCGGTGCCGATGTTCGAGGATTTCTCGATGATCTCGCTCACCGTCATTTCGTTGCCGTAGTTGCGGAAATCCTTGATCGAGAACTTCCCCCAGCGCAGCGGGCCACGGGTGTCGATCACCGTATCAGGCGTCACCAGCCCCAGATCCATCGCCTGGGCTGCGGTGAAGATCTTGAAGGTGGAGCCCAGTTCATAGACCCCCTGCACCGCCCGGTTGAACAGCGGGCTGACCGAGGGATCAAAGCCAGTGGTGGGCGGGCGCGGGCGTTCGTTGGGGTCGAAATCCGGCAGCGAAACCACCGAGATCACCTCGCCCGTATGCACATCCATCAGAATCGAGGTGGCGCCCTTGGCATTCATCAGCTGCATGCCGCCATCCAGCACCCGCTCGGCGGCGGCCTGTACGGTCAGATCCAGCGACAGCTGCAAGGGCCTGTGCCCATTGCCGGGGTCGCGCAGGTAGGCATCATAATGCTTCTCAACACCGGCCACACCGATCACCTCGGCCGCCGAAACGCCTTCCTTGCCGAAACCGGCGCCGCCCAGCACATGGGCGGCCACGCTGCCATTGGGATATAGACGCATCTCGCGCGGGCCGAACAACAGCCCCGGATCGCCGATGTCATGCACCGCCTGTTTCTGCTCGGGGCTGATTTTCTTCTTGATCCACAGGAACTTCCGCTTTCCGTTGAAGTCCTCGATCAATTGTTCCCGATCCAGGTCCGGGAATATCTCGGCCAGGCGCGTGGCAGCGCCTTCCGGATCGATCATCTGCGGCGGCTGCGCATAAAGAGAATGGGTTTCGAAATTGGTCGCCAGGATCCGGCCCTTCCGGTCCACGATATCGGCCCGCTGCGCCGCGATGGCACTGCCCGCAACCGAGGCGACAGGTTCGCTTGGCTCCGAGGTCGCAAGCAGGCCCATGCGTCCGATCACCGCCGTATAGGCACAAAGGAAGAAGATCCCCAGCACCAGCAGGCGCCCTTCGGCGCGCTGACGGGCCTTGGCCTGCATGTCCTCGTGGCGCAGGCGGATATTCTCCTGCTCGATCGCATCCGGGTTCTGCCCCTTGGCACGGGCGTTCAGAATGCGGGCCAGAGGGCGCAGCGGCGTGCGGATCATGGCTGCGCCCCCCCGCCGGAGGTGGCATTGAGACCCGAGACATCGACGCCATCGGTGATTTCAAGCTCGGGGACGCGCGGATAGGCCACCTCGTCCACGCGACCGAATTGGTCCGGGCGCAGCGGCAACAGACCGAGGCTGGCAAAATTCAGCTCGGCCAGATCGATCAGCCGGTCGGGACGGTTGAGATAGGCCCATTCGGCGCGCAGAACCCCCAGACGCACCTGCGCGGCGCCGATCTGGCCCTGCAGCTCGCGGGTTTCCTTCAGCACCTGCTGGGTGGCGTAATTCTCGCGGTAGGCCCAGAAGGCCAGGCCAAAGACCGCCAGGGCGGTGACGGCGTACAAAAGCGTTTTCATCTGCGCGCCTCCTTCAGCTGCGGCATGCCCAATTCCCGCGCCGTGATCGCGACCGGCGCCGCATCGGTGCGCCGCCCCACCCTGAGCCGGGCCGAGCGGGAGCGGGGATTCTCTGCAAGCTCCTGCTCATCCGGCCCCACCGCCTTTCGGGTGACGATCTCGAACTGCGCCGGGGCTTCTTCGATCTCGGGCGCATAGCGATTGGCGCGCCCGGTCTTGCCCGCGCGGTGCTGGAAAAAGCGTTTGACCATGCGATCCTCGACCGAATGAAAGGTCACGACAGCCAATAGACCGCCGGGTTTCAGCGCCCGTTCGGCGGCCAGAAGCCCCTGGAACAGCTCATCATATTCGGCATTCACCGCGATACGCAGCGCCTGAAAGCTGCGGGTGGCGGGATGGGATTGCCCCGGCTTGGGGCGCGGCAGGCAGGATTCCACGATCCCGGCCAGTTGCAGCGTGGTGGTGATCGGCTCAACAGCCCGCGCCTTGACGATGGCCCGGGCAATGCGGCGGCTGGCGCGTTCCTCGCCATAATGAAACAGGATATCGGCCAGCTCTTCCTCGCTCAGCTCCGCGACCAGATCGGCCGCCGATGGACCATCCTGCGACATCCGCATATCAAGCGGGCCGTCCTTCATGAAGGAAAAGCCACGTTCGGCCAGGTCCAGCTGCATCGAGGACACCCCGAGATCCAGCACCACGCCATCAAGGCCTTCCGCATATTCGTCCATGCGGGAGAACACACCCTGCTGCTGCACCAACCGGTCGCCGTAATCATCGGCCCAGGATTTCGCCAATTCAAAGGCCAGCGGATCGCGATCCACCGCGATCACCTGATCGGCGCCTGCATCCAGCAGCGCCCGCGTATAGCCACCCGCACCGAAAGTGCCATCCAGCCAACGCCCGGAGACCGGGGCCACCGCCTTCAAGAGCGGACGCAGGAGAACAGGAATATGGGGACCGGAAACATTGGGCTGCTCCGTCGTCATACCTTAGTGCCCCCCGGCGCCATCAAGGAATTGCAGCGGATCGAAGTCCTCCGGCAGATCCGCCATCAGCTTCTCTGCTTCGGCCATCTCCACCTCTTCATAGGTCTGCGGCTTCCAGATCTGGAACGTATCGCCCGAGGCGATGAAAAAGGCCTCGCCCTCCAGCCCGATTTTGTTACGCAGCTTGGCGGGCAGGACCAGGCGGCCGGTCTCATCCACCGTGGTGGGCAGGGATTGGCCGTTGAACATGCGCTCCAGGATCTTGCGCTCCCGCGAGCCGCGCGGCAGGGCCGCGATCTTGGCGTCGACCTCGTCGATTGCTTCCATTGTATAGCATTCAAGGAACTTGCGGCGATCATCACCGTAGACGATCACCAATTCGGGGTTGTCTCCGGTCTGCTGCCAGTTGGGATCGCTTGCCTCCAGAACACGGCGAAAGGAGGCCGGTATCGACACCCGCCCCTTGCTGTCCACCTTGTGGTGGCTTTCGCCTCTGAACCTGCGGCCCAAATTATCGTCCCTTTTTCGCGTCCCTCGCGGTGTGCCGACCCCCGAAAGTAAAAGGGGCGGGTTGATCTGCTGCCACTGATCAACCCGCCGCCTTGTCCCGCCGTGCGGGGTGTCCGACTGCGCGCGCCACCTGGGGGGATGTCTGCTCGCCCGCGCGCCGGATCTCTTTGTTCGAGGAAAGCGAAGGCCTGTATGAAACCTGCTTGTCTTGTTTTGCCTGGGGTCGTTTGGCGCCCCGTCCTTGCTCTCGTTCGATGACAAAAGGGATACTATGGGAAATCAGGGTACGGCAATAGGTTTCTTCACGAGACCGTGGGAGAATCCGGGTTAACACGGGCAATTCTTGTTAAGACTCTATTAACCTCTATAAATGATGCAGCTTAAATTGCGGGTATTTTTCAGATTGTAACTACATCTAGTGGTTCGCGATCTCCCCCTAGAGCACCCATAGTTTCCCAGAAAAAATTCAGCATCTTTTTTTTGCCACATAATATTCACGATATGTTCCGAGGCTCGGCGCCGGTGACCGCCGGAATCCTGTCAGTCCACACCTGAATTCACGCGGAGATGAGCCTCCGTGATTCGGAATCGCCAAGTATCAAGACAGCGCCGCCCATGCTTTCCCATGGAGCGATCTCGGACCGATCAAATGTGATGGGCCGAGATATCCCACACCATCCCAAAGCCCCAGCAAACCGCTCTGGCGAGGCCATGCAACGAGACCACGCCCAGAAGGCGGCGCCCCGCACAAAGACGCGCCTGCCCCATGGGACACGCAGCCTGCACCGCGCGCACTGGACGCAGGCGGTCAGGCCGGTCGCAATATCTGGTTCAATAACGGGACGGGACGGTATGGGACGGGACGGCGCGGCTCAGGCCATGCCGCCGCGCACCAGCCCCTCGGCGATCTGGCCATAAGCCTGCGCCATGGCGCCCTCACCGGCCGCCACCGGGGTGCCGCCATCCGCAGCCAGCCGCGTTTCCAGATCGATCGGCAGCATACCCAAGAGCGGCAGGCCCAAGCGCTTGGCCTCGGCGGCGGCACCGCCGTGACCGAAGATATGATGCTCTCCGCCGCAGTCGGGACAGGTGAAAAAGGACATGTTCTCGATCAACCCCAGAACCGGGATCTTCAGCTGCTCGAACATGTTCAGCGCCTTGCGCGCATCCAGCAGCGCCACATCCTGGGGCGTGCTGACCACGATGGCCCCGCTGAGCTCTGCCTTAGTGCACAGCGTCAGCTGCACATCCCCGGTGCCCGGCGGCAGATCCACGATGAGCACGTCCAGCTCTCCCCAGTCCACCTGCCCCAGCATCTGCTGCAACGCGCCCATCAACATGGGACCGCGCCAGATCACCGCCTTTTCCTCTTCCACCATCAGGCCGATGGACATCACCGTGACCCCATGGGCCTGAAGCGGGGTGATCCGCTTGCCGTCCGGGCTGGAGGGCTTCCCACTCACCCCCATCATGCGCGGCTGGCTGGGGCCATATATATCTGCATCCAGCAGGCCAACCTTGCGACCCTGCCGGGCCAGCGCCACCGCAAGATTGGCACTGACGGTGGATTTCCCGACGCCGCCCTTGCCCGAGGCCACAGCGAGAATGCGCGCCACGCCCTCAGGCTTGATCGGCCCCTGTTGCGGCTTTGGATGCCCCCCAAGTTTAAGACTGGGTGCCGACTGACCGGCCTGGGCTGGCCCATGGGCCGTCAAGGCGGCACTGACGGTATCCACGCCCTCCAACGCCAGAACCGCAGCTTCGGCCGCGCGGCGCAGGGGTTCCATATGCTGGGCGATGGCCGGGCTTGGCGCTTCGATCACAAACCGAACCTGAGCACCGTCAATGGTGAGCGCACGCAGCATGTCCCGCGACACCAGCGTTCCGCCATCCGGCAAGGCCAGACGCTCAAGTGCTGCAAGAATCTGATCACGTGTCACCGGCATTATAGTCTTCCCTCTGTTTCCTGCCCCGGCCGAAGCCTCCACTGCATATAGGCTCCGCCCACCCAGCCCAAGCGAAATTGCCGTGACGGCACCCTGCCGCAGCCGGACACAAGGCGCCCATTTTTCAAGCAACACCAAGGAAATAGGCCATTTTTGCAGCCATATTCCAGCACGTCAGGAAAAGACCCATGCAAATGCTGCATAGCAGAAATGCCGAGTCTGGGGATTGTGCACCTGCAGCATTTCCTTAAATTGGTGTTCAAGAAACGCCTTTACAGGCAACGACAGAACTACTGACCTAACTAGCAAGAGCTGAGGACCTGCCCGATGGCCGCAGTAAACCACATCACCGCCCACAAGGGCACCCTGGCAGACACCGGTCTGGCCTTCCTGGACGCGTTGAAAGTGAAATTCGCACGCTACCGCGTCTATCGCGCAACCATCAACGAGCTGTCTGCCCTGACCAACCGTGAACTGGCAGACCTGGGCTTGAACCGCTCGATGATCAAGCGCCTGGCCCTCCAGGCCGCCTACGAAAACGCATAACCGAGATCAGGTCCTTTTCTCCTCCTCCCTTAAGGGCCTGTAAATCGCGGTGACATCTTCCTCCTCCCTGATGTCACCGCACCCCATACCGGGATCAAACCCGGGATCTGATACACCGGGTCTCCTCCTCCCATTTGACCTGGTGTTGTTCAGAGCGGCGGCACCTCTCCTCCTCCCTGGTGTCGCCGCACCTCATACCGGGATCAAACCCGGGATCTGATACATCCGGTCTCCTCCTCCCATTTGGCCGGATGTTGTTCAGAGCGGCGACACCTCTCCTCCTCCCTGGTGTCGTCGCACCTCATACCGGGATCAAATCCGGACGTTGATACATCGGGCCTCCTCCTCCCATTTGGCCGGATGTTGCAAAGAACGGCGGTGCCTCTCCTCCTCCCTGGCACCGCCGTTTTCTTTTCCAGAGACATGAACAGAGATTTCCGCGCCAGCGCTTCTGCCGCAGGCGTGGATTTTGCGCGTGTCGTTCTCGTCAGGGGAATGGCGCGGGGGCGCTGGCAGCAAAGCTGCCAGCGCCCCCGCGCCCGGATCGGATCGCAAAGCGATCCGACCGCCTCTGCCTCAGATCACTATCTCAGAACGGTACGTCGTCATGGGCCGTGACGAATTTGGCAATCACCTTCTTCATCCCCGCCTTGTCAAAATCGACTTCCAGCTTGTCGCCCTCGATCCCGGTGATGGCGCCATAGCCGAACTTCTGGTGAAAGACCCGCTCTCCCACAGTATGGCTGGAGCTTGCGGTCAGATCGATCACCTGAGTTCGACTTTCGCGCGGCTGCGACAGGCCGCGTTCGCCTGCCCGCGCCTGCATGCGCTTCCAGCCCGGGGAATTATAGCCATCGGCCTGGGCCACGCGGTCATCGATGCGGGATTTCACCTGGGTGCCACCGGCAGCGGCACCGTAACCACCACCATACAGCCCCGGCGGCGTCAGCACCTCCACATGCTCCTCGGGCAACTCATCGATAAAGCGCGAGGGTAGCTGCGATTGCCATTGCCCGAACACCCGCCGGTTGCCCGCAAAGGAGATCGTGCAGATCTCCTCGGCGCGGGTGATGCCCACATAGGCAAGGCGGCGCTCCTCTTCGAGCCCCTTGAGACCGCTTTCATCCATCGACCGCTGCGAGGGAAAGAGACCATCTTCCCAGCCGGGCAGGAAAACCGCAGGGAACTCCAGCCCCTTGGCCGCATGCAGGGTCATGATACTGACCTTCTGCTCGGCATCCTGCTTGTCATTGTCCATCACCAGGCTGACATGTTCCAGGAAACCCTGCAGGTTCTCGAAATTCTCCAGCGCCTTCACCAGTTCCTTGAGGTTTTCAAGGCGACCCGGGCTGTCCGGGTTCTTGTCCATCTGCCACATGGTGGTGTAGCCGCTCTCATCAAGCACGATCTCGGCCAGTTCCATATGGCTGATGTCGGCATCACCCGTCATCCGGCTCCAACGGCGCAGATCCTCGACCAGTTGGCGCAGCGCCGCACCGCCCTTGCCCTTGATCTCACCGCTTTCGACGGCCAGACGGGCGCCTTCCAGCAGGGATACGCCATTCTCACGGGCGATCACCTGGATCTTCTGCTGCGCCTTGTCGCCCAGGCCGCGTTTCGGCGTGTTGACGATGCGTTCAAAGGCCAGATCATCCTCAGGCGAGACCACGAGGCGGAAATAGGCCATGGCATCGCGAATCTCGAGCCGCTCGTAGAATCGCGGACCGCCGATCACCCGGTAGGGCAGACCGATAGTCAGAAAGCGGTCCTCGAAGGCGCGCATCTGATGGGAGGCGCGAACCAGAATCGCCATATTGTTCAGATCCACAGGCGCCTGACCGCGGGTGCCACGCTGCATGGATTCGATCTCTTCGCCGATCCAGCGTGCTTCTTCCTCGCCATCCCAATGACCGATCAGGCGCACCTTCTCGCCGCCCGTCGCATCGGTCCACAGCTCCTTGCCCAGACGCCCCGCATTGCCCCGGATCACGCCAGAGGCCGCCGCGAGGATATGTTCGGTCGAACGGTAGTTCTGTTCCAGCCGCACCACCTTGGCGCCGGGAAAATCCTTTTCAAACCGCAGAATATTGCCCACCTCGGCGCCGCGCCAGCCGTAGATCGACTGATCATCATCGCCGACGCAGCAGATATTCTTGTGCCCCGCAGCAAGCAGCCGCAGCCACATATACTGCGCCACGTTGGTATCCTGATATTCGTCCACCATGATGTAACGGAACCAGCGCTGGTATTGGGCCAGAACGTCCGGATGGTTCTGGAAGATCGTCACCATATGCAGAAGCAGATCACCGAAATCGACGGCGTTCAGTTCCTTCAGGCGGGTCTGGTACTGGGCGTAGAACTCGGTGCCGCGATGGTTATAGGCGCTGGCATCTGCGGCAGGCACCTTTTCCGGCGTCAGCGCGCGGTTCTTCCAGTCGTCGATGATCCCCGCCAGCATTCGCGCGGGCCAGCGTTTGTCGTCGATCCCCGCCGCCTGGATCAGTTGTTTCAACAGGCGGATCTGATCATCCGTGTCCAGAATGGTGAAATTCGACTTCAGCCCCGCCAGTTCCGCATGGCGGCGCAGCAGCTTGACGCAGATCGAATGGAAGGTCCCGAGCCAGGGCATGCCCTCGGCGGGCTGGCCCAGCATCCGCCCCACCCGTTCCTTCATCTCGCGCGCGGCCTTGTTGGTGAAGGTCACCGCCAGGATTTCGTTCGGGCGCGCCTGGCCCAGCGTCAGAAGGTGCACGATCCGTGTGGTCAGCGCCTTGGTCTTGCCGGTGCCGGCCCCCGCCAACATCAGCACCGGACCATCCAGACATTCCACCGCCTCCCGCTGGGCCGGGTTCAGCCCCTCCAGATAGGGTTTCGGGCGCGCAGCCATGGCGCGGGCGGAGAGGGAGGCGCCCTCGAAGGCGTCCATTTCATCGAAACTGCTCATGGGCGTGATCCTAGCGTGATTCACCCCTGCAGGAAAGAGGACGTTCACACTCTGTTCGCATCATCTTTTTGCCCCGCACCCAGGTGTCACGACGCTGAACGCCGCTGCCCATCCCAACGACGGCCCCCAGTAGCGCAACGTTTCCGCTAGACTCCAACGGCAAAGCGGCAATGATGCGCCCATGACATCGCATCAAGATCTGCACTCGCATTATCCCGGCCTGTCCGACCTGCGCAGCCGGGCCGAGCGGCGCCTGCCGCGGTTCGTCTGGGAGTACCTGGACAGCGCCACCGGGGTTGAGGCCACCAAGGCGCGCAACCGCGCGGCCCTTGATCGGATCGGCTTTCTGCCCTCGATCCTGCATGGACCGCTGGACATAGATCTGTCGACTGAGCTGTTCGGAGAGAGACTGCCCCTGCCCTTTGGCATTGCGCCGGTGGGCATGTCGGGGCTGATCTGGCCCGATGCCGAAGGCCACCTGGCCCGCTGCGGCGCGCGCAATGGCATTCCCTACAGCCTGTCGACCGTGGCCAGCCAGGCGCCCGAAGATCTGGCGCCGCACCTCGGACCGCAGGCCTGGTACCAGCTGTACCCGCCCAAGGACGAAGGCATCCGCAGGGACATGCTGGCGCGGGCGCGGGATGCGGGCTTCAAGGTGCTGGTTCTGACGGTGGATGTGCCCGTCGCCTCGCGCCGGGAACGACAGACGCGATCGGGCCTGACCCAGCCGCCACGGCTGACGCCGCGCCTGTTGGCGCAGGTGGCGATGCGCCCGGCCTGGGCCATGGGCATGGCGCGCCAACACCGGCACGAGGGCGGCATGCCCCATATGCGCACGCTCGACAAATACACGGCCGAGACTACCGGTCAGGGCCTGTCGTCCACCGCCCATATCGGCTATCTTTTGCGGACCTCTCCGGATTGGGACTACGCGCGCTGGCTACGGGACAATTGGGATGGGCCCTTCGTCATCAAGGGCGTGATGCGCCCCGAGGACGCGGAACCGCTGCAGCAGATCGGCGTCGATGCGCTGTGGGTCTCAAACCACGCCGGACGCCAGTTCGACGGCTGCCCCGCCGCCATCGAGGTTCTGCCGGAAATCCGCGCCGTAACCGACCTGCCGCTGATCTTTGACAGCGGCGTCGAAGGCGGGCTGGATATCCTGCGCGCCCTGGCGCTTGGCGCTGATTTCGTGATGTTCGGCCGTGCCTTCCACTATGCGCTGGCAGCACTGGGCACGAAGGGTCCCGATCATCTGATCGATATCCTGCGCAAGGATCTTGAGGCGAACATGGGGCAGATGGGGCTGAGCACATTGGCTCAGATCAGGGATCTACCCCGACACCATCTGACATGACGATGGCTGGCGTAAATGGCTCAGGCCGCCTGGATTGACTGAAAGCTGGCGAGGAAATCCCGCACCAACCGGCGGACCGTGACATCGTCGCCGCGGGCCTCGCTGTTCATCGGGAACAGCTCGCGCAGCGAAAAGACGCTGTCGCGCGCCAGGACCGGCAGTTGCTCGGGCGTCAGCAACCCCATGCGCCAATCGGGAAAGGCCCGAAATTCGGCCGCCTCGCTCTGCACCACCCGCAGGTTCGCATGGCGCGGATCCTCGGCAATTTTCTGATAGCGCAGCGCCAGCTTATCCGCGCCACCTTCCAGCACCTGGAAGAAACAGGACCCGTGATACAGCAGAAGACCGGTCAACCCGTCGCGGGCGTTGTTGGTGCGGGACAAATCGACGATCCCCGCAACCTCTCTTGCGGTCATTTTCCGGGCCATATGGCTGAAATAGACGATCCTGTGCATGTTGGCTCCTTTCCGGTAAAAGGCCTCTCCCTGTCCGACGCTCTGCCGGGAGTTGCGCCCGCCAGGCGGCATGCAAAGGTATACAGGACATCTCCCCCTTCGGGTTTGCGCTTCGGGATATGAGCCGACCGGACCGAAGGTTCAAAAGGATACCCCGCTATCCGGGCGGTGGTTTGAGCATACCTCCGGCACCGCGTCTCAGACCAAAGGCGCGGATCTTCGGCCCTGGGGTTTGGCAACATGTGAGGAGCACCGCGCGAATCTCCGGCAACCCGACCGTGTACAGGAATTTGCGGTGCCGAGTTTTTGCCGCCGACGGCGCCTTTTGGAAAATGAGGGCGCTATCATGCAAAATGAGAGCGCAATCATGCTGCCGAATACCCAGAACTACGGGTATACCCGACGCCAAGATGCGCCTAACACATCGCCAGACAGACTGACCTCGGGGGAAGATATGACCGACTTCAAGAAGATCCTGATAGCCAACCGCGGCGAGATTGCGATCCGTGTGATGCGGGCTGCGAATGAAATGGGCAAGAGGACCGTTGCGGTCTATGCCGAGGAGGACAAGCTGGGGCTGCACCGCTTCAAGGCGGATGAGGCCTACCGGATCGGCGAGGGTCTTGGGCCGGTGGCGGCCTATCTCTCGATCGACGAGATCATCCGCGTCGCCAAGGAGAGCGGCGCCGATGCGATCCATCCGGGCTATGGCCTGTTGTCGGAAAACCCCGATTTCGTCGATGCCTGCGCCCGCAACGGCATCACCTTCATCGGTCCCAAGGCCGAGACCATGCGCGCGCTGGGGGACAAGGCCTCGGCGCGGCGCGTGGCGGTCGAGGCGGGCGTGCCGGTCATCCCCGCGACCGAGGTGCTGGGCGATGACATGGCCGCCATCAAGGCTGAGGCGGCCGAGGTCGGATACCCGTTGATGCTGAAGGCCTCCTGGGGCGGTGGCGGGCGCGGCATGCGTCCGATCCTGTCCGAGGACGAGCTGGAAGAGAAGGTGCTTGAGGGCCGCCGCGAGGCCGAAGCCGCATTCGGCAATGGCGAAGGCTATCTCGAAAAGATGATCACCCGCGCCCGTCACGTGGAGGTGCAGATCCTCGGCGACAAGCACGGGCAGATCTACCACCTGTGGGAGCGGGATTGTTCCGTGCAGCGGCGCAACCAGAAAGTGGTGGAACGCGCGCCTGCCCCCTACCTCAGTGACGCGCAGCGCGAGGAGCTCTGCGACCTGGGTCGCCGGATCTGCCAGCATGTGAACTACGAATGCGCGGGCACCGTCGAATTCCTGATGGATATGGAGACTGGCAACTTCTACTTCATCGAGGTGAACCCCCGCGTGCAGGTGGAACACACCGTCACCGAGGAAGTCACCGGCATCGACATCGTGCAGGCGCAGATCCTGATCGCCGAGGGCAAGACCCTGGCCGAGGCGACCGGCAAGGCGGACCAGTCCGAGATCCGTCTCAACGGTCATGCGCTGCAGACCCGGGTCACCACCGAGGATCCGCTCAACAACTTCATCCCCGACTATGGCCGTATCACCGCCTATCGCTCGGCCACCGGCATGGGCATTCGCCTGGATGGCGGCACGGCCTATGCGGGCGGGGTGATCACCCGCTATTACGACAGCCTGCTGACAAAGGTGACCGCCTGGGCGCCGACCCCGGAAAAGGCGATTGCCCGCATGGACCGCGCCTTGCGCGAATTCCGGGTGCGCGGCGTCTCCACCAATATCGCCTTCGTGGAGAACCTGCTGAAGCACCCGACCTTCCTCAGCAATGAATACACCACCAAGTTCATCGACGAGACGCCCGAACTGTTCCAGTTCGCCAAACGTCAGGACCGCGGCACCAAGGTGCTGACCTATATCGCCGATATCAGCGTCAACGGGCACCCGGAAACCGAAGGCCGCCCCGAGCCCAAGGCCGACCTGAAGGATCCGCGCCCGCCAAAGGTGGAGCCGGGCACCCTGCCCTATGGCACCCGCAACCTTCTGGAGCAGAAGGGCGCGCAGGCGGTGGCCGACTGGATGAAGGCGCAGCGCCAGCTGCTGCTCACCGACACCACCATGCGCGACGGGCACCAGTCTCTCTTGGCGACCCGCATGCGCAGCCTCGACATGATCAAGGTGGCGCCCGCCTATGCGCAGAACCTCAGCCAGCTGTTCTCGGTCGAATGCTGGGGCGGTGCCACTTTTGACGTGGCCTATCGCTTCCTGCAGGAATGCCCCTGGCAGCGTCTGCGCGACCTGCGCGAGGCGATGCCGAACCTGATGACCCAGATGCTGCTGCGCGCCTCCAACGGGGTGGGCTATACCAACTACCCCGACAATGTGGTGCAGTCCTTCGTGAAACAGGCCGCCACCACCGGCGTCGATGTGTTCCGCGTCTTTGACAGCCTGAACTGGGTCGAGAACATGCGCGTCGCCATGGATGCGGTGGTCGAGAGCGGCAAGATCTGCGAGGGCACCATCTGCTACACCGGCGATATCCTGGACCCGAACCGCGCCAAGTATGACCTCAAGTACTATGTCGGCATGGCCAAGGATCTGGAGGCCGCAGGCGCCCATATCCTGGGCTTGAAGGACATGGCCGGTCTTCTGAAACCCGCCGCCGCGCGCCAACTGGTGAAGGCGCTGAAGGAAGAGGTCGGCCTGCCGGTCCACTTCCACACTCATGACACCAGCGGCATCGCCGGCGCCACCATCCTGGCGGCGGCCGATGCGGGCGTCGATGCGGTGGATGCGGCGATGGACGCCTTCTCGGGCGGCACCTCGCAGCCCTGCCTCGGCTCGATCGTCGAAGGGCTGCGCAACACCGACCGCGACACCGGGCTCGACATCGCCTCGATCCGCGAGATCAGCGATTACTGGGAACAGGTGCGCGCGCAATATGCCGCCTTCGAGGCCGGCCTGCAGGCCCCGGCGTCCGAGGTCTACCTGCACGAGATGCCGGGCGGCCAGTTCACCAACCTCAAGGCGCAGGCGCGCTCCCTGGGGCTGGAGGAGCGCTGGCACGAGGTCGCCCATACCTATGCCGATGTGAACCAGATGTTCGGTGACATCGTGAAGGTGACGCCCTCCTCCAAGGTGGTTGGCGACATGGCGCTGATGATGGTCAGCCAGGGCCTGACCCGCGCCGAGGTGGAAGATCCCGCAACCGAGGTCTCCTTCCCGGATTCGGTCGTCGACATGATGCGCGGCAACCTGGGCCAGCCTCCGGGCGGCTTCCCCGCTGGCATTGTCGACAAGGTGCTGAAGGGCGAGAAACCCAACCTCGAACGCCCCGGCAAGCATCTGGAGCCGGTGGACCTGGAAGCGACCCGCACCGAGCTGTCGCAGCAGCTGGAAGGCAAGACGGTCGATGACGAGGATCTGAACGGCTACCTGATGTATCCCAAGGTCTTCCTCGATTACATGGGCCGTCACCGCGAATACGGCCCGGTACGCACCCTGCCGACGCGGACCTTCTTCTACGGGATGGAACCGGGCGAGGAGATCTCGGCCGAGATCGACCCCGGCAAGACGCTGGAGATCCGCCTGCAGGCCATCGGCGAGACGGATGAAAACGGCGAGGTGAAGGTCTTCTTCGAACTGAACGGCCAACCCCGGGTGATCCGGGTGCCCAACCGGCTGGTGAAATCCACCACCGCCGCGCGTCCCAAGGCCGAGGTCGGCAACCCCGACCACATCGGCGCGCCGATGCCGGGCGTCGTCGCCTCGGTCGCGGTGCAGGTGGGCCAGCAAGTGCACGAAGGCGATCTGCTGCTGACCATCGAGGCGATGAAGATGGAAACCGGCCTCCACGCCGAACGCGACGCGGTGGTGAAGGCCCTGCATGTGCACGCCGGTGGCCAGATCGACGCCAAGGATCTTTTGATCGAGCTGGAATAAGCTCCAACCCCAAAACCACCATGAAAGGGCGCCCTCCAAACCAGAGCGGCGCCTTTTTTTTGCCTTCTCCAATCCCGCATGACGTTGCAGGAACTTGCACCCGTTGCGGGTTTCAATGCGTCGAAAGCTTGCTATCCAATAAGTTCCAAAAACGAACTTATTGGATTTGGCGGGAAAACCGGGAGGAAATGCCGATGTTTGCAATCACGTCTCTTTATGCGGGCGCTGCGGCGCTGATGTTTGTCTACCTGACGCTGGGGGTCAGCAGGCAGCGGATCAAGCACAAGGTCTCGATCGGGGATGGCGACAATCGTGCCGTTCTGGTCGCCATCCGCGCGCAGGGGAACTTTGTCGAATACGTTCCGATCGGGCTGATCCTGATGGCCGCGGTGGAAAATCAGGGGGCGCCGACGCTGGCCCTGCATGCCCTTGGGGCGATGCTGATTGGCGGGCGCCTGATGCATGCGATCGGTTTCACCCGACGCCCGCAGATCCTGATCCTGCGGCAGCTGGGCATCGTGCTGAACCTGGTGATGGTGCTGGCGGCGGGCCTTGGCCTTCTGGCACATGCGTTGCTGTGATGCGCCGCCTGGGCGTCAGACGTCAGACCACGGAGCGGCTTCGGACAGCGGGTCAGTGAGGACGTCGCGGATGGTCTTCACATAGACCGGCGCAGGCTGCGACAGGAGCGGTCCAGCCTGCCTGCTGGGCGCGTCGCCGGTGGCATCGGGGACCAGAGCCTTGGCCAGAACAATCGCCGCGATCAAGGCGCCCATGCGGGCATAGTCGAGTGGTTTCCTGCGGGGTTTCATACGGGGACGTGCCTCCCGGTCTTGTTTGTCTTTGCTGAATGTACGCAGGAGGGCCGAGGTTCCGTCGCAGAAATCTGTGGAAAATTCCATTGCCGGGTATTTTTTCACTTGCAGCGCTGCGGCAGAATGAATATCTCACCGCTCACCGAATGGCAGCGCGGGCGTAGCTCAGGGGTAGAGCATAACCTTGCCAAGGTTAGGGTCGGGCGTTCGAATCGCC
>NZ_JARCJD010000002.1 GCF_028890115.1 Phaeobacter sp. QD34_24
AACCGATTGGCAAATCACGCTCCAAGACCCAAACTCGGGGAAAGCTGGGCAACACCAGCCAGTTTCCACACAGCCTCTCCTCGGGGCTGCCGCGATAGGGGATGTAGCTGTCCCGGTGCCGCCAGAAGGTGCTGTCGCCCGCGTTGAAGCCGACCCGCCAGACCGCGCAGCCCGCCGCGCGCAGCATCTTGCCCAGGCCATTGAAGAACGGCCCATGCGGCCCCTGCAGGAACAGGAAGCGGCGGTTCGGCTCCGGGCGGGCCTTTGCACTGGCCTTTACACTGGCCGGTGCGCTGGCCTTTGAGCTGGGGTCTGGGCGGGTCTCGGGCATGAGAAGTCTCTGGTTTTCCGCGATACTACTGCCAATTGGTTAACCAATGACTGGGGCGAAACTATGACCTGCCCGCGCCGCAGGCAATCCGCTTTGCCGCGACAGGTATTCGCCCCTTGCAGCGGGGGAGGGACTTGTGAAGCCGCAGGCCAGGCGCTACCTCTGGGCGTCAGGAACGACAGGAACAACTGGCACGGAGCATCCCCCATGTTCACAGGTATCATCACCGACGTTGGCACCATTGCCGAGCTGGACCAGCAGGGCGATCTGCGGGCGCGGATCAAGACTGCCTATGATACCTCGGGGATCGACCTTGGTGCCTCCATCGCCTCGGATGGGGTGTGCCTGACGGTGATCGAACTGGGGCCGGACTGGTATGATGTGCAGATCTCGGCAGAAACCGTCTCCAAGACCAATATCGACGCCTGGACCCTGGGCAAGCGGGTCAACCTGGAGCGCGCCCTGAAGGTGGGCGACGAACTGGGCGGCCATATCGTGTCGGGCCATGTGGACGGCGTGGCCGAGGTGGTGGAGATCCGGGACGAGGGCGACAGCACCCGCGTGACCCTGCGCGCACCGAAAGAGCTGGCCCGTTTCATCGCGCCGAAAGGATCGGTTGCCCTCAACGGCACCTCCCTCACGGTGAATGATGTGCAGGGCTGCGATTTCGGCATCAACTTCATCCCGCACACCAAGGAGGTGACCACCTGGGGCGATGTGAAACTGGGCGACCGGGTGAACCTCGAGATCGACACCCTGGCCCGCTACGTGGCGCGGCTGGCAGAGGCCGGGTGATGAGTGGCGCGGGGATCGCCGGGATCGGTCACAACAACGGGCCCAGCATGGAGGCCGGGCGCGTCTGGCGCATCCATGCCTGGAAGAAGGCTCAGAAAAAGCTGATGCCCAACACCATCCCGAAGCTGGTCCTGCAGATGCGGATCCGCCGGGCGGCCGAGCTGGGCATGGATTACAAGACCTATGCCCGCGTGCGGCAGACTTCGGGGCAGGACATCACCGGGCTGCTGTTTTCCTCTAACGCGCTGCGCATAATTTCCTACGGCGCCCATATGCCCGAGGCAGAGCGCCGCGCGCTGAAAATGGTACGGAATTCCAGCAAGCTTGCCCTGGTGCATAGGCCGAACAGCCCCGAGGCGGTTCTGGCCGCGCATCCGGTGCTGGATGCAGCAGGGCCTGCGCCGAAGTTCAATGAAAGCTGGTCGCAGATGCGCGCTCGCGTGCAGGATCTGATCAAGAGCCAGGGTCTGCCGGGGTCCTCCGTGGTGGTGATCGGCGATGCGCCCTTGGAAAGCGAGTGGAGCACGGCCGCCCGCGCCGCCGCCTATCTGTCCGCAGCGGAGTATTTCCGACATACTGCGGTCTGAGGCGGTTTCTTTTCGAACAGCGGGGCTCTCCCGCCCCCTGAACCTGCATCGAAGATGCAGGCCCGAGGCGTTGGGCAGGGCGCGCCGCTGGCGCGGCGCGGATCACCACATGTCGCCGACGGTGTAGCCCTTGGGAAAGGGATCGCTTGGATCCAGCGTGTAGCTGGAGAGCCCGTAGATCCAGCCCTGACCGGAGAGTGTCGGTACGATGGCCGGGTAGGGGCCGACCTTGGTTTCCTCGACAATGCGACCGGTGAATGTGGTGCCGAGGGGGCCTGCATTCACGTAGTCCTGACCCAGGCCAAGCTGCCCCTTTGCATGCAGGACCGCCATCTTGGCACAGGTGCCGGTGCCACAGGGGGAGCGGTCGAGGATGCCGCTGGCCTCCTGCGGGCGGGCGGGATCAAAGGCGCCGGTTGAGATCGTGATCGCACCGCGTCCCTGGGTTCCTGCGGCAATGGGCGCGCCCCAGAGATTGGTGATCGTGGGGCCGGTGATCGAAGGGTTTTCCGGGTGGCTGACGGGCAGCTGTTCGACCGTGGCGTGGCGGATGGCTTCGCTCACGCGGGTGATCTCCTTGCCGTTCTCTGCCGCAAGATTCACGCCCAGCCGGTCCGCATCGGCCAGAACGAAGAACATGCCGCCCCAGGCCACATCGACGGTGACGGTGCCGAGGCCCGCGACCTCGACATTTGCGTCCAGATGCATGGCAAAGGCGGGCACATTGCGAAAGCTGACCTTCGTCACCTTGCCATCGCGGCAGTTGGCCCGCACGCGGATCAGCCCGGCGGGGGCCTCCAGTGTCAGCTCGGTCACCGGTTCCACCATCGGCAGGATCCCGGTTTCAAGCAGCACGGTGACCACGCAGATGGTGTTTGACCCTGACATGGGCGGGTATTCGGTCTGCTCGAAGATGATGAAGCCCGCGTCGGCCTCCGGGTGGCAGGGGGGCACCAGCGCATTGCCGCAGAGGCCGGGATTGCCACGCGGTTCGCGCAGCATCATCAGGCGGATCTCGTCGTGGTTGGTGGCCATGTCCTGCATTTTCTCAAACACGCTGGCCCCCTTCAGCAGCGGCATGCCGCCGGTGATGACACGGCCGGGTTCGCCCTCGGCGTGGACCTCATAGGTTTGCAGGATACGGGAGGCACGCATGGGCTTGGCTTTCACTGATGTCAGGTAACGGGACGCTAGCAGCCTTCTGCGCATCTGCAAACGTCGCGTCCCGAATTTCAAGAGAGCCAAGCGGGCTGGCCTTTGGCGCGCGGCTGGGCTATCCCGGCTGGCAACGCGGCAGCGCCATTCGAGGGCCTGCGACACGGATCATGAAAGGCCATGACATGAGCTTTGAAACACCGGGGCCGGTCGAAGCCCGTCTGCGCGACGCGATCAGCCCGATCGAAGAGATCATCGAAGAAGCCCGCCAGGGGCGCATGTTCATCCTGGTGGATCACGAGGACCGCGAGAACGAGGGCGATCTGGTGATCCCGGCCCAGTTTGCCGATGCCGAGGCGATCAACTTCATGGCGACCCACGGGCGCGGGCTGATCTGCCTGCCGATGACCGCCGAGCGGATCGACAGCCTTGGCCTGCCGATGATGGCGGTGAACAACTCCTCGCGGCACGAGACCGCCTTTACCGTCTCGATCGAGGCGCGCGAAGGCGTGTCCACGGGCATCTCTGCCGCCGACCGGGCGCTGACCGTGGCGACCGCGATCAACGATCAGAACTCGATGGCGGCGATTGCCACGCCGGGGCATGTCTTCCCGCTGCGGGCCAAACGCGGCGGTGTCTTGGTGCGCGCGGGTCATACCGAGGCGGCGGTGGATATCTCGCGCCTGGCGGGGCTGCATCCGTCGGGCGTGATCTGCGAGATCATGAAGGAAGACGGCACCATGGCGCGGCTGCCCGATCTGGTGGAGTTCGCCGCCAAGCACGGCCAGAAGATCGGCACCATCAGCGACCTGATCGCCTACCGCGCGCGCAACGACAACCTGGTGACCGAAACCTCGCGCGAGACGGTGACCTCGGAATTCGGTGGCGAATGGGAGATGCGCCTGTTCACCGACCAGACCCATGGCGTCGAACATGTGGTGATGATCAAGGGCGATATCACCACGCCCGAGCCGGTTCTGGCCCGCACCCATGCGCTGCATGAGGCGACCGATATTCTGGGCCTTGGTCCCAAATCGGCGCGCCAGCTGCCCCGCGCGATGGAGGTCATCGCCGCCGAAGGGCGTGGTGTGGTCACCCTGTTCCGCCAGCCGCGCAATGCGCTTTATGCCCATGAGGATGACGGGGCGCGCACCGTGACCATCAAGCAGACCGGGATCGGTGCGCAGATCCTGTCGAACCTGGGGCTGAAGGATCTTATCCTGCTGACGGATTCGCCCTCGACCAAATATGTGGGCCTTGATGCCTATGGGCTGTCGATTGTCGGCACCCGTCCCATTCTGAAGGAAGAGTGATATGGCCGGACATGAAAGCCACTACATCCTGCCGCGTCCCAGCTTTGACAAGCCGGTCAAGCTGCTGATCGTGGTCGCGCCTTACTACAAGGACATTGCCGACAATATGGTCGCCGGTGCCAAGGCCGAGATCGAAGCGGCGGGCGGCACCTGGGATCTGGTCGAGGTGCCCGGCGCGTTGGAGGTGCCCACGGCGATCTCCATCGCGGACCGGACCTCGAACTTTGACGGCTACGTGGCGCTGGGCTGCGTGATCCGCGGCGAGACCACCCATTATGATACGGTCTGCAACGACAGCAGCCGCGCGATTCAGCTGATGGGGCTGCAGGGGCTGTGCATCGGCAATGGCATCCTGACGGTGGAAAACCGCCCCCAGGCCGAGGTGCGCGCGGATCCTGCGGATCAGAACAAGGGCGGTGGTGCTGCCGCTGCGGCCTTGCATCTGATCGCGCTGACGCGTAAGTGGGGCGCCCAGACCAAGGGAGTCGGCTTCAAGGCGCCTTCCGACGCCATCCAGCTGGCTGGCACAGACCTGGCGATCACAGACAACGGACCCACCACGGCATGAGCACCTCAGGCGGCGCCCGCAAGGGCAATGGCAAGACCCAGATGAAATCGGCAGCGCGGCTTTATGCGGTGCAGGCGCTGTTCCAGATGGAACACAGCGGGCAGACCTTTGACCAGGTGATCGTCGAATTCGAGGATCACCGGTTCGGAGCCGTCTACGATGGTGATGAATTCGCCGAAGGCGACCCCAAGCTCTTTCGCAAACTGGTCGAGGATGCCGTGAACTACCAGGCGAAGATCGACCAGATGACCGACCGCGCCCTGGTGGCGAAATGGCCGATTGCCCGCATCGACCCGACCCTGCGCGCCCTGTTTCGTGCGGCCGGTGCCGAAATGGTGCAATCCGACACGCCGGTGAAGGTGGTGATCAACGAATTCGTCGATGTGGCCCGCGCCTTCTTCCCGGAAGGCAAGGAGCCGAAATTCGTCAATGCGGTGCTGGATCACATGGCCCGCGAGGCGCGCCCCGAGGCCTTCTGACCGGGCAAGCCCCATTGCGACATCCATGGACCAAGGCGCGCCGCTGGCGCGTCTTTGCCGTTTTTGCGGGCACAGTCTGGCAATGGCTGGGGGCGGGCCGGTCGAATTCCGCCGATTGCATGTATTTTTGCTATTCGGCGCTGGACGATCGGGATTTCGCTGATACCATCCCCTTGCATCCTACCGGAGGGGGAATCCGATGCCCAAGCTCGTTCGTCTCTATATCCGCAATGTGGCCCTGGGCTTTGCGATTGCGGCGGTCTTTGTCGGGCTGCTTCTGTGGTTCAACGTGATGAACCTGTGGGGGCTGATCAGCACCTCTGACGTGGGCCTTCTGGCGGTGGGCATCCTGTGGTTCATGAACGGGATCGTCTTTGCCGGGGTGCAATTTGCCTTTGCGGTGATGTCCCTGGCCGACAAGGACGACGGCCCGCGCCGCGGCACCCCCGTCGTGAACCTGTTCAAACCCGTCCCGGTGGAAGCGGTTGCGCGCAAGAAGCAGCGCCGCCCGGGTGCACCGCGCGATTGAGCTGCGCCGCGCGATCGAGTTTTGCCGCCTGGCTGGGGCGGTTTCCCTTGTCGGTATTGCACTGGGCCGAAACTGGCCCGAAACTGGCCTGAATACATCGGCCCCAACGCGCTGGGGCGCTGGAATCTGACCCAGATCAAGGCGGTACATTCCGAATCCAAGATATATGGTCGCTGACCGTTTTATGGTATTTGGAGAGATTGCCACATGTATCGTCTAGCCTTCATCCTGCACCTGTTCATCGGCTCGACTCTTGCGGGCAGCGCGGTCGTTGCCGCCCTTGCCATGGGGCAGGACACCCTGCAGCCAATCCTGATTGCCGCCCTGGTCGGTTTCCTGGCCGCCTTTCCGGTGACATGGCTGGTGGCGCGTAAGCTCTACACTCTGCGCTGAGACCACCAGCCGGTTGTTCCGATTACAGCTTTTTCTGAACGTCAGAAGCCGCCTGTTCGATGGCGGTGCCTGCCTTGTTGATGTCGCGTCCCGCGCCTTTTGCGGTTTCGCAGGCGGCAAGGCCCAAGAGGGCAATGCCGATCAGGATGTGTTTGGTCATGCTATTCTCCGTTGTCCTGTTCTATACAGGGGCAGGGCTGGGTTTAGCACCCTGCACCGGCCACAGCCAGAGGCCAGGGGCGCTCCGGCAATACATCGCCATTTCCTGCGAGTTTGTTGATAAAGGTCAATGTCCTATCCTCGGATCCAAGGCAAAAGCCTTCGAATACGCAGTGGGAGGAAACACGCGATGACATTTGAGAACCGCAAACTGGCGCTTGAAGCGCGGCGCAAGGCCTTGTCCGGTCATCTGGTCGAGGTTGAACACGCGTTGGATGAGCCGATGCCCAAGGATTGGGAGGATCGCTCCTCTGAACGCCAGGGAGATGAGGTTCTGGAAAGCCTTGGAAAGGCCGAGCTGGACGAGCTGCGCCAGATCGATGCGGCGCTGGCGCGCTTGCAGGAGGGGACCTACGGGTTCTGCCAGATCTGTGGCGATGAGATTTCGTCCGAGCGGCTGGACCTGCTCCCGGCGACCCCGTTCTGCAAGGCATGCGCCAAATAACCGGATGATCCGGCGCCCCGGATCGCTCTGCCTGCTTGCCGGGCGGCATGGGGCGCTCTAAAGGCTTGGTCGACCATTTCTTGTCGGAGACCTCACCCATGCCCTGCGCCCTCTGTTCGGCCGATGCGCCGCTTGCCTTTTATGACGTCACGGGTGGGCCGGAAGGTGCCGGGGCCGAGATCTGCGCGGCCTGCGCGGATCAGATCGCCGGGGAGCTGGATCCGAACCATTGGCGCTGCCTGTCGTCCTCGATGTGGTCGGAAAATCCAGGCGTGCAGGTTCTGGCCGCGCGCCTGCTGAAACGGCTGGCGGATCAGGACTGGGCGCGTGACCTGGCCGATCAGCTGTGGCTCGACGATGAGACCCGCGCCTGGGCGGAGAACACCGCGGAGGCGAGCGCGCATAAGGACAGCAATGGTGCGCCGCTGGCCCAGGGGGATACGGTGGTATTGATCAAGGATCTGCCGGTCAAAGGGGCCGGGTTCACCGCCAAGCGGGGCACTGCCGTACGGGGCATTTCGCTGGTTCAGGACAACCCCGAGCACATCGAAGGGCGGGTGGAAGGCCAGCGCATAGTCATCCTTACTAAATACGTGAAGAAGAAGTAGCCGCATCCCCACATATGCCGCGCAATTTCACAAAGCGACCGTTGCCGCGCCTGATCTGATGTGTCACAACCGATAGCAACAGACTGAACAGACGAGTTTAGCATATGACTGACTTCGCCGAACGCCGCCGCATGATGGTCGATACCCAGATCCGCCCCTCGGATGTGACGAAATACCCAATCATCGAAGCCATGCTTGCGGTGCCCCGCGAAAGCTTTGTGCCGGATGCGCAGCGCGAGGCTGCCTATGCGGATCAGAACCTGGATCTGGACACTGGCCGCGTGCTTTTGGAGCCGCGCACCCTGGCGAAAATCCTTGATGCGCTGGATATCCAGAACGACGAGCTGGTGCTCGATGTGGCCTGTGGGCTTGGCTATTCCACTGCGGTGACAGCCCGCATGGCGCAGATGGTGATCGGCGTCGAAGAGGATGAAACCATGGGCGGCGATGCCCAGGCGCAGCTCTCTGAAGCGGGCGCCGACAATGCCATCGTGCATATCGGTCCCATGGCCGATGGCGCCGCCGAACACGGCCCCTATGACGTGATCCTTGTGCAGGGCGGCGTGGAAGAGGTGCCCGCGGCCCTGTTGGAACAACTGCGTGACGGTGGCCGCATTGCGGCGATCTTCATGTCCGGTGCGCTGGGCGAGGTGAAGATCGGCTACAAGACCGGCGATCAGCTGTCCTGGCGATTCGCCTTCAATGCTGGTGCGCCGGTCCTGCCCGGCTTTGCCGCAGCGCGGGAGTTCGCGCTCTGACCCCCTGATGAGGGAGAAAGACCCCTGCGTCCGATTGGGCGGGCGCGGGCCAAAAAACCAACCGCGGCTGGCGGCGCGGCAAACGATAAGGCAACCGATGCGAAAGAATTCCCCGGTGAAGTTTCTGAAAACGTTTGTATGTGCTGGCGCGATGATGATGGCCCTCACAGCGCCGAAGACCGCTGCGGCGGACAACCTGTCTGACGCCATGATCGGCGCCTATAAGACCAGCGGACTTCTTGAACAGAACAGGGCGCTGTTGCGGGCGACGGATGAAGGGGTTGCGGTTGCGGTCGCGCGCCTGCGCCCGATCGTCGATTTTGCGATGACGGCAAGCCATCGATACAACCGGGGGCTCGGGACCTTCGGTTTTCGCGATCACGACACCAATACACTGGAAACGGGCATCAGCCTGGAATGGTTGCTGTATGATAGCGGCGCATCGCGGCTGAGCCAGATGGCGGCTCAGGAAACCGTTCTGGCCACCCGTCAAAGCCTGCTCGACATCGAGCAGCAGGTGCTGTTTTCCGCCGTGCAGGCCTATGTGAATGTGCTGTTGCAGCAGGACACGGTGCGCCTGCGCGGCAATAACCTGCGGCTCTTGCGGGAAGAGCTGCGCGCTGCTCAGGACCGGTTCGAAGTGGGCGAGGTCACCCGGACCGATGTCGCCCTGGCCGAAAGCCGGGTCGCCGGTGCCCAGGCCAGCCTGACCCAAAGCCAGGGTGATCTGCTGGAAGCCAAGGCGACATATATTCAGGTCGTCGGTCGCCCCATCACGGTGGTCGCCGGGCAGCCGCCGCTGCCGCAGCGCGTGGCATCCCTGAACGCGGCTGAGGCGGTCGCCATGCGCAACCACCCCAGCCTGTTGGCGCGTCAGCATGCGGTGAAGGCCGCTGAACATACCGCGGCAAGCACCGACAGAAACCTGGGCCCCAGTCTGCGGCTGCGCGCCGATGCGGGCCATTCGATCGATCTGAACAGCAGCAGCTCTGATTCCGATACCTCCGGAGTGAGCCTCACCCTGTCGCAGCGGCTTTACAGCGGCGGGTCCCTGGCTGCGGCGCGGCGCGCCGACATTGCCCGGATGGACGCCGAGAAGGGCGCCTTGATTTCGACCCAGCGGGCGGTGTCACAGTCCGTTGCGGCCGCCTATGTCTCGCTGGAGGCGGCGCGGGCCAGCCTTGTGTCCTCGGGCGAACAGGTGCGCGCGGCGCAGGTTGCCTTTGACGGCATCCGCGAGGAGGCCACCTTGGGGGCGCGCACCACGCTGGACGTGTTGCAGGCCGAACAGGAGCTGCTGAATGCCCAGACCGGCCGGGTGCAGGCGCGGGCCAATCAGGCGCTGGCCGCCTATCAGTTGCTGCAGGCGCAGGGGCTGCTGACAGCCGAGCATCTGGGCCTTGCGGTCGAGATCTACGATCCGACCCTGTACTACAATCTGGTCAAGGATGCGCCTGCCGCGCTGAGCAAGCGCAGCAGGGACTTGGACCGGGTGATGAAGGCTCTGGGCCGCAACTGAGCGCCTCGGCAAAGGCCAGTCGCGCCAGGGAAGAACCGGTGAACAGCCGGGGAAGAACTGAAAATTTACCCTAATTGTTGTGCGGCAGCCGCCGTGCGGCTACACTTGCGCCATTGGGAAGAGTGGTACTGAAGAAATGTCCGAACCGGTGACACAGGCAGAAATCGAAGACGTGCTGTCCTCCATTCGCCGTCTGGTGAGCGAAGACGCCCGAGAGGCCCGTGGAGAACCCGTGGCTGAAAGCGCCCCTGCCGAACCGGAGGCGACAGCAGCCTCTGCAGCTGTTGAGGCCGCGCCAAGCCCGAAATCCGTGACACGTCTCGTGCTGACGCCTGCGCTGCGGGTGAATGACGCAGAGGCGCAGCCCGAGCCAATCCAGCCGCCTGTCAGTACTGCTGCCGCCGAGGCGGCTGAAGACGCTGTCGCGCCGTCTGTCCTCACGGAGGAAGCGCTGGAATACCCGGTCCAGGAGGAGGATTCGGTCCAGTCCTTTTCGGAAACCGACGCTATCCCTGAGCCGGAGACTGATCTGGAAGACGCAGCACCCTGGAAGGACCCCTGGGCGACACTCTACCAGGCGGCAGGCGTGTCCGGGGCAGAGGAAGCAGATGCAGAGCTGATTGATGTGCCGGATGGGGAGGCTGCGCCGAGCGAGGCGTTTCAGGAGCCTTCGGATCGCGTCTCTGCGGTGGTTCAGAAGATCACCGAGCTGGAGGTCAAGGTTGCCCGCTCTCAGGAGCAATGGGAGCCCGACGGGCGCACGGCAGATCCCTTTGCGGGCAGCAATATCGAGACCTTGCAATGGCATGATCATTGTGAGGAGGAGGAGGTCGAGGAGGCCCATCTGACGCAGCAGGAGCCGCAGACAGAGGTGCAGTTCCACCATCATGAGCCTCAGCAGCATGAGCCGTCACAGAGCCCTTCGCAGAGTGGAGAGGATCTGCTGGAGGCGGCGCTGGCGGGCAGCGAAGAAGAGATCACCGCTCAGGCCTTGGAAGCCCTTGCGGGTGAGGAGGCCTTCATCGACGAGGAGAGCCTGCGGGAGCTGGTCGCCGATATCGTGCGCGAGGAGCTTCAGGGCGCCTTGGGGGAGCGGATCACCCGCAATGTGCGCAAACTGGTCCGCCGCGAAATCCATCGCGCCCTGGCGGCGCAGGATCTGCTCTGACCGGGTGCCTGGGAGTGCGCCCGGGGGTGCGGTGGCGCTCCCGCCCGGATCGGGCATTTGTTAAAATCCCCTCTCCCGTTGGGCCTGGCGCCGCGCGATGCGCGGCGCGGTCGCGCCTGGTCAATTGTCCGGTTCCTATTTCGGCGGGCTGACCGGCTGTGACAGGGCCAGCAATTGGTCGAGATCCATGTAGCGCTCCAGATGCGCAGCAAGATCGTCCAGCGTGGCATCGACGCCCTCCTCATAAGAGGTGCGGCTGTCATGGCCCAATCCGGCGAGGAAGGAGGCGCGGAAGGCATCGGAGCTGAACAGCCCGTGCAGATAGGAGCCGCGCACGCGCCCATCGGGCGAGGCGGCGCCTTCGGACCTGCCATCGACGCTGAGCCAGGCCTGGGCGCAATCGGGCCCTGAGGTGCGGCCCATGTGGATTTCATAGCCAGAGACGGGCAGGGCGCCCTCCAGCGTTTCGGCTTCGGTCAGGGTGACGCGCTTGTCGCCTGCCATCGTGGTGTGTACGTCCAAGAGCCCCAGGCCTGCGACCTTGCCGGGGCGCCCGTCGACCCCTTCCGGATCGTCGATGGTCTTGCCCAGAATCTGATAGCCGCCGCACAGGCCCAGCACATGGCCGCCGCGCCGATGATGCGCCAGGATGTCGATATCCCAGCCTTGGGCGCGCAGAAAGCTGAGATCCGCGATGGTTGACTTGCTGCCGGGGATGAGGACCAGATCCGCATCGCCGGGCAGGGCGCGGCCGGGTGGCACGATCTCAACCGTGACATCGGGTTCGGCGGCCAGCGGATCGAGATCGTCGAAATTGGCCATCCGTTCCAGCTGTGGTACCACAACCTTGCAGGCGCCGCCCTTGCGCGATGCGATATCCATCATGTCCTCGGCCGGCAATTTCCAGGCCTCCCAGAACCAGGGGATCACGCCCAGCGACGGCCAGCCGGTGCGTGCCGCGATATCGTCACGTCCGGCATCAAACAGGCTGAGATCGCCCCGAAAACGGTTCACCGCAAAACCGACGATATGGCGCTGATCCTGCGCATCAAGCACCGCCTTGGTGCCGACGATCTGCGCGATGACACCGCCGCGGTGGATATCGCCGACCAGGACCACCGGCACATCGGCGGCGCAGGCAAACCCCATGTTGGCAATGTCGCCCTTGCGCAGGTTGGTTTCTGCCGGAGAGCCTGCGCCTTCGATCAGCACAAGGTCGGCATCTAGGGCAAGGCGATGGTAGCTTTCCAGCGCAGCCTCCAAGAGACCGGATTTGTCGCGCATGAAAGAGGCTGCCGCACGGGTGCCGCGCCGCTTGCCCTGGACGATGACCTGGGCGCCGGTGTCGGTTTCGGGCTTCAGCAGCACCGGGTTCATATCGGTATGGGGGGGGCGCAGGGCGGCGCGGGCCTGCAGGGCCTGGGCGCGGCCGATCTCGCCGCCCTCGGGGGTGACAGCCGCGTTGTTGGACATGTTCTGCGGCTTGAAGGGGGCCACCCGCAGACCGCGCCGCGTATAGGCACGGGCGAGCCCCGCTACCAGAAGGGATTTGCCGACATTGCTGCCGGTGCCCTGGATCATGAGTGCCCGTGCCGTCATGCGCTATGTCCTGCTGTTCGCCGCGGTTGGGGCCGACAGTTGCAATGGGGGCGGGCAGAGGTCAACGGCAATCGCAGGGTTTGCCGGATAGGATGGGACCAGGCCTCAGGGGCGTGCATCGGGCGGTGCACAGGGGGTGTACGGGTGGTGTACGGATGGCACCGGCAGAAAACACGTCTCTGAAAAAGAAAAACGCGCCCCCCAGGACGCGCTTTTCTCTACCTCACAGGCAGCTTTTTGGCAGGCAGCTATGCTCAGGCAGCCTCGGCCTGGGCTGCATTGCGGCGTTCGCTTTCCTCGCGCGACAGCGCAACGGATGTGCGTACACCACGACCAACGAATTCCATCAGACCGGAGACCACACGCTCGTTCGGGTCGATCCCGGCGCAGGAGAGAACCTCACGCCCGTCACGCGACCGTGCCCAGCGGGCGATCTGCTCGGGGCCGTTTCCATATTTCTTGTCGTCGGCGATGGCGTCATCCAGCGCTGCCAGGACCACTGCGGCAAAAAGCTTGCGTGCGCGGTTGCCCTGTTCGTTGTTGTAAGCTGTGCCGTCAACGAAATCTCGCATCCCGTTTCCTTTGTTGTTCTTGCTATTGCAGTTTCGGCGTGGCGCTCCTTATGACGGAAGTGTGACGATTCGGGTAGCCCACAATTGCATAGCTTTCATGCAAATTGTGCATAGCTTTCCGGTCTTGCACACGACATATCGTTGTCTTGCCAGCCGACTCATCGCCAGATATAGGGGCGCTTAAGAGTTCATCAACCACCCGAGAGGGAATTTTCCGATGCCCAAGATCAACGGTAACGAAATCCGCCCTGGCAATGTTCTGGAGCACAATGGCGGTCTGTGGGCCGCTGTGAAGGTCGATCACGTGAAGCCCGGCAAGGGCGGCGCCTTTGCCCAGGTTGAGATGCGCAACCTGCGCAACGGTTCCAAGCTGAACGAACGCTTTCGCAGCGCCGACAAGGTGGAACGCGTGCGCCTGGAGCAAAAGGACCAGCAGTTCCTTTATGAAAGCGATGGCATGCTGGTCTTCATGGATGCCGAAACCTACGAGCAGATCGAACTGCCCGCGGATCTTCTGGGGGATCGCCGCCCCTTCCTGCAGGATGGTATGACCATCGTGGTGGAATTCTACGAATCCGAAGCGCTGAACGCGACCCTGCCGCAGAAGGTCACGTGCCAGATCGTCGAGACAGAGCCGGTGGTCAAAGGCCAGACAGCAGCCAATTCCTTCAAACCGGCGATTCTGGACAATGGGGTCAAGGTGATGGTGCCGCCCTTCGTCGGTCAGGACGAGATGATCGTGGTCAACACCGAGACCATGGAATATTCCGAGCGCGCCTAAGGTCGCCGCTGATCCAAAGACAGACCCCGCGCTGCCCGGCGCGGGGTTTTTCGTGTCTCAGTCCAGGGACAGGCTGAAGCCGCAGCTGTCCATCATCTTGCCATAGGCGGCGGTGAAACCGGCCAAAGAGGCACGAAAGACCATGTTACCCCCGGTGCGGATCTCCATGTGGCTGCCCTGTTTCATGGCCTGCAGGGTTGGCAGGTTATCGGTGAGATTGAGCACGGCATGGGCTTCGAACAGGCCTTCCTCGTTGAACCGTGCCTCCGCCGTGGTCGAGAAGACCGCGCCCGTATCGGTCACGAACTGAACGTGCTGACCATCCTGCATCTGCGTTTTGTAGTGCCGTGGCGCGGTCTCGCTGAGGCTGGGATAGGGGTAGACATAGGGAGGCCCCGCATCGCCATTGGAGATTTCGAGGCGCAGCACCGGCTCTCCGTCGCCGCCGGTCCAGGCGGTGCAACTGCGGCGCAGGTCCTCTCCGGTGTCAGTCTCTTCGACCCAGACCTGCCAATCATCGTATTCCCAGTAAAACTGCGCCTGGGCCTGCAGGGGGAGGGTTGCAAGTGCCAGAATGAGAAGCCTGAGCATTCCAGGATCCTTTCAGGATGTCTGCCGACCGTAGTGGTGCGGCTTGGAGGCGTTCTAAGCGTCAGAGGTTAAGGGTATATTGCCTCATTTTTGTGCGCTTGTCTCCTCCATTGGTTGTGAAGGCGCCGCCCAGGGCCGCATTGTCTGGCCTGGCACTGGGGTCATCCCTGCCAGGTGAGCCGGGCTTCTCCGGCCTGCATCTGCTTGTCCTTGGCCCGATCATAGCGCAGGTAGGCAATCGCCTGGGAGCCGCTCTGTGTGAACAGGGTGCCCACGGGCTTGCCGTCTACGGTGATATCGCTGCCTGCCGGGGCCGTGCCTTCGATCGCGACCACCTGCAGCCCCTTGCGCAGCTCGGTCTTGTGCTTCATCCGGGCGGTAACCTCCTGGCCCACATAGCAGCCCTTTCGGAAATCGACGCCATTCAGGGCCTCAAAGCCGGCCTCCAGGATGTAGCTGTCGGGGGATAGTTCTCGGCCGGTTTCGGGGATGCAATGGGCAACGCGCAGGGCGTCCCAGTCGCTGCCATCGTCGCCCTCTTCGCTTCCATAAAGGCGCCAACCCATATCCGCATGGCGCGGATCGGCAAAGGCACCTTCCGGGGCCTCACCGGTGCCGCGCCGCAGCTTCAGGTCGCTGACCGCGATCTGCACATCGGCGCGCAGCCGGTACATGGTCAACCGTTTCATCAATCCGTCAGCCAGATCTGCCGCCACATCGAGCAGCACCTCCTCGCCCCAGGGAACCAGGAAGAAATCGGCGAGATACTTGCCCTGCGGCGTCAGCAGGGCGGCATAGACCAGCCCGCCCTGATCCAGTTTCCGCACATCATTGGTCACCAGCCCTTGCAGAAAGTCACGGGTATCGGGGCCGGACAGGGAAAGGATCGTGCGGGTGCTCATGTCTGTTCTCCTCTGGATGCGGCGGATGCGCTCTGGGCCATGTTCTTGGACGGCCAAGTGATATAGGCCTGCACGTGATATAGGAATGACAGCCGAGTTGAACAGGAAACTGCCCATGCCAGCGCCGATCAGTATCGTGATCCCCACACTGAATTGCGAAGGCGAGCTGCCGAAATGCCTTGAGGCCCTGATGGAGGGGCTTTCTGCCGGGCTGATCCGCGAGTTGATCGTCACCGATGGCGGGTCAACGGACCAGACATGCGCCATGGCCAGGCAGGTTGGCGCCGAAGTGCTGACCGGGCCGCCCTCGCGGGGCGGGCAGCTGCGGCGTGGCTGTCAAGCGGCTGCGGGAGAGTGGCTGTTGATCCTGCATGCGGACAGCCGCCTGATGCCGGGCTGGAGCGAGGTGGTGGCACAGCATCTGGAAGAGGGGCAGGGCAGGCCTGCCTATTTCCGCCTGGCATTTCGGGCGCTGGGCATTCGCCCCGCTCTGGTGGCCGGATGGGCCAATCTGCGTTCGCGCCTGTTCGGGCTGCCTTACGGCGATCAGGGTCTGCTGATCCGCCGGGGGGACTACGATGCGTCGGGTGGCTATCCCGATCAGCCGCTGATGGAGGATGTCGCGCTGGTGCGCCGCCTCAAGGGGCTGGTGGAGCTGCCCGCTACGGCGGGCACCTCTGCCCTGCGGTATCAGCATCAGGGTTGGCTGCGGCGCGGTGCCCGCAATCTGCTGTTGTTGACCCGCTACGCCTTGGGCGCCGATCCGGAACGACTGGCGCGGGCCTATCGGAAATAGGCGCCGTCAGCCCTTGTTGGCGGTCGATCCGACGAAGATGCGCCGCAAGAGGCGGCGGAACGGCCCGCTGTCGTCCTCGGTCTGGTCGGCCGAGGCCGGAACTTTGGTGGCGACTTCTTTCCGTTCCACCAGGGTTTTGCCGTCCTGGAACTGCAGCCGGTAGAGATCGGCGTAGATGCCGCCGCGCTCCAGCAGTTCGGCATGGGTGCCCTGGTCCATCACCTCGCCGCGTTCCATCACCACGATCTTGTCGGCGTTGCGGATGGTGGAGAGGCGGTGGGCGATGACCAGCGTGGTGCGCCCACCCGACAGCCGGTCCAGCGCCTGCTGGACCACCTTCTCAGACTGTGCATCCAACGCCGATGTCGCCTCGTCCAGAAGCAGGATGGGGGTGTCACGCAGCAGGGCGCGGGCAATCACCACCCGCTGACGCTGCCCACCCGAAAGGGCCGAGCCGCGCGGACCCACCAGCGTGTCCAGACCATTGGCCAGTTTCGGCAGGAAGTCCGACACATGCGCCGCATCCAGCACCTCTTTCAGACGCTCCTCACTGACATCGGTGCGGCCCAGCAGGATGTTTTCCCGCAGGGTTTCATCGAACAAAAGCGCCTCTTGCGTCACCACAGAGAAGAGACCGCGCAGACCGTCAAAGCTGAGGTCTGAGACGGGAACGCCTCCGATGCTGACACGTCCGGCACCGGGATCGACCAGCCGGGTCAAAAGGTTGAAGATGGTGGATTTCCCCGCTCCTGACGCGCCGACAAGGGCAATGGTCTTTCCGGCCTCGGCGGTCAGCGACAGATTCTTCAGGATGGTGGTCTCGCCATAGTTCAGCGTCACATTCTCCAGCCGCACCTCGGGCAGACCCTTCGGCGGCTGCACCGGTTTTGCGGGTGGCTGCAGCTTGATCGGCGCATCCATCAGCTCCTTGATGCGCTCCATCGCGGCGGCGGCGCTTTGCCAGATGCCGCTGATCGAGGCCAGACGCCGCATCGGATCGAAGGCCAGGCCGATGGCGGTGAAGAAGCTCATGAACTCGCCCACGGTCTTTTCGCCGGTGATGATCTCCTGGCCGCCATAAAGCACCACCCCCATGACCCCGAGACCGGCCATGATATCGATCATGCCGGTGATCGAGGCGGTGCCGAAGGAGGCGCGCACTTCGGAGCGTACGAACTGGTCCATATGGGTGCCGAAGCGCTGGGTCTGATAGCTTTCCAGGCTGTTCAGCTTGATCGGCACGATGCCGTGGAAAATCTCATCCAGCCGGGTGGCCAGGGAGGCGCCCAGGTCCCGCGCGGCAGCGGCTTTCTTGCGCACATAGCGTTGCAGGGCGGAAATCGGCAGCAGCAGCAGCGGCAGGCCGATCAGCATGATCAGCGTCCAGCGCCAATCGACGCTGATGGCGACCCCCAGAACCGCGATCATCTGCGCCATGTCGCGCCCGGCGCCGGTGATCACGGCCTGCCAGACCTGGTTGATGGCCATGACGTCGCTTTGCACCCGTTGGATCAGGAAACCGGGGGGGTGCACCTGGTGAAAGGCCGGATCCTGCCGGATCAGCCGGTCAAGCATATCCTTGCGCATATGCGCCGCCGAGGTCTGGGAGATCTTCGACAGGATCACCTTCTGGCAGACGCTGGCGATGCCGCGCATCGAGAAGATGATCAGAAAGGCGAGGCTGACCCAGAACAGCGCATCGGTGTTGCCGGCCACGAAGACCAGATCGAACATCGGCTGCATCATGTAGCTGAGCGCCCCGACCGTGCCGCCCTCGATCAGCATGAAGATCAGCGCAAGCCCCAACAGGCCCATGTAGTGGCGCAGATAGCCCCGCCACAGCCAAACAATCAACTCGCGTGAGGAGGTGTGCTCTTTTTTCATGCGGGGAGGTTCCGGCTGTAACATCTGCAGGGCATTTGAGAACCGGATTCGATTTCCGGAATTGACCTTCCATAACCGAATTGTAGGGTGACGGCAATTTCGAGAGCAGACCGCCGCACGGGTGGTCCCGATTTGCAAGGATACCACGACATGAGCGGTACAGAGCTATCCAAGGGCACTCTGGCAGCGGGCCGATCCTATCTGGCCATACCCGGACCTTCGGTTATTCCGGATCGCGTCTTGCAGGCGATGCACCGCCCGTCGCCGAACATTTACGCGGGCGAATTGGTGGATATGACCGCGACCTTGATCCCGGATCTGAGAAAGGTGGCGCGCACGGCCCATCACGCGGCGATCTATATCTCCAACGGCCATGGCGCCTGGGAGGCGGCGCTTTCGAACACGCTGGCGCCGGGCGACAGGGTGCTGGTGCCCTCTTCGGGGCGGTTTGCGATCGGTTGGGCGGAGATGGCCGAGGGGCTGGGCATCGATGTCGAGGTGATCGATTTCGGCAACCACGCGCCCTGGGATCTGGCCCGCGTGGCCGAGCGGCTGCAGGCCGACAATGCCCATCAGATCAAGGCGGTGCTGGCGGTGCATGTGGATACCTCCAGTTCGATCCGCAACGATGTCCCGGCGCTGCGGGCCCTGCTGGATGAGGCCGGACATCCGGCGCTGTTGATGGCCGATTGCATCGCCTCGCTGGGCTGTGACCGTTTCGAGATGGACGATTGGGGCGTCGATGTCATGGTCACCGGGTGCCAGAAGGGGCTGATGGTGCCCGCGGGGATTTCCTTTGTCTTTTTCAACGATAAGGCGGCAGAGGCGCGCGCGGCTGTGCCGCGTGTCAGCCGCTACTGGGACTGGACACCGCGCGCCAACCCGCAGGAGTTCTACCAGTATTTCGGGGGCACCGCGCCGACCCACCATCTTTATGGGCTGCGGGCGGCCCTCGACATTCTGAACGAGGAGGGGATTGAGAACACCTGGGCGCGCCACGCACGCCTTGCCCGTGCAATCTGGGCGGCCTGCGAGGCCTGGGGGCAGGGCGGTCCATTGGCGATGAATGTCAGCGATCCGAGCCTGCGCTCCCATGCGGTGACGGCGCTGCGCCTTGGGGACTCCCGTGCAACTGAACTCCGGACCTGGCTGGAGCAGAATCTGGGCCTGACGCTTGGGATCGGTCTTGGCATGGCGCCGCCGAACAGCCCCGAATGGCATGGTTTCTTCCGCCTTGGCCATATGGGGCATCTGAACGGTCATATGGTGATGGGCCTGCTGGGCGGCATCGAGGCAGGCCTGCGGGCGCTGAAGATCCCCCACGGCGAAGGCGCGTTGGATGCGGCCGCTGCGGTGATCGCCGAGGCAGGCACCCCCTCTTCCTGACAGGCAGGCGGGATCAGCAGGTAGGCGGGGTCAGGCCGGGCGCTGGCCCAGCTTGATCTCGAGCCGTGTGATCAGGTGGTTGATGAAAAGCGCCAGCAGCAGCACCGGCACCATTCCGTATAGAACCCAGATGGCAAAGAAGACCCACATCAGGTTGATGCCGATGAAACTCAGCACCGTTTCCAACAGGTCGGGGGTTGTCTTCTGCTCGTGGAAGTCGGGGTCGTCGTAGTCCTTGAACTCTCGCATGACGCAGCTCCTCGGTCGCTATCCGAAGGAGCCTAGCGAAAAGCGGTGAATTTCGGGTAAAGCGCCCCGCGTGGGCCCTGAGCCTAGCTGCTGCGCGCCTGCTCCAGGGCGATCGGTAGGGCCTTGGCAAAGGCTTCCAGATCCTGCGGGCGGCCGCAGCTGACGCGGATGCAGCGGTTCTGCGGCGCCGCAAAGGGCATCCGCACAAAGACGCCCTGAGCCACCAGCCCGTCCAGCACGGCCTTGGCAAAGGCGCCGTCCTGACCGCAGTCGATGGCGACGAAATTGGTGGCCGAGGGCAGGGGGGTGAGGCCGTTCTCCGCAGCGATCTCGGCAATGCGTGCCCGTGCGGTGGTGATCTCAGCCTTGATGTGATCCAGCCAGTCCTGATCCAGCAGCGCCGCAAGGGCGCCTGCCTGGGCGGCGCGGTTCATGCCGAAGTGGTTGCGCACCTTGTTGAAGGCCGAGATCAGCCTGGCCTCGGCCATGGCATAGCCCACGCGGGCGCCGGCCATGCCGTAGGCCTTGGAGAAGGTGCGCATGCGGATGACGCGGGTGTCGTGGATGTCTACCGGGGCGGCGGTGCCTTCCGGGGCGCATTCCACATAGGCCTCGTCCAGCAACAGCAGGCAGCCCTCGGGCAGGTGATCCAGTGCGGCCACAATGTCTGCGCCCCGGTGCCAGCTGCCCATGGGGTTGTCGGGATTGGCAAGATAGACCAGTTTCGCGCCCACTTCGGCTGCCTTGGCAAACAGGCTCGCGGGATCTTCGTGGTCGTCCTTGTAGGGCACTGTATGCAGCGTGCCGCCAAAACCCGCCACGTGGTAGTTGAAGGTGGGATAGGCGCCAAGCGAGGTCACCACGTGATCGCCACTCGTGATCAGCAGGCGCACCAGGTAACCCAGCAGACCGTCGATGCCTTCCCCCACCATGATATTGTCGGCCGAGACCCCGTGATGCGCCGCAAGCGCCATGCGCAGGTCGTGGCTTTGGGCATCGCCGTATTTCCAGATCTCCGCCGCTTCGGCCTGCATCGCGGCAATCGCCTTGGGCGAGGGGCCAAAGACGTTCTCATTGGCACCAAGCCGTGCGATGAACGGCGCGCCACGTTCGCGCTCCTGCGTTTCGGGGCCGACGAAAGGCACGGTTGCGGGCAGGGATTGGGCAAGCGGGGTGTAGCGAGGTGTGGTCATGGAAGGGAAATAGCGTGAAGCGGCCCCTGCCATCAAGAGTTCAGGTAAGGCTTGCAGGCAGGTCATGCTGGGCGCAGACTGCCGACCATTAAGGGAGAGATACTGATGCGTATTGTTCTGGGGGTGCTGGCGCTGGGGCTGGCTTATCTGTTGTTCTGGCCGGTGCCGGTGGATCCGGTGGCCTATCATCCGCCCAAGGGGCCGGGCTTCACCGGGGAGTTCGAGGAAAACAACGCATTACAGGCGGCGCAGAAGGTGGTGCTGCCCGATGGGGCCATCGGCCCCGAGGATCTGGCGGTGATGCCGGATGGGACGGTTTACACCACGGATCTGGCGGGTACCCTCTATCGTATCGATGGCGAGGTGCCGGAACGGGTAGAGGCGCTGGGCGGGCGGCCACTGGGGTTGAAGGCGGGACCGGATGGCGCGCTTTATATTGCTGACAGTTTCCGCGGGATCCTGCGCTGGAATGGGCCGGGGACATTGGAAACCCTGGTAAGCGAAATAGATGGCGGGCCGGTGATCTATGCCAATCAGCTGGATGTGGCGCGCGATGGCACCATCTATTTCTCCAACTCCTCGGATCGGTTCGATCCCGAAACCATGGGCGGTACCAAGCCCACCTCGGTGCTGACCATCTGGGAGCAGTCCGATACCGGCTATGTGGCGCGGCGAACGCCGGATGGCAAGGTCGAGAAGATCGCCACCGGCTTTGTCTATACCAATGGCGTGGCCCTGTCGCAGGACGAGGATTTCCTGCTGATCAATGAAACGGGGCGTGCGCGGGTGCATCGCCTGTGGCTCAAAGGGCCGGAGGCTGGCAAGCAGGAGCTGTTCCTGGGCAACCTGCCGGGCTATCCCGATAACCTGGAGGCGCAGGGCGATGGCACCTTCTGGCTGGCCTTCGCCAGCCCGCGTGTCCCGTCCGAGGTGCTGATGCCCTATCCCTTCCTGCGCAAGGTGCTGTGGCGGCTGGGTCCAAAGGTGCGTCCGGCGCCGATCCATCGCGGCATGGTCATGCAGTTCGATCAGGATGGAAACATCCTGCGCACGCTGCAGGATCCGGCCGGGGGGCTCGGCATCACCACGGGCGCGCGCCTCGTTGGCGATCAGCTCTATGTGATGACGCTGGACAGTGACGGCTTTGCCCGGTTGCCACGCGCCTATATGCCGCCCATCCGGCGCTAGGCCAATCTGCCCCGGCGTTAGTCTGGATCACCGGGGCGTTCCGGGGCAGTCTGGCGCAAACGGGATTTCAGGAGGAGCCGCAGATGGCACGGGTATCCGTCGAATATAAGGATCACATCGCCCATGTGACGCTGACGCGCGGGGACAAGATGAACGCGCTGGATGACGAGATGATCAAGGGGATCGTCGCGGCCGGACAGGAGGTTGCCGCCTCCAAGGCGCGCGCGGTTGTGCTGACGGGAGAGGGCAAGGGCTTTTGCGCCGGTCTCGACCTGATGAGCTTTGCCAAGATGGGACAGATGGACCCCGAAGAGTGGCTGATGACCCGCAGCCATGAGGATGCCAACGAGGTACAAGAGGTCGCCATGGCCTGGCGCCGCGTCCCTGTGCCGGTGATCGCGGCGGTCAACGGTGTCTGTTTCGGGGGGGGGCTGCAACTGGCGCTGGGCGCCGATATCCGAATTGCGGCACCGGATGCGCGGTTTTCCGTGATGGAGATGAAATGGGGCATCGTTCCCGACATGGGTGGCATGGCGTTGCTGC
Source organism: Phaeobacter sp. QD34_24 (assembly GCF_028890115.1). Lineage (GTDB taxonomy): Bacteria > Pseudomonadota > Alphaproteobacteria > Rhodobacterales > Rhodobacteraceae > Phycobacter. The sequence continues at coordinate 22,552 of NZ_JARCJD010000002.1, forward strand.
CGCGCCTCCTGCGCTCCGACGTGCTGCGCCGCCTGACCTATACGGCTGAAATCTTCGAGGCGCCGCAGGCGCTGGACTGGGGATTGGTGACTGAAGTGACCGAGGATCCCCTGGCGCGGGCGCAGGCCCTTGCGGCAGAAATCGCAGGCAAGAACCCCGAAGGCATCCGCGCGGCCAAGCGGCTGATCGAAGTGGCCGAGTCATCGGATCGTGCCACCGTGCTGATGCAGGAAAGCCGCGAGCAGGTTGGCCTGATCGGCAGACCCAACCAGATGGAGGCCATCGCCGCCCAGATGCAAAAGCGCGCGCCTCAGTTCAAGGATTGAGACGGCGTCATTCGATCCGTTTGGGCCAGATCGCCTGACCGGCGGTCTGGTCCTGCACACCAGGCCAAACCGGCAGATCGGTTCAGCTGCTGGCAGCTGGTGGCGCCACAAGCGCGCCGTTTCCGACGAAAGAGACTTCTCCGGTGACGGTGACACGGGTGATCCCCGCCGCACTTCCGTAGGGGGTCACCCGCAGCTTGCTGGGCCGATCCATGAAGTGCCCCTGCTGCAGGGAAAAGCTGCGGTCTGCAGGCACCAACCCGTGTTTCAGCGCATAGGCGCCGATGACCCCGGCGGCACTGCCGGTGGCCACATCCTCCATCATCCCGTCATTGTTCCAGTGGCGCCCCTCAAGGCGCGTGACATCAAAGAGATAGGCGAATTCGGCGCCGAGTATGTGAAGCCGTGTTTCAAGATCGGGAATGGTGATCCGGGCCTGCTCCAACCCGCCCTTCACAGGGATCACGAGGTATTTCAATCCGGTGGAGATGACCTCCAGCGGCAGATCCGCCAGGTCTGACGGGGCCAGGTTGAAAGCGCGGGCGAACTCCGCGCGGCGGCTGTCGGGCACGGTGGCAAGGAAACAGGGCCGCCCCTGGTCGAGCGTGCCGAAATACCGCCCGGCACGGGCCGTCGTGGTGATGCGCACCCTGCGGTCCCCGCGCAGAGTAAAACGCCACTCTTTCGTCCCTTGCGCGCCGCTGGCACGGTGCAGGCTACAGGCGGCGCCGATGATCGGATGGCCGGCAAAGGGCAATTCCTCAACGAGGTCAAAGACCCGCGCTTTGATATGTCCTTCGTGCTCATCCAGAAAGATCGATTCGAAGTGGCGCAGCTCTTGGGTCATGGTCAGCATCTGCGCAGGTCTCAGGCCTTTGCTGTCTGGAAACACCGCAAGACTGTTGCCAGCATAGGGACGGGCGGCGAAGACATCGCAGTGGATGAAGTTGTACAAGGGGGGTAGCTGTGGCATGAATGCCTGCATAGTGAGGTGTCTATATAGATGATTGACTATACGCCTGCCAATCTTCTGTCAATCGCCGCGCCGCTCAAGGCGTTGGCGAATGAAAACCGGCTGCAGATCCTGCATTGGCTGAGCGATCCTGAATGCCACTTCCCGCCGCAGCAGGATGGGGATCTGGTGAAGGATGGTGTCTGCGTCGGCTTCATCACAGAAAAGATCGGCTTGCGGCAGCCGACGGTGACCAATCACATGCGCCTGTTGCAAGAGGCGGGCCTGGTGACCAGCAAGAAGATCAAGAACTGGGTGTTTTACAGGTTGGTGCCCGCCCGTGCCGACGAGATACTGCACCAGACCGCCGGGCTGTGGCAGGCGCCGGACCGGGCCAGAGGGAAGAAGGCCGATGCCGCAGGTTGAGCAGGATCAAGGACCAGGGCTGCTCATGCGCGCAGGAAGGATCCCATGACATCATTTGCCCTCTTGTTGCTATACGTGCTTGTGGTCACGCTTCCCTTGGGCGTTTCCTGGATCTTTGGCGGGCCGCCGCGACCGTTCTGGGCAGAGCTGGGCAGCGGGTTTGGCATGTTGGCCTTCTCCATGATCCTGGTGGAGTTCGTCCTGTCGGGCCGGTTCCGGCGGGTGTCCTCGGGGATCGGCATGGATGTGACCATGCGGTTTCATCAGGTCATGGCGCGGGCGGCGCTGCTGTTTGCCCTGCTGCATCCGTTCTTCTACGGCGGAAGTGCGGTCGGAGGGCCACGGCCCTGGGATCCCACGCGGGTTCTCACCGTCAGCACCGATCTGACCGCCATGGCCGGGGGGATCCTGGCCTTTGTCCTGCTGCCCGCGCTGGTGGCGCTTGCGGTCTATCGCAGCGATCTGGACTACAAGTACGAGACCTGGCGCCTGATGCACGGGATCGGCGCGGTTCTGATCGCGGGCGCTTTGTTGCATCACGCGCTGAGTGCCGGGCGCTACAGTGCCGAAGCCGAAATGGTCTGGCTCTGGGCGGCGATGGTGGCCGCTGCCATCGGTTCGCTGATCTGGGTCTATCTGATCGAGCCAGCCCGCGCACGCCCCTGGCGGGTGACGGAGATCAAGCGTCTCACCCCCCGCCAATGGAGCGTAACGGTCACGCCCGAAGGGCACGCGGGGCTTGACTACAAGGCGGGGCAGTTCGCCTGGCTCAATATCGGCCATTCGGCCTATTCCCTGCATGAAAACCCGTTTTCGATCAGTTCTGCGCCGGATGCCGGAGCTGATGTCTCCTTCGTGATCAAGGAACTCGGCGATTTCACCGGGGCGCTGGATCAGGTGGCGCCGGGAACCCGTGCCTATCTCGACGCGCCCTATGGCAGCCTCACGGTAGAGGGCCGCGATGAGCCGGGCATCGCCCTGATCGCGGGCGGAGTTGGCATTGCGCCCATGCTCAGCGTCCTGCGCCAGTTGCGGCTGACCGGGGATCCGCGCAAGCTGCGGATCATCTACGGCAACCGGGCCGAGGAGCAGATCGTCTTCCGCGAGGAACTGGCGGCCGAGGACACGGTTCTGGTGCTGTCCGAACCGCCCAAAGGCTGGGCGGGAGAGCATGGAATGATTGACGGGGAGCTGCTGGATCGCTGTTTCACAGAAGAGGAAATCCGCAGCTGGCTGTTTGTCCTTTGCGGTCCGCCTGCCATGATGGACGCGGTGGAGGATCACCTGATTGCGCGGGGGGCGGCCTCTGATCGCATCCTGTCGGAAAGGTTCGACTATGGCTGAATTCCTGAAACACAGTTCCCTGCGTCGCCGGATTTCCCTGGCGATCCGAGGGGTGATCTTGGTGATCGTCCTGGTGCTGGTGATCTTTCTCTTTCGCTGAGGCGAGGCAGCGCAGATCGGCCGGTCCAGGTAAGTCAGTCCAGATCGGTCCAGGGCCAGGGTTTCACATTGCTGGCGGCGGTCTGGTATCGCGCGGCCTTGGCCATCCAGATGCCAAGATCGGTGCCAAAATCGGCGATACGTTCATTGGGATGCTTGTTGTTCAGGGCCATGACGAGGAATTGCAGAACAGTGACAACGCCCAGAACGGTCTGGGCGAATTGGATCATCACCCAGATCATCACCATATAGACCAGGCGCATCGGCAGGCTGTCTTCCCCGTCCGGCTCGAACTGTTCGCCATGCAAGCGGCCATCGATCTTGTCGTCGTCACCCTGTGCCATGATATTCCCTGCCTGAAATGCGCGTGCCAATGAATGTCACAGGCAATATAGGCAGAGATCCACCGGGACAAAAGGAAAAGGCCGCGCCCGGTGAAAGGCACGGCCCAAAGATGTGACGTAAAACGGCTTTACAGCGAAGCGTCGTAGATCTTTGCGATATTGGCACCCAGGGCTGCGTTATACTCCGCATCGCTCATGGAGGCATTCAGCCCCTCGGTCAGCGCGCGGCTGAAGGAGGCGATCATCTTGGTGTTTTGCGAGAGCTTGGCGCAAGCATCATCGGTGCTGTAGCCGCCCGACAGAGCCACCACGCGCACGACTTCCGGATGATCGGCCAGCTCGTCGTAGAGACCGGGTTCGGTGGGGATGGTGAGTTTCAGGGCAACCTTGGTGCCGGAGGGCAGGGCATCCAGGGCGGCTTTGAGTTCGGTTTTCAGGATGGCCTCTGCCTCGGCTTTGGTGGCGGAGTGAATGTCCACCTCGGGTTCGATGATCGGCACCAGACCGGCCGCGGCGATCTGCTTGCCCACTTCGAACTGTTGCGCCACGACATTCCGGATGCCGGCTACATTGGCCTCTTTCACGACCGAGCGCATCTTGGTCCCGAAGATACCCGCCTGCACGGCGCGTGCGAGAAGGGCATCCAGATCCGGCATCGGTTTCATCATCTGGGCGCCGTCCTGTTCATCGGCCAGACCCTTGTCCACCTTCAGGAAGGGCACTACACCGCATTTCTCCCACAGGTACTGGGGCACCTGGATGCCGTCGATGGCATTGTCCATGGTCTTTTCAAACAGGATGGCACCAAGGATCTTGTCGCTGTTGAAATCCGGTGCGGTGATGATGCGGGCGCGCATCTTCTGGATTTCGTCGAACATCTCGTCGTCGTTGGAATAGGCATCTTCCATCACGCCATAAAGCGTCAGTGCCTTGGGCGTGGAGCCACCCGACTGATCCAGAGCCGCAATGAAGCCCTTGCCATTTGCAATACGGTCAAACTGTTCCTGCTTGGTGGACGTCTCTTGCGTCATGAGTTGGGGTCTCCACGAATACTGTTGGACTATTTCAAACCGTCTATACCGTGCCCGTGTGCAGAAACAACTGGCGCCACGACCGGTTGCGCTAACAAGCGTGGGGATTTCGCCCGTGTTGCCGAATAGCAAAACGGCAGGCGCGATGGCCTGCCGTTTCAATCTGCGGGATCAGAGGGGTTACACCAGGCGCGAGGTTTCCTTGGCGGCGCGCACGAAGTCCTTGAACAGGGGGTGCGGCGCAAAGGGTTTGGACTTCAGTTCGGGGTGGAACTGCACGCCGATGAACCAGGGGTGATCGCTCCATTCGACGATTTCCGGCAGGCGCCCGTCCGGGGACATGCCGGAGAATTTCAGCCCGCAGGCCTCCAGCTGATCCTTGTACTTGGTATCCACCTCATAGCGGTGGCGGTGGCGTTCCTCGATATGGGTGCTGCCGTAGACCGCGGCCACCTTGGAGCCTTCGGTGAGCGTCGCATCATAGGCGCCCAGACGCATGGTGCCGCCCTTGTCGTCATCGGCCTTGCGCTGCACCTTGTGGTTGCCCTGCACCCATTCCTTCAGGTGGTAGACCACGGGTTCGAAGCGTTTCTCGCCCGCCTCATGGTCGAATTCCTCGGACCCTGCTTCGGCGATACCGGCCACGTTGCGGGCGGCCTCGATCACCGCCATCTGCATGCCGAGGCAGATGCCCAGATAGGGCACCTTGTGTTCGCGCGCATATTGCGCCGCCTTGATCTTGCCCTCGGTGCCGCGTTCGCCAAATCCGCCGGGCACCAGGATCGCGTGGAAGCCCTGCAGATGCGGGGTGGCGTCTTCGCGGTCGAACAGTTCCGCATCGACCCATTCGATCTTGACCTTGACCCGGTTGGCCATGCCGCCATGGGTCAGCGCCTCGGCGATGGATTTATAGGCGTCTTCCAGCTGGGTGTATTTGCCGACGATGGCGACCTTCACTTCGCCTTCGGGGTTGTAGATGCGGTCGGCCACATCGTCCCAGCGGCTGAGGTTGGGTTTGGGAGCGGGCGCGATGCCAAAAGCATCCAGAACCGCCTGGTCCATGCCTTCGCGGTGATAGGCCAGCGGCGCCTCGTAGATGGATTTCAGATCCTGCGCGGCGATCACGCTGTCGGGGCGCACGTTGCAGAACAGGGCCAGCTTCTCGCGTTCCTTCTGCGGGATCGGTCCTTCGGAACGGCAGACCAGGATGTCCGGTGCGAGACCGATGGAGCGCAGCTCCTTCACCGAGTGCTGGGTCGGCTTGGTCTTCAGCTCGCCGGAGGCCTTGATGTAGGGCAGCAGCGTCAGGTGCATGAAGATACACTGACCGCGCGGCTTGTCCTGGCTGAACTGGCGGATCGCTTCAAAGAAGGGCAGGCCTTCGATGTCACCCACGGTGCCGCCGATCTCGCAGAGCATGAAGTCGACCTCATCCTCGCCGATGGAGATGAAGTCCTTGATCTCATTGGTGACGTGCGGGATCACCTGGATGGTCTTGCCAAGGTAGTCGCCCCGGCGTTCCTTCTCCAGCACGTTGGAGTAGATCCGCCCCGAGGAGACCGAGTCGGTCTTGCGGGCGGCCACGCCGGTGAAACGTTCGTAGTGGCCCAGGTCCAGGTCGGTCTCGGCGCCATCGTCGGTGACGAAGACCTCGCCGTGTTCAAAGGGGCTCATCGTGCCCGGATCGACGTTCAGATAAGGGTCCAGCTTGCGCAGCCTTACGGAGTATCCGCGTGCCTGCAACAATGCCCCCAGGGCCGCCGATGCCAGCCCCTTGCCAAGCGAAGAAACAACGCCGCCAGTGATGAAGATAAATCGCGCCATGAGTGTTCGGCTGCTCCCGTGAGAAGTCAGATTTCAGCTGCCCGGCGGCTTGTGAAAACCGCAGCACCACGGGACTTTACGTATAAAGGATTCGGCCAAAAGGCGCAAGGGAACCGCAAGATGCTGTTACGGCTCCTTTTCTGTGTTCTAGGTGTAGTCGCTTTACGTGTCGTCGCTTAGTCGGCGCTCGGCACCAGCGGGGCATTGTCACCCTCTGCCGGCGGCAAAAGTTCGCTGCCCAGGGGCGCGGCCGGTGTCTGCACATCCGTCTCATTGCCAGCGGGGGCGGTGATCCGGTCCGTGACCGAAGAGCCTGCCGATTTCTGTGCGGCGAGCACGGTCAGGGTGATCGAGGTGATGATGAAGGCAATGGCCAGGATCCAGGTCACCTTGCTGAGCGCCGTTGCTGCGGCGCGTCCGGTCATTGCGCCACCGCCGCCACCGCCGCCCATGCCAAGACCGCCGCCTTCGGAACGCTGCAGCAGCACCACGGCAATCAGGCCGAGGGCCAGAAGAAGATGGATGATCAGAACAACGTTTTCCATGGGTCCCTGCAGCGGTTGGCTCAGTATCGGGCGGTAAATAGGCAAGAATACCGACAGGGGCAAGGGCGGAGTTGCCCGGGGCGGAAACTCATTGCCCGGGGGAGGTGAAACAGGGCGCTGCCGTTGCGGGGAAATTCTGCCCCGTAAGCGACATAGAGCAGAATGTGACTGGACAGGCGATGTATCGCGGGGGCACTCTTTCTTCATGCCACATGATCATTCCGATCACCCACACGCCCTGTTGCCGCCCGATCCCGCCCTGCGCGTGAAGGCGCTGGAAACGATTCTGACCCGCAAGGGGCTGATCGATCCGGCGGCGCTGGATGAGATCATCGACACCTACCAGAACAAGATCGGGCCGCAGAATGGCGCCCGTGTCGTTGCTCGCGCCTGGAGTGATCCGGCCTTCAAGGCGGTGCTTCTGGCGGATGCCGACCCGGTGCTGGCCGAGCTTGGCTATTATGGGCGGCAGGGCGAACATATGGTCGTGGTGGAAAACACGCCCGAGCAGCACAATATGGTCGTCTGTACCCTGTGCAGTTGCTATCCATGGCCGCTGCTCGGGATCCCGCCCGGCTGGTACAAATCCGATGCCTACCGCGCCCGCGCGGTGCGAGAGCCGCGCGCGGTTCTCCTGGATTTTGGCGTCATCCTGCCCGAAGGCACCCGCGTGCGGGTCTGGGATTCCACCGCAGAGGTGCGCTACCTGGTGCTGCCGATGCGTCCCGAAGGCAGCGAAGGGCTCAGCGAGGATCAACTGGCCGAGCTGGTCACCCGCGACAGCATGGTGGGGACCGGCCTGCCCAAATCCCCTCCCGAGGCGCCATGAGTCGATTGCATGACATGGGCGGGCGATTCGGCGACGGGCCGGTGCGGCCCGATACCCCAAAGGCGCCGGTCTTTGCCGCCGAGTGGCACGGGCGTGCCCTGGCGGTGACGCTGGCCTGCGGTGCCCTGGGGCAGTGGAACCTCGACACCTCCCGCCATGCGCGCGAAAAGCTGTCGCCACAGGATTACACCCGTTTCACCTACTACGAGATCTGGCTCGCCGCGCTTGCGGATCTGCTGGTGCAGAAGGGTGTGCTGAGCGAGGACGATCTGGCTGGGCAGGGCAGCGATGCGCCGCATCCCCTGGCCGAAAAATGCCTGCATGCCGATGCGGTGGCCGGTGTTCTTGCCCGGGGAGGCCCGGCCACGCGGGAGGGCGGGCCATCGCCTGCGTTTGTCGAAGGCCAGACCGTGCGCACGCGCCACCCCGGCGGCAACCGGCTGGTGAATGGCGGCCATACCCGGCTGCCCACTTATGCGACCGGGGCGCAGGGGCGGATCCTGCGCCTGCATGGGACCCATGTTCTGCCCGACAGCTCCGCGCATGGGCTGGGAGAGGCGCCAGAGCCGCTTTATGCGGTGGCCTTCCCGGCGGGCGAACTCTGGAGTCACCCGGAACACCCGGAAGACGAGGTGGTTCTGGACCTCTGGCAAAGCTATCTGGACCCGGTCTGATGTGTCGCCATGGCTGATTGCACCCCCCATACCGCGCCGGAACCGGCCTTCGAACAGCCCTGGCATGCCCAGGTCTTTGCCCTGACCGTGCATCTGAACGAAACCGGTCGCTTCACCTGGGGGCAATGGGTCGAACGCTTTGCGGCCACCCTGGCTCGCCATGGCCTGTCGAAAGAACTGAATGGCGGCGAAGACTATTTCGCCGCATGGCTCGAAACGCTGGAAGCGATTCTGGCGCAAGAGGGCATTGCCGCCCCGCAAGAGGTCGAGGCCACGCGAAACGGATGGGAAAAAGCCTATCTGGACACGCCGCATGGCGCTCCGGTGCGCCTGGCAGAGGGCTAACAGGCAAGAAACGCCGGGGCGATGGTCCTTAGTGGTGAATTTCCGGTTTCACTGGACCTGCAGCGCGGCTATACCGGCCCGGGTTTGAACGAGACAGCTGTAAAGGACCTGATATGGCCAATGTCGTCGTAGTCGGCGCCCAGTGGGGTGACGAAGGAAAAGGCAAGATCGTGGACTGGCTGAGCGAGCGCGCCGATGTGATCGCGCGCTTTCAGGGCGGCCATAACGCCGGCCATACGCTGGTGATCGACAGCAAGGTCTATAAGCTGCACGCGCTGCCCTCTGGCGTTGTGCGCGGCGGCAAGCTCTCGGTGATCGGCAATGGCGTGGTGCTGGACCCCTGGCACCTGGTCAAGGAGATCGAGACCGTGCGTGCGCAAGGCGTCGATATCACGCCCGAGACCCTGATGATCGCGGAAAACACCCCGCTGATCCTGCCGCTGCACGGTGAATTGGACCGCGCCCGCGAAGAGGCCGCCAGCAAGGGCACCAAGATCGGCACCACCGGTCGCGGCATTGGCCCGGCATATGAGGATAAGGTCGGCCGCCGTGCCGTTCGCGTTGCCGATCTGGCCGACCCGGCCACTTTGGAGGCCCGCGTAGACCGCGCCCTGCAACACCATGACCCGCTGCGCAAGGGGCTGGGCGTCGAGCCGATCGATCGCGATGCGCTGATCGCGCAGCTGAAAGAGATCGCACCTCAGATCCTGCCCTATGCGGCGCCGGTCTGGAAGGTGATGAACGAGAAACGCAAAGCCGGGAAGCGGATCCTGTTCGAAGGCGCCCAGGGCGCGCTCCTGGACATCGATTTCGGCACCTATCCCTTTGTCACCTCCTCCAATGTGATTGCAGGCCAGGCGGCAACGGGGGTGGGCATCGGTCCCAATTCCATCGACTACGTGCTGGGCATCGTCAAAGCCTATACCACCCGCGTCGGCGAAGGTCCGTTCCCGACCGAACTGCTTGGTCCGGATGGCAAGCCCGATGCGGATGGCGCCCGTCTGGGTGAGCGCGGCCACGAGTTTGGCACCACCACCGGCCGTCAGCGCCGCTGTGGCTGGTTCGATGCCTGCCTGGTGCGCCAGACCTGTGCCACCTCGGGTATCAACGGTATTTCGCTGACCAAGCTGGATGTTCTGGACGGGTTCGAGACCCTGAAGATCTGCGTCGGCTATGATCTGGACGGCGAACGCCTGGATTACCTGCCCACCGCCGCCGATCAGCAGGCGCGCTGCACACCGATCTACGAGGAAATGCCCGGCTGGTCCGAATCCACCGAAGGCGCGCGCAGCTGGAACGATCTTCCGGCCAATGCGATCAAATATGTCAAACGCGTGGAAGAGCTGATCGAATGCCCGGTGGCACTTCTGTCCACCAGCCCGGAGCGGGACGACACCATTCTGGTGACCGACCCGTTTGCGGACTGATGGCGGATAAGCCCGGTCTCAGCTACAAGGCGCGCCGCCGCTGGTCGCTGGTGCTGCTGCTGGTGGGCATGCCGCTCTATATCGTGGTGGCGGTGACCATCCTGAACCTGCTGGGGCGCCCGCCGCTGTGGCTGGAACTGGTGGTCTATGTGGCCCTTGGCATTCTCTGGGTGCTGCCGTTCAAGTTCGTCTTCCGGGGCGTCGGCCAAGCCGATCCGGACGCTGAGGACACTCCGCCGCAGCAATAGGGCAGGCACCAGTCATGACATAGAAAAGGCGGACCACTGAGGGTCCGCCTTTTTACGTTCTTGGGAGGGACGGTTCGGCCCGCTTAGCCCGCCGCACGTTTGGCGGGGCGAAAGCCGATGTCCTCGGTGGCGACAAAATGGCCGTTCTCGGAACGCTCGATCTTGCCCTCGCGCAGCAACTGGCCGAAGGAGCGCAGCCCGTCCTCGCGGTTGAACTCGGCGGCTCCGGTGCGGCGAACCGCGTTCATCAATTGCGGGCGAGAGAAGAAATCGCGCCCTTCCACAAAACTCATATAGGCGGCGGCGGCCTCCAGAAGGTCTGGAAGCTCCACGGCGCCGCAGTCGCGAACATAGGCCGCAAATCCCGCCTGTGCCTCTTCGGCTGAACGCTTGTCCTGCGACAGTACAGAGATCCGGCGCGGGCGCACCGGGGCCTTTGGGGCTGCGCTCTCCTGGGCTGCGGGCATGGGATCGATCCGTTGTTCGGCGACCAGTTTCAGCGGCGCCGGGCGTCCGGTGGATACGGGCTTGCGCGCCTCCCTGTCGCCGCGGACGCGGGGGCGCCGAGGTTTCACCACATCGGCCAGATCCTTGCGATAGGCGGCCTTGCTGTCTTCGCCATCGCCAGCGGCGCCTGCGGATCCATCTGCCTGTGCCGCGGCAACGGCGGCGCGCAGCTGATTGTAGGTTTCCCGCGAAGAGGCGGTTTCGGGCGCGCCGAGTTTTTCATCGGCTGCGGCCATCAGACGTGAAACATCGCGGTCGGCGAGATCGGGCGCGGGGCGCTCCGGGCGGCCACTGTCGGACGGTGTCTGTACTGCCTCGACCTTGGTGTCTTCAATCTCTTCACCGGACGCGGCTTCCTGGTTTGCCGTTTCCTGGTCTGCAGCGGGCGTTTCGGCCTCCGGTTCCGAGGAGGCTGCCAGCAGATCGGCCTCGACCGCTGCCAGTTCGCGCATCAGGTCATCTTCATCCTCGTCCGAAAGCGAGCTTTCGAATTCCGGCTCGGCGGGTTTTGACGCCTCTTCCAGCGCGCCCGAGGCAACCGCTTGCTCCAAGTCGGCGCGTTTGACTTTGACAATGCGTGCGCGGCGGCGCGGGGCCGTCTTTTCTGGCTCGGCAGCGCTTTGCTCGGCTGGCGGTTCGGGGGCCTCGGCTTTGGCTTCGGCAGCGGTCGCTTCGGCTTTTTCCGCGCTGAGCTGCGACAGGACGCGGCTGATCTCGTCATCCTCGTGGGTCGCACTTGCCGCTTCAGGCGGGGTCTCAGCCTCTGCGATCTGTTCCTCTGCCGGGTCCGGGGCTTCGGCAGGCTCTGCGCTGGTATCCACAGAGGCTTCCGGCGCTGCGCTATCGGGCAGGATGCTGTCGGCGTGCTCGTCCTCGGAGAAATCCTCTTCCGGTTCCGGCGACTTGGCGACCACGGCCCGGATGCGGCGCAGCTTGGCGGCGATGCTTTCGCTATCCGAGGGTTTGTGTGCCGCCGGTGTAACCGGTTCCGCTTCGGTTTCCTGCAGCTCTCGCTCTTCAGCGTCCTGAGCGGTAGCTGCATCCGTGTCATCAGTTTCTGCCGCTTCGGCTTCGTCTTGCGTCTCTACAGCTTGAGCCTCGGCAGCATGGGCGGCAACGGCGGCTGAGATGGCCGCGATCTTGCTGGGATCGGGGGTGGGCGCATCGGGGCGGGGCGCCTGCAGCTCCTCCTCGGGGGTGGCTGCTTCGGGCGTTACTGCTTCGGGTGTGGCGGGCTCTGCCTCTGACGATACGTCTGCGTCGCTCAAACCCGCATCATCTGCTGGTAGGTCATCTGCTGGTACAGGGGGCAGCGGTGTCGAGGTGGCGGCGCGCAGGTGGATGCCGGTGTCGCTGGTGCGGGCCTCGACCTGGCGGGCGATTTCGCGCTGGGCGATCCGGGCGAGCATATCCGCATCGGGCTGCGGCGGTTCCGCGCCAAAGTATCGGTCGTCTGCGGCAAGATCCCGAAAATACTCGGCAATTGCCTTCATGGTGTCGAAGGAATCCTCGAACCCTTCTAGCGTGCAGGAGAAGGTCCCGTAGGAAACGGTCAAAACTTTGTTATTTTGTACCATGGGCAGCTCGTCCTCACCTAAGTCGTCGCCGTTCACACTATGGAGCAGCAACGACAAATTCTGCGCGAATCCGTGCAATTGATCGTATCATTTTGTGTTTAGATTGTGACCTGTTTCCAGATCTGCGAGAAATCCCCGCATGAAGAAGCTGATTGTTGACGAGGCCGGGCCGGTGACATTGGTCGGCGGTGGCCATCTGGAAAAACGGGATCTGCAGGAGGCTCTGGCCCTGGCGCCGGTGCTGGTGGCGGCCGACAGCGGCGCGGCACAGGCGTTGGAGCAGGGCTATGTGCCACAGGCGGTGATCGGGGATTTCGATTCGCTGCCAGAACCTGTGCACCGGGGGATGCCGCCGGAGGTTCTCTTTCATCTGCCCGAACAGGACACCACCGATTTCGACAAGGCGCTGCGCTCGATCCGGGCGCCGGTGGTGCTGGGCGCGGGCTTTCTGGGCGCGCGGGTCGATCACCAGCTGGCGGCCTTCCACACGCTGATCCAGCCGGGGCGAAGCCCCTGCATCCTGATTGGCGCCAATGAGCTGGTGTTTCACCTGACCCGGCGCATCGACCTGCCGATGCAGCCGGGAGAGGTCGTCTCATTGTTTCCGATGCAACCGGTGACCGGGCGTTCGGGCGGGCTGGTCTGGCCCATCGAAGGCCTGAAGATGTGCCCGACCAGCCGGATCGGCACGTCGAACCGGGCCGAGGGCGCGATCTGGCTGGAACCGGATGGGCCCGGTCTGCTGGGCATCGTGCCACGGCGCTATCTTGCGCCGCTCATGCGGGCGATTGCGGCATAGCGTCTTTTGCGGCCCGGCGGGCCACGGCCTGTTCACGCAGGATCACATATAGCCCGGCGGCCACCGTGATGACGATCCCGGCGGCGGCCATGCTGTTGGGGAATTCGGAGAAGATCAGCCAGCCGAACAGGGTGGCAACCGGGATCTCCAGGTATTGCATCGGGGCCAGCGTGGCGGCGGGGGCGTAGCGCAGGCTCCAGGTCATCAACAGATGCGCGCCGGTGCCAAGCACCCCGATGCTGGCCATCAGAAAGCTGATCCACAGGTCCGGCGCGACGATCTCCAGCCCCTCGATATCAAAGGCATCGCCGATCAGCAGCAGTGGCGCCAGCAGGGCACAGGCCATGGCGCCAGACACCGCCTGCAGGCCGATCGGATCGGTTTCCTTGGCGATCTGCCGGGTCACCATCATGAAGAAGGCAAAGATCACCGCAACGGCGAGGGGCCAGAGTGCGTGCAGGCCAACCGCGGCGAAACTCGGTTGGATCACCAGGAGGGTGCCGCCAAAACCGACGATACAGGCAATGATCCGCCGGGCACCGACCTCTTCGTCGAGGATGAATTTGCCGATCAGCAACATGATGAAGGGCATCACAAAGGCAATCGCCACCGCATCCGCCAGAGGCAGGTGTTTGAGCGCGGTGAACATCGCACCGATGCCGCCGATATGTAAAAGCGTGCGCAGAAAGGTCAGCCGCAACACGCGGCCCTTCATCCGCCACAGGCGCTGCCCGCCCCAGACCAGGGGCACCAGCAGGATGACTTGGGCGGCAAACCGGACAAAGATCAGCATTCCCAGCGGCATATGCCCACCCAGCAGCTTCGCCACCGCATCGCCCAAGGGCGCGAGGACGCAGAAACCAAGCATCAGGACAATGCCAAGGAGGGGGCGATCTTCAGTCATGCGGGCACGCTAGGCGCGCGCCAAGACAAGGACAAGGTCAGGAATGCCTGTCGCTCAACAATTGGGCACGTTGACCGCAAGCCCCCCGAGCGAGGTTTCCTTGTACTTCTCATTCATATCGGCGCCGGTCTGGCGCATGGTCTCGATGCAGGCATCCAGCGGCACGAAATGCTGCCCGTCGCCACGCAGGGCCAGCGAGGCCGCCGAGACCGCCTTGATCGCGCCCAATCCATTGCGCTCGATACAAGGCACCTGCACCAGGCCCTTGACCGGATCGCAGGTCATGCCAAGGTGATGCTCCAGCGCGATTTCAGCGGCGTTTTCCACCTGCTCCGGGCTGCCACCCAGAATGGCGCAAAGGCCTGCCGCAGCCATGGCGGCGGCAGAGCCGACCTCGGCCTGGCAGCCTGCTTCGGCGCCTGAAATGGAGGCGTTGAACTTCACCAGCCCGCCAATCGCGGCGGCGGTGAGCAGGAAATCCTCGATATTGCGCTCGGTCGCGCCGGGGACGTGATCCAGATAGTAGCGCAGCACTGCCGGCAGAACGCCTGCCGCGCCGTTTGTGGGGGCGGTCACCACTTGACCACCGGCGGCGTTTTCCTCGTTCACGGCCATGGCGTAGACGCTGATCCAGTCGTTGATCGTATGCGGTGCCGAGAGATTCATGCCGCGTTCGGCCAGGAGCGCCTGATGGATACCCTTGGCGCGGCGGCGGATGCTGAGGCCACCGGGCAGAAGGCCGTCCCGGTCCAGACCGCGGTCGATACAGTCGTTCATCACCTGCCAGATCCGCGCGGTGCCGTTGGTCAGGTCGATCGCGCTGGAGCGCGAGATCTCGTTGGCGCGTTTCATGGCGGCGACGCTCTTGCCGCTTGTCCTGGACATCTCCAGCATTTCGGCGGCGGATTTGAACGGGTAGGGGACCGGGGCGCCCTCATCGGTGGCCTTGCCTGCGGCCAGCTCCTCTTCGGTCAGCACGAAGCCGCCGCCGACCGAGTAGAAGACCTGCTGCAGGATCACGTCGCCCTGTGCATCGGTGCCCATCAGGATCATGCCGTTGGCATGGCCGGGCAGGGCGTGATCATAGTCGAAGATCAGGTCCGCCTTGGGGTCAAACTGCAGCTGCCCCAGCCCCTCGGGTGCGATGGTCTTTGTCTCTTCTATGGCGGTCAGGGCAGCTTTGGCCTTGTCGTCGTCATAGCTGTCGGGCGTGAACCCGGCGAGGCCCAGGATGGTGGCGCGGTCGGTCGCGTGGCCCACCCCGGTAAAGGCGAGCGAGCCATGCAGCGACGCGCGCAGCCCATGAAAAGCGAAGGGGGCGGCACGCATCATGTCGAGAAACCGCGCCGCGGCCACCATCGGCCCCATGGTATGAGAGGACGACGGGCCGATGCCCACTTTGAACATATCAAATACGGAGAGGAACATTCAGGTGGCCGATCCTTCGGGAGGGTTTGCATACACAGGTTGGGTGAAGGGCGTATCCCCCAACCCTTCTGCGGCTTGTGCGAGAGCAACAGAGGGGCGTTGCTCCAGACGCGTGAGCATGTCCTTGAGCCGGGGAGTTGCGGCCAGATCGAACCAGCTGCGGTCGCGTCCCTCTGGATACAGCGCCATCCAGCGCATCATGCAGGCCAGGTACAGGTCCAGTGCCGACGGCCTGTCACCGGCCAGCCAAGGCGTGTTCTCGGCGGCGGCGGCTTCGATGGTTGCAAGATGGGTGACAAGCCGCGCTGTCACCCCCTGGCGCAGATCCTCCTGCCGGGCGGGATCCGGCCCCATATATTTCTTTGGATAGAACAGGATCCTCAGATCCGCATGCAGGGTATTGGAGAGGAAGAACAGCCACTTGAGGCACCAGGCCCGATCCCGGCTGGTCGCATCGGGCAGCACTGAGCCATGGCGATCTCCCAGCCACAGCAGGATGGCTGCGGTTTCAAACATCGGGCCATCCGGGGTTTCCAGCACCGGGATCAGCCCCTGCGGGTTCAGGGCCCGGTAGCCGGGGCTGTCCAATGCGCCACCGCGGCGGTCGACCAGAACCGTTTCAAAGGGTTGATCAAGCTCCTCCAGCGCCAGGCGGATGATCAGCGAGGCGTTGTCCGGGGCGTAGTGCAGGCGATAGATCGGTGTCATGGGGTCACTCTAAGTGTCTCCCCGATATGGGTAGTGTCCGTTTCCGGCGTTTCCAATAGGAAACACGCCTTGGTGATCCCGAACCGGTCTAGCGTGCCATGGCTGCCTTGCGGCGGCGCGACAGGGCGATCCCGTCCCGCATGTTGAGCGACAGTAGCGTGATGTTGAGGGCTCCGGCGCAGAGTTCCAGCAGCTGCACGGCATAGAACAGCCCTTCAAATGACCCCGCCTGTGCCTTCATCGCCAGAAAGATGGCGCTGGGCAGGAGGATCCCCAGGCCGTTCAGGGCGATGAGCTTCATGCGCCTTGTCTTGGCCTGGACCTGTGGCAGTTTCATGCCCTTGCCAAGCGCGGCCCCGGTGACGCCTGTCGTGGCCAGGGCCGGGATCAGCAGGATCATTCCGTATAGAACGGCTGTCTTCACGGTCGTTATGGCGGCCTGGCTCAGAAACAGTTCGGAGATCAGCGTGGAGAGCCAGAAGCCGGAGATGGTCACAAGGGCGATGGATCCGGCTGCGGCGTGGATGCGAGTTTTCATGAGGGCTCCTGAATGTAGATAGCATGCTATTGAAATGGAGTTGCACAGCATGCTATTCAAGTGCTTTCTGTCGCTATGTCCGATTTCAAGCAAAGCTCGGCCGGGTTTCTGGCCAATCACATGGCGCGGCTGTTTGCATCAACGCTGCACCGCAAGATCGCGTCTCTGGGGATTGCGCCTGCGCAATTCATGGTTCTGCTGGAATTGTGGCAAGGGGATGAGCGCACCCAGGCGGATCTGACGGCGGCCCTTGCGGTGGAACAGGCGACCATGGCCAATACGCTTGCCCGGATGGAGCGGGATGGGCTGATCGAAAAACGCCCCTCACAAACCGACAAACGCTCAAAGATGATCTGCCTCACCGCCAAGGCAGAGGCCTTGCAGGAGGCCGCGATTGCGGCCGCGGCGGGTGTCAACGACACGGCCCTGGCCGGGCTGACCGCCAAGGACCGCCAGCAGTTCCTGGTCCTGATGGCCCGTGTCATCCGCAACCTGCAAGCGGGGTGAACCGGCGATCTACTGTGAGGTTTCAATTGTCCCTCGCAGTTGCGCGCGGCTTTGCTTATAAGGCCTGCAAACCTCTTGTTCGGAGCCGATGACATGACCGGGGACCTCTCTCCCATCGACAAGGCCAAGTTCGTTGCCGCCAAGCGGGCGGCCGATATGGTCGAGGATGGCATGCGCGTCGGCCTGGGGACCGGCTCGACGGCCGCCTGGCTGGTGCGATGCCTGGGCGAGATGGTGCGTGAACAGGGGCTGAGGTTCACCGCAGTGCCGACTTCGAGCCGCACCGCGGAACTGGCGCGCGAGGTGGGGATCTCCGTGATCTCTCTGGACGAGGCCAAGTGGCTGGATCTCACCATCGATGGCGCCGATGAGTTCGACGAGGATCTCAACCTGATCAAGGGCGGCGGCGGTGCGCTCTTGCAGGAGAAGATCGTCGCCACCGCCTCTGATCAAATGGTTGTTATCGCCGATGCGGGCAAGGAGGTGGAAACCCTGGGTGCCTTTCCCCTGCCGGTGGAGATCATTCCCTTTGGCTGGCAGACCACACAGGCCATGATCGAGGAAACCCTTGTTTCCATGGATGTTCTGGGCCGAAGCGCGACCCTGCGGATGAATGGCGATGCGCCCTTTGTCACCGATGAGGGCAATTACATTCTGGACCTGCATCTGAAGCGGATCGGCAATGCGCGCCAGCTGGCGATGGTCTTGAACCAGATCCCGGGCGTGGTTGAAAACGGTCTCTTCATCGATATCTGTGACACCGTCATCATCGGCTACGGCGATGGCACGGTTGAAACACGAGACATAAACGAAGGCACGGTGGAGCAGGACAAGCTGGATTTCGTCGAAACCGACAATCTGTTCACCGACCTTGCGGACTGAGAAGGCAGCAGTTTCATGAGCTTTGATTACGATCTCTTTGTCATTGGCGGCGGCTCCGGCGGCGTGCGCGCGGCGCGGGTTGCGGCAGCGGGTGGTGCCAAGGTCGCCCTGGCCGAGGAAGACCGCTATGGCGGCACCTGCGTGATCCGGGGCTGCGTGCCGAAGAAACTGATGGTCTTTGCCAGCGAGTATTCCGGCATGGTCGAGGATGCCCAGGCCTATGGCTGGGACATCCAGCCGGGCGCCTTTGACTGGGGTGCCTTCAAGGGCAAGCTGGAAGCCGAGCTGGATCGGCTGGAAGGTATCTACCGGAACCTGCTGAAGAACAGCGGCGTCGAAAGCTTTGATGCGCGCGCCAAACTCTTGGATGCCCATACGGTCGAACTGTCGGACGGCAGCCGCAAGAGCGCCAAGCATATCCTGATCGCCACCGGCGGCCGCCCCATCGTGCCCGAGTTCCCCGGCAGCGATCTGGCGATCACCTCGAACGACATCTTCCACCTTGAGAAACTGCCCGAAAGCATCCTGATCGTCGGCGGGGGCTATATTGCCTGCGAATTTGCCGGGATCATGAACGGGCTGGGTGTGAAGACCACGCAATACTACCGCGGTGCGCAGATCCTGCGCGGTTTTGATGACGAGGCGCGCGGCCTCGTGTCCGAGGAAATGTGCCAGTCCGGCATCGATCTACACCTGGGCACCAATGTGATCGAGATGACCAGCGAGGGGGACAAGATCCGCGTCAAGGCCACCAATGGCGACGAGGCGCTGTTTGATCAGGTGATGTATGCCACCGGCCGCGCCCCCAATGCGGATGATCTCGGGCTTGAGGATCTGGGGATCGAACGCGGCCGCAAGGGCGAAATCGTCGTGGACAAATACAGCCAGACCGGCATGCCTTCGGTCTATGCCATCGGCGATGTGACCGACCGGGTGAACTTGACGCCGGTCGCGATCCGCGAAGGCATGGCCTTTGTGGAGACCGTGTTCAACGGCAACCCCACCAGCCCCGATCACGACCTGATCCCGACGGCGATCTTCACCCAGCCGGAAATGGGCACCGTGGGTCTGAGCGAGGAAGAGGCCGCCAAGCAGGAGCCGATCGAGGTTTATGCCACCTCCTTCAAGCCGATGCAGCAGGCCTTTGCCGGGCGTGCCCAGCGGGTCCTGATGAAGCTGATCGTCAGCAAGGCCAGCCGCAAGGTGCTGGGATGCCATATCGTCGCACCGGGCGCGGGCGAGATGATCCAGCTGGCGGGCATTGCGGTCAAGATGGGCGCAACCAAGGAAGACTTTGACCGGACCGTGGCGGTACACCCGACCATGTCCGAGGAACTGGTAACGATGAAAACACCTGTGCGGACGGCTTGAAAAACCGGCCAAAAGCTACAGGTTAGGGCACAGTAAAACTCTTGCCGCGAAGCTGCGGCAGTAAAGGGATAGGAGACATATGGCTGGCAATAGCGGTGGTCCCTGGGGGGGCGGAGGCTCTTCCGGCGGTGGCGGAGGCAACCGGGGAGACAACAATGGCGGTGGCGGCGGTGGCCGACGCCCCGAGGATCCCCAGATTCCCGAGATCGACGAGCTCTTGAAAAAAGGGCAGGAGCAATTCCGCGTCCTGATGGGCGGTCGGGGCGGCAATGGCACCGGTGGCGGTGGTCGTGGCGGCTCTGGCGGCGGCGGCGCGCCCTTATTCACCAAGGGCACCCTGGCCATCGGCGCGGTTGCGGCTGCGATCCTCTGGGGGATGGCCAGCTTTTACTCGGTGAAGACCGAAGAACGCTCGGTCGAGCTGTTCCTGGGCGAATATCACGACACCGGCCAGCCGGGTCTGAACTTTGCCCCCTGGCCCTTTGTCACCTACGAGGTGATCCCGGTTCTTGTCGAGCAGACCGAGAATATCGGATCCGGCACGCGCGGCGTGGATGCAGGCCTGATGCTGACCGGCGATGAAAACATCATCGACGTCGATTTCCAGGTGGTCTGGAACATCAATGATCCGGCCAATTTCCTGTTCAACCTGCGCGATCCGCAGGCCACGATCCAGGCGGTTGCGGAATCGGCCATGCGCGAAATCATCGCACAGTCGGAACTGGCGCCGATCCTGAACCGGGATCGTGGCGTGATCACCGCGCGGCTGGAAGAGCTGATCCAGGAGACGCTCGACAGCTATGACAGCGGCGTGAACATCGTGCGCGTCAACTTCGACCAGGCCGACCCGCCCGAACCGGTGAAGGATGCCTTCCGCGAAGTGCAATCCGCCGGTCAGGAACGTGACCGTCTTGAAAAGCAGGCCGATGCCTATGCCAACCGCAAACTGGCGGCCGCGCGTGGTCAGTCGGCCCAGACCCTGGAAGAGGCCGAAGCCTATCGCGCCCAGGTCGTGAACCAGGCGCGTGGTGAGGCCAGCCGTTTCTCGGCGGTTCTGGAAGAATACGAAAAGGCGCCGGAAGTGACCCGCAAGCGTCTTTACCTGGAAACCATGGAAGAGGTTCTGGGCAATGTGGACAAGGTGATCATCGACCAGTCCACCGGTGAGGGCGGCCAGGGTGTCGTGCCCTATCTGCCGCTCAACGAATTGCGCCGGACGGAGGGCAACCGATGAACAAGTCGACCCTTATTATCCCGCTTCTTGTCGTGGCGGTCGTCGCGGCCCTCTCTGCGATCTTCATCGTGGATGAACGCCAAAAGGCGCTGGTCCTGCGCTTTGGCCGTGTGGTTGCGGTTCAGGAACAGCCCGGTCTTGCCTTCAAGCTGCCGGTGATCGATGAGGTGGTGCGCTATGACGACCGGATCCTCAGCCTTGAGGTCGGTCCGCTGGAAGTCACCCCCGAGGATGATCGCCGCCTGGTGGTCGATGCCTTCGCCCGCTACCGGATCACCGATCTGCGCCAGTTCCGCGAAGCGGTGGGTGCCTCCGGTATTCCGGGTGCGGAGAACCGCCTGGACAAGATCATGCGCGCTCAAACGCGAGAGGTGCTTGGTTCGGTCAGCTCCAATGATATCCTGTCCTCGGATCGGGCCGCACTGATGCTGCGGATCCGCAATGGCGCCATCAGCGAGGCCAGCGGGTTCGGCATCGAGGTGATCGACGTGCGTCTGAAGCGCACCGACCTGCCGCAGGCCAACCTCGAAGCCACCTTTGCGCGGATGCGCGCCGAGCGTGAGCGGGAGGCCGCCGACGAGATCGCCCGTGGTGAGGAAGCCGCCCAGCGGGTTCGCGCCCAGGCCGACCGGACCGAGGTGGAACTGGTTTCCGAAGCGGAACGCGAAGCAGAGATCATTCGTGGTGAAGCGGACGCTGAACGTAACCGCATCTTTGCCGAAGCCTATGGCCGCGACCCTGAATTCTTTGACTTCTATCGCAGCCTGACCGCCTATGCGCGCTCGATGCAGCAGGGCAATTCTTCCCTCGTGCTGTCGCCGGATTCCGAGTTCTTCAACTACCTGAAGTCCTCGACCGGGGTGTCTGCCTCGCGGTAACCGCACAGCCAGGTTTATTGACATCTGGAAGGGGCCGACCTGAGTGTCGGCCCCTTTCGCGTTTCAAAAGCACCAGAAAAGCGGGCGCCAGAGGCGACAATGGATTTCACATCGATTTGAAGACGTGCAACATTCATTGCAGCACGCAGGGAAGCGCCTACATTAGGTGCAGTCTGCAGTTCTGCCCTTCCCGCAGAACCACAGCGACAGGCCAGGAGGAGAAACCGGAATGGCGATGACCGGAATGGCGACAACAAGGAGTAGTGCCGTGCAGTCACAGGCAATTTCTTATTTTGACTCGGAAAGCAGGCAGGACGCCCCTTGGCGTCTGTTCATGCTGGCCCTGATCAGCAGCGTTATGGTTTTGGCGCAGGCTCTGATGGCTCAGGCCCGCCCCGAAAGCCTGGCGCCCCTGGCGGAAAAGGTCAGCCCGGCGGTGGTGAATATCACGACGACAACGGTGATCGAGGGCCGCACCGGCCCGCAGGGTATCGTGCCCGAGGGATCCCCGTTCGAGGATTTCTTCCGCGAGTTCCAGGATCGCAATGGCAATGGCGCCCCTGAACGCCCGCGCCGTTCGTCTGCGCTGGGGTCCGGTTTCGTGATTTCCGAGGATGGCTATATCGTCACCAATGATCACGTGATCAAAGAGGCCGACGAGATCGAGATCGAATTCTTCCCGGGCGATGGTCAGCCTGCGGAACTGTTGCCGGCCAAGGTCATTGGCACCGATCCCACCACCGATATCGCCCTTCTGAAGGTCGATGCCCCGATGCCGTTGAAATTCGTCACCTTCGGCGACAGCGACACCGCCCGTGTGGGTGATTGGGTCATCGCCATGGGCAATCCGCTGGGACAGGGGTTCTCGCTCTCTGCCGGGATCGTCTCGGCGCGCAACCGGGAACTGTCCGGCTCTTATGACGATTACATCCAGACCGATGCGGCCATCAACCGGGGCAACTCGGGCGGGCCGCTGTTCAACATGGATGGCGAGGTTGTCGGCGTGAACACCGCGATCCTGTCGCCCAATGGCGGCTCGATCGGGATCGGCTTTTCCATGGCCTCCAACGTGGTCAGCAAGGTGGTCGATCAGTTGAAGGAATACGGCGAGACCCGTCGCGGCTGGTTGGGTGTGCGTATCCAGGATGTGACCGATGACGTGGCCGAGGCCATGGGCCTGGAAGCCGCCAAGGGCGCCCTGGTCACCGATGTGCCCGAAGGTCCGGCCAAGGAGGCCGGCATGCTGGCGGGCGACGTGATCCTCAGCTTTGATGGCGCCGTGGTGGATGACACCCGCGGGCTGGTGCGCAGCGTCGGCAATGCCGAGGTCGGCAAGACGGTACGGGTTGTGGTCTACCGCGAAGGCAAGACCGAAACGCTGAAGGTCGTCCTGGGGCGGCGTGAGGATGCGGAACGTCAGGCCGGGCGCTCGGACGATGACAAAAGCGCGCCCGAGCAGACCGAGAAACAGCTTCTCGGCCTTTCCGTTGGCATCCTGACCGACGAGCTGCGCGGCGAGTTGAACGTGCCCGAGGGCACGGACGGTCTGGTGATCCTCTCTGTGGACGAGACCTCCGAAGCCTGGGAAAAGGGCCTGCGGGCAGGGGATGTGATCACCGAAGCCGGTCAGCAGAAACTGTCCGGAATCGGCGATCTTGAGGCCCGCATCGCGGAGGCCAAAGAGGCCGGGCGCAAGTCTCTGCTTCTTCTGGTGCGCCGCAGTGGCGAGCCGCGCTTTGTGGCCCTGAACCTCACCGAATGAGCGATCAGGTCACGCCCGCACGTGGGTGAATTCAGGAAAAGGCCGGGCGATGTCCCGGCCTTTTTCCGTTGGGAGGGGCAGGCAGGAAAAGAGGGACAGGCGGACAGGAAAAGAGCCATGCGCTGGCGGGCACATGGCTCTTGATAAATGGGTCAGGCATTGGGATGGAACGATAAATGCCTGACCTGTGAGTGACCATGACAGCTACGGGTACACGTTTCTGTGATCCAGTTCACATAGGCGTCAGAAATCCTGGGCGTCAGACATCGTGAAGGTGGTGAGACATCCTGCCAACCGCGCTTCAGCGATCAGAGCAGTTCCGGCTCCGCCAAGAGACCAAGGGCCTTGCGGTCGATGATTTGCAGCGCGCCACGGTTGATCTCGATGATGCCGGATCGTTTCCAATGCGACAGCGTCTTGGAGACGGCCTCGCGGGTGGCACCGACAAACTCCGCCAACTCGCTTTGTGACAGACCCAGCCGACCATTGCCGCCTTCCGGTGTGAGGTACAGCAGCTTGCGCGCCAGGCGCACCGGCATGGGCAGGAAGACCTGTTCGTTCAATTGCGCGCTCATCCAGCGCATGCGTTGCCCGGCAAGCCGCAGCAGGTCTCCGGCAAGTTCCGGGTGCCGTTCGATCTGGCCGAGAATATCGCGGTTGCGCAGGCGGCGCAGGCGGCTGGGTTCTGTCGCGGTCACCGTGGCGGTGCGCTCACCGGGGTCGAAGAGGGCAATCTCTCCAAAGATGGCGCCGGGGCGCATCAGGTCCAGCGTCAGCTTGCGCCCGGCGACCGACAGGATGGAGAATTCCAGCGCGCCTTCGACAATGGCATAGAGCGCACCTCCGGTGTCGCCCTGTTCGAACAGGGTTTCGCCCTGGGACAGGCGGATATCACTGGCTTGGCTTTCCAGCATCTGCCGCAGCGGAGCCGAAGCTCCGGAAAGAAAGCCGGTATCCGGCAGGCGGTCATGTTCCATGATCTATCGTGCTCCAGAGCGCATTTGCCCACAGCGCCTGTGGGCCGGTCTGTGTTTCCGGCTGGACCCTAGCAGAGCCGCCGGGCTGGGTGAACCGGGGAGAAGGGGCGTGGCATATGCGTCGGGGGGCTGTTGCTGGCGCTAGTTTGCAACGGAGATCAGCCCCAGGCGGCGGGCGCTTTCGAGAGAGAGCAGCTGGCTTTCCAGCCCATAGCGGCGCTGGTAGCGCAGGATGGCCTGGCGGGTCGGGCGATCCAGTGAGCCGGTAATGGCGCCGGTGTAGTCGCCGCGCACCGCAAGGGCGCGTTGCAGGGAGGCGATGAAATCCGGTGTCATATCCACCGGGCAGGTGATCTGCAGCCAGGTCTGGCTGCGCGGGCGCACGATGTCCTGGCGGGTTTCGGTGCGAAAGACGGCGGGCTGCAGGATCTGCCCATCGGGCGCGCGCAGCTCCGGCTCGACCAGGACCTGGACAGTCACCGTCTCAATGACCGCCGGGCTGATGTGGCGATCCCAGCAACTGCCCGGCTCGGCGCCCGGCGGGGCCGTCGGCGCGAGGGGACGGTCGCTTTCGGAAGGGGCGGTACAGGCGGTCAAGGCCACCAGCAGGGCCAGGGCGGCGGCGCGGAACGGGAAGGTGGATCGGCTGCTCATATGCGCGCACCTCTTGTGGTCTTTTGGTCAGACCGGCGGGTTTTGCGGCAGGCTAGTGTATTTTTGCTAGGGGCGCAAAGGCCGGATCTTTGCTGCGCCCTTGCGGCACAAGCAACAGGTCCAGCATGCCGGATATATCCTCGATGGTTTCCGCGATCACATGGGTGACCGAATGGCTCCGCTGCAGCCGTCCGGTGATCCGCAGGAGGCGTCCGGAAATCACGGCGCGCCTGTAAGCCTCGTATATGTTGCGCCAGACGATCACGTTCACCACGCCGGTTTCATCCTCCAGCGTGATGAAGATCACCCCCCTTGCGGTGCCGGGCCGCTGCCGCAGGATGACCAGCCCGGCCACGCAGACACGGGCGTTCTCGGGGCGTTGCTGCAACCGGTCGGAGGTCAGGCAGCTGGGCGGAGTGCGGGAGGGGGCAGGCTTGCGGTTCATCTTTGGCATCCAGAAATCTCAACTGGAACAAAAGTAGAACAAATGGCGAGGGTGTCCAGCCGGGACGCAAGGTTGCATAGATTGGGCTGGCACAGCGACGGGGGCTTGGCTAAACAGGCTTGCAAGTACCGAAAAAGGGAAGACGCGACCATGGCAAAGATCACCTATGTCGAACACAATGGCACCGAGCATGTTGTCGAGGTGGCCAACGGGCTGACCGTGATGGAAGGCGCTCGGGACAACAATATCCCGGGGATCGAGGCGGATTGTGGCGGCGCTTGTGCCTGTTCCACATGCCACGTCTATATCCATCCCGATTGGGTCGAGAAACTGCCCGCCAAGGATGACATGGAAGAGGATATGCTGGATTTCGCCTATGAGCCCGATCCGGCCCGCTCGCGCCTGACCTGTCAGCTGAAGGTGACGGACGCGATGGACGGTCTGATCGTGCAGCTGCCTGAAAAGCAGATCTGATGGCTCTGCGGGGTCAGGGGGCGCGGCGTCGACCGACTGCTTTCTGGCCGCGTTCCTTGCGCCGCGCCGCGCAGGCGATGTGCCTGTGGCTGGCGGTTCCGGGCGCGCCTGTCGAGGCGCAGACGGACGCCCAAGACCGTTCGAGAGCCGCTGTCGCGCTCACGGAAGCCAGCTTTTACGGCCCGACCACGCGCTATGCCCATGCGGTGCTTGGCGACGCGGTTGAATGGACCGGTCTGTCCTTGCGCCTGAGCGGATCCGATGGGGCGATACGTCAGTTCAAGATCGATCTGCCTGTGGACCATGTGTTCGAGGATCTGGCCCCGCGTCCGGTGGATCTGGATCTGGATGGGCGCCCGGATGCGGCTATGGTCGTTGAGACGGATATGGGTCTGGGCGCAGCTTTGGCGCTTTATGGGGCAGAGGGCAAGATCGCCGAGACGCCGCATATAGGCCAGCGCAATCGCTGGCTGGCTCCGATCGGAGCTGCGGACCTGGACGGCGACGGATATGTGGAACTGGCCTATATCGACCGTCCCCATCTGGCCAAGACCCTGCGCATCTGGCGTTTCAAGGATGGGGCACTGGAGGCCGTCGCCAGCTTGGCCGGGCTGACCAACCACCGGATCGGTCAGGATTTCATCACCTCCGGCATTCGCGACTGCGGCGAGGGGGTGGAGCTTGTCACCGTCGATGCCAATTGGTCGCGGGTGATGGCCACGCGCCTGACGGCTTCGGGGATCAAGACGAGGGCAATTGGCGGCTTTGTCGACAGCAGTTCGGTCACCAGGGCCTTGAACTGCGCCTAATGTGATACAGCAGCGGCGGACCGCTGAAGTGCCGCGCGCAGCGCGGCGCCTGGCCCAACGGCCAAGCGCCTTCTTTGAAGGCCGCGCAGCGGGCGGGAGGGCTTTTTCGATCTTCAGGCAGACCGGCGAAACACCAGCGAGGTCGGCCGATCAAAGCCGGGATGCGCGGTGCTGCCTGTTTGCACGAACCCCAGCCGGGCAAAGGCTGCGTGGTTCTCCACTAGTTCCACGCGGGTCTGCAGCTCAACCGCGGGCAATCCCAGATCCCGTGCGCGGCGCAGGGCATGATCGATCAGGCTGCGGGCAAGACCCATGCCGCGACTGCTTTCGGCCACCGCCAGTTTGCCCAGATAAAGGCAGTCCTGTTTCGGTGTCAGGAACATGCAGGCCAGAGGCGGCGTGCCAATGACCCAGATTTCGCCCTTGCGGCACTGTTCGGCCAGGCTCTGTGGCGTCAGATCCCGCATCGAAGAGGGCGGATCGATACGCCCCTCCATGAAGGCAAAGCTGCTCCGGATCAGATCCAGAACCGCCTCAAGGCGCGGCTCCTCCGGGTTCAGGCGTTCCACTCTCATCTGATCATCACGGGCTATTGCTGCGCACCACGTGGTCGCCGCCGATATCGCCAAGCGAGGAAAACAGGCTGGCGGTATTGTTGGCGCCAACCTTTTTCAGCAGGCGCGCCCGATGCACCTCTACCGTGCGATAGCTGAGGTCTAGGATCCGCGCGATTTCCTTGCTGGTCTTGCCCTCGCGCAACAGCGAATAGACCTCGCGCTCGCGCCGGGTCAG
Source organism: Phaeobacter sp. QD34_24 (assembly GCF_028890115.1). Lineage (GTDB taxonomy): Bacteria > Pseudomonadota > Alphaproteobacteria > Rhodobacterales > Rhodobacteraceae > Phycobacter. The sequence goes on from NZ_JARCJD010000002.1 coordinate 50,212, forward strand.
CGGCTGATAGGGGCGCACGCCCGACAGATCGGCGAAACTCCAGACCGCGCGCCCCAGGGGCTCGTCGGGCGTGAAGGTGTGGCCGCGCACGCGCACCCAGAACAATTCGCCCGTCTTGCGCTTCATCACCCGTTCGTCCCAGTAAGGATTGCCCTGGCCGAGGCTGGTATCCCCGCGGTTGCGCAGATTTTGAAATTCCTCGTCCGACGGATAGAGAAAGGCAAACAGCCGGTCCAACATCTCTTCGCGGGCATAGCCGAACATTTCGCAGAAGCGCTGATTGCACTCGCGCAGCACGCGGTTTTCCGTCACCACGATGCCGACGGGTGAGAATTCAAAGGCGAGCTGTGCCAGGTCACGGTCGGCATAAAGCTGGTCCAGAGCGGCTTGGTCCGGGTAATTGTCCATTTTGCCTCCAAGGCTTGGCGAACGTAGTAGCCTACGGCAAGGGCCGTGAAAACACTTATGAATATCCGACGGTTCGGATCGGCAGGGGTCTGAGCTAGCTCAATACAAAGGCCTGAGGCGCCATCGGTGGCGGCGGCGGCAGGTCCAGATGCGCAGAGAGGGAAATCTCGACCGTCCGGCAGAGGGCATCCAGCGGCAGCCCGTTTGCGGTTTCGGCAAAGGGATCCGACAGCTCTTCGGTGACCTCTGCAAGGCCGAAAAAGACATAGGCCACAATGGCGACAAAGACGGGTGTCATCCAGCCAGCCCCTTCGAGCAGGGCAAAGGGAATGAGCAGGCAGTAAAGGTAGGTGGTGCGAAACACCAAGAGCGAATAGACATAGGGCAGCGGCGTGCTGGCGATGCGTTCGCAGCCTGCCTGTGCCAGGGTGATCGCGGCGAGCCGCTCGGACAGTGCCTTGCGGGCAAATCCATCGGGGGCCGTGTTGCCAACCATGCTGGCCATCTCGTTCAAGGCGGCGCAGGGGGGATGTGGCGCAGCAGAGAAATCCTGCCCGGCCCATTCCGCGGCTTTGGCGAAATCCCGCGACTTTCGCAGGTTGATCCGGTGCAGGTGCAGAAATCCGAGCGCGAGGCGCAGCAGCCGGTGCCTGTCGCGGCGGTCCGGCAAAAAAATCTCTGCCTCGCGGCCAAGGGTGCGCAGATCCGCGACAAGCTGCCCCCACAGGCGGCGGCCCTCCCACCAGCGATCATAGGCGGCATTGTTGCGAAATCCGAGAAACAGCGACAGGGCGACCCCGAAGACGGCAAAGGGCGCGGCATTGGTATGGGGCAGGGAATAGATGTGACCATCCACCCAGACCACCGCAGCCGCCAGGGCCGACACGGCCAGGATGCGCGGCAGGATCCGGGGCAGGACCGATCCCTGCATCGCAAAGATCAGCGCCCAAAGCCCCGGTTTTTCCCGCAATATCATCGCGATGGCCCTTTCGCAGGTGCAGGTGTCAAAGATCGGCGGGCTCAGGCGCCTACTTCAGGGCACGCCAGCCGATGTCGCGGCGGAAGAAGCCATCCGCCCAGTCGATCCGCTCCACCATGGCATAGGCGCGTTCATGCGCTTCGGCCAGGGTTTCGCCGCGGGCGGTGACGTTCAGCACCCGGCCGCCATTGGCGAGGATCTTGCCGCCCTCGGCCTTTGTGCCCGCGTGGAACACCATATTGCTGCTGTCTTCGGGCAGGGCCTCAAGGCCCTGGATCTCGGTGCCTTTCTGATAGGAACCGGGATAGCCCTTGGCGGCCATGACCACAGTGATGGCGTGATCGTCACCCCAGTTCACCTGAGCCTCGCCCAGGCGCCCTTCGGCGGCGGCATGCATCAGGTCCAGCGCCTGCGCGCCAAGGCGCATCATCAGCACCTGGCACTCGGGATCGCCAAAGCGCACGTTGTACTCGACCAGGCGCGGCTGGCCGTCCTTGATCATCAGGCCCGCATATAGGACGCCCTGGTAAGGCGCGCCGCGCTTGGCCATTTCCGCCATGGTCGGCTTGATGATTTCTTCCATGGCGCGGGCTTCGATCTCGGCCGACAGGACCGGCGCCGGGGAATAGGCGCCCATGCCGCCGGTGTTGAGACCGGTGTCGCCTTCGCCGACGCGCTTGTGGTCCTGGGCGGTGCCGATCGACAGCACCTCTTCGCCATCCACCAGCACGAACAGGGAGGCTTCTTCGCCCTCCATGAATTCCTCGATCACCACTTCGGCGCCCGCACCGCCGAAGCTGCCGCCGAACATGTCGTCGATGGCCTCAAGCGCGGTTGCCTCGTCCATTGCAACGATCACGCCCTTGCCTGCGGCCAGGCCATCCGCCTTGACCACGATGGGCGCGCCCTGCTGGCGCACATAGTCCTTGGCGTCATCCGCATCAGTGAAATGCCCATAGGCGGCGGTGGGCGCCTTGGCTGCATCGCAGATCTCCTTGGTGAAGCTTTTGGAGGCTTCCAGCCTTGCCGCCGCTTCCGAAGGGCCGAAGACCAGAATGCCTGCCTCGCGCAGCCGGTCAGCAACGCCAGCGGCCAGCGGCGCCTCGGGGCCAATGATGACGAAATCGATGGCGTTTTCCTCGGCAAAGGTCACCACGGCGCCGCCCTGTTCGATATCAAGGCTGGCGCAATCGGCGATCTGCGCGATACCCGCATTGCCGGGGGCCACGATCAGCTTGTCGCACTTGGGGTTCTGCATCACCGCCCAGGCCAGAGCATGTTCGCGCCCGCCGCTGCCAAGGATAAGGATATTCATCGCACTGTCTCCGATCTGCCCGCCCCGGCGTTCGGGGCGTGTCTTGTCCTGCGGCAGGGGCTCCGATGCGCGAGGCCGATGGACCGGCGCCGGGGGCTTGCCATGCTTGTCGCGCCTTCTATGCTGCGCGGGCCTGTAAAACAAGAACCGCTTGGTCGCAGGCGCGCAGCCACTGCACCCTGTCCAAAGCAAGACCAGAACGAGCAGCCGATGTCTGACCTGATCGACGATCCCGCCCCCGGCCAGAACGCGCCGGAATTCACCGTCTCCGAGATCTCGGGCGAGGTGAAGCGCACGCTGGAAAGCACATTCGGGCGCATCCGGGTGCGCGGCGAGGTGGGGCGGGTCTTCAAGGCGCGCTCGGGGCATCTTTACTACGACGTCAAGGATGACCGCAGCGTGCTGGCCTGCACCACCTGGAAGGGGCAGGTCGCGGGTCTGTCGGTGGTCCCGGAAGAGGGGCTGGAGGTGGTGGTCACCGGGCGCCTTACCGCCTTTGGTGCGCAGTCCAAATACAACATGAACGTGGAAGAGGTTGCGGTCGCGGGTCAGGGCGCGCTGATGGCCTTGCTCGAAAAGCGCAAGAAACAGCTTGAGGCCGAAGGCCTGTTCGCGCCCGAACGCAAGAAACCGCTGCCCTATCTGCCGCAGATCATCGGGGTTGTGACCTCGCCCTCGGGTGCGGTGATCCGCGATATTCTGCACCGGCTGCGGGATCGGTTTCCGCGCAAGGTTTTGGTCTGGCCGGTTGCGGTTCAGGGTAGCAACTGCGCCCCCGAGGTGGCCCGCGCCATCGAAGGGTTCAACCGGCTCACACCGGGCGGTGCCCTGCCGCGCCCGGACCTGATCATCGTGGCACGGGGCGGCGGCTCGATCGAGGATCTTTGGGGCTTCAACGAGGAAAGTGTCGCTCGCGCTGCGGCAGCCTCGGATATCCCGCTGATTTCCGCCGTGGGACATGAGACGGATACGACACTGATCGATTTTGTCTCCGATCGGCGCGCACCAACGCCGACTGCGGCGGCGGAACTTGCCGTGCCGGTGCGGCTTGATCTTCTGGCCTGGAGCGAAAACCAGGGCGCGCGGCTGGCGCGAGCCGCCGGGCAGGCGGTGCAGCAGCGCCGCCAGCGGCTGAATGATCTGTCCCGGGCCTTGCCGCGTCCCGAAACGCTGCTGGAAACGCCGCGCCAGCGGCTGGATCAGGCCAGCGATGGCCTGCCACGGGCGCTGACCTCGGTGGTGCAGCGCCGCCGGGTGCAGTTGAGCGAGGCTTCAGCCGCCCTGCGCCCATCGACCCTGCGGCAATTGGTCGAGGGGCGAAAGGACCGCCTGCGCAACCTGTCGTCGCGGCTGACCCTGCGCCCCATCCAGCAGGATATGCAGCGCCAGAAAGAGCGTATCGCGCAATTGGGCCAGCGGCTTGATGCGGTGCAACGCCAGCGGCTGGAGCGCCAGCGCCAGCAGCTTTCGGCCGCCGGTCGGCAGCTGGAGATCCTCAGCTACAAGGCCACACTGGCGCGCGGCTATGCGGTGGTGCGCGCGGGGGATATGGTCGTGACCACCCGCTCTGCGGCGCAACAGGCCGGGCCGCTGCAGATCGAGTTCAGCGATGGCAGGCTGGATCTGGGCGCCGCATTAGCACCCGCAGCCGCGATGGGGGCCGCAGATCCCAAGCCCAAATCCAAACCTAGAACCAAGCCAAAGACCGGACTGGATGAGGGCGGGCAGGGGTCGCTGTTCTAAAGGGAGCAACGGCAGGGGCGATCAGACGCCCACGTCCGGGCCGTGGCAGATCATCTCTTCGCCAATATCCTCGGCCTCATAGAGTTCGGTGGCTTCGGGATCGTTCTGGAACCGCGCGCTCAGCCCGTTCGGGGTCATGGAAAAACGCCAGCACTGCGGATCATTGCGGTCTTCGTAGAGAAAACAGATCTGATCGGCCTGCTGATACCAGTAGCCCTCCTGGCAACGGCCATCCATGAAGGACCAGATCACCCGGCGGCCCGGCAGGTAGCGTTCGACCCCATAGGCGGTGCCGTCAAAGCCGTAGAACAGCGTCTTGCCCTTTGTGTAGCGGTCGAAGGCCTCCGCATCCAAGGGCTCCGCCGCTTCTCCGGCCAGGGGAAGCACCAAGAGGGCGCAGAGGGGAATCATCGACAGGATCCGCATGATTTAGAGTGTGCCAGACATCAGGCGCTCAGGCCAAGCCTTCCGGGCGATTGCGGTCAAGGTCGCGCAACTCCCGTGCCATGACGTGCCGCCACAGGGGCGGGATCAGCGCAATCGCTCCCATCACCGGCAGTGAATGGGGGAGTGTGGGCATCTGCGGCGTCAACTGCAGTTCCGGGAAACGGCGCGCGGGCGTCAGGTGGTGATCCGAATGGCGCGGTGCGTTCAGCATCATGGCCGAGGAATACCAATGCGGCGCGTTCCAGGAATGCTCTGGACCCACTGGCACGGGGCGGTTGTTCTTTTGCCTGTCGCGCACCAGCCCGTAGTGCTGCACGTAGTCAGCCAGGAAGATCTGCATCTGCGCATGCCCGGCGGCAAAGAGGAACGCAGCCAGCCCTCCGGCGCCCGCGACATGGCCGACGGCGATGATCAGAAAGGCGGCGACGGCGCCATAGGTCATGTAGGGATGGCTGAGCGCGGCGGCGGGCTTGGCCTTGCGCCGGTGCGCGGCGTTCTCTGCAGCCAGCCCCGCACGGAACGAGCCGAACCAGGCTCGCAGCAGGAACTTGTAGAACCCTTCACCCCGCCGGGCGGTGTTGGGATCCTGCGACGTCGCCACATGCACGTGATGTACCTTCAAATGCGCCGAGGCGTGGTGGCCGATCAGCATGCTGGAATAGAGCAGCACGCCCAGCCGTCTCAGCATCCGGTTCGGGCGGTGGATCAGCTCATGCGCGTTGGGATGCGAGATCTGCCCCATGAACAGCCCCTGCGCCAGGATCAGCGGAATCGCATTCCCCCAGCCGATGCGGGCTGCGGCGGTGGCCACCGGCAGCAACAGGGCGAAATGGGCCAGGGCCAGGGTGATCTGCAGAAGGTCGGCAGAACGGTCGGCTTTTCTTGGCTGTAGTTGCCGTCCCAAAGGGTCAAGCAGCAGCACCAGGAACGCGACCGAGACCAACGCCCCCCAGCTCCATATCTCGCCCCAAATGCAAGCCAGTCCGATCAGAACCGGAGGGAGCAGACTGGCGGTTGCGAACCAGAACATGAGGCGGTCTCCAATCGCGGCCCTTCGAAGACAGCGAGGTCACGGGCGCTGTCCGGTCAAAGGCGACTTTCCTTTGGTCACCTTTGACCGATGACCAGGGATCGGGCAAGCATGGTCGCAGGAGCAGTGGCCTGGAGGAGACAGATGGACGCAATGATACTGCTTGTGGCGGCGGGATGTGCCTTTGCCTATCTGTTCTTCACGGCGCGGCCCGAGGGGCTGTTGCGCTCTGTGCTGAAAACCGCATCGGTTGCCTTGCTGGCGCTGCTGGCGGTCCTGTCTGATGCGCCGCTGCTGCTGGGAATTGGTCTGCTGCTGTGTGCCATTGGGGACTATTGCCTGTCGCGCGAGGGCGAAGGCGCCTTCATGGCCGGTGTCGGTGCCTTTGCCGCGGGTCACCTGGCCTATGTGGGTCTGTTCCTGACCACGCCGGGCCGGGAATTCGCCCGCCTCGGCCAGATGCCGGGGCTGGGGGTCGTCTTGGGGCTGGCTGTTCTTGGCCTTGTCATGGTGCGGGTCCTGGCCCCGCGTGCGGGCGCGCTGAAGGGCGCGGTTCTGGCCTATATCCCGATCATCCTGTCGATGGGGGCTGCGGCGGCGACCCTGCCGATGGAGGGCGCGCTGGCCTGGGCGCTGCCTGCGGCCCTGGCCTTTATCGTTTCGGATGTGGTTCTGGCCTTCGAGAATTTCGTGTTGCCAGACGGGCATCCCTTGCGCCGGATCGCCCCCTATGCGGTCTGGCCGCTCTATTGGGGCGCGCAGATCGGGTTTTTCTTCGCCTTTTGGTGATTTCCCTGGCCTCATCCGCTTTGCAACCGGCGCCAATCCGCATTAGGTGAGAGGCAGATCTACTGCGGAGACACCGATGGCGTTTTTCTCAAAGCTCAAGGACCGGCTGTTCAAGTCCTCTTCGAAACTGGAGGACGGCCTGGATGCGATTGTCGCGGAAGGGGAAAAGGATGTGGCACCTGCGGAAGAGATCCGTCAGCCCGATCCCGCGCCGGAGCCTGTGAAAGCTGCGCCCCCTGTCGCTGAGATCTCCGAAAAAGAGACACCGGTGCCCGCGCCCGAACCGGCTGCGGTAGAGAAACCCGCCAAGGGGCCGGGTCTTCTGGGGCGTCTCATGGGACGGTCCAGCAGCGAGGCACCGCGCAGGGCTTTGGACGACGACATGCTGGAGCAGCTGGAAGAGCTGCTTATTGCCTCTGACATGGGGGTGGATACGGCCCTTCGGGTGACGGCCAATATGGCCGAGGGGCGGTTCGGCAAGCGCCTGTCCACCCAGGAAATCAAGGAGTTGCTGTCTGCCGAGATCGCGCGCGTGATGGAACCCGTCGCCAAACCGCTGCCGATCTATGCCAAGCGTCCGCAGGTTGTGCTGGTGGTTGGCGTCAATGGTTCCGGCAAGACCACAACCATCGGCAAGCTTGCCAGCCAGTTCAAGGCAGCCGGCAAGAACGTCGTGATCGCGGCAGGGGATACCTTCCGTGCAGCAGCGGTAGAGCAGCTGCAGGTCTGGGGGGATCGCGCGGGCGTACCGGTGCTGACCGCGCCGGAAGGTTCCGATCCGGCCAGCCTTGCCTTTGACGCCATGACCAAGGCTGAGGCAGACGGTGCGGATCTGTTGCTGATCGACACTGCCGGGCGCTTGCAGAACCGCTCGGACCTGATGGAAGAGCTGGCCAAGATCGTCCGCGTCATCCGCAAGAAGGACGACAGCGCGCCGCACAACACGCTCTTGGTGCTGGATGCCACCACCGGCCAGAACGCGCTGAGCCAAGTGGAGACTTTCCAGAAGCTGGCGGATGTGTCGGGCCTGGTGATGACGAAACTGGATGGCACCGCCAAGGGCGGTGTTCTGGTGGCGCTGGCGGATAAGTTCGGCCTGCCAATCCACGCCATCGGCGTCGGCGAGCAGATCGATGACCTTGCGCCTTTTGATCCCGAGGAATTCGCGGCGGCGCTGACCGGGTTGGACCGGTCTTGATCCCTCATTTCGCGTCTGGGTGGCGGCGATGAGCGATTGGCTGATCTCGCTGGAAGGCACTGAGGCGGGCCATCAGGCGGCGCTGGTGCTGGCGCTGATGGCGGCCTTCCTGCATGCGGTCTTTGGCGCGCTGCAAAAGGGGCGTCACGATCCCTGGCTGTCGCGCGGGGCGATCGATGCCTCCTATGCGCTGATGGCGGCGCCCTTTGCATTGTTCGTGGTGCCCTGGCCCGAGCCGCATATGTGGGCGATCTTTGCCGTGGTCTGGGTCATTCACGTGGCCTACAAGATCTTGCAGGCGCTGGCCTATACCAAGGGCAGCTACACGGTGGTCTACCCGGTGGTGCGCGGCACGGGGCCGCTGTTCACGGTGATCGGCGCCTACTACCTGTTTTCCGAGAGTTTCACGGCGGTGCAATGGCTGGGTGTTGCGGTCCTTCTGATGGGGATCTTTGGCCTTGCCGCCTATAATTACCGCTACCTGGAAACCAATCGCGATACCTTGATGGTGGCGCTGGGCCTGGCGGTGCTGACCGGCTTGTTCGTGGCGCTTTACACCACATATGACGCCTATGGCATTCGCGCGACGGCGGATCCCTTCACCTTTCTGGCGTGGTTCTTCATGATCGACGGGATCGTCATGCCGCCGGTGGCCTACCTGCGCTGGCGCAACATGGCGCATCGGCCCGCGCCGGGGCCTTTGCTGGTCAAGGGCGTCTTTGGCGGGCTGGTCGCCTTTGCCTCTTTTGGGGCGGTGATGCTGGCAACGCGGCTGGACAAGGTGGGTGAAGCGGCGGTGCTGCGGGAGACCTCGACCGTCTTTGCCGCGCTCATTGGCTGGCTGGTGCTGAAGGAAACCGTAGGCCCGCGGCGCATCGCGCTGATGGCGCTGATCGCGCTGGGCGCGGTGATCGTGGAAATGGGCGGCTGATCCGCCTGGAGACTGAAATAGGAGCGCCCATGGCAGGCAAGAAGATCAACCCGATGCTGAAGATGGTGCTGGAGTTCGGCCCCATCGTGGTGTTTTTCATCGGCTACCTGAAGCTGAAGGACGAGGTGTTCCTGCTGGCCGGGCAGGAGTACAAGGGGTTCATCCTTGTGACGGCGGTCTTCGTGCCCTTGATGATGCTCTCGACCGCGGCGCTGTGGCGTCTGACCGGGCATCTGTCGAAGATGCAGCTGGCGACGCTGGTGCTGGTGGTGCTGTTCGGTGGCCTGTCGGTCTGGTTCAACGACGAACGCTTCTTCAAGATGAAGCCGACGATGATCTACCTTCTGTTCGGCGGACTGCTGGCGGTGGGGCTGATGCGTGGGCAGAGCTGGCTGAAAGTGGTGATGGAAGAGGTCATGCCGATGGAAGAGGAAGGCTGGATGATCCTGACGCGGCGGATCTGTGCCTTTTTCCTGGGCCTTGCGGTCGCCAACGAGGTGATCTGGCGGTTCCTGTCGACGGATACCTGGGTCTATTTCAAGACCTTCGGCCTGCCGGTGGCGATGTTCCTGTTCTTCATGACGCAAGGCGCGGTGCTGCAGAAATACGGGATCGAAGAGGATGAAAACCCCGAGTCCTGAGGCAAATAGGGGCAGGGGCTCCCGCGCCTGTGCGGCTCATCCAAGATGAGCCGCAAACAGCCTTGGGCCAGACAGCGCGCAAGGCGCGCTGCGGATGAGCCCCATGGCGGCGTCAGTCTTGCAGCCCGAAGATGATTTCCTGTGCCTTGCTGTCCGAGCGATCTCCGCGCAGGTCGGCATGAAGGGCGCGACCCGCGACCACGCCGGACCGTTGCCAGAGGGTGTCGAGCCAGCGCGCCAGGTGTGGTTTGTCGGTCAGCACCTGCTCCTGTCCCTCCCACAGGGACGCCCAGGGCCAGATCGCCATATCGGCAATGGTGAACTCTGATCCGGCCACATATTCGTTTTCGGCCAGCTGCCGGTCCAGCACGCCGTACAGGCGGGAGACCTCGGACCGGTAGCGATCCTTGGCATAGGGCAGATCTTCGGGGGCGTATTTCAGGAAATGATGTGCCTGGCCCGCCATGGGTCCGACCCCGCCCATTTGCCACATCAGCCATTGATCCACCGCGATTCGCTCACGCTCACTGCTTCCATAGAAACGCCCGGTCTTGCGGGCGAGGTATTGCAAGATCGCGCCGCTTTCAAAGAGCGAGACCGGCGCGCCATCCGGCCCTGCGGGATCGATGATCGCGGGCATGCGGTTGTTGGGGGCGATCTTCAGAAAATCGGGCGCGAACTGATCGCCCTTGGAGATGTTGATCAGCCTGGTGCGATAGGGCAGGCCCATCTCCTCTAGCGCGATGGAGACCTTCCAGCCGTTTGGCGTGGGCCAGTAGTAGAGTTCGATGGGGTCCTGCACGTTTGTCCTCCGGGTCTGACTGTGGGCGAGTTGATCACAGGGCATAGGCCAAGAACAAGACAGCCTCTTCGCGCCGATGTGCACAAGCCTGTGAGGGGGGCTGGCCTGCCGCAGTTCTGGGGGACCCCAAGGCCGCCCTCACCCGTTTTGCATAAAATGCCGCGCGCCGACCACGTCAAGAGTTGCAAAACGGGCGTTCTGGGCGCTATGTGGACGGACAAGATTCGGCAGGAGCTATTCTGCCGCGTGGGCGATTTGTTACCGGATTGCGGACCACGTAAAACTCACCGCTAAAGAGGTCAGGATGTGAAGGAACCCCTTTCGCTTGGCCGAACGGGGTTTTTTTGTGCGCGAAGGCGCAGGAGTGAATGACATGAGTGACAAGACCGAGAAGGCGTGGAGCAGCCGCACGCAGCTGGTGCATGGCGGTACCAAGCGCAGCCAGTGGGGCGAGGTGAGCGAGGCGATCTTCCTTACCCAAGGGTTTGTCTATGACACGGCCGAGCAGGCCGAGGCGCGGTTCGTGGAAACCGGTCCGGATGAATTCATCTATGCCCGCTACGGCAACCCGACCGTGGCGATGTTCGAAGAGCGGATCGCTGCGTTGGAAGGGGCCGAGGACGCCTTTGCCACCGCATCGGGCATGGCGGCGGTCAATGGCGCGCTGACCTCGCTTCTGAAGGCGGGGGATCACGTGGTTTCGGCGCGGGCGCTGTTTGGCTCCTGTCTTTATATCCTGGAGAACATCCTGGCGCGGTACGGGGTCGAGGTGACATTCGTCGATGGCACCGATCTGGACCAGTGGCGCGCCGCGATGCGCCCCGACACCAAGGCGGTGTTCTTTGAAAGCATGTCGAACCCGACGCTGGAGGTGATCGACGTGGCTGCGGTCTCTGAGATCGCCCATGCGGTGGGCGCGACGGTGATCGTGGATAATGTCTTTTCAACGCCGGTTTTCTCCAACGCCATCGAACAGGGCGCCGATGTTGTCGTCTATTCGGCAACGAAACACATTGACGGGCAAGGCCGGGTGCTGGGCGGAGTGATCCTTGGCACGAAGGAGTTCATCCGCGGCACGGTGGAGCCTTACATGAAACACACCGGCGGCTCGCTGAGCCCGTTCAACGCCTGGACGCTGCTGAAGGGGCTGGAGACGATTTCGCTCAGGGTCAATGCCCAGGTTGAAAGCGCATTGCGCATCGCCGAAGCACTGAGCGGCCATGCGGCCTTGGCCCGTTTGATCTATCCCGGCCTCGTGACCCATCCCCAGAACCCGCTGGTGCAGCGGCAGTTGGGTGGCAAGGGCGGCACGGTTCTGTCGCTGGACCTCAAGGGCGGCAAGGAGGCGGCCTTTGCCTTCCTCAATGCGCTGACGATCCCGGTGATTTCCAACAATCTGGGCGATGCGAAATCCATTGCCACCCATCCTGCAACCACGACACACCAGCGCCTGCCCGATGATCAGAAGGTGGCGCTGGGAATCACGCCGGGTCTGGTGCGATTCTCGGTGGGGTTGGAGGATCCGGACGATCTGATCGCGGATCTGACCCGTGCATTGGAGAGTGCACAGGGGTGATCCGACAGGGCTGATCCAACGGCGCGGCATGGGCTCTGTCTTGGGGTCCATGCCTGCGATGGTCCTTTCCGGGACAGAGGCTGCCGGATTTGTCTGATCCGTTTTGTAATTTCCTGCGTATGACATTAAATTGGATCGTGCTGCCCCAGATGGGGCGGCAGCAGCGGAGGAAATGGTTCCATGAATATCCATACGCGCGACATGGATGAGGCTCCCGACCGGACCGAGGCGGAGGCGGCGCTGGAAACCCTGCGCCAATGGGCCAAGACCGTGACCGAGACGGAGATTGCCCAGTTGGATCCCGCGGTTGCCCGGCTGTTGCCGGAGCGCGCCGTTCAGAATTATCCCGACCTGTCGCGCCAGTACCCGCAGGATTTCCTGTCGGACGAGACCTACCGCGCCACGCTGCCCGATCTGCAGAATGGCCCATCCAGCCTGATCCGCGGCGCCAATGAGCAGATTCAGCATGTGGGGATTTCCAATTTCCGTCTGCCGATTCGCTTTCACACCCGCGACAATGGCGATCTGACGTTGGAGACCAGCGTCACCGGGACCGTCAGTCTGGAGGCCGACAAGAAGGGCATCAACATGTCCCGGATCATGCGGTCCTTCTACAAGCATGCGGAACGGACCTTCAGTTTCGAGGTGATCGAGGCCGCGCTGGAGGATTACCTGAGCGATCTTGAAAGCATGGATGCGCGCATCCAGATGCGGTTTTCCTTCCCGGTGAAGGTGGATAGCCTGCGCTCGGGCCTGTCGGGCTATCAGTATTACGATATCGCGCTGGAGCTGGTGGACCGCGGCGGGCAGCGCAACAAGATCGTGCATCTCGACTATGTCTATTCCTCCACCTGCCCCTGTTCGCTCGAGCTGTCCGAACATGCGCGCCAGGCACGCGGGCAGTTGGCGACACCGCACTCGCAGCGCTCGGTTGCGCGGATTTCCGTGCAGTTGGAGCCGGATGCGCCCTGCCTGTGGTTCGAAGACCTGATCGATCACTGCCGTCGCGCGGTGCCGACGGAAACGCAGGTGATGGTGAAACGCGAGGACGAACAGGCCTTCGCCGAGTTGAATGCGGCCAATCCGATCTTTGTCGAAGATGCCGCGCGCCTGTTCTGTGAAGCCCTGCAAAGCGATCCCCGCATTGGCGATTTCCGCGTGGTGGCCAGCCATCAGGAGAGCCTGCACAGCCATGATGCGGTCAGCGTGCTGACGCAGGGCTCCCTGTTTTCGCAAACCAGCCTTGATCCGCTGCTGTTTTCCACCCTGATCCACAAGGGGTAAGATCGGCCATCTACCCGGTTTCCGGGTTTTATGCTGCATTGCCGCATTATTTTGCTGCAATGCAGCTTTTTCATGTTAGGCTTCTTTCAAGTCCGGATCCCATGTGGCTGCGGAATTTCTGTGCCTGAGTGGTGTATCCGGATCTCTTTGACGGAAGGAGATCCTGATGTTTTTTTCGCCGATCCCGCAAACCCCGCCTGAAACACTTGCGCAATGGGTGGGCCAGGCGACTGGCGCTCAGATGAAATACCTACGGGCATGGGCTGCCCTGGCTGTACAGGCGCCGCTTGAACAGTTGCGGCTGACACAGGCCATGATCGAAAGCGGTCAGGTGGTTCTTGCCGGTCTGGCGCCGCAGGTCGCGGCAGCCCCCGAAGGGGCAGCGCCTACGCCGGAGGCACCCAAGGCAAAGCCAAGCCCGCGCAAGACATCGCCAAGACCGAAATCCGCAACAACTGCCAAAAAGGCCAGTCCCCGCAAACCGGCCCCTCGCAAGGCGACCCAGCGCAAAGCGGAAACCGTGAAGGCGGACAGTGCAGAGCCGGTGACGAAGCCACGCCGGACAACAGTGCGCAAGACAACAGCGCGAAAAGCTGCCGTGACACCCAAGGCTGCTGCTGTGGCAGCGGCTGACACGTAACCAGCCGAGGCACCAAAACCCGCCGCGCGCAGTTCCACTCCGCCTGCAAAAAACAGCGCTGCCAGCAAGACAACCGACGCAGCCGCGACACCGGCCACCTCTGCCGCATCCTCTCCAAAGGCGAAACGTGCCCCTTCCAAACCGCCAAGCCTGCCCGAAGCGCTGGCCGGGTCAGACAAACCCACAAAGGCCTAGGCGGAAGGCCCATTGATCCCAGGGCGCAGACAGGGGCGTTCCGCGCCGGTTTGACTTGACACTCCGGACGCGGGACGCCAACGCTGCCGCACATGTTGGATCTTCGCCCGGTTGCATATGTCATTGGCCTTCTGGTCGTCATTCTTGGCGCGATGATGGTCTTTCCGTTCCTGATCGATCTCTATGACGGTCAGGGGCAATGGCCGGTTTTTCTGGAAAGCGGCCTGTTCTGTATTCTGGTTGGTGGTCTGCTTGCGCTCAGCTGCGCGAATTCCGTGGCCGAGGGGCTGAGCATCCGCCAGACCTTCCTGCTGACCACCATGGTGTGGGCGGCGCTGCCGCTGTTCGGGGCGATCCCCTTGATGCTGGGGGCGACAGAGCTTGGCTTCACGGATGCGTTTTTCGAGGCCATGTCGGGGCTGACCACGACCGGATCCACGGTGATTTCCGGCCTGGACGATCTGCCCCGGGGCATTCTGCTCTGGCGTGGCATCCTGCAATGGCTGGGCGGCATCGGGATCATCGTGGTCGCCATGGTGTTCCTGCCCGAACTGCGGGTCGGTGGCATGCAGATCTTCCGATCCGAAGCCTTTGATACCATGGGAAAGATCCTGCCCCAGGCCCAGGCGATCGCAAAGCAGATCTCGCTGATCTACCTTGGTCTGACCGTGACGTGTATTGCTGTCTACATGGTTTTGGGCATGGGGTGGTTCGACGCGCTTGTCCACGCATTGACCACCATGTCCACGGGCGGCTTCTCCAACTATGATGCCTCCTTTGGGACCTTCTCTGGCCCGGCGGAATATGCGGCCTCCTTTTTCATGATCCTGGCGGCGCTGCCCTTCGTGCGCTACGTGCAGTTGATCAACGGGCACAGCGGGCCCCTGTTGCAGGACAGTCAGATCCGCGCCTTTCTCGGCACAATCTTGGTGCTGATCATCGTGACGGCCAATGTGCTGGTCTATGTGTTTCCGCATCACCCCGAACAGGCCTTTCGCGAAGCCCTGTTCAATATCACCTCGATCATCTCGGGCACCGGCTATGCCAGCGTGGACTACATGCAGTGGGGCAGCTTCCTGATCATGGTGTTCTTCTTCATCGGGTTGATCGGCGGCTGTGCTGGATCAACCGCCTGTTCGGTCAAGATCTTCCGGTACCAGATCCTGTTTGCCTCGATCCGGGTGCAGATCCAGCGCATCCGTTCCCCCAACGGCATCTTCATTCCCCGTTTCGAGGGGCGACCCGTCGGCCCGGATGTGCTGAGCTCGGTGATCTCCTTCTTCATGTTCTTCGTGGTGACGCTGGGGATCGTTGCCTGGGCCTTGGCGCTGACCGGGCTGGACTTCATCACCGCTCTGTCGGGGGCTGCCACTGCGGTGGCGAATGTTGGGCCTGGCCTGGGCGATATAATCGGCCCTGCGGGGAATTTCTCCACGCTCAACGATGCCGCCAAGTGGATCCTGAGCGGCGCCATGTTGATCGGCCGCCTGGAGCTGTTGGCGGTCTATGCCATCGTGACCATCAAGTTCTGGCGCAACTGAACAGGGGGGGCTGGCTGTTGACGGGTTCAGCGGCGCCTGCGACGGTTTGGCCCTTGTATCGTTACAATCCGCACACTTGCCCTGACCGGGCAGCTCCCCTATGAGGCAGTGATCGAAATCTGCGAGCGCACGGAGACGACTGCCCCATGCCCGTACTAGTAATGAAATTCGGCGGCACCTCGGTCGCCAACCTGGACCGGATCCGCCGCGCGGCCAAACGCGTTGGCGTCGAAGTGGCCAAGGGCTATGACGTGATTGTCATCGTCTCGGCCATGTCCGGCAAGACCAACGAGCTGGTGGGCTGGGTGAATGAGACCTCGCCGCTGTTTGACGCGCGCGAATATGATGCGGTGGTCTCCTCAGGGGAAAACGTGACCGCGGGCCTGATGGCGCTGACGCTGCAGGAAATGGATATCCCGGCGCGCAGCTGGCAGGGCTGGCAGGTGCCGCTGAAGACCACCAGCGCCCATAGTCAGGCGCGGATCGAGGAAATCCCGACCGACAATATCAACGCCAAGTTCGGCGAGGGCATGCGGGTCGCGGTTGTGGCCGGTTTCCAGGGCATCAGCCCCGAGGGACGCATCACCACCCTGGGCCGCGGCGGATCCGACACCACTGCCGTTGCCTTTGCCGCCGCATTCGACGCCGAGCGCTGCGATATCTACACCGATGTGGATGGGGTCTATACCACCGACCCGCGCATCTGCAGCAAGGCGCGCAAACTGGACAAGATCGCCTTTGAAGAGATGCTGGAGCTGGCCTCGCTGGGGGCGAAGGTCCTGCAGACCCGCTCGGTCGAGCTGGCGATGCGCTATCGGGTGCGCCTGAGGGTGCTATCAAGTTTTGAAGAGCAAAATGACAATGCCGGCACGCTGGTCTGTGCTGAGGAGGACATCATGGAATCCAATGTTGTGGCCGGTGTGGCCTATTCCCGCGACGAAGCGAAGCTGACCGTGCAATCGGTGGCCGACCGCCCCGGTATCGCCGCGACCATCTTCACCGCCCTGTCGGATGCAGGCGTGAACGTCGACATGATCGTGCAGGACATCTCGGACGAGGGCCGCACCGATATGACCTTCTCCTGCCCCACCGATCAGGTGGCGCGCGCCGAACAGGCCATGCAGGAGGCCAAGGGAAAGGGCGAGCTGAACTTCGCCGAACTGGTGGCCGACAAGGATGTGGCCAAGGTCTCCGTGGTGGGCATCGGCATGCGCTCGCAGTCGGGCGTGGCGGCCAAGATGTTCAAGGTGCTCTCGGATGAGGGGATCAACATCAAGGTCATTACAACCTCAGAGATCAAGATTTCCGTGTTGATCGATCGGAAATACATGGAACTTGCCGTGCAAGCACTGCATGATGCCTTTGAATTGGATAAAGCAGCCTGATCGCACCCGGGCTGTCTGACACAAGAAACGCGTGAACAGGGCCCATGGTCGACAGTACTGAATCAGAAAGCCGCAGGCTGCTTGGCCGCCTGCGCGAGGCGATGGCCGGGGATGCCCCCGGTCAGGCCCGTCTGGACAAGATCACCCATCTGATCGCAGACAGCATGGGGACCGAGGTCTGTTCGGTCTACCTGTTCCGCGATGATGAGACGCTGGAGCTCTGCGCCACCGAAGGGCTGAACGTCGAATCGGTGCACCAGACCCGCATGCGCATCGGCGAAGGTCTGGTTGGGCGCGTTGCCAAATACGGCAAGGTGGTGAATACCCCCGATGCTCCCAATGCCAAGGGGTTCCGCTATATGCCGGAAACCGGAGAGGAGCGCTATTCCTCCTTCCTGGGTATTCCGATCCAGCGCCTGGGCGAGATGATGGGGGTTCTGGTCGTCCAGTCCAAGGAGGCCCGGGAATTCTCCTCTGATGCGGTCTACGCGCTGGAGGTGGTGGCCATGGTCATCGCCGAGATGACCGAGCTTGGCGCCTTTGTCGGGGAGGGGGCCGCGCTGTCGCCACTGCACCAGCAACCGGTCTTGCTGCATGCCACAGCCGCCCAGGAAGGCGCCGCAGAGGGCCATGTCTGGCTGCATGAACCCCGTGTCGTGGTCACCAACCCGATCGCCGAAGATCCGCACCGCGAGCTGCAGCGCCTGACCGAGGCGGTGGAAGAGCTGCGCGTCGGCGTCGACAAAATGCTGAAGATCTCGGAAAACGGCGACAAGGACCAGCTGCAGGTTCTGGAAACCTACCGCATGTTTGCCAATTCCAAGGGCTGGATGCGGCGCATGGAGGAAGACATCTCGCGCGGGCTGAGCGCCGAGGCCGCCGTGGAGAAAGAGCAATCCCAGGCGCGTGCGCGCATGTCGCAGGTGCAGGACGCCTACCTGCGCGAGCGCCTGAGCGATCTGGACGATCTCTCCAACCGGCTGCTTCGGATCCTGACCGGGCAGGGGGCGGAGACCGGCGCTGAGCTGCCGGAGAACCCGATCCTGATTGCCCGCAATATCGGCCCGGCAGAGCTGCTGGAATATGGCCGCTCGCTGCGCGGGATCGTGCTGGAAGAAGGCTCTGTCGGCTCTCATGCGGCGATCGTTGCGCGGGCGCTGGCGATCCCCCTGGTGGTCAACGCAAAACGCATCACCACCGAGGCGCTGAACGGAGACCATATCATGGTCGATGGCGACCAGGGTATCGTGCACCTGCGTCCCGATGAAACCGTTGTCAGCGCCTTCCGCGACAAGATCGCGATGCAGGCCGATGCGCAGGAGCGCTATGCCTCGATCCGCGAGAAACCCGCGATCACCCGTGACAACGCCCGGATCAACCTGTTGATGAATGCCGGGCTGATGGCGGACCTGCCATCGCTGGAGGGATCCGGCGCCGAAGGGGTTGGGCTGTTCCGAACCGAGCTTCAGTTTCTCGTCCGCAATCAGATGCCGAAACGCTCTGAACTGGTGACGCTGTATCAGCGGGTTCTGGATGCCTCTCATGGCAAGCGGGTTGTGTTCCGGACGCTTGATATCGGCTCGGACAAGGTTCTGCCCTATATGAAGCCGACGGATGAACCGAACCCGGCCTTGGGCTGGCGGGCCATTCGCGTCGGCTTGGACAAGCCCGGTATCATGCGCATGCAGTTGCAGGCGCTGATGCGTGCAGCCAATGGGCGGCCTTTGTCGATCATGTTCCCGTTCGTCGCTCAGTTCGAAGAGTATCGGGCCGCACGCCTGGAGGTCGACAAGACGCTGGAGCGTGAGCGTATCCTGGGCCATCCCCTGCCGGAACGGCTTGAGGTCGGTGCCATGCTGGAAACACCCTCTTTGGCATTTGCGCCCCATAAGTTCTTTGACGAGGTGGATTTTCTGTCGATTGGCGGCAACGATCTGAAGCAGTTCTTCTTTGCCGCCGACCGTGAGAATGAGCGCGTTCGTAAGCGTTATGATACGCTCAACGTGAGCTTCCTGACCTTCATCGAACAGATCGTGGAGCGCTGCGTGCGCTCTGGAACGCCGCTGAGCTTCTGTGGCGAAGATGCAGGGCGCCCCATCGAGGCGGTCTGCCTGGCGGCCACGGGAATTCGCACGCTCTCCATGCGACCTGCTTCAATTGGGCCCGTTAAGTCTTTGTTAATGCGGGTTGATCTGTCTGAGGTGCGAAAGCTGATATTGGATTGCCGCCATCGCGGCGACCAGTCGGTCAGACCTGCGATCATGCGATATCTAAGAGAGATCTGAGCCGCCGCAGAGCTTGCACGGGCGCATTTGGCTGCGACAGGCCTGGTGTAAACGCAGGCTTGGTTCCACCACTACGGACCGGGTTTCACTCACATGGGTGTGACGGTTGTCCATCACCGCCAGAGATGCTCTCGGCGGAGTTCATTTTGCCATCAGATCCTTGGAAACCATCGGCAGTCCGCGTTTTTGGGTGAGATTCGCCAATACACCAGGTCCATACACAAGCTAGGGGTGCTTGCTAACCTCGCTGGGGGCGTTTTTGTTATTCTCCATATTCGATGCAATTAGCATCATTTAGTAAAAATATTTAGGAGTAATTTACAAAATCGAACACTGGCGTCATGTAGCCCCCATAATTCACAAGTTATCCCTTACGTTATCCACAGGATTGACCCCGCATTTTGCCAACGTCTTCTCGGCCGTGGCGTGGTCAGTACCGAGGCATGTAACTCTTGCCGCGATTTCTGGATCAGGCTTCGGCGGCAGGGCAAGATGCGCCGGGGTTTGTTCGATCTTTATCCACACCTTATCCACATCATGAATGCGGCTTTACCATTTGATAATGCAGGAAATACCCTCTTCCGCACTGCAATAGTACGGTCCGGTGTGTGGACTGTTGAAGCCTCTATTTTAGGGGAAATTGGTTGCCAAATGGTTACCGTGAGGATGCTGATTAAATTTCAAGCATGAAATTTTAAGCTTGAAGTGTTTTCAGTCTCCCTTATCCTGATCTCCAATAGCAAACTGTTGCGGAGGGTCGGATCATGAAGGTTGCCTGCTTGGGAGGTGGTCCTGCGGGACTGTATTTTGCAATCTCGATGAAGCTGCGTCAGCCGGATGCGGAAGTCACGGTCTTTGAACGCAACAAGGCCGATGACACCTTCGGCTGGGGGGTGGTCCTGTCCGATGATGCCCTTGAAAACCTGACAGAGAACGATCCCGAGAGCGCGGCTGAGATCCGCCGGAACTTTGCCTACTGGGACGATATTGCAGTTGTTCACAAGGGCACCCGCACGGTGTCGGGCGGACATGGGTTTGCCGGTATCGGGCGCAAGAGAATGCTCCTGATCCTGCAGGAGCGGGCGCGGGCGCTGGGGGTGGATCTGCGGTTCGAAACCGAAGTTGGCCCCGCCGCCGACTATCAGAAGGACTACGATCTGGTGGTGGGCTGCGATGGGCTGAACTCCAGTGTTCGCAATGAGTTCGCCGAACACTTTAAGCCAAATATCGATGTGCGGCCCTGCAAGTTCATCTGGCTGGGCACCCATCAGAAGTTCGATGATGCCTTCACCTTTGTCTTTGAGAAGACACAACACGGATGGGTCTGGATCCATGCCTATCAGTTCGATGACGATACCGCGACGGTGATCGTGGAGTGTTCTGCCGAGACCTGGGAAAACTGGGGCTTCGAGGGGATGAGCAAGGAAGAGATCATCCGCACCTGCGAGGAGATATTTGCCGATCACCTGGGCGGTCACAGCCTGATGTCCAATGCGGATCACCTGCGCGGTTCGGCGGTCTGGATCAACTTCCCACGGGTGCTATGCGAGAAATGGCACCATGAAAACGTGGTGCTCTTGGGGGATGCCTCGGCAACGGCGCATTTCTCGATCGGCTCGGGCTCTCGGCTGGCCTTTGACAGCGCCATCGCCCTGGCGGAACTGCTGACCACCGAAACCTCGATGGAGCGCGCCTTTGAACGTTACCAGGAGGAGCGGCGCCTTGATGTGCTGCGCCTGCAATCGGCGGCGCGCAACTCGCTGGAGTGGTTCGAAGAGGTCGAGCGTTATCTGGATATGGATCCGGTCCAGTTCAACTATTCCCTGCTGACCCGCTCGCAGCGGATTTCCCATGAAAACCTGCGCCTGCGGGATCCGGATTGGCTGCAATCGGCGGAAAAATGGTTCCAGGGTCACGCTGGCCTCTCCGCAGATGCCCCGGTGCGGGCGCCGATGTTCGCCCCCTACCGTTTGCGCGAAATGACGCTCAGCAATCGCATCGTTGTCTCTCCGATGGCGCAGTACAAGGCCCAGGATGGCTGCCCCAATGATTGGCACCTGATCCACTATGGCGAACGTGCCAAGGGCGGTGCGGGGCTGGTATACACCGAAATGACCTGCGTCAGCGCCGAAGGGCGGATCACGCCGGGCTGTCCGGGCTTGTACGCGCCCGAGCATGAGGCCGCCTGGAAGCGGCTCACCGACTTCGTGCATGGCGAAACAGAGGCCAAGATCTGCTGCCAGATCGGGCATTCGGGGCGCAAGGGCTCTACCCAGGTCGGCTGGGAGGAGATGGATGCCCCGCTGCCCGACGGAAACTGGGATCTGGTGTCAGCCTCTGCCTTGCCATGGTCGCCGAACAACGCGACACCGCGTGAAATCACCCGAGCCGAGATGGAAGCGATCAAGGCCGAATTCGTGGTCGCTGCCGAGATGGCGGATCGGGCCGGGTTCGACATGATCGAACTTCACGCAGCCCATGGCTATCTGATCTCCTCTTTCATCTCACCCAAATCGAATGTGCGTCAGGATGAATTTGGCGGCACGCTGGAAAACCGCTTGCGCTATCCGATAGAGGTTTTTGCTGCCATGCGGGCAGTTTGGCCTGCTCAAAAACCGATGTCCGTGCGCATCTCGGCCAATGACTGGGTTGGCGACGAAGGCGTGACCCCCGAAGAGGCGGTTCAGATTGCCAAGGCGTTCTCAGACGCGGGCGCCGATATCATCGATGTTTCGGCGGGGCAAACCTCGATCGAGGCAAAACCGGTCTATGGTCGCATGTTCCAGACGCCGTTTTCGGATCGCATCCGCAACGAGGCGGGCATTGCCACCATGGCCGTCGGCAATATCTACGAGGCGGATCACGCCAATTCGATCCTGATGGCAGGGCGCGCTGATCTGATCTGCGTCGGGCGTCCGCATCTGGCCGATCCCTATTGGACCCTGCATGAGGCGACCAAGATCGGCGACCGTCAGGGTCTCTGGCCGCTGCCCTATGAGGCCGGTCGCGATCAGGCCTGGCGCCTTGCGGACCGCGATGCAGAGGTGATCCGGGCATGAGTGTTGCGGGCAAACATGTGGTGATCAGCGGTGGTGGATCTGGCGTCGGAGCCGAACTGGCGGCGCGATTTGCCCGTGAGGGCGCCCGCGTCACCATTCTGGGTCGCCGTATGGCGCCGCTGGAGCAGGTGGCGTCCGACGTTTCAGCCTTGCCGCTTGCCTGTGATGTGACTGATCATGCTGCGGTCGCGCTGGCCCTCGAGGAGGCCGTGTCAAAGAATGGCCCCGTTGCCATCGCCCTTGCCAATGCGGGGGCGGCCCCTTCAAAACCGTTCGACCGGATGACGGCCGCGGATTTCGGGGATGCGCTCTCGGTCAATCTGGCCGGGGTCTTCAACCTGTGGCAGGCGGCTCTGCCGGGGATGAAGCAGGTGGGATGGGGGCGGATGATTGCCATCGCCTCGACCGCGGGTCTGAAAGGATATCCATATGTGTCAGGCTATTGCGCGGCAAAACATGGGGTGCTGGGGCTGACGCGCGCACTGGCGGTAGAGCTGGCCCGCACCGGCATTACCGTGAATGCGATCTGTCCGGGTTTCATTGAAACCCCGCTTTTGCAAAGATCGGTGGATAATATCGTCGCCAAGACCGGCATGACGGCTGAACAGGCGGAGAAGTCCTTGCGCTCTGGCAATCCGCAGGGGCGGTTCATCCAGCCTGCCGAGGTTGCCGAGGCCGCGCTTTGGCTCTCTAGCGAAGGGGCTGCATCCGTCAACGGTTCGGCCCTGCCCATTACCGGAGGAGAGATCTGACCCGTGCCTGAGACTTCAAAAGACAGATTGCGGCTATGGTTACGGGTGCTGAAGGCAACCCGTGCCGTGGAAAGCGAAATCCGCGAGAACCTGCGTCGGGACTTTGCAACCACGCTGCCGCGCTTTGATGTGATGGCGGCATTGGTCCAGCACGAGGAGGGGCTGAAGATGAGCCAGCTCTCGGGCGTGCTGAAGGTCTCCAATGGCAATGTCACCGGCATCATCGAACGGCTGGTCGAGGATGGTCACGTCCAGCGCGCACCGGTGCCGGGGGATCGCCGGGCGAGCCTTGTGCGGATGACCGATCAGGGGCGCGCAGAGTTTGCGCGCCAGGCGACCGCCCATGAAGGCTGGATCGACCAGATGTTTGCGGATGTCTCCCCGGATGCCGCCCAAGCCATGGCAGAGGCGCTGGATGCGGTGGCTCGCCGACTGGAAAACAAGGAAAAGAACGGATGATTTCAACGGATACCAAACATTTCCTGTGCAGCGTCGAGGATGGCATCGCGACGGTGTCGCTCGACCGCCCCGAACGCAAGAACCCGCTGACCTTTGACAGCTATGCCGAGCTGCGCGACTGGTTCCGCGCCCTGCACTATGACGATGATATCAAGGCGGTGGTCTTCGCCTCCAATGGTGGCAACTTCAGCTCCGGCGGCGATGTTCATGATATTATTGGTCCTTTAACCAAGATGAACATGAAAGAGCTGCTGGCCTTTACCCGCATGACCGGGGATCTGGTGAAGGCGATTGTGAACTGCGGCAAACCGGTGATTGCCGCCATCGATGGGATCTGCGTGGGCGCGGGGGCGATCATCGCCATGGCCTCGGATCTGAGGATCGCAACGCCTGAAGCGAAGACCGCCTTCCTGTTCACCCGCGTCGGCCTTGCTGGCTGCGATATGGGCGCCTGCGCCATCCTGCCCCGGATCATCGGGCAGGGGCGTGCGGCGGAACTTCTCTACACCGGTCGCTCCATGAGCGCCGAAGAGGGCGCCGCCTGGGGGTTCCACAACAAGCTGGTTGCGGCGGATGAACTGGCGGCAGAGGCGCGCGCCTGGGCCACGCGCATCGCGGCGGGGCCGAATTTCGGGCACATGATGACCAAGACCATGCTGGCGCAGGAATGGTCGATGTCGATTGAGCAGGCGATCGAGGCCGAAGCCCAGGCGCAGGCGATCTGCATGCAGACAGCCGACTTTGAGCGCGCCTACCATGCCTTTGTAAACAAGGAAAAACCTGTCTTCGAAGGTGACTGAGACGACCCGCCCGCCAAGCCATCTTGGCGGGCGTTTTATCAAGAATGGGCTGCATAAGACAGCCAACAGGGAGTGCAACCATGGCGGATCAGACATTTCTGAACTGGCCCTTTTTCGAGGATCGCCACAGGCAGCTGGCCGCGGATCTTGAGGCCTGGGCCAAAGGAAACCTGGGCGGGATAGACCATTCCGACACCGACGCGGCCTGCCGGGCGCTGGTTTCGGCGCTGGGCCAGGGCGGCTGGGCGCGGTATTCCGGCGCTCAAGAGGGCGAGATCCTGGATGTTCGCAGCCTGTGCCTGATCCGAGAGACGCTGGCGCGTCACGATGGGCTTGCCGACTTTGCCTTTGCCATGCAAGGCCTTGGAACCGGGGCGATTTCTCTGTTTGGGAGTGCGGAACAGCAGGCGGAGTGGCTGCCATTGACGCGATCCGGGCAGGCGATTTCGGCTTTTGCCCTCACGGAACCGCAATCTGGTTCGGATGTGGCAAATTCCACCATGACAGCGACCCTGGATGGTGATGATTATGTATTAAATGGAGAAAAGACCTGGATCTCTAACGGTGGGATTGCGGACGTTTATACGCTGTTTGCCCGCACTGGAGAGGGGACAGGTGCCAAGGGGCTGTCGGCCTTTATCGTGCCTGCGGGTCTGCCGGGGTTTGAGGTGGTCGAACGCCAGCAGGTGATCGCCCCGCATCCGCTTGCGACGCTGCGCTTCACCGATTGCCGCATTCCAAAAAGCGCGATGATCGGCGCGCCGGGGCAGGGGTTCCGCATCGCCATGTCGGTGTTGGATGTGTTCCGCTCTACCGTGGCCGCCGCCGCGCTTGGCTTTGCCCGCCGCGCCCTGGACGAGGCCTTGGCGCGGGTGACCTCCCGTCAGGTGCAGGGGGCACCGTTGTTCGATCTGCAGATGGTGCAGGGGCATATCGCCGACATGGCGCTGGATGTGGATGCCGCCGCGCTGCTGGTCTACCGCGCCGCCTGGACCAAGGATTCCGGTGCCGCCCGCGTGACCCGCGAGGCTGCGATGGCGAAACTGTTCTCCACCGATCAGGCTCAGCAGGTCATCGACAGGGCGGTGCAGCTGCATGGCGGTGATGGTGTGCGACACGGTCAGAAGGTGGAGGAACTCTACCGTGATATCCGCGCCCTGCGCATCTACGAGGGCGCATCGGACGTGCAGCGGGTGGTGATTGCACGCCAGACCCTTGGCGCCTTTCAGGAGGGGAAGTGATCATGCTGGGACCGACGGCACATATCGATACTTTCACCCGGGACAACCTGCCGCCAGATGATCAGTGGCCCGAGTTCCTGCTGGATGGGTTCGACTACCCGGATCATCTGAACGCGGCGGTAGAGCTGACCGATGCCATGGTCGACAAGGGCTTTGGCGATCACACCGCCCTGATCGGCAACGGGCGGCGGCGCACGTACAAGGAGCTGTCGGACTGGACCAACCGTCTGGCCAATGTGCTGACCGAGGATCTGGGCGTCAAACCGGGCAACCGGGTGCTGATCCGCTCGGCCAACAACCCGGCCATGGTGGCCTGCTGGCTGGCGGCGACCAAGGCGGGTGCTGTGGTGGTCAACACCATGCCGATGCTGCGCGCGGGGGAATTGTCGGCCATCGTCGACAAGGCCGAGATCACCCATGCGCTCTGTGATACCCGACTGATGGATGAACTGGTCTCCTGCGCCAAGACCTCTGAGTTCCTGACCTCGGTGGTGGGCTTTGACGGCACTTCCAACCACGATGCGGAACTGGACCGGCTGGCGCTGGAAAAACCCGTCACCTATGAGGCGGTGAAGACGGGCCGCGATGATGTGGCTCTATTGGGCTTCACCTCCGGCACCACCGGATCGCCCAAGGCCACCATGCATTTCCACCGGGATCTTCTGATCATCGCCGACGGCTATGCCCGCGAAGTGCTGGACGTGCAGCCCGAGGATATCTTTGTCGGCTCGCCGCCCCTGGCTTTCACCTTTGGACTTGGGGGGCTTGCGATCTTCCCCTTGCGGTTTGGCGCTGCAGCAACCCTGCTGGAAAATGCATCGCCCCCGAACCTTATCGAGATCATCGAGAAGTATAAGGCCACCGTCTGCTTTACTGCGCCGACCGCCTATCGCGTGATGCTGCGCGCGATGGAGGAGGGGGCGGACCTCTCCTCTCTGCGTGCTGCCGTGTCCGCCGGGGAGACCCTGCCTGCGCCGGTCTACGAGGAATGGATGGCAAAGACCGGAAAGCCGATGCTGGATGGGATCGGTGCCACCGAGATGCTGCATATCTTCATCTCCAACCGCTTTGATGATCACAAACCGGCCTGCACCGGAAAACCCGTGTCGGGCTACCAGGTGCGGGTGCTGGACGTGGCGGGCATTGAGGCGCCGCGTGGGGAAATCGGCCGCCTTGCGGTCAAGGGGCCAACCGGGTGCCGCTACATGGCGGATGACCGCCAGGCGACCTATGTACAGGACGGCTGGAACGTCACCGGCGACAGTTTCATGATGGACGCGGAGGGCTACCTGCATTTTGCCGCCCGCAACGACGATATGATCATCTCCTCGGGCTACAATATCGCGGGCCCCGAGGTGGAGGCCGCGCTGCTGTCCCACGAGGCGGTGGCCGAATGCGCCGTCATCGGTGCTGCGGATGAGGCCCGCGGTCAGATCGTCGAGGCGCATGTGGTGCTGACGCCGGCGCATGTGCCGTCAGACGCGCTGGTCAAGCTGTTGCAAGACCATGTGAAATCCACCATCGCACCGTACAAGTACCCGCGCTCCGTGGTTTTCACCAAGGCCCTGCCCAAGACGGAAACCGGCAAGATCCAGCGGTTCCGCCTGAAGGCGTAGACCATTGGTGGTGCCTGTCTTTCACGGGCGGGCACCGAAGAAATCCTTGGCATGTTTGGACTTGTACTTGGTCATGAATCACGCTACGTCCTGCGCCACACCACAAAGACCTTGGTTCAAGGCAGAAGGCGAGTTGGCGGAGTGGTGACGCAGCGGATTGCAAATCCGTGTACACCGGTTCGATTCCGGTACTCGCCTCCACACCTCAATCAGAGATTCAGCCGATATGGCAGCCAATGGAGCGCCTGCGCGCGATCTCGGGCTGTTGTTGCACCGTACAGGTTACGCCGCGTGGAGGTGTTTCAGGTCGCGCTGTTTCAGCGGCAGGCGGGCCAGTTCGCCGTAGGTCCGCAGGACCTTGCGGCGCCCGGCCTTGGCCGTCATGCCTTGTGTTTTTGCCAATGCGGGAAACAGCTCGAACAGCTCGCGCATGTTGTCCGGAGATAGGCCGCGGATGGCCTCGGGGCCGGGCCAGAAGGTCTCGGTCGCGATGCCCTCGGCAAAGACGACCTCGTGGCGTTCGGTCATCAGGTGCACATAGGTGACCCCGCGGTGCGGCGAGACCAGTTGACGACAGTTGGGATCAAGGCCCGACAGCATCTTGGCCGAAACAAAGCTTTCCCCGAAGGCCACGTCGCGTTCAAAGGTGCTGCTGTTGACCAGCAGCCGGTGCTGAGGAGACAGCAACATGGGCCGCTTGGGCGCAAGCAGGCTGTGGGGGCGCAGGCGGTAGGGGCGCAAATGCGAGCGCCGGGCGAGTTCCTCCGGGCTGAGCGTGCGCTTGCCGACCCAGATCACCGGTTGCAACCCGTTGTCCGCCGTTTGCAGCATGTCGCCCACCTGGATCTGCCCGGCGGGTACAGTGCCGCGATCGGTCGTCAGCCGAACGTCGGGTGTGAAACAGGGAATGCCGGCCGAAAACAGCTGCGCGTGGGTGGTGATCTGCCCAGGTGCCACACCGGTGAGCACCAACTGTTCACCGCCGGGGAAGGACAGCAGCGCATTACCAAAGCCATCGTCGGAAACAGACACATCGCTGGTGCGGACGGCACCGCCGGGGCCGGAGCCTCCGGTCAGCTCGGACACATCAAGCTGGTCATTGTAGAATGTGTCGGCGTCATCGTCGCCAAGATCGAAGTCCTTGATGGTATCGACGCCGCCCGAGGCGGTCAGCACAACCTGGTCGTAGTCGGCGCCGGTATAGATCACATCATCTCCGGCGCCCATCCGGATGGTGTCATCCCCTGCGCCTGCGTTGATCTCGACACCGGCGCTATCGGCAGAGGCATCGACGACATCCGCCTGATCGGTCAGGTCGAGCGCTTCGATTTCCGAGAAGGTGATGGTATCCGCGCCATCGGTGATGGTGCCGGCCTCATCGCCCGTATAGGTGACAGAAACGCCGGTGGTTACGGCGGTCAGATCGACCTTGTCGAAGTCGATCCCGGCCTCGCCACCGGTCAGCGTGTCATTGCCGAAGCCATCCGACATCTGGAAGAGGTCCGCATCCGCCTCGCCGAACATCAGATCGTCGCCCGCGCCGCCGATCAGCAGGTCGTTGTGGTTGCCGCCGTAAAGCGTGTCATTGCCATCGCCGCCATCCAGCGTGTCGTTACCGTCGGTGGCCACGATGCTGTCGTTGCCGACGCCACCAACAAGGCTGTCGTCGCCAGCCGAGTTTCGCAGCGTATCGTCACCCTCGCCACCTAGTAGGGTGTCGTTGCCAATACCCGTGGTCAGATAGTCGTCGCCCGCGCCGCCTTCGATATAATCGTCGCCTTCGCCGCCCGCGATGGTATCGCCGCCGTCTCCCCCCATCATGGTGTCATTGCCGACGCCGCCATCCATGACGTCATCGCCGTCGCCGCCATCCAGACTATCGTTACCCTCTTCGCCGAACAGGGAGTCATTGCCGCCCTGGCCATAAACGACGTCATCGCCATCGCCGCCCAGGATCGTATCCGCGCCCTGTTCGATGACAGTCACGACAGCGTCGTCGATCAGATCGCCAGACAGTGTGAAACCGGACAGGCCGACGCGGGTCTGCAGGGTGAACTCGATAGAGGAGCGGTCTTCGAATTGGGCAGAGAACCAGGCATCCTGGTCCGTATACATGTTCGCTTCGGTGCCGGTGGCGGTGACCATGTTGCCAT
Organism: Phaeobacter sp. QD34_24; assembly: GCF_028890115.1. Taxonomy (GTDB): domain Bacteria; phylum Pseudomonadota; class Alphaproteobacteria; order Rhodobacterales; family Rhodobacteraceae; genus Phycobacter. Next base: position 79,481 of record NZ_JARCJD010000002.1, read on the forward strand.
CGGTCGCGGTGTTCAGCGAAGAATCGGACGAGACCCCGAAGGAGGTGAAACTGTTGCCATCGACGATGACGGCTTCCGGGTCGCTGTGACCGCCGCTGCGGTTGTCATCGACGTCGTTGAAGGTGGCGGTGGAGTTCAGGTAGACGGGATCGCCGGTGGTAGGATCAAAGAACTCAAGCCGGAAGGTGGCGCGGTCCCCGGACTGGTCGCCATCCAGAAGGATCTCTGCCCCTTCAGCGTATCCGAATTCGACCAGAAGGTTGGGGTTGTCCTTTTCGACCAGGATCAGCCGCCCCCAGACGGTGCTGCCATCGGGTAGTGTGGCGACGTCGCGAAAGACAGCACTGTCCCCGGCAGAGCCGAGGAAACCATCGTGGGACACGCTTTCGATGTTGTTGATATCCAGGACCAGCGGGCTGGCATCGACGCCTTGATCAAAGCCGTCGCCCATGTCGCCATAGATGACATCATTCCCGGCACCGCCGTCGATGACATCATCACCTTCTTCACCAGCAACCGTGTCGTCACCGCGTGCGGCGTCGATCGTATCGTTGCCGGTGCTGCCGCCCAGAATGTCTGCTCGGTTGGTGCCGGTGAGGCTGGCAACAAGGTCATCTACCCACTCTGGTCGGGTCATGGCGTCATCTCGATCCTGATACTCGTTCGACGGCAGCCGGACGCGAAAGGGGAGAGCTTTGTGACCCGGAGTGCCGAACGTCAGGGGTATACCAATGGCTATAATGAAGAGTGAATCTTCGGTTGCCGTGGCAAATCGAGAAAAGAGAAATGTGATAAAAATTTAGGAATATTGATGGTTTACATGTGCCGCTCTGCGCTGGCGTGGCTTTGCCGGGCAGGATGTGCAGGATGAAGGGGGGCGAGCCTAGAGAGCCTGGTCGGTTCTGGAAATCGCTGCGGCGATCAGCTGTGCCGTTCCCGGCAATTGGCCAAGGACAGGCAGCACCTGCCCGGCAAAACCGGCGGCTGTCAGGGCGTCGGGGATGTCCTGGCGGACGTGATCGCCGCTTTGGGCAAAGAAGGGCAGGCACAGCGTATGGGCGGGCAGGCTGCGCGCGATCTCCTCGATCCCTGGAGCTTGTTCCACATAGGCCGGTTCGATCCTTGCGCCCGGCAATAGCGCGGCCAGACGCGCCGCGAATGTCTGGGCGGATTCGGCGGCCTTGGGGCCACGGGCAGAGCCATGCGCGGCCAGCAGTACCGTGGCATTGGCCTCGCTCCACCCGGTTTCCTGCTGCGCCTGCTGAATGGCCTGGGCGGCCAGGCGCGGCAGGTCGGGGTCAAGGCCAAAGGGGCAGGCCAGATGGTAGCTGCGTCCCTTCAGGCGTTCGGGCAGCACCTTGGCGGTGAACCATCCGCGGGCCATGAAGAAGGGATAGATCACGGCATCCTCTTCCATCACGCTCTCCAGCTTTCCGGAACTGGACAGCGTGGCCGATCGCACCTCCCAACCGAGCAGATGGCCGCTGACCTCCTGTGCCAGGGCGGCAAGCGCCCGTTCGGGCGGCTCGGGGGCGGAGGGTTGTCCGTGGGCGGTCAGGATCGCCGTTTTTCTGGCGGGCATGTGCTGTGGCTTTCAGGTCGGTACGGCAATTCGGGCGGCAAAGCGCGGGCGGGTCTCTGCGCCAGTCAAAGACGAAACAACAAGGATACGCAAGCCGGGCCGGATCGGATCAATGCCGACATGATATTCTCCGGAATTTCCTTTTTGCAGAACAGTTTTTGCCAAAGGTCCGGTTCAAGGCAGGGGCGTAAAAGAAGGTGGTTGACCTCGTCACCGGCTTCACCTAAATCACGCATCACCCCGGGCGGGTATGGTGAAATGGTATCATAAGAGCCTTCCAAGCTTAAGGTGCGGGTTCGATTCCCGCTACCCGCTCCAAAACCTCTTCCGCGATCAAGATGAGATGCTTTGCCATGGCTGTTTGCCGTGCTGACAGCCAGTCTTGTGGCCCGTTTTGGGCCTCTCTGGCGGGTGGTCCAGAACCGCCGCGGCATCGCTTCTAAATAACTGCGGCCAGATGCCCTCGGCCTCAATGCTTGACCTATGGGGCTGGCAAGGCCATGAACCACAATGGATCGTACGGCGGCGGGCCGCGCGAGGGGACATGCAATAAGGATCAGGAATGGCGCGCAGGACGGCAGCACCGAACGCAAACGAAGAGCGGCAGGGATCGCGCAAGATCGGCGTGCTGGCAGCGCTTTGGCCCTTCATGCGCCCCTATAGCGCCCTGATGTTCCTGGCCACCTGCGCCCTGGTTCTGACGGCGGGCGTGTCCCTCAGCCTGCCGCTGGCGGTGCGCCGGGTGGTGGACAACTTCCGCATCTCGGACAATGCGCTGCTGAACCAGTATTTCCTGGCTGCCTTGGGCATGGCCGCCCTGTTGGCCGTGGGCACCGGCCTGCGCTATGCGCTGGTCACGCGTCTGGGCGAGCGGGTCGTCTCGGACATCCGCAAGGCGGTCTTTGATCGCGTGATCGGGATGAGCCCCGAGTTCTACGAAAAGATCATGACCGGCGAGGTGCTGAGCCGGATCACCACCGACACCACGCTCATTCAATCGGTTCTGGGCTCCTCTGTTTCCATCGCCCTGCGCAACATGCTTCTGTTCGGGGGCGGGTTGATCCTGATGCTGTTGACCTCGGCCAAGCTGACGGGGCTGGTCCTGCTGATCGTGCCTGCCGTGATCGTGCCGATCCTGGTTCTGGGGCGGCGCCTGAGGGCAATCAGCCGCGAAAACCAGGACTGGATCGCGGCCTCCTCCGGCAATGCCGGTGAGGCGCTGGGCGCGGTGCAGACGGTGCAGGCCTTCACCCATGAGGACGCCAGCCGCCAGCAGTTCGCCCAGATGACCGAGACCGCCTATGACGTGTCGCAGAAACGGATCCGCACGCGGGCCTATCTGACGGTGATCGTCATCCTTCTGGTGTTTTCCGGCATTGTCGGGGTCTTGTGGATGGGTGCTGTCGATGTGCGGGCCGGCATCATGAGCGAGGGCACCCTGGTTCAATTCGTGATCTATTCGGTTCTGGTGGCGGGATCGGTTGCGGCCCTGTCCGAGATCTGGAGCGAGTTGCAGCGCGCCGCCGGTGCCACCGAACGTCTGGTCGAACTGTTGAACGCCAAGGATCCGGTGGTCGATCCCGCGGCTCCAAAGGCGCTGGCACAGCCCGTGCGCGGTGAGATCCGGTTCGAGAACGTGATGTTCCGCTATCCCGCGCGCCCCGATGTGCTGGCGCTGGATGATGTTTCCCTTGAGATCCAGCCGGGGGAAACCGTTGCCTTCGTCGGCCCCTCGGGCGCGGGCAAGACGACGATCATTCAGATGATCCAGCGCTTCTATGACCCGAACGCAGGCGCGGTGCGGCTGGACGGTATTGCGCTCAGCGATCTGCAGCGCGATGCCTTCCGCAAGCATATCGCCATGGTGCCGCAGGATGCGGTGATATTTGCAGCCTCGGCGCGTGAAAACATCCGCTTTGGCCGCCCCGATGCCACTGATGCCGAAGTTGAGGCCGCCGCCCAGGCCGCCGCCGCGCATGAGTTCATCTCGGCGCTGCCTGAGGGATACGACAGTTTTGTCGGGGAACGTGGTGTGATGCTGTCAGGTGGCCAGAAACAGCGCATTGCCATTGCCCGTGCAATCCTGCGCGATGCGCCGGTTCTGCTTCTGGACGAGGCGACATCGGCGCTGGATGCGGAAAGCGAACGCCTGGTGCAGGCCGCCGTCGATGAGCTGAGCCAGGGGCGCACAACGCTGATCGTGGCCCACCGCCTGGCGACGGTGAAAAAGGCCGACCGGATCGTGGTGATGGACCAGGGGCGCATCGTCGCCACCGGCACCCATGACGCGCTGGTGGCCGAGGGCGGGCTATATGCGCGTCTGGCTCGACTGCAGTTCACCGACGGGCTTGCCGCCGAGTAAACCTGCGGTCTGCACCCCGCTGGCACCCTCTGGCATGGCCGTCCTGCTGTCCAGCACCGCTTGGCCGCCAAATAAAGCTGTAAAAAAAGGCTGCTTGCCTTGACGTGACCCTTGCGACGCGCTTGCACCGCGCGGGTTTTCCAATCATTTTATGCGAAGGAGACAATCCCCCGAAAACGGGGGCAGGGGAGGTTATCAATGGCGTTTGCCACGTTGGAAGACACCAAGGCGATTGAAAATGAAATGCCGTGGGGTGAGCGGGATCTGCCCACCACCCTTTACGGGCTGTTGTCACGTACCGCGGGCAATTTCCCGAACAACAACGCGACAAGCTACCAGATCTTCTCAGGTCCCAATGACAAGGCCGAGACCCTGACCTGGAGCCAGCTCAAGGATCAGGTGACCCAGGCGGCCAATATGTTCCGCGAGTTGGGCGTCGGTGAGAAGGACGTGGTGGCCTATGTGCTGCCCAACTGTACCGAAACCCTGGTGACCATGCTGGCAGGTGCCGTGGCAGGGATCGTCAATCCGATCAACCCGCTGCTGGAGCCGGAACAGATCGCATCGATCCTGCGCGAAACCAATGCCAAGGTGGTGGTGACGCTGAAGCCCTTCCCGAAGACGGATGTGGCACAGAAGGTGGCCGAGGCGGTGCGCCACGCGCCCCATGTGAACACCATCCTGGAAGTGGATCTGAACCGCTATCTGACGCCGCCGAAATCCTGGATCGTGCCGCTGGTGCGCCCCAAGCTGGAAAACAAGGCGCAGCTGGCTCACGCCGATTACAAGAGCTTCACCAAGGAGCTGCGCAAACAGCCCACCACCCTGCAATTCGCCGACAGCACCGAAGACCGTGTGGCCTGCTATTTCCACACCGGTGGCACAACCGGCATGCCCAAGGTGGCCCAGCACACCTATTCCGGCATGATCTACAACGGCTGGATCGGGCACAGCCTGCTCTTCACCGAAGAGGACAACATCATGTGTCCTCTGCCGCTGTTTCACGTCTTTGCCTGCCATGTGATCGTCATGGCGGCTGTGGCCTCCGGGGCGCATGTGGTGTTCCCCACCCCGCAGGGCTATCGCGGCGACGGGGTGTTCGACAATTTCTGGAAGCTGGTGGAGCGCTGGAAGATTTCCTTCATCATCACCGTGCCCACGGCGATTTCCGCCAAGATGCAGCGCCCGGTGGATGCGGATATCTCGACCGTGAAGACAGCTTTCTCTGGCTCTGCCCCGCTGCCGGTGGAACTGTTCCGCCGCTTCGAGAAGGCGACCGGCATCAATATCGTTGAAGGCTACGGGTTGACCGAGGCGACCTGCCTTGTGTCCTGTAACCCGGTGGACGGGGAAAAGAAGATCGGCTCGATCGGTATTCCGTTTCCCTACACGGATGTGAAGATCATCAAGTCCACCCCCGACGGGCTGGTCGAATGTGCCACCGATGAGGTGGGCGAGATCTGCGTCTCCAACCCCGGCGTCTATGCGGGCAATACCTATACCGAAGCCGAGAAGAACGCCGATCTCTACTTCCACGACACCTATCTGCGCACCGGCGATCTGGGTCGTATCGATGCCGATGGCTATGTCTGGATCACGGGCCGGGCCAAGGATCTGATCATTCGCGGCGGTCACAATATCGACCCCGCCGAGATCGAAGAGGCGCTTCTGGGTCATGAGGCCGTGGCCTTTGCCGGGGCCATCGGCCAGCCGGATCTGCACGCGGGCGAGGTGCCTTGCGCCTTTGTCGAGCTGGTGGAGGGCGCCAGCGCCACCCCGGAGGAGTTGATGGACTATTGCAAGGTCCACATCCACGAACGGGCGGCGATCCCCAAACACATGACGGTGCTGGACGAGCTGCCCAAGACCGCCGTGGGCAAGGTCTTCAAGCCGGATCTGCGCAAGAACGCCATCACCCGCATCTACAACGAGGCGCTGCTGAAGGCCGGTCTTCCGACCCGTGTCGAGGCGGTGATCGACGACAAGAAACGCGGTCTTGTCGCCCAGGTCGAAGCCAACGGCGCCTCCGATGCCGAGATCGGACAGGTCCTGGGCGGTTTCACGCGTCCCTGGGAGCATCTGCCAAAGGCGCAGACTGCGGCCTGATTGACCGGCTGAGAGAGTTCGAAAAGCGTCCCCCAGGGCGCTTTTCTGCCGTTTTGGCATTCCCTTTGTGCCGACACGTGGCCTAGTCTCTGCGGATGCAGAACAGGAGGCGCCAACGTCATGGATTATGAACAGCTGATCGATGCGGAAACCTGGGCCTTCATCCGCAGAACCGCCGACCACTACCCGCCCGACACCGCCGAGCGGCCGGTGGCTGAACAGCGCGAGATCTACGATGCCATGGCCGAGAGCTTCCTGGCGCCGCGCCCCGATGTTGTGCAGGTCGAAGACTGCCAGGCAGGCAGCGTGCCGCTTCGCATCTATTGGGCCGGCGATCCGACCCGGACGGTCATGTATTGCCATGGGGGCGGTTTCGTCGTTGGCGGTCTGGAAAGTCACGATGACGTCTGCGCCGAACTCTGTGCGCTGACCGGGTACCGGGTGGTTGCGGTCGATTATCGCCTTGCGCCCGAACACCTGCATCCGGCGATGTTCGAGGATGCCTGGACAGCCTTTGAATGGATCCTGTCCGAATTCGAGGGGGGAATTGTCCTGGCGGGCGACAGCGCGGGGGCCAATCTCTGTGCCGCTGTTGCGCATCGCGCCCGTGGCACGACCGACCGTATCCTGGGGCAGGTGCTGATCTACGGTGCCTTTGGGGGCGACGTGAATTCAGGCTCTTACATCGAGCATGCCGAGGCTCCGATGCTGACGCGGGACGAGATCCTCTACTACCAGCGTATCCGCAGCGAGGGTGGGGACTTGCCTGTGGGCGACCCCACATTTGCGCCGCTGCATGACAGTGATTTCTCCGCTCTGCCACCGACGGTTCTGTTCACGGCCGATTGTGATCCGGTGCGGGATGACAGCCGGGCGTATCGCGATCGGATCCTGGCCGCCGGGGGCAAGGCGCATTGGGTCAACGAGGAAGGCCTGATCCATGGATACCTGCGCGCCCGCCATTCGGTAGAGCGCGCCCGCGCCAGTTTTGAGCGGATTTCGCTCGCGGTAGAGGCCCTGGGGCAAGAGATCTGGCCCTACGACTGAGAATGGCCAGAAGACCTGGTGTTGCGACTATGGCAGGCCGATGAGCTCAAGCCAGGAAGGATTTCGCCTTCATGGTCTCAGCGATGGGCGCTCCAAGACGAGACAGGATCGTCGGCGCGAGCTGTAGCTGGTCGATGAACGTGTCCTCGGACGGGCCTTCCGCCTCACCAAAGTAATAAAGCGCGGTTTCCTGCTGCAAGGGGCTGCGCCCGCCGTGGTGGCCGCGTTCGTCCTGGCCGTGGTCGGCGGTGACGATCACCTCATAGCCCATCTTGCGCCAGCGCGGGATGAAGGGGGCCAGCATCTCGTCCATCACGGCGCAGGCATGGTCCATCTCCTGGCAGTCATGGAAGAACCGGTGCCCCATGCTGTCGAGCGTGCAGGTGTGCAGCATCCCGTAGTTGAGATCGAACCGATGGGCGAGGTTGGTGAGCGTGCCAAAGAGATCCACATCCGAGGGTGTCATCTGGTTGATCAGCCCGTAGCCGGTCATGGTGTGAAACCGCCCGTGGTTGATGGTGTCGCTTTCGGGTTCGTCATATTCGATGTCGCGGACAAAATCGAACGGGTGGCGATTGAAGAACTCCGACCAGAAGCTGTGCGCCACCGCGCCGGTCACACCGCCGCCCGCGCGCACCTGGCTGAAGACATCCTTGTGCGTGAGACGAAAGACATTGCCATTGCCGGTGCAGCCATGTTCGGCCGGGGCAACGCCGGTGTGGATCGAGGCATAGCAACTGGCCGAGATCGACGGCAGCACCGCCCGGTGCTTCCAGACGCGGGCATCGCCGCTATCGACCCAGCCTTCCAGGTTGCCGAACAGACGGCGGAAATTGCGCCAGGGCACACCGTCCAGAATGATGAGAAGGAGTTTGCGGTCCATGTCTCGAATCCCTTTGCTTGGGCCTGCTGCATGCGGTCAGAGTTTCAGCAAAAAACTGGAATGACCATATGAAAACGGGCGGGAAGACCCCGCCCGCTTCCTCCGCGAGTGGTCAGGTTGATTATTCTGCGGGCATCGGGCTGGGCGCATCCTTTGCGGCGCCGAAATGTTGCCGGTTCAGGCGCAGGACCAGCAGGACCGTGATGGCCTGAACCGCCAGCGGCAGAAGGCAGACGATCCAGTAGGCAAGGTCGAACTTGGCGATGATACCGCTGCCCACCAGCCCCTTGTTGATGAAGAAATGCATCATCACGGTCAGGGCCACGCCGGGGCAGACCAGGGCATAGGAACCGGGAGAGGTTTTGCTGCCCAGCACAAAGTCGTCGAAATAGCGCTGCTTCAGGAGAACCAGGAAGCCCAGCATCAGGAACAGGACCTGAATGGTCAGCAGTTGCGCCAGGAAGGTCAGCGTCTCGGCCGGGTTGCCATGGACGTCAAAGCTGGTGTGCAGCCCGTGGTCCTGGCGCAGGAACAGGATGCCGAGCACTGTCAGCAGCGGCACGATGATCATCAGGGTGGGGCCGGATTCCCGGTGGGTGCCATGCATCAGCATCGAGGAGAACGCCGTCACCGAGGCATAGATCGCATAGACCAGGGCCGCGATGCCAAAGAAGGTCGACAGCACCAGCGCGGTGCCCACCACCGTGGTGGCCGCGCTCATCGCGGCAGGGGCGGCAAGGCCCACGCCGACCATCGACAGGGCAAAGGCGGGCAGGAGCTGGGCAAAGGAGTTATGCGCGGTCATGTCAAAGGCGCCGCCCTCGGTCAGCACGCGGCCCAGGAAGGCCCCGATCAGGCGGAAGGCCCAGATGCCGATCAGCACAAAGGCCACCATGGCGGCAGGAAAGAGAAACTCGACGATGCTCCAGAGGCCCGGCACGAAAACCAGCCCGAGGATGAAACCTACGTTGACGGTCATTGCTGTTGCCAGCGGGGCGGCCAGCAGGGTGCTTTCGGCATTGGTCTGGCGCAGTTGCGCATAGGCATCGGTCTTGCGGAAGGCCGCCAGCGCGGTGAAGTTCCAGATCAGCGATTTGATGTTGAGGTATGCGAAGACGGCAATGCCGATCCAGGCCACCAGGATCGCGGCCTTCATCGACACCGATCCGGTCAGAAAGGCCTTCAGGATGTCTTCAAACACCGGGACGGCCTGATCGGGGTGCGGCACCCAGAACATCAGGTACATGAAAAAGCTGACCGCAAGTCCACCCGCGCCAAGCGCGGCAAGGAAATAGGTCGGTGAGTAATTCTGTGAGGCGGTAGAGGAACGGGACATAACACCCTCCTTATATTCCAAATACAGAATATTTATTACATGCCAAAAATGGAATATAAAGGTGCAAAACGACGCAGGGCCCGCAAAATCTGCGGGCCCGGGTCAATCTATGGCGGGGATCGGTGACAGGCTCAGTTGCCGGCGCTTTCCATCTTGCGATTGGCGATGACCTCTTCCAGCCAGCCCAGACGCATTTCGGGAACCGACCCCAGCAGCAGATCGGTGTAATCGTCAAAGGGCGGCGACAGCACCTCTGACTTGCTGCCATAGCGCTGCACGCGGCCCTGGTACATCACCGCGATATTGTCAGAGATGGCCCGCACCGTGGCCAGATCGTGGGTGATGAACAGATAGGCGACGTTCTCGATCTTCTGGAGGTTCAGCAGCAGCTTCAGAATGCCATCGGCCACCAGCGGATCCAGCGCCGATGTCACCTCGTCGCAGATGATCATCTTCGGCTTTGCCGCCAGCGCGCGGGCAATGCAGACGCGTTGTTTCTGGCCACCCGACAGTTCTGCCGGATAACGATCGATGAACTCCTCGCCCAATTCGATCTCGTCCAGCAGCTCGATGATGCGCTTGCGTTTCTCGGCGCCCTTCATGTCGAAGTAGAACTCGAGCGGACGGCCGATGATGGTGCCAACTGTCTGGCGCGGGTTCATCGCCACATCGGCCATCTGGTAGATCATCTGCAATTCGCGCAAGTCGTCCCGCGTGCGGCTGGCCAGATCGGGCGAGAGCACGCGGCCCGCGAATTCGATCTCCCCCTCGCGTGGCGGCAGAAGGCCGGTGATCACGCGGGCGAGGGTGGACTTGCCGGAACCCGACTCCCCCACCACCGCCAGGGTCTGACCGGGGTAGAGATCGGCGTTCACATTGTGCAGCACGTCGAACTTGGTGCCCTTGTAGCGCGCGGTCACATTGCGGATGCTGAGGACGGGATCGCCTGCAGGGGCTTTCTCCTCATGTTCGATGGAGCGGACCGAGACCAGCGCCTTGGTGTAGTCTTCGCGCGGCGCATTGATGATCTGGTCCACATCGCCGTATTCCACCATGTCGCCGTGGCGCAGAACCATGATGTCATCGCTGACCTGGGCCACGACGGCCAGATCGTGGGTGATATAAAGCGCCGCCACACCGGTGTCGCGGATGGCTTCCTTGATCGCCTTCAGCACATCGATCTGCGTGGTTACATCCAGCGCCGTCGTGGGTTCGTCAAAGACCACCAGATCCGGCTCGGGGCACAGCGCAAGCGCGGTCATGCAGCGCTGCAACTGCCCGCCCGACACCTGATGCGGGTAGCGGTCGCCAATATTGTCCGGATCGGGCAGGCCGAGTTTGGCAAACAGCACCCGCGCCCGCGCCTCGGCGTCCTTCTTCGAGAACTTGCCATGCTCGACCGCGGCCTCGATCACCTGCTCCATGATCTTCTTGGCCGGGTTGAAGGAGGCCGCCGCGGATTGTGACACGTAAGTGACCTCACCGCCACGCAGGGCGCGCACATCCCGGACCGAGGTCTGCAGGATATCACGCCCGTTGATCCAGACCTCGCCGCCGGTGATCTTCACACCGCCCCGGCCATAGGCCATTGAGGCAAGACCAATAGTGGACTTGCCCGCACCGGATTCACCGATCAGGCCCAGCACCTTGCCCTTTTGCAGATCGAAACTGACCCCGTGCACGATTTCAATGTCGTGGGGGCGTTCGCCCGGCGGGTAGACCGTCGCGCCGATCTTGAGGTCGCGGACATTTACGAGGGGATCGCTCATCCGCGGCCTCCTTTCAGCGAAGTGGTTCGGTTCAACACCCAGTCGGCCACAAGGTTCACGGAAATCGCAAGTGTGGCGATGGCGAAGGCCGGTACCAGCGCGGCGGGAATGCCGTAGACGATACCGTCCTTGTTTTCCTTCACGATACCGCCCCAGTCGGCCTCGGGCGGTTGTACGCCAAGGCCAAGGAACGACAGGGTGGAGACAAAGAGAACCATGAAGATGAAGCGCAGGCCCATCTCGGCCACCAGCGGCGACAGGGCATTGGGCAGGATTTCCCGGAAGATGATCCAGGAGGTGCCTTCCCCGCGCAGACGGGCGGCTTCGACGTAGTCCATCACCTCGATATCCACGGCAACGGCGCGGGCCAGGCGATAGACGCGGGTGGAGTCGAGCAGCCCCATGACGATGATCAGCATCGGTACGGTCACCGGCGTGACCGACAGCACCACCAGGGCGAAGATCAGCGTCGGGATCGACATCACCAGATCGACAAAACGAGACAGGGACTGATCCACCCAGCCTCCGGTGACAGCGGCAAAAAAGCCCAGCACCGATCCAAGGGTGAAGGAGACCACCGTCGCCATGGTGGCGATGAAGATGGTGGTGCGCCCGCCGTAGATCATCCGGCTGAGCAGATCACGGCCGATGTTGTCGGTACCCAGCCAATATTGGGACTCGGTAAAGCCATCGGGGGCAATGCCCAGCATGATCTCGATGCGGGAGGGCTCCCAGACATCGCCGACCACCTCGGCCATGCCATAGGGGGCGATGAGCGGCGCAAAGATCGCCATCAGGAAATAGAGCGCCGTAAAGAACAGCCCGATGAGGGCGGAAATGGGGATATTCTTCATTTCGGATGCCTCAGACGCGGGTTGGACAGGATCGCGACGATATCGGCCACCATGTTGAGCCCGATATAGACAGCGGCGAAGATCAGACCGCAGGCCTGCACCACGGGCACATCCCGTTTGGAGACATGATCCACCAGATACTGCCCCATGCCGGGATAGACAAAGACCACCTCGATCACCACGACGCCGACCACCAGATAGGCAAGGTTCAGCATCACTACGTTGACGATGGGGGCGATGGCATTGGGGAAGGCATGGCGGAAGATCACCTGAAAGCCGTTCAGGCCTTTCAGCTCTGCCGTCTCGATATAGGCCGATTGCATCACGTTGAGGATCGCGGCGCGGGTCATGCGCATCATATGAGCCAGCACCACCAGGGTCAGCACCGCCACGGGCAGCGCGATGGCGCTCAGCTTGTCCCCCAGCGACATGCCGTCGTTGATCATCGCGACCGAGGGAAACCAGCGCAGCTTCACCGCGATCAGGTACATCAGCACATAGCCGATCAGGAATTCCGGGATCGAGATCGAGGCCAGGGTGACAGCCGAGATCATCTTGTCCGGCCAGCGGTCCTTGAAGCGTACCGCAAGAAGGCCAAGGAAGATCGCCAGCGGCACCGCGATAATGGCGGCCCAGAAGGCGAGGAAAAGCGTGTTGGACAGGCGTTTGCCGATGCTTTCGGCAATATCGGTGCCACTGGTCAGGGCGGTGCCCAGATCGCCGGTCAGAATGCCGCCGAGCCAGTTGAAATATCGCTGCATGGCCGGCTCGTTCAGGCCAAGTTCGGCGCGCAGGTTGGCCAGCGCCTCGGGCGTGGCCGACTGTCCCAGGATCGACTGCGCCACATCACCGGGCAGGATCATGGTGCCGGCAAAGATCAGCCCCGAGACCAGGAACAAGAGAAGAAGGCCCAGCGCGATGCGCTGGACCAACAGTTTTGCAATGAGGGGCATCTTATGCCTTCACCCACAGTCTGTGCGGGGCGTAGCCGTTCATCAGGGCAAAGCCGTTGACGTTCTCGAGCCAGCCCGTGATCCGGTCCGAGGTGGCATCGACGAAGTCGTTGAACATCGGGCAGATCAAGCCGCCTTCATCGCGCAGGATGGTCGACATATCCGCATACATCTGGGTCCGCTTGCCGGTGTCCAGCTCGGCCCGCGCCGCCAGCAGCATCTGGTCGAACTGCTCGTTGTTGAAGCGGGTGTCGTTCCAGTCGGCGGTCGAGAGGTACGCGGTGGTGAACATCTGGTCCTGGGTCGGACGGCCGCCCCAGTAGCTGGTGCAGAAGGGCTGCTTGTTCCAGACCTCGGACCAGTAACCGTCATTCGGCTCGCGCTTGACGTTGAGGTTGATGCCCGCGCCCGCGCAGGACTGCTGGAACAGGGCTGCCGCATCCGGTGCACCGGGGAAGGAGTTATCCGAGGTGCGCAGCAGGATCTCGCCGTCATGGCCCGATTTCTTCAGGTGGAACATGGCCTTGTCCGGGTCATATTCGCGCTGTTCGAATTCGGTATAGAGCGGGTAGGAGGCGTTGATCGGGGTGTCGTTGCCGACCGAGCCGAAGCCGTTCAGGATCTTGTCGACCATTTCCTGACGGTTGATGCCGTATTTCAGCGCCATCCGCACGTCGTTGTTGTCAAACGGTGCGGTGTTGCAGTGCATGATGAACACATAGTGGCCGGGGCCGCTGGTGGAATGCACGTTGATGCCCGGCGCGCGGCCGACCAGTTTCGCGGTGCGCGGCGGCACGCGGTCGATCATGTCCACCTGACCGGATTGCAGTGCGGCCACGCGGGCGGTGTTGTCGTTGATCACCACATATTCGATGGTGTCGGCATTGCCCAGGTCACCCCAGTAGTTGGGGTTCTTCTCGGCCACGAAGCGCACGCCCATGTCGGCTTCTTTCAGCACGTAAGGCCCGGTGCCGATTGCCGCCGAAGGATCGTCCTTGCCGCCACCGGGCTGGACGATCAGGTGGTAGTCGGCCATCAGGTAGGGCAGGTCGGCGTTGGGGGTGTCCAGCTCGATGATGACGCTGTCACCCTCGGTGGAGATGTTCTTGATGCCGCGCATGATCCCCAGCGCGCCGGACTTGGTGTCTTCGCCCGAATGGCGATCCAGCGACTGCGCCACGTCTTCGGCGGTGACGGATTTGCCGTTGGAGAAGGTGATGCCCTGGCGCACCTTGAAGGTCCAGACGCGCGCATCGGCCGAGGCGGAGTAGCTTTCGGCCACCTTGCCTTCGATGCCGCCATCGTCGGTCAGTTCGACCAGCGGTTCACCCCAGAGACGGATCACCGACAGGGCCACCTGGTTGGTCGCCAGCGCCGGATCCAGGCTGTCGGTGGTGCTGCCGCCCTGCAGGCCGACCCGGATGGTGCCGCCTTTTTGCGGACCCGCTGCCATCACCTTGGTGGACAGCAGCGAATTTGCGGCGGCGGCGGTGAGGCCCAATGCGGCGGCGCGGCCCATGAATTCACGGCGGCTCATCATGCCGGTGGCGGCCTGACGTGCCAGATAATGCAGTTGATCTTTCATAGATATCTCCCAGTTGAATGTGCCGCTTCGCGCAGCTTATTTCTTGATTGGTTATTCAAGATTTGCGCATTTGCAGCGACCTCGCAAGCATTATTCCCCGTGCCGTTACGGTGCGCCCTTTCATCAGCGCAGGCAGGGCCGGGGACAACGGGTCGCCTTTTGGCAGTGATATGCCGCATTTTTGTGAAAGAAAACCGTTGGCTGAGGGAAAGTGATCAAAAACGACATTTTGGTGCCGTTTTTGCGCGAGGCGACAAGCGATGTGGATAAGGGGGCGCAAGCTGCCTGAGCCAGAAAATTGCGCAGAATCGCTCGCCGAAACCGGCGGCAGCAGCCGCAGAATCTGCGCTCACCAGTCGGCGGTGTCCATCCAGATCGTGACCGGGCCATCGTTCAGCAGGCGCACTTTCATATCGGCTCCAAACCTGCCGGTTTCCACCGGCAGGCCAAGCTCGGTCAGGGCTCTGGAGAAATGCTGATAAAGCCGCGTGCCGGTCTCGGGATCGGCAGCGGTAGAGAAACCGGGACGGTTGCCGCGCCGCGTGTCGGCGGCCAGGGTGAATTGGCTGACCACCAGAACCGCGCCGCCGATGTCGCCAACCGCGCGGTTCATCTTGCCCGCCTCATCCTGGAAAATGCGCAGTTTCGAGACCTTGGCGGCCATCCGCTCGGCCTCGGCCACCCCGTCGCCCTGCATGGCGCAGACCAGGACCAGAAGGCCGCTGTCGATCGCTCCGATCACCGTGTCGTCGACGGTGACCGAGGCTTCGGAAACGCGTTGAATGAGGGCTCGCATCGGGGGCCTTTCGTCGCTTTTGCGTGGGGGGATATCAGCCGCGCCAGGTTGCAAAGTCATCCAGCGGCGCGCGGCTGGTGCGAAAGCCGTTGGCGGGGTGCGACGTGTCGGCATAGCCAAAGCTGATGGCGCAGAGGATCAGCCGGTCTTCGGGGATCTCCAGCATCTCGTGCAGCATCGGCGCATAGGAGGCAACAGCAGCCTGTGCCACGGTGGCGACTCCGGCCGCCTGTGCCGCTAGCGTGAAGGCCGAGACAAAACCGCCGCAATCCATCGCGCCATAGGGTCCCAGCTCCGCCGGGGAGGAGAGGATCGCGCAATGAGGCGCCCCGAACAGGTTGAAATTCTCCATCATCTGCCGCGCAGATCCGGCCCGGTCACCCTTGGCGACGCCGACCGCCTCATATAGTGTCCAGCCACATTCGCGCCGCCGGGCCTGGTATTCATTCGAATAGCCAGCGGGAAAGGCCAGGTCGGGGGCGTGTCCCCCAGCCATCGCGGCTTCAGTCAGGGCCTGGCGCAAGCGGTCGGTCTCTTCGCCGCGGGTCACGGTCACCTTCCAGGGCTGGGCATTGCACCAGGAGGGGACCTTCTGTGCCGCGCGCAGGATCCCTTCGATCACCCCACGCTCTACCTCTGTTTGGAGGAAGGCCCGGCAGCTGTGCCGTTCTTTCAAAAGGGCGTCCAGGGCCTCAAGGTCGGGCAGTGTCGTCATTCTGGGGTCTCCTCCGCATTGCGCGGCGCCACAATGGCCACGGGGGGCAGGGGCCGCAAGTCCCGATTTGAGTTGGATCAAACTGCTCGGCGCAGGGTTGCGTTACCATCCGCTCATCTCAATCAGGAGGAAGATCAATGGTGGAAAAGACCGAACAGTCGGGGTTTTGGCCCTCGCTCTATGATCCCTTTCGCGCTCTTGGTTCGCGGGTTGCGGATTGGCTGAATCCGGCAACCGAAGCCTCGGCTGGCGACACGGCCTATGACATCACGATGGAATTGCCCGGCGTCACCGATGACGATGTGGAACTGACCGTGGACAACGGCGTCCTGACCATCAGCGGCGAGAAGAAGACCGCAACCGAGAAGAAGGGCGATACCTGGTATTTCAGCGAACGCCAGTACGGCGCCTTCCGCCGCGCTTTCCGTCTGCCCGAGGATGCCGATGGCGCTGCGGCCAGCGCCCGGATGGAGGACGGCGTGCTGCATATCAGCGTGCCCAAGAAGGCCCTGGAAAAGCCCGAGACCGCAAAGAAGATTGAAATCTCCAAGGGCTGATCAGCCTTGGCGGGGTGTGCCCCAAGCCTCTATCGGCGGGGCTTGGGGGGCGACCTATTGATTACCGAAGTATATCGCCACGCCGACCAGGATCAGGGCGACGGCAACAGCGGCCGCGATTTTCCACGCGGAATAGGGTCGTTCGCCCTGCACGCGGCCCGATTGCCCGTTGACCACGAACCGATAGGTCTTGCCCCGGTATTTATAGGCCGCCAGCCAGACCGGCAGCAGGATGTGCTTGAAGGTGACGTCCGAGACCTCGGTATCGATATGGGAAATGCGCTGGCGGTCGCCGCCGATGTCAAAGCGCACATCCCGTTCGATCACCCGGTCCATATGGGCGCGCGCCTCGTCGAATCCCTCTTGAAGGGAGACCGCATAGGCTTCGGCCCTGAAGCCCGCCAGATATTGTGGCTGATAGGGTTCCAGGGCTGACAGGTCCCAGGGCTCCAGAGCGTCGGTATAGCGTTTGGGCAGGCTGCGGGAGGCCAGCACCAGCACATCGTCGAAAAACCGCTTGACCCGGCCCGAGACCGGTCTCCAGCGCACCTTGGCCACCTGTTTCGCCTGGGGTTTGCCGTCGACCATGACGGTTTCCGTCACATAGTAGACCGTGCCCCGTTCCCCCCGATAGGCGCTCTGGGTATCGGCGTCATAGGTCCAGAAGGGGACATAGATCCCCTCCATCTTGCGGCCCTTGCGCGCGTAGTCCTGCAGCCCGTTCGGCGCGAACCACAGGCGGCCGAGCCAGTCGGTCATTGCCTTGTGAGCGCTGCGCTCCTCCAGGGCAAAGGGCAGCACGCCCTTTGGTTTGATGTGACGGCTCTCGCCGGTGTCCGTCACTACCGGGGTGGCACAGAAGGGGCATTCGCGGGCATGGGTGGTGGGGTCGAATTCCACCTCGGCGGCGCAGTTGGGGCATTTGGAGACGCGGGTGATCTCCATATCCGCTTCGGGCAGCTGACGATCCAGGGCGGCGCGAAAGTCCAGCTCGCGCAAGGCCCCGCCGCGCCAGGGACCGCCCGCGATTTTCTCCACATGTCCGCAATGGCTGCAGGTCAGCGTGGCGGTCTTGGGATCAAACCGGTAGTCGGCGCCGCACTGTTCGCAGGGAAATCGGTGGGTTTCATGCGGGGCGGCGGGCGGCGGGCTGTCACTGGTCGGCGGGGGAGGCGGGGAAGATGGCATGAGACTCTCTCGGACTGTCACTGAACACGATTGCGAATATGGCGTATCACTTTGATATTTATGCGCTATGTTGTCTTTTTGCCTGATTTTTCTGGCGCGGATTAGCAGCTGCTTAACCCGGAAAAGGTTAGAGCGGGAAAGGATTTATGAGGAGTATTACCATGTCATCAGAAACCACCCGCAAAGAGATCTCCGAAGCGATCAAGGCGCATGGCACCTGGAAGCTGCGATTGCGCACGGCCTCTGCCGGTGGTCCGCTTGAGGCGTCTTCGCGGGACATTTGCCGAGATGACAAGTGCAAGTTTGGCCAATGGCTCCATGCGCCTGGCACCAGATCGGGCCTGTCGGGCGATGCGAATTACGAGCGCACCAAGAAACTGCACGCCGAGTTCCACCAAGCTGCCGGTGCCATCGCGCAGAAGATCGAGCGTGGCGACCTGGACGCTGCCAAGCGGGACCTGCAGCCCGGCACGCCCTTTGAGCTCAAGACCAAGGAACTGACCACCCACATGATGGCCTGGCGCATGGGCTTGTAACCCAAGCGCCGCTCCGGTTGCGGGCAGGCCCGGTAGAGTGGTCCCTGCATCCATGTCAAGCGCCGGGCGGTGGCGGCGGGGGCGGGGGCAGAATGGTGAAGAGCTGCGCCAGTTCCGCCACATCCCCGGCCCGTTGCCAGCCGTCCTGACCAGGGGTCCAGACGTAGGTATCCCGTTTCAGCTGCCCCTCCTGGGCCATGCGTCCCAAACGTGCCTTGGAGAAGGGGCCGATTGTCGCGCCATTTTCGGCGATGTGCCAGACATGTTCCACCGGCGGGGGCGGCGGCGCCATCGGCGCGGGTTGGGGCTGTGGCTGTCCGGCAGCGGGCGCGGGGCGGGCGCCCCAGGGGCCAGATCCGCCACCCGAGCTGCCCTGTGTCATGGCGTTGCCCATCTGCTGGGCCATCGCCATGCCCATTCCCATCCCCAAACCTGCGCCCATGCCGCTGTTGGGGGTGCGGGCGGCGGCGTCCATCGCCTCGGCGGCGGCAAACTGCGTGTAGCGGCCCAGATCGCCGACGATCCCCATCTGGGTGCGCCGGTCCATCGCCTGTTCTACCGCAGGCGGCAGGGAGATGTTCTCGATATAGAGTTCCGGGATCGACAGACCGTATTCCGCCACCGTGGCCGAAATCTCGGCCGCGACCAGCTTGCCCAGATCGGCGGTATTGGCGGCCATGTCCAGCACCGGAATGCCCGAGCCCGCCACCACGCGGCTGAACTCCTGCACGATGATGTTGCGGATCTGGAAGCTGATCTCATCCATGGTGAATTCGCCATCGGTGCCGACGATCTCGGTCAGGAAGCGCGCGGGATCGACCACCCGCACCGAATAGCTGCCAAAGGCGCGCAGGCGCACCGGGCCGAATTCAGGATCGCGGCAGATGATCGGGTTCTTGGTGCCCCACTTCAGATCATTGAAACGCGTGGTGCTGACAAAATAGATCTCGGACTTGAAGGGCGATTGGAACCCGTGGTCCCAGTGCTGCAGCGTTGTCATCACCGGCATGTTGTTGGTCTCAAGCATGTAAAGACCGGGGGTGAAGACATCCGCCAGCTGTCCTTCGTGGACAAAGACCGCCGCCTGTCCTTCACGCACCGTCAGCTTGGCGCCGTATTTGATCTCGTGGCCTTCGCGTTCGAAACGCCAGACCATGGTGTCGCGGGTATCATCCACCCAGTGGATGACGTCGATGAATTCTCCGGTCAGAAAGTCGAAAATACCCATCTGTCAGGTCCTCTTCTTGGGGATATGCGGGGCAGGGCAATATGCGGGGCGGGTGGGCACAGGCGTCATAGCTCCTGCCCCATCCGTTCTCGGGCGATGATGCGGGTGATCGGGCGGGCCTCTTCGGCGCTCATCCCGGTTTCCAGCCGTGGATCATAAAGCATCTGCAGCAGCTTTTCATCGTGGCTGGTGAGAAAGGCGAATTCGTCGTCGTCGTTGAAGATCGAGGGGCGCGCCTTGGGGCTGTCATTCAAAAGGCCCAGGCCCTGGGCGATTTCCTCGTGGATGCAGCTGTCGCGCACCAGATCCGGGTGTTCGGCGCGAATGAGCGCGACGCCGCGAATATAGTCAAAGGGGCTGCTTTGAGCGCCCCCCGCAAGAACGAAACAATAATGGGTGCGCGGCGGATCCACGAAGAGCTGGAAATCGCTTTGGCTGATATTGGGCAAGATTGCACGCAGCCGTTTTGCCACGAAGGCGCTGTCGTCCTTACCTGCAAAGATGACGTGGAAATTGCCGCGCCGGGGCACGGCCATGATCGGATGCGCGGTGATGCGTCCCAGCCGCGCGGCATAGCCTGCGACCTTCTCGCTGTCGCGGCGGCGCTGGCTTTCGGGCACCGATGGGCCGAACTCGGCCTGGATGCGCACCGGTCCCGACCAGCGCGACAGCCCGCCGGTGGCGCCGCCACCGCGTCCGGCGTATTCGTTAAAAAACGAGATCGCTTCGAAATTCGCCGCCAGGTCTTCGGCATCATAGGGGGTGTCGGGGCCGCCCCCGTCGGTGCGCAGCAAGCCGCGGGTCAGAAGATCGCGCTGGAGCACGCGGTAGTATTGCCGCAGCTCAGCACTGGCCGCCGAGGGGGCGGCTGGAATGGACAGGGCCGCCGGACGGGGTTGCGGCATCCGGGACTCCCCCCGTCCCGCAGGCATGCACCCGCTTAGGACGCCCAGCCCCAGGCCAAGTCCCAGGGCCATCGGGATCACGGGTTTCAGAACCGCTGCAAGGCGCCTGCCACGGGGCCAGGCACGACCTATGCGGGGCGCGCCCCGGGTATGCGTCTTCGTCCAGATCATCCGATCAGGACGGAACCGCAGTGCCCGCGTTGTCGCCGATTCCATCGCGCCGCGCCTTGGCGGCGGCCAGGGTGTCGCGCAGTTCGGCTTCCATCTTCTTCAACTCGCCTTCGGCGGCGGCACGCTTGGCCTTGCCTTCATCGGCGATCTGCAGGCTTTCCTGAATGGTGCCGATCAGATCCGCATTGGCCTGTTTCACCGCCTCGATGTCAAAGACGCCGCGCTCCATCTCCTGGCGGATCATCTTGTTGCTTTCGCGCAGGTTGGCGGCATTCGAGGTGAGCAGCTCATTGGTCAGGTCATTGGCATCGCGCACGGCGGCGGCGGCCTCGGCCGAGCGCTGGATGGTCACGGCCTGGGCCAGCTGCGTTTCCCAAAGCGGCACGGTGTTGACCAGGGTCGAGTTGATCTTGGTGACCAGCGATTTGTCGTTCTCCTGCACCAGCCGGATCGAGGGCAGCGACTGCATGGTGACCTGGCGCGTCAGTTTCAGATCGTGCACCCGGCGTTCCAGATCGTCGCGGGCGGCACGCAGATCGCGCAGCTCCTGTGCGCGGATCACCTGATCCGCCTCGGCGGCGGCCTGTACATTGGCCTCCAGGGCGGGGATGTCATTGCTGTCGAGATCCGCCAGCTTGGCCTCTCCGGCGGCGATGTAAAGCGCCAGCTCGTCATAGAAATCGAGCGTCTTCTCATAGAGCATATCGAGCGATTTGATGTCCTTCAAAAGCGTATGCTCATGCCCCAGAAGATCATCGGTGATCTTGTCGATCTGGGCCTGGATCGTCTCGTAGCGGGCGGTGAACTTGGCAAAGGGCGCGGCGCGCCCCAGAAGCCGTTCCCAGAAGGTGGGCTTTCGGCGCACATCCAGTTCCGAGACGGAAAAGCCGCGAATGGTGGTGACGATATTGCGCAAAGAGTCGCCCGCAGGCCCCACATCCTTGTTGCGCACATCCGCCAGCATGGCCTGGCTGATGGTCTGCAATTCCGCCTGCGCGCCCGAGCCGAAGCCGATGATCGAATTGCTGTCGCTCATGTCGATCTCGCCCATGCGGCTGCGGATCGCCTCGCTGGTGGGGGCGTCGGCCTGATCCAGGGCCAGAACCTCGGCCTGGGGCGCGGCCAGCTCGACCGCGGTGACTTCCGAGACCAGGGCTTCGGCCTCAATTGCTTTTTTCTGAATGGTCTCGGACATGAATGTCGTTCCTCAAGTCAAGGTCTCAATTGCGGTCCAGACGGACCCCTTCGCGCTGCAAGCGGTCGCGCAGCACGTCGATTTCGATGGTCAGGTCGCTGCGGTCTTCGAGCAGCATCTTCTGGGTGCGCGCCGCGAAATTCTGTTCCAGATCGTCCAGCAGGGCAAGATAATCATCGCGGGCATGGGCATCCTGGCTGCGGGCGTAGATATCGGCGAATTTGATGGTCGCATCGCGGGCGCCCTGCAGGTAGACGGTCAGATACTTGCGTGCGCCACTCAGGTCGCGGGGATCTTCCTCGATGGTGCGAAACATGTCGCGGGCGACGCTCTGGAACCGCTCTACGCGGGTCTCAAGCTTTCGGTCCTGCGCGCGCAGGATCGCATCGCGCATGGCGCCAAGGTAGCTTTCGGCCTCGTCCACGGCGCGGGCAACGCGGCTTTGCTGGAAATCGTCGACGCCTTCAACACCCTTGTCCTGCAAGGGGTCGATCCCGAAGGCGGCCAGATGCAACCCGGTGGCAGCCAATCCATATGTGGCGGCGATCACCAGGCCCGGCTCGGCCTTCCAGGCCGCAAGCGCGGCCCCGGCGCCGGTCAGGATGGAGGCCAGGATTTTCCGCGGCAGGGCGGGTTTGCGGGCGACCTTGCGCGCGGCATAGGCGGCCTCGGCACGCAGGCCTTCGCGCAACAGGAAAGCCCCCCCGGTCCAGAGCGCGGCGGCAATGCCACCCAGGGCCAGCCCGGTGGCGCCATCATCGACCGACATGATCAGCAGGATGGCGCCGGGCACGAACATGGTATTGGCGCGTGCGCCCACCGGATCGACCCGTGCCCCGCGAAAGGAGTTCGTCTCTTGCGTCGCCTGCGCGCCTGAGCTGCCGTTTGCCTGCTGCCCGTCTGCGCCGTCAGGGCTGTATTTGCCGCCATACCGTTGTGCCATGGGTCAGCCTCCCACAATCCATCCGGTGGTCAGCCCGAACATCAGGATCATCAGGGCTGCAAAGGCGACTTTCTGCACGCGGGCTCTCCCTGGGCAAGTGTTACATCCCTGAAATCTAAGAGATCACGGGGCCGCTTACTAGGGGGAAGTCTGGTCCATTGTCCTCAGCGACGGGGATTCTTGCCGATTGGGTGTTTGCCGGGCTTTTGGGGGGCGGCGCGCTTGCCGCGCGGCTTGTCCGCGCTGCCAGGGGCGGTGGCTGCCTTTGCGGCAGGCTTGCCGCCGGGGCGCGGGCCACGGGTGGGCTTGCGCCGTTTGGGGGCCTCGGCGGTGTCGTCCTGCTCCAACCCCAGCTGGTCGCGGATCACGCGCGGGCGCAGCTCCTCCACCTCGCCAGGCTTGAGACTGCCAAGCTGGAAGGGACCGTAGGACAGGCGAAGCAGGCGGTTCACCGAGAACCCGATATCCTCCATCGCGCGGCGGATCTCCCGGTTCTTGCCCTCGCGCAGACCCACGGTCAGCCAGGCGTTGGCACCCTGCTGGCGGTCCAGGTTGACGATCATCGGCTGGAACTTCTCGCCCTCGATCACCAGCCCTCTGCGCAGCGGTTCGAAATCGCTGTCCTGCGGGCGCCCGTTGATGCGGACCCGGTAGCGGCGCAGCCAGCCGGTGGCGGGCAGTTCCAGCTTGCGCTTGATGCCGCCATCATTGGTGAGCAGCAGCAGACCTTCGGAGTTGAGGTCAAGCCGCCCCACGGTCATCACCCGCGGCAGATCCTCGGGCAGTTCGTCAAAGATGGTCTTGCGGCCCCGTTCGTCGCTGGTGGTGGTCACCAGACCCGCCGGTTTGTAATAGAGCCACAGGCGCGGGGCCTCTGCCTCGGGCAGGGGCTGGCCGTCGACCAGGATCCGATCCTTGCCCGTGACGTTCAGCGCCGGGCTGTCGATCACCTTGCCATTCACCGCGATGCGCCCCTCGGCGATCATCCGCTCGGCCTCGCGACGCGAGGCAATGCCTGCGCGCGACAGCACCTTGGCAATGCGGTCGCCCTCGGGGCTGGCCGTGTGATCCGCCTTCGCGGCCTTTGCAGCAGGGCGCGGCTTGGGCGCGGATTTGGGGCGATTGGGGCGCTTGGGGGATGCGGGTGTTTTGCTCATGCCTTCGCCATAGAGCATTCCGATGGCTTGCGAAAGCACCCATTCTGCGGCAGGGAGGGGCATGGTGTTTCGCTCCCATATGTCCATCGCCCTGGAGGAGGCCCGCGCCGCTGCCCGGCGCGGCGAGGTGCCGGTGGGTGCGGTGCTGATCGCCCCGGACGGAACCGTGGCGGCACGCGCCGGCAACCGGACACGCGAGTTTTCCGACCCCACTGCCCATGCCGAGATCCTGGCCATCCGGGCTGCCTGTGCCGCGCGCGGATCGGAGCGGCTGG
Source organism: Phaeobacter sp. QD34_24 (assembly GCF_028890115.1). Lineage (GTDB taxonomy): Bacteria > Pseudomonadota > Alphaproteobacteria > Rhodobacterales > Rhodobacteraceae > Phycobacter. Next base: position 103,624 of record NZ_JARCJD010000002.1, read on the forward strand.
CGGGGTTTGATCTTTATGTGACGCTGGAGCCCTGCGCCATGTGTGCCGCTGCCACCGCCGCGGCCCGGATCGCGCGGGTGTACTACGGCGCCTCCGATCCCAAGTCGGGCGGGGTGGCTCATGGCGCTTGCGTCTTTTCGCATCCGCAGGCGCACCATGCGCCCGAGGTCTATGAGGGCATTGCCGAAGCGGAAAGCGCGGCGCTGCTCAAGGATTTCTTTGGCGCCCGGCGGAAAGCGGACTGAATGACCGGGGCAACGGAGCCTCCCGCGCAGCTCCTGGCGCAGTTTGAGGTGTCAGATCCGGTGCCCCTTGCGCAGACCGCAATCGCAAACCTCTGGACCGTGACGCGCGCCGATGGCCAACCCGCGGTCCTGAAGGTCTATGGGGCAGGCGGCATGGGTAGCGAGGCGCAGGGCTTCCGGTTCCTAGCGGCGGCTTGCCCGGATCACGCCGCCCAGGTCTATGCCACGCGACCGGATGCAGCCCTGATCGAATGGCTGGAAGGCCCGTCCTTGGGCGATATGGCGCGTGCAGGGCATGATTTGCAAGCGGCGCAAGAGTTGCTCCGCGTTGCCTCGGGCCTGCATCGGGGGGCGGCTCAGCCGACTGAGGGATACCCTTTGCTCACCGATCGGTTCGCAGCGCTGTTCGATCTGGGGCTGGCGGAGGATTGCGACCCGCAGCTGCGCGCGGCAATGGCCAGGGCGCGGTCGATGGCGCGGGAATTGCTGTCCTCTCAGGTGGACCTGCGCCCGCTGCATGGAGATCTGCATCACGACAATATCCGCAAGGCCAGGCGGGGCTATTGTGCCTTTGATGCCAAGGGGCTGGTCGGGGAGCGCAGCTATGAGCTGGCCAATGCCTTTCGCCATCCCAAGGGCTGCGAGGATCTGATCCGCGAACCAAGGCGCATCCTGGCGCTGGCGGATTTGTGGTCGGCGGGCTTTGGTGTCGATCGCCTGCGTCTGTTGCAATGGGTCGCCGCCAAATGCGCGCTGTCGATCGCCTGGCGCAGCCAGGGGCGGTTGTCCCGTGACCCCGAACTGCCGCTGCTGACCACGCTTCTGTCCTGTACGGAGATTATCGATGAATAAGACCGTGACCAGTGAAGATGGGCTGACCCGCTGCGCCTGGAGCGCCTCTGCGCCAGAATTTGATGCCTATCATGATGCCGAGTGGGGCTACCCCGTTGGTGACGACATCCGGCTGTTTGAAAAGATTTGCCTTGAAAGCTTCCAGTCGGGTCTCAGCTGGCGCACCATCCTGGCCAAGCGGGAGAATTTCCGCGCTGCCTTTTGCGGATTTGATTGGGACAAGGTTGCCGCCTTTACCGAACAGGACGTGGAGCGGCTGCTGCAGGATGCGGGCATCATCCGTCACCGCGGCAAGATCGAAGCGGTGATCAACAATGCCCGGCGCGCACAGGAACTGGTGGAGGAAGCCGGATCGCTGGCGGCGTTTTTCTGGAGCTATGAGCCGGATCCCGAAACCCTGCCCGAGCCGCAGACCCAATCGACCAGTCCTGCGTCCGTCGCTCTGTCCAAGGCGCTGAAGAAACGCGGCTGGAAATTTGTCGGCCCCACCACCGTCTTTGCCTTCATGCAGGCGATGGGGCTGATCAATGACCACGCACAGGGCTGCCATTGCAGGCAAAAGGCCGCCCGTGCGCGGGCGCAGTTTCAAAAGCCGGTCTAGACCTCGATCGCCGTCATCACCTCGGGTTCGATCACATCGACGCCCGGCAGCCCCGCGACCAGATCCTCGGCGGATTGCTCCAATAGCGGAAAGGTCTTGTAGTGGCAGGGGATCACCGTCTTGAAGTCGAAATAGCGCTTGGCCGCATAGGCTGCCTGCTTCATGTCCATGGTGAAATGACCGCCTGCGCACAGGATGCCGACATCGGGTTTGAAGTAATCCCCGATCCAGTCCATGTCGGCCATGATCGCGGTATCGCCCGAGATATAGACTGTCTTGCCCTCGGCCTGCAGCACATATCCCACTTCCGACCCACCGGTGCGCGGCCCTTCGGGCGTTGCAAAGGTGGAACTGTGGGACGCAGGCACCATCGAAAGCGTCACACCGCCCAGATCGACAGTACCGCCCTTGTTGAAGCCGATGGTCTCTACCCCTTCGGTTTCGCCCCAGAAGCCCATCAGATCGTATTGACCTGCGACCGGGATGTTCAGCTTCTTGGCGAGGGGCAGAACATCGACCACATGGTCGAAATGCACATGGGTCAGGATGATATGGGTGGCGCCCGCGATGGCGGCGTCGTGCTGGTCTTCGGGAAGGCTCGGGTTGCCGGTCAGCCAGGGATCCAGCAGCAGCACCTTGTCCCCGGTTTCAAAACGGAAGCTGCCGTGGCCCAGCCAGATGATTTTCATGTCAAATCTCCCTAAATGTCCGGGCAAAGACTAGCATCGGCCAGGCATTTGACCAGAGCAAATCACCGGCAAGGCAATTGGGGTGCTGTCCGGCTCGGATGATGTCGGGTGGTTCAGTATGTCGACCAGTCAAGATCCGCCCGATCAAGCTCTACATCCCGCAGAACGGCAAAGGTAAGCTCTCCAAAGCTCAGGATGCTGTCGCCATTTCTGTGCGCGATCTGAAGGCGCCCGGGAAACGTATGGGTGTCCAGGCTGATGCTGTCGATACCGGCTTCAAAATCCAGAATGATATCCGGACGGGATCCCGCGCCGATTTCAAATTCGAATGCATCGGCCCCGCTGCCTCCGGTCAGGCGATCCCGATCCAGCCCGCCGACCAGCGTGTCATCTCCGGCGCCACCATCAAGCCTGTCGCGAAACCCGTTGCGCAGCCCCAGGCCGTAGCGGTCCCCCACCAGGCGATCATCGCCCAGCCCGCCGCGCAGAACATCGCTGCCGTGCCCGCCATTCAGCGTATCATCGCCACCGCGCCCGAAAAGGCGGTCGGCCCCGGCGTTCCCGGCAAGGAGGTCATCGTTGTGGTGTCCGCGCAGGGTGTCGTTGCCTTGGCCGCCATAAAGCCAGGCGGCCAGGGGAGAGGCCGCCGTCAAACGATCTGCGCCGCCATTGCCGAAGACCTGGCTCAATCCGCTGTCAAACAATGTGTCATCCTGGGTGCGTAGCGTGATGACCTCGCCGTGCCTGCCCGCAACCAGTGCAACATGGTGGGTCAAGACACCGTCTGTGCTGAGGCCGGCGATCGCAGCCGGGTCACTGATGACCTCCTGGGTGGCGAAAACGTCAAGCTCGGAATAGCTGGCGGGCCCGATTTCAAACCGTTCAACCGACGGGACGCCAGCCGCCTCCTGGGGAATGAACAGGCGGGTCTGGCCGTATTCGCGCACTTCCAGCCCGCCGTCCACCTCGCGTATCTGAAGAGACACCGGAGCGATATACCAGCTGAAGACCAATGTATCGGTGCCGCCGCTGTCGTGCCATTCGGAAGGGTCATATGGCAGGTCTTGGAAGAGAAATCTGTCGTCCCCTGGCCCCGTGGTAAAGATCATAGGTCCAATCCTTTTTACAATGAAACGCTCAAAACAGGATGATTAAACCACCTGACCTGTGGATTCGCACCAGAAATCCGGCAGAAGGGCACCCTCAGTCTTGCGGTGGCGGCGGTGCGACGGTAAATGCCGAGGCAGACGAGATGAGGGTTTCCATGTCGATTGACCAAAGCACCGCCGCCAAGGTGGCCAAACTGGCCCGGATCAAGGTCGAAGAGGACGCGCTGCCTGCGCTGGCAGACGAGTTCAACACCATCCTGGGTTTCATCGAACAGCTGAACGAAGTGGATGTGGAAGGGGTCGAGCCGATGACCTCGGTCACGCCACAGCGTCTGAAGCGGCGCGAGGATGTGGTGAACGACGGCAATCAGCAGGACAAGGTTCTGTCCAATGCGCCCGACGCCCGCGAGGGTTTCTTTGCGGTCCCCAAGGTGGTGGAGTAAGACATGAGCGATCTGAACAAACTGGGCCTGGCCGAGGCCCGCGATGCCCTGCGCAAGGGTGACACCACCTCTGTCGAGCTGACCGAAGCCTGCCTCAAGGCCATCGACGCAGCCGATGCGCTGAACGCTTTTGTGCACAAGACCCCCGAGATCGCGCTGGAGCGCGCCAAGGCGGCGGATACCCGCATCAAGGCTGGCGATGCGCCGTCGATGTGCGGCCTGCCGGTGGGGATCAAGGATCTCTTCTGCACCAAGGGCGTCGATAGCCAGGCGGCATCGAACATCCTGAAAGGCTTCAAGCCGGAATATGAATCCACCGTCTCGCAGAAGCTGGTGGATGCGGGGTCCGTGATGCTGGGCAAGCTGAACATGGACGAATTCGCCATGGGCTCGTCCAACGAGACCTCCGCCTATGGCGATGTGGTCAGCCCGTGGCGGCGTGACGGCAGCGATGCAAAGCTGACCCCGGGTGGATCCTCGGGCGGCTCGGCTGCGGCTGTTGCGGCGGACCTCTGCCTTGCGGCAACCGGCACCGACACCGGCGGCTCGATCCGCCAGCCTGCGGCCTTTACCGGCACCGTGGGCATCAAGCCCACCTACGGGCGCTGCTCGCGCTGGGGCATCGTGGCCTTTGCCTCATCGCTGGATCAGGCCGGGCCGATGACCAAATCGGTGCGCGATGCGGCGATCATGCTCGAAGCCATGGCAGGGCATGACCCCAAGGACAGCACCAGCGCCGATCTGGCCGTGCCGGATTTCGAGGCCATGCTTACTGGTGACATCAAGGGCAAGAAGATCGGTATCCCGAAAGAATACCGCATGGAGGGCATGCCCGCCGAGATCGAAAATCTCTGGGCCGATGGCACCGCCATGCTGAAGGACGCAGGCGCCGAGATCGTCGATATCTCGCTGCCGCACACCAAATACGCGCTGCCCGCCTATTACGTGATTGCCCCGGCAGAGGCCTCCTCGAACCTCGCGCGCTATGACGGGGTGCGCTACGGCCACCGCGCCACGCTGGAGGCGGGGGATGGCATCACCGAGATGTACGAGAAGACCCGCGCCCAGGGCTTCGGCCACGAGGTGCAGCGCCGCGTGATGGTCGGCACCTATGTGCTGTCGGCAGGCTTCTATGACGCCTATTACAACCGCGCCCGTCGCGTCCGCACCCTGATCAAGAAGGACTTCGAGGATGTCTTTGCCGCAGGCGTGGACGCGATCCTGACCCCGGCGACGCCCTCGGCGGCCTTTGGCCTGGGCGAGATGACCGATGCGGATCCGGTGCAGATGTACCTCAACGACGTCTTTACCGTCACCGTGAACCTGGCGGGCCTGCCGGGGATCTCGGTTCCCGCCGGTCTGGACGCGCAAGGGCTGCCGCTCGGTCTGCAGTTGATCGGCCGTCCCTGGGAAGAGGGCGATCTGCTGAACACCGCCTATGCGCTGGAGCAGGCCGCCGGGTTTGTGGCAAAGCCGGGCAAATGGTGGTAAGCTGAGCGCAAACAAGAGCAGCTTACAGTTGACCATAAACAGGTGATCCCGATGCGTGTCTTCGTCTCTCTCGCCTTTGCGGGCAGTTTTCTGGCCCTTGCAGCCTGTACGCCGCCGGTGCCGGACAGCGCCGCCGGCGTTGGGATTGACAATGACCCCTTCGCGGCACCGCCCGATTTTGGCACCACGATCAACGGCGATGCGCTGATCCCGCCCGTCCGGGTGTCCGGCCAGCCGCTGGACGCAACCGGATCGTCGCTGCCGCCTGCGCCACGCAGTGCCGGGTCCGTCTCCGGAGCCGGGCTTCTTGCCGACAGGTCTTCCGGCGCCGATATCGCGCGGGAAACCGCTGCGGCCCTCAGCGCGGCGCAGAGCAACTCGGGGCAGGTGCCGCTGGAGGCCAGCCCTTCGAACCCGGCGCCGCAAATCGTCGGCAATCCGGGGCTGTCCGATGAGAACAGTTTTGATGCGGTCTCTTCCCGTCAGACCATCGAAAGCGATGCGGAGCGGCTGAAGCAGCAGCGGGCGCAGTATCAAGTGGTGCAGCCCACGGCCTTGCCCAGCGTGGCGCCGGGCCAGCGCGATCCCAATATCGTGCAATATGCGCTCAGCACCTCCAACCCGCCGGGCAACCGAATCTACAGCCGCTCGGGCATCAACCTGAAATCCCGCTCGGCGCGCAATTGCGCAGGCTATGCCTCGCCGGAACTGGCGCAGATCGCCTTTTTGGAAGCGGGTGGTCCGAAACGCGACCGCCAAGCGCTGGATCCCGATGGCGACGGCTATGCCTGTGGCTGGGATCCGTCCCCCTATCGCCTGGTCCTGCGCGACGGTTCCTGATGGCCGGGCGCACCCCAGATGCCATCTGGCAGCCCAGCCCCAATTTCACCGCCCGTCGGGATGGTCTGACGCCACAGCTCGTGGTGCTTCACTACACCGCCATGACAAGCGCCGAGGCCGCGTTGGAGCGTCTGTGTGATCCCGAGGCCGAGGTGTCCGCTCATTACCTGATCGGGCGCGATGGCACCCTGTGGCAGCTGGTCGAGGAAGACCAGCGCGCCTGGCATGCCGGCGCCGGTGAATGGTGCGGGCAACAGGACATCAATTCGCGCTCTATCGGGATCGAGCTGGACAATGTCGGCGATCATCCGTTTTCCGAGCCTCAGATGCGGCAATTGGAAGATCTGCTTGCAGGTATCATGCAGCGGTGGGCGATCCCGCCAGAGGGCGTAATCGGGCATTCCGACATGGCGCCGGATCGCAAATTCGATCCGGGGGCACGCTTTGACTGGGCGCGCCTTGCGCGGCAGGGCCTTGCACGGCCGGGGGCGGAATCTGGCGGTGGGGCTGGCCTGATGGAGCCGGAGATGCTGGATATGGCGCGGTTTCGGGCCTATGCGCGTGATATCGGCTATACAGCACCGGTGGAGGACGCGGCTTTGCTGAGGGCCGTACGTCTGCGCTATCGCCCGCAGGGCAGGGGGGCGCTCTGTGCCGCTGATTTCGCACCACTTGGGCAGGCTGAACTCTGGGGCTGACCTCCCCATATCATCCTCTTGACCGCAGCTGGATGAGCGCATAGGTGCTGCCTTGCGCAGAAGGCTGGACGGCCGCGCAGAAGGCTTGCCTTCCGCGAGGAAAGTCCGGACTCCCTAAAGCAACGGTGCCGGGTAACGCCCGGGCAGGGCAACCTGACGGAGAGCGCCACAGAAATGAAACCGCCAGGCCCCCGGCAACGGATCAGGGCATGGTAAGGATGAAACGGTGGGGTAAGAGCCCACCGCGCCCCTGGCAACAGGGGTGGCACGGCAAGCCCCACCGGGAGCAATGCCAAATAGGGCCCCCGCGCGGGCAGGTCCCGGCAACGGGAAACCGCCGCTAGGCACGCTTTAGCCAAGAGGGGCCGGGTTGGCAGCTAGAGGTGCGCAGCAATGCGTATCGCAGATGAATGGTCGTCTATGGGGCTATGCCCCGGGACAGAATCCGGCTTACAGGCCTTCTGCGCAAAATATCCCCCCGAATCCTATTGACTTGGGGGGCAGTGCAGGTAAAAGCGCACGCTCATATAGGAATTTACCGAGAGGCCCCCTGCCTTTTCGGACGCAGGAGAAGCACCATGGCGAAGCCGACGACCATCAAGATCCGCCTGAACTCGACCGCGGGCACGGGCCACTTCTACGTGACCAAGAAAAACGCACGCACCATGACTGAAAAAATGGTTGTGCGTAAGTACGACCCGGTCGTGCGCAAGCACGTCGAATACAAGGAAGGCAAAATCAAGTAAGCCCAATCGGCTGACTGGATTTTCCAACCCGGACGATCAAAAGGGTCACGCCGACAGCGTGGCCCTTTTTCGTGTTTGAAGGGCTCTTGCGGGCGGGTTTCCTGCCTGGGCTGCCGGATCCGGGGCGTTATTCCATCGTTCGAATTTGAACAAATTGCCCTTTAGATCAGTGCCACTGTACGAAAGGATAGTCGCCTTTTCGCCTCATTTCAGAGGTAGCTTGTTAATGTGAGTTAACAGAACCGGGTGGGTTTAACGGTGTTCAAACGTATCTTGAGTGGTGTGGTCTTTGCAGTGGCAGTTGTTCCCGGACCGGAGCCGACCGTGGCCGGTGTGGTGCCTGCCCCGGCGCCGGTCGAGGCGGGGCCCCTGTCCGTGCTCGGTGAGGCGGAAATCTCGGGCCGCAAAGTGACCAAACCGGGCAGCCAGAGCCTGCGCGTCGAGGTCAAGGGGCGTTTTCTGACACTGGATCTGGTGCGGTCCGGGTCTGCCGGGTTTGCGGTGCTGACCACGCCACAGCGCAGCGTGATCTCCAGCCTGCCCGATATCGCACTGTCCGAATTCCAGGCGCTGGCCGCGCGCGAAAGCGGTTGCAGCACGACAGGGGAGGTACAGGTGATGGGCAGCACCCGTGGCACCGTGGCCCTGGCCACAGGGCTGAGCTGCTCCTGAGCTGTCGGGGCGCCCTCAGGCGCCCATCCTCCATTCGGCAACCGTGGTGACAGGCGCCAGCCCCATACGGCTCATAAGCGCGCTGGAGGCTGCGTTGAACGTGGCGTAGGTCGTGACCAGCGTTTCGATCCCCATGGCTTTGCAGCGCGTTTGGATTTCTTTGATCAGGCTGCTCCCGACGCCCAAACGGCGAAAGGGGTCCTCCACCGCGATCTGATGCAGCATGATGCGCTTTCCCCCATGCACGATCGGCAGGCTGGGTCTGTCTTCGATCTGGTAGATTGCGTAGCCCATCAGCGCGCCAGAGGGGCTTTGGGCGCCGATGGCGTGAACGCCGTCCTCGTCCAGCCAGTCTGACAGCCAGTCGCGCAGTTCTGCGTCCTTGGGGTTTGCCGGGTAGCGGTCTGGCTGGTGTTCGGCGTGAAGCGCATGCAGCTCCTGCAACAGGGGCAGCAGGCGCTCTGCCTGTCCGGCCGGGATATCCGAAATCTTCATGGGTCAAATCCTTTGCTATGCGAAAAAAGAAGGGGCGGATCTTGCCGATCCGCCCCTTGCTGAACTCTTGGTGTCTGTGGCGCTTATTCGCGGTTCCCAAGCAGCTGGAGCAGCATCATGAACAGGTTGATGAAGTCCAGGTAGAGGCTGAGGGCGCCCATGATTGCGGCCTTGCCCAGCCACTCCTGATCGCCGGAATGGGCCATCTGGAGGTAGGTGTTCTTGATGTTCTGGGTGTCGTAGGCGGTGAGACCCGCAAAGATCAGAACGCCGATCACCGAGATCGCAAAGGCCATGGCGGAGGAGGCCAGGAAGATATTCACGATCGAGGCCACGATCAGACCGATCAGACCCATGATCAGGAAGGTGCCCATGGCCGACAGGTCTTTCTTGGTGGTGTAACCCACCAGGGAGAGGCCCGCAAAGGCGATGGCGGTGATCAGGAACACCTGCACGATGGATTCACCGGTAAAGACCAGGAAGATCGAGCTGATCGACAGGCCCATCACGGCCGCGAATGTGTAGAACACCAGCTGTGCGGCGGCGGCCGACAGGCGGTTGATGGCGGCGCTGAAGCCAAAGACAAAGGCCAGCGGGGCGAACATGATCACCCACTTCAGCGGGGAAGCATAGATCGCATAGCCAAGGCTGGTCAGGTATTTGTCTGCGCTGAGCTGGGCGGCTGCGCCCGACGGATCGGATGTGACCGCGAGACCTGCGATGGCCCAGGCTGCCAGGAATGTGATGAAGGTGCCCACGGACATCGTGCCGTAGACCTTGTTCATATGGGCGCGCAGGCCCGCATCGATCTCGGCAGAGCGGGCGCCTGCTGCAGAACGAATGGTGTCAAACTGTGCCATGTATCATGGTCTCCGTTTCAAAAACTCTCCCTTGCTGTATCAGAGCCTTCAGGCTGCGCACAGCGTTCTGTGCGAATATCGGATCAAAGCGCAATCGGTTCAAGGCCGGGACAAAAAGATTCACAGCAAAAACATGAAAAGGCGCATCAAATCAATGATGCACCTTCAGGCCGGTGGTGTCATGTGAAAGGCCCTGTTCAGCGCAGCCACGACGCCGGCGCATCCCAGAACGGGCGTTTGGCTTCACTCTGTGCCGCGGCGCGGCTGACACCGATGTCCAGCAGGGCGGCGTCATCCAGTTTGGCCAGGTCACGCCGTTGGCGGATCAGGGCAAAGGTCGTGGCCAGGCGCGCGGACAGGCCGATGCGGGATCTGCGGCGGGGAGCGGAAAGTGTCACGTAGGTCATGTCTTGTGTCCTTTTCTGGTATTGTGATGGTTTCTCATTCGTTCATCATTTCTGTTGATGTATATGGGGGAGTGTGATTTATTTTGAAAACGAATGTTTTTGATACTTAGCATCAGGGATAGTGATGGCTCGAAATCTGGATCTTACGACGCTGCGCTCTTTCGTGGCGGTGGCGGACAATGGCGGTGTGACACGGGCGGCGGGGTTTCTGCATCTGACCCAGTCTGCGGTCTCCATGCAGCTGAAGCGGCTTGAGGAGCTGCTGGGGCTGGAGCTGCTGGATCGGTCGGGGCGCAGCATTGCGCTGACCCCGGCGGGGGAGCAGCTCTTGGGCTATGCCCGCCGCATGGTGGCGCTCAATGACGAGGTGATCACCCGGCTGACCGACCAGGCCTTTGAGGGCGAGGTGGTCCTGGGGGTGCCCCATGATGTGGTCTACCCGGTGATCCCGCGCGTCCTGCAGCGGTTCAACGCGACCTTCCCACGGGTCAGCGTCAACCTGGTGACCTCAAACACCCGCGATCTGAAGGCGGGCTTTGCCAAGGGGGCCTATGATCTTATTCTGACGACCGAAGGCACGGCGGGCGAGGGCGGCGAGGCAATCCACGAAATGCCATTGCGTTGGATCGGGGCCGCCGATGGGTCGGCCTGGCGTCATCGCCCCCTGCGGCTGGGGTTTTGCCGCAATTGTATCTTCCGCGCCTCGGCCACGGCGGCGCTGGATGAGGCCGGGATCGAGTGGGACATGGCGGTGGACAGTGAATCCGACCGCACGGTCGAGGCGACCGTCAGCGCCGATCTGGCCATCGGCGTCCTGCTGGAGGGCACCCAGCCCGGGCATCAGGAGATCATCGATCACGGTGATGTCCTGCCCGAATTGCCGGTGCAGCAGATCAATCTTTATGGCGCCGATCGCGTTCGGGCCGCATATGTGAGCGATCTGGCAGATATCCTCCGCCAGGGCTTTGCCGCTTTGCGCCGGGCCCCGTTGCGCGCAGCCAGCTGATCCGGGGGAGGCCCTAGGGGGTGATGATCACCTTGCCGGTCGAGGCGCGGCTGCGCAGCAGCTCCAGGCCCTCTGCCGCCTGTGCCAGGGGCAGGACATGGCTGATATGCGGTTTGATCCGGCCTGCACTGTACCAGTCGAACAGGGTGGCAAAGGCGGTCTGGATCACCTCGGGCCGCGCCTTCAGGTAGCCGCCGATATAAAAACCGATCACCGTCAGGTTCTTGACCAGCAGATGATTGGCCGGGATCTGCGGAACCTCGCCGCTGGCAAAGCCGATCGGCAGCAGGCGCCCGCCGGGGTTGGTGGCGCGAAAGGCGGCCTTCCAGACCGGGCCGCCAACCGCGTCATAGACCACATCAGCGCCGCCCAGTTCCTTGACGATACTGCGCAGATCCTCGCTGTCGTCAATCAGGTGATCGGCTCCGGCCTTGCGGGCGACCTCCAGCTTGTCGGCACCACGCGCATGGGCGATGACGCGTGCGCCCATCAGCTTGCCGATTTCCACGGCCGTCAGGCCGACGCCGCCCGCAGCGCCTGTGACCAGCAGCGTCTCTCCGGGTTGCAGGCGGGCGCAATGGTCAAGGGCCACGAGGCTGGTACCATAGGCGATCAGCATTGCCGCGGCGTCTTCAAAGCACATGTTATCGGGAATGCGCACGGCGCGGTTTGCGTCAAAGACGCCTTCTTCGGCAAGGCCGCCCTGGCCGCCATAGACTGCGACGCGGTCGCCAAGAGACAGCCCCGCAACCGCGTCACCCAGGGCGGTCACGGTCCCGGCCACTTCGAGCCCCGGCACAAAGGGCAGCGCGGGCGTATCCTGGTAGGTGCCTTTCATCATCAGAAGGTCCGCGAAGTTCAAGCCACAGGCCGCAATTCGCACCGAGATCTGGCCTGCGCCGGGGGGCGGGCAGTCGACAGAGATGAGCGTTGGGGGGGTGTCAAAGGCGGTCACTTGGAAGGCCTGCATGGTGTCCTCGTAGATGCGGCGCGCGTTGGTGATTCGATGCGTGACTGTTCGACAACAGGTCGCGCAATTTCACCTCGCTATTTATGGGGAGGGGATATTTCATATGTTATTGTTCAAATTAACATGACAAAATGACACGTGAAATCATGTATTTGGATGTCTTCGACTCTCAGCTCTACCTTGGGAGGCTTGAATTCAACCGTGGAGGTCGTAAGGTCGGCCATGAGGTTGAACCAGTGTCGCGGTTTGGGGTGGTCCGATTGTTCGGATCAGTGTTGGTATCCTGACGGATTTGGCAATTGTCGCGGCAACCTTGGCGCGAACTACTTTGGTATAACTAGGAGATGGCACATGGCTCATCCAGTAGATGTGCATGTCGGTAAACGGATCCGTCACCGGCGCTGGCTGATTGGTATGACACAGCAGCAACTGGCCGAAAAGGTCGGGATCAAGTTCCAGCAGATTCAGAAGTATGAAACCGGTGCCAACCGGGTCAGCGCATCGCGGCTGTGGGATATTTCTGACGCGATGGAGGTTCCGGTCAGCTTCTTCTTCGACGGTCTCGAAGAAGAGGGCAAAGCGGCGGCGGAGAAGAGCTCGGTTCCCGAGGATCTGATGGGCGACAAGGAAGCCCTGGATCTGGTGCGCTCCTATTATGCGATCCCGGAAAACCAGCGCAGGCGCCTGTTTGAACTGGCCCGTGTTCTGAGCGACGCAGCCTGAAAGAGAAAAGACCCCTGAGGGGTCTTTTTTGTTGTATCCGGCGGGGTGCGATGGCACCCGCTGGATCATGACCGATAAATCTCCCTCTGATCTTGATGTGGCGCAGCGGCTGGCAGATGCCGCCGGCGCGGTGATCCTCCCCCATTTCCGAAAGCCTGGCCTTGGTGCCGACAACAAGCTCGCAGCCGGGTTTGACCCTGTGACCGTGGCCGACCGCGATGCCGAACAGGCCATGCGCGCCGTTCTGGCCGAATTGCGCCCCGAGGACGGGATCCTGGGGGAAGAGTTTCCCGCAGTCGAGGGCCGCTCTGGCCGCACCTGGGTTCTGGACCCGATCGACGGCACCCGTGGCTTCATCAGCGGCACACCGACCTGGGGTGTCTTGATCGCGCTGTCCGATGCGACCGGTCCGGTTCTGGGCGTGATCGACCAGCCCTATACCGGAGAGCGATTTGTCGGCTGTGCCGACCATGCGCAGATGTCGGGGCCGCATGGGACCTGTGCGCTGGCAACCCGGCAGGGCGCGGCACTGGACCAGGCGATCCTTTTTACCACCTTTCCGGAAGTAGGGACCCCGGACGAGCGGTCCGGGTTCGAACGCGTCGCGGCACAGGTTAAGCTGACCCGCTACGGCATGGATTGCTATGCCTATGCGCTGCTGGCCGCCGGCCATATCGATCTGGTGATCGAGGCGGGGCTCAACGCCTATGACATCCAGGCGCCCATCGCGGTGATCGAAGCCGCAGGCGGCATTGTCACCAATTGGCAGGGTGGCCCGGCTCATGATGGCGGGCAGGTTCTGGCGGCGGCGAACAAGGAGCTGCATGCGCAGGCGCTGGGCTTGCTGCAGGGCGGTTGAAACAGGCTTGAGCGCAGGCTGGATGCCGGGCTATAGCTGAGGGCAGGCCCGAGTCCTTTGCCCGTATTCTGTCGGACCTTCTTCACACTTCACCACCGAAACGGGCGATATCGGAGTGTGAAACCATGCAGGAAACCCTGATTCAGAATGCCCAGACCGTCATCACCATGGATGACGATGCTCGCGTCTTGCACGATGCCGACGTCCTGATCCGGGACGGGCAGATCGCGGCAGTGGGGCAGGGGCTGCAGACCTTTGGGCAGATCGTTTCGGGGGCGGGCTGCGTGGTGACGCCGGGCCTCGTCAATACCCATCACCATCTCTATCAGAACCTCACCCGCGCCGTTCCCGGCGCGCAGGATGCGCTACTGTTCGGCTGGCTGCAGCGGCTCTACCCGATCTGGGCGCGCTTCGGCCCGGAGGAGATGTTCGTCTCGGCGCAGCTGGGGTTGGTGGAACTGGCGCTGTCGGGCTGCACGCTCAGCTCCGATCACCTCTACCTCTATCCAAACGGATCCCGGCTGGAAGATACCATTCATGCCGCCCACGAGGTCGGCCTGCGGTTCCATCCCACCCGTGGCGCCATGAGCATCGGCGAAAGCAAGGGCGGCCTGCCGCCCGATAGCCTGGTCGAAGAGGAAGGCGCTATCCTGGAGGACATGATCCGGGTGGTGGACGGGTTCCATGATGCCAGCGAAGGCTCCATGTGCCGGGTCGGGCTGGCGCCGTGCTCTCCCTTCTCGGTCAGCCGCGAGTTGATGCGCGATGCCGCCCTGCTGGCGCGCGACAAGGGGGTGATGCTGCACACCCATCTGGCGGAAAACGACGAGGATATCGCCTATTCCGAGGCGCAGTTCGGTTGCCGCCCCGGCCAATACGCCGAGGAGCTGGGCTGGACCGGAGATGACGTCTGGCATGCACATTGCGTGAAACTGGATGCGGCGGAGATCGATCTTTTCGCGCGCACCCGCACCGGCGTCGCCCATTGTCCCTGTTCCAACTGTCGCCTTGGCAGCGGTATCGCCCCGGTACGGGGGATGCGCGATGCGGGTGTTCCGGTTGGGCTGGGGGTGGATGGCTCTGCCAGCAACGACATGGCCAGCCTGATCGGCGAGGCGCGTCAGGCGATGCTGTTGCAGCGGGTGGCAAACGGTGCCGACGCCATGAGCGCCTATGAGGCGCTGGAGATCGCCACCCGTGGCGGTGCCGACATCCTGGGGCGCCCCGATTGCGGACGGCTTGCCCCTGGCAAACGCGCCGATGTGGCGGTCTGGGATGTGAGTGGCGTTGCCTCCAGCGGCAGCTGGGATCCGGCGGCGCTTTTACTGGCGGGGCCGAGCCAAGTGAAGCACCTTTTCGTCGAAGGGCGTCAGATCATCTCGGGCGGTGAGGTCACCAGCATCGACCTGCCGCACCTGCTGGAACGTCACGGGCGGCTCGCCCGCGCCCTGGCAGAGCAGGGCTGATCTCAGATCTTTTGGCCGCCGATCCAGACCTCGGATATGGCCCGGTCATCGCCCATCATGATCGTGGCAAAGGTGGCTTCCCAAATGTCATTTGCCCTGGCCGCGCGCTGGGCGATCGCGGGGGTTGAGGCGAGATCCAGCACCACGAGGTCCGCCTCCATGCCCGGTGCGATATTGCCGATCTTGTCATCGAGCCGCAGCGCCCGGGCCGACCCTTGCGTGGCCAGCCACAGCAGCTCTGCCGCATGCAGGGGCGTTCCGCGCAGCTGGCCGATCTCATAGGCCGCCGCCATGGTGCGCAGCATGGAAAAACTGGAGCCGCCGCCGGTGTCCGTGGCAAGGCCGATACGCTGCCCCTCGGCCATCAACCCACCCATGTCAAAGAGACCCGAGCCGATGAAGGTATTCGATGTGGGGCAATGCACCAGAGCCGCGCCGTGTTCGCGAAGGCGGTCCCGTTCGCGCGGCTCCAGGTGGATGGCATGGCCATAAACCCCGCGCGCGCCCAAGAGGCCGAAGCTCTCGTAGGTGTCCAGGTAGTCCCGCGCCTTCGAGAACAGGTCTTTGACCCAGGCGATCTCATCCGTCTGCTCGCTCAGGTGGGTCTGCATCAGGCAGTCCGGATTGGCGGCCCAAAGCGCACCCATCGCTTCCAGCTGCTCTGGCGTCGAGGTGGGAGAGAACCGCGGCGTGATCGCATATTCAAGGCGGTCCACCCCGTGCCAGCGGGCAATCAATGCGGCGCTGTCGTCATGGGCGGATTGGGGCGTGTCGCGCAGGCCCTCGGGCGCGTTGCGGTCCATACAGGTCTTGCCCGCCACCACCCGTTGCCCGCGGGCCTGGGCGGCGGAAAAGAAGGCATCGACGCTTTCGGGGTGGATGGTGCAATAGCTGCAGACCGTGGTGGTGCCATGGGCCGCCGTCAGATCCAGATAGCGCGCGGCGACCTCATCGGCGTAGGCGCGGTCTTTGAACCGCATTTCCTCGGGGAAGGTGTAGCTGTTCAGCCAGTCGATCAGCCGCTTGCCCCAACTGGCGATGATCGCGGTTTGCGGATAATGGACATGGGCATCGACAAAGCCGGCCAGGATCAGCTTGTCCCTGTGATCGTGGACCTGGGCCTGGGGGAAGCGGTGTTGCAGATCCGCGAAGGCTCCCAGGGCGGTCACCACACCGTTCTGCAACGCGACGGCTTCATGCAGGGTGGCGGCCTCGTCCGGGGCGGCGGCATCAAAGGGGTTTTGCGCGAAGGACAGGACCTGACCGCGTAGAATATGCTCTGTGCGGGTATCAGGCATGGGTCTTGTGTTCATCTGCAGGTGTCCTTTCGCGCAGGGTGACCAGTCACAGGATATGCGCGACGAGGCTGGGGGTAAATTCCGTCATTGTCATTGTTTTTCGGTAGCTGCTTCTTCTATTCATGAAACAACCGGCACCAAGGAGGCAGCGCATGAGCAGAGGCGACGAGATCAGCGGATCCGACATCGTGCAGGAGGATGCCTACACGCTGGATCGCAAGCATGTGGCGCAGATCCTCTATGCGGTGGATACCAACGATCAGGCTCGCCTTGCGGACCTGATGGAGCCGCTGCATGCGGCCGATATCGCCGACCTTCTGGAGCAGATCAACGCCTTTGATCGCGCCCGTCTGATCCGCCTTTATGATCGTGAATTCGACGGTGACATTCTGTCTGAACTGGACGAGTCGATTCGCGAAGAGGTGATCGCGGTCCTGACGCCTCAGGTTCTGGCCGAGGCGGTGCGCGACCTGGACAGCGACGACGTGGTCGATCTGCTCGAGGACCTGGAAGAGCCGCAGCAGGAGGCGATCCTGGGGGTGCTGGAGGATTCCGACAGGATCGCGGTCGAACAATCGCTGAGCTATCCAGAGAGTTCGGCCGGCCGTCTGATGCAGCGCGAAGTGGTGATGGCCCCGGAACACTGGAGCGTGGGGCAAGCCATTGATTTCATGCGCGAGCGTTCCGATCTTCCAGCGCAGTTCTATCACGTGGTGGTGGTCGATCCGCGCCTGCATCCCGTGGGCAATGTGACGCTGGGGCGGATCATGTCCTCGCGCCGGGATGTGCCGCTGGTGGACCTCCTGGAAGAGACCTTTCAGGTGATCCCCGCCGATCAGGATGAAGAGGATGTCGCCTATGCCTTCAACCAGTACCACCTGATTTCGGCCCCCGTGGTGGATGACGAGGGGCGGCTGGTCGGCGTCATCACCATCGACGACGCCATGGTGGTGCTGGATGAGGAACACGAAGAGGACATCCTGCGCCTGGCCGGTGTCGGCGAGGGCAGCCTGTCGGACCGGGTGATCAACACCACCAAGCGGCGCTTTCCCTGGCTGGCGGTCAATCTGGTGACGGCGGTGCTGGCCTCGATGGTGATCGCGCTGTTCGAGGCGACCATCGCGCAGTTTGTTGCCCTTGCGGTGCTGATGCCGATCGTGGCCTCGATGGGCGGGAACGCCGGCACCCAATCGCTGACGGTTGCGGTGCGGGCGCTGGCAACACGCGACCTTACCGGCTCCAACGTCTGGCGGGTGATCCGGCGCGAAGCCTTGGTCGGGCTGGTCAACGGGCTGATATTCGCGGTGGTCATGGGGGTGGTCGGGATCGTCTGGTTCGGCTCCCCCATGCTTGGCGCGGTGATCAGCGTCGCGATGGTGATCAATCTGGTCGTCGCCGGTCTGGCCGGGACGGCGGTGCCGGTTATTCTGGAAAAGGTCGGCGTCGATCCGGCGCTGGCCTCTGGTGCCTTTGTGACCACGGTGACCGATGTGGTGGGCTTCTTTGCCTTCCTCGGCCTTGCGGCGCTGGTACTCTTGTAGCTCTGAAGACCTTTGCGGGAGGAGTGAATGACGGATCTTGCTCAGATCAAGGCAGGCGCCCGCAAGGCCGCCTTTGCGCGGCGCAAGGCGGCGTTTGAGATGAAAAAGCCGGGGGCGGCCGGGCACCTGTCCGAGGTGCTGGCCGGATACCGCGGCGTGCCGCTGGCAGGCTACATGCCGATCCGCACCGAGATCGATCCCTTGCCCGCCATGGCCGAGGCCGCCGCCCATGGCGATGTCGGCCTGCCGGTGATTGAAGGCGAGGGGCTGCCGCTGCGGTTCAGCCGCTGGCAGCCGGAGGGCGCGCTGCGCGACGGGCCGTTTGGCGCCAGGGTGCCTGAGGTGGAT
The DNA here is from genome assembly GCF_028890115.1 of Phaeobacter sp. QD34_24. Classification (GTDB taxonomy): domain Bacteria; phylum Pseudomonadota; class Alphaproteobacteria; order Rhodobacterales; family Rhodobacteraceae; genus Phycobacter. The sequence goes on from NZ_JARCJD010000002.1 coordinate 121,983, forward strand.
GACTTTTTCGAGCCCGAGATCGTGATCGTGCCGCTGGTGGCCTTTGATGCGTCCGGCGGTCGCCTGGGCTATGGTGGCGGCTTCTATGATCGCACGCTGCAACAGCTGCGCGCGCGCCGGGCGACCCTGGCGATCGGCTTTGCCTTTGATGCGCAGGAGGCCGACAACCTGCCGCTGGAAGCGACCGATCAGCCGCTCGACATGGTGGTGACGGAAAGCCGCATCCTGCAGTTTCGGCGCTGAATGCCGGAAAATGTGACGTCATTTCGCGCCGAGACCCCATGCTGCCGCCGTGGCGGGGCTTGCTCCCATCCGCTTCGAGGCCTAGGAGAGAGGGCATGAGAATACTGTTTCTGGGCGATGTGATGGGCCGCGCCGGGCGCCGCGCCATCACCGAGAACCTGCCGCGCCTGCGCAAGGAGTGGCGGCTCGATTTCGTGGTGGTCAACGGCGAGAATGCCTCCAATGGCATGGGGCTGAGCGGCGATCACGCAAAGCTGCTGCTGGATGCGGGGGCGGATTGCCTGACGCTGGGTGATCATGCCTTTGATCAAAAGGACATGCTGCAGTTCATCGAGAAGGAGCCGCGCATCATCCGGCCCATCAACTTTGCCAAGGGGGCGCCGGGGCGGGGGCACCGGCTGTTCAATGCCGCCGGAGGGCGCAAGGTTCTGGTGACCCAGGCGCTGGGCCAGGTTTTCATGAAACGCGCCTATGATGATCCATTCGGGGCGGTCGAAGGCGTGCTGAAGTCCCATCCGCGCGGCGGGTTGGCCCAGGCGGTGATCGTGGACATGCACTGCGAGGCCACCTCTGAAAAGATGGCGATGGGACATTTCTGCAATGGCAAGGCGTCCCTGGTTGTTGGCACCCACACCCATGTGCCGACTGCGGATGCGCAGATCCTGGCAGGGGGCACCGGGTACCTGACGGATGCGGGCATGTGCGGCGATTATGATTCTGTGATCGGTATGGAAAAGGCAGAACCGATGCGCCGTTTCCTGACCGGAATGCCGAAAAGCCGATTTACCCCGGCAAATGGGGAGGCAACCTTGTCGGGGGTTTTCATCGAAACCGACGACAGGACCGGTGCCGCCAAGGAGATCCGAATGGTGCGCAATGGTGGCCTGTTGCAAGACGCCGGGCCGCAAGCCTGATCGCGAAGACGTCTGTTCCGCCAATTGGCGCTTTGCCGTAAATTCATCCCGATTTCGAGTTTGGATCCGGCAAGGATGCTGAAGCCCTTGCCTCTCCATTTCCGATCGGGAAAACTCGGCGCCGGCGTGTCTTGATCGCCGGGGTCCACCCTGCGCAACGAATGTGAGTCTATTGCCCGATATGCAGTCATTTCAAATCGCGGAAAACGGTAGCGCCATTCTTGCGCTCTTGATCGTCGCGGCGATGTTCCTGGCCTTCCTGAAGGAAAGCTACCCGACCGAAGTTGTGGCGCTGGCGGGCGTATCGCTGATGCTGGTGACGGGGGTGCTTCCCTATGATGCTGCCCTGCCGGTGCTGTCCAACCCGGCGCCCTGGACGATTGCGGCCATGTTCATCATCATGGGCGCCTTGGTGCGCACAGGCGCGTTGGATGCCTTCACCCAGAGCGCGCGCAAACAGGCCGAGGTGAACCCGAAGCTGGCCGTTGCCATGTTGATGGGCTTCGTGGTGGGCGCTTCGGCCATCGTCTCCAACACGCCGGTTGTCGTTGTGATGATCCCGGTCTTTGTACAGATCTCCCGCACGCTGGGTGTCTCTGCCTCAAAGATGCTGATCCCGCTCAGCTATGCGGCCATTCTGGGGGGCACATTGACGCTGATCGGCACCTCGACGAACCTCTTGGTCGATGGTGTGGCCCGCGCGCAGGGTCTGGCGCCCTTCACCATCTTCGAGGTGACGCCACTGGGGTTGATCCTGGTGGTCTGGGGCATGATCTACCTGCGCTTCATCTCGCCGCGGCTGCTGCCGGACCGCGACAACCTTGCCAATCTGCTGAGCGACCGCTCCAAGATGAAGTTCTTCACCGAGGCGGTGATCCCTCCGGAAAGCAACCTGATCGGCCGCGAGGTCACCGGCGTTCAACTGTTCAAACGGCCCGGCGTGCGCCTGATCGACGTCATTCGCGGCGATGTCTCGCTGCGGCGCAATCTGAAGGGGGTTGAGCTGCAGGTGGGCGACCGGGTGGTCCTGCGCACCCAGATGACCGAGCTGTTGAGCCTGCAAAGCAACAAGGAGTTGAAGCGGGTCGATCAGGTCTCGGCGGTGGAGACCAAGACGGTGGAGGTGCTGATCACACCCGGCTGCCGCCTGGTGGGGCGTTCCCTGGGGGCCATGCGCCTGCGCCGCCGCTATGGTGTCTATGTGCTGGCGGTGCATCGGCGCAATCAGAACATCGGCGTGCAACTGGATGATCTGGTGGTGAGGGTCGGCGATACGCTGCTCTTGGAAGGGGCGCCCGAGGATATTCAGCGCCTTGCCGCGGATACGGATATGGCCGATGTCTCGCAGCCGACACAGCGCGCCTATCGCCGCAGCCATGCGCCCTATGCGATTGCGGCGCTTCTGGGGATCGTGGTGCTGGCAGCACTTGGGGTGGCACCCATCCTGATGCTGTCGATTGTTGCGGTGGCGCTGGTGCTGATCGGTCGCTGCATCGACGCGGATGAGGCATTTTCCTTCATCGACGGGCGGTTGCTGGCATTGATCTTTTCCATGCTTGCCATCGGTGCGGCGCTGGAAAGTTCCGGCGCGGTCAGCCTGATCGTGAGCTTCCTGGCGCCGGGCCTGTCGGTCCTGCCGCCCTTCCTGCTGGTCTGGGCGGTCTACCTTCTGACCTCGGTCCTGACCGAGCTGGTCTCCAACAACGCGGTTGCCGTGGTGGTGACGCCGATCGCCATCGGCCTGGCCCAGGCGATGGGACTGGATCCGCGCCCGCTGGTGGTCGCGGTGATGGTTGCGGCCTCGGCCTCCTTTGCGACGCCGATCGGCTACCAGACCAACATGTTGGTCTATGGTCCGGGGGGCTACAAGTTCACCGATTTCCTGCGGGTCGGGGTTCCCTTGAACCTTAGCATCGGCCTCCTGGCCTCGGCGGTCATCCCGTTCATCTGGCCGTTGTGACCGGCGGTTACATCGGCCAGAAAATCAGGATTGCGGGGATCGAAACCGCCACGATCAGGATCTCAAGCGGCAGACCGATCCGCCAGTAGTCGCCGAAGTGATAGCCACCGGGACCCAGCACCAGCGTGTTGTTCTTATGCCCGATGGGGGTGAGGAAAGCGGCAGAGGCGGCCACGGCCACCGCCATCAGAAAGGGATCGGGTGAGACGCCAAGCGCGGTTGCCATCTGGATTCCCACGGGGGCTGCGACGATGGCTGTCGCGGTGTTGTTCAAGACATCCGACAGGGTCATGGTGACCACCATCAGCACGGTCAGAATGGCCCAGGCGGGCAGGCCTTCGGTCAGGCCGATCAATCCGTTGGCGATCAGCTGGGTGCCGCCAGAACTGTCCAGCGCGGCGCCCAGCGGGATCATCGACCCCAGAAGAACGACCACCGGCCACTCCACATGGTCGTAGATCTCGGCCACCGGCAGGATCTTGGTCAGCACATAGGCCACGGCCACCAGCCCCAGCGCCACGGGCAGGTAGACGATCCCGACAGAGGCGGCGATGACGGCGGCGGCAAACAGGCCGATGGCCATCCAGGTCTTGTCGTTGGCGGTCACCGCAAGCCCACGTTGCGCCAGTGGCAGGCAGCCAAGCCAGTCCGTCACATCGGCGCCGCGGTCGCGCGGGCAGAGCAGCAACAGGATATCGCCCGGTTCGATCACGGTCTGGCGGATATGGCTGGTCAGACGCCGCCCCTGTCGGGAAATGCCCAAAAGAACCGTGCTTTGGCGCCAGGCAAGGCCGATGGATTGGGTGCTACGCCCGTTGACGCGGGCGGTTTCCGGCACCACCACCTCGACCAGCTCCAGGCCTTCCCCGGCGGCGGTCAGCTTTTCCTGGCGGGCGGCATCGGCGAAATCAAGCGACAGGGCGGTGCGGAACTCGTCCAGCGCTTCGGGCGTTGCCTCGATCACCAGGGTGTCGGCGGCGCGCAGGGTGAACCCGGCGGCCCGCCCATAAAGCCGCTTGCCCTCCCGGATCAGGCCGAGGATGGCCACATCCGCCTTTTCGGCCTCGCTGTCCAGCTCCCCAAGCCGCTTGCCCACCAGGGAGGAGTCTTCTGGCACGGTCAGCTCTGCGATATAGTCCGCGATCTGCGCTTCGGAGGCGCCTGCGGCATTCTCGCGCTGGGGGATCAGGCGCCAGCCGATCAGCGCCACAAAGGCAAGGCCCGCACAGGCGGCGACCAGGCCGACGGGGGCAAAATCGAACATCCCGAAGGGGGTGCCCAGGGTCTCGTGCCGGATCGAGGCGATGATGATATTGGGCGGGGTGCCGATCAGCGTGACCATGCCGCCGAGGATGGTGGCAAAGCTGAGCGGCATCAGGCTGAGGCCCGGCGCCCGACCCGCCTTGCGCGCGGTCTGGATGTCGACGGGCATCAGCAGCGCCAGGGCGGCCACGTTGTTCATGAAGGCCGAAAGCACGGCGCCAACCCCGCCCATCAGGGCAATGTGCAGGCCAAGCGCGCGGGTGCTGTCGACCAGGGTTCGGGTGATCAGGAACACAGCCCCCGACCGCACCAGCCCGGCGGAGACGATCAGCACAAGCGCCACCACCAAGGTTGCGGGATGGCCAAATCCGGCAAAGGCATCCTTGGTGGGGACGACACCGAGCAGAACCGCCGCCATCAACGCCGAGAATGCAACCAGATCGTATCGGTAGCGCCCCCAGAGCAGCAGGGCGAAAACGGCTGCGAAGATCGCAAAAAGAATGCCTTGGTCAAATGTCATTTCTGCGTTTTCCTAAATCGCGTCCCGTTTTATCGGGGGGGGGGGGTGCCCAGTCTCAGGGTCACTGTTACCACACGCTATATCCTGCGCCAGTACAAGCCGCACCCTCTGCTCAGGCGGAGCATTTTGACCAGCGCGGCGCTGGTGGCACCAATCTCTTGCGGCTCGCACGGCCTGCCTGTATCAAACGCTCCGACACGCAAAACCGCTAAGAATGGAGACTGGCACATGGCAGGCCACTCAAAATGGGCGAATATTCAGCACCGCAAGGGCCGCCAGGATGCGGCGCGCTCGAAACTCTTTTCCAAGCTGGCCAAGGAAATCACCGTGGCCGCAAAAATGGGCGACCCGGATCCTGACAAGAACCCCCGCCTGCGCCTGGCGGTGAAGGAAGCCAAGAGCCAGTCGGTTCCCAAGGACGTGATCGAACGTGCGATCAAGAAGGCCATTGGCGGTGATGCGGAGAACTACGACGAGATCCGCTATGAAGGCTATGGTCCCAACGGGGTTGCGGTGATCGTCGAGGCGATGACCGACAACAAGAACCGCACCGCGTCGAACGTGCGCTCCACCTTCACCAAGAACGGCGGCAACCTGGGCGAGACCGGCTCGGTCGGCTTCATGTTCGACCGCAAGGGCGAGGTGACCTACCCGGCGTCCGTTGGCGATGCGGATACCGTGATGATGGCTGCGATCGAGGCAGGTGCCGAAGATGTCGAAAGCTCGGAAGACGGGCATAGCATCTACTGCGCCGATACCGATCTCAACGAGGTGTCGAACGCGCTGGAAGCGGAGCTGGGCGAATCTGAATCGACCAAGCTGATCTGGAAGCCGACCACCACCACCGAGCTGGACCTGGAAGGCATGCAGAAGCTGATGAAGCTGGTGGATGCGCTGGAAGACGATGATGACGTGCAGCGCGTGACCACCAATTTCGAAGCCTCCGACGAGGTGATGGCGCAGCTTTGATCGGCTGGTGCCAGGTCGGCAGATGTCGGCAGGTATAGACGTTTGATGAAGAAGACCCGCCAATCCGGCGGGTCTTTCTCGTTTGGGGGCGCTATCAGTCCAGCTTGCGGTAGGACAGGAAATTGCCCCGCGGCAGATACATCAGGGTCATCTCGAAATCGGAGATGCTGTCGATGGCATAGCAGTAGGAGTCGCCGGTTTCTTCTTCTCGGGCATAGAGATAAGGGCCGCCCCCCTCCATACCATCGCACCAATCTGTCACCGAAAGATAATCCCGACCGGTGATGGCCCCGTCATAGGTGTTGTCCCGCTCCGACCCCAGGACGGTGAATTGCGCATTGGGATCATCGACCGAATACCAGTGCCCCTGCATGCGGTTCAGAATGGAATCCGCATTGGTCCAGGGGCGGATGGTGACGTCTCGCAGCACCACATCGGCACTGCGGTCATAGAGCGCCTCAAGGTCGCCCTCGACCTGGATTGGGGTGCCCGGATCAAGGTTGCCCATGATCGAAAAGACAAACTGGGGGGTGCGCCCGTCATCGGTGACGTAGAATTTCGTTCCGTCCGCGTGAAAACTGCAGGTGCGAACGCCTTCCGAATAGCACTCCTGCAGGTTCGCCATGTTCGAATAGGGTTCGCCATAGGTGCCTGCAGGCGCAACACCGGTCGGCGCAGCTGGGGCGGGAACCGGTGCCGGGGCAGGATCGCTCTTCTTGTCTGAAGTGTTGACCAGGGTCAGGGTGAAATGCTTGGCGGTTTCGCCTGTATCCAGCTTGCGAAAGCCGGTGGTTTCATAGCCCCGGTTGCCGCATTCCGTATCACCTGCAATGGTGAAGGCCGAGGACGTCGTGCAAAACGTATAGTCGCCGCTGGCAAAGGGGCTGCCAGAGGCATTGGCGCGGTAGTAATAATATCGGTTCTTCAGGTCCCCGGACAGCGGCGTCTTGCAGGCGCCCGGGTCGATATTCCACCAGCCTTTCGACACCCAGGTCTTGCCATCCGCATAGCCGATGGCAACGCTCAGGCTCTTGTCGGCATCGTTGCAGATTTCCAGCCCGGCCAAAGCAGGCGTTGCGGTACAGGCCAGCAATAGGCCGAAGGATGCTTTTTTCATAATATGCCCTGACATTACTTTAGGTCAGGCTAGGCAAGCCAAAGAGGTCGCGCAAGAAATTTGAAGGCGAGGCAAGGCCGCCGTTTTGTTGGCTATGGTGTCACTGCAATAGATGCTGTCGTGCCGTGCGGACGATTGCCCTGGTTGCAGGCCCAAGCGCGGCGGCCATGACGCGGCTCACCTGCCAGCCAAGCGGCACATCCAACGGCGTGCCCGGGACGAGCTCCACCAGATCCCCTGCCGCCAGTGCATCCTGGACCAAAGACAAGGGGTTCATGCCCCAGCCCAAGCCCGCCTTGGCGGCCTCGATGAACGCCTGGCTGGAGGGCAGGAAATGCGCCGGGGGCGCCAGTCCCGGGGCCACGTAGGTCTCCATCCAGCGACGTTGCAGCGCGTCCTTGGCGTTGAAGACCAGACAGGGGGCGGCCGACAATGTGGTCGTGGTGACCCCCTCTGCGAGCCATCGCGCCACAAAGGAAGGGCTTGCGGTTGCCACGTATCGCAGCGCGCCCAGATCATGCAGCGTGCAGCCGCCCACCGGCTTGTTGCCGCAGGTGACGGCAGCCGAAACCTCGCCGCGCCGCAACCAGTCGGCGCTGTGGTCCTGATCGTCGATCACCAGGTCGAACAGCAGATCGGGGCAGGCCGCCATGGCCGGGATGAACCAGGTCGCCAGGCTGTCGGCATTGATCGCGCAGCGCAGCTGGGCGGCGCTGCCGGGGGCCGAAAGCGCCAAGTCCCGCGCGACCTGATCCTCCAAGAGGGCAACATCTTCGGCATGTTTGGCAAGCCGCAGACCGGCGGCGGTGCCGGTGCTGGGCGGTCCCCGGTGCACCAGGGCGGTGCCGGTCCGGTCCTCCAGCGCCTTGACCCGTTGCGAAATCGCCGAGGCCGTGACGCCGAGCGATTGGGCCGCAGCCTCAAAGCTGCCGTGGCGCAGGACAGACCGCAAGGCGGCCAGTTGGTTCGGCACGAACTGCATTAGAATACCTTAATTCGATTAATCATATTTAATTGGATTATCGACAGCGGAGGACTTAGTCAAAGCGGATCAGATGGGGATTTCGAGGAAAGTCAGCTGCGATGCCTTCTAGCCTTCTTGCCGGTTTTGCGCTTGGTTTCAGCCTGATCCTTGCGATCGGCGCGCAGAATGCCTTTGTGCTGCGCCAGGGGTTGCGGCGCGAACATGTCTTCTGGATCTGTCTCACCTGTGCGGGATCGGATGCGGCGCTGATCTATGCGGGGGTTCTGGGTCTTGGCTCCCTGTCCGAGGCCGTGCCGGGGTTTGAACTGGCCATGCGCCTGGCCGGGGCGGGGTTCCTGGTCTGGTATGGCGCCCGCAGCCTTCTGGCGGCCCGGCGCGGTGGCGCTGCGCTGAAGCCAGACGCGGGCGCGGCGCCTCAGGCACTGCTGCCGGTTCTGGCCACGGTGCTGGCGCTGACCTGGCTGAACCCGCATGTCTACCTCGATACGGTTGTCCTTCTGGGCAGCATCTCGGCGCAATATCCCGACCCGATGATCTTTGGCCTGGGGGCCATCTGCGCCAGTTTCACCTTCTTCTTCTCCCTGGGTTATGGCGCGGCTTTGCTGGCGCCGGTCTTTGCACGGCCCCGGTCCTGGCAGGTGCTGGAGGTGGTGATTGGCCTCACCATGTGGGGGATTGCCGCAAAGCTCCTGTTGATGTGAGCCAGGCGATGTGACGTTGTGGATCCTTGTCATGTTCAGGGTTGTGCCTGCCTGATTTTGGGTGTTCTGTCTGATCCATGAGTGATGCACAGCAGATAGAGAAACCCGCCCAGAATCCCGTCATGGGCATCTTCTGGATGCTGGTGACCGGTCTGTGTTTCGTGGCGGTGACGGCGCTGGTGAAACATCTCGGAGGGCGCATTCCGCCTGCGGAATCCGCCTTTCTGCGCTATCTGCTGGGCCTTGTCTTCCTGATCCCGATGGTGGGCGCGCTGCGGCGGGCCCGGCTCACGCCGCGGCTTTGGGGGCTGTTTGCCGGGCGCGGCGCCTTGCACACGCTGGGTGTGATGCTGTGGTTCTTTGCGATGACCCGGATCCCCCTGGCCGAGGTCACGGCGATGAACTATCTGGCGCCGGTCTATGTTACCCTGGGAGCGGCGCTGTTCCTAGGTGAGAAACTCGCCCTGCGGCGGATTGCGGCGATTGTGGCGGCCCTGATCGGCGCCATCATCATCCTGCGCCCGGGCTTTCGCGAGGTGTCTCCCGGGCATATCGCGATGTTGGTGGCAGCGGTCGTTTTTGGTGGATCATATCTTTTGGCCAAGTTCACCGTGGATGGCACCAACCCAACCGTTGTGGTGGCCATGTTGTCGTTGTGGGTGACGGCGGGGCTGGCACCCTTTGCCATGGCGGTTTGGGTGACGCCGACCCTTGCCGAACTGGCAATCCTCTTCGGGGTGGCCTGTTTTGCCACTGCGGGCCACTACACAATGACGCTTGCCTTTTCGGCCGCCCCGGTGGCGGTCACCCAGCCGGTCACCTTTCTGCAGCTGATCTGGGCGACGCTTCTGGGCGCTTTGGTCTTTGATGAGGCGGTGGATATCTGGGTGGTTTCCGGCGGCGCGCTGATTCTGGCAGCGATCAGTTTCATCACCTGGCGCGAAGCAGTGCTGAAACGCCGGGCCATCACCCCGCCGGTGCCTGCAACCAAGGTCTGAGCAGGCGGCCTTTAGGGAAGCGCGATATCCACAACCCGATGGGCGGCGGCACGGGCGGATTCTGGGTCGACGCTGCCTTCGGATTGCGCGGCCTGCAGCCAGACCCCATCCATGTAGCACTGCAAGGCCTGGCGGGCGGTCTCCACCTGGGTTTCGGGGACAAGGCGGCGCAGTTCGGCCAGGAAATGGCTGCGCACCCTTGCGCGGTTGATGCGGTGCAGCCGCGACAGGCGCGGTGAATAGGGCGCGCTGGCCCAGAACTGCATCCACAGGCTGCATTGCGGCACGGTGAACAGATCATCCGAGAAATTCGCATCCATCACCGCATAAAGCCGCTCTTTCGGCGTTCTGGCCTGGCTGTAGCCCGTGACCATGGCCCGGCGCAGCTTGCGCAACAGATGGCGCATGGTCGCCTCCATCAGCCCTTCCTTTGAACCGAAGTAATAGTTGATCGAGGCGGCCGAGGCCCCGGCCTCGGCGGCAATCTCTGCCATGGTCACAACGCTATAGCCACGTTTGTGCACGGCCACGATGGTGGCCTCGATCAGCTCTTCGTTGCGGATGTCACGAATACGTTTTCTGCCCATGCCGCAGTCTTGCGGCACATGGGCACGGGTTTCAACCGCTGTTATCTGAGTTTAAAAAGTTGTATCGCTATTTAAAAAATATTTGGCTTGGAGCCGGGACGTGATAGGAACGGTCAAGCGATTGCCCTGATAGGGGCTCTGCTCCAGTGCGGGCGATTGCGAAAGAAGCCAGGAGATTGCCCATGCGTGGACCCAATATTCTGATCCTGATGGTGGATCAGTTGAACGGAACCCTGTTTCCGGATGGCCCGGCCGACTGGCTGCATGCGCCCAATCTGAAACGCCTGGCGGCGCGCTCGACCCGGTTTGCAAATGCCTATACCGCCTCGCCGCTTTGTGCGCCGGGGCGGGCAAGCTTCATGTCCGGGCAGCTCCCCTCGCGCACCGGCGTTTACGACAACGCTGCCGAGTTTCGCAGCGATATCCCCACCTACGCGCATCATCTGCGCCGGGCGGGCTACTACACTTGTCTCAGCGGCAAGATGCATTTTGTCGGCCCCGATCAGCTGCATGGCTTCGAGGAACGCCTGACCACCGATATCTACCCGGCTGATTTCGGCTGGACGCCGGATTATCGCAAACCCGGAGAGCGGATCGACTGGTGGTATCACAATATGGGATCGGTCACCGGGGCAGGGGTCGCTGAGATCTCCAACCAGATGGAGTATGACGACGAGGTTGCCTATCACGCCAAGGCCAAACTCTATGATCTGGCGCGCGGCAAGGATGACCGGCCCTGGGCGATGACCGTCAGTTTCACCCATCCGCATGACCCGTACGTGGCGCGCAAGAAATACTGGGATCTTTACGAGGACTGCGAGCATCTGCTGCCCGAGGTTCCGGCGATGGACTACGAGGCGCACGACGCCCATTCCAAGCGGATTTTCGATGCCAACGACTGGCGCAGCTACGACATTTCCGCAGAGGATATCCGCCGCTCGCGCCGGGCCTATTTCGCCAATATCTCTTACCTCGACGATAAGATCGGTGAGATCCTCGAGGTACTGGAAACCACCCGGCAGGAGGCGATCATCCTGTTTGTCTCGGATCATGGTGACATGCTGGGGGAACGGGGACTGTGGTTCAAGATGAGCTTCTTCGAAGGCTCTTCCCGCGTGCCCTTGATGATCTCGGCGCCGGATCTTCCTGCCGGGCGCATCGATGCGCCGGTCTCGACCCTGGATGTGACGCCCACCCTGGGGGCGCTGGCCGGGCTGGATCTGGCCGAGATCGAACCCTGGACCGACGGAGAAAGCCTGGTGCCGCTTGCCATGGGCGAAGAGCGCACCGCGCCGGTGGCGATCGAATACGCAGCCGAGGCATCTTATGCGCCGCTGGTGTCGCTGCGCTATGGCAAGTGGAAGTACAACCGCTGCGCGCTGGACCCTGATCAGCTCTTCGATCTGGACACAGACCCGCACGAGCTGCGCAATCTGGCCGAGGATCCGTCTCATACGGGAACCCTGCAGACCCTGCGGGCAAAATCCGAAACCCGCTGGGATCTTGCCCGTTTCGATGCCGATGTGCGCGCCAGCCAGGCCCGCCGGTGGGTCGTCTACGAGGCGCTGCGTGAGGGGGGCTATTACCCTTGGGATTACCAGCCGCTGCAAAAGGCCTCCGAACGCTACATGCGCAATCACATGGACCTCAACGTGGTTGAGGAAAACGCCCGTTTCCCGAGGGGGGAATGATGGATCTTGATCAGGCCCATACTTTCAGCACCCGGCACAGGGAGAGCCTGCAAAACAGCGACCGGGCGGGGTGTTTCCATGGCTGCACGATCTTCGACCCTGCCGAGATCGACGAATGGATCGAGGAAAACCCCTTTGCCGATCGCCCTGCCGGGTTCACGGCCATGTGCCCGTGCTGTGGCATCGATGCGGTCCTCGCCGAAGCGGACGTGCCCCTGTCGCCAGAGTTTTTGAAACAAATGTACAAGAGGTGGTTTGACGAATGACCCCGCAACCCAAAGCAAGCCATTTCATCAACGGTGAATATGTCGAGGACACCAGCGGCACGCCGATCCCGGTGATCTATGCCGCCACGGGCGAACAGATCGCCATGGTCCATGCGGCGACGCCCCAGATCGTTGAGCACGCGCTGGCAACTGCGAAGGAGGCCCAGAAAGCCTGGGCCAGGATGAGCGGCACCGAGCGGGGCCGTATCCTGCGCCGTGCCGCCGACATCATGCGCGAACGCAATCGCGAATTGTCGGTGCTGGAAACCTATGACACCGGCAAGCCCCTGCAGGAAACCCTGGTGGCCGATGCAACCTCTGCCGCCGATGCGCTGGAATACTTCGGCGGGCTGGCAGGCAGCCTCACCGGCGAGCATATCCAATTGGGCGAGGATTGGGTCTATACCATGCGTGAACCGCTGGGCCTGTGCGTCGGCATCGGCGCCTGGAACTACCCGACCCAGATTGCCTGCTGGAAGGGCGCGCCCGCGCTCGCCTGTGGTAATGCGATGGTGTTCAAACCCTCGGAAACCACGCCGCTTTGCGCCTTGCAGGTCGCCGAGATCCTGCATGAGGCGGGACTGCCTGCCGGGGTCTACAACGTCGTTCAGGGCATGGGCGAAGTGGGCGGCGCTTTGGTCACCGATCCGCGCGTCAACAAGGTGTCGCTCACGGGATCCGTGCCGACCGGCAAGAAGGTCTATGCGGCGGCGGCCGAGGGCATGAAGCATGTCACCATGGAGCTGGGTGGCAAATCGCCCCTGATCATTTTCGAAGACGCCGATATCGACAATGCCGTGGGCGGTGCGATCAACGGCAATTTCTATTCCTCGGGGCAAGTCTGCTCCAATGGCACCCGCGTCTTCGTGCACAAGGACATCAAGGAAAAGTTCCTCGCCCGTCTGGCCGAGCGCGTCGGAGGCGCGGTGCTGGGCGATCCGCAGGATGAGGCAACGAGTTTTGGCCCCATGGTGTCGGAGCGGCAGATGGATATCGTTCTGGGCTACATTGAAAAGGGCAAGGAAGAGGGCGCGCGTCTGATCTGTGGCGGCCAGCGCGCCGATATGCCCGGCTATTTCATCGAACCCACCGTCTTTGCCGATGTGAGTGACGATATGGTGATCGCCCGCGAAGAGATCTTTGGCCCGGTGATGTCGGTCCTTGATTTCGAGGATGAGGCGGATGTGATCGCCCGCGCCAATGGCACCGAGTTTGGCCTGTCCGCTGGTGTCTTTACCAAGGATTTCACCCGCGCCCATCGGGTGATTGGCCAGCTGGAGGCCGGAAGCTGCTTTATCAACTCCTACAATGATGCGCCGGTCGAGGCGCCCTTTGGCGGGGTCAAGGCCTCGGGCGTGGGGCGCGAGAATTCCAAGGAAGCGATCAAGCACTTCAGCCAGGTGAAATCCGTCTATGTGCGCATGGGCGATGTGGAGGCGGCGTTCTGATGGATCTTGCGCCGCTTACTCAAGCCTCCGCGCCTATTCCTCTTCATGCCTTTGGGGCGATGGGGGCGTTTGTTTTGGGCGTGGCGCAATTTGTTCTGGCCAAGGGGACCCTGCTGCATCGCGCGGTCGGTAGGCTATGGGTTGGGCTGATGGTGGCGGTGGCGCTCTCCAGCTTCTTTATCTGGGAACTGAGGATGATAGGGGCGTTCTCGCCGATCCACCTGTTGTCTCTCTTCACTCTTTTCTGGCTGTGGCGTGCGGTTGCCGCTGCTCGCCGTGGGGATATCGCCGCCCATAGGCGGTTGATGAAAATTCTGTTCGTCTGCGCGCTGCTCGGGGCGGGAGCTTTTACGTTCCTGCCGGGGCGCATCATGCATGACGTCTTGTTCTAGGAGCGGTTATGAACGCGGATTACGTGATCGTCGGCGCAGGGAGCGCTGGCTGCGCTATGGCCTACCGCCTGTCTGAGGCTGGCAAGTCCGTCTTGGTGATCGAGCATGGCGGCTCGGATGCGGGGCCGTTCATCCAGATGCCGGGTGCGCTGTCTTATCCGATGAATATGTCCCTTTATGACTGGGGCTACAAATCGGTGCCCGAGCCTCAGCTCAACAACCGACAACTGGTCACGCCGCGTGGTAAGGTGATCGGCGGCTCCTCGTCCATCAATGGGATGGTCTATGTGCGCGGCCATGCGGGGGACTACGATCACTGGGCGACAAGCGGTGCGGCGGGCTGGTCCTATGCCGATGTGCTGCCCTATTTCAAACGGATGGAGACATGGGAGCCGCGGGGCCATGGCGGTGATCCCGATTGGCGGGGCACTGATGGCCCGCTTCATGTCACACGCGGCCCGCGCGACAACCCGCTGCACGATGCCTTTGTGAATGCCGGACGTCAGGCCGGATATCCGGTGACCGCAGACTACAACGGCGAGCAGCAAGAGGGCTTTGGCCCGATGGAGATGACCGTCTACAAGGGGCAGCGCTGGTCGGCGGCCAATGCCTATCTGAAACCGGCGCTGAAGCGCGACAATTGCGATCTGATCCGGGGGCTTGCACGCAAGGTGGTGATCGAAGAGGGGCGCGCCGTAGGTGTCGAGATCGAGCGTGGGGGCAAGGTCGAAGTTATCCGTGCAAATGCCGAGGTGATCCTTTCGGCCTCTTCGCTCAATTCGCCGAAGCTGTTGATGCTCTCGGGCATCGGCCCCGCCGCGCATCTGGCGGAGCACGGGATCGAGGTGGTGGCGGACCGTCCAGGTGTTGGAAAAAACCTGCAGGACCATCTGGAGTTCTATTTTCAGTTCGCCTCCAAACAGCCGATCACGCTCTACAAGTACTGGAATCTTTTTGGCAAGGCACTGGTGGGGGCCCAGTGGCTATTCACTAAGACCGGCCTTGGCGCCTCGAACCAATTCGAAAGCGCCGCCTTTATCCGGTCTGACAAGGGCGTGGATTACCCGGACATCCAATACCACTTCCTGCCCATCGCGGTGCGCTATGACGGGCAGGCAGCGGCCGAGGGCCATGGCTTTCAGGCGCATGTGGGACCGATGCGGTCGCCGTCGCGCGGAGAGGTCACGCTCAACTCAGCCGATCCCAAGGAGGATCCGCGGATCTTCTTCAACTACATGTCGACCGAGCAGGACTGGATCGATTTCCGCAAATGCGTGCGGCTGACGCGGGAAGTCTTTGCCCAGGAGGCGATGAAGCCCTTCGTGAAGCATGAGATCCAGCCGGGCGATGCCCTGCAGAGCGATGCCGAAATCGACGGTTTCATTCGCGAACACGCCGAAAGCGCCTATCACCCGTGCGGCACCTGCAAGATGGGGGCGGTGGATGATCCGATGGCGGTTGTGGACCCCGACTGCCGGGTAATCGGCGTCGAAGGCTTGCGGGTGGCGGACAGTTCGATCTTCCCGCGCATCACCAACGGCAACCTGAATGGCCCATCGATCATGACCGGCGAGAAGGCTGCCGATCACATCCTGGGTCGGCGCTTGCCTGCATCCAATGCAGAACCCTGGTTCCACCCGGATTGGCGCAACAGTCAAAGGTAGCGCTTGTCTCCTCTCACTCTCCCCTTGGGGGTGACACGTCCGGGGAACTCTCCTATCGTTGGGGCTATTCCAAGGAAAGCTATTGTCTGGGGGGACTATGAAGAACCTGCAATTGGGCGCCTTGATATGCGCCGCCGCGATGTCGCTGGCGGGCTGTTTCGGCTCAACCGAGACAGTGCCGGTCAATCTTGACTTTTCCCGCACGAACTACGGTTTCATCAACTCCGGGGGCTACGCCGCGGGCAGCTTCTTTGCGTGGAACAAGGCGCAGGATGAGCTGGTGTTCCTGGGCAATGTCCCGGGGTTTGAACCGCCCGAGCCGGGACGCGGCAGGGACGTGGTTGCCTCCTATGCGGGCGGTCTTGAGATCGGCGGCGAATATGCGACCTACGGGCGCCTGGCGCGGGCCAAGGCCGATGCCTGGGTGCGCAGAATCTCGGCCTTTGAGATCAAGAATGGCACGCGCGTTGCCTATAGCAATGTCTATACCAAGATCACGGACCACCTGAGCAAGGACATGGCGGATGGGGGCAGCCTGATCGAAGAGTGGGGAATCAGCGAGGCGATCGGGGATCCGGATCAACGGTTCATCATCGTCCGGGATGTGACCTATGGCGATACCATCCGGCTACAAGTGGATGCCGAGGCGGGGGCCGACGGGTCTTTGTCGGTTCCTGTAAAGGACGGCAGCATCAAGGTGCGCCTGAATGGTCGCGGGCTTGAGGGGATCGCGGGGGACAATATCGAAATCACCTTCTTTGTCTATGTGCTCGAGCCCTATTGGAAGCAGGAGGACGGGGTGAAGACCCTTGCCGTGCGACGGATCAAATCCGAAGACATCTCGGGATTGCCGGGATTGCTGCGACGCGTCGGGGTGGACAGCTGAGCGGCCAGCGTCGCATTTCGGTGTCTTTGAAAAACCTGCATTTGGGGGAATGATTTGATCCCGGTCAAAGTGGCGGGAGTCTCGCTGTTCTACTGTCTTGGAGACAGATGAATAGAAGGAGCGAACAGATGTCGAATACACCTCATGAACTGGCCGAGGAATTCCCTGACAAGGTCGACGTGATGAGCGCGTTGAAGCAGTCGGATGCCCATTTCGCGAAGCTGGCGGATGAATACCACGAGATCAACCGTGCGGTTCACCGGGCGGAAACCAATGTGGAGCCGGTCGAGGAACTGGCCGAAGTGGAAATGCGCAAGAAGCGCGCGGCTCTCAAGGATGAGATCTGGGGCATTCTGGCCAAGGCCTGAGCCAACTGCGTGTGTTGGTTGGTATCCGGGGTTCGCGATGCGGACCCCGTTTTCTTTTGGCGCAGGATGAATTGGGTCAGAGCCTAGCTCACCTCATAGGGCAGGATGCCGCGCGCATCGGCATTGATGCTCAACCGTCTTTCCAGCGGCGGTACCGAACGCTGGTGGCAATGCTTGCGTTCGCAAATACGGCAGGAGATTCCGATGGGTTCATAGGCCGATGCGTTGTTCACATCCAGGCTGTCGGCATAGACCAGCGCATCCGCATGGCGCACCTCGCATCCCAGCGCGATCGCATAGCGCCGCACCGGTGAGCCGAACGAGCCTCCGGGTTTGGAGACATCATGCGCCAGGGAAATGTAGCGCACGCCGTCCGGTGTTTCGGCCAGTTGGCGCAGGAAATGTCCCGGCGTCTCAAAGGCCCGGTGCACGTTCCACAAGGGGCAGGCCCCGCCGAACCGGGCAAATTGCAGCCGGGTTGCCGAATGGCGTTTGGTGATGGTGCCGGCCTGGTCGACGCGGACAAAGAAGAAGGGGATCCCCTTGGCGCCGGGGCGCTGCAGGGTGGAGAGGCGATGCGCCACCTGTTCGATGGAGGCGCCAAATCGGGTGGCCAGGCGTTCCAGATCATGCCGGTCGTCCTGCGCCGCTGCCAGAAAGCGGCCATAGGGCATCAGGGCGGCGCCTGCGAAATAGTTGGCAAGGCCGATCTTGGCGATGGCGCGGGCCTCGTTGGTCTGGAAGCGGGCGAAATCGAGGGTCGCCTCCAGGAGGTTGTCCTGGCTGAGCAGCGCCACTTGCAACAGCAGTTGAAACACCTGCGTCGAGGGTGCGGTGCGGTTTGACAGACGCAGCGTTCGCGTTTCGACATCATAGCTGCGCAAGCCGTCCATATCGGCCATCTGCACGGTGATCCCGGCCGTCTCCAGCGCCGAAAGCGCCGCTGCGCGGACATCGGCCTCGCCCGCAAAACGTTCCGCGGCCCGGTCGACGGCATCGATGTAGTTGTCGCAGTAGTGGAAGAAATCGCGCACCTCTTCCCAGGGGCTGGCCTGAATGCGGGCATCCTCGCGTCCCAAGGCCTCGTCCAGGGAGGCCAGCCTTTCATGGGTTTGCCGGTAAGCGCGATGCAGTGTCAGAAACGCGCGAGCCAGCGCCGGGGCGTTGGATGCGGTCAGGCGCAGATCGGCCAGGGGCGGGGGATCATCGGCAAAGACCGGATCGGCCATTGCTTCGCGCATGTCGCTGACCAGGCGTTCGCTGTCGCCCGCGCTCAGCTCGGTCACATCCATGCCGAATTCCTGCGCCAGCGCCAGGACCACAGTTGTCGACACCGGGCGGTTGTTGTTCTCCATCTGGTTGAGATAGGGCAGGGAGACGCCCAGCTTGGCGGCAAAGTCCTTCTGCGTCAGCTCAAGCCGGGTGCGCATCTCACGCAGCTTGGCACCGGCATAGAGTTTCTGGGTGGCCATCGGGCGTACCTTTGCAAATCCTGATTGCTTGCATTGTATAAATGCAAATCAGGCCCGGCAAGGTGTCACAGATGCAGGGATTTCTCGCGCTGGATCACCAGGATGATGGCGGCAAGCCCCAGCAGCGCAGTGACAAACATGATGGCCAGCAGTGGCACGGCGGTGGCTCCGGGCACCAGGAGCCAGCCGGCAAAGGCACTGAGGCCCGCGCCGCCGCCAATCATGATCGCGCCGCTCAGGCCAGAGGCGGAGCCTGCCAGATGCGGGCGCACGGAAATGGCGCCGGCGGTGGCATTGGGGATCGCCATGCCATTGCCAAGCCCCACAAGGGTCATGAACCCAAAGAAGCTGTACAGGCTGTCCAGCCCGGCGATTGCGATTGCCAGGGAAATCCCGACCCCGACACCATTGACGATACAGCCCCACAGGACCATCCGGTTGACGCCGAGCCTTGTCGAGTAGCGCCCAGAGACGAAATTACCGAGGAAATAGCCCACCGCGGGGGCGGCAAAGCACACACCCAAGACAGCCGGGTCCAGGTGATAGACCTGGGTGCCCACGAAGGGGGCGCCGCCCAGATAGGCGAAGAATGCGCCCGAGGCGAGGCCCGAGGCCAGCGAGTAGCCCCAGAACCGGGGCGAGCGGAACAGCTCCGGATATTCGCGGAACTGGGCAATCAGGGTCTTGCCGCTTTTCTGGGCAGTTTCGCCGAAATCGAAATAGGTGATCGCATAGGTGGCCAGGCCCAGTGCAATCAGCAGCCAGAAATTCGCTTGCCAGCCAAAGCTTTCCTCCAGAACGCCGCCAATGGCGGGGCTGATCATCGGGACCACGGCCATGCCCATGGTGACATAGCCGATCATGCTGGCGGCCTTGTCGGTGTCGTAGATGTCGCGCACGGCGGCGCGGCTCAGAACCATCGTGGCGGCAATCGCGGCCTGGGCCATTCGGAAGACCAGAAAGACCCCGGCGGTGGGGGCAAAGATGCAGCCCAGCGTCGCCAGCAGGAACAGGATGATGCTGGTCAGGATCACCGGGCGGCGGCCCATCTGATCAGAGATGGGGCCGACCAGGATCTGCACCACCGCGTTCACCCCAAGATAGAGGGCGACAGACAGCTGCATCAGGCGATAGTCGGCCTCGAAATAGGCGGCCATCCCGGGCAGGGAGGGCAGAAACACATTCATGGCCAGCGCTGACAGTCCCGCCAAAAGAATCAGCGTGCCAATATGCGGTGGGGTCAAAGGGATACGGCCGTTGCCAGAACTCATTGTCATGACAACGATCTAGTGCCGCCAGCGCCTCTTGTCCATTGGCGCATTTCCACAGCTTATGTGCAATCCAACCGAGTCTTGCAGATCCCGGCTTGCCGTCAGACCAGGATGTCGTCGCTCAGATCCGATACGGAGACGCCACGCACCAGCAGTGTGTCAGAGCCGAAGTCGAACAGGGCGCCATCGGCTGTGTCGCTGGCCGCCGCGAGAACTGCGGATAGATCGCCGTGACCTCTGATCTTGATCGTGTCGAGGCCGTCGTCGAAATCGCGGATCGTGTCGTTTCCGAAGGTATTGGCAAAGACAAAGGTGTCAGTGCTGCGCCCTCCGTAGAGAACATCATTGCCAGCCTGGCCGTTCAGCACATCGTTGCCGCCGCCACCCGCCAGCGTATCGTTGCCAGCGCCGCCGAACAGGCGGTCACGCTGGACGCCGCCAGAGAGGGTGTCTGCACCCGCGCCGCCACGCAACTGATCCCGGCCACTATCTCCTACCAGGCTGTCGCGCCCGCCCTCTCCATAGAGCCGATCCCGTCCACTGCCCCCGACCAGATGATCGCCGCCTCGACCGCCGTAAACCGTGTCGTTGCCGATGTTTCCGTAGAGGTAATTGTTATCCGTGTTGCCGGTGATGCGGTCATTGCCCACGCCTGCGCGGACGTCTTCAATCACCGTGCCAAAGGTGATCACCACGTCACTTTCGGCGTCAATGCTGGAGAAGCTGCCTTGTCGCAGGTCGATGACAACATCGCTCGTGCGGTCGGCGACACTGATCATGTCCTGGCCGCCGCTGTCCCAGATTGCATCCACCGTTGCGGTGCGCGAACCGGTGTAGGTGGTGTCACCGGCGTTAAACGCCGCAGAGCCCCAGATATCCTGCAGGGCCAGGACATCAAACAGCATCATCGCGTCGCTGTCCTGCCCGTTGTTGGGGTTCGCGGTGTAGGACATGACCGAGTAGAGGTTGCTGTCATATTCCGAGGGCAGGTCGCTGTCGTCATCGAATGTGTGCCGGAGCCCCATCGCATGGCCCATCTCGTGCAAGAGAAGGTTCATGTATTGATCTGCGGACAGGTCCAGTGTCTCATCAAAGACCACATAGCCATCCCACTGGGTGATGGTCGTCCCGGAGTAGCGAACGCTGTAGCCGCCATATCCGGTGGTGCTGCCGGGCAGCGTGACCGCGCCGACATTGATGTCCGGATCGCTTTGTCCGCTGACTTCGATGAATTCGACGTTCAGAAAGGTTTCGATATGGGCGAGCGCCGCCTCGAAATTGGCCTGTTCGGCTACCGTGAAATCCCGCCATCCGCTGTAGGTGACGCCAGTCGGCAAATCCTCGGGCGCCTGCGTTCCGGCATATTGGTAGGTGATTTCCATCCGGGGCGACGAGCTGAGATTGACAGGATCGCTCTGATAGAAGCGGTCGAACTGCATGGCGCGGATGATTTCCGATGGGCTCAACATCTGGGTACGGTCCCCTTCAAGAACGAATTATGGTCACAATGACTGTGATGATAGACCTCGTCGGCCCGGCAAGAAAGCAAAAGTCACACGGGCTTCGGCGGGAAACAGCCGTTTGAAGCCGGGGATTTGTGAGGGGTTTGCGAAGTTTTCAAATTTTCAGGTGGTGTATGCAAACACTTTGCAAATTTGCGACAAAGGGCTTTGGTCCGGATCTGCGGCAGGGTATGATCCCCGGAAAATCATAGGGGACCTGTGCCATGAAAGATATCCTTTCCGAGCTGGAAGAGCGCCGCGAGGCCGCGCGGCTGGGCGGTGGGCAAAAGCGGATCGATGCGCAGCATGGACGCGGCAAGCTGACAGCCCGCGAACGGATTGATCTTCTGCTGGATGAGGGCAGCTTTGAAGAGTTCGACATGTTCGTCTCGCATCGCTGCACCGACTTCGGCATGGAAAAGCAAAAGCCGGCGGGCGACGGGGTTGTCACCGGCTGGGGCACCATCAATGGCCGCATGGTCTATGTGTTCAGCCAGGATTTCACCGTCTTCGGCGGCTCCCTGTCCGAAACCCATGCGCAGAAGATCTGCAAGATCATGGATATGGCGGTGCAGAACGGCGCGCCCGTGATTGGCATCAACGATTCCGGCGGGGCCCGTATCCAGGAAGGCGTTGCCTCGCTCGCCGGTTATGCGGAAGTGTTCCAGCGCAACATCATGGCTTCGGGCGTGGTGCCGCAGATCTCGGTCATCATGGGGCCCTGCGCCGGTGGCGCGGTCTATTCGCCCGCCATGACCGATTTCATCTTCATGGTGAAAGACAGCTCCTACATGTTCGTGACCGGCCCCGACGTGGTGAAGACCGTCACCAACGAGGTTGTCACCGCCGAAGAGCTTGGCGGTGCCTCGACCCACACCAAGAAATCCTCGGTCGCCGATGGCGCCTTTGAAAACGACGTGGAGGCCCTGGCCGAAGTGCGCCGCCTGGTGGACTTCCTGCCGCTCAACAACCGCGAAAAGCCCCCCGTTCGCCCCTTCTTCGATGAGCCGGGCCGCATCGAGGAGAGCCTCGACACCTTGATCCCGGAAAACCCCAACACGCCCTATGACATGAAGGAACTCATCGTCAAAGTGGCGGACGAGGGCGATTTCTATGAGATCCAGGAAGATTACGCCAAGAACATCATCACCGGCTTTATCCGCCTGGAAGGGCAGACCGTGGGCGTTGTCGCCAACCAGCCGATGGTTCTGGCCGGCTGCCTTGATATCGACAGTTCCCGCAAGGCGGCACGCTTCGTGCGCTTCTGCGACTGTTTCGAGATCCCGATTCTGACCCTGGTCGACGTGCCGGGCTTCCTGCCGGGCACCACGCAGGAATATGGCGGCGTCATCAAGCACGGCGCCAAGCTGCTGTTCGCCTATGGCGAAGCCACGGTTCCAAAGGTCACCGTCATCACCCGCAAGGCCTATGGCGGCGCCTATGACGTGATGGCCTCCAAGCACCTGCGCGGCGATTTCAACTACGCCTGGCCCACGGCCGAGATCGCGGTGATGGGCGCCAAGGGCGCGACCGAGATCATCCATCGCGCCGATCTGGGCGATGCGGAAAAGATCGCGGCCCATACCGCCGATTACGAAGACCGCTTCGCCAACCCGTTTGTGGCGGCAGAGCGTGGCTTCATCGACGAGGTGATCATGCCGCAATCCACCCGCAAGCGGGTCAGCCGGGCCTTCGCGAGCCTTCGCAACAAGAAGCTCGAGAATCCCTGGAAGAAGCACGACAACATTCCGTTGTGATGCGCTGATGGCATCCCGCTGGCATATCCTGCGCGAGGAGGGGGCTTTGACGCTGTGCCGTCAGTCTCCGCCCCGCTTTGACGTGGCATCTGTCACCGATCTGCCTCTGGCGGATCCGGTGCGGCTGGCGCATCAGATCCGGCAGGATATCTGGCGGGCCTTGCAGAATGTGCGCGGGTTTTCTCCGGTGGTTCGGGTTGAGCATTGCGCGGATGGCGCAAGGGTCACGGCCGGTGGACGCGTGGAGGGCGTTGTTGCGCCGGTTCTGGCAGCGCGGATTTCCGACGTGCTTGCCAACCCTGCGAACCGGCGTCGCTGGCTGCGCCATGCCACGCGTGGTCAAGCCAGGCGTGATCAAGGGGGTGAATTGTGAACCCCCGGATTTGTTTCAATTTGTACGGAAGGCGGCCTCAGGGCGCGAGTTTTGGCAGGGCGACATCACCGCATGCGTGTGGGCTTTTGTTGCATCGCCAAATAAAGCTGCGCGGAGATATCTTTCTGCACAAATTTGTAACAACATTTGACACGAAGGGCGAATCGGCTCCATGATCCGCCGCATCGGCATAAGGATAGCGCGCGCCGCGTGCGCAGCGCCTGCAGCCCCGGCAGGAGGAGCCCATTGTCTATGGGGTCGGGGCTGCGGTTATGCCGCTTCACTGTCTTTGGTTTTGCTGAATTCATCGCTTGCGGGTGGGGCTGCCGCCTCTGACGCCTCTGTCGTTCCGGTCAGCGTGCCATCGGGACAGCCCGTGACCCTGTCCGAGATCCTGCTGGACAGCGATCCGGGCGAACTTTGGCTGCGCTTGCGGTTTGTCGCGCCGCAGATCGCCCGCAACGGCGGTACGGCCTCGCATGAAGAGGCGGCCGCCGATATGGATCACCTCTGCAACCGTCTTGCGCTGCGCTACATGAAGGACCAGGACATCGATCCGGCGCGGATCGCGATCTCCTTTTCCGACCGGCTGCTGCCCTTTGGGGTTCAGGACGCTGCGGCAACCCAGTTTTTCGAGGTCTACCGCCCGGAAGGCGACACCTGCATCTGGGAGGGATTCTGATGGCTCCACAAGATCTTGCGGTGCTTTCGTCAGCGCCTGCCTCGCTTGCGGCTTTGCGGTCACAAAAGGCGGAAGCTCTGTCTTTTCGATGTGAAAACCCCTGCCTGCCGGCTATGATTGGCGCGGGCGATCAGATGGTTGCCCGTTCATTGAGGACAGGCCACACCCGGAACGGTCCGGGTGGCGGTTCAAAGGCAGTAATCAGGAGACAGAAATGTCCAAGAGCATCAAACTTTTTGCGCTGGCAGGTCTGCTGGCGGCTGTGGCAGCCTGCGGCAGCAAGCAAGAAGAATTTGTCGTCGTCGAGCCCGAGCCCATTTCGGTCGAGCCGACCTACACCGGCAAATACAAGTAACACTCTTTGGGGTCCGGCCCTGTGGCCGGCCCCATCCGCCGCGCGCGGTGCCGGATCGGAGGCATCGCAATGTTGAAACACCGTGGCTTTCCCGGGCGTCTTCCGGGCACCGATTTTCAATTCATAATCCGTCGTCCAAATCCCAAGGGGGTCACGCCGATCACCCGGCGGGAACGCTATCGTGACCGCCGTGCGCCGGACCGGCGCGCCGATGCCGCCTTCATGAAGGCGCTGTGGGAGCACTTTGGCGATCAGCCGTTTGAACGCGGCAATCTGGATGCCGGGCGCTTGAGCTGGCTGTTCGGGCGCGAAGTGGTCGCGGTCGAGGAGAATTTCGACCCCGCCGATTACGAGGCCCTGCTGGTCATCAATGTGGATCTGGCGCGCCAGTCTTTCCCCGAGGCCTTTGAGGACGAGGGATACTGATGCGCGTTGCGGCCTGCCATATCACGCAAACGTGCGATGCCAACGCCCGCAGGGGGGCTGGTATCGGCATGTTTCTGCACATCGCGGGCGATGGTCAGCGGGATGCCGCGCAGGTCGGTGCTGTGGCTGCTGGCGGGGTTTTCCTTGCGGGCAAGACCTGCAAACCTTGCCCCGTGGCGCAGGCGTTCTGCGCTGCTTCGCATCTGTTCCAGTCCCTTGACCTGGAAAGGCAGGCCCGCGATCCCATCTGCGGCCTGCCTTCTTTTTTGCGCGGCCCGGCGCGCCCGGGCCGGAGCGCACGCCGATCACAGGCGCGGCTGTCGGCGCCGCTGCACCTCTCATCCTCTGCAAGGAAAGCCCCGGCCGGTGCTGATCGCACCGCCCTGCGCCTTGCCACGATATTCCGACCTGTCGCGGTCGGTTCCACCACCACACAGATGATACCGCGCTCGGGCCTGTCCCGCGGGCGGTGCATTGCATTCCGACCCAAGACAGACCGAGGGTCCACCAGAGCACAAGGGACTGCCAATGTTTGATAAGATCCTGATCGCCAACCGGGGCGAGATCGCCTGCCGTGTCATCAAGACCGCGCGCAAGATGGGCATCAAGACCGTTGCCATCTATTCGGATGCGGACAAGCAGGCGCTGCATGTCCAGATGGCGGATGAAGCCGTGCACATCGGCCCGCCGCCCGCCAACCAGTCCTATATCGTGATCGACAAGGTTATGGATGCCATCCGTCAAAGCGGCGCGCAGGCGGTGCATCCGGGCTATGGCTTCCTGTCGGAAAACGCCAAATTTGCCGAGGCGCTGGCCGCCGAGGGTGTCGCCTTTGTCGGCCCCCCCGTTGGCGCCATCGAAAGCATGGGGGACAAGATCACCTCCAAGAAGATCGCCCAGGATGCCCAGGTCAGCACGGTGCCCGGCTATATGGGCCTCATCGAGGACGCCGACGAGGCGGTGAAGATCTCCAACGAGATCGGCTACCCGGTGATGATCAAGGCCTCCGCCGGCGGTGGCGGCAAGGGCATGCGGATCGCCTGGAACGATGAAGAGGCCCGCGAAGGCTTCCAGTCCTCCAAGAACGAGGCGGCAAACTCTTTCGGGGATGACCGGATCTTCATCGAGAAATTCGTGACGCAACCCCGCCACATCGAGATCCAGGTCCTGTGCGATACCCATGGCAACGGCATCTACCTGGGCGAGCGGGAATGCTCGATCCAGCGCCGCAACCAGAAAGTGGTCGAAGAGGCGCCGTCGCCCTTCCTTGATGAAGCCACCCGCAAGGCGATGGGCGAGCAGGCCGTCGCGCTGGCCAAGGCCGTGGGCTATGCCTCTGCCGGTACCGTGGAATTCATCGTCGATGGCGACAAGAACTTCTACTTCCTGGAAATGAACACCCGCTTGCAGGTGGAACACCCCGTGACTGAGCTGATCACCGGCGTTGACCTGGTGGAGCAGATGATCCGGGTTGCCGGCGGTGAGCCGCTGTCGATCACCCAGGACGATGTGAAACTCACCGGCTGGGCGATCGAGAACCGTCTCTATGCCGAAGATCCCTATCGTAACTTCCTGCCCTCGATCGGCCGTCTGACCCGCTATCGCCCGCCGGCAGAGCAGGCCTCCGGCCCGCTCTTGGAAAACGGCAAATGGCAGGGGGATGCGCCCGAGGGCGTGGTTGCGGTGCGCAACGATACCGGCGTCTACGAGGGCGGCGAGATCTCGATGTATTACGACCCGATGATCGCCAAGCTCTGCACCTGGGCGCCCACCCGCGAGGCAGCAATCGCCGCCATGCGCGATGCGCTGGACGGGTTCGAAGTGGAAGGCATCGGTCACAACCTGCCGTTCCTGTCGGCGGTGATGGATCATCCGAAATTCGTCAGCGGTGACATGACTACGGCCTTCATCGCCGAAGAATACCCTGAAGGCTTCGAAGGCGTGGAGCTGCCCGAAGGGGAGCTGCGCCGTATCGCGGCTGCGACTGCTGCCATGCACCGGGTCGCCGAAATCCGCCGCACCCGCGTGTCGGGCCGTATGGGCAACCACGAGCGCAAGGTCGGCACCGATTGGGTTGTAACCCTGCAGGGGCAGTCCTTCGACGTTGAGATCGACGCCGATCATGATGGTTCCACCGTGCGGTTCGCCGACGGAACCTCGATCCGGGTGGCATCTGACTGGACGCCGGGCGATCAGCTGGCGCGGGTGTCCACCGATGGCGACATGCTGGTTCTGAAAGTGGGCAAGATCTCGGGCGGCTTCCGCATCCGCAGCCGTGGCGCCGATCTGAAGGTGCATGTGCGCACCCCCCGTCAGGCGGAACTCGCCCGTCTGATGCCGGAGAAACTTCCGCCGGACACTTCGAAACTGCTGCTCTGCCCGATGCCGGGTCTGATCGTGAAGGTCGATGTGGAAGTCGGTCAGGAAGTCCAGGAAGGTCAGGCGCTCTGCACCGTCGAGGCGATGAAGATGGAGAATATCCTGCGCGCCGAGAAGAAGGGTGTGGTTTCCAAGATCAACGCCAGCGCGGGCGACAGCCTGGCGGTGGACGATGTGATCATGGAGTTCGAATAAGATGCACCACGGGGCAGCTTTCCAGATGGGGCCATGCGCCTCTGTCCGGGCCGGGGGCGGGCGGATGCCTGTCTCCGGGGCTGCCCCGACCATCGCGTCCGGTCTAATGACCGTCACGTGCACCAATTCTTCAGGAGTGGATGTCAGACTGCCCCGGTGTGATCGGTATCAAGGGGTTCTGGAGGCACCAAATGCGGCGTATGACTTTGGCTCTGATGGCGGGCCTGTTTCTCTTGTCGGCCTGCGCGCTGGACGAGGAGGAAGAGGTGCGCGCGATGGTCTCGCCTTGGGTGCAACTGGGCGATACCTATTTCTTCGAATCTTCCTCGACCTGTACGGCGGCGGTGTTTCACACGGCAAGCCCGCGGATCAGTTCGCTGGTGTCCAAGGCGCGATCGGTGTCGACTGGCATGAAGATGCTCTCCGAAGGCAAGCCGGTCTCCTTCGACGTGGGCGGCAAGACACCCAATATGCTGACCGAAGAGATCATGTCGCGCGACCTGCCGCAGGGGATCAGCGTGCTGAACTCCGGGCTGGCGGGTGCCAATTGCATGTCCGAACTGGTCAAGTCGATCTACTATCAGGCGATCATGAACCCGCAGTCGCGGCTGATCTTCGTGCCCGACGGGGATGCGATGATCGTGGTGGACCGGCAGGCGGGCGCCCTGATCTACGTGCGCGGCAACGGCTAACCCGTCAGCTGCCGCGACGTTCTTCTACTTCGCGCAGGCGGGACGGAAACTTGTCGATGGTGCGGCTCAGCTCGCGCACCGACCAGGGATGCGGTTTGCGCAGTTTCACACCACCATCCTTGCCCACCAGCACCAGCATGAATCCCCTGGGGCGCAGCTTCTTGCGCAATTCGGAGTTTTTGCCCGGATCGGTGTCGGTCAGAACCACTACATCCCGCTCCAACAGATCCTCGGCGCCTTTTTCCAGCCGCTGCAACTGGTCCTGGAACCGCGGGTCTTCGGCGCTGTCGGCAAAGACCACCACCGGCCTGTTGTGCCACAGGAACGCGCTGAGATCGCCTTCATATTCCGGCAGGATCCAGGCCGGGGCATCCGGCTGCGCTGTGTCTTCGGCCAGGACGGCTGTGGGCAGAAAAGCTGTCAGAACAAGGGCTAGGATGGGTTTCATGGCTCCTCCTGTTGCCGACAATATATGCCGCGCCTTGGCGAATGCGATGGTCGATTGCATGGGGCGGGAAAAAAATTCAACTCGCATTAACCGCTTTGAGAGGGTGTGCTGCGCATGATCACGCCGTCTTCCTCTCACCGTCCGCAAAAAGGCGGGCCTGTCCAAAGGACTGGAAAAGCGATGCAAGTGATTGTTCATCTGGGTGCCCACCGGTGCGCCACAACTTCGTTTCAGGAT
Organism: Phaeobacter sp. QD34_24; assembly: GCF_028890115.1. Classification (GTDB taxonomy): domain Bacteria; phylum Pseudomonadota; class Alphaproteobacteria; order Rhodobacterales; family Rhodobacteraceae; genus Phycobacter. The sequence goes on from NZ_JARCJD010000002.1 coordinate 150,744, forward strand.
TATCTGCGCTTCAATGCCGCCCCGCTGGCCGAGCAGGGCCTGGTGGCCTGGGGGCCGGATCGCACCCGCGAGGGGCTGTTTCACGGTATCCTGCCCAATCCGTCGGTGATCGGGGCTGCCAAGGGTGCCAAACGGGCGCGCGGGCGACTGAAGATGCGCCTGGACGAGGCCCGGCAGGCGGGCACGCAACAGTTGCTGATCAGCGACGAGAACATGATGGGCAGCATCCGCGAGAACCTGCGCCTGGCCGACCTATACTGCGGTGTGGGCGAACGGCTGGCACGTTTTCACGAGGCCTTTGACGGGAACATCTCGGTTCTGGCGGTCAACCTGCGCAGCCTGGAAAGCTATTGGACCTCGGCACTGACCTATGCGGTGGCGCGCGGCCACCGGGTGCCGGTCGCAGGGCAACTGGACCGGCTGCTGCACAGCACGCGCAGCTGGCGGGATGTGCTGACGGATATCGCCTGTTCCATGCCGGAGGTCGAGATCCGCGTGCTGCCGTTCGAGACCTTCGGCGGGCGGCCCGAGTTGCAGTTGGAACTGCTGACCGGCTGCAAGGGGCCGCGTGAGAATGCGCGTATGCGCCATGCCGCTTCGCCGCGGCTGGAAGAGCTGCGCCGCACGATGCCGACCTCTGCCGCCCTTGCCCTGCCGCAGGGCGAAGGACGCTGGCGGCCGCTGGACGAGGTGCAAAGTGCCGCCCTGCGTGAACGCTATGCGGACGATTTGATGTGGCTGGCTGCGGGCGCCGACGGGCTGTCGCAGATCCAGCTGATGTATGACCCAGACAAACAGGTGGCGGGACAGAACCTGCCCCAGAACGACTTGACGAGAGGAAGACCCCATGACGAAGACAGACGATTGGCGGGCTCTGGCTGAAAAAGAGCTGCGCGGACGCCCGCTCGACGATCTCACCTGGAAGACGCTCGAGGATATCGACGTTAAGCCGCTCTATACGGTTGAGGACACGAAGGATCTGCCGCATGTCGGCACGATCCCTGGATTTGCACCGTTTACCCGCGGTGTGAAGGCCACCATGTATGCGGGCCGCCCCTGGACCATCCGCCAATATGCGGGCTTCTCCACGGCGGAAGAATCCAACGCCTTTTACCGCCGCAACCTGGCCGCCGGTCAGCAGGGGGTTTCGGTCGCCTTCGACCTGGCCACCCACCGCGGCTATGACAGTGACCACGAACGGGTGGTCGGCGATGTCGGCAAGGCCGGCGTGGCCATCGACAGTGTCGAGGATATGAAGATCCTCTTTGACGGTATCCCGCTCGACAAGGTTTCGGTCTCGATGACCATGAACGGCGCGGTGATCCCGATCCTGGCCAACTTCATCGTCGCAGGTGAAGAGCAGGGGCACGACAAGAGCTTGCTGGCGGGCACCATTCAGAACGACATTCTGAAAGAGTTCATGGTGCGCAACACCTATATCTATCCGCCCGAACCTTCGATGCGGATCATTTCGGACATCATCGAATATACCTCGAACGAGATGCCGAAATTCAACTCGATCTCGATTTCCGGCTATCACATGCAGGAAGCGGGTGCGAACCTGGTGCAGGAACTGGCCTATACCATTGCCGATGGCCGCGAATACGTGCGGGCGGCGATCAATGCCGGCATGGACGTGGACAAATTCGCCGGCCGCCTGTCGTTCTTCTTTGCCATCGGCATGAATTTCTTCATGGAAATCGCCAAGCTGCGCGCGGCGCGGACCCTGTGGTACCGGGTGATGACCGAATTCGGTGCCAAGAACGACCGCTCCAAGATGCTGCGCACCCACTGCCAGACCTCGGGGGTCTCCCTGCAGGAGCAGGATCCCTATAACAACGTGATCCGCACCGCCTATGAGGCGATGTCGGCGGTTCTGGGCGGCACCCAGTCCCTGCATACCAATGCGCTGGATGAGGCCATTGCCCTGCCGACCGATTTCTCGGCCCGCATCGCGCGCAACACCCAGCTGGTGCTGCAGGAAGAAACCGGCGTGACCAAGGTGGTCGATCCCTTGGCGGGGTCGTTCTACGTCGAAAGCCTGACCGAAGAGCTGATCGAAAAGGCCTGGGCCATCATCCAGGACGTCGAGGACATGGGCGGCATGACCAAGGCGGTGGCCAGCGGCATTCCGAAACTGCGCATCGAGGAAACCGCGGCCAAACGTCAGGCAATGATCGATCGCGGCGAAGAGGTGATCGTCGGCGTGAACAAGTACCGCAAGGAAAAGGAAGATCCGATCGACATTCTCGACGTGGACAATGTCGCGGTGCGCGAAAGCCAGATTGCCCGGTTGCAACAGATCCGCGCAACACGCGACGAGGCCGCCTGTCAGAGTGCATTGGATGAGGTCACCCGTCGTGCAAAGGAAGGTGGCAACCTTCTGGAAGCCGCTGTCGAAGCTGCCCGTGCCCGGGCCTCTGTTGGGGAAATCAGCATGGCAATGGAAAAAGAATTCGGCCGTCACCGCGCCGAGGTGAAAACCCTGGCGGGCGTTTACGGCGCCGCTTACGAAGGCGACGAAGGCTTTGCCGCGATCCAGAAATCCATCGAGGACTTCGCGGAGGAAGAAGGCCGCCGTCCGCGCCTCTTGGTGGTGAAGATGGGCCAGGACGGTCATGACCGCGGCGCCAAGGTGATTGCCACCGCCTTTGCCGATATCGGTTTTGACGTTGACGTGGGGCCGCTGTTCCAGACCCCGGCCGAGGCGGCACAGGATGCCATCGACAACGACGTGCATGTCGTGGGCATCTCCAGCCAGGCGGCCGGTCACAAGACGCTGGCACCGCAGCTGATCAAAGAGCTGAAGGAGCAGGGCGCCGAGGATATCATCGTGATCTGCGGCGGTGTTATCCCGCAGCAGGACTATCAGTTCCTCTATGATAATGGCGTCAAGGCGATCTTCGGCCCCGGCACCAATATCCCCGAGGCGGCGCAGGATATCCTGAAGCTGATCCGCGAAGCGCGCAGCTGATCCCGTTGATCCGCTAGGGCGGACAAAACGCCAAGAAAACGACCCGGTGCCCCAGTGGCGCCGGGTTTCCTGTTTGATAGGGTGGTTGGGCGCCGTGGCTTTCACGTTGTGAACCTTGGATTTGCCGTTAAGGTGCGGCGAAAACAGGGGAGTGATAGGCGATGATGGAACTGGATCACATTGCCGTGGCCGGCGAGACGCTGGAGGCGGCTGCAGACTACGTTGAGACAGCGCTGGGCGTCCCGCTGCAGGCGGGTGGGCAGCACCAGGTTTTTGGCACCCACAACCGGCTTTTGGGGCTGGCGGATGGGTTGTATCTGGAAGCCATCGCCCTTGATCCGGGTGCAACGCCGGAACGCAGCCCGTGCTGGTTTGATCTTGATAATTTCAGCGGGACGCCGCGTCTCACCAACTGGATCTGTCGCACAACCGGCCTGCCGAAACTGCTGGAGCGGATGCCGGACGGGGCTGGTACGCCCGTCGCATTGACGCGCGGCGATCTGGTCTGGGACATGGCAGTGCCTGCAGATGGCAAGCTGCCCTATGGCAATCTCTTTCCGGCGCTCATTGAATGGCACAGCGATCACCCCGCCCCCCGGCTGGAGCAGCAGGGCTGCGCGCTGCGTCGCCTGGTGATCTCTCATCCTGACGCGGCGAAGCTGGAGGAGATGCTGCCGCTCAACGATGGGCGGTTGGTGTTCGAGACCGGGCCTGCCGCCATGGAAGCGGAATTCGACACCCCGCATGGGCAGCGGGTCCTGCGGTGATCGTCCGACAGGCCACTGCGGCGGATGCGGGCGGGATCGCGCAGATCACCAATCAGATCATCCGCGACACGCTGATCACCTTCACGACGGCAGAGAAACCTGCGGATCAGATCGCCAGCGAGATTGCTCAAAAAGGCGCACGCTTTCAGGTGGCCGAAGAGGCAGGCACGCTCCTTGGCTATGTGAGCCTGGGGGCCTTTCGCGCGGGCCCCGGCTATGCCCGCACCTGCGAACACACGATCTACCTGGCCGAAACGGCCCGTGGCCGTGGGGCAGGCCGCGCCCTGATCGCCGCGATCGAGGATGTCGCGCGCGCCGAGGGGATCCATGTGCTTGTGGCAGGGATCAGCGCGGTCAATACCGGAGGCTTGGCCTTTCACGCCGCCATGGGATTTGACGAGGTGGGACGCCTGCCGCAGGTCGGTCGCAAGGCGGGGCGGTGGCTGGATCTTGTGCTGATGCAGAAAATTCTGACGGTAGAGGCCGACGCAGCCCCTGACAGCGCGGCGCAGACCGGTTAACCTCTGGGCATGTCTCTGTGGACCCGCATATCCGAGGCGCTGGGCGCGCTGGCCAAGGGGGAAAGCCTGGCGCATGTCTTTGACAAGCTTAAGGCACCGCCTGAGCGTACCGTCGGTTTTGCCATCGCGGTGATCGCCCTGGGCGCCAAGATGGCCAAGGCGGACGGGCAGGTGACGCGGGACGAGGTCACCGCCTTTCGCGAGGTTTTCCAGATTGCCCGCGCTGACGAGGCGGGTGCGGCCCGGGTGTTCAACATGGCGCGCACCGATGTGGCGGGCTACCAGGATTATGCCGCCCGTATCCAGCGCATGTTTGCCAATGACCCGGCCACCCTGTGCGACCTGATGGAGGGGCTGTTTCACATCGCCATGGCAGATGGGTTCTACCATCCCGGCGAGAACGAATTCCTGGAAGAGGTGAGCCGTATCTTCGGGCAAACCCCGCAGCAGTTCACTGCCCTGCGGGCGCGGTTTGTGACCGATGCGCCGAAGGATCCTTATGCGGTGCTCGGCGTGCCTGCCGATATGCCCCTCGCGGAGATCCGCAAGCACTGGCGCCGCCTGGTGCGGGAAACCCACCCGGATGCAATGATGGCGCGCGGCGTCCCCGAAGAGGCGGTGCGCCTTGCGGAAAAACGGATGATCGACATCAACCGCGCCTGGGACGAGATCAACGGATGCGGGACCCATGCGGCTGGTCACCTATAACGTCGAGTGGTTCTCGCATCTGTTCGACAAGAACGACCAGCTGATTCTGGATGAAAAACCCTCTGGGCGCTATGATGTGGATCGCTACACCCAGGCGGTGTCGCTGGCGCATGTGTTCCAGACGCTGGATGCGGATGCGGTGATGGTGATCGAGGCGCCCAATACCGGGCGGCGTCAGCGCACCGTGCGCGCGCTTGGCGCCTTTGCTGCCGAGGCGGGCCTGCGCGCCTGCGAGGTGGTCAGCGGTTTTGCCACCGATACCCATCAGGAAATCGCCCTGATGTATGATCCGGCGGTGCTCAGCGCCGAACACGATGCCCAAAGCAGCCCTGAGGCGCCTCGCTTTGACGGCAGTTTCGAAATCGACCTTGATATCGATGAACGGCCTGACAGGGTGCGGTTTTCCAAGCCGCCCCTGGAACTGGCGGTCACCCTTCACAGCGGCAGGACACTCCGCCTGATCGGTGCGCATCTGAAATCCAAGGCCCCCTATGGCGTGCAGGGGCATGATGCGATCATCCAGCGCGCGCTGGAGAATCGGCGCACCCAGCTGGCTCAGGCGATCTGGCTGCATCGCCGTATCGAGGCGCATGTGGCGGCAGGGGACGATCTGATCGTAATGGGGGATTTGAACGATGGTCCGGGACTGGATGAGTACGAACGGCTGTTTGGCCGGTCCTCGGTCGAAATCGTGATGGGGCAGGAGCTGCGCGATCCCCATGCTCAGATCCTGAGCCAGCCGCGCCCCGGTAGCCCGCCCAGCACCGCGCGTTTCTACGATGAAGACAGGAAACGTTTCTTTCGCGCCTGTCTTGACTACGTGATGATCTCCAAGGGGTTGGAGGGGTGCAACCCGCGCTGGCGGATCTGGCACCCGTTCGAGGATGCCGCCTGCTACAAGGATGAGGTGCTGCGCGAGGCGCTCTTGATGGCGTCGGATCATTTCCCGGTCAGCCTGGATATCGATCTGACTTAAAATCGTCGCGCACCCTGCCTATATTGGTATCATGAAACGGACATTATGCATAAGCGCCCTGTGCCTGAGCTGCCTCGTGGCACCAGTCGCTGCCGAGCAGGCAGACAATAACGGCAAGGGTTTGATGGAAAGAGGGGCAGAGCTGTTCTGGGAAGGGCTGCGTCAGGAGATGAGCCCGGCTTTGGAAGATCTGCAGGAGTTCGCCGAGAATTTCGCCAGCGAGGTTGGTCCGTCGATGCGGGATTTCCTGGCCCGCATGGGACCGGCCCTTGCCGAGATCGCCGCCGAGGTGGAGGACTGGAGCCGCTATGAGCTGCCGGAAATCCTCCCCAATGGCGATATCATCATTCGCAGAAAACCCGACCCGGAGCCGGATGATCCACAGGAAAACCCCGCCCCGGAAGGCAATGCCATCGATCTGTGATCTGGGCGTCTGCCGGGCGAATTCGCCCGGTATCAGCCGGAGATCTTGACCTTCAGCTCGGCTTCCAGCGTGTCGCAGAGAGAGCGCAGGCGGGCCTCGGCAACCTCCCCATACAGAGGCTCTGCCGCGCGCGGAAGCTCCAGCGTCAGGTGCTTCTTGCGCGGCTGCCATTTGAATGCGCCGATTTCGCCGGTGTCACTGACCATCAGCATGGCGCCAAACCGCATCGCCTTTCCAAGGATCTCCGCTTCCTTCTGGCCCTTTTCGTCCAGCAGGTCATAGAGGTATTCAAAAGCGGTTCCCTGGCGTTTGTTGCGGTAGCGGTGCAGCAGCGCCAGCCCCAGGAAGACGCGTTCGGAGTGTTTCAGCCCGCCGAGATTGGCGCGGGTGGCATTGTCGAAACAGACCTCCGCCCGATAGTCTGGATGGGCGCGCCAGCTGACGTCATGCAGCAGACAGGCTGCCTTGATCAGGCGCTTTTTCGTGTGTGGCCGGTTGCTGAACAGGGGGATCACGAAATCATAGAGCGTCTTGCCAAAGCCCGGGATGCGCGCGTCCTTGGCTTCGGCAAAACGGCTGGCTTCAATCAGCGGATCGCGTTCGCGCAGGCGCTGGGGCATCTGTTCATACAGCAGCCCCTCGCGGATCCCGTAGCTGGAGATCGCGATATCCTTGGGCTTGAAGGTCTTGACCAGCCGGGTCAGCACATCGATGGCATAGGGCACCAGCGACATCCGCGCCGATGAAATTCCGGTCTCGGCCCGCAGTTCCTCAAGGTCGCGCTTCTCGATGTACTTCAGTGTTTCACGCACGCTCTTTGCGCTCATCCGGTATTCGTGCAGCACCTTCAGGGGATAGCCGCGCCGCGCCATGTCGATCCGGGCAATGGCGCGCCAGCTGCCGCCCACCAGGAACAGGCGGTCCTTCTGCTTGCCCATCTCGGCGTGTAGCTCATCCATCACGCTGGCGATATGCGCCTTGCGTCCACGCCGCCCGCCCTTGATGTCGCGCAGTTTCAGCGGCCCCAGGGAAGAGGTCACCCGCTTGCCGACTTCGCCGTCGTGAATTTCCGCCAGCTCCATGGAAGAGCCGCCGATGTCGCAGACCAGACCATAGGAGCCGGGCCAGCCCAAGAGAACCCCCTGCGCCGACAGCCGCGCCTCTTCACGCCCGTCGATGACCCAGATCTTGAGCCCGGTTTCCCGCAGCACATCGGCACAGAAATCCGGCCCGTCGCTCGCGTCGCGCACTGCGGCCGTGGCAACCACGGAAAGAGGCGGCAATCCCATGCCTTCGGCGAGGCATTGAAAGCGGCGCAGGGCGGCCAGGGCACGGCTGCGCCCCTCGGGATTGAGACGCCCGGTTTCCGACAGCCCGGCGCCAAGCGCGCACATGATCTTCTCGTTGTAGAAATAGGCCGGGCTGCGGGCGGCGCCGTCAAAAACCACCAGACGGACCGAGTTCGATCCCACGTCCACCACGCCCACCCGCGACAGCGCCCGCGCACTGGGATCGTCAAACAACGGTCGCCCAAAGGGCCCCCAGTCGGCGGTGGCAGGGTCCTCGGTCACGGTCATGAGCGCTCCGTTAGGTGTCTTGCTGCAGGATGGGCGAAGGAAGGGGGCTGGGTCAACTCTTGGATCCGGCGATGGTTTCCGGGGCGTTGATCCCCGGTTCTTGCGACATCAGCCGCACCGCAAGGGGGCGCGACAGGGTGCGTTTTTCCGCCAGCGACAGCCGGTCAAGCTGTTCCACGATGCGGGCGGCAGCGGCAAAGGACCGGTCCATATGGGCCACCAGATAGGGGATCACATCGGGTTTCGGCGTGATCTGGCGATCGTTGAAGAGCTTTGCCAGAACCACGGCGAGCAGCGCATCATCCGGTGGCTGCAGTTCGGCATGGGTGGCGGCCTGAACCCGGCTTTGCAGGTCGGGCAGGCTGAGGCCCCAGAGATTGGGCGCCGCGCGGCCGGTCATCATCATGGCATGCCCGTTGGCAAGCACCAGGTTGTGCAGGTGAAACAGGGCTTCCTGTGCGGCCGTGTCCCGGGCGATGAGCGGCACATCTTCGACCACCACCGGACCGGCGGCCAATGCGGGCACCATGGCTTCGGTCAGATCCTTTGCCTGCAGGATCCGCGCCCCCGAGGCCTTGGCCCAGACATGGGCAAGGTGGGTCTTTCCCGATCCCGCCGGTCCCGTCAGCACCAGCTTGCCACTGGGCCAGGAAAAGCCGGGATCAAGCAGGGCCACGGCCATAGCATTGGACGGGGCCACAAAGAAATCGTCGCGGCCCAGCGCGGTCTTGGCGGGCAGATCGAAACTCAGCTGTTGCGCCATGTTACTTCTTCGAATCCCGGTGGCTCAGTCCCTGGTACAATCGGCTGTCCAGATACTGTTCCGTGAGGAAACCTGCAACCACGCCCAAGGCCGCCGCTACGGGGACGGCCACCAGCATGCCGACAAAGCCAAAGAGCGCGCCAAAGACCGACAGGGCCAGCAGCAGCCAGACCGGGTGCAGCCCCACCGATCCACCGACGAGCTTGGGAGTCAGGTAGTTGCCCTCGATCACCTGGCCAATCACGAAGATGCCCGCAACCAGCCCGATGGACCACCATTCACCCCAGAACTGGAACAGCGCGAGGCCAATGGCCAGGGCACCGCCGATCAGGGCTCCCAGGTAGGGAATGAAGGTGACAAGCCCAGCAATGAAGCCCACAGCCAGCCCGAAGTTCAGACCCACGAGCATCAGGGCCACGGCGTAATAGACGCCGAGGATCAGACAGACCGTGCCCATGCCGCGGATGAAGGAGGCCAGGACCTTGTCGATATCAGCTGCCAGCCTGCGAATGACCGGGGCGTGATCCAGCGGCAGCAAGGCGTCGATCCGCTCGATCATCCGGTCCCAGTCCAGCAGCAGGTAGACCGCAACCACCGGCACGATCACGAAAAGCACCAGCAGATTGACCACGGACATGGCCGAGCCGACCAGCGATTCGAACAGCTCGATCCCCTTGCCCTGCAGGGTTCCGGCGATGGAGGCGATGGTCTGTTGCGCGCGGCTGCCTTCGGTAAAGACCGAGGGGAACTGCGCTTGCGCAAAGGCGCGCAGATCCCGAAAGGCTTCGGGCAGCACCCGGATCAGGTCGCTGAGCTGATAGATCAGCGTCGGCAGGACCACCAGCAGCATGAGCAGAAAGGTCAGCATGGCGCCGACTGTAATGACCGCGGTGGACGCGGCCCGGCTGAGGCCCGCGGCCTCGAGCCGGTCGGCAATGGGGTCGATCAGATAGGCAATCGCCGCGCCCAGCACAAACGGCAAAAGCACATCGCCAAGCGCCCAAAGCACCACCGCAAAGACCAAGGCGGCAATGCCCCAGTAGAGAAACTGCTTCTTCGCCGGTAGTGCCATGCGCAAGCTGCCCTTTGATGATCTGTCTGCCAGTCTCGTCCAGTCATTGCCCATGCTGCACGCGCATGCAACCGCCAAGCGGCCGCAAGTGCGATATGAGCGGGAAACCGGGTTATGGGGTCAACAGGCCGGGGCTCGTTTAGTGGATCCGCACACCCTGGCGGGTCAACTCGGCCTGCACGGCAGAGATGGCGATGTCCTGCGGGCTGCAGGACGACTTCACCGACAGGGCCGCCGCAACGCCTGCCCCCTGACCGGCAACGGCGCAGCAGGCCATGTTGCGGGTGGCGGCATGGGCCACCTTGTCGCCGCCGATGGCACGACCGGTGACCAGCAGGTTCTCGACGCCCTTCGGCAGCATCGCGCGATAGGGGATCTGCATGTAGCGCCCGGTGGTGGGCAGGATCAGGATGCCGTAGCCGTCGATGAATTCGGGGTAGATCCCGATGGTATCCTCGAACCGGCCTTGGTTGCGGGTCTCATCCTCGGTGATGTTGTGATGCGCGTCGATCTTGCGGGTGTCGCGGATACCGATGGTCATGCCAAAGTTGCGCAGCCGCGCGCCTTCGCAGCCCGGCGTATAGGCTTTCAGCGCATTGATCGCGTGCATGGCCTGCTTGCGGCCCTCGATCTCGAACCGGGTCATGCTGTCGGGATCGGTGCCGTCGCAGCCCGCCAGGTGCACCAGGTTCATATAGGTCATCTCGCCGCTGTCATGCACCGCGCCCCAGGTGCCGCCGATGGTATTGAGATGCGCCGGGATCACCCCGTCGCGCAAGGCCTGGGCAAAGGGTTTGGCCAGGAAGGGCGAGAACATGTCATCCTCCTTGCCCGAGGTCTCGACCTCCCATTCACCGGTGGACCAGTCCTTGTAGGTTTGCGGGTCGGCCTTGACGCCTTCCATGAACTTCTGCTTGTCGACGCCCGCGATGTGGAACATCACGCTGGCGGCTTGCATTTCCTCGATCGGGGTCTTGATCGTGGGGGCGCCCATCGCATGCGCGATGTCTGCATCTCCCGTGGCATCGATGACGCGCCGGGCCAGGATTGCCTCGCGTCCGGCCTTGGATTCCACGATGACGCCGGTGATCCGGTTGCCCTCGCGGATTGGCGCCACGAACATGCGGTGGAGCATCGGGTGAATGCCCGCCTCCTCGACCAGCTTGTCTGCCACCAGTTTGAAACCTTCGGCGTCCAGCTCATAGGACAGGGACTGGCTTTCGGGAACGGCCGCGTCCATCGCCTTGGCGCGTTCCTCGAACTCCCAGCCGATGCCGCCTGCCTCGACCGTCTGCTCGTGGCGGTACCAGGCAAAGCCCTCGACCCCGACGGTGGTGATATTGCCGCCAAAGCAGCCGAACCGCTCCAGAAGCGTGACCTCCACCCCGCAGCGGGCCGCCGCCAAGGCCGCCGCCAGCCCGCCGGGACCAGAGCCGACCACGAGCACATCGGTACGGTGCACGACAGGGATCTCCCGAGCGGGTTCAGTGATTGTATCGTGCATGCGCGCCTCCGATGGGTTTGTTTGACCATTCACAAACTGAAATCATTGTTCAAGTATTTTTCTGCCTGGAATGACCAAGCGTAGTGCGCCTCATTTTCAAAGCCCGATTGCCTGAGGCGCGACGATGGCTTAGACCGCATGAAAACCCTTCGAACGAATGAGAGCGACATGCGCCTGTCCCGTTACTTCCTGCCTGTTCTGAAAGAGACGCCCTCCGAGGCTCAGATCGTCAGCCACCGCTACATGCTGCGGGCCGGCATGATCAAACAATCCGCCGCCGGGATCTATTCCTGGCTGCCGCTGGGCTTCAAGGTGCTGAAGAAGATCGAAGGCATCGTCCACGAAGAACAGATGCGCGCGGGCCATATCCCGGTCCTGATGCCGACCATGCAATCGGCCGACCTGTGGCGCGAGAGCGGGCGCTATGATGCCTACGGCGAGGAAATGCTGCGCATCACCGATCGTCATGACCGGGACCTGTTGTTCACCCCCACCGCCGAAGAGCTGATCACCGATATCTTCCGTAGCCATGTCAGCAGCTACAAGGATCTGCCGCTGACCATGTATCAGATCCAGTGGAAGTTCCGCGACGAGATCCGTCCGCGTTTCGGCGTGATGCGGGGGCGTGAGTTCTACATGAAGGACGGCTACAACTTCGACCTGACCAAGGAAGACGCGCTGCACGCCTACAACCGTCACCTGGTGAGCTACCTGCGCACTTACGAGCGCATGGGCCTGCAGGCGATCCCGATGCGTGCGGACTCCGGCCCGATCGGCGGCGATGACACGCACGAATTCCTGGTCCTGGCCGACACCGGCGAAAGCGAGGTCTTCTACGACAGCGCGGTCACCGATATTCGCCTGGGCGAGCGGGACATCGACTATAACGATGTGGACCAGTGCCGCGCGGTGATGGAGGAGTTCACGGCACTTTACGCCCGCACCGATGAAACCCATGATGCGCGTCTGTTCGACCAGATCCCAGCCGAACGTCAGCGCAGTGCCCGTGGCATCGAGGTGGGCCAGATCTTCTATTTCGGCACCAAATACTCCGATCCCCTGGGTGCCACCGTGCAGGGGCCTGATGGCAAGTCCATCCCGGTGCACATGGGCAGCCACGGGATCGGGGTCTCCCGCCTGGTTGGCGCCATCATCGAGGCGAGCCACGACGACAAGGGCATTATCTGGCCGGAGGGTGTGACGCCTTTCCACTGCGGGATCGTCAACCTCAAGCAGGGCGATGACGAGGCAGACGCGGCCTGCAACCAGATCTATGCAGCGCTTGTCGCGGCGGGTCTTGAGCCGCTGTATGATGACCGCAAGGAACGCGCTGGCGGCAAGTTCGCCACCATGGACCTGATCGGTCTGCCGTGGCGCATCACAGTCGGCCCGCGCGGGCTGAAAAACGGCGTGGTCGAAGTCACCTGCCGCCGCACCGGCGAGAGTGAAGAGCTGAGCCCGGAAGAGGCGGTGAAGAAGATCGCCAAGATCTATGAGCCGCATACCGCCGGCCGCGGTTTCTGAGACTTGCCATTGGACGATAGGATGAAAGGCAGGCCGGATGGCCTGCCTTTTGCGTTTCCCCTCCAGCAGTAGACCGGAGGGCTGCCGAGGTGATCCGCCTGACTTAGAAAAAGTCCACGTTCAGATCGGTCAGACTGTCCAGCTCAAGGCCGCGCAGCACCAGGACATCGCCTTCACCAAAATCGATCACCGTGTTCTGGCCGCGTTGTTCGGCGAGGTCTGTCAGATCATCCAGGCTCTCGATACCTTCGATGGACAGGGTCAGGACGTCTTCATCCGCATTGAAGTCCTGAATGCGATCTCGCTTGTCACCCTGTTCAAAGACAAAGACATCCGCACCCTGACCGCCAAGCAGAACATCATTGCCACGGCCACCGTCCAGCGTGTCATTGCCCTTGCCGCCATCAAGGTAGTCACGACCCGCGTTCCCCGACAGCTCATCCCAGCCCAAACGCCCCAGCAAGGCGTCCTGGCCACGTCCGCCGTTCGCAAGATCATCAGAGGCCGAACCGATCAGCACATCCGAGCCACGGCTGCCCTCGAAGGTCTCCACCGTGTTGATATGCACGTCCGCAATCTGTGCGCCGGGCTGGGTGAAATCCGCGGCCTCGGGATCAATGAAGGCGCCGGCCGCATTGGTGCCGCCCAGGATATTGCCATCGTCCAGGAAGCCCGGGTGCTCATGCACAACGCCGTTCTCATCCACGCCGGTATTAGCCGCCGTCTGGTTCAAAAAGGCTGCATCCTCTTCGGTGTTTTCCTCGGTCCCGGCATCAAGAACGTCAGCGCCGTCAAAGCGAATGTTCTGGGCGCCCAGGAAATTGCCGTCTTCATCAAACAGGCGAATGGCGCTCTCGGTGCCGATGAAGGCATCGTTTGACGGCAGGATCATCGCACTCAGCGAGATATGGCTGGTCGCGCTGCCATTGAGGCTGACAGTGCTGCTTGCGGTTTCACCGGTGGCAATCGGACCGGCGGCGCCCAGGACGGCGCCGGTCACCGCATCGGCGTCAGCGGCCAGCACCTCTTCATTGATCGGGGTGAAATTGCCGTCTTCGGCCAGGGCCTCAAGCCCTGCCGAGGCTGCCTCGCCATTGGTGTAGAGGTCGAAAGAGCCGTCATGGGCGGCAAACCAAAGCGGTGTCAGGAAGGTGCCGCCGTGCAGGGAGGTGTTGGTTGTTACAATTCGAATGTCGGTCATGAAACTGTGCCCGTGGTTGTTGTGTAGGACTTCGTTGCTGAAGTGGGTGCAGCCTGCCGTCGAACATGTCCGCCGGATAGCCTTGCGACCCTCACGTTCCATCACCTGGCAGCGAGATCCCCGTGAAGCCACGAAAACGCGATTTTTGGTCTCTTTTCCGTGGGTTGATGTGGGAATGGTGCTCAGGAAATTGGGCCGAAGTTCACGTGAATGTGCGCTGCGCGTGGGCTTTCGATCCGCTAGAATAGGCTGTCGCAAATGGGTGCGCTTGACCCTGTTTGTGGCGCACAATAGGCTTGGCGCAAGCAATAATCCGCGCCACGAAAGAGCCGAGCAGCCATGACCTCCTCCCCCCCGCCATTTGCGCGTTTTGAATGGATCATTGCATGGCGTTATCTGCGCGCGCGCCGGGCCGAGGGCGGTGTCAGCGTGATGACCTGGATCAGCCTGATTGGCATCACGCTTGCGGTCTTTGCGCTGATTGCGACCCTAGCAGTGCGCTCGGGGTTTCGCTCTGAATTTGTCGGCACCATCCTGGGCGCCAATGCCCATGTGACGCTCTATTCCTATGGCGAGATGGCCGAGGACGGGCGCCTGGATCGCAGATTGGAAAACTACACCGACCTTGCCGCCCGCGTGGGCGAGGTGCCCGGCGTCATGCGCGCCGCTCCCCTGATCAAGGGACAGGTCATGGCCAATCTGCGCCAGCGCAATGCGGGGGTGGAGGTCTTCGGGATTTCGGCTGCGGATCTCCAGGCGATTCCGGGCGTGGCGCAAAGCGAGGACTACTCTGGCGATCTGGCCCGCTTTGAACAGGGGGTCGCCATCGGGTCGGGGGTCGCGCGCGAGCTTGGCGTCAGTGCTGGCGACAGGATCAAGCTGATCTCCCCAAATGGTGTGAAAACCCCGTTTGGCACCAGCCCGCGCGTCAACGCCTATGAGGTGGTCTATATCTTCACCGCCGGCCGTTATGACATCGACCGCACCCGGCTCTATATGCCCTTTGCCGAGGCCCAGGCCTTTTTCAACCGCGAAGGTGTTGCCGATGAGATCGAGGTGATGGTTGCGGATCCCGAAGCGGTGGATCGCGTTGTCGTGCCGTTGATGATGGCGGCGGGGCAGGGGATCGGCGCCTGGACCTGGCGCGATGCCTCGGGCGGCTTCCTGCGCGCGCTGGAGGTGGAGGACAACGTGATGTTCATCATCCTGTCGATCCTGGTGCTGATCGCCACCATGAATATCGTCTCGGGGCTGATCATGCTGGTCAAGAACAAGGGCCGTGACATTGGCATCCTGCGCACCATCGGACTGAGTGAAGGGTCGGTGATGCGGGTCTTCTTCATCTGCGGCGCCTTCACCGGCGTCATCGGCACCATCTGCGGCGTGATCCTGGGCTGCCTGTTTGCGCTATATATCGATCCGATCTTCTCTTTCGTGAACTATGTCATGGGAGGCGGTGTCTGGGACCCGTCGATCCGGGGCATCTATGCGCTCCCGGCCGAGCTGAATCTGCCCGATGTGCTGTCTGCCGTGGCCCTGTCGCTGGGGCTGTCTTTCGTGGTCACCATCTTCCCGGCCCGGCGCGCCGCCCGGCTGAACCCGGTGGAGGCGCTGCGCTATGAATGATCTGACCGCAGAGAACCCGCAGATGGCGCTGGACCTGAAGGGCATCACCAAGGCCTATAATCGTGGCAGCAGTGCGCAGGTGGACGTCCTGCGCGGTGTCGATCTGTCGCTGAAACCCGGAGAGGTGGTGGCCCTGGTGGCGCCCTCGGGGGCTGGGAAATCCACCCTTCTGCATATCGCGGGCCTGCTCGACACGCCGGATGCGGGCAGCCTGTCGATCGCGGGGCAAGAGGTCGTGGGGCTTGGGGAGGGCAGCCGCACCCGTCTGCGCCGCCGCGATATCGGCTTTATCTACCAGTTCCACCACCTTCTGCCCGAATTCACCGCCGCCGAGAATATCATCCTGCCGCAACTGGCCGATGGGACACGCCCGAAAGAGGCAGAGCAGCGGGCCAGGGAGCTGTTGGATCTTGTCGGCCTTTCGGCACGTGCCGCGCACCGCCCGGCTGAACTGTCCGGTGGGGAGCAGCAGCGCGTTGCCTTCTGTCGGGCGCTTGCCAATCGGCCCAGCGTCCTGCTGGCGGATGAGCCGACCGGCAATCTTGATCCCGGCACCTCCGATCAGGTGTTCGAGGTTTTGATGGAGCTGGTGCGCAGCTCTGGCCTGGCGGCGCTGATCGCCACCCATAACCTTGACCTTGCCGCGCGTATGGACCGCATGCTGCGGCTTGAACAGGGCAAGCTGCTGCAGATCTCCTGAGCCGGGAACCGCACGTGTTCGCGACCCATGGAGAAGCGGTTTACCCTGCTCAAAGAGGCGGCTAAACTTTGAAAAAACAGCGTATTCGGCGCGACCCATTCGGCAGGAGCGATACGATGAATAGAAGAGCAACCCTGTTGGCCCTTCCGGTATTGGCAGCCCTGGCGGTGGCCTGCACCGAAGCGGTGATCAGCATGCCCACCCCAGAGGAGGGGCAGGCGATCTTCAACCGCAACTGTGCCATCTGCCACGGCAGCGACGCAGAGATCGCCAACCGTGAGACCACCGGCAAGGCACCGGATCTGCGCCGGATCAGCGCCCGTCACGGCGGTGATTTTCCGCGTGCCAAGGTGATGTCGCAGATTGATGGATACGGGCGCGGCAAGGTCGGCGCAGACCTCATGCCGGAGTTCGGAACCCTGCTGGAAGGCGACCTGATCCCGGTCGAGGTAGACGGCACCCTGACGCCGACGCCGCGCCCGCTGGCGGCGCTGATGACCTATCTCGAAAGCCTCCAGCCGGAAGCCTAACGCGCCTAGTTGCAGATCCCGCGCAGATCGGCGTTCTTCCAGGGCAGGTAGACGTCGCTTTGGCGGGTCTTTGGAAGGTCGGTGACCGGCATCACTTCTTTCAGCATGGCATGCAGCCGCTTGGTGCGCGCGCCCTGTGGCGCCAAGGCGCGGCAGCAGACGTATTCCTCGACGATGGCGCCCTGCTGTTCGTAGCCGTAGCTCAGGAAATCGGGGCTTTGATCCAATTCGAACAGGTAGGGATCGGGGTTGCCCTGGTGCTCGGCTGCGGCCAGAAGCGGCGTATAGCCGGTGCGCGCCCGGTTCTGCCATTGCCAGACATGGGTGACCTCATGGGCGAGCAGCATCGCCTCAACCAGGTACAGCCGCTCGGGGTAGGCGGGCAGGTAGTTCTCCGCGTACCAGTCGCTGATGAACAGGATCTTGTTGAAGACCGTCATCGCCGCCGGGGAGGAGGTGACACGGCCTTCCTTCATCGGCGGCAGGATGCGTTCACGGCAGGCCACCCGCGGGCGCGGTTTGCGATAAAAGGTGGTGGTCGGCACCGGCGCGCCATCGACGATACGCAGCTTCTCCACC
The DNA here is from genome assembly GCF_028890115.1 of Phaeobacter sp. QD34_24. Classification (GTDB taxonomy): domain Bacteria; phylum Pseudomonadota; class Alphaproteobacteria; order Rhodobacterales; family Rhodobacteraceae; genus Phycobacter. The sequence goes on from NZ_JARCJD010000002.1 coordinate 168,190, forward strand.
TGCACATCTGCCCCGTGAATATCCGACAGGAAGGCGTGCTCCTGCGGCGTCAATGCGCGCCCACAGGAGCTGAGGATCAGGGCAATCAGGACAAGACGCAGGATCATGGCATCAGGCTAGCGCAGCAGGCGCGGGCTGCAAAGCTGCCTTATGCGGCATAGAAGCTTGCGGTGGCGGTGGCGACCAGCTTGCCACTGTCCTCTTCGCTCATCTCGGCGCGGGCAAAGACCAGCGATTTCCCGGCCCGCACCACGGATGCACGGCAGAGGATCGCGGTGCCCACACCGGGGCGCAGGAATTGCGTGTGCAGATCCGTCGTCGCCAGCGCCCGCACGGCTCCATTATGGGCAAAGGCCGCCAGCACCATGGAGGTATCGGCCAGCGCCGCCAAAGCCTGGCCTGAGACGATCCCGCCCATGCGCGCAAGGTTCGGTGTCAGCGGCATGCGCAGGGTGGTCTGTTCCGGGCTGGCCTCGGTCACGGTCAGATCCAGCGCCTGCACCCAATCGGCAAAGCCTTCGGCCAGAACGGACTGCAAATCCTGTGGGGTCATGGGTCTCTCCCTGTTTTGATCGGGAGGGTAGCTGCAGGCAGAGGCAATGGAAACGGGCAATTGCGCGCGCGCCTGACGTTACATTCGGGAGTTCGTCCCGGACCGCGCAGCGGCAAACAGTGCGGGGCACTGTTTGGGGAAAGAACGGGCGGAGCCCCAAGCCGAAACACCTGCCCCAAGATGCAGCGCCTGCAGGGTGTCCCCTTGGGGCGTGGAGCGTAGCCGCACGGCCCGCGCCTGACCTTCCCGTCATGCCGGAGGCATGCTTTCAGCATAACGAAGGCGCATTCGCGCCCTTCCAAGGTCAGGCACGGGCCTTTTATTGACAAGAATGTTCAGTGAAGCAGATTTCGTCAACATTATGGGCTGGCTTTTACCCTAGCTCAGGGTCACAATCAGACAGCACTGGGACCCCGTTCTTTATTATGAATTCTTGCCTGCGAACCTGTTCACGAATATTCTTACTTTCTAGAGTAAGTTTATACTCCTTTGAAATATCAAGTTTTCTATCATCGATATTCGTGATTTGAATCTGTTGTTCTTGTTCAGAGCTAAGATAGCTGAGGTTTTCGGTTTGCAATTGCAGGTCTGGGTTGTCTTCTAGGGCCACGGTGGAGCTCAGTGAAGCCGCTCCAACGTTTTTTGCAGTAAATTTGTAAGTACGCCTTCCGCCAGTGGCCGAACTTCCACCGCCCCTCAATTGAAAGAATGGCAATTCCCTTGAACGGGACGCGAGAGTTTGATCTTCACGTACTGCAATATCCAACTTCAATTGCTTTTCCGTAATTCCGACCATTTCCTTTTGTTGCTCAACCGAGTTCTGTAATTCTTTCGCCTGTAACTGAAGGGCTTGAACGCTGTGTCTTAGCTCTCTCCCTTGTTGGAAGAAACCTAGAACAAGCCAACAGATTGCCAATGGCCCAAAAGCGCCAGCTAGAAAATCGCCGACTTCGTTTAAGCTCATTGGTGCAAGCTGTAAGACGCCAAAGTAGTATAGAAGTGGTATTCCAGCAAAGAGGAGTATGAAGTATATCTTTGTAATTTTCAGTCCTAGTGACTCAAGTTTTGTTCCATCTTCATCGTACCTACGCGTCTGTGTAGTCTCCTCAAACATCCAGCTCCTCCACGAACTTGGCGTTCTCCTGAATATACTGGAACCGCAGTTCGGGTTTCTTGCCCATCAGACGCTCCACCAGATCGCCGGTCTCGCCCGGTTCGTCCTCGTCGATCGTGACCCGGATCAGCTTGCGGGTCTTGGGATCCATGGTGGTCTCTTTCAGGTCTTTCGCGTCCATTTCGCCCAGACCCTTGAAGCGGGAGACATCGATCTTGCCCTTGCCGCCCAAGCCCTTTTCCAGCCAGACGTCGCGCTCTGCCTCGTCAAGGCAATAGACCCGGCGCGCGCCTTGGGTCAGGCGGAACAGGGGCGGGCAGGCAAGGTACAGGTGGCCGCCGTCGATCAGCGGGCGCATCTGGGTGAAGAAGAAGGTCATCAAAAGCGAGGCGATATGCGCCCCGTCCACATCCGCATCGGTCATGATGATGATCTTGTCATAGCGCAGATCATCCAGGTTGAACTTGGTGCCCAGGCCCACCCCCAGCGCCTCGCACAGGTCGCTGATTTCCTGGTTCGATCCCAGCTTGTTCGAGGCCGCGCCCAGAACGTTCAGGATCTTGCCCTTGAGCGGCAGGAGCGCCTGATATTCCCGGTTGCGCGCGCCCTTGCCGGACCCACCGGCCGAGTCGCCCTCGACGATGAACAGCTCGGTGCCTGTGCGGTCCTTCGAGGTGCAATCGGTCAGCTTGCCCGGCAGGCGCAGCTTCTTGGTGGCCGATTTGCGCTGGGTTTCCTTCTCCTGCTTGCGGCGCAGGCGTTCCTCGGCTCTGAGGACAAGGAAATCGAGGATGGCGCCGGCGGATTTCGTGTCGGCGGCCAGCCAGTTGTCGAAATGATCGCGGACCGAGTTTTCCACCATGCGGTTGGCGCTTTCGGTCGACAGGCGGTCCTTGGTCTGGCCCACGAAGGCGGGATCGGCGATGAAGCAGGAGACCAGCGCACAGCCCCCGGTCAACAGGTCATCGCGCGAAATCTGGCCTGCCTTCTTGTTGCCGACCAGCTCCCCGTAGGCCTTGATGCCCTTCAGGATTGCGGCCCAGAAGCCCGCAACATGGGTGCCGCCCTCGGGCGTGGGCACGGTGTTACAGTAGCTCTGGATGAAACCATCCCGGGTCGGGGTCCAGTTGATCGCCCATTCCACGTAACCCGGCTCACCGAATTTCTCGCGGAACTCGACCTTGCCGGCAAAGGGCGCGTCGGCATAGGTGGTGGCCTTGCCCAGAACCTCGGACAGGTAGTCTTTCAGGCCGCCGGGGAAGTGGAATGTGGCCTCTTGCGGGGTTTCGCCATCATCAATCGCGGATTTCCAGCGGATCTCGACGCCCGAGAACAGATAGGCCTTTGACCGTACCAGCGTCATCAGCCGCTTGGGCTTGAACCGGTGCGAGCCGAAGATCTGTTCGTCCGCGTGGAAGGTCACGGAGGTGCCGCGCCGGTTTGGGGCGGCGCCGACCTTTTCCACCGGCCCCTGCGGGATGCCGCGTGAAAAGCGTTGCTCGAACAACTCCTTGTTCTTGGCAACCTGCACCACCATGGAATCCGACAGCGCGTTCACCACGGAGGAGCCGACCCCATGCAGACCGCCCGAGGTCTGATAGGCCTTGCCGGAAAACTTGCCGCCCGCGTGCAGGGTACACAAAATGACCTCTAGCGCGGATTTGTCCGGGAACTTGGGATGCGGGTCGATCGGGATGCCGCGGCCGTTGTCGCGCACGGTGACCGAGTAATCGGCGTGCAGTTCAACTTCGATCCGGTTGGCATGGCCCGCGACCGCCTCGTCCATGGAGTTGTCGAGGATCTCGGCCACCATGTGATGCAGCGCGCGTTCATCGGTGCCGCCAATATACATGCCGGGGCGTTGGCGGACGGGCTCCAGCCCCTCCAGCACCTCGATCGAGGAGGCATCATAGGTTTCGGCGTCAGGCGTGCTCAGAAGATCGTTGGCCATCTTTGTCGGGCTGCTCTTGGTTGCTTTTGGTTGAGGGGCATTATGGCAGGTGTCAGCCTTGCGGGGAAGAGGGGGAGCGGCCCTGTGGATAAGCTTGCTTCCATATGTCATGTAGGCGGAAACAGCTGCTGGAGGCATGGGCGGATGACACGTGGGAATGATCTGGATCCAAAGGATTGGACGGCTTTCCGAGGCGAGGCGCATCGGATGCTGGAGGCTGCGCTGGATCAGCTCGAGCATGTGCGGGATCGTCCCTGGCAGCCGGTGCCGGGGGATTTGCCGCAGCGCTACCAGATCGGGCAGGGCGGTGATCTGGTGGGGCGGATCGAACGGGACGTGCTGCCCCATCATGGCGGCAATATCCATCCGCGCTTCTGGGGCTGGGTGCAGGGGACTGGGCTGGCCTCGGACCTGATCGCGGGCATGGCGGGGGCGGTGGTCAATGCCAATGTCGGCGGGCGCGATCATGGCGCCGTTTACATGGAGCGCGCGGTGATCGACTGGACCCGAGCCAAGATGGGCCTGCCCGAGGGCGCTAGCGGCGTTTTGACCACGGGAACCTCGCAGGCGACGGTGATCGCCTTTCAGGCAGCCCGGGTGCGGGCACTGCCTGATGTGCGCAAGACCGGGCAGGGGGCTGTGCGGCTCGCGGCCTATGCGGGGGTGGGCGTGCACAATGCCACCCGCAAGGCGCTGGAGCTGATCGGGGTCGGGGCCGACAATCTACGCCAGGTGCCGCTGAAGGACGGGCAGATGGACCCAGAGGCGCTGTCCCGGATGATTGCGGTAGACCGGGACGCAGGTGCAGTGCCCTTCCTACTGGTGGGAACGGCGGGCTCTGTTGATCTGGGTTTCTTTGATGACCTTGATGCGCTGGCGGATCTCGCTGTAGATCACGGGCTGTGGCTGCATGTGGACGGGGCCTTTGGCGCCTGGACGCGGATCGCGGATGCCCCCTGGCGGTCCTTGAGTGACGGGATCGGCCGGGCCGACAGTATCGCGCTTGATTTCCATAAATGGATGTATGTGGGCTATGACTGCGGCCTCGTGCTGATCGCGGATGAGGCAGCCCATCGCGCCGCCTTTGCCGCGCGCCCGGCCTATCTGGAAGGCGCCGAGAGCGGCCTTGCCGGGGGTGATCCCTGGTATTGCGACTACGGCATCGATCTGTCGCGTGGCAATCGCGCGCTCAAGGTCTGGTGCGCGCTGGAGGCATACGGGGAAGCGGCCTTTGCCGCCGCCATCACGAGCAACTGCGCCCTTGCGGCCCTGATGGGGGCGGAGGTTAAGGAACACCCCAGGATGGCGCTGGGCGCCGGGGTCGTCTCCAACGTCTGTGTGTTCACGGCCCGCGCGGATCTGCCGCCCGAGGCGCAATCGCGGCTGAACGCAAAGATCGCACAGGCCCTGCAGAACAGTGGCGAGGCGGTATTCTCCACCACCCGCGTCGGCGACGTTACCCTGCTGCGCGCAGCCATCACCAACCACCGCACGCAGGAGCAGGATATCAAGGCGGCCATTGCGGCGGTGGCGCGACTGGCAGAGCTGCCGGAATTGTGAACGCTCTCCCGGGGCAAATGGCTTTCGCCTGGCGACAGGACGGCTAATCTCCCTGGCAACCAAGGGAGGACATGCATGGCCTGGATTGAAACCATTCCCTTTGCCGAAGCCACCGGCAAGCTGAAGAGGCTCTACGATCGCGTCACCGGACCTGGTGGCAATGTCGACAACATCATGATGGTGCACAGCCTGCGCCCTCATTCGATGGAGGGGCATATGGCGATCTACAAGAACGTGCTGCACCATTCGGGCAATACGCTGCCAAAGTGGTTCCTCGAGGTGCTGGGCGTCTGGGTCTCTTCGCTGAACGACTGCGCCTATTGCGTCGAACATCATTTTGCGGGCTTGCAAAGGCTGCTGAGGGATGAGGCGCGCGGGCAGGCCATACGCGCCGCGATCGAGGCGCGTGATCCCGAGGCGGCGCCGCTGGATCCTGCCCAACAGGTGGCGATGGGATATTCGCGGAAACTGACGCAAGATCCGGCCAGCGTGGAACGGTCCGATGTCGAGGCGCTTCGCCAGGCCGGGTTCGACGACGGACAGATCCTGGAGATCAACCAGGTCACTGCCTATTTCTCTTACGCCAACCGGACGGTGCTTGGGCTGGGCTGTTCCACCAAGGGCGATGTGCTGGGGTTGAGCCCCAACAATTCGGACAACCCGGACGACTGGAACCACAGCTGAGGTCGCATCCGACTGGGAGGGTGGTCAACCCTCCAGCCAGGACAGGATCGCTGCGGCCATCTCCTTGGGCTTCTGGTGGTGCAGCCAGTGGTCGCAGCCGGGGATGTCGACACGGCTCAGATGCGGGGCGAACTCTTGCAGACCTTCGGTGGCCTCTGGGAGCAGCGCGGTGTCGTCGGCCCCCCAGATCAACAGGTGCGGCTGTGGCACATGCAGGCGCTCCAGCGGCAGTTCGGGCATCGGGATCGGTTGCTCTGGCCGCGCCACCTGCAAGGGCGAGGCCCGGTACCAGTTCACCATGCCGCGCATGCGCCCGGGGCGTGACCACTCGGTCTGATACGCGTCCTGCCGTTCCCCGGTGAGCCAGCCAAGATCCATATGGGCGGAAAACAGGGCGCGCAGGATCTTGAAGTCATCGGCCATCAGCCGCGCCTCCGATCCCTCCCGCCGCAGGGACAAAATGTACTGTGATGCGGCGGCCTGCGCGCCCCCACTGGCCAGGGCGCGCTGGAAGGGCACCGGGTGCACCCCGTTGGCGATGATCAGCCTCGACACCAGTTCGGGACGGAACATCGCCAGCCCATAGGCCACCGCCGCTCCCCAATCGTGGCCGAGAACGGTCAGCGGCGCTCCGATCTGGTCGATCAGGGCGGCCATGTCGGCGACCAGCTTGGAGGTGGCATAATCCTCGATCTCTTGCGGTGCCCAGCTTTGCCCATAGCCGCGCTGATCCGGGGCAATGCAGTGAAAGCGGTGGCACAGCTGCTCTGCCAGCTCCTGCCAGGCACCGCCATATTCGGGGAAACCATGCAACATCAGCAGGGGCGGCAGAGAGGGATCACCCCAGCACCTCACGTAGAACGGCTGGCCGTTCAGGGTCTCGAAACCTGTCTGCACTACAAGATCCTCCGGTTTTCGTCACAGGCTGGTGCGGCGACCCCGACCGTGCAAGCGGTTCGTCACGTCACCGGCAGTTTTTGAACCTGTTTGACACAGGTCAGCGATGGATGGGGCGAGCCATGTTAGGATCCGTCCCAAGTTTGATTTATTAGGAGTACCAGATGCCGACATCCCCCCCTCAGCCCCAAGCCCCAGCGAATGGCCAGACCGACAGCGCCGCAACCAAGCCCGCGCCGGACGAGATCCGCCGTGCCTTTGAAAGTGGCAAATACCCCTATGCCCGCAAGATGGCCCGCAAGGCCTATGAGGAAGAAAAGGCCAAGCTGCAGGCCGAATTGCTCAAGGTGCAACATTGGGCGCTGGAGACCGGCGAGAAATTCGTGATGCTGTTCGAAGGGCGCGATGCGGCCGGCAAGGGCGGAACCATCAAACGCTTCACCGAACACCTAAACCCGCGCCACGCACGGGTGGTGGCCCTGAACAAGCCAACCGATGAAGAACGCGGCCAGTGGTATTTCCAACGCTACCTGCAGCACCTCCCCACCAGCGGCGAAATCGTGCTTTATGACCGCTCCTGGTACAACCGGGCGGGCGTTGAGCGGGTGATGGGCTTCTGCGAACCCAGCGAATACCTGGAGTTCATGCGCCAGACGCCGGATCTGGAGCAGATGCTGGTGCGTTCGGGCATCCGGTTCTACAAATACTGGTTCTCGGTCACCCAGGACGAACAGCTGCGCCGCTTCAAATCCCGCGAGACCGATCCGCTGAAACAGTGGAAGCTGTCGCCCATCGACAAGGCATCGCTGGACAAATGGGACGATTACACCGAGGCCAAGGAGGCGATGTTCTTCTATACGGATACCGCCGATGCCCCCTGGACCGTGGTGAAGTCCAATTGCAAGAAACGCGCGCGTCTGAACTGCATGCGCCATTTCCTGAGCACGCTGGACTATCCAGACAAGGATCCTGCAATCGCCACGGCACCGGATCCGTTGATCATCGGCCAGGCGCATCATGTGATCCACAGGTCCGACCACATCCTTGGCAAGGCGCTGCATCCCGACACCCGCATGCGCTGACTCTTGCCACTGCGCACGGGCCACTGCAGGGGGAGCGCTTGCCGGTCTGCTCAGGGGTCGCTAAACCTTTGAAATGACCCTGATCCAAGCCCGCCTTGCAGCCTGTGCCGCCCTGATCTTTGCGCCTGCCGCCGTGCAGGCGCATCCGCATGTCTTTGTCGACACGGGGCTTTCGCTTTCCGTTGACGGGGACGGGCGGCTTGATGCGGTGGAAGTCACATGGGTCTATGATGAATTCTATTCGCTCCTCGTCTTCGAGGATCTGGGTCTTGATGGCGATATGGATGGCCGGTTGAACCCGGCCGAATTGGGCCTTCTACAGGGGTTCGACCTGCGCTGGACCGCGGGCTATGTCGGCGATACCTATCTGAGCCGCAATGAGGCGCCGATTGCCTTGGGTGCGCCCGAGCATGTCTCGACCGAGGTCGTGGACGGGCGGATCGTCACCCGCCACCGGCGCCCCCTCCAGCAGCCTGTCGCGGCGGATGGGGTGACCATCAAGGCCTATGATCCCACCTATTATACGGCCTATACCGTCACCCAAGAGGTATCGGTCAGCCCGGGATGCCGGGTGGACATCACGCCGCCGGATCTCGACCGGGCCTATACTCTGGTTGAAGAGCTGCTCTATGCCATGCCCGCCGATCAGGCCGAGACCGCCTACCCAGAGGTGGGCGCGGCCTTTGCGGACACTGTTCTGTTGATCTGCGAGGGGTGACATGCGGATCCTGACGGCTGTTCTTGCCCTCGCCGTTGTTGCCGTGGCTCTCTGGCTTTGGGGATTTAGTGGCGCACAGGACGTTTCACGCTGGGCCGCCGAGGGGCAGCGCGAGGCGCAAAACGCTCTGGCACGCGGGCTGAGGGCGCTGAAGGCCGGGCAACCGGGGGCGCTGATGTCGCTCTTGTCCTTGTGTTTTGCCTATGGGTTCTTTCATGCGGCCGGACCGGGGCACGGCAAACTGGTGATCGGAGGCTATGGCATCGGCAGGCCGGTTGCCCTGGCGCGGCTGGCCGGGCTGGCGGTGGCCTCGTCCCTGGCGCAGGCGGCCACGGCGGTGGTTCTGGTGGCCGGTGGCCTGGTCGCGTTCGACTGGAGCAGGCAGCGTTTGACCGACGTGGCCGAGGGGGTCCTGGCGCCGATATCCTATGGGCTGATTGCCTGTCTGGGGCTTTACCTTGTGTTGCGCGGCGGGCGCCGATTGTGGGCGTTGCGTCCTGTCGCTCGCGCCCAAGAGCTGCATAAAGATCATGCGGGATGCGACCACGGGCCTGTGCATGAGCATAATCATCACGACCACGACCATGATCATGGTGGCACCTGTCCCAGCTGCGGGCACCGGCACGGCCCGACCCTTGAGGAAGCGGCACAGGTCCACGGTCTGCGCGATGCCCTGGCGATCATTGGTGCGGTCGCGATGCGTCCCTGTACCGGGGCGGTGTTTCTGCTGTTGGTGACCTGGCGGATGGATGTCCTTTACGCCGGGATCGCGGGGGCCTTTGTGATGGGGTTGGGAACCGCCAGCGTGACAGTTGCCGTTGCCGTGGCTTCGGTCTTCCTGCGCGAGGGCAGTCTGCAGCGGTTGCAGGGGCGCGGGGCACTGGCCCTTGCTGCCGGGTTGGAACTTTTGGCCGGTGCGGTGATTGCCGCCTTGGCGCTGCAGATCATGCTGCGCGCGCTGTGACATAGCCCCCGCCGCAGGATGCAGGCCAGCGGCGGGGCGCATGCCTTTTTATTTCCCTTTGGGCAGGGTTTCGAAGGTCAGCCCCTGCGCGGTGCGCGGCGCAAAGCCTTTCCAGTAGCTATGTCCTGCTTGTTGCTTGCCGTTATCATCCAGATCGACGACGCCATCGGCGGCGCGCACAATGAGGTCAAGATAGGCGGCCTTCTCCGCATCGCCCTTCAGATGCAGATCCATATAGGCAGTGGCGAAATGCTGGGCGATATTGTTCATCCGGTTGGTGTCCCAGACCGCATCCGCATAGTGCTCGAAGGGCACGAAATCGAGCTTGTCCGACGGCTCCCAGCTTTCAATGGGGGCGGGCATGGGGGCCGCGGCATTGTGATTGGCCGCCTCAAAGGTCAGCAAGTGTCGGGTGGTATTGACCATGCCTTCGAAGATCTGCCGCATGGCGGGGTATTTGGATACATCGTCGGCGCCGCCCGCCATCATCAGGATGGGTTTTTCGACACCAGCCAGCCCGGTGGCGTCCCAGAAACCGGTATTCATGCCCCAGGGGCCGATGGAGATCACCGCCTTGACCCGCTCGTCGATCAGCGCGGCGTGGCTGTCGGACCCGGCCTGGTGGCGCTTGAGCAGGCCCGCGGGGGTGCCCCAGCTGTATTCGGTAGAGGCTTCGGTCACCCCGGCCCCTGCAAAGATCAGCGCCCCGTAGCCCCCCATGGAATAGCCGATCACCCCTGTCTGCGTGGTATCGGTGATCTCGCCCAACGGCCCTTCCAACGCGGCCATCTGATCGATGACGAACTTCTGGTCCAAGGGGCGGTTCAACAGGGTTGAGCCAAAGGCCGCCTGATCGGAATAGGTGCTGTCGGTGTGATCGATAGAGACGGTGACATAGCCCTTGGAGGCAAGGTTTTCGCCCAGGTGAGACATCAGGTAACGGTTGCCCGGATAGCCGTGCGAGATCACCACCAGAGGAAAACGCGCTCCGCTGACCGGCGTGGCGGCACGGGTGGCGCGGCCCCGCAGAGTGGTGGGCGTGACGCCATCGCGCAGCACGGTCTGATAACTGCCGCCCGCGGCGGTTGCATCTGCCGCCGGATACCAGACCTCCACCGTCAGCGGGCGGTCATAAAGCGGCTGGCTGTCCGCCGCGGTGTTCAGAATGTCATGCTGGCCCGGATTGACGAACTCCAGCGTCTGAACGCCGATTGCATAGCTACCAAAGGCTGCCAGCTCCGGGGCGTCCGGGCGGATCCGGTCAATCCGGTTCTCTGCTGATGCCGCGCCTGGCGCAGCTGCGGCCAGACCTGCGGCAAGGCCGATCACGGTAAACTGTTCGCGCATGAATGCTCTCCTGTTCAATAAGTGGGACAACGGTAGTCCGCGCACCCGGCATGTGAAGTGATTGTTGCGTGAATTCTTGGTGACACTGCGTCACCGACAGGCGCCTCCCAAACCTGTGGCTGGAGATGGGCGTGGCGCAGAAAACCGGTTGATACCTATTGCCAGCCCTCTTTGCCGGGCATAAGGCGGATCCATGGAGACCAGGATAGCATATCGTGACCATGCCCGTGCCGTGGCGGTTCTGGGCCTGCCCCTGATCGGTGGGCATGTGGCCCAGTTTGCGATCGGAATGACCGACACGATCATGCTGGGATGGTATGGCGCCGAGGAACTGGCGGCGGTGACATTGGCCGGCTCCTATTTCTTTGTCTTTTTCATGCTGGGTGCCGGCTTTGCCTTTGCGGTGATGCCCCTGGTGGCCGCAGCGGCCGGAGCAGGGGAGGAACGCCAGATCCGCCGGACCACCCGCATGGGGCTGTGGCTGTCGCTGGGCTATGGTGTCATCGCGCTGCCCGCCATGTGGTATTCCGAGCCGATCCTTCTGCTCTTGGGGCAAAAACACGGGGTGGCTGCCGATGCGGCAACCTACCTGCGGCTTGCCGGGTGGGGGCTGTTCCCGGCCTTGTTGGTGATGGTGCTGAAGTCCTACCTGGCCGCCCTGGAGCGCACCCAGATTGTCCTGTGGGTCACCGTTCTGGCCGCGGTGCTGAATGCTGTCGTCAACTACGCGCTGATCTTTGGCAATCTTGGCGCCCCCGAAATGGGGATCGAGGGGGCGGCGCTGGCGTCGATCCTGACCCAGGGCGTGTCGCTTGTTGCCATCCTGATCTACGCGCTGCGGGCCTTGGCCCAACATGAGCTGTTGCGCAACTTTCACCGTCCCGACTGGGAGATGCTGGGTCTGGTGTTTCGCCTCGGCCTGCCGATTGGTCTCACCAATCTCAGCGAGATCAGCCTGTTCACCGCCTCGGCGATGATGATGGGCTGGCTGGGCACGGCCACTCTGGCGGCGCATGGGGTTGCCATCACCCTGTCGGGGCTGACCTTCATGGTACATCTGGGCCTGTCCAATGCGGCAACGATCCGCGCCGGGAATGCCTTTGGGCGGCGGGATCGCTTGCATATGGCGCGGGGCGCACGGGTGGTGATCGTCCTGTCGCTGGCCATGTCCCTGGCGACGATCGTGCTGTTCCTGGCAGCGCCGGATCCGTTGATATCGCTGTTCCTGGCCCCCGACGATCCCGACAAGCCGCAGATCCTGCTGATCGGGGCCGGGCTGCTGGCCGCCGCGGCCCTGTTTCAGCTGATGGACGGCATGCAGGTCGTGGCCCTGGGGCTGTTGCGAGGGGTGCAGGATACCGGGGTGCCGATGGTCATTGCCGCGCTGAGCTATTGGGCGATCGGTATCCCGGCGTCCTACCTCTTTGGCTTCACCTTCGGCTGGGGCGGTGTCGGTGTCTGGTACGGGCTGGTCATCGGGCTGAGCTGCGCCGGGTTTTTCCTGCTGTTGCGGTTCTGGCGACGGTCGATCCTGACGGTGCCTTCGCCTGCGCAGTAAGCAGGAGGATCAGTCCTTGCGCTGGCGCATCAACCGATCTGCCTTCTTGCGCACCAGAACGCTGCGCAGATCGTGCATCGCCATCAACAGCGCATCGGTGACCTCCTCCAGCTGCGCGTCGCTGGCCCGGCTCTGCACCCAATGGGTGGTCAGGTTCAGATGGTCCACGGCGCGATGGATATCGTCCACCTCGCGCCGGGCCAGCGTTTCGCTGCGCTCGTCCATCCAGGCCTTGATCTCGGCCAGGTCGCGAGAGCTGAGTTCGCGATCCCCGTGGGCGCGAATCTCGCCATTGCGGATGTTCACAACCGCGATCTGATCCATGTCGATCCGTCGCTGCCGGTTTTCCGTATCCACCCGGAACACGAAGGCGCCGTTGTCGCGGACGCGGAAGTAATACTCTGGCAGCGCGGTCGACATGGGGATTTCTCCGGTTCAGCTCAGACTGTCACAGAAGCTTTTGATGCGGCGGCAGGCCTCCACCAGGGCTTCATCCGAGGTGGCATAGCTGACGCGGAAATTCGGCGACAGGCCAAAGGCCGCGCCAAAGACCACGGCCACATCCTGCTCGGCCAGCAATGCGGTGGCAAAGGCCTCGTCATCGGCAATGACCGTGCCCTTGGGGGAGGTCTTGCCAACCAGCCCGGCGATCGAAGGGTAGACGTAGAATGCCCCCTCTGGTGTGGGGCAGGTGATGCCGTCGATTGCATTGAGGGCGCTCACCACCAGATCCCGGCGGCGTTTGAAGGCGACGTTGTTTTCCGCGATGAACTCCTGCGGACCGTTCAGCGCCTCTACCGCGGCCCATTGGCTGATCGAACAGGGGTTGGAGGTCGATTGCGACTGCACCTTGCGCATGGCGGCGATCAGATGTTCGGGGCCCGCGGCATAGCCGATGCGCCAGCCGGTCATGGCATAGGCCTTGGAGACGCCATTGCAGGTGAGCGTGCGCTCATAAAGGCCCGGCTCCACCTCGGCCGGGGTGCAGAACTCGAACCCGTCAAAGACCAGATGTTCATACATGTCATCGGTCATCACCCAGACATGCGGATGGCGCATCAGCACATCGGTCAGCGCCTTCAACTCGGCCCGGCTGTAGCCTGCGCCGCTGGGGTTGGACGGGGAGTTGAAGATGAACCATTTGGTTTTTGGTGTGATGGCGGCCTCAAGCTGTTCGGGCGTCAGCTTGAAACTGTTTTCCAGCGTGGCCTCTACCGCAACCGGCGTGCCGCCTGCCAAGAGCACCATATCCGGATAGCTGACCCAATAGGGCGCCGGGATGATGACCTCGTCACCGGGGTTCAGGGTGGCCATCAGCGCGTTATACAGCGTCTGTTTGCCGCCGGTGCCGACCGAGACCTGGCTGGGCGTGTAGGTCAGCCCGTGGTCGCGCTTCATCTTGGCGCAGATCGCTTCTTTCAGTTCAATGATCCCGTCAGGCGCGGTGTATTTGGTCTTGCCCGCTGCAATGGCGGCGACGGCGGCATCCTTGATGTTCTGCGGTGTGTCGAAATCCGGTTCACCCGCGCTCAGGCCGATGATGTCGCGGCCCTGCGCCTTCAACTCGCCCGCCAGGGTGCTGATCGCGATGGAGGGTGACGGTTTCACGCGAGAAAGTGTTGCGGACAGGAAAGACATGGCAAAAGGCCTCGGTTTGAATGTTGCTGGCAACTGTCATAGGGTGCGGCCAAATCACGATCAAGCGGCATCGGCCCAATCGATCAAGGGAGAGCTAAAATGGCCAATGAAACGACAGACTGGTTCGGCCCCGATGCTGCGACCTTCGGGGATCGGGTGGCTGCGGCGCGCGAGGCGGCCGGCATGAACCAGAGCCAGCTGGCGCGGCGGCTCGGGGTCAAGAAATCCACGCTGATGGGCTGGGAGCAGGATCTCTCCGAGCCACGGGCCAACAAGCTGTCGATGATGTCGGGGCTGCTCAATGTCTCCATGAGCTGGCTGTTGACCGGCGAGGGCGAAGGCATGTCCGAACCCGGCGATCTGGAGCTTGAGACAGGCGATTTCGCCGCCGTGCTGAGCGAGCTAAGGGATCTGCGCACTGAGCTGCGTGCCAATTCCGACCGCGCGGCGCGGCTGGAAAAGAAACTGCGAACCCTGCTGCAAAACGCGGCCCAATAAGACGAGCGATTCTGATGACAGAACAGATGGAAACCCGTGAAAATCGACTCAAAAGGCTGCGCATGCGCTCGATGCGGCGCGGCATCAAGGAGATGGATATCCTGCTGTCTGCTTTCGCGGATGCAAATCTGGACGGTATGGATGCGGCTCGGCTTGATCTCTATGACCGTCTGCTTCATGAGAACGATCAGGATTTATATCAATGGGTTACGGGGCAAGTCGGCGCGCCTGAAGCCTTTCGGGACCTGGTGCACGACATATCGCAAACCTATCAATAATCATAAAAATCCAGCTTAACTGATTTTTCGGGAATTGTCTGCATTCTCTGTCTCAGCAAATTCGAGTCGGAGATGCGCATGAGTATGGAAATGCCAATTGGCCAGCAGGACCGCAAAGGGTTCATGACTGGCTATCTTGAAGCGCTGGCACTGGTGGAGCGTCTGCATCGCCTGCTGCTGGATGTGATCAAGGATGAATTTGAACGCGTCGGCGTTCTGGAAATTAATGCGGTGCAGGCGCTGCTTCTGTTCAACATCGGGGACAATGAGGTCACCGCTGGCGAGTTGAAGACGCGCGGCTACTATCAGGGCAGCAATGTCAGCTACAACCTGAAGAAGCTGGTGGACATGGGCTATATGCATCACCAGCGTTGCGAGATCGATCGCCGGTCCGTGCGTGTGCGTCTGACGCCGCGTGGCCGCGAGATTCGCGACATCGTAGCGGGTCTGTTCTCCCGTCATGCCGAAGGCCTGGAAGGCAAGGGCGTGATCAGCGGCGAAGGGATCGATGACATCACAACCGCATTGAAACGGGTAGAGCGTTACTGGTCTGACCAGATCCGCTATATCTACTGACCTTTTGCGCAGGCGTTTCTGGACCGCATGACGGTCTGCGGCAAGAATTGCTGCCCTGCCTGCCAGATCGGCGCTTTGGGACTAAAGCTGCAAAAGGCAGCCACATTTCACCGACTTGAAGAATTCAAGGTTTGGACATCAGCGACGCCAGAACAGTTCCCCCAAAACGGGGCGTCGCTCAGGTAAGAATACCTCCCCCCAGATCACACCCCCAAGCGCCCGGACGGAAACGGTCCGGGCTAGGCGCATAAGCGGCAGCCGCTGTCATCAGGCGGTATCAGCTGCAGCAGTCACGGTAGGTTCAGCCTGCGAGCGCCAAGGTCAAGTCAAGACTAAACAAGGCGGCCCGATGGGCCGCCTTTGTCATAATGACATGTTGCGTCTGCTCACCAGTGGCCGGTGCTTTCCATGCTGGCCCAGGGTTCGGCAGGCTCCAGCGCGTCGCCGTTTTGCAGCAGTTCGACCGAGACATTGTCCGGCGAGCGGACAAAGGCCATGCGCCCATCCCGCGGCGGGCGATTGATGGTGACCCCGTTGTCCTGCAGATGCTGGCACATCTCGTAGATGTTATCGACGCCATAGGCGAGATGCCCGAAATGGCGGCTGTCGCTGGGCAGGCCGTCGTCGCCGTCCCAGTTGTAGGTGAGTTCGATCGGCGCTTCGTGCTGTCCGGGAGGGGCCAGGAAGATCAGCGAGAAGCGGCCTTCTTCGCTGTCGTAGCGGCGTGTCTCTTCCAGGCCCAGGAGCTTGAAAAAGGCCATGGACTTCTCCAGATCCTTCACCCGGATCATGGTATGCAGATAGGTAAGGGGCATCAGTTGTTCCCTGGTCAGATTTCGCTTGGGGGAGAGCTTAGCTGTCAGGGCGGGAAAGTCGAGGGGCGGAGCTCAGAACGCAGACTGAATGCCGAAATTCACGCCAAATCGATGCGATTCGTAGAGGCCGATATTGCTGTCCACCTTGGCGGCAGACATCCGAAGCGTCGGGTTGAAACCGTAGTAGTCGATCTTGTTGAACGTGAGGGACAGATCCGCCTGGAAGCGGTCATCCTGTCGTCCGTCCGGGCTATGGGGGGACTGGTCGTAATCGCGGATGCGTCCCCATAGGCCGAATTGCGCGGTTGCTCCGAAAATGGGCTTGGCCAGCGTCAGCTGAGTGCGGACGCCGATTTCCTCGAATTCATCGGCAGCCCGGTTCGAGGTCGCTCCGGCAAGGGTCAGATTGGTCCAGAGCGCGGCACCGGACGGCAGCTTGAAACTGTAGGACATATCGGCGCGCCAGGTGCTTTGATCGCTGGTGAGAATCCCGTCCTGGATTTCATGCGACAGGCGCGCGTTGATCCTGCGGTCCCGGTCTAACTTGAAGCTTTGACCGGCTGACAGGCGTAGGAAGCGCGCATATTCCTCACCGCCGTACCAGCTTTGGCCAAGGTCCGCCGCCGCGCGAAACTCGCCCTTCTGGCCTAGGTTGATGCCGCGCAGCCCATAGCCGATCTGATAGGAGGTGAAGGCAAAATCATTGCCCTCCACGCCAGGCGCCTGGGCCTTTGCCTCTGAGGACAGCGTGTAGCTGCGGGCAGTCAGCGAAAAGGCCAGATCATGCGCCCGCGTGGCGGTCTGGTGAAACCTGTATCTGGACTGCAGCCCCAGCGCATATTCGATTCCCGAAAGCGCGCGCTGGCTTCCGCCCAGTTGATACTCGACCGGTTGTCCCAGCAGCAGTTCGGACAATTCGTAATTCAGGAAGGAAGAGCGTTCGGAGGAGCCGTTGTTGATATTGGATTCCGGGGAAACCGAGAATGAGAACCGGTGCAGCCAGGGGGTGCTGGCGCGCAGATAGCGGAAATCCCGCACCGCCCGGCGCTCCAGGTGCTTGTCGGGTGCGTGTTCGACCGCCCGGCGCAGCCAGAATTGCGCCAGGGTGCGTTGACCGCCCGAGGACAGCGCCTGCGCCATGATCAGGGCAGCGGCGTATTTCTCTTCCTCTGTTTCGGAAAGGGTCCAGGCCTGTTTGGCCGCCTTGCGCGCCAGGGTGTAATCGCCCAGGTCCCGTGCGGCACGGGACCTGATCAGCAGGGCCGAGCGGTCATGCGGGTCGCGCGCAATCAGCGCATCCGCAAGCGCCATGGCCTGCCTCGGGTTGCGCAGGCGCAGCAAATCGGCCGCCGCAGTGCGCATCTGCGGCGGGGTCAGCACGGTGCGGTCTTCGGGGGCTGCGGCCAGCGGGCCGCTGCCAACCCAGGGCAGGAGCGCGCAGAACAGCAGCGCCGCCCCCCGATGTGCTGATTTTCCTATGCGCCGGGCGCGCCGCATTAGGGGACGTTGTTGTAGACGATGAAGCCGCCGGTTTCACGGGTCGAGGCGGCGATCGGATCCAGGGTGTTTTCCAGAACGACAACCCCGACGATCTCCTCGGCATCGTCGCCGGACACGATGGCGTAGTAATTGCCGGTCTCGTAGATCTGCAACTCGCCGTTTGCATCGGTGTATCTGCTGTGCAGCGTGCCGATGATCTCGCCGTTTTCGTCCAGGTTGTTGGGGCCGACATCGAAGGTCACGACCGGGATGCCCGATAGGGTCAGGTTGTTGTCGGCGTTGATCCGGTTGATGACGTCACTGGTGATGTCGGCGCCGTTCATATCGTAGATGGTGCGGTTGGACAGGGTGCCGGATACCGCGTCTCCGCGTCCGCCCGTGGTCGGGTTGAAATCGTCAAAGTCGATGGCGATCTGCACATCCGCCGTGGTGTATTCGAGGCCGCCGGAGCCGTTGAAATCGCGGATCCCGGCCAGCGTGCCATTGTACTGCGCCTGCCCGGAGGAGGGCAGGGTGACGGCGTTGTCGCGCTGATAGATGAAGCCACCGAACCCGTAATCCGCATAGGCGCCGGTGCGCACGATGGCGAACTGGGTATTGCCCGAGGTGCTGACGCCATAGATGGCGCGATGGGTGAACTGGTTGATCGCCTCACTGTCGTTGATGTCGGTGTATTGCGCATCCGCCTCGTAGACCGCAAAGGGCCCCAGGCTGCTGACCGCAGAGCCACGGGCATAGGTTCCGTCACCGTCAAAGGCGAGGTTGTCGACCGAGAAGGTGTCGTTGCGCCGGTTGTAGCTGATGTCGGTGGCATAGCCGTTGCCGTCATAGGGCTCTTCGGTGCTGGTGCCTTCACGCCGGAAAATGCCGACTTCCGGAGCGGGTGAGGCCGTGCCTGGCGGGATACCATCGCTGTCGATGCCCGTTCCGGTGTCGGTGCCTGTGTCGGTCCCGGTGCCTGCGTCCGTCGTGTCTTCGGAGAACGGATTGCCACCCCCGCATGCGGATAGCGCAAGCGCCGCAATAAATGCGCCTGTGATCTTGTTCATGATGTGCCTGCCTCTGCTCGAAGTTCTCGGCGTTTTTTCTTCACCCTTTTCTGCTGCAGGCGAAAAGTCAACGGGTTTGCGCCTGGGCGTGCGGCTTTATGCGGAAGGCTGACTGGAAAGCCATAGTCCTATGTGTTTGTCTGGCCGCCGGGCCTTGGCGTGACCGCGTGCAACGGCTATGACCGTGGATAAAGCGGCCCGCCAGGTGGGCAAGGGCTGGTAAGGGGCGGCAAGGGGGAAAACATGCAGCAATATCACGATGCATTGCGCCATATTCTGGATCACGGTGTGCCAAGCAGTGACCGCACCGGCACCGGCACGCTGTCCTGTTTCGGCATGCAGGCGCGCTATCCCCTGGCCGATGGGTTTCCGCTGGTCACCACCAAAAAGTTGCACCTGCGCTCGATCGTTCACGAGCTGCTGTGGTTCCTCTCCGGCGATACCAATATCCGCTATCTCAAGGACAACGGCGTGTCGATCTGGGATGAATGGGCCGATGAAAACGGTGACCTGGGGCCGGTCTACGGCTACCAGTGGCGCCGGTTTCCCCGGCTGGAGCTGGTTCCCGGAACCACCGGGGATGAGCCGCTCTATCGTGCGGGCAGCGTCGATCAGATTGCCGATCTGGTGCGGATGATCGAGACCTCTCCCGACAGTCGTCGCCTGATCGTTTCCGCCTGGAACCCGGCGGATGTCCCCGATATGGCGCTGCCGCCCTGCCATACCCTGTGGCAGGTGCGCATCCTGGGCGGCAAGCTGCATCTGCAGCTCTATCAGCGCTCTGCCGACATGTTCCTGGGCGTGCCCTTCAATATCGCCTCTTATGCGCTGCTGCAGGCGATGCTGGCCCATGTGACCGGCTATGAGGTGGGGGATTTCATTCACACCATGGGCGATGCGCATATCTACACCAACCATATGGATCAGGTGCAGGAGCAGCTGTCGCGCACGCCAAAACCCCTGCCCAGCCTGCGGATCAAACGGGAGGTCACGTCGATCTTCGATTTCCGCTACGAGGATTTCGAGTTCCTGAACTACGATCCCGATCCGGCGATCAAGGCCCCGGTGGCGGTCTGAGCGGTAAGGACGAGAGATGATCACTTTGATTGCAGCCCGCGCCCGCGATGGCGCCATTGGCAAGAACAATACCATTCCCTGGCACGCGCCAGAGGATCTGAAGGCCTTTCAGCGGGAAACCCTTGGGGGCGCCATCATCATGGGGCGCCTCACCTGGGACAGCCTGCCGGTCAAGCCTTTGAAAAACAGGCTGAACATTGTCGTATCATCTGATCCGAAGGCTGCCGAGACGGTCTGCGCCTCAATCGATGAGGCCATCGACTTGGCCTATGGGCGGGGATACCGGCGCATCTACGGGATCGGCGGCGCCGGGATCTATGGCGCAATGATGGAGCGCGCCGACCGCCTATTGATCACCGAGGTGGATCTTGCGGTTGAGGGGGCCGATACTTTCTTTCCCAAGTTTGCAGAGCAGGATTGGGCACGCATCGGCACAAGCACCCTGCGCCTGGAAGAGCCGCGCTGCACCTTGGTCGAATACCTCAGGATCCCGGGTCAAGATCCCGCCTGAAGATCGCTGTGCGGGCGGAAGGCCCTGAACAGCCCTGTCTTCATCCGCGTGCTGGGAGGGCGGCTCGATCGAACAAGGTGGGCAGAATTGTTGAGGCTATGATCACGCCCGCAGGCGGTCAGAGTTCGACCAGCTCACCGGCCATTTCGCGACCGTCGCGACCTTCGGTGAGTTGATAGCCGACTTTCATATTGTCAGCGAGCCCTTTCAATCCGGATCTTTCGACCTGAGAGATGTGAACAAAAACATCCTTGCCGCCGGTGTCGGGTTCGATAAATCCGTAACCCTTTGTGGTGTTGAACCATTTCACGGTGCCACTTGGCATTTCCCGTGTCTCCTTCTACCTTAATACTCCCCCGAACAGGTGCGGGGTATTCACAAATAGCCTGACCAAGGCGCCGGATGTGCGAAGACAAACGAAACCCAAACATGGTAAAGCGCCATCAACTGTTGCAGGTATGATGCGAAAATCAAGGCTGGGATCCGAATTCTACCGCAAATTGCGCCTGCGAAGTGAACGGGAGAGATGACTGTAAGATGCAGCTTTTTGGATTGAAGACCTGCGATACCTGCCGCAAGGCGCTGAAACTGTTGCCGGAGGCGCAGCTTGTCGATGTCAGAAGCGAGGGCGTGCCGGATGCGATCCTTGAGCAGGCGCTGGCCGCCTTTGGGGACAAGCTGGTGAACACGCGGTCCACGACCTGGCGGGGGCTCAACGAGGCAGAGCGCGCAGAGGCGCCGCTTGATCTGCTGCGCAAACATCCGGCGCTGATGAAGCGACCGCTGATCGAAAAGGACGGAACCCTGTTCCTGGGCTGGGACAAGTCCGTTCAGGCGGCACTTCTACCGGAGTGAGCGCCGAGCACAGTGGAATAGCCAAAGGCCATCCCGATTTCTCTTGTCGGGATGGCCTTTGCTTTGTCACTGGCACATGCGGCTCATCAGGCCGGGACCTGTTCCATCTGCCTGTCGCGCAGCAGCGCATCGACCGACAGGGCGCCGGCACCCTTGACCACCAGAAGGCTCAACAGGAAGACCCAGAACAGCCGCTGATCCAGGATCACGCCATCGGGAAAGCGGTCGAACCAGGCGCCCAGGGTTTTGAGGTCGGTGCCATGGTGGCCGTAGATATCGGTGAGGGACTGCACCACCACAAAGCCGATCATGCCGAGCGCCGCCAGCCGGGTGAACAGCCCGATGATGAGCAGCAGGGGCAGGATGAACTCGGCCCAGGTGCCCGCGATCACCACCAGCCAATGGAACACACCCAGTTGCGAGACGTCATAGCCGACCGCCTCTAGCTGCTTCGGGAAGATCTGCGAATAGGCGCCGATGGAGGGCGAGAACAGGCCCAGAATGCCGTCCCCGAGCTTGGTCACGCCCGAGACCCAGAAATACATCAACAGGGTTGCGGCAAAGACGAACCGCGCAGCGATAGGCAAAAGCCAGCTGCCCGCGGTCTCGATCATCTCGAAGACCGCGTTGTGAAGCGAAACAACAGAACGCATGGGGATTTCCTTTATGTCATGAGATCGGTCAAACCGCCCCCCTCCAACAACAGGGCAAGCGGTGCGGATAGGTCGAAATCGGGGGCGATTTCGAGCGTGGTTTCAAAAGCCTCGCCGATGCTGTGCCCAACCCGCAGGGCAGCGATCCACTGGGCGGATCCCGGGGGCAGCGGCTGCGCCACCGGGTCAAAGTCTGGGCGGGTGATCAGCACGTCCTGGGCGCTGGCCTGGGGTTTCGGGGCGCCCTCTTGGGTGGCATAGCACCAGATATCAAACAGCGGCCAGTCGGATCTGAGCAGCTCCACCGCCGGGGCAAGCTGCAGGCGCGCGGCCATCAGCGCATCCGGGGAGAGGCCTGCCAAGCGTTCGGCGGGCAGGGGGGCTGCATCTGCCGCGTGGTAAGACCGGCGCAGGGCCAGCTCCAACCGGGCCACATCCGGCAGGTAGCCCAGATGCGACAGCTGGCGCATCCCGGCCAGGAAATCTGGAAATTCGCCGCCAAAATGCATCATCAGCGGGGAGGCGGGCGGATGCTGGCGCAGGTAAATCCCCGCCAGCCCGTCCATGTTCTCCTTGCCGAGCAGACTGGCGACAGCCGGGAAGCCTTCGTGCAGCGCTTCGGTTAGGGAGGCGGCGACATTGTTCCTGTAAACGGCAAACCGGCGCCCCGCCGGGCGTCCCGCAGCGTCCTGCAAGCCGCCGGGCACCGGGGCCTCGGGCGCAAGAAGCGCCTCGGCAAATTCCGTTTGCGACTGGGTCATGCCATCACCGCGGTGGGCGCCAGTTTCGACAAGGCCCAGTCGGCCCGCACCGCTTCGTTCAGCAGCACCGGCCAGTCCGGCACATCGGTGTCCCATTCGATCAGGATCGGCTTGGGGCCGGATTTGTCCAGGGTATAGTCCAGCAGCGACCAGACCGGATCCACCACCTCGCGGCCATGGCTGTCGATCAACAGCGGCGCGCCGTGATCGTCCTCATCCTCGTCATGGCCGCCCAGGTGGATCTCGCCCACCTTGTCGAGCGCGAAGGCGTCGATATAGCCGGTTGGGGAGAACTCCAGATTGGTGGCCGAAACAAAGACGTTGTTCACATCCAAGAGAAGCCCGCAGCCGGTGCGGCGGCTGACCTCGGCCAGAAAGTCTGGCTCGGACCAGTCGCTTTCGGCAAAGGCGAGATAGCTGGAGGGGTTCTCCAGCAGCATCTTGCGGCCAATGGCGTCTTGCAGCTGGTCGATATGCGCGCAGACACGGGAGAGCGTGGCCTTGGTATAGGGCAGGGGCAGCAGGTCGTTCAGGAAATGGCTGTCATGGGTGGACCAGGCCAGATGTTCGGAAAAGCTTGCAGGATTGAGCCAGCCCACGAGGGACTTGAGGCGGGTGAGATGATCCGCATCCAGCGGCCCTTCGCCGCCGATCGAAAGACCCACGCCATGAACCGAGATGGCGTAGCGCTCCGCCAGGTGGCGCAATTGCGCCAGCGGGCGCCCGCCATCTCCCATGTAGTTTTCCGCGTGGATCTCCAGCCAGCGCACCGGGCCGGGGCCGTCCCGGTGTTCGGGCGCGCGGATCAGGGCGTCGAAATGCTGCGGCTTGTAGCCCACACCGGGGGCGGCGGGCAGCCGGTCAGATCTGGTGCTGTCCAACATGGCGTATCCTGACACTTCGGGAAGAGAGAACATCAACAGGGATGGCGCGAAGGGCGCGATCCTGCGCCCCCCGCTAGGGAGAGAGGGTTATGCGGGCAGGTCGCGTTCCAGCGGTTCCAGCGAGCCCTTGCGCGCGGTGCCATCGGCCATTTCCGGCAGTTCGATATCAAGGCAGGTGCCCGCATCGACCAGCGTCCAGGCGTTGCCCTGGTAGTCGACAACCGAAGAGCCGGCGCAGGTGGTGCCGGGACCGGCGGCGCAGTCGTTCTTGCCGGCCAGCGAAATGCCATAGCATTTTTCCTTGCTTTGGGCGGCGGCAGGCATCGTGGTTGCTGCGGTCAGGGCTGCGGCAACGGCGCTGGCGACAGCAAGAGATTTGGCGTGCTTCGACATGTAAGTGTCCTCCTCGGTATGGGATGCGGTATCGATGTGATCCGCTTGGGGTACGAGAACACTCTAGCCCAGCTGCACAGCGCTTTGAATTCACGAGGCTGTGCCTCACGCGTGCGTCAGAACCCGTGACAGGTGAAATGCATTCAAGGGTCAGTGTTTAAAGGGAATTTGCGCCCCAAACGAAAACCGGCCCCCAGGTGGGAGCCGGAAGAAGCGATTGATCTGCGCCAAATGTTACAGAAGATCCGGCGGTGTTGCCTCGCGGCCAAGGGCCTTTGTTACATCCGCCAGGCTTTCGACCTTGGTCTGTTTTTCGCCCAGGCGGCGCACGGAAACGGTGCGCTCTTCCACCTCGCGGTGGCCGACAGCGAGGATCACCGGAACCTTGCCCACCGAGTGCTCGCGGACCTTGTAGTTGATCTTCTCGTTGCGGATATCCGCTTCGGCGCGCACGCCCGCATCGCGCAGGATTTGCACGACTTCATTGACGTAATCGTCCGCCTCCGAGGTGATGGAGGCCACAACCACCTGACGCGGCGCCAGCCAGAAGGGCAGCTTGCCTGCGTGTTCCTCGATCAGGATGCCGATGAAACGCTCGAAGGAGCCCAGCGTTGCCCGGTGCAGCATGAAGGGGCGATGCTTGTTGCCGTCCTGGCCGATATAGGTCGCATCGAGCCGTTCCGGCAGGTTGGGATCCACCTGCAGGGTGCCGCACTGCCAGTTCCGGCCGATCGCGTCGGTCAGGGTGAACTCCAGCTTCGGCCCGTAGAAGGCGCCTTCGCCCTCGAGGATCTCGTAATCATAGCCGGCCGCCTTGCAGGCATCGCCCAGCGCCTTTTCCACGAAGTCCCAGCTTTCGTCGGAGCCGATCCGTTGTTCCGGGCGGGTCGAGAGCTTGATGGTCCAGTCATGGAAGCCGAGGTCGGCGTAGATCTTCGACAGGAAGTCGATGAAACGGGCGGTTTCGCTTTCGATCTGGTCTTCGGTGCAGAAGATATGGCCATCATCCTGGGTAAAGCCGCGCACCCGCATGATCCCGTGCAGCGCGCCCGAGGGTTCATAGCGCGCGCAGGAGCCGAACTCGGCCATGCGCAGCGGCAGGTCGCGGTAGGATTTCAGACCCTGGTTGAAGACCTGCACGTGGCAGGGGCAGTTCATCGGCTTCAGCGCGTTGACCGCCTTTTCGCGGGCATGGTCCTCGTCCACTTCGACGATGAACATGTTCTCCTGGTACTTGTCCCAGTGGCCCGAGGCCTCCCACAGCTTGCGGTCCACCACCTGCGGCGTGTTCACCTCCACATAGCCGCCGCGTTCCTGCTGGCGGCGCATGTAGTCCTGAAGCGTGGTGTAGACCTTCCAGCCGTTGGGGTGCCAGAAGACCTGACCGGGGGCTTCTTCCTGCATGTGGAACAGGTTCATCTCGCGGCCCAGCTTGCGGTGATCGCGCTTGGCGGCCTCCTCCAGCATGGTGAGATGCGCCTTCAGCTTTTCCTTGCCGGTAAAGGCCACGCCATAGATCCGCTGCAGCATGGCGCGGTCACTGTCGCCGCGCCAATAGGCGCCCGCGATGGACATCAGCTTGAAGGCATCGCCCGGCAGTTGACCGGTGTGCTGCAGGTGCGGACCGCGGCAGAGATCCTGCCAATGGCCGTGCCAGTACATGCGCAGCGGTTCGTCGCCGGGAATGGCGTCGATCAGCTCGACCTTGTAGGGCTCGTTGTTGGCCTCGTAGAATTTCACCGCACGCGCGCGATCCCAGACCTCGGTGGTCACCGGCTCGCGCTTGTTGATGATTTCCTTCATCTTCTTCTCGATCACGCCCAGATCTTCGGGGGTGAAGGGTTCGGCGCGGTCAAAGTCGTAATACCAGCCGTTCTCGATCACCGGGCCGATGGTGACCTTGGTGTCGGGCCATATCTCCTGCACGGCGCGGGCCATGACATGGGCCAGGTCGTGGCGGATCAGCTCATTCGCCTGCTCTTCGTCCTTCATGGTGTGCAGGGCGATGGAGGCATCGGCATTGATCGGCCATTGCAGATCCCAGTGCTTGCCATCAACGGTGGCGGAAATCGCCTTTTTCGCCAGCGAGGTCGAGATATCGGCAGCCACCTCGGCGGGGGTTACGCCAGCCTCGTAGCTGCGTGCATTGCCATCGGGAAGGGTGAGAGAGATTTGGGCCATATCGGCTGCTCCTCGTCGGTTTGGCGCCCACTGAACGCCCGGTTGCGGGTTATGGTGTCTGTGCCCTTTTTGACCGGGGCGCCGCCGCTGTCAACCACTGTGGTCGATCCTGGCATCACCGGGGGCAGGGACGTTGCTGTCCGAACAGATTGTTATTCTTTTCCATTCTTGCCTTTTGCCGGGAGCAGGGTCACGATCCGCGGGTATTTTGCCGATTGGCCGATTGCCCGACAGAAAGAGCCCCATGCGTGATTTTGACGAGATATTGGCCATCGCGGCCGACCGCCACGGCGGCCATGCGGCGGTTGCGGCCATGTTGCCGCAGACCCTCCCCAAGGATGACGTTGCGCAGATCCCGGATGCGGTGTGGCTGCGGACGATGGCGATGCGGATTTTCTCCACCGGCATGAGCACCAGCATGATCGAGGCCAAGGAGGACGATATCATCGCCGCCTTTGAGGGGTTCGACGTGGGGCGCGTGGCGCTGATGTCCGACGATTGGTTCGATGCGCTGCTGAAGGACAGGCGGATCATCCGCAACGCTCCGAAACTGCGCGCCATCCAGCAAAACGCGGTCTTCATCCAAGAGGTCTCTGCCGAGGCGGGCGGCTTTGGTCGCAAGATCGCCGACTGGCCGGATGCAGAGTTTGGTGAGCTTCTCTTCTGGCTCAAGTCCGAAGGGGCGCGCCTGGGAGGCAGCACGGGCGGCTATATCCTGCGCCAGCTGGGGCGGGATGGCTATGTCTTCTCCAAGGACGTGGTGGCCCGGCTCGTTGCCGAAGGGGTGGTTTCGGGCCAGCCAACATCGCGAAAGGCCATGCTGGCGGCGCAGGCTGCGTTCAACACCTGGCAGGCGCAGTCCGGGCGGCCCCTTGCGGAGATTTCCCGCATTCTGGCCCTCAGTATCTGAGGACGGGCCGGTTTTGCAAAGGGCGCCAAGACATGGCAGAGAATTGGCAAGCAGATATGACTGAAGGAAAATCGAGATGACAGCCCAAGAACTGGAAACGCCCCAGGGCCGCCGCCTTGCCTACCACAAATCCGAAGGCAGAGGCCCTTCAATCGTGTTCCTGGGCGGGCTGAAGTCGGACATGGAAGGCACCAAGGCCGTGCATCTGGAAGCCTGGGCCCGGTCACAGGGGCGGGCTTTTCTGCGCTTTGATTACTCCGGTCACGGCGAAAGCTCGGGCACCTTCGAGGAAGGCTGCATCGGCGACTGGCACGAGGATACGCTGGCTGCCGTTGATGCGCTGACCGATGGCCCCATCGTGCCGGTGGGATCTTCCATGGGGGGATGGCAGGCGCTGTTGCTGGCACGCGCGCTGCCCGAACGGATTGCCGGGATGGTCACCATCGCCGCCGCGCCGGATTTCACCGAAGACGGATACTGGGCCAGTTTCACCGATGCGCAGAAAGCCGAATTGGACACAAAGGGCTATGTGGAGCTGCCCAGCGACTACATGGAACCTTACCGCATCTCCAAGCGCATGATCGAGGATGGTCGCACCCGTCTTGTCTTGCGTGCGCCGCTCTCCTTGCCCTTCCCGGTGCGCTGCCTGCAGGGAACGGCGGACACGGCTGTTTCGACCGAGACGGCGCTGCGGCTGTTGGATCATGCGGAGTGCGCCGATATGCGCCTGACCCTGGTCAAGGACGCCGATCACCGGTTCTCTGATGCGGCCTGCCTGACACTGATCGAGAAGGCGGTGCTGGATGTGCTGGGGGATGCGTAATGGAGGGGATCTTGGGGGCGCTGGGAAAGGCCGTCCTTGGGCTGGGGGTTCTTGGGGCTGGGCTTTGGACCTTTGGCCCCTATGAACCTGTGGATCTGAAGGCGTCGTTTGATCCCGCGAAATTCGATGGGGGAGTTGCGGCCTATTTTGAACGTGTGGAAGGCGCCTTTTCCGATATCACGCCGGGGACCGAGAAACGAGTGATCTGGGCGGGGGAGCCTGAGGCGCGCACGCCCGTCTCGGTGGTCTATATCCATGGCTTTTCGGGCACCTCCGAGGAAATCCGCCCGGTGCCGGACCGCGTGGCGCAGGCGCTGGGTGCAAACCTCGTCTATACCCGGCTGGCCGGTCACGGGCGCCCGGGCTCGGCCATGGCTGAGCCTACCGTCAATGACTGGATGCAGGATCTGGCCGAGGCGCTGGCGGCGGCGCGTAAGGTAGGCGAGCGCGTGGTGGTGATTGCCACCTCCACCGGGGCCACGCTGATGACGGCAGCGGCGCTGGATCCCGAACTGTCGCGCGATCTGGCGGGGATCGTAATGGTCTCGCCCAACTATGGCATCAATCACCCGGTGGCCGCCCTGCTGACCTGGCCCGCTGCGCGTCACTGGCTGCCGCTGCTGGCCGGGAAAGAACGCTCCTTCCCGGCGCGCAGCCCGGAGCATGAACGGTTCTGGACCACATCGTACCCGTCGGTGGCGGCAATGCCGATGGCCGCACTTGTGAAGGCGGTCACGCAGTTGAAGCTCGAAGAGACGCGCATCCCGGCCCTGTTCTGGTTCTCTGAAAAGGATCAGGTGGTGCGCCCGGACCTGACGCAAAAGGTGGCCGCGCGCTGGGGCGGGCTGGTTAAGCTACAGAACCGTGATCCCGGCCCGGATGATGATCCTTACGCCCATGTGATGGCGGGGGATGTGATGTCGCCGGGGCAAACCGATACGGCGGTGCAGGATATCCTGTCCTGGCTCTCCGATCTGGAGGTGAAGTGATGGAGCAACGTGTCAGCCTGATCACCCTTGGGGTGCCCGACATGGAGCGCGCCGCCGCCTTTTACGAGGCGCTGGGCTGGCAGCGGGCACAGAGCCCCGATTGGGTGATCGCCTTTGATCTGATGTCCCAGACGCTGGGGTTATATCCGCTCGACAAGCTGGCCGAGGACATCGGCCTGCCGGTTGCGGCGCTGGGCACCGGGGCGATGACCCTTAGCCACAACCTGCGCAGCCCGCAGGAGGTGGACGCCTTGATGGAAGCCGCACGTGCGGCAGGGGCCGAGATCCTGCGCCCCGCAGCAGAGGTGTTCTGGGGCGGCTACATCGGCTATTTCCGCGCGCCGGACGGTCACATCTGGGAGATCGCCCACAACCCGTTTTCTCCGCTCTCCGAAGATGGTGCCTTTCGCTGGAACGGGTTTCCCGTCTCATCTTGAGGTCAAATTTCTTGCGCTTTTTCCTGTTGTTGCCCATGGTTGATGGGAAACCTCCGATCGCAGAGAGCTCGATGGTTCGGCGGGAGTAACGATAAGGTAGGGCGCATGACACACGAGATGTCCGAGGTTGGATCCAGCCCGCTGGGAACAGAACCGCTGGTGATGCTTCCCGGAATGATGTGCGATGCGCGGCTGTTCCAGCCCCAGATCGAAGCGCTGTCGGCCCATCTTCCGGTCACCGTGGCGCCCCTGTTGGGGGGCGAGAGGATCGAGGCGATTGCCGCGCATATCCTGACCATGCTGCCCGACCGTTTTGCGCTGGCGGGGCTTTCCATGGGCGGGATCATCGCGATGGAGATCATGCGCCGTGCGCCGCAGCGGGTCAGCCGCCTGTGCCTGATGGCAACGACGCCGCTGGCGGAAACCCCGGCCCAGGCGGCCGAACGGGAGCCCTTGATCATCGGGGCGCGGACCGGGCGTCTGGCGGAGATGCTGGAAAAGGCGCTGCCGGCAGAATGCCTGGCACCGGCTCCCGCTCGCCCTGCGATCCTTGAGACGGTGCGGCAGATGGGGCTGACCTTTGGCAGCGATGTTTTCGTGGCACAAAGCCGCGCGCTGCAGCGGCGCATGGATCAACAGGCCGCGGCGCGCCGTTGCCATGTGCCTGCGCTGGTCCTGTGCGGCGAATACGATCGGCTCACGCCGGTGAAACGGCACCAGTTGCTGGCGGATCTCATCCCCCATGCCAGATTGGAAGTCATTGCGGGGGCCGGGCATCTGCCGAGCCTGGAACAGCCAGAGGCGGTCACGCGCGCCCTGCTGCAATGGTTGTCCACCCCTGCGGTGCGGCAGTCTGCGGCCGGTTAACCCCGGGTTGCGGCGGTCCGCTCTGCCTTGCTGAGCACAATCGGTTCGCAGATTGGGCGGCCGGTTTCGATGTCGAAGAACGGGGTCTCCTTCCAGCGTCCCGACAGGCGGGCAGCCACCATCCGCGTGAAGAGGCCGTAGACCATCGACAGGGCGCCGTTGGTCAGCGGAGGCTTTCCCGGACGGGGCATGAAGGCGCGGGTGGTGATCTTGCCGAAGATCTCTGGCTGGGCAAAGAGATTGGTTCGCATGCCGGCAAAGGGCAGACCCGGAGTCTTCAGGGTATTGGCAAAGGGCGTGCCGCAACATCCCGCATACCAGCGAAACAGCCCCTTGGGGCCAAGCCGCATCAGGCGCAGGTTCTCTGCGCCCTTGGTGATGTGGATTGCATCGGGGGACAGCTGAAACAGCTCTACCGGATCAGGCGCCGGGTCAGGGCGCCCGTGATAGATCTCATTGGCGCGGCAATCGGCGCAGTAGCAGGCGATATGGGTGCCTGTTTTCAGCGCCTCGGGCGCGATATGCCCCTGCAATCCGCCGCACGTACAAGAAAAGGTGCAGACGGATTGATCGGGGGCAGTCGCCATGACGTCAGACCGCCGCGATCTTGGGTTTTGCGCGCTTGCCTTTCGGCTTGTCGCTGCGCGTGTTGGCATTCATGAAGTCGATCACCAGCGGGCGGATGTTGTTGCGCCAGCTGCGACCGGCAAAGATGCCGTAGTGACCGGCACCCGGCTCCACGTGGCTGGCCTTTTTTGAATCCGGCAGACCCGTGCAGAGATCCAGCGCCGCGATACACTGACCCGGGGCCGAGATGTCATCATTGGCGCCTTCAACCGTTTTCACGGCCACATCGGTGATTTTGCCGATGTCGACCTTGTGGCCATCGACGACGAATTCGTTCTTGGCGATCTCGCCGTTCTTGAACACGCGCTCGACCGTGGACAGGTAGAATTCCGCCGTCATGTCCATCACCGCCAGGTATTCATCATAGAACCGGTTGTGCGCGTCATGATCCGAGGCCTCGCCCTGGGAGACCCGCTGGATCTGGTCCATGAAGGCCTTGGAATGGCGGTCCATGTTCATCGACATGAAGGAGGACAGCTGCAGCAGCCCCGGATAGACCTTGCGCCCGACACCGGCGTATTTGAAGCCGACGCGCTGGATCATGGTTTCTTCCAGCTGGCCCATGGTTACGCGGCGGCCAAAGTCGGTGACCTCGGTCGGGGTGGCGTCAGGGTCCACAGGGCCGCCGATCAGTGTCAGCGAAGAGGGCTGCGCCTCGGGGTCCTGTTCGGCCAGGTAAGCGGTGGCGGCTAGGGTCAGCGGCGCGGGCTGGCAAACGGCGATCACATGGGTTTCGGGTCCCAGTTCGCGCATGAAGTCGACCAGATAAAGCGTGTAATCCTCGATATCGAACTTGCCGGCCGACACGGGGATGTCGCGGGCGTTATGCCAGTCAGTGACATAGACCTCGCAGTTTTCCACCAGGCTTTTGACGGTGGAGCGCAACAGCGTCGCGTAGTGGCCGGACATCGGCGCCACCAGCAGTACCTTGCGCGGCTGCACCTCGCGGCCGACGACGCGGAAATGGATCAGATCTCCAAACGCCCGTTCCACCACCGTGTCGATTTCGACCGTGTGGTCCTTCCCGTCTTCGCAGGTGAAGGTGCCGATCCCCCAGTCGGGGCGCGCCACCATGCGCTGAAAGGTCCGCTCGGTCACCTCGCCCCAGGCTGCCATCCAGCTGAGCGCGGGGTTCGGGATGGCGGAAAAGGCCGGGTAGGATGCCATCGACAAGGCCGTTGCCCCCAGCCATTGGTTCATGTTGCGGGCGGTTTCCATCAGGTCGTAGGACATCATGTAGCGCATGGCTGCTCCTTTTCGGTGTCCGCCCTGCAACCCATTGCACAAATCATGGGCGGATGATGCGCAGAGATTAGAACCTCGTGTCACTTTACCGTAGACTGCTTTGGTAAGAATTCTGCACAGCAGAAAGAGTAGGGAGGATTCTTTAAGATGACAACAAGCGACGTGATGGATGCCGAAACTTCGCCTGAACACATTGAACGGCTTAAGGAAAATCTCGAAAAAGTAGAACAACTCTCCAAGCGGCTGGTTGATGTGATGGCCTCGAAGAAGCCTCATCATCCGGGACTTGATGCTCCGAATCACGAATTGTTCGCACGTGCAGCAACCTCGTACTGGGCCTCGATGCTGGAAAACCCGGCCAAGATGCTGGAGCATCAGATCGAATATTGGGGCAAATCGGTGCTGAATTTCGCCGAAGCGCAGCAGGTTCTGACCGGCCATGTGGAGGAGGAACGCGACGCAGCGCCGAAGGACGGTCGCTTCAGCAACCCGATGTGGGACAAGAACCCCTACTTCCGCTTCATCAAGCAACAGTATCTGACCAATGCCGAGGCCATCCGTGACGCGGTGGAGGAAGCCGACGATCTGAACCCGGTCGACAAGCAGCGCCTGTCCTATTTTGCCGATCAGATCATCCACATGATGGCGCCGACCAATTTCCTGCCCACCAACCCGGATGCCCTGGAACGGGCGTTGGAGACCGAGGGACAGTCGCTGATCAAGGGGCTTGAGAACCTCGTTGCCGATCTGGAGGCCAACGACGGGGAGTTGATTGTGCGTCTGGCCGATGACACCGCCTTCGAGGTTGGTCGCAATCTTGCCACCACGCCGGGAGAGGTCGTCTTTCGCAACCGGATGATGGAGGTGATCCAGTATCGCCCCACCACCGATACGGTGCATGAAACACCGATCATTCTGTTCCCGCCCTGGATCAACAAGTTCTACATTCTCGACCTCAAGGCGCAGAACAGCCTGATCAAATGGGTGACAGAGCAGGGCTACACGCTGTTCGTCGTCTCCTGGGTGAACCCGGATGCCTCTTATGCGGATGTGGGCCTGGAAGACTACATCGAGGAAGGCTTCCTGACCGCCATCGATGAGGTCAAAAAGATCTGCAAGGTCAAGCAGGTGAATGCCGTCGGCTATTGCATCGCCGGAACCACGCTGAGCCTGACGCTGTCCCTGATGAAACAGCGCGGCGACAAATCGGTGAAATCGGCCACCTTCTTTACCGCGCTCACCGATTTTGGCGATCAGGGCGAATTCACCCCCTTCCTGCAGAACGATTTCGTCGATGCCATCGAAGAGCAGATCGGCGACGATGGATTGCTGCCTTCCTATATCATGGCGCGGACCTTCTCGTTCCTGCGGGCCAATGATCTGGTCTACGCGCCAGCGATCCGCAGCTACATGATGGGAGAGACGCCGCCGGCCTTTGATCTGCTCTATTGGAACGGCGACGGCGCCAACCTGCCCGGCAAGATGGCGATCCAGTATCTGCGCGGCCTGTGCCAGAGCAATGATTTCGTCAATGACGGCTTCGAGATCCTCGGCCACAAGCTGCATGTGCGGGATGTGGATGTGCCGCTGATGGCGGTGACCTGCGAGACCGATCACATCGCCCGCTGGAAGGATTGCTACCGCGGCGTGCAGCAGATGGGATCGCGCAGCAAGACCTTCATCGTGTCGCAGTCGGGCCATATCGCGGGCATCGTGAACCCGCCCTCGCGCAACAAATATGGTCATTACACCAATGACGACCTTAAAGGCGATGCCGAGGCCTGGATGGAGGGCGCCACCTTCAACGAAGGCTCCTGGTGGCCCCGCTGGGAGGCCTGGCTGAAGAAGCGCTCCGGCAAGCAGGTTCCGGCCCGAGAACCCGGTGATTCGCAGCATCCACCCCTGGCTGCGGCCCCGGGGAGCTATGTGCGCAAGGTTGCAAGATTCTGATATTAAAGCCTTTGCGAAGATTTTCTGCAGTGCAGCAAGAAATTTCTTGAAATGCTGCGCTGCAGAAAGTATATTGGTTTCAGACAAGGGCAGGCGGGGTTGTCCCGGATCCTGCAGCGAAAGGAACCAGTACGATGGCTAAGACCCAAGATTTTACTGCGATGATGAAAGACATGATGGGCGCATTCCCGATGGACACCAAAGCCATGGAAGATGCCTTCAAGAACTCCGCCGCTCTGAACGAGAAGCTGGCAGCAGTTGCGCTGGGCGCCGCTGAGCAGTCCGCGGAAATCTCGACCAAATGGACCAAAGACACCCTGGCCAAGCTGGGCGCCGTCTCCAAGGCCCAGGCAGAGCCCGCCGATTACGCAAAGGCCGCAACCGATTTCGCCAGCGCCTCCGCTGAAGTGGCCGCCGAAAACATGGCTGCCTTCGCCGAGATCGCCAAGAAGGCACAGACCGAAACCGTCGAGCTGCTGATGGCTGCCGGTAAGGACATCAGCGAAGAGGCGACCGCCGCTGTCAAGAAGGCCACCGAAGAGGTGACCACCGCAGCCAAGAAAGCGGCCGCGAAGTAAGAACTAACACATGGAGGCACCAGCTCTCCTCCCAATCGGTGCCAACATGTGATGAAAGGGCAGGCCACGCGGGCCTGCCCTTTTCGTTTCGGATCCAGGGCTAAAGACCTCCGGCTTAAAAGGCTGCCTGGCTGAAACAGCGGTGCTCTGGCTCCCAGCCGCAGGAGAGTTTCAGTTTCTCGGCGCAGAGTTGCTGATCCAGCGTCGGGCCTTCGGCCCAATCGCCGTATTTGCACAGCACATATTTCAGGGTGCGCACCACATAGCCCGAGGCGTGATCGCGTCTACGGGTGATTTCACTGATGATCTCGTGGGCGGGAACGCCGGACTGGGCGCAGACGTTGAATTCACCGGTCAGATCCGGGCGCTCCAACAGGCTGCGATAGGCCCGGGCCAGATCGTCACGATGCACCAGCGGCCAGCGGGTGCCGAGGCCACCCCAGGCCTCGATCGGATCCTCCCGGCGGGCCGCGTCCAGATAGCGGGAAAAAACGCCGCCACCATCCTCGTGATAGACCATCGCCGGGTGCAGAACCGCTGCTGACACGCCTTTTGCGGTGAGCACCTGCCTGGCCTGCGCTATCATCCACTCGAAACTGGAGATTGGTCGTTTGAAGGTGGTTTCATCGGCAATCCGCTCTCCGGTTGCGCCGTACAGCCAGCAGCCCCCGGTATAGAGAAACCTGAGCGGCGTGTCGCGCCGGGCCGCCTGGTTCAGCAGCTCGGTGATCACCTTGCGGTCGGTCTCTCCCATATCCGCTTCGAAGGTGGCAGCGGCCTGGATCACCGCATCCACATGGTGCACCCTGTCGGACCAGCGCTGGGGGTCCTTGAGATCGCCGCGCAGTGGGGAGGCGCCAATTTCTGCCAGCCGGGCCGCGGATTGGTCCGAGCGTGCAAGTCCCGTCACCGTATGGCCGTGATGGACAAGTTCCCGCGTGATGGCGGTTCCGATGGAGCCGGTGCCTCCCAAGAGCAATACGCGCATGTCGCAGCCCGTCCTGTGCAGTTTCAGTTGCGGGGAGCTGTGTAAAAGTTCAAGCCAACTTCAGGTCAAGCGGTTTTTGCAGGCTATGAGAGCAGGGAGGGGAACATTTTCCGCCTAAGGCCCTGCGAGGCTTTTCTTTTGTTCTGCGCTCGCATAGGGTTTTCTGCAATGCATCATGTCTGGGGAGGTATGACATGGCGGAACAGGAAAAGCCCCTGCTTATCAAGCGCTACGCCAGTCGGCGCCTGTATAACACCGAGACCAGCGATTACGTCACGCTGGAGGATATCGCCGGGTTCATCCGGGATGGGCGCGAGGTGCAGATCGTCGACCTCAAGACCGGAGACGATCTGACGCGCCAGTATCTTTTGCAGATCATTGCCGAACATGAAAGCCGCGGCGAGAACGTGCTGCCGGTCAATGTGCTGAACGATCTGGTGCGCAGCTACATGGTGCCGGGCGGCGGTGTGATGCCGCAGTTCCTGCAGAGCTCCTTTGACATGCTGCGCGACAGTCAGTCGAAGATGATGGAAAACATGAATGCGATGAACCCGATGGCGAACATGCCGGGGTTCGAGGCGATGAAGGCGCAGCAGGAAGCCTTCCTCAAGGCGATGACCGGGGGATTGTCCAGCGGTTGGACCGGGGGCAGCAGTACGCCCGAACCGGACAGCGCAGGGTCCGACAGCGAAGGGGAAGAGGATCTGGATGCGATCAAGCGCCAGTTGAGCGAGTTGCAGGACAAGCTGTCCAGGATCAAGTGATCCGGTGACGCGGCTCTGGCGGCAGCCTGCTCCATGTCTGACCTGATGAAACCCGGCTGTTTTGCCGGGTTTTTTCGTCTCTGGGAAGGGCCTTGGCGGGGGCGCTCCCGCCCGATCCTGCGCAGCCCTGACGGGCGGCGCGGAGCCGTTGGGCCAAGCGCCGCGCAGAGGCGCGGCGCGGGCGCGTCCATGGCGAAGGGTCAGGCTGCGGCGCGGCCCATGGTTTCATTGGCTGCGGCCAGCAGGATATCGACGGTGATATCCAGTTCCGCCTTGGTCAGACGCACCGGCAGGCGCACGTCGCAGGCCTTCATCAGCATGGCACGGGTCTGCGGCAGTTCGGGCAGATCCGAAAGGAATTGCCAGTTCCAGAAAGCGCGGGCATTGTCCGTGGAGAGACCAAAGACCTGCACCTTGACGCCCTTTTCGGCGGCGGATTTGGCAAAGGCCTTGATCTCTTCCTCGTTCATGCCGACCAGATTGAACTGGATCGAATCCGGCGCGCGCCGTTCAGGCGCCAGCGGGGCGGGCACGTCGAAATAGGGGGCGGCATTCAGGCGGTCCGCCACATAGTCATGGTTCTTCAGCCCGTCCCGCACCCGGCGCGCCAGTTCCGGCAGCTGCGGGCGGATCACGGCGGCGGAAAGGTTGCTCATCCGGAGGTTATAGAGCGGCAGCTGGTTCTGCCATTTGGCAAAGGCCTCGGCCAGGTCCGGAGTGTTCTCACCGCGCGGACCTTTGTGTTTCTGCCAGTTGTGCTCATAGGCCCCCGACATGATCACCGCGCGGGCCACCAGATCGGCATCGTCGGTGACCAGGATACCGCCTTCGCCCGCGTTGATCATCTTGTAGGACTGGAAGGAGAAGCAGCCGACCCGGCCAATGGTTCCGATATTCTGCCCGTTCCAGGTGGTGCCGAGCGAATGGGCGGCATCCTCGATCACCGGGATGTCGCGGGCCGCGCACAGGGCCATGATGGCATCCATGTCCGAGGTGTGACCGCGCATGTGGCTGATGATCACGGCCGAGATGTCCTGATCTAGACGCGCCTCGAAATCGGCGATGTCGATGCGGTAATTCTCGCCGACCTCGCACAGAACGGGGATGCAATCGGCATGCACCACCGAGGAGGGAACTGCCGCGAAGGTGAAGCCGGGGATCAGCACGCGGGCATCACGGGGCAGGCCTAGCGCCTTCAACGACAGGAACAGCGCCGCCGAGCAGGAGGAGACCGCAAGGGCATATTTGCAGCCGATCAGTTCCGCGAACTCCTGTTCCAGCAGGGCGACGGGGGCATCCTCGGGGGCGGTGTAGCGAAACAGGTCGCCCGATTGCATCAGCGCGTCAATCGCCTCCCGGGCGGCTGCGGGGATCGGTTCGGCGTCATGAACGTTCGGGGGCAGCGTCATATTTCAATTTCCCAAATATCTGATTTGGTAATTCTAAAACAGCAGGCGGGTAAAGCCAAGCAAAAGGCCCAGCTTCAACCTTCGGACAGGGAAAAATTCACAGAACTGTTGCGATGTCGCAGGGGAGGCTGGGGGTATTTGCGCCGCGATCAGAGCCCCAAACGGTCCCGCATGGCGAACCAGGTCATTGCCAGCACCAATAGCGGCGAGCGCAGGCGCGATCCGCCGGGAAAGGCGGGGGCGGGGACGCGGGCCATGGTGTCAAAGCCTTCGGCCTGTCCCTTGATGGCCTGCGCCATCAACTGCCCGGCATGGGTGGCAGTGCCGACCCCGTGGCCGGAATAGCCCGAGGCCGACAGGACATTGGGCGCCAACCTGGCAAGATAGGGCATGCGTTTCATGGTGATGCCCAGGGTCCCGCCCCAGGCGTAATCGACGCGCACATCCCGCAGATGCGGGAAGATCTGAAGCATGGGCTTGCGCACCGTCGCCTCGATATCGGTGGGAAAGCGGTAGCCATAGCTTTCGCCGCCGCCGAACAGCAGCCTTTTGTCGTGGCTGAGGCGGAAGTAGTTGACCACGAATTTGCTGTCGGCCACGGCCACATCGCGGGTCAGCACCTCAGTCGCCCTGTCGCCCAGGGGTTCGGTGGCGACCACGAAATTGTTGATCGGCATCACCCGGGCCGCAACCTGGCGGTTGAGCCCGCCAAGGTAGCCATTACAGGCGAGGATCAGGTGATCGGCGGTGACGGTGCCTGCCGCCGTGCGCAGCTTGACCTTGGCGCCTTCGCTGATCTCCAGGGCTTCGCTTTGTTCATAGATCTTTGCGCCGGCCGCATCTGCCGCCCGGGCCAGGCCCAGGGCATAGTTCAGCGGGTGCAGGTGGGCCGCGCCATGGTCAAGGAAACCGCCCTTGTAATCCGGTGATGGGCACATGGCATGGCAGGCGCTCTGGTCCAGGATTTCAAGCTGATCGTAGCCATAGCGCTCCTGCAGGTGGCGGCCATAGTCGTGCAGATGCTTGACCTCACCGTGGGAGGAGCCGGTCCAGGCCACCCCCGGTTTCAGGTGGCAATCGATGTCATGACGGGCGATCAGGGATTTCACCAGATCCTTCGCCTCTTCCCCCAATTGCCAGAGTTTCCGGGACTCTGTCTCACCCATCAGGCTTTCGAGACCTTCCTGATCCATGCGCTGCCCGCTGCCAAGCTGCCCGCCATTGCGGCCAGAGGCGCCAAAACCGACGCGGTGTGCCTCCAGGAGGACCACCTCCATGCCAGCCTCTGCCAGGTGCAGCGCGGCAGACAGGCCGGTGTAACCGCCGCCAACGATGCAGACATCGGCCCGGATATCGCCCTTGAGCGCGGGAAAGGGCGCGGTTGCGGTCGC
This sequence comes from Phaeobacter sp. QD34_24, assembly GCF_028890115.1. Classification (GTDB taxonomy): domain Bacteria; phylum Pseudomonadota; class Alphaproteobacteria; order Rhodobacterales; family Rhodobacteraceae; genus Phycobacter. The sequence continues at coordinate 207,265 of NZ_JARCJD010000002.1, forward strand.
CGTTGCCGTGTACCAGCTGTCCGGATAGTGGCCCTTGCGGTCATTGGAATAGAGCAGGTTCAAACCCATGGGATCACCTCATGCAGACGGGGCGCGCCGGGATCAGCGGCGCGGGATTTGGTCGGTGTTGCACCGCGCGGGCGGCAGGAACCAAGGATCAGACGTTCAGCAGCAGGTGCTCACGCTCCCAGGGGGAGATCACCTGTAGGAATTCCTCGTATTCGGTGCGTTTGACGATGCCATAGACGCGGGCGAACTCGGGGCCGAGGACCTCGTGCAGCTTGCTGGCCTCGTCAAAGAGATCCAGCGCCTGTCCCATGACCTGGGGAATATCGCCGTCGCCCTCATAGGCGTCGCCCTTGAACTGGCGGCGGGGGCGTTCCTCTTCGATGAGACCGAGATAGCCGCAGGCCAGCGATACGGCGATGCCGAGGTACGGGTTGCAGTCCATCCCGGCAAGGCGATTTTCCACGCGGCGCGCCGCGGGGCCGGAGAGCGGCACGCGGATCCCGGTGGTGCGGTTGTCGCGGCCCCATTCCAGGTTGATGGGGGCGGCGTGGTCCTTCACGTAGCGCCGGTAAGAGTTCACATAGGGCGCCATCACCGCGACGCCGGCGGGCAGGTGGTTCTGCAGCCCGGCGATGAAGTGATAGAAGGCATCCGTTTCACCGCCTTGTGGGCCGGAGAAGATGTTTTCGCCGGTTTCCTTGTCGATGATCGAGTGGTGGATATGCATGGCCGAGCCGGGCTCATCCGCGATCGGTTTTGCCATGAAGGTGGCAAAGCAGTCGTGGCGCAGCGCGGCCTCGCGGATCAGGCGCTTGAAGTAGAAGACCTCATCCGCCAGCTTCACCGGATCGCCATGGCGCAGGTTGATTTCCAACTGCCCGGCACCGCCTTCCTGGGTGATGCCGTCGATCTCGAAGCCCTGTGCTTCGGCAAAGTCGTAGATGTCGTCGATCACCGGGCCGAATTCATCCACGGCTGTCATCGAATAGGCCTGGCGCGCGGCGGCGGGGCGGCCCGAGCGGCCCATCATTGGCTTGATCTCATGGGCGGGGTCGACGTTACGGGCGACCAGGAAGAATTCCATCTCCGGCGCCACGACCGGATCCCAGCCCTTGTCGTGATAGAGCTGAACCACCCGCTTCAACACGTTGCGCGGCGAGCAGGCAATCGGGTCGCCGTCGCGGTCATAGGCATCGTGGATCACCTGCAATGTCCAGTCGCCGGTCCAGGGGGCTGCCGTCACCGTGGTCATGTCGGGGTAAAGGATCATGTCCCGTTCGATGAAGCCATCCTCTCCGGCAGCCTCGCCCCAGTCGCCGGTGATGGTCTGGTAGAAGATGCTGTCGGGCAGGTGGAAATACTCTTGTTTCTCGAACTTGCTGGCTGGCACCGCCTTCCCTCGGGCGATGCCCGGCAGGTCCGAGATGATGCATTCAACCTCGTCGAGACGACGGCCCTCCAGGTAGGATTTTGCGGCATCTGGAAGGGCGTCGAGCCAGGCGGACATCAGGTCCTCTCTTTCTTGAAAAACTCTGCGAGGAAGGTTGCGATTTCAGGATTGTCTACGGGGGTGTTCAGACCTTGGGCGGCGCTGTCGAGGATCTGATCCGGCACCACGCCGCGACCGCGTTTTTCGATCAGGCCCTGCACGAAGCCGTTCGAGAACTCGGGATGGGGCTGCACGGTCCAGATGTGGTCGCCATAGGCCAGGATGCCATTCTCGCAGAAGGCATTCCCTGCCAGCACGCGGGCGCCTTCGGGGCGCTGGATAACCTGATCCTGGTGCCAGGCGTTGAGGGTGACGTCCTTGCCGTCTTGCTGATAGGTCACATGACCCACGGCCCAGCCCCCATCGTATTTGGCAACCGTGCCGCCAAGAGCCTGCGCGATGATCTGATGGCCAAAGCAGATCCCCGCCATGGGCTGTTTGCGGGCATTGATCTGGCGGATCAGTTCCTCCAGCGGGGGAATCCAGTCGTGCGGCTCATAGGCGCCGTGTTTGGATCCGGTGATCAGCCAGGCATCGGCCTCTTCTGGCCCATCCGGGAAGATACCATCCACGACAGCCCAGGTTTTGAATTCAAAGCCGTTCCCCCCCAAAAGGGTGCGGAACATTTCGTCATAGTCGCCCGAGCTTTCGATCAGGTCTTCGGGGGCATGGCCGGTTTGCAGAATGCCGATTTTCATAGGTCACCAAATTTGATCAAATTCACCCTATCCGATCCATGACGCTCGGGCAAGAGATCATACCGCCTCAAGCCAGGACAGCCAGTGGGCCTCTTGCGGGCGGTTGGCGAATTCGGCCAGTTCCTGCCGTTTTGTCATCACCAGGTTGCGGATTGCCATGGCGGGCAGGATGCGAGCGATCAGCGGATCGCTTTCAAACAGATCGATGGCCTCGGCCCAGCTGGCGGCAAGCTGTGGCAGCCCCTTGATGTCGTAGATGTTGCCGCTGGAGGGGGCGGGGGGCTGCATCGCGTCTTCGATCCCCACGAGGGCCGCGCCCAGCACGGTGGCCAGCATCAGATAGGGGTTGATGTCACCGCCCGCGGCCCGGTGTTCGATCCGGCGGGCCTTGGGGCTGCCGCCGGGAATGCGGATGGCGGCGGTGCGGTTTTCATAGGCCCAGGCGGCGCTGGTGGGCGCATGGGCGCCGGGGATCAGCCGGTCGTAGGAATTGCCGTGCGGGGCAAAGATCAGCGTGCTGGCGGGCATCGCCGCCAGGCAGCCGGCCACTGCATTCAGCAGCAGGTCGGACCCGGCATCGGTGCCATTGTCGAAGATGTTGTTTCCCGCCTCATCCACCACCGAGAAATGCACATGCATGCCGTTCCCGGCCTCTTCGGCATAGGGTTTCGCCATGAAGGTGGCGGCAAATCCGTGTTTGCGCGCCAGCCCCTTGACCAGGGCCTTGAACAGCCATGCATCGTCGGCACAGCGCATGGCATCCTGGTGATCGAGGTTGATTTCGAACTGGCCGAGGCCTGCTTCGGAAATGGCGTCCTTGGCGGGGATGCCCATCGCCTCGGCGCCCTCATAGACATCGGAAAAGAAGGCATCAAAGGCGTCAAGCTCGGCCACCGATAGCACCGATTGCTGGTCCAGCTCGCGCCCCGTCAATGGGTCAATGGGCGGCCCCGGCTGCGCACCGCCGTCATCCACCAGGTTGAACTCCATCTCGGTCGCGGCAACGACTTTCCAGCCGCGCGCCGTGTAGCGCTCAAGCACCTGCGCCAGAACCTGGCGCGGATCGCCGAGGAAGGGCGTGCCGTCCTCCAGCACCATGGTCATCGGGATCAGTGCCGAAGGGGTGCTGAGCCAGGGCATGGGGACAGCGCCGCGATCCGTTGGCAACAAGATGCCATCGGCATCGCCGGTCTCAAAGACCAGCGGGCTGTCCTCGATGTCGCGGCCCCAGATATCCACGTTTAGAACCGAGACAGGCATTCGGGCGGTGCCGTCATCCAGTTTGCGGGCAAGGCTTGCGGGCATGCGTTTGCCGCGCATCTGTCCATTCATGTCACAGGCGGCAATGCGGACGGTTCTGAGGCCAGAGAGGTCCATTTGGGGCTCCATTGTTGGTGCTCATAGTTCTACCGGAGCCAAGGAAAGACGCAATCAAAATTTGATCAAAAATTGCCGCAGCCCGATCTGCGCACAAAAAATGGCCCCCGAAGGAGCCATGTTCTGTTGCTGTGCAAGAGGCGAAATCAGCGGATTAGATTTGGCCTCAGCCGCATTTTTGTCCGGCGTTCCTGCGGGATATGGCGGTTCAGTCTTTTGTTGACCAGGCCAAAGAGACCGATGATCAAAAGCGTCAACAGGATGAAGTAGAAGGCCAGAATCGGGTAGGGGATGAACGGGTTGAACGTCTTGTCCGCAAAGTAGTTCGCATAATAAAGCGCATCGCCCTTTTGCCGCCAGGCCGGAAAGCCGGAAAAGAACACCAGCGTGGTCGCATGAAACAGGAAGATCGCCTCGTTGGTGTAAGAGGGCCAGGCCAGCCGCATCATCGTCGGCCACATGATCCGGCGGAAGCGGTGCCAGCCGGTCAGACCATAGGCATCGGCCGCCTCGACATCGCCGCGGGGGATCGACCGCAGCGCCCCGTAGAAGATTTCCGCGCTATAGGCAGAGGTATTAAGGAACAGAACCACCAGCGCCCCAAGCCAGGCCGAGGAGAAGGCATCCAGAATCGGCGAGATGCCTTTCAGCTCCAGGAACAGGAAATAGGCAAAGAAGAACTGGATAAAGAGAGGCGAGCCGCGGAAGACGAAGATGAACCACTCCGCCGGTTTGCGCCAGATCGCAGAGGGCGAGTTCTTGGCCACCGCCAGAAGGTTGGCAAAGAAGAAGCCGCTGATGACCGCCAGGGTGCCAAAGTAGATGTTCCAGATCATCCCCGATCCGATCAGGGTGAAATGTTCGCACAGGGTGAAATCGCTGCGGGGCAGCAGGCGTTCGCCATAGCCCAGCGAACGGAAGGCATAGGCTTCGATGGTCTCAAGACAGCTCATGTCGCTTTCCTTTGCGCTTCGCCGCCCAGCGTGGCTTGTCCATGCGACAGACGGGCCGAGATCCGCTCCAGCACCACCTCGGACACCTTGGTGAAGGCGAGGTAGAAGACCAGCAGCGCCAGGAAGTACCACATGCGCCAGTCGCCATGGGGGTAGTCGGTGAACTTGGCGGTCTTGCTGCCACCGAGCTCTCGCGCCCAATAGACGATATCCTCGACGCCCAGGAGGAACAGCAGTGGCGTGGCCTTGATCAGTACCATCCACAGGTTCGACAGGCCGGGCAGCGCGTAGGTCCACATCTGCGGAACGGTGATGCGCCAGAAGGCCTGTCGCCGGGTCATGCCATAGGCTTCGGCGGTTTCGATCTGCGCGCGTGGTACGGCGGTCATGGCGCCATAAAGAACATTGGCGGCAAAGGCGCCAAAGACGATGGCAAAGGTCACCACAGCAAGGGTAAAGCCGTAGACCTCGTGGATCCATTGCGGAGAGGTCCCAAGCGGCATCTTGGCAATGTCACAGACCAGGAAATCGCTGCCCTGGCGGATCGGCTGATCCCAGTCGGGGCATTTGATTGTGTGACGCAGCCATTCGATGCCCTGATCCAGCGCGATCACGAAGAACAGGAAGAAGGCGATGTCCGGCACGCCGCGCACGATGGCGATATACCCCTTGCCCAGCCAGGACAGGGGCAGGAACTGGGCGCGCGCCGCGATGGCGCCGCCAAAACCGAACAGGAGCGCCATCGGAGCCGTGATGGCCAGCAGTAAGAGGACCGTCCCAAAAGCGACATAGAACCCCATGTGCTTTCCGGTGGTCAGGTAGCAGGACAGCCACTGGAGGCCCTCCAGGCTGGCCGGGTCTGAGCAATAGGAAAAGATGGCTGACCTCTTCGTCTATGTCACGCGCGCAGCGCCTTTACAGGGCGGAGCGCGGGAGCAACTGGAAAATACAGCAAAGGGGAGCCTTGCCCCCCTTTGCCAGTCATTTGGAAAGGGCAGGCAGGGCTTACCAGGTGCCGCCCACTTCCCATTTGGTGATCAGCGCGTTCAGGCTGCCGTCTTCCTTCATCGAGGTGATGGCCGCGTCGAACTTGCCGCGCAGCTCGTCATCGCTTTCGCGGAAGGCCATGCCGATGCCACCGCCGAGCGGCACATCGCCGCCGACGAACATCAGATCAGAGCCTTCCACCTGCGGCTCCAGGAAGTCCTTGTCGGCCAGAACCGCATCGGCTTCGCCAGAGACGACGGCCGCGATGGTTTCATCCGGGGTCGGGTATTCGACCAGGGTGGCGCCGGTGTCGACCACGTGGTTGGCTTGGATGGTCGCGGTCTGGGCCGCGATGATGCCACCGGCCAGGTCCACATCTGCGGACAGTGCGGCATAGGCCGAGGGCGACGGCGGGGTGTAGCCTTGGGTGAAGTCGACGACTTCCTCGCGCTCCGCGGTGATCGACATGCCGGCGATGATTGCGTCATAGTTGCCCGAGGTCAGGTTGGGGATGATCGAATCCCAGTCGTTGGTGACCCACTCGCAGGTCAGCGCGGCGCGCTTGCACAGCTCGTCGCCCAGCTCGCGCTCGAAACCGTCCACTTCACCCTTGTCGTTGATGAAGTTGTAGGGAGGGTAGGCGCCCTCAGTGCCAAGGCGCACGGTGTCTGCCAGAGCAACGCCCGCGGTCAGGGCCAGGGCAGCGGTGCCGAGAAGAATGGATTTCATGAGTTTACTCCCGTTTGGTTGGTTATTGGTCGTTTATTGTCTTAGCGTTTGGTCGAGGACAGGAAAGCCTGCAGGCGCTCGGATTGGGTATTGCCGAACACCTCCTCTGGCGGGCCTTGCTCCTCGATCAATCCCTGGTGCAGGAAGACGACATGGTCCGATACATCGGCAGCCATGTTCATGTCATGGGTCACGATCATCATGGTGCGCCCTTCGGCGGCCAGATCCTTGATCACCTTCACCACTTCCTGTTCCAGCTCCGGGTCCAGCGCCGATGTAGGTTCATCGAACAGCAGCGCCTCGGGCTCCATGCACAGGGCGCGGGCAATCGCTGCGCGCTGCTGCTGCCCACCCGAAAGCTGCGCCGGGTAGACATCGCATTTGTCGCCGATGCCGACCTTGTCGAGATACTTGCGGGCAGAGGCTTCGACCGCGGCACGGTCGCGTTTCAGCACCGTCAACGGCGCTTCCATCACGTTTTGCAGAATGGTCATATGGGACCAGAGGTTGAACTGCTGGAACACCATCGAAAGATTGGTTCGGATGCGCAGCACCTGTTTGGGATCGGCGGGATGGCGGTGTTGGCCGCTGCCGCTCCATTGGATCGGTTCGCCCTTGAATAGAATCTCGCCTTGCTGGCTGTCCTCAAGCAGGTTGCAGCAGCGCAGAAGCGTGGATTTTCCAGAGCCGGAGGAGCCGATCAGCGACACGACCGAGCCGCGCGGCGCGGTGATATCCACGCCCTTGATGACCTCCAGATCGCCATAGGATTTGTGCAGGCCACGGATCTCCAGCACGGGCGTGGTGTCTGTCTCAGGCGTCGTAACGGTCATGGCGGTGGTCAAGGTCAGCATCGTCCGGTTGGTGAAATTTTTCTTTATTGGACCCAAAAAAAGGCGGAATGCAATGTGCAAACCGCCTGATCTGGTCGGGAATGCTGCGAATTGGGCAGTGCTGTCGACAAAATGATCGGCGGTTTACGCCTTTGCGCGCGCGCGGATCTTTTGCTCGGTCAGAACCGGGCCAGGGGGGGTGGGAACCGCCAGGTAGTCGGCCATCGGGATCTGGACGATCCCCTTGAGATGCAGCGTCTCGGCGGCTTCGGCGTCCAGGGTCGCAATGGCCTGTTCCAGCGCCTCGAACAGCACCTGCGGATCATTGCCAAGTGCTGTGATGAAGGGCAGTCCCGGCGTGGCGCCCGTGCGGTCAACCACCTGCAAATCGGCGGCAAAATCGTCGTATTTCTGGATCATCTGCCACGACAGGATATCCAGCGCCGCAAAATCCGCGCGCCCCTCGGCAACGGCCTGCGCCGATTCCCTGTGGCTACCGGTTTCCAACAGGCTGCCGGGCAAGAGCCCTGCGTCCTGCATATGGATCAAGGGCCCGGCCCAGCCCGATTGGGACAGGCTGTCGTTATAGGCAAATGTCTTGCCGTCAGCCTGCGCAAGGGTGCCGATGCCGCCCTCCTTGCGGGTGACAAAGACGCTGTAGTAATGGCCCGGCGCGCAGCCTTCATGGCCATAGTCGGGCGTGCCCACCAGCTGCACCTCGCCGTAAAGACGCGTGCGCAGCGGGCAGCCGCAGGTCTGCCCAAGCACCAGATCCTTGGCGGTCCAGGCCGACCAGGCATCCTTGTTGCGGTCGGGCGTTTCGGGCAGCCCGTCAAAAGATCCCGCCAGCGCGTTGCGGATCGCGCTCCACAGCCGGTCGTTGGCCTCGGCGGTCTCCGGACGATCATACATTCCGAGATAGGCAATCATTGCGCGGCCTCCGCCCGTTGTCTGGCCAGGGCGCTGTCACGATCATTCACCCCCAGCAGGCTGGAGGACAGCCGCAACAGCGTGTCTTCATCGGCATCCCGCTGGCCATCGGCAAGGGCCACCTGCCACAGTGCCTCGATCACCGCGATCCGGTCGTCGTAGAGCACAGCGTCCTTGATCGCGCGGGTAAAGCGCACCGTGTCGGGGGCTTCTGCCTCCATCGCTTCGGCTTCTTCGCGCAGCAGGATCGCGCCGCCCATATCCAGCCCGTAGCGCGACTGGTTGATGCGGTCGATGCGGTCCTTTTCCACCTCGGCGTAGTTATGGTCGGACCGCGCGACCCGCACCAGAAGCGCGGTCAGGGCAAGGCGGGCATCGCTGTCGCCCAGGGTTTCCTGGGCCGGAGACAGCAGGCGCTTCAGTAGTTCCTGGAACATCATTCACCCTTTCCTGTCGGGGCGCCCAGCTTTTGCCGGGCCCGTTCCCGCGCCGCCTCATTGTCGGCATAGGACAGCCCCATGGCCTTGCGCGCGTCCTCGACGATCTTGACCTCGCCCTCGTGTTCGTTGCCATCCGCCAGCACCACCTCCCACAGCGCGTCCAGCGCCGCCAGCCGTTCGTCCAGCCCGGTGGTTTCGCGGATCAGGCGCCCGAAGGTATCGGTTTCCGGGGCCGCCGCATGCAGTTTCTCGCAGTTGGCGCGGACCTTGGCAGCCTCGATCGCATTGTGCTGGTAAAGCCGCGCCAGGATCCGGTCGATCAGGCTGATCTCTTCCAGCTGATAGTCCCGATCCGACTGCGCCACGCGCACCATCAATGCGCCAAGCGCCAGTTCGGCATCCGGGTCCGGCAGGGCCGGGGGTTGCGGCGGGCGAAGGGCCTGGAAGAACTTTTTCAGCATGAGGTCAGATTACCCTGCAAATGAACAGCGGCCAACGGCACTTAGCCATCATAGCCTTCGATGATCTCCATATCCCCGGTCGAGACCGGGTCACGCAAGGCCTTGGCATCCTGGTAGGCAACCGAGTCGTAACAGGCCTTGGCGGTTTCGTAATCCTTGAATTCGATCACCACCGTGCGGGCGCGCATCTTGCCTTCGCGCACTTCCTTGGGGCCGCCGCGGACCAGGAATTTCGCGCCGTATTCTGCAAAAGGCGCTGCATTTGCCGCCACATAGTCCTTGTAACGTTCCATGTCATCGACATGGGCCACCCAATATCCTTTTGGCATGCGGAATCCCTTTATTGTTTTTGCCAAGCTGAAACAGAAGAGGCGCAAAGACAATGGGCTGCCTTGGCCGATTTTCCCCGTTTCCTGCCTCAAAATCTCAAAAATGCGTTAGAAATGGCAAGCAAATTCAAAGGAAGCCGCCCACATGCGGTGGGCGGCTATGTCTTGACCGTCAGCCGATCTCTGAGAGACGGGCGAGCGCCTCTTTGATCTTGGTCTCTTCTTCTTCGCGCAGCGCCAGGTTCTCGCGCGCTTCTTCCACCACCTCATCCGGGGCGGAGGCCACGAATTTCGGGTTGTTCAAGCGGCCACGCAGCCCCCCCAGTTCCTTGGCCAGTTTGCCAAGGGTTTTCTCAAGGCGCGCCTTTTCCTCGTCGATGTCGATGATATCCGCGAGCGGCAGGCCAAAGGAGGCACCCGGCGCCGAGATCGACACGCAGCCCTTGGGCAGGGCATCCACCTTGGTCAGGCTGTCGATGCGCGCCAGACGTTTGATCAGCGCCTCGTTGCGGTCCCATGCGGTCTGGGCGGCCTCATCGATCTCGGTCACCAGCATGGCCACTTTCAGGCCTGCGGGCACATGCATCTGGGCGCGGGCAGAGCGGGTGTTCTCGATCACCGAGATGACCCAGTTAATTTCCCGGTCGGCCTCGGCATTGACCAGATCGGCGGCGGTATAGGCGGGCCAATCGGCGTGCACCAGCATCTTGGCACGGGTGCCGGTCTGGCCCCAAAGTTCCTCAGTGATGAAGGGCATGATGGGATGCAGCAGGATCAGACATTGATCCATCACCCAGCGCATTGTCTCGCGGGTCTCGGCCTGGGCAGCGGCGTCTTCGCCCTGCAGAAGCGGTTTCGAGAGTTCCACATACCAGTCGCAGACCTTGCCCCAGACAAAGGCATACAGCGCCTGCGCCGCATCGTTGAAGCGGAAGGCGTCCAGTGCGGCATCCACTTCTTCGCGTACGCGGGCGGTCTCGCCGATGATCCAGGCGTTGACGGCCTGCGCGGGCTTCAGATCGGCCACATCGCTCTGCGGCACCGCATCGGTGAAGACCTCGTTCATCTCGGCAAAGCGGATGGCGTTCCACAGCTTGGTGCCAAAGTTCCGGTAGCCCGCGATGCGCTGCATGTCGAGCTTCAGCACGCCGCCAAGGGAGGCCATCGCCGCATTGGTAAAGCGCAGCGCATCGGCGCCGTATTCGTCAATGATTTCCAAGGGATCGATGACGTTGCCGGTGGATTTCGACATCTTCTTGCCCTTGGCATCGCGCACCAGGCCATGGAGGTAAACAGTGTCGAACGGGATCTGATCCACGACCGCCAGCTGCATCATCATCATGCGGGCAACCCAGAAGAACAGGATGTCCTGGCCTGTGACCAGCGTCGAGGTCGGGAAGTACTTCTTCAGCTCATCGGTGTCCTCGGGCCAGCCCAGGGTGCCGATCGGCCAGAGGCCGGAGGAAAACCAAGTGTCGAGCACATCGGGGTCGCGCCAGACCGGGTAGACCAGTTTGGTCGGATCCTGCGTGGTCTCATATTCGGCCAGGGCGGCAGCGAAGGCATGAACCGCCTCGGCGCGGGTTTCGACCTCGACCACAGCGGCGTGGTTCAGCGGGGCGGGCAGGCCGACAAGAATGTCGTCGAACTGCGATTTGACGCTGTCGAAATCGGCGGCGCAGTGGCGCGGCTCTTCCCCGATCAGCAGCTTCTGTTCCCACATCAGGCGCAGGCTTTCCACCAGATCAAGGGCGCCGTCGCCTTCATCGTCGGTGAAACCTTCGCCCGACAGATCGAAGCCATACCAGACCGGGATCTGGTGACCCCACCACAGCTGGCGTGAGATGCACCAGGGTTCGATGTTCTCCAGCCAGTGGTAATATGTCTTCTCACCGCTTTCGGGCAGGATCTTGACGGTGCCGTCCTTCACGGTGTCCAGCGCCGGGCCGACGACCTTTTCGGCGTCCACGAACCACTGGTCGGTCAGCATCGGTTCGATCACCACCTTGGAGCGATCCCCAAAGGGCTGCATGATCGGCTTGTTCTCGACCAGCGGCACAAGGGTTTCGACCTCGTTGCCGTCCTCGTCCTTGGTGGTCTCCTTGACCATCACGGCAAGGCCCTCGGCCGTGATCTGCTCGACAACGGCCTTGCGCGCTTCGAACCGGTCCAGACCGCGCAGGTCTTCGGGCACCAGGTTCACGGCGTCAGCTTCAGCCTCAGAGAGGGTCTGCTCGCCCTTGGCGACAGCCATGGCGGTGGTTGCGGCCTCGGCATAAGGCGCGCCGTCTGCGCGCATGGCGCCCTTGGTGTCCATCAGGCGGTACATCGGGATGCCGCCGCGCTTGGCCACCTGGTAGTCGTTGAAGTCATGGGCACCGGTGATCTTCACCGCGCCGGAGCCGAAGTCGGGATCGGGGTATTCATCGGTGATGATCGGGATCAGGCGGCGGTGTTCCTTGGGGCCGACGGGGATCTCGACCAGCTTGCCCACGATGGGGGCATAGCGCGCATCATCGGGATGCACCGCAACCGCGCCATCGCCCAGCATGGTTTCGGGCCGGGTGGTGGCGATGGAGATGTAATCGCGCACCTCCTCCAGGGTGACATTCCCGTCCTCGTCCTTTTCGACGTAGGTATAGGTCGCACCACCCGCGAGCGGGTATTTGAAGTGCCACATGTGACCCGCGACCTCGATATTCTCGACCTCAAGGTCGGAGATCGCGGTTTCGAAATGCGGGTCCCAGTTCACCAGCCGCTTGCCACGGTAGATGAGACCCTTGTTGTACATATCCACGAAGACCTTGATGACGGCATCGTGGAAATTGCCCTCTTCGCCTTCGGGCGCACCGGGGGCGCCGGACATGGTGAAGGCATTGCGCGACCAGTCGCAGGACGCACCAAGGCGTTTCAGCTGGTTGACGATGGTGCCGCCGGACTGGCTTTTCCATTCCCAGACCTTTTCGAGGAAAGCGTCCCGCCCCAGCTCCGCGCGGGAGGGCTGCTGGGTGTTCGCCAGTTCGCGTTCCACCACCATCTGGGTGGCGATGCCGGCATGGTCTTGCCCCGGCTGCCAGAGCGTGTCGAAGCCCTGCATGCGCTTCCAGCGGATCAGGATATCCTGCAGCGTGTTGTTGAAGGCGTGGCCCATGTGCAGAACGCCGGTGACATTGGGCGGCGGGATCATGATGCAATAGGTGGAGGCCTCGGGCTTGGCATTTGCGCCGGCCTTGAAGCAACCGGCCTTTTCCCAGGCCTCATACAGGCGGTGTTCCGCCTCGGCTGCATTGAATGTCTTTTCCATCGCCATCGGTTTGGTCCTGCGTGCATGTCAATTCGGATCGCTCCCTCCCTTACAGAAGGGGGCGGCAAAGGGAAAGTGGGAAGGCGGGGCAGGGCGGGGAACCAGGAAAACGGGCGGCCGGGTAACGGTGGCTTAACACTGCCTTGCTAGTGTCAAAGATGAAGAGAACAGCGGGCCCTTCCCTCCTCCCGCAATTCACAAAGCCGCCCGGCCAGACTTTGATGCGGGTCACCGCAAAGTTGGCCGGGCGCACTAGTTTTCAGGCACATATCACTCAGGTTTAGCGCCTATCCCCGCATCCCGCTGCGGTCCAGTTTGGTGGCCAGATGGATCAGGCTTTCGGAGGAGCGCACACCGCGCGCCTCGCCGATGCGGTCGATGGTCTCGTCCAGTTCATCCGTGCTTTGGGCCACCACCTGCGCCAAGAGGTCGAAGCGCCCGGACGTGGTGTGAACGACCTCGACGCCGGGCAGGCTGCGCAACCGCGCCAGCACGTCGGGGCCGCTCCGCGGTTCGATCGAGATCAGCACCGTGGCCTGCAGCGGCGGACGCGCGGCAGGCGACAGTTTCAGCGTATAGCCCGAGATCACGCCAAGGGTCTCCAGCCGTTCGATCCGCGTCTGTACCGTGGTGCGGGCAAGCCCCATGCTCCGGGCGAGCTCGGCCACGGATCGCCTGGCATTGTCCCGCAACAGCGACAGAAGCTGCCGGTCTGTTTCGTCGATCTGCATGAAGTATCTGCCTATCTGCCGATATTTTCCGTCACTATAGGCAATGTGACGGCGGGAATCGACGTGGAACTGCGGGATATTGAACGAAAACCGGCAAATTCGCCCTGACTGTCCAACCGAGGTCCCGTTTTCGATGCAGCATATCCCTCCGCTCTGGCTTGATCCTGAAACCCACCTTGCGCGCCGCACCCCGGATCACCCGATCCTCTATTTTGCGCCGCAGGTATTGCATCAGACGGCGGAGCGGTTTCTGCGCGGCTTTCCGGGGCTGGTGACCTATGCGGTCAAGGCCAACCCGCATCCGGCGGTGTTGTCCAATCTGGTTGCGGCGGGCGTTTCGGGTTTTGATGTGGCCTCGCCTGCGGAAATGGAGGCGGTACGGGCCGCCAGCACCGATGCGGTGATGCATTACAACAACCCGGTACGCTCGGAAGCAGAAATCGCCGCCGGGATTGCCCATGGTGTGGCCAGCTGGTCGGTGGATGACGCCAGCGAGCTGGAGAAACTGCGCGAGGTGCCGCGGAGCTGCGAGATCGCCGTGCGGTTTGCTCTGCCTGTCGCGGGTGCGGCCTATGATTTTGGCAGCAAGTTCGGCGCCGCACCGGAAGAGGCCGTGGCGTTGCTAAAAGAGGTCGCCGCGATGGGCTGGACGCCCGCCTTGTGTTTCCATCCCGGCACGCAATGCGAAGATGCCGCGGCCTGGGTCGAATATATCCACGCGGCGCGCCGGATCGTCGATGCAGCGGGCGTCAAGGTGGCGCGGCTGAACGTGGGCGGTGGCTTCGCCGCCAACCGCAACGGCAATGCGCCGGATCTGGAGAGTGTCTTTGCCGCAATCGGCGCCGCCGTGACCGAGGCTTTTGGTGCCGAGGCGCCGCAGCTGATCTGCGAGCCGGGCCGTGCCATGGTGTCAGAGGCCTTCACCCTTGCCGCCCGCATCAAGGGGCTGCGCAAGGGGGGTGAGGTGGTCTACCTCAACGACGGGATCTATGGCGGGCTGGTCGATATCCGCGACATGGGCCTGCCGGGGCGGGTCGAGGTCGTCAGCGCCGAAGGCCGACACAGGAGAGCTGCGCGAAAACCCCGCATCGTCTTCGGCCCCACCTGCGACAGTCTGGATCGCTTGCCGGATGGCCTGCCGCTGCCGGAAGACAGCATGATCGGCGACTATGTGCTCTTTCCCGGGCTTGGTGCGTATTCTTCGGCCATGAGCACCCAGTTCAATGGATATGGGCTCTCTGACGTGGCGACCGTGATCGCCCTCTCTGGACAAGCGGGCCGCGAAGGCTAATGTCGGCCCCAAAGCAAGCACCACGCGCGCGGAGGGGACGAGCATGCAGAAATTCGGAAAAAGCCAGCCAGTCAAACGCACCGAGGATGTCCGGTTTCTGACCGGACATGGGAGCTATATCGAAGACGCCGCGCCGAAGGATGCGCTCAAGACCTGGGTGTTGCGCAGCCCGGTGGCCCATGGGGTGATCACCGCGCTCGATGTCGATGACGCCCGCGCGGCCGAGGGCGTGCAGATGGTCGTGACCTATCAGGACTACGTGGATGCCGGATATGACACGGGCATCGATGGCATCCTGATCAAGAACCGCGATGGCAGCAGCGCCGCGGCACCGCATCGCCCGATGTTGGCCCATGACCGGGTGCGCCACGTGGGCGAGCCGGTGGCCGTTGTCGTGGCGGAGACGCTGGATCAGGCGCGCGATGCGGGCGAGCTGATCGAGTTGGAAATCGACGATCTGCCGGTCAAGCTGGACATTGTGCCGGGCGGCGAACCTTTGCACCCCGATGTGCCCGACAACCGCGCCTTCGACTGGGGTATGGGGGATGAGGCGGCCACCGAAGAAGCATTCTCCAAGGCGGCGCATACCGTATCGCTGCAGGTCGAAGACAATCGCGTCATCGTCAACTCGATGGAGCCGCGCGGCTGTTTTGCCGAATGGCGCGAGGACCGTCTGCATTTCACCTTTGGCGGGCAGGGCGTCTGGGGTGTGAAGGGCAACCTCGCCAAGAAACTGCGCCTCGACGAGGAACAGGTGCATGTGGTGACCCCGGATGTGGGAGGCGGTTTTGGCATGAAATCGCAGCCCTACCCGGAATATTACGCGGTGGCCCATGCCGCGCGTGTGCTGGGGCGGCCCGTCCTGTGGATGGGGGACCGCTCCGAATCCATGCTGTCGGACAATGGCGGACGCGATCTGACCTCGCTGGCGGAACTGGCCTTTGACGAAGATTTGAAGATCACCGGCTACCGGGTGCATACGCGCTGCAACCTTGGCGCCTATAACGCGCCCTTTGGCCAGATCATCCAGACCACGCTGTTCAGCAGGGTTCTGACCGGCGTCTATGACATCAAGACAGCCTGGCTTAGCGCAGAGGGGATCTATACCAACACGACGCAAGTCGATGCCTATCGCGGCGCAGGCCGCCCCGAGGCGATCTACGTGCTGGAGCGTGTGATGGACCGCGCCGCGCGCGAGCTGGGCGTGGATCCCCTGGAGCTGCGCCGCCGCAACTTCATCGCCCCTGCCGCCTTCCCCTATCCGACAATCGTGGGCGAAACCTACGATGTGGGCGACTTCAACCGGGTGCTGGACCGCGCCGCCGAGGAGGCCGATCTGGCTGGGTTTGCCGCGCGCAAGGCGGCGGATGCAGGCAAGGGTCTGCTGCGCGGCGTGGGACTGTGTTACTATATCGAAAGCATTTTGGGTGATCCTTCGGAAGGCGCGGAAGTGGAGTTTCTGGAGGACGGCCGGGTGAACATCTATGTCGGTACGCAAAGCAACGGACAGGGGCATGAAACCGTTTATGCTCAGTTCCTTGCCGATCAGACCGGCATCCCGGCAGAGCAGATTTCCGTTATCCAGGGCGACAGCGACCTGATCGCGCGCGGCGGCGGTACCGGCGGCTCACGCTCGGTCACCACCCAGGCCACCGCGACGCTGGCGACCGTGGACAAGATGATCGAAGCCTTTACCCCCTTTCTGGCAGAGGAGCTGGGCGTTGACGAAGACGCTGTGGATTTTGACGGTGAAACCTTCCGTGCACCGGGATCGAACCTGACGCCGACCTTCGTGGAGGCCGCAGAGATGGCCCGCGCGCAAGGTCGCACCGATTTGCTGCGTCATTCTGCGCGGGCCACGCTTCCGGGGCGCTCGTTCCCGAACGGGGCTCATATCTGCGAGGTGGTGATCGATCCCGAAACCGGCGCGGCCGAGGTGGATCGCTATACGGTCGTCGATGATTTCGGCAATCTGATCAACCCGGCCCTGGCCGAAGGACAGGTGCATGGCGGTGTCGCCCAGGGGCTGGGGCAGGCCATGCTGGAACGGGTGGTCTATGACAGCGAAGGTCAGCTGCTCACGGCATCGTTCATGGACTATGCCATGCCAAGGGCCTCTGATGTGCCCATGATGGGATTTGCGACCGAAGCCGTGCCCTCCACCCAGAACCCGATGGGGATGAAGGGCTGTGGCGAGGCCGGAACGGTGGGCGCCATGGCGGCGGTCGCCAACGCGGTGCAGGATGCGGTCTGGGCGCGCGGCGTGCGCCAGATGGACATGCCGTTCACGCCGCTGAAACTATGGGAAGTGCTAAGGGATGAAACTGTCGCGGCTGAGTAAACGTCTGCTTGGATGGCTCGGGCGCCCCTTGCGCTCGGAACATTCCGGCGAGACCGCGATGCGCGGGCCGCAGGCCCATGTCATCATCCTGGATGGCACCATGACATCCCTGCGCCCCGGCGAGGAATCCCACGCCGGGCAGACCTACCAGATGTGCCGTGAGATGGGGCCCGAGGTGTCGGTGTTCTACGAATGCGGCGTGCAGTGGAACGGCTGGTCCAGCGCGCGGGACGTGATCGTAGGCAAGGGCATCAACCGGCAGATCCGCCGGGCTTATGGCTATCTCGCCTCGCGCTACCGTCCCGGTGACAGCATCTACCTGTTCGGCTACAGCCGGGGCGCCTATGCGGTGCGATCACTCGCCGGGGTGATCGGCGAGGTGGGGCTGTTGCGCCCCGACCATGCGACCGAGCGCAATATCCGCACCGCTTACCGGCATTATCAGGAAGGTCAGGACCCGGACGTGGCCCGCGCCTTTCACGATGCCTATTGCCACAGCGAAGCCCAGATCGAGATGATCGGTGTTTGGGATACGGTGAAGGCGCTGGGCTTCCGCCTGCCGATCCTGTGGCGCTGGGCCAAGGATCCGCATGGGTTCCACAACGACAAGCTTGGCCCCCACGTGAAGAATGGCTACCACGCCCTGGCCCTGGACGAGACGCGGGATGTCTTCGCGCCGGTGCTGTGGTCCTGCCAGGACGATTTCAACGGCCGCGTCGAGCAGATGTGGTTCCGCGGCGCCCATGGTGATGTGGGCGGGCAGCTGGGCGGTGCCGAGGAGGCACGCCCCCTCGCCAATCTCTCGCTCGTCTGGATGCTGGAAAAGGCCGAGGATTGCGGCCTTCCCCTGCCGCAGGACTGGCGGATGCGCTTCCCGGTGGATCCAAACGCGCCTTCGGTCGGAACCTGGCGCGGTTGGGGCAAGATCTTTGTCCTGCGCAGCCGCCGCCGTATCGGTGAAGATCCAAGCGAGCGGCTGCACAGCAGTGCCAAGGGCTATGTGATCAAGGAAAAACGGTCTCCGTGGCGCCTGTTCTGGCCCTGGCGCACGGCGCGCTGAAGCACAGGGGGCTGCCGCCTAGCCTTTGGCCGGTGGCAGCTTCATCACGATGCAGGTGGTCGATCCGGTGGCATAGAGCTTGCCATCCTCGACGCCGCGGATTTCCCCATGGGCAACACCGGTTGAGCGGCCCACGTGATCGATTTCCCCGGTGCAATCCACCGTCATGCCAAGGGGGATCGAGCGCAGGATGTTGATCTTGTATTCCAGCGTCGTATAGGCAGAGCCCTTGGGGACCCGGGTCATCACCGCGCAGGCCATGGCGCTGTCCAAAAGGGTTCCGTACCAGCCGCCATGCACGGTGCCCATCGGATTGGTCATGGCAAACTCAGGCGTGCCGCGAAACACCACGCGCCCATCCGCAACCTCATGCAGGCGATAGCCAAGCTCTGCGCCAATGGGCGGGCCGGGCAGCTTGCCATCGAGGATGCCTTGCATGAACTCAAGGCCGGAAAGCTGGGTGATTTCCGCCAGCGGCAAAAGATCAGCCGGGGATTTTGCGGTGAACATGATACGCCTCATCCAATTGAATTGCCCGGCGACAGGGCCGGGCAAACAGAGTTCCATTTTGGAATGAGCCTAGGGGCGCATCAGAGGGGCAGCAAGACTTACGCCACGTTCTCGAACGAGACCTTGGGCGTGATGCCAAGGGCAAAGCAGACATCGCGGGTCAGCTCGGGGCGGTTCAGCGTGTAGAAATGCAGCTTGTCGACGCCGCCTTCCAGCAGCTCGGTGCACAGCTCGCTGCACATCGCGGTGGCCAGCAGATCGGCGCGGTCATCGCGCAGCGCCTTTTCAAAGGCCTCCTCGACCCAGGCCGGGATCTTGGTGCCGCAACGGCGGGCAAAGTTGCGCGCGCCTTTCCAGTTTTCGATCGGCAGGATGCCCGGTGTCAGTTTCGAACCATCGATTCCGGCCTTCTCGCAGGCATCGCGGAAGCGGAAGAAGGTCTCCGCCTCAAAGAAGAACTGGGTCAGCGCCTCATCCGCGCCCGCATCCAGCTTGCGTTTGAGCCAGTCCACATCGGCCTGGGCGGTAGCGGCTTCGGGGTGCTGATCGGGATAGGCGCCGACACGGATGGTGAATTTGCCGGTCTCCGCCAGGGCTTCGATCAGTTCGACCGAATTGGCAAATCCTTCGGGGTGGGGCGTGAACTGGCCTTCGCCCTTTGGCGGATCACCGCGCAGGGCAACGATTTCATTGACGCCGGCTTCGGCAAAACGGTCTGCGATTTCAAGGGTTTCCGCCTTGGTCGCCTGCACGCAGGTCAGATGCGCGGCCACATTGAGGCCGGAGGATTTGTGCAATGTTGCCACCGCATCGCGGGTCAGGTCCCGGGTGGTGCCACCGGCGCCATAGGTCACCGAGACAAAGCGCGGGTCCAGGGGGGCCAGGGTCTGCACGGTGTCCCACAGGCGGAACGACGCCTCCAGCGATTGGGGCGGGAAGAATTCAAAAGAGATGTCAGGGGTCTTCATTTTGGGGATCTCCGACTGAGTTGAGCTCTTGTCGCACAGGTGGAATTGTGAAACAAACTCATAATTCTCAAGAACAACATGAGCAATGCGACAAGATGCATCTGGAGTTCCGTCATCTGCGTACCATCAAGGCCATTCATGAGGCCGGTGGTCTGGCGCGCGCCGCCGATCAATTGAACATCACTCAAAGCGCCCTCAGCCATCAGATCAAGGGGTTGGAGGAACAGGCCGGGGTGGAGCTGTTCCTGCGCCGCTCCAAGCCGATGAAGCTGTCGCCTGCGGGGCTAAGGCTGTTGCGCCTGGCCGAGCAGGTCTTGCCGCAGGTGGAGGCGGCCCAGGCCGAGTTTGCCAATCTGCGTGAAGGCCACGCCGGACGGATGCATATCGCGATTGAATGCCACGCCTGTTTCGAATGGCTGTTCCCGGTACTCGAAGCCTTCCGCAAAAGCTGGCCCGATGTGGATGTGGACATTCGGCCCGGTCTGGCCTTTGACGCGCTGCCCGCGCTGCAAAAGGAAGAGGTGGATCTGGTGGTCTCCTCCGACCCCGACACGATTCCGGGCGTCGAGTTCATCGAGCTTTTTGATTACAAACCTGTTTTCGTGGCGTCCTCGCAAAGCCCGCTGGCGGCGAAACCCTTTGTGGAGGCCGAGGATTTCCGCGATCAGACCCTGATCACCTATCCGGTGGAAAAATCCCGTCTGGATGTGTTCAGCCAGCTTCTGATGCCGGCCGGGGTGGAGCCTGCCGCGATCCGCCAGGTGGAACTGACGGCGGTGATCCTCTTGCTGGTGGCCTCGAACCGTGGCGTTTCGGTGCTGCCGGACTGGGTGGTGCGCGAGGTCAAGTATTCCTCGGATTACGTCACCCGCCCGCTCACGAAGAAGGGGATCACCCGCAGGCTCTATGCGGCGGTGCGCAGCGAGGACCGGGAGAAACCCTATATGCGGGAGCTGATCCGCCTGGCCAAGATCGAGGCGCGCAAGCTGCAACAGCAGTGATCACAATGGAAGACGCCCGCCGTCATGGGACGGCGGGCGCTGTCATCTTCGGCTCTGGCTGCCTCAGATCAGCTTGACGATCTGCTTGCCGGTATTGCCGCCCTTCAGCATCGAACGGAAGGCATCCGGCGCATTCTCAAGACCGCTCGCGATATCCTCAAGGAAGCGGATTTCGCCCGATGCGACCTTGGGGGCGACTTCCTTCAGAAACTCCGGGTAGCGGTCGAAGTGGTTGGAGATGATGAAGCCGTTGACCGACAGGAACTTGACCAGGATGTTGCGCCAGATATTGGGACCGGTCAGCGCCGCATCCGAGGCCCCGGCACCAAGGCCGCCGGCGTTGTACCAGGCGATCATGCCGCAGATCGGGATGCGGCCGTGGGAATTCATCAGCGGCAGCACCGCTTCCAGCACCTTGCCGCCGACGTTTTCGAAATAGATGTCGATCCCCTTGGGGCAGGCTGCGGCCAGATCCTTGCGCAGGGATTTCGCATCCGCATAGGCGCGGTGATCGAGGCATTCGTCAAATCCGAAGGTCTCGGTCGCAAGCTTGCACTTGTCCGCACCGCCCGCGATGCCGACGACCCGCAGGCCAGCCAGTTTCGCAAGCTGCCCGACCATGGACCCCACCGGGCCGGTCGCGGCGGCCACCACCAGGGTTTCGCCCGCCTGCGGGCGTCCATAGGCGGTCAAGCCATGCCATCCGGTAAACCCGGGCATGCCGAGAACGCCAAGCGCAGCGGTGATCGGCCCCTGCGCGGGGTCGAGTTTGCGCAGCTCCTTTGCGGGCAGGCAGCCGTGGCTGGCCCAGCCCAGCATGCCAAAGGCAAAATCGCCGGGCTGGAAATGGGGGCTGTTCGAGGCGATCACCTCACCCACGGCGCCGGCCTCCATGGTGCCACCGATCGGCACCGGTGCGGCATAGGATTTTGCATCATCCATACGCCCGCGCATATAGGGGTCCAGCGACATATAGTGCGATTTCACAAGGACTTCGCCTTCGCCCGGCGTGGGCATGTCGACGGTTTCCAGGCGGAAGTTGTCGTCTGTTGGCTCACCATCCGGGCGACTGGCCAGCACGATACGCTGCATCTGTTCTGTCATTGGGTTTCTCCTCCCTGTTGTTCGCATCCAAGGCGTTCATTGACCTGAACTCTGTGGTTCACTTTTGCGCAATGCAACCCATTGCGGGAATAACCCGACGGAACATGTGCGGTGAGGATCCCTTGTTGCGCCGGGCATTCACTCTTGGCAACGGGGGATAGGGCGCGTATAGGCACGGTTTGACCGGCATCTCCCCCGACCGATACAGGAGTCTGCAGACATGATTGGCAGCGCGAACCTCAACGTGATGATCAAGGCCGCCCGCAAGGCAGGCCGCTCCCTTGTGAAAGACTTTCGCGAGGTCGAGAATCTGCAGGTCTCGATGAAGGGTGCGGGGGATTTTGTCTCCAAGGCGGATATCGCCGCCGAGAAGATCCTGAAGGACGAACTGATGGGCGCGCGCCCCACCTACGGCTGGCTGGCCGAGGAAGGTGGAGAGACCCCCGGCGAGGATCCGACACGCCGCTGGATCGTCGATCCGCTCGATGGCACCACCAACTTCCTGCACGGCTTGCCGCATTGGGCGATCTCCATCGCGCTGGAGCACAAGGGCCAGGTTGTCGCCGGCGTGATCTATGACGCTGCAAAGGACGAGATGTTCTTTGCCGAAAAGGGCACCGGTGCCTGGATGAATGACACCCGGATCCGTGTGTCGGGGCGCCATCGGATGATCGAATCGATCTTTGCAACTGGTCTGCCCTTTGGCGGACGCTCCGACCTGCCTGCGACCCTGCAGGACCTGGCGCGCTTGATGCCTGCCTGTGCTGGTGTGCGCCGCTGGGGCGCGGCGGCGCTGGACATGGCCTATGTCGCTGCGGGTCGCTACGACGGCTTTTGGGAGCGGCGTCTCAACCCTTGGGATCTGGCGGCCGGCATCATCATCGTGAAAGAGGCCGGCGGGTTGATCGAGGCGATCGATCCCGAGCAAGGTATCCTGGAGAGCGGCGAGGTCGTTTGCGCCAATGAGGCGATCTACGAGAACTTCGCCAAGGTGATCCGGGGCTGACGCCCAAGCAGAGTTACCCACATGAAGGAACGCGTTCAGCCCCCTCGGCTGGGCGCGTTTTTTCTGTGCGTCCACAGGGCTGGAAGGCAGGGCTGTGGATAGGATTACTTGCCCCAGGGGCCAGGGTTGCGCCTGCCTGCATCCACCCGGCGCGGAATGCGCGGAACGCGGGTGGCGCTATAGCTGTACTGGGTTTCCGCATGCGGTGGCTGCCCGTGGGTGCGGCCCCAATAGGCAGGGCCGCCCCGTTTCAGCCATAGGGGCAGGCACAGCACCATGCCGACGACAAAGCCACCGGCATGCGCCCAATAGGCGACACCGCCCGTATCCGGGTCCGAGCCAAGCCCGCCGACAAACTGGATCACGAACCACAGCCCCAGCATGATGAAGGCGGGGATCGAGAAGACCCTGAAATAGATGATCAGGATCAGCAGGATATCGATCCGCGCCTTGGGGAACATCAGAAGGTATCCTCCCATCACCCCGGCAATCGCGCCGGAGGCCCCCACCGTGGGCACCATGGACATGGGCGCCGCCATCACATGCAACACTCCTGCACCGATTCCAGAGAGAAGATAGAACCCCAGGAATGGCAGGTGGCCCATCTCGTCTTCCAGATTGTCGCCAAAGATCCACAGGAACAGCATATTGCCCGCGAGATGCATGAAGCCCGCATGCAGGAACATGGAGGTGAACAGGGTTCCAAAGCCGCCCCCGTAGGAAACCTCGCGCGGGATGATGCCGTAGCTATAGAAGAACCCGGCCATCGATCTGTCGCTGGTATAGGTCGTGATGGCATAGAGAAACACCGCCACATTCGCAGCCATCAGCAGGTAGACGACATAGGGCGTGCGCCCCGATGGATTGTGATCGCGCAGCGGAAACATGGGGCGAACGCTGGGCCGGTTTCAGCCCAGCGTCAAGGGGTTATCGGGTAAGGCTGCCGCTTCAGGCCGCACCGCCCAGCAGGGCCGCATTGCCGCCCGCCGCCGTGGTGTCGACGCAGACGTGGCGTTCGCCATGAACACGCGCAGGGTCCGGCTTACCGGGGATCAGCGGAATGATCGGCCCCTGCCGTTTGGCAAGGGTCTGCTCGATCCGGCGGGCAGTATCCTCGTCGCCCCACCACAGGACACCGGCAATGCCCTCGATGAACTGCAAACGGTGCAGGTCGAACAAGCCGCTTGCCTCAATGGCAGTCCCGCCAAGCGCATGGACCGCCTGGGCCTGGGCTGCAGCCGCTTCGGCCCCCGGCCCAAGGCACAACAGTGGCGGGCGGGCCGATGTGGTCAGCCGGTTGGATTCGCCGGTGGGGCCGGGCAGGGAGGTTGTTGCCGCCGGTGCCGCCGTGCCGCTTGCCGGAGGCAGTTCGGTCATCGAGGCCTGCCAGGTCTCGGTGCTGCTCTGGCGATCGGGGGCGCAGAAGCGCGCCATGTAGTTTGGCCCGCCCGCCTTGGGGCCGGTGCCTGACAGGCCTTCACCACCAAAGGGTTGGCTGCCGACGATGGCGCCGATCTGGTTGCGGTTGACGTAGATATTGCCGGCGTGGATCCGGTCGCAGACATGCTGCACCCGGTCGTCGATCCGGGTGTGCAGGCCAAAGGTCAGCCCGTAGCCGGTGGCGTTGATATCGTCGATCACCTGATCCAGATCCTGTGACTTGAACCGCGCCACATGCAGGACGGGGCCGAAGATTTCGCGCTCCAGGGCGCCGATGCCGGACACTTCGATCAGGGTGGGGGCCACGAAGGTACCGCCCTGGGGTGTCTGCATCTCCTTCAGCACGCGTCCCTCGGTACGGGCCTGATCTATATGGGCCAGGATGCCCGCGCGCGCTTCGGCGTCGATCACCGGGCCGCTGTCCACGTCCAGATGCCAGGGATCGCCGAGGGTCAGCACATCCATGGCGCCTTTCAGCATCTTCAGCAGATCCTCGGCGATGTCCTCCTGCACGTAGAGGCAACGCAGGGCGCTGCAGCGCTGACCGGCAGACTGAAAGGCGCTTTCGATGATCGATTGCACGGCCTGCTCCGGCAGGGCGGTCGAATCCACGATCATCGCGTTCAACCCGCCGGTTTCCGCGATCAGCGGCGCCCCGGGGCGCAGGGTGTCAGCCATGGCGCGGCGAATGCGCAGGGCGGTCTCGGTAGAGCCGGTGAAGGCCACGCCCGAGACACGCGGATCCGAAGTGAGCGCCGCTCCCACCCGGCTGCCCGGTCCGGGCAGCAGCTGCAGGGCGCTCTGCGGAACGCCTGCCGCGTGCAGCAGTTCGACCGCGCGATGGGCAATGAGTGGGGTTTGCTCGGCCGGTTTGGCCAGCACCGCATTGCCGCTGGCCAGAGCCGCCGAGATCTGCCCGGTGAAGATCGCCAGGGGGAAATTCCAGGGGGAGATGCAGGTGAACAGGCCAGCGGGCGCCGCATCGGGGATGCGGGCGGCGTAGTAGCGCAGGAAATCCACCGCCTCGCGCAGCTCTGCCACGGCATCGGGAATAGATTTCCCGGCTTCGCGCGCCAGCAACGCAAACAGCTCACCATAGTGTTCCTCGTAGAGGTCGGCGGCCTTGTTCAGGGCTGCAGCGCGGGTTTCGGCTGAGGCGTCCCAGGGGTGGGCTGCAGTCAAGGCGGTTTCCACATCGGCGTCGCTGGCCGGGGCAAGCTGGCCCACGGTGGTCAGATCTGAGGGGTTTATCACATCCTCGGCGGGTTCTGGCGCGGTGTCGCCTGCCAGCAGCGGAGCGGCACGCCAGTTGTGGCTGCGCCAGGGCGCGCGGGCCTGTTCGATTGCGGCCAGTGTCGGGGCATGGCCCAGATCAAACCCTTTCGAGTTCGCGCGCTCTGGCGCAAACAGCTCCGGTCCGGTGGGGATGCTGCGGCTGATGTCTGCCACGGCATCAAAGGGATCTGCGGCCACCACTTCGGGCGGCACGTTTTCATCCACGATCTGGTTCACGAAAGAGGAGTTGGCGCCGTTTTCCAGCAGGCGCCGCACCAGGTAGGCCAGTAGATCGCGATGGGCGCCGACCGGGGCGTAGATCCGGCAGTTGGTGCCATTCTGCTCCTTGACCATCTGGTGCAGGGTCTCCCCCATGCCGTGCAGGCGCTGGAATTCGAACAGGCTCTTGTCTTCAGCCATGTGCAGAATGGCGCTGACGGTATGTGCGTTGTGGGTGGCAAACTGCGGATAGATCCGATCGGTCATGCCCAATAGTTTGCGAGCGTTGGCGATGTAGGACACATCGGTCAGCGCCTTGCTGGTATAGACCGGGAAACCATCGACGCCCTCGACCTGGGCGCGCTTGATCTCGGTGTCCCAATAGGCGCCCTTGACCAGGCGCACCATGAAGCGGCGGTTGTACCGCTCTGCCATTTCATAGAGCGCATCGATGGCAAGGCCCGTGCGCGGCCCATAGGCCTGCACGACCACGCCGAAACCGTCCCAGCCCGCCAGCGAAGGGTCCGAGACCACAGCCTCGATCACCTCCAGCGACAGCGACAGCCGGTCGGCCTCTTCCGCATCCACGTTCAGCCCCATGCCGGCGGCCTTGGCCAAGAGCGCCAGCGCCTTCAGGCGTGGCACCAGCTGCTCCATCACGCGCGCCTCCTGGGCCAGCTCATAGCGTGGATGCAGGGCCGATAGTTTCACCGAAATGCCGGGGTTCTTGCGAATGTCATCGCTGGTGCACGCCGAGGCAATGGCGGAAATCGCCTTGGAGTATGACAGGTGATAGCGGGAGGCATCCGCCTCGGTCCGCGCGGCTTCGCCCAGCATGTCGTAGGAATAGGTATAGCCCTTCGCCTCCATGCCCGCGGCGCGTTTCATCGCGCTTTCGATGCTTTCGCCCAGCACGAACTGGCGGCCCATCTCCTTCATCGCGCGGCCCACGGCGGTGCGGATGACCGGCTCGCCCAGGCGCTTGATCGCGCCGCGCAGCGCCCGCACCGGACTGGGCTTGTCTTCGTCCAGCACCTTGCCGGTCAACATCAAGGCCCAGGTCGAGGCATTGACCAGAGGTGAAGAGGAATGACCCAGATGCTTGCCCCAGTCCGAGGGGGCGATCTTGTCCTCGATCAGCGCATCGATGGTGTCGGCATCCGGCACCCGCAACAGCGCTTCGGCGAGGCACATCAGGGCAATGCCTTCATCGGTGGAGAGCCCGTATTCGGCCAGGAAGACCTCCATCAACCCCGGTGCCGAGTGGCCGCGAATGTCCTTTACCAATGCCGCAGCATTCGCACAGATCGCCTGCCGCGCGCTGGTGGTCAGGGCGGCTGTTGCAACCAATTGGTCGCGCATGGCGGTTTGGTCCACATAGGTCCCGGCATCGATGCGATCACGTAGCTTTTGGAACGGGGTGTCAGGTGTTTGGGGCATGCAGAAATCTCCAACATGGCAAGGTGCCGGGTCTAATGATTAGAATACACTTGAATGATGAGGTTAATCGACCGATCATGAGGGCAATGTTGTGCAAATGACCCGATATTTGGTGTAAAGACTGTGCAAATGAACTTTTCCGATCTTGATCGATACGACCGGGCGATTCTGAGCGTGCTGGCAGAGGATGGCCGGATTTCGGTTGCGGACCTGGCGCGCCGTATCGGTCTTTCGAAATCACCGACCCAGACGCGCCTGAAACGGCTGGAGGCCGAAGGGGTGATCACCGGCTATCGCGCGCTGGTGGATCCGATCCGCCTTGGGCTGGATCACGTGGCTTTTGTCGAGGTGAAGCTGGACGACACCCGCGAGGCGGCCCTGTCGCGTTTCAATGCGGCCGTGGTAAAGGTGCCCGAAATCGAACAGGTGCATATGATGGCGTCGCATTTCGACTATCTGTTGAAGGTGCGTACCCGCTCCATGTCCGCCTACCGCGAGGTGCTGGGAGAGCGGATTTCATCCCTGCCGCATGTGGCCTCGACCTCCACCTATGTGGCGATGCAGGCGGTGAAGGAAGACGGCGCCCTTGCACAGCTATAACCAATAATAATAAGGAAATTTCAGATGAGCGATTACCCGAAGATCTGGCTGCTGCGCCACGGAGAGACCGAGTGGAACGCCGAGCGACGCGTGCAGGGGCAGCTGGAAAGCCGCCTCAGCGAACGCGGGATTGGCCATGCCCGGCGTCAGGCCGAGATTATGGCGCCGATCCTTGCGGCCGAGAACCCGCCTTGTTTTGTCTCGCCCCTGGGGCGGGCGCAGCAGACGGCAAAGATCGCTTTGGCAGGACGGCGTTTTGAAACGGATGCACGGCTGGCCGAAGTGCATGCTGGTGATTTCCAGGGTCACAGGCTTGCGGATCTGAAAGAGGCGGATCCGGGGTATTTCGAACGTAACTCGACCCCGATGGATATGTTCTGCGAAGCACCGGGCGGTGAGGGCTATGGCCCGTTTTATGCGCGCACCCTGGCCTTTCTGGAAACGCTGAGCGGGCCATCGGTTGTTGTGGCCCATGGATTGCTTGGCCAGGTGATGCGCGGCATTGTCTGCGAGCTGGACCGGCCCGCACTGGCGCAGCTGGAGAATGGACAGGGCTGCGTTTATGTCCTGGAGCGGGGCGTGGAAACGGTTCTGCGCTGATCTGCATTTGTTGCAGAAAAAACGTGATGCACCTCTTGCACAGGCTTTGGGATTTCTCTAAATCCCAGCCCAGCGGGTGATTAGCTCAGTTGGTAGAGCGCTTCGTTTACACCGAAGATGTCGGGAGTTCGAGTCTCTCATCACCCACCATTCCCTCCGCTTGACCATAGATCACTGTCGGGTCGCATTGCCTTTCATGTCCCTTGCCTTTGGCAGGTAGCTTCTGCCCGCCGGATATGGCTGCAGGCCTAAAAGGGGATCCGGATGTTCACCGAGGCTCCGTAGGAGTCAAACCCCGTGGCGCCGATGCCGTCATAGAACCCGTCTATCACAATCTTGACACCGCGGTTCGGCAGAAACCATGTCGCACCGGCCTCCAGCCGTCCTCTGAAATCCGACTCCGCAGAGGCCAGCGTGGCGTCTGTCGGCGTGCTGTCCAGAAGCTTGTTGAAATCATAGATCCCGGAGAACGACACATAGGGAGAGAATTGCATGTGGGTGCCGCGGTTGATCTCCCAGGACAGTTTTGGACCGAACTCCAGCCGTCCCAGGTCGAACTCCTGCGCGGGAATCCTGCGGCCGAGCGAGTCGGTATAGCTTTTCTGTTTCTCGTTGAAATAGGTGAAGCGGGCAAAGGGGCTGACGGTCAGGGTCGCGTTGACCTTGAAATCGCCGGTCAGACCGGCCTGCACAAGATAGCGCCGGGTGTCGAAATCGTCTTCGAACAGACCCAGCGCATTCACCTTGTTCTTGGATCGCCCATAGGTGGCGGATGCATCCAGATAGAGATTTCGGTCCAGGCGAATGACCGCATAGGGGCCGACCATCCAGCCAACACCCTTGGCCGAGGTATTGGCGGTGCGGTTCTCTTCGTCGGTGATATCCAGCTGTCCCATGATGCCAAACACCGCGCGGTCGGATCTGCGGAAATCCACGCCTGCAAAGAACAGCCCGGATTTACTCTGGGCGTTGAGGTTGTCGTTGACCGCATAGGTGCCTTGGGCCCAGAAATCCCAGCCGGTCTGTGCCGCCTGGCCGACAGCAAGGGCAGCACGGCTGTCCTCGGTTGCGGCGCGGTCGACCTGCGCGTTGCCGACCTCCTGCACACCACGTCCCTGTCGGGGCAGGAAGGCCATGCGGCGAACACCCCCGTCCTCGGTCGGGGTGTCTGCCTGTGTGTTCCCTACCGCTGATTGGTCGGCAGCGGAGCTGAGGGAGGAGCGCCATTTGGTTCCGTCGTTTCGTTGCGCGGTCTGTTCGGCAAAGGCGCGATAGCTGAAGCTGAAGCTGCCGGAATGGCCATTTGGCGTTGCGCTAAAACTCAACCCGTTTCCGGCGCGCTGCCGGGATTGGGCGCCACCGGCCAGCCGCGACAGCAGATCGGGCTGGTTTGACACGATCGTATTCGCCCGGTTGGTCACAAAGGCGGCGATGACCTCCTGGGTGCGGCGGATGTCTGCTGTGTCGTTCCTGGCATTGGTCATCGTAAAGGAAACGCTTCTCAGGCGGCGGGCGCTGGCGGTCACCGGATAGGGCGCCAGAGTGGGGGTGCCCTGGTAGGTCGAGGCGATGCCGTTTGCCGTCAGGTCCGAGCTTGTGGCCGTCCCATCCGTGCCTGTGATGACGGTTTCGGTATTGGTGCCCGTGGCAGCAAAGATCAGCGATGCGCCACTGGCAGGCGCCGTGAAGGTGACGGCCACACCGGCAACACCAGCGCCATTCGCCTCTGTCGCGGTGACGACAAGCGGTTCACCAAAGGGCTGATTGATCTCGGCGCTCTGGTCAGAGCCGGATATCAGCTGCAGGCTGCTTGCGACCCCCTGGGCGGTGCCGCGCACATTGACGTCAAAGGGATTTTCATCCGCATCAGTGTTGCCAAGGCTCAGGTCAAAGCCGAAGGCGCCCCCGGCCGTGGCCGTATAGGACAGGGTCAGTGTCGCGGTCCCGCCCAATGCCGCCACGGACTTCGTGTCCAAGGTAATCCTGTTCACGGTGACATTCTCCGCCCCGCTGATGGCCCGCCGCAGCCGTGCGCCCTTGATCTTCAGCGTGTCCGTTCCGGAATTGGTGATGGTATAGGTGATCGTCGCCTCGGTTCCGGATGTGATCGACGAGGAAACCGTATCCGTATCCCCATCTTCAAGCGGGCCGCTTTCAGAGGATGAGATGTCAATCTCAGGCGTGCCGCTGGCCCGGCCGGCAATTGTGATGCTGAACTCTTCCTCCGTGGATGCCTCCGCGTTTCCGTTTTGCCGCTTGCTGGTAACCCGCCTTCCCGGCTGCGCGTAGGAGATCATCAGGTCAAAACTGAAACGGCCGCTTTGCAGCGCAGAATAGCTGATCTCCAATGTGCTTGTTCCGCCTGTGCTGGCCACGGTAGTGGAGGAGAGCGTGATACTGTTGATTGCCACATTATTCTGGTTCGAGATATTCCGCGAAATCGTCGGCGTGTTGATGGTCAGCTCGCCGGTTCCGGGATTGGAAATGATATAGGTGATCACATAGTCGTCGCCTGCAACGGCAATGCCGGAAATCCGATCCGTTCCTCCATCCTCAAGCGGCCCGTTCTCCGAGGAGCCAAAGCTGAACTCGGCCGTACCGAGGGCGGTGCCGCTCACCGTGATCGTATAGCTGCCTTCGTCGGCGTCATCGGTGGCAACGGTCAGGTCGAAGGAAAAGGCGCCATCCAACGTCGGCGTGTAGAGCACCGTGAAGGTGGTTGTCCCATTGGCGGCAATCGCCGCAGCATCCGGCGCCGAGATGGCATCGACGCTGACATTGTTGAGCGCGCTGCTGCTGGGCGTGCCTGATATGGTCAGCGTCGCGTTGCCCTGGTTTGCAATCGTGTAGGTCAGGCTTTGCTGTTCGCCCGCGTTGAGGCTCCCCTGGTCATCGTTTCCGCCGTTGGCGATGGAGGTCGATGCCGGGCGTTGCAGGTCGATCTCCGGCGAGGCCACGGTCAGGGTCGCGGCGGAACTGCCCGAATTCCCAAGGTCGGAGCTCAGATCTCCGGTCGTGTTGCTGTACGTGCCGTCGTCCGCCGCGCTCACATCGACCGACACCGTGCAGCTTGCCCCCGCATCGACAGCGCCCGCGGAATAGCTGATCGTACCTGTCTCGCTTGCGGCCGTCAGCGTACCGCCGGTGCAGCTTGTGTCCGCATTGGCGGGGGTGGCCACCGTCAGCCCCGTGGGCAACCCGTTGGAAAACGCCAGCCCCGAGGCCGCTTGCCCATTTGCGGTATTGTCGATCGTGAACGTGACGGTCGCGGTGCCATCGGCGCGGATGGTGTCGGGCGCAAAGCTCTGGGTGAACGTGGGCGCCGCAGCGGCACTGCCGCCGATCGTGAAACTGAACGGGCTTTCGTCACTGTCGCCATTGACGAAACTCACGTCGAATGAAAACGCCCCGGCACCCGCCGGCGTATACTGCACCTCAAACACCGTGGTGCCGCCATTGGCCGCCACGCTGCTGTCCCCAGGCGCCGAGATCGCATCGACCATCACATTGACCAGGTTCGAAGCAGTCGCCGTCTCCAGCGTCAAAGCCGCCGCCCCAGAGTTGGTGACCGTATAGGTGAGCGTTTCCATCACCCCGGCCAGCTTGTTGCCCTGATCGTCGGTGCCGCCATCCGCGACGGTATTTGTGGTGGAAGAGGTGAGGTCGTCGATCTCGGCCTCGGCATTGATGGTGCCGGTGAGGGTGACGTTATAGGTGGTCTCGTCACTGCCGTCCTGGGCATCATTGGTGGTGAAGCTGAAGGCGAGGGAGAAACTGTCGCCATTGGTGGCGGAGGCGGGGGTGAAGGTGATGCTGATGGCGCCGGCCTCTGAGCCGCCCGCGGCGACGGTTCCGGTGGTGATGGCGGTTGCGCCGAAGCTTGCGTTGGTGGTGGCGCCCTGGGTCAGGGCCGAGAGGGTGAGCGGCCCGGTGCCGCTGTTTGCGACGGTATAGGTGACGGTGGTTGCGGTGCCGCTGGCGATGGCGCCCGCGATGCTGTCGGTGCCGCCATCCGCGACGGTATTTGTGGTGGAAGAGGTGAGGTTCTCGATCTCGGCCTCGGCATTGATGGT
>NZ_JARCJD010000020.1 GCF_028890115.1 Phaeobacter sp. QD34_24
GATCAGACATGTTACCGCTCGATTTTCGAACCGTGAATCACGCCGCTGGACGGAAATCAATGGGTCCTGACCCTAGGTGACCGGTGCCGACGAGAATGGTCAGGGTGCGGGAGATGTCCGCCCATGTGCCAGTGCCAAAAACACCGCGATCGAGCAGGGCGCGCACGGTTTGGGGGCCGTCCTTCAGCGCGTTGAGGATCGGCTCATACTGTGTTTGCTCCAAAGGAATTTCACGGTTTCGACAGGTCAATTTAATGCTTCCGCCAGCATAGCGGCGGGTGAGTGCGAGCGGCGTTTCGAACCAGGCGCCGATCGTGCCGCGTTCGCTATGGCGCAACCTGCCCTTGACAAAGATATCGGTGCGAAACTGTTCATTCAGGATCACGTCCCGCAGGGCTTGGCGTCGCACCGGATTGGCCTCGGCCTGCAGTACGGCGATCTGCTCCGGTGTGAACAGCAGATCTTCGACATGGTCCGACGGATCCGCCGAGGCCAGAAAGGACAGCTTTGCATGCGACATGTCCTCGGCGAGGTCGGCGAAATGGAATGGGGTCCAGTCCTTGTTGAGGTACTCATGGGCCAGATAGTTCGGCGACATGGTTTTGACTTTGGAAAGCCATGCGTCCAACGACGGGTTCGAGTTAAAATACCCGGTGCCGATGGTCTGCAGCTCTGTCACATGGTCAAGGGCGTCCTGGATCCGAGGGGCCAGCGGGCCTTCGCCCTGGGAGACCTGATCGGTCAGAATGCGGCGCAAGGGCAGGGCTGCGGCCCAGCCGGGCATGGTGTTGTAGCTGACATAGACCAGGCCGCCCGGCTTCAGTCGCTTGGCCAGGAAATCGAGGATATAGTTCTGATTTTCTCGTGAGACCCAGCTGTAGACCCCGTGCAGGGCGATCACGTCAAAGGTTTCCGGCAGGCCGGGCGCGGTCGCGAAGTCCTCGAAGGAATTCTCGTAAAAATGCATGTTGGGGGACTGCGCCAGTTCCGCCAACTCGCGGGCGCCATGGATATGGGCCGGATTGAAGTCCATCGCGTGGACCTCGATATGGGGGTTGGCCGCTGCCAGCAGGTTGGCCGAAAACCCCTGACCGCATCCAAGTTCACAGTAGTTCAGCGACGGCTGGTTGAGCCCGTGTTTCTGTCCTTGGGACGTTGCGCAAAAGGCAAGATGAGATGGAGCAAGCTCGCGGTAGAAATCGTGGGTGTAGTCGAGTTCGGCCACGTAGCCGGAGGTCCAATCGTTCATGAAATGCCCTGTAGGTTTGAGGTTGGCGTGTTGTCTCAGTCGGCAATTTTTATAAAATTGGTGACAATCGGGTTAACTCGGGACGGATGTCATTTGGGCGATTTTCAATGCCGTTTTGTCGTGGGTGTTTTGAAAGGGCCTATTTCTCAGGGGTATGTGAGTAATTTCCCGTGTGCGCCTTTTTGATCGAACTGCAGGATCACGTCGAAGTGATGTTTGGGCTGCGCGGGGTTGCTGTTTTTGGGGCTGCAGGTTTAGGTGATCTGGTCGCCTGGCCGCAGATGGTTTGCTGTTGTGCCCTTTGGCGGGTTGAATGAGCCGCGCCTTTTTGGAGCGGGATGAAAGAAAAGAGGATCTCCAAATGCCCCTGACCCTGCAACAGATGATGGAAGACGCAAATGCCGTGGTGGAGCGGATTTCGGTCGACCAAGCACAGAAGCTGCGCGAGGAGGGAGCTTTGCTCCTGGACATTCGCGATGCGCCGGAGCTGTCCGCTAACGGGCGTGTCATGGGATCGCATCATATCCCCCGCGGCATGTTGGAATTTCGGGCCGACCCGGCCAGCCCCTTTCACGACGGTGAAATGAAAATGGACCGGGTGATCCTGCTGCATTGCGCCAGCGGTGGTCGTGCCGCCCTGGCCAGTAAGTTGCTGAAGGACATGGGCTATCAGGCGGTCTACAACACCGGCGGTCTGGCCGATTGGGCGGCTGCAGGCGCGGCCATCGAGGAACCGGTGGACCGCGGCATGTGACGGGCGCTGCAGGCCGCTGGATCTGCAAGTCCCGCTGGAGGTCCGGCGGATCCTGCAGGTCAGCCGTTGAAAAAGGCCCGCGCGGTGGCTTCGAAGGCGCGCGGGTTTTCGGCGTGAAGCCAATGTCCGGCATTCGGGATCTTGGCAAAGCGTGCGCCCGGAAAACGCGCCAGGATCTCTGGGCGATGCTCAGGGCGCACGTAGTCGGAATTGGCGCCGGACAGGAACAGGGCGACGCCGTCCCACTGGGCGTCAGTCTTCGGGAAGGACAGGATCTTCGGCATCTCACGGGCAAGGGTGTCGAGGTTCAACAGCCAGCGTTTCTCCTGCAGGTCAAGCGACTGCGTGAAGAAGCTCTGCAGCTGTGGGTCCACCCCGAGAGCCGCCAATTGCGCCTGGGCGTCGGATCGGCGCGTCACCTTGCTCAGGTCGACCTTACGCATGGCCTCGATGTATTGGATCTGGCTGTGGCCATAGCTGACCGGGGCGATGTCGGCCACCAGAAGGCGCCGCACCGCAGCCCCGTGTCGCAGCGCCAGCATCATCGCGGTCTTGCCGCCCATGGAATGGCCAAGCACATCCATCTGCCCGCCATGGGCCGCGATGACCTCGGCCAGGTCATCCGCCATTTCCGGATAGCTGTGGCTGTCCCCCCAGGGGCTGGTGCCGTGGTTGCGCATGTCCACCGCAATCACCTGGCGTTCGTCAGACAGGCGTTTTGCAATGACCCCCCAGTTGCGGGCAGAGCCATATAGCCCATGGGCAATCAGAAGGGGCGGCTTGTCGGTCGGGGCACCGTGCAGGATCGTATTCAGCATGGAACTAGGTGTTAAAGCGGCGCTGCGGAATTTGCCAGTCCCATTGAGATCCCATTGAGATGCAGGGGCGGAAAGGTTAGTCTGCGCCGCATGCGACGGCCCAAATCAGATCGGACTCCCTGACCGTGTCCCAGACGCTCATCGATGACATAGAAGAGATCCGCGCCCTCCTGGTCGAAAAGGAGCAGGCCTCGGGCGACCTGTTCACGGCACTGCGAAAGGCGCGCCGCCGCCTGCCGCGCAGGATCTTCGCGCAGGGGCAAAAGCTGGCTACGGCCCTGCCGCTGCTGCAGCATCCAAAGCTGCGGCTGACACTGGATGAAGAGGCCCTGAAAGGGGCCGCGCGCGAGGTGTCCGCCCATCTGAAAACCATCGACCTGGCAGAGCGGCGCAAGGATCGCCTGCTTGGCCTGCTGGGGAGCATGGCGTTCTCGCTATTGGTCGTTGTTGCGCTGTTTATCCTGGTCCTGCGCTGGCGCGGGTTCGTCTAGGCGCAGGCATCCTCAATCCTGCGCAGCTGATGGGGCTGGCGCCTGCGCGGGGGCTGCCCCCAAGGCTTCTCGGAAAACAAGGGTCACCGTGGCAAAGCTCACGTAGAGCAGCAAGTACCAGGAGCCCATCTTGGCAAGGCTGACCCAATCCGTGACGGCCTGCCCGTGATAGAGCCAGGTCCGTGTCCCCGTGCCGATATTCTCGGCCAGCCACAGAAAGAAGCTGGACAGAAAGGCGGCCAGCGGCAACGGCATCCAGTAGCGGTTGTGCCCGATCGTAAACCAGATGCGCGTGCGCCAGAACAGGATGACCGTCGCCGCAAAGAGCCCGATCCGGATGTCGGGGATGAAATGGTGAGAGAAGAAATTACCATAGATTGCCCCCCGCCAGAACCAGGGTCAGCCAATACGGCGGGTAGGGGGTGAACCGCATGTCGAACAGCCGGATGACACGGGCCATGTAGGAGCCGACCGACGCATACATGAAGCCGGAAAACAGCGGTACGTGCCATAGTTTGAAGATGCCGTCGCCCGGGTAGCTCCAACTGCCCATCTGGATCTTGAAGATTTCCATGGCCGTGCCGGTCAGGTGGAACAGGAAGATAACGCGCACTTCACGCCAGCTTTCCATGCCGCTCAGGAACAGCAGCACTTGCAGTGCAAGGGCATAAAGCAGAAGCGCGTCGTAGCGCGCCAGGGCCCAATCCGCTTGCCAGATGTGATCCGTGACCAGCATGCCAATCAGCAGCAAGGCTCCGAAAATGGCGGCCCAGGCCTGCTTGAGGCCGAACATGACGAACTCAGCCAGGGCAAAGGGCAAACGCGCCCTCATCGCATCGCCAAGGCGACGTTCCAGGCGGCGGGTACGATTGGAGGAACTGGGTAAACCGGACATGTAAAAGGCCTCAATAAAAACTGATTTTCGGATTGGCCAAGGTGCCCGGCCGGGTCCTGATCCTGGCGCTATCTGTCAGAAATGATGTCAGAAAAAGATGGGTCGTAAAGAAAAGGCCCAGCACGGAAACCGGCTGGGCCCTGAGATCTGGCTGAATGCGCGCCGATCAGAGGTTCGGATAGAGCGGGAAGCGAGCGCAGAGCGCTGCCACCTTGCCGCGCACGGCTTCCTCGACGGCGCCATTGCCGTCTTCACCATTGGCGGCCAGACCGTCGATCACCTCGACGATCAGATCGGCGATGTGGCGGAATTCCTCCTCTCCAAAGCCGCGGGTGGTGCCGGCCGGGGTGCCAAGGCGGATGCCCGAGGTCACCATCGGCTTTTCCGGGTCAAACGGGATGCCGTTCTTGTTGGTGGTGATATGGGCGCGGCCCAGAGCCTTGTCCACGATATTGCCAGTGACGCCCTTGGGGCGCAGGTCCACCAGCATCACATGGGTGTCGGTGCCGCCGGTCACGATGTCCAGACCGCCCTTGATCAGCTGATCGGCCAGGGCCACCGCATTGGCGCGGACCTGTTTCTGGTAGGTTTTGAACTCGGGGCGCAGCGCCTCGCCAAAGGCCACCGCCTTGGCCGCGATCACATGCATCAGCGGGCCGCCCTGGATGCCGGGGAAGATGGCCGAATTCACCTTCTTGGCGATATCGGCATCGTTGGTCAGGATCATGCCGCCGCGCGGGCCACGTAGGGTCTTGTGGGTGGTGGTGGTCACCACATGGGCATGCGGGAAGGGCGAGGGGTGCTCACCGGCCGCAACCAGACCGGCGAAATGCGCCATATCCACGTGCAGGTAGGCGCCAACCTTGTCGGCGATCGAGCGGAAGCGGGCAAAATCGATGACGCGCGGGATGGCAGAACCGCCGGCGATGATCAGCTTGGGCTGGTGTTCCAGCGCCAGGGCCTCGACCTGATCGTAGTCGATCAGGTTGTCGTCGCGGCGCACGCCATAATGCACGGCATTGAACCACTTGCCCGATTGGTTGGGGGCGGCGCCATGGGTCAGGTGACCGCCCGAGGCCAGATCCATGCCGAGGATGGTGTCGCCCGGCTTGATCAGCGCCTGGAAGACGCCCTGGTTGGCCTGGCTGCCGGAGTTCGGCTGCACATTGGCAAAGCCGCAGCCGAACAGTTCCTTGGCGCGCTCGATCGCCAGGTTCTCGGCCACGTCCACATATTGGCAGCCACCATAGTAGCGGCGGCCGGGGTAGCCTTCGGCATATTTGTTGGTCAGTACGGAGCCCTGGGCTTCCATCACGGCGGCGGAAACGATGTTCTCCGATGCGATCAGCTCGATCTCATCGCGCTGGCGGCCCAGCTCGTCGGTGATGGATCCAAACAGTTCGGGATCGCGCTCGGCAAGGGACTGGGTGAAAAAACCGGGGTCACGGGTGGTCTCGGTCATGCTGGCTCCGTCGGGTTGGAGGTTGGATTGCGCGATTTCCTATAGGAAACGTTGCGGATCTGAAAGCCCGTAAAGCGACGAATAGCTGCGGCAGAACGGCCACTCTGGTGTTTGAGGGAAAGCTGTGCTTGTTTCGGAACCGAATGCGCAGCACCGGAAACAGGGGGGCTGGCATTGAACGGGACAAATGCGCGAAGTGAGCCGAATGAGAACAGCGTCATGAGAATCGCCTTTCTGGCCAGCACGGCAGAGGTTGCACAGCGCGCGCTGAAGGCCCTGACAGACCGCTACGGCAACTGCACGCCCGAGCAGGCAGAGGTGATCGTCGCTCTCGGTGGCGATGGCTTCATGCTGCACACCCTGCATGACACCATCGACCTGAGCGCGCCGGTCTACGGCATGAACCGTGGCACGGTGGGCTTTCTGATGAACGAATACCAGGAAGACGGGCTGATCGCGCGGCTGCGCGAGGCCGAGCAGGAGATCATCAACCCCCTGTCTATGACGGCGATGGACCACAGCGGCAAGATCCACAAGGCGCTGGCCATCAACGAGGTCTCCCTCTTGCGGGCAGGACCACAGGCGGCGCGGCTGAAGATCTCCGTGGATGGGCGCCAACGGCTGGCCGAGCTGGTCTGTGATGGTGCGCTGGTCTCAACACCTGCCGGTTCGACGGCCTACAACTATTCCGCCCACGGGCCGATCCTGCCCATCGGTGCCGACGTTCTGGCGCTGACGGCAGTGGCCGCCTTTCGACCGCGCCGTTGGCGTGGCGCCCTTTTGCCCAGCAATGCGACGGTTCGCTTTGACGTGCTGGAAGCGGACAAGCGCCCGGTGATGGCCGAAGCCGATTCCATATCGTTCCAGGATATCGATTGGGTCGAGATCCAGACCGACACGCGCATCCGTCACAAGATCCTGTTCGATCCCGGCCACGGGCTGGAGGAACGGCTGATCTCGGAGCAGTTCACCTGATCAGGAAAGGGGGCAGGTCTGCCCCCCCTTTGCCGGGCTGGGCTTAGTCTCTCGCCTCCATCAACTCCCACAGGGCCTGGTGCATCGGGCCCACGCGGGTTTCGATCGCGGCCGCGGCGTCCACCGCCAGATCCTCGCGCCAGCGGCGGGAGACGATCTGCACGTTGATCGGCTGCGGTCCCTTCTCCAGCTGGGCAAGGTGCGACGGCACGCAGGCTGCTGGAAGGCCGATGAAGTTCATTGCGTAGGAATAGACCGCGCAGCCCAGGACCTCGTGCACCCCCTCGGCGCCTTCGGTGTCGCGGTCGGGCTTGAAGAAGGGTTGCGGCAGGAAGGGCGTCAGCACCAGCGGGTAGTCTTCCAGGAACAGCGACCATTCCCGCGCGTAGTGGCTGCGCTTGGCCATCATCTGCAACAGCTCGGTGCCCGCGAAGGGGGGGAACTCCTGGAAGTAGACCTCGAAGATGTCGCGCACGGTTTGTGACCCGGCTGCATCCACATCCTGTTTCATCATCGCGTAGACCTCGCCCATCAGGGCGCGGTAACCGGTGCGGCCCGCGTCAAAGACATTGGGCGGCTCCACCTCTTCGACCACATATCCCGCGTCGCTCAGCGCATCGCGAGCGGTCAGAAGGGCGGCCTCGACCTCGGGGTGGAGGTCATATCCGTGGGTGTTGCGGGTAAAGGCCACCTTGATCGGCTCCTCCAGATCCTCGCCACGCCAGGGCAGGGGCACATGGAAGGGATCGCGCGGATCGGGGGCAATCATCGCAGGCATCGCCAGATGCAGATCGGCGGCAGAGCGGGTGATCAGCCCCTGCACCGACATCGATTGCGCCAGCATGCCGCGCTCGGCCTTCTGGCTGGGGTTCCAGGCAGGGACGCGGCCCAGGCCCGGCTTCACGGTCACAGCGCCATTGGCCGCCGCCGGAAAGCGCAGGGAGCCGCCGATGTCGTTGCCATGGCCCAAGGCGCCGATCCCGGCCATCACCGCGGCCCCAGCACCACCCGAGGATCCGCCCGGGGAGATATGTTTGCCCCATGGATTATGGGTGCGCCCGTGCAAGGGGTTGTCGGTATCGGCCCGGAAGGAGAACTCCGGCGTATTGGTGCGCCCGATCACCACGGCGCCGGCCTTGTGCAGGTTCTCCACAACCGGGGCGTCGGCCGGGGCGATCAGGTCCTTCAGTGCGGTGACGCCATTGGTGGTCGCATGGCCGGTCTGATCGACGTTGACCTTGATGGTCACGGGCACGCCCTGCAGCGGGCCGGGGGCGGCGCCTGCGGCACGGGCCTTGTCCAATCCGCGCGCGCGTTCCAGGGCTTCGCTGCTCAGATCCTCCACCACGGCATTGAGGCTTGGGTTGCTCGCCTTCATGCGGTCGAGTGACGACTGTACCGCAGCCTCGGCGGAAATCTCACCGGTTCTGGTCAGGGCGGTCAATTCGGTGGCGCTGAGGCGCCATATATCGTGTCTGGTCATGTCAAATCTCCTGGCTGGCAGGTTAGAGGTCAAGCTGCCGGTTGCAAGAGAAAGCATGCAAGCGGTCCCAGCGTAAAAGGGGCTCTGCTTGGGGCATGGGCGATGCTGCGCGGGTCATTCTTCTGACGGCGTGATTCGACAGGCGGCCTGCGATCTTAGCCAACCTGAGTTTGCAGATTTGCAGGGGGCACCAAATATTGCCGGAAATCCTTGCGGAATTGCCGGTTTGCAAAAATTTGCAAGGTGCACCGCCACGAGATTGCAAATTCTTGCCGCTGGATGACGCAGCGCCAACCTGGCGGCTTGCCCGGGTGGCCCGGATGAGCGTAACTCTTCTTCACCAAGGTAGTGAGGAGGATGCCATGTCGTATCAGGACGTATATGCCCGCTGGAAATCGGACCCCGAAGCTTTCTGGATGGAGGCCGCCAAGGCGATCACCTGGGATCAGGCCCCGACCAAGGCGCTGAGCGACCTCGGCGATGGGCTGTACGAATGGTTTGCCGATGCCAAGGTCAACACCTGCTACAACGCGGTAGATCGCCACGTGGAAAACGGCCGTGGTGAGCAGACCGCGATCATCTACGACAGCCCCATCACCCACACCAAACGCGAGATCTCCTATGTGGAGCTGCGCAACCGGGTTGCGACCCTGGCCGGGGCCTTGCGGGCCAAGGGCGTCGAGAAGGGCGATCGCGTCATCATCTACATGCCGATGATCCCCGAGGCGCTGGAGGCGATGCTGGCCTGTGCGCGTCTGGGCGCGGTGCATTCGGTGGTCTTCGGCGGATTTGCCGCCAATGAACTGGCCGTGCGCATTGACGATGCCAAGCCCAAGGCGATCATCGCCGCCTCCTGCGGGCTGGAGCCGGGCCGGGTCGTTCATTACAAGCCGCTGTTGGATGGTGCCATCGATCTGGCCGCGCACAAGCCCGACTTCTGCGTGATCTTCCAGCGCGAACAAGAGGTTGCCGAGCTGATCGAAGGGCGCGATGTCAACTGGCACGGCTTCCAGTACGGGGTTGAGCCTGCCGAATGCGTACCGGTCGAGGGCAACCACCCGGCCTATATCCTCTATACCTCCGGCACCACGGGGCAGCCTAAGGGGGTGATCCGTCACACCGCGGGTCAGCTGGTGGCGCTCAACTGGTCGATGAAGAACATCTACAATGTCGATCCGGGCGACGTGTTCTGGGCAGCCTCCGATGTGGGCTGGGTGGTGGGGCACAGCTATATCTGCTATGGGCCGCTGATCCATGGCAACACCACCATCGTGTTCGAAGGCAAACCTGTCGGCACGCCCGATGCGGGCACCTTCTGGCGGGTGATCTCCGAACATAAGGTCAAGAGCTTCTTCACCGCGCCGACCGCCTTTCGCGCCGTGAAGCGCGAAGATCCCAAGGGCGAGTTTGTCGGTAAATATGATCTCTCCTGCCTGAAGCAGGTCTATCTGGCCGGGGAACGCGCCGATCCCGACACCATCACCTGGGCTCAGGATCAGCTGAAGGTGCCGGTCGTGGACCACTGGTGGCAGACCGAGACCGGCTGGTCCATCGCCGCCAACCCGCTGGGGATCGAGGAACTGCCCACGAAGCTTGGCTCGCCTGCCGTGCCGATGCCGGGCTACGAAGTCGATATCCTGGATGAGGGCGGCAACCCGATGCCTGCTGGTGAGCTGGGCGCCATCGCGGTGAAATTGCCGCTGCCGCCGGGTACCCTGCCGAACCTCTGGAACGCCGAGGAACGGTTCAAGAAAAGCTACCTGACCACCTTTCCGGGCTATTATGAAACCGGCGATGCGGGGATGAAGGACGAGGACGGCTACCTCTATATCATGGCGCGCACCGACGATGTGATAAACGTGGCCGGTCACCGATTGTCGACGGGCGGTATGGAGGAAGTGCTGGCATCGCACCCCGATGTGGCCGAATGTGCGGTGATCGGTGTAAGCGACCAGCTCAAGGGGCAGCTTCCGGTCGGTTTCCTTTGCCTGAATGCGGGGACCAACCGTCCGGGCGAAGAGATCGTGGCGGAAGTGGTCAAGCTGGTGCGTGAAAAGATCGGCCCGGTGGCGGCCTTCAAGCTGGCCTTGGTGGTGGATCGCCTGCCCAAGACGCGCTCGGGCAAGATCCTGCGCGGCACCATGGTCAATATCGCTGACGGTACTCCGTTCAAGATGCCCGCGACCATCGATGACCCAGCTATCCTGGACGAGATCAAGGACGCCCTGCAAAGCATCGGCTACGCCAAAAGCTGAGGTTTCTGTTCAGAGAACTCAGAGAAAACGCGTCGCATTGCGGCGCGTTTTCCACTTTTGCGACAAGGATTTCGGGCGCAGTGATCGCAACAGTTGCGCGTGGGGACATGGTCCGCGCTTTCACGCCATTGGTGGCGGGAACCCTTGGAGGGACAGCACCGATATGATAGCTGTAAAGATGTATTGAATTCACCCTATTCGTGCCAAGTCGGGGGAAAGACCATGCGTCCAAAGGTGTCCTGGGGGGCGAGTGCAGACCAGATGGGTTTTGCTCAGCCGCATAACATTTTCAACATTTTCAACGGAATAGTTGGGAATGACGATTTCCTTCTCTCCTCAGAGACAAGCCGCTCCTTTTTGCTGGAAGGGCAAATGGGATTTGCGGGCTATCCGCTTGAGCTGCGGATGACGGTCTCTGGTGTGAACTTCACCTATCAGGGCGATGAGCTGACCGGGGGGCAGATCCGCAGCATCAAGGTGGAACAAATCACCGATAGCGGGGGGATCGCCAGAATCTTCACCATCTCCAGATTGCGGATCGATGCGACCGATCTTTCCGAGGCGATGGAATTCGAAGACAACGGTGGCTTTGATGGCACCGTGGAGGAACTCCTGTACGGTGATGGCTGGAACTATATAGGGGTGCCCTCGGTCGATATCGTTGATCCGGCCGAGATGTTTTTTGGCTATGGCACCGCCTTTGACATGAATGGCGCGGATCGGGTGATCGGCGGCGCCGGCAATGACCGGATCCTATCCGTTGATGGAAATGACTTCGTGAACGGCGGGGCGGGGAATGACTTCATTCGGGGCGGGCTTGGTCGCGACACCCTGAAGGGCGGCGGCGGCGATGATGAAATCTACGGTGACGTCGGATATTGGGACGGGCATGCCGACACCATCTTTGGTGGGGGCGGGGATGACTACATCGAGGCCGGCGCCGGCAATGACCGTGTCATCGGGGGACGCGGCAATGATCGCATGTATGATTCCGTTGGCCGCGATACCTTTATTTTCAACAACAGATCGGGGCACGATTGGGTGCATGACACCGACAATGACGGCGCTGATCTGATCATTCG
This sequence comes from Phaeobacter sp. QD34_24, assembly GCF_028890115.1. Lineage (GTDB taxonomy): Bacteria > Pseudomonadota > Alphaproteobacteria > Rhodobacterales > Rhodobacteraceae > Phycobacter. Next base: position 11,465 of record NZ_JARCJD010000020.1, read on the forward strand.
CACCAACCGGGAGATCACCGTCACCTTCATCAATCAGGAAGGTGAGTTCTCCTCAGGGCCCTGGCAGGGGGAGTACTTTGACCGTGGCTATCTGGTGGAATGGGGGCGCAACAGCGTGCTGCTTGCCACCTATGGCGATATCGAAGACTTTGGTCTGACGGATTACACACTGTTGTAAGGGGCGATCCTGCCGGGCTGCGATGGTGCAAGGCGGCAGGACAAGGCCGTGACTGTTTTGCGATGCAGGGGTGGGCAGGGCGCAGTGTCCCGCGCCCCCGCAGCTCATTTGGTTCAGACCATGTGCCGGGCGCGGGCGCCGCGTTCGATGGCGGCGGCATGCAGGCGGTCGATATTCAGCTCGTACCGCATTTCCTCCAGCAGACGCAGCTCCGATTCCGCGAGGGTGCCATCTGCGGCCGCCACGTCACAGGCCAGCGCATAGGCGGTTTCGAACAGCCGCTCGGGCAGGTTGTCGCGAATGAGGCCAAAGAGCGCGTCCAGCCCGTCTTCCTGTTCGAACAGGTCAAAGACGGTCTGCGAGACGGTGTTGATCCGGTCGATGTCATAATCGGCAAAGACCGGCAGCATGTTGACCGCCGACTGGATCTTCACCAGTTCCGCCGTGCGGATGTTTTCGTCCGAGGCCGAAATCGCCACCATCAGCGCCACAAGGCAATCCTGGGGGGTCATCGGATGGGGCGTCTGCTCTGTCATTTCTGTACCTCAGAGCTGCGGAAGGTGCAGCAGAATCGAACATAGTTGCGATATCAAAGGGGTGCAAGTTCACGTCGCATACGGAATCCACTCCCGGTCAAGCCTGTCTTGCCGACATAGGCTGCTTGGAAGGTTGGCGCGCCTACTTGATATCCACTTGTTCGATCTGATAACTGCGTTTTCCGCCCAAGGCCCACAAAAGATCACCTCCCAAGGTCGGTGAGGTTGTGATTTCTATATCCAATCGGTTTTGCTGCTGTTGCAATTGTTCGATTGTCATCTCTGCACCAAGGATGGACAGAGAATTGGCTCCCGGTGGGATCGCCAGCTGTTGCGGTGCTTGAAGGGAAATCTGACCGTGGATTTCCTGGTCGTTCTCTGTGTGCCAACTGAAGGGCAGGCCCGATTGATTTGGTTGACCACCCCTGACGACAGGCGTTACCTCCACGGTTGTTTCTGCGCCCAGAACTGTGGTCGGGTCCATGGGAGATGGGGCAGGAGTTTGTGCATGAGCAGCCGCTATCCATGAAGAACCACGGATATCTTGGCTTTCAATGGATGCGGTTACCAAACTTGACGAATGGCTGTCCGGATCCGTCGCCCCGGTCAATGCATTCGTCACGATCGCAGGTGCAGCAATACCGGCAACCAGTGCGGCCTTGACCTCTGGGGTAGAAAACCCTCGTGCGATAATGCCGCCCAGTATCGCAAATAGGGCCAATCCAAAGTAGAGGCCGACGGCCGGAGGAGAGGTTTCTGGATGTGTGGTATAAGTTGCGGCTAGTTTGGCGACGGTCGGGCAACAGCCGCCAACCGCGCCATAGGTGAACATCTTAATGGGGGACATGGATCAATTCTCACAGCAATTATGGGGGCGAATGGGGTAAGTGTATCACGTTTAAGTTGATTGCGCACGGTGCAACGCCATTTGGTGCGGTCAGTTTGGGCGCTCGTGTTGACTTCTCTTGTTGAGGCGCCTTAGAGGAACGGGTCGGGACGCCTGAAAGCCTGATGTTATCGATACATTACTCCGATGGAGAACAGCATGTCTGAACTGCGCGAAACCGCTCTGACGAGCAAAGCCTGGCCGTTTGAAGAAGCACGTCGCATTCTCAAACGTTACGCCAAGGGCGCGCCGGAAAAGGGCTATGTGCTGTTTGAAACCGGCTATGGCCCGTCAGGCCTGCCTCATATCGGCACCTTTGGCGAAGTCGCCCGCACCACCATGATCAAACGCGCCTTCGAGGTGATCTCGGACATCCCGACGCGGTTGATCTGCTTCTCGGATGACCTGGACGGGATGCGCAAGATCCCCGGCAACGTGCCCAATGCCGACAGCCTGAAGGATCATCTGCAAAAGCCGCTGACCTCGGTGCCGGATCCCTTTGGGACCCACGACAGCTTTGGCGATCACAACAACGCCATGCTGCGCCGGTTCCTTGATACATTCGGCTTTGAATACGATTTCTATTCGGCCACCGAATTCTACGGCACTGGCCAGTTCGACGAGATCCTGAAGCGCGCTTGCGAGAAATACGACGCGATCATGGAGGTCATGCTGAAGTCCCTGCGCGAGGAACGGCGCCAGACCTATTCGATCTTCCTGCCGATCCACCCGGAAACGGGGCGGGTTCTTTACGTGCCGATGAAGAAGGTGGATGCGGAGAACCACACCATCACCTTTGATGACGAGGACGGCAAGGAATGGACCCTGCCGGTCACCGGCGGCAATGTGAAGCTGCAGTGGAAACCGGACTTTGGCGCGCGCTGGGCGGCGCTGGAGGTCGATTTTGAAATGTATGGCAAGGACCATAGCACCAACACGCCGATCTATGACGGTATCTGCCGGATCCTGGGTTGGCGCGCGCCCGAGCATTTCACCTATGAGCTGTTCCTGGATGAGAACGGCCAGAAGATCTCGAAAACCTCGGGCAATGGCGTGTCGATCGATGAATGGCTGACCTATGCCTCGACCGAGAGTCTCGCCTATTTCATGTACCAGAAGCCCAAGACCGCCAAGCGGATGCATTTCGATGTGATCCCCAAGGCGATGGACGAATATCACCAGCAGCTGCGCGCCTACCACGGGCAGGATCTGAAGGCGCAGCTGAACAACCCGGTCTGGCACATCCATGGCGGCGATGTGCCGGAATCCAAGATGGTGGTGCCCTTCTCGATGCTGCTCAATCTGGCTTCGGTGGCTTCGGCCCATGACAAGGAAACCCTTTGGGGCTTCATCCGCCGCTATGCGCCAGAGGCAACGCCCGAAACCCATCCCGATCTGGATGCGGCGGCGGGCTATGCGGTGAAATACTACGAGGATTTCGTCGAGCCGGAGAAAGTCTTCCGTGCTCCTTCCGATGCCGAGCGCGCCGCACTCGAGGATTTCCGCTCCAAACTGGCGGGTTTTGACGGGGAAAACACCGGCGAAGCCCTGCAGGGCGTGGTCTTCGAAGTGGGCCGGGAACATTTCGGCAAGGAGAACATGCGCGACTGGTTCAAGGCGCTTTATGAGGTGCTGCTCGGCGCCAGCCAGGGGCCGCGGTTTGGCGGGTTCGTGGCACTCTACGGTGTCGATGAAACCGTTGCTCTGATTGACAAGGCATTGGCCGGGGAGCTGGGCTAAGTCAGACCCGGCACAGAAGTCAGACCCGGAACAGAAGACGACAGAGGCGCCCATGGGGCGCCTCTTTTCGTTTGCACGCTGCCCTTGGGGGTGCAGAAGCGGCGCACGCCCGTCTGAGACGAGGTTAAGCCGGATCCCCTACACCCTTTGTCCAACTGCGCCCCCGTGCGCATCTGCGGCATAGGAAAGGGTTTTCCATGAACAAGGTGATCACCGACGGTCTGCAACTGATGCCTCCGCCGTTCGTGGAGGGGCTGGATCAGTGGTCCAGCGGCGACGGCACGCCGGGCTCGGATACCTATGACGGGGCGGTGAACGCGGCCTTCGTGGCGGCGGATGCGGATTTCGGCGGCTGCCTTGAACTTCAGAAGGTCGAGGCGACGCAGAAACTGCGCTACATGGGGAACACGCCGATCCTGCCGGGCTGCTATTTGCAGGTGAAGGCCCGGATCAAGGCGATCAGCGGCGCGCTGCCAACCGTGCGGATCGCCGGATGGGCCGGGGATGGCGGCAACAGCCATGTCAGCGGCGTGGTCGAGGTGGGCAGCAGCACCTCGCTCAGCTCTTACGGTCAGGTGGTGGAAGTCACCGCCATCGTCGGCACCGGCAGCCGGTCGGGGGTGGATATGCCCTGGGGCTTGCAGGCGGAATACGGTCATCTGGGGCTGGATCTGATCGGCCCGAATGGCGGTATCGTTCGGATCGACGATATCGAGATCATCGATATCACCAGCGCCTTTCTGCGCGACATGATCAGCCTGGTGGATGTCACGGATTTCGGCGCCGTGGGGGATGGCTCGCAGGACAACACCGATGCCTTTGAGGCCGCGGATGCCGCGGCAGACGGGCGGCGCATTCTGGTGCCTGCGGGGGACTTCCGGATTGCCAGCACGGTCTCCTTGAACAGCGAGGTGGTCTTTGAGGGCACGCTCTCCATGCCGACGGCGGCGATCCTCTTGTTGCGGCGCAATTTCGATTTCCCCTCCTATGCGGCGGCCTTTGGTGACGAGGAACTGGGGTTCAAGAAGGCGTTTCAGGCGCTTTTGAACAATGTCGATCACGAATCCCTGGATCTAAGGGGGCGCATGGTTTCCATCACCGAACCGATCGACATGCAGGCGGCGGTGCCCAATCGCAACTCCTTCGCGACACGGCGGGTGATCCGCAATGGCCAGCTTTCGGCCGTTGGCGGATCGGCCTGGGATACCGATGTGGTGAATTCGCAGGCAACCTACAGCAGCGGTGATGCCCGAACGCTGACCAATGTGGCCAATGTGGCCAATATCCCGGTGGGGGCGCTGGTCGAAGGCAGCGGTGTGGGGCGCGAGGTCTACGTGCGGGAGAAGAACACCGGTGCAGGGGAGCTAACCTTGAGCAAGCCGCTTTATGATGCGGTCGGCACGCAGAATTTCACCTTCCGGGATTTCAAGTATATGCTTGATTTCTCGGGCTTCAGCCAGCTCAGCAAATTCGGCATGACCGAAGTCGAGGTGCAGTGCAATTCCCATTGCAGCGCCATCCGGCTGGCCCCTGCGGGCACGGTGTTTAGCCTGGATCACTGTTTCATCTCCCGCCCCAAGGATCGCGGCATTTCCTCGATCGGAAACGGATGCCAGGGGATCCTGGTGGACCATTGCCAGTTTCTATCCTCGGAAGAGGCCGTCGATGTCCCCAGCCGCAGCAGCGTGGCCCTGAACGTCAATGCCAATGACGCCAAGCTGCGCAACAACCGCGCCACCAAGTTCCGCCACTTTGCCCTATTGGCCGGTGGGAACAACACGGTGACGGGAAACCATTTCTTCCAGGGGGATGAGGTCTCCAACGGCGTGCGCACCGCCGGGCTGGTGCTGACGGAAAACTACAATGCCTCCACCGTGTCGGATAACTACATCGACAACTGTTTTGTGGAATGGACCAATGAACACGACCCGACACCGGACAATACCGGTGGCTTTTCCTTCAGCGCCCTGTCGATCACTGACAATGTGTTTCTGTCGGGCGATGTCGCGCCCTGGTTCAGCTACATCGTGGTGAAGCCCTATGGCGCGGATCACTATCTGAACGGCATTACCGTCTCCGGCAACAAGTTCCGCTCGATCAATGGCAGTATCGACCGGGCCGAGCGGGTCGATACCAGTTTCGCGGACCTGGATTTCAGCCGGACCCGCATGGTGTTCTTCGAGGGCAATACATACCACAATATCGACCATGGCGCGGCCAGTCCCCTGCGTGTGGAACATGTGCAGGGCAGCGCTGCCAGTACCTGGACGGTGGATACCGGCCTGCAGCTCCCGTTTGAGGGGCGCGCCCGCAATGTGGATGCAGTGACGGCGCTGGGTCCGATCCGGACGGGAGGCGGCAGCAGCCGCTACGCGATGCCCTATGTCCAGGTCGAACAGGGCGGCAATCGGGATCAGATCCGGCTCAACTGGGAGGAGGCGGTGCGCGGCGAGGTGCAGGTGATCGTCCGCGTCGACCGATAGGCGGCAGGGAGGGGGCGTTACTGCCAATGCATGAGATCTTCAGGCGTCAGGTGAAAGGCTTTGCCGAAGCCGCCATTGAGATGACCGGAGGCCAGATCAAGGCGGATAAAGGCGAAATCTGCAAATCCGATATAGAGTTTTGCCTTGGGGTGGCTCTGCAGATAATGGGCGGCGAGGTCTTGGTGCTCGTCGCTTGTGTTCGGGATGAAGCGCACGCGCCCCTGCAGGCTCAGCCGGGGGTGGGTCAGGGGATCGCCCTTGATGCCGGGCTCCCCCACCATCAGCGAACAGGCCGGGTTTCCTTGCAAGGCGCGGGTGTGGGCGGATAGGGTGGAAATCAGGCTGATCGGCTGCCCTTCGGGGCTTAGACCAAAGGCAACCCGTGTCACCAAGGGGCAGCCGTCATCGCCGATCACCCCAAGTGCTGCGAAACGCGCCTCCCGCATCAGGGTCCGGGCAAGATGCCTTGCCTCATCATCGGTCGGGCGGATCGGGCTGGTCATTGCAATACTCTGTCGGTCTGGTGTTTCAGAACCTATGCCACAGGGCAATTCTCAGGCCAAGGCTGCGGTTTGCGGCCTGTTTGCGCTCCAATCCGACAACAAGCTCCTTTTGCGCGGTAATCCGGTAGCGCAGGCTGGGAATGATCGCATAGGAGAGCGCCTGGCCGGGGCTCTTGGACGTTTCGATCTGCAGCATGGGGGACAGGGCGCCGTGCCGGTTAAAGCCCAGCGTGGCATCCAGTTTCCACAGCGGATCAGGTGCAGCTGCGCGCCTTTCGTATGTTGCATCAATCGTCGCCCAGCCGCTGCCCGTTCGGGTCGGAAACCCGTGACCTGCCGACAGCGTCACCCGATAGATGCCATCCCATCGACCCTGCCAATGGGCTCCGCCGACAGACAGTGACACCGCAACCGGAAAAGAGCCGTTTCGCCGCCCCAGGGGGAGGCGCGCAAACAGCATGGCATGGCCCGAATCCCGATGGTTCTGGTGGAGATCCAGTCCGAGCGTCAGGTGATCGGACCAGCCGTATTCCCCATAGTAGTTCAGCTCATGTCGCCAGTCGCCCATCGCCGTTTGGCGCAGGGTGGCGCTGGCCGATGTAAAGATGCCCTTGTGGTCCTGAATCCATGGACCTGCCTGCACAGCCATGGGGGATGCTGTGGCGATCAGGGCACGCAATAGGAAGGGGAACCGCACTCGCAAAAATCCCAGGCCTTGCCGACTGACACAATTGCACACAACCCTTGCGTGTTTCTCTCGTAAAAGCAACCCAACGGATAGGCGTGCATTTTTCCGGGAAACCGTCGTAGACTGATCCTGGGTGAAACCTGTCAGGGAGGAAGAAATGCTCACCATATCCAAAGGGGCCGCGGTTCAGACGGTCCTCACGACCTTCGAGACGACACCTGGAACATGCCAGGATCTGCTGGATGCGCTGACCGACGCCTATAAGAACTACATCTCCCTGCAGCCGGGTTTCATCGCGGCGGGCTTGCATGTGAACGATGCGCAGACCCGGATTGCCAACTACTCCCAATGGCGCCAGCGGGAGGATTTCATGAACATGCTGCGCACCTCGGAAATGCGCGAGCGCAACCGCCATATCAGCTCCTTGTGCCGCAGTTTCGAACCGGTGATGTATGAGGTCGCGGCGACCTTTGATGACGAGACTTCAAAAAACTGATATGGATCAAGGCTTAACACTCGGCTGCCTTGCAGGATGGTGACAAGCCCGAATGACTGGAGGACCAACATGTACCACAATATTCTCGTTCCGATTTCCTTTGATCCCGATCGCGATGTATCCGCGCCCTTGAAATTGGCCAAGCTTCTGGCAACCCCCGAGGCCAATATCACCCTGTTGCATGTGGTGGAGCAGATTCCGTCCTATGCGATCTCCTACATGCCCGCCGACTATATGGCGGAGGCGCGCCAGGCCATCGAAAACGAGCTGGCGGCGCTGGCGGATACGCTGCCCAACGCCAAGGGGCTGGTGATCGAAGGCCATTCGGGGCGCTCGATCCTCGACTATGCTGAACAGAACAACCCCGATCTGATCATCGTGGCATCGCACCGCCCGGGCATGCAAGATCTCCTGCTCGGCTCCACTGCCGCACAGGTGGTGCGCCATGCCAAATGCGCGGTCCACGTGGTGCGCTGAGGCGGGGCAGCAGAGGATCTGTAGCGGATTAGACTGGGAGGCAGAGCGCAGGCTTGCAAGGCCGCGCCCCTCAAGATCAGTGGAACGCTTTGTTCGAGCGTTCCGCGCGCCGATGCAAAATCGATGCGTTCAAAGCGAAGCCGGATTGTCTGCGGGGGCTGATGGCTGCCCTGTCGCTGGGATCAAAGCGTGTCGAAATCGACAAAGCGGTAATTCACGTCCTCAAACTCCATGTCGGCAGTTTGAAACAGTGTTGCCGATGCATAGTCTTCGACTTGCTCCAATGGATCTGCTGTTACGACGATGTCGCCACTCTCATCTCGGGAGAAGTAGACTTCGACGTTTCCATCAGCATGGAGGATCAGATCTTCGCCAGCCTGGTAGTCAACAATCAAGGCAAAACTTCGGACATAAAAATCGTCGTCACCCTGGCCGCCTTCGCCAATAATGTCACCATCCCGACGCTGCGGTGTTGACCTAAAATGCAACTCATCGTCGCCGACGCCGCCGTGCATGTATCGGCCTGAATAGAGAACATCATCCCCAGCGTTTCCCCTTACCCGCGCGCCCCCTAGGATATCTGCGTTCTCTGCAAGACGGATGACAAAGTCTGCCCGATCCAGGAAAGCAGCACGATCCACTCCATCAAGAGCGACCGAGCCCCCATTTGAGTTGAACACGACGCCGTCCGGATTGTCGACGATGTTGAAACGGGTCGTCTGGTAGGCGGTAATGTTCAAATCGTCACTGAAAAGGTTGAAATCATCGATATGATCGAACCCAGTTCGTTCGATGCGGCTAAAGGTGAACTCAAAAACATCGCGTCCGCTACCGCTGACAATCGTGTCATTGCCCAGGCTATTGGTGATCGTGTCGTTGCCTTTGCCGCCAAAGATCTTGTCGTTTCCAGCGCCACCGTCCAGACGATCATTGCCCGCATCCCCATATAGCCGGTCACGCCCGCCGCCGCCTTGTAGGTCGTCGTCACCCTCGCCCCCGCGCAGGGTGTCTTTGTCCACGCCCCCATCCAGGGTGTCGTTACTATCTCCACCAAAAAGGCTGTCCTCTCCGGCGCCGCCGATCAGCCTGTCCTTGCCGCCGTAGCCAGAGAAACGGTTGTTTTGCTCATCGCCGATCAGCGTGTTCCCCGACGAATTTCCGCGCACGTGCTGGATATTGTCGATGCCGCCGCTCAGGTTGCCATTCTCATCCAGAAACTCACCCTGATCGAGATCGACGCCTACCCCCTGAAAGTACTGGGATAGCTTTAACCGGTTGAGATCCGCGCCGCCATCAATTCGGCTGGTGGGGTTCGAAATGATGAAAGTGTCATTTCCAGAGTCCCCCTGAATATCGGCCCTGTATCCGTGAAAATCGGAAAAGGTATCATTCCAAACGGTGCCGACAATACTCAGGACAGGGTCGCCCAAGGCCGCAAGCAAGCTGTCAGGCGGCAGGTTGCCCCCTTGAATAGAATCAATGTAGCGCTGTGCCAGGCGCGAGGCTTGCGAGAGCGAGAAATTTGCATCCTGACTCTCGGCGGTGCTGATGCCGTTCACGCGGTAAGTAAACCAGCTCACCTGCCCGGAAAGGGCGCCACCTGAAGTGACCTCCAGCCCGGTGCCGCCCAGTGTGAACTCGCCGTTGGTGAGGATCCTGCCGTCTCCATCGCTCGCGTCGGTCCAGCCCGCATCCGAAGAAATGGCAAAGATCAGGTCAAAAATGGGATTTCTGTCGTAATTTCGATACTGGAAAACTTCCATTGGTCTCTCCAATAATAACCAAGTGGGCAATCAATACATGCCTATTCTATGCGAAATGGGCCCCCTTCCTGTCCAGTATTATGTCACCATGCCCAGGCAGCCGCAGCGCCATCGGTGTGATCGCACTGCGGCGGGCGGCACCGGTGATGATCAAAGTCGCCCTTTGAAAAGGCGGGGCGGAGAGGCGGGTTAAAACTTCTTCTGCGACTTGCCGCGATAGGTGCGGGTGCCTGCCTTGCCGGCGGTTGAGCGCCCCCGCGCCTTGGTCGCCTGTTCTGCGGCGGCCTCCACAGCGGATTGCCGGGCCAGGGGATCGTCCGACACAGCCAGATCCACGGCTTCGAGCCGTTTTATCTCGTCGCGCAGGCGGGCGGCTTCCTCGAATTCAAGGTTTTCGGCCGCCTTGCGCATGTCCTCGCGCAGACCATTCAGATGCGCCTCCAGGTTGGCGCCATGCATCGGCTTGTCGATATTGGCGGTGACCCGGTTCATGTCCACATCGCCCTGATAAAGCCCCGCCAGCACGTCCTCGACGTTCTTTTTCACCGTCTCGGGCGTGATCCCGTGTTCCTCGTTATAGGCGATCTGCTTGGCGCGGCGGCGCTCTGTCTCGTCGATGGCGCGCTCCATCGAGCCGGTGATGCGGTCGGCATACATGATTACCCGACCTTCAGCGTTACGCGCGGCGCGGCCGATGGTCTGGATCAGCGAGGTTTCCGAGCGCAGGAAACCTTCCTTGTCGGCATCCAGGATCGCGACCAGCCCGCATTCGGGAATGTCCAGGCCCTCGCGCAGCAGGTTGATGCCGATCAGCACGTCAAAGGCGCCAAGGCGCAGATCGCGCAGGATCTCGATCCGCTCCAGCGTGTCGATGTCACTGTGCATGTAGCGCACCTTGACGCCCTGTTCGTGCAGGTATTCGGTCAGATCCTCGGCCATGCGTTTGGTCAGCACGGTGCACAGCGTGCGAAAGCCATCCGCCGAAACCTTGCGGATCTCGTCCAGAAGATCGTCCACCTGCATGTCGACGGGGCGGATTTCGACCTTGGGGTCAAGTAGCCCCGTGGGGCGGATCACCTGTTCGGCAAAGACCCCGCCGGATTGCTCCATTTCCCAGGCCGCAGGCGTGGCCGAGACAAAGACCGACTGCGGGCGCATCGCGTCCCATTCCTCGAACTTGAGCGGCCGGTTGTCCATGCAGGAGGGCAGGCGGAAGCCATGTTCGGCCAGGGTGAACTTGCGCCTGTGGTCGCCCTTGTACATGCCGCCGATCTGCGGCACCGAGACATGGCTTTCATCGGCAAAGACGATGGCTTTGTCGGGGATGAATTCGAACAATGTGGGCGGCGGCTCACCCGGGGCACGCCCCGTCAGGTAGCGCGAATAGTTCTCGATGCCGTTGCAATGGCCGGTCGCCTCCAGCATTTCGATATCGAAATTGGTGCGCTGTTCCAGCCGCTGCGCCTCCAGCAGCTTGCCATCGCCGACCAGCTGATCCAGCCGCATCCGCAGCTCTTTCTTGATCTCGATAATCGCCTGGTTCAGCGTCGGTTTTGGCGTCACGTAGTGGGAATTCGCATAGACGCGGATCTGCTCGAAACTGCCGGTGCGCTCGCCGGTCAGGGGATCGAACTCGGTGATCGCCTCCAGTTCCTCGCCAAAGAACGACAGCTTCCAGGCGCGGTCCTCCAGGTGGGCGGGAAAGATCTCCAGCGTGTCGCCGCGCACCCGGAAGGAGCCGCGCTGAAACGCCTGATCGTTGCGCTTGTACTGCTGGGCGACCAGATCCGCCATGACCTGCCGCTGATCGTACATCTCTCCCACCTTCAGATCCTGGGTCATTGCCGAATAGGTTTCGACCGAGCCGATACCGTAGATGCAGGAGACCGAAGCGACGATGATCACATCGTCCCGCTCCAGAAGCGCCCGCGTGGCCGAGTGGCGCATGCGGTCGATCTGTTCGTTGATCTGGCTTTCCTTCTCGATATAGGTGTCGGAGCGCGGCACATAGGCTTCGGGCTGGTAGTAGTCGTAGAAGGACACGAAATACTCGACCGAGTTTTGCGGAAAGAAGCCCTTGAACTCGCCATAGAGCTGGGCCGCCAGCGTCTTGTTCGGGGCCAGGATGATGGCGGGGCGCTGGGTTTCCTCGATCACCTTGGCCATGGTGAAGGTCTTGCCGGTGCCGGTCGCGCCCAAGAGCACCTGGTTGCGTTCGCCCTCCAGCACGCCCTGGCTGAGTTCCGCAATCGCGGTGGGCTGATCGCCGGCCGGAGCGAATTCGGTCTGCATCACGAAGCTCTTGCCGCCTTCCAGTTTGGGCCGTTGCTCGGCCGCGCGTTCGGTCATCTTCGGCTGCGATTTGTCGGAATGGGCGTAGGGCATTTTCGCTCCTGTCTCTGGCGCGCTCACATTTGATCTCTTTTTGTTCTTTTTCAAGGGGGAAGTGGCACAAAACCACCCCCTGGGGCGCGCTGCAGCGCCCCGGCATTTCGTCTTGTCTCTAATCCAAAGCGAAAACGATCTTGCCGCAGCGCCCGGATCATCGCATATAGGCAGCATCGATTGAGTAGGGGACTACAATGCAAGCGCGTATTTACCGACCAGCGAGAAATGCCATGACCTCTGGCATGGCAAAGACCCGGAAATGGGTTCTGGAATTTGCTCCGGCCAGCGCGCGTGAAGTGGATCCTCTGATGGGGTGGACCTCCTCTGCGGACACCCAAAGCCAGGTGCGCCTGCGCTTTGACACCAAGGAAGAGGCGCTGGACTATGCCCGGGACCACGGTATTACCGCCGAGGTGATCGAACCCAAGCTGCGCAAGGCCAATATCCGCCCCGGTGGCTATGGCGACAATTTCGCAACCAATCGTCGCGGCCCCTGGACTCATTAAGCGGCCCCGGCGAGCGACAGGAATGCAGGATTTCCAGATCTCCCCAGCCCACCCCGGCGATCCCGATGCGGCTCACCTGATCCGCAGTCATGTGGAGCAGATGGCGGCACAATCTCCGAAGGAGAGTTGTCATGCGCTGGATGGCAATGGGCTGGACAGCCCTGCCGTCGCGTTTTTTCTGTTGCGCAATGGCTGTGCAGCCGTGGCCATGGGGGCGCTCAAGCGGCTGGACGATGCGGCCTTTGAGCTGAAGTCCATGCATACCTTGGTGGAGGTGCGTGGCAGCGGTGCGGGCCGTGCCATGCTGGAACATCTGATGGATCTGGCGCGCCACGATGGGGCGACCGATATCTATCTTGAAACCGGATCCACAGAGTATTTCAAGGCGGCGCGAAACCTGTATGAATCCTATGGGTTTGTCGAATGCGCGCCCTTTGGTGACTATGTCGAGGATCCCTGGTCGACCTTTATGCACCTGGATCTGCGCGCGGCGTCTTGACCCTCTGGATGCCGGTGTCGTAACTGGTCCCAGCGGTCCCTTAGCTCAACTGGATAGAGCAGCTGACTTCTAATCAGCAGGTTGAGGGTTCGAGTCCTTCAGGGATCGCCAATCGAGTTTCCCCTTCAGATAGACCGGTCAGTTAGACCTGGGTAACCAGCGCCCAAAGCGCCAGCACTGGGCTGGGGTTCATGATTTGGCAAGCATCGGGAATGCCTGCGGGTTCTTCATTGTTTTCAATGGAATAGATGGTCTTGGGAATTTTTTTGGTGGAAAGCGGTTAAAATGGCAAAACACCGCTTGACGATACCCGAGGCCTAGGAATATTACACCCCAACGTTCGGCAGCGATGCTGAACGGGCAGCGAGCGGTTGTAGCTCAGTTGGTTAGAGTACCGGCCTGTCACGCCGGGGGTCGCGGGTTCGAGCCCCGTCAACCGCGCCATTGCTGCCTGCCTGTTCCGGGCATTATCGGAACCCGCCCCGGAGGGGAGATGCCGAACGGCAGACAATGAGACCCATGCGCGGTTGTAGCTCAGTTGGTTAGAGTACCGGCCTGTCACGCCGGGGGTCGCGGGTTCGAGCCCCGTCAACCGCGCCACTCATTTGTCTGGCCCCGCTCTCTGCGGGTTTCTCTGAACAGGGACCTTCTCGGAAAGCCAAGTATTGGCCCATGCGCGGTTGTAGCTCAGCTGGTTAGAGTACCGGCCTGTCACGCCGGGGGTCGCGGGTTCGAGCCCCGTCAACCGCGCCACTTTCCTCATTCATTGATGAACGGGATCCTGTCATGGCACTGCTGGATAAAATAGACTGGCCGACGGCGATCATCGTTGCGCTGCTTCTCGGACTGGCGCCTTTTTTCCCTGAGCCGCATCTTTGGGAAAAGCTGAAGATGCTGTTTGCGGGTGACTTGCACCGCGCCCTGGACTGGTTCGACCTGTTGATGCACGGCGCGCCAATTGCGCTGCTGGTCTTGAAGGCCGTGCGCGCGCTACGCCTTCGCCAAGGATAAGGGGTCGGCAGGCCGCATGGATCCTGCGCCAAAGTTCCCGAGCACCACTGTTCCAGATCAATACTGTTTCAGATTTCAGAACGCCGGTTGCTCCTTCAGGAAGGTCAGCAGCGCCTCGGTCGTTTCAGCCGGGTATTGGTCGACAAAGAAATGCCCGCCCGGAATTGCGGCGCAGCGCATATCGGAAAGATGTGGCGCCCAGGTCGCCTCCACATCATAGTGTTTCGCCATGGCGCCCGTCGCCCCGTATAACACCAGGGCGGGGCAGTTGACCCTGCGATCCAGATCTGCGGCATCCAGGGCAAAATCCACATCGATGGCGGCGCGGTAGTCGTTGCACATGCTGTGGATCGTGGCCTTGTCACGCCAGCTTCTGCGGTAGGCTTCCAGCGCCTCTGGCGGGAAATCCTGAAGGCTGGCACCGCCCCAGCCCAGAAGGCAGCTTTCAAAGTAGCGGTCCGGATCCGCCTCGATCATCTCTTCGGGAAATGGCGCGGGCTGAGAAAGGAAAAACCAGTGATAATAGGCGCGGGCGACCTCCTGGCGCAGGTCGTTCAGCAGCAGATGCGTGGGAATGATGTCCAACAGGGTGAGGCTGGCAATGGCCTCCGGGTGGTCCAGCGTCATGCGATGCGCGGTACGGGCGCCGCGATCGTGGCCGACAAGGTGAAACCGGCTATGACCCAGCGCAGCCATCAGCGCCACCTGATCCTTGCCCATCTCGCGAAAACCCATGGCCTCCATTCCGTCAGGCTTGCTGCTCGCCCCGTAGCCGCGCAGATCGGCGGTGACCACGGTGAAACGGTCGGCCAGCCTCGGCGCCACCTCCTGCCACATGGCCTGTGTTTGCGGGAAACCGTGTAACAGCAGGACGGCAGGTCCGCTTCCCTGGCGTGAATAGGCAATGGTCTGACCATTGACCTGTGCCTGGCCGGTTTCGATCTTGGCGGTCATTGGCGTGTCTCCCGAGCTGGCCGGTTGGCCGTTTGCACCGTAGCGGTGGCGATTTGACGCGTCGGCAGCGCGCCGCAGGCGCGCTGCCGGGCCCAACGCGCCCGGGCCGAAGGCCCAGGGCGGGGCGGGAGGTCTCTCCCGTCAGGCCTTGGTCAGGGCGTCCAGCACCCGCGCCCAGGAGCGGATCCCCTTGTGGAAGCTCTTGAGGTCGTATTTCTCGTTCGGGGAATGGATTGCGTCATCCTCATTGGCAAAGCCGATCAGCATGGATTCCATGCCCAGGATCGACTTGAAGAAGCCCGCGATCGGGATCGACCCGCCCATGCCGCAGAACACCGCCTCGCGGTTCCATTCATCGCTGAGGGCGCCGCGCGCCGCGGTGAATTCAGGGCGCGAGATATCCATCACCGAGGCGCGCGAGCCTTCCAGATCGTTGTCCCAGATCACCTTGCAGTCGGGCTTCAGGCGCTCTTCCACGTGTTTGCGGATCTTGAGCCGCAGCGCATCGGGGTCCATGTCGCCCACCAGGCGGCAGGTGATCTTGCAATGCGCCTCGGAGGGGATCACGGTTTTCGATCCGGCGCCGTTGTAGCCGCCCCACAAGCCGTTTACCTCCAGCGTGGGGCGTGCCCATTGCTGCTCCAGGATGCTGCGGTCCTTTTCGCCATGGGCCTGCGTGTAGCCTGCATTGCCAAGGTAGTCTTCCGGGTCGAAACCGCAGCCGTCCCACTGGCGCAGCTGATCTTCGGGCACCTCGTTGACGCCCTCATAGAAGCCCTCGACGGCGATCTTGCCGCTCTCCTCGTCGTAGAAGGAGGCAACGATCCGGCTGATCTCGCGCAGGGGGTTGAGGCCCGGACCGCCGTAGTGGCCTGAATGCAGATCGATGCGCGGCCCCACCAGGGTGAACTCATCCTTCAACATGCCGCGCAGCTGCGATGCGATAGACGGCACGCCGCGCGATACCATGGAGGTGTCGCAGATCAGGGCGATCTCCGCTTTCAGCTCCTCGGCGTGCGCCTTCATGAAGGGCACAAGCGAAGGTGAGCCTGATTCCTCTTCGCCCTCGAAGAAGAAGGTGATGCGGCAGGGCAGGGAGCCGTGGATGGCCTTCCAGGCACGACAGGCCTCGACAAAGGTCATCAGCTGGCCCTTGTCGTCCGATGCGCCACGGCCGCGGATCACGGTGCCGTTATCGGTGTCTTCCAATTGCGGCTCAAACGGCGGCGTCTTCCACAGGTTCAGGGGATCGACGGGCTGCACGTCGTAGTGACCGTAGAACAGAACATGGGGCGCGTCCTGGTTTTCCTGACCCACATGGCCCACCACCATCGGATGACCCGGAGTCGCGCGTTTTTCGGCGGCAATACCGATGGAGTTGAGATCCGCCACCAGCCAATCGGCGGCCTTCTCGCACTCTGCCTTATAGGCAGGATCGGTCGAGATCGACTGGATGCGCAACAGCTCCAGCAGCCGGTCGGTGGCGGCCGAGACATCCGCATCGATACGGTCAAGCACTTCGTTCAAAGACATCTTTCACTCCAGAGGTTTCTTCGTTTTTTGGGACCGTAGCAGCGCCCAGCAAGGCGCACCAGTGGCCATCGCTCACCGAGAATTGAAGAGGTTTCCGATGATGTGCCGCTTGCGCCTTTGATGTCCAAGTGGTGGCAATTGGATGGAAAAAAGCAAGGCTCCCTCGGTTGCCCCTAGAGATCCTTAGGTTTATTTGACCTGCATCAATGTTGCGCAGGTCGCCTGTTGCGTAAGCAGTTGATCGAAACCGGCGTGTGAGGTAGTTATTCACGAACGTGAATGTGGGAGCCTCCCGCGCCAGCGCCTTTGCGCCAGACCTAAGCTATGGAGATGCCGGTGGATTATACCGCGAAACTCGACGCAGCGATTGAACGCCTCCACGAAGAGGGACGCTACCGCACCTTCATCGACATCGAGCGCAAGAACGGCCAGTTTCCCCATGCGGTCTGGACCCGTCCCGATGGGGAGCAACAGGATATCACCGTCTGGTGTGGCAACGACTACCTTGGCATGGGGCAGCATCCGGTTGTCCTGAATGCGATGCATGAGGCGATTGATGCTACGGGTGCGGGCTCTGGCGGCACCCGCAATATCTCGGGGACCACGGTCTATCACAAGCGGCTTGAGGCGGAGCTGGCGGATCTGCACCGCAAGGAGGCGGCACTGCTGTTCACCTCGGCCTATATCGCCAATGACGCGACGCTTTCGACGCTGCCCAAGCTGTTTCCCGGTCTGATCATCTATTCGGATGAGCTGAACCACGCCTCGATGATCGAAGGCGTGCGCCGCAATGGCGGTGCCAAGCGCGTCTTCCGTCACAACGACGTGGCGCATCTGCGCGAGCTGCTGCAAGCGGATGATCCCGAGGCGCCCAAGCTGATCGCCTTTGAATCGATCTATTCGATGGATGGCGATTTCGGTCCGATCGAGGAGATCTGCGATCTGGCGGATGAATTCGGCGCGCTGACCTATATCGACGAGGTGCATGCGGTCGGCATGTATGGTGCGCGTGGCGGTGGTGTCACCGAGCGGGACAACCTTGCCCATCGGATCGACATCATCAATGGCACCCTGGCCAAGGCATATGGCGTTATGGGGGGCTATATCGCCGCGTCCGAAAAGATGTGCGATGCAATCCGCTCTTATGCGCCGGGCTTCATCTTCACCACGTCCCTGGCACCTGCGGTGGCGGCGGGGGCGGCAGCCTCGGTTGCCTATCTGAAAACCGCGCCCGAGCTGCGCGAAAAGCATCAGGAACAGGCAAAGGTGCTGAAGCTGCGGCTCAAGGGGCTGGGTCTGCCGATCATCGATCACGGCAGTCACATCGTGCCCGTGATCGTGGGCGATCCGGTCCACACCAAGAAGTTGAGCGACATGCTGCTGTCGGAATACGGAATTTACGTCCAGCCGATCAACTTCCCCACCGTTCCGCGCGGCACCGAAAGACTGCGGTTTACGCCCTCTCCGGTGCATGGACCGCTGGAAATTGACGGTTTGGTGCAGGCAATGGACGGTTTGTGGTCGCATTGTGCGCTGAATCGTGCCGAATTGGCGGGCTAACGCACAGATCTGTGTTCAAAACTGTTGAGTGTGTTATCGTTTCATCAACGGATTGGTCTGGTTGAGTCGTTCGGGTGATTCGCCAGACGCGAAAATTCGGTTTCGGCAGGGACAGATGGGACGGCAGTAATGATTGGGCGCCTCACTCAGCGCAAACCCAAAGAGCAGGTTGAACCCTCTGCTCCCAAGGGGTTTGATGATTTCGAGCTTCGGCTTGGCGACATGATGCGCGGTGAACGGGCGACGATGGGGAAATCGCTTCTCGACGTCCAGCGCGAGCTGCGCATCAAGGCCTCCTACATTGCCGCCATCGAGAATTCCGATCCCTCCGTCTTTGACACCCCGGGCTTTATCGCAGGCTATGTGCGCTCCTATGCGCGCTACCTGAACATGGACCCCGAACAGGCCTTTGTGACCTTCTGCAAGGAAAGCGGCTTTACGGTGGCCCATGGCATGTCCGCCGAGGCCTCGGTGCGCAAGGCGCAGGCTGGCGGCAAGCCGACCGCAGCGGCGCAGCGGTCAATGGGCACAAGCCTTGGCGGCGATCCCTTCACCTCTCCGAACACGCCTTTTGCGCCCTCCGCGGGCAGTATCTTCAGCCATATCGAACTGCGTGCCGTCGGCTCCCTGATGGTGCTGGGCGCGCTGATCGGCGGCATTGGCTATGGCGGCTGGAGCATCCTCAAGGAGGTGCAGCAGGTGCAATTCGCGCCGGTCGATCAGACGCCGCTGGTGCTGGCCGATGTTGATCCGCTGGACGGTGCGCGCCTGAACCTGGCCGATGCGGCCAGCGATCCGGCGGCGGCGGCCCTGGACCGGCTATATCGTCCGCAGGCGCTGGATGTGCCGATCCTCGAAGCCCGCGATGCGCCGATCGCGACGCTGGATCCGCGCACCTATGGCAATTTTGCAGAACCCGAACTGCCCAGCGTGCAACTGGCCGAGGCGCGCCAGCCTGCCGATAGCAAGGGGCAGCAGCTTGAGGTCCCGCAGGTGGTGGAGCAGGTCGCGCAAGGCGCCGAGATCCTGGCGGTCCGCCCCGCTTGGGTTGAAGTCACATCGGCAGACGGCAGCGTGATCTTCGAAGGCATCATGGAACCGGGCGACAGCTTCAAGATTCCTCTGACCGAGGTGCCGCCGCAGCTGAAGACCGGTGAGAGCAGCGGCATCTATTTTGCGGTCAACGGTGCGCATTTCGGTCCGGTGGGCCAGCGGGGCCGGGTGACCAAGAATATCGATCTTTCCCCGGATGCGATTTCCACGCGCTTTGAGGTTGCCGATCTGGAAGATGACCGCAACCGGGCCCTGGCCTCGGTGGTGGCGCAGCTGCGTCTGGAAGGCGCACCTCAGGACTGACTTTCGTCGATTGAGCCCCATCCCGCCTGGAATGCCGGTCATTTCGGGTTATCTCTGCACGGGCCGCCATTGAAGCTGCCCGCCACAGGCCGTATCTAGCGGCTAAGCAGGAGCAGACCGGACGGACCCCATGTCTATGAACCACATCCGACCCTGGCGCCATATCGAGCGCCGCAAGAGCCGCCAGATCCATGTGGGCAATGTACCGATCGGGGGCGATGCGCCGATCGCGGTTCAGACCATGACCAATACGCTGACCACCGATGTGGCAGCGACCGTGGCACAGGTCCAGGCCGCCGCCGAGGCCGGGGCCGATCTGGTGCGGGTCTCGGTGCCGGATGAGGCTTCGTCAAAGGCGCTGAAGGAGATCGTGCGCGAAAGCCCGGTTCCCATCGTGGCCGATATCCATTTCCACTACAAACGCGGGATCGAGGCCGCCGAGGCCGGGGCGGCCTGCCTGCGGATCAACCCCGGCAATATCGGGGACGAGAAACGCGTCGCCGAGGTGATCCGCGCCGCGCGCGATCACAACTGTTCGATCCGCATCGGCGTCAATGCCGGTTCGCTGGAAAAGCACCTCTTGGACAAATACGGTGAACCCTGTCCCGAGGCGATGGTGGAAAGCGGATTGGATCATATCCGTATCCTGCAGGACCATGATTTCCACGAGTTCAAGATCTCGGTGAAGGCCTCGGATGTCTTCATGTCGGCAGCCGCCTATCAGCAGTTGGCCGAGGCCACCGATGCACCGATCCACCTTGGCATCACCGAGGCGGGCGGATTTGTCTCCGGCACCATCAAGTCCGCCATCGGCCTTGGGCAGCTGTTGTGGATGGGCATTGGCGATACCCTGCGCGTCAGCCTGTCGGCCGATCCGGTCGAAGAGGTGAAGGTCGGTTTCGAGATCCTGAAATCGCTCGGCCTGCGCCACCGGGGCGTCAATATCATCTCCTGCCCCTCCTGCGCGCGGCAGGGGTTCGACGTGATCAAGACGGTGGAAAAACTGGAAGAGCGCCTGGCCCATATCCATACGCCCATGAGCCTGTCGATCATCGGCTGCGTGGTGAATGGTCCGGGAGAAGCCTTGATGACCGATGTGGGGTTCACCGGCGGCGGGGCAGGCTCTGGAATGGTCTATCTGGCGGGCAAGGCCAGCCACAAGATGAGCAACGAGGCGATGGTCGAACACATCGTCGAACAGGTCGAACGCAAGGCCGCCGAGATCGAACGCGCAGCCTCCGAGGCTGAGGAGGCACAAGCGTCCTAGTGCGTGTCCCTTTCGGGCGGGTCCGCAAATCAAACGGGCCAGCATATACAAGTGGCTACAAATGAAACGGGGTGCCGATCGGCACCCCGTTTTGTATCGGCATAGAGTTCGCCGCCTGTACCTAGCTGCGGTTCTTGCGCACCTCGGCGGCGATGATCTCCATCTGATCCTTGGGCAGGTAGCCGCGCAGCAATTCGCCCCCCAGCACGAAGGTGGGCGTGCCCGAGATCGACAGTTGCTGGGCCAGGTCCCGCGTGCGGCGCAGCTCGGCGGTGACCTCGTCACTGTCCATCCGTGCCAGGATCGCCTCCGCGTCCAGGCCCAGCCCGTCGGCCAGTCGGCGCAGGGCCACTTCATTGGGTTCACCCTTCAGCCCCATCAGCGCCTTGTGCACATCCTCATAGGCGTCGCCGCCCGCGATCTGCTTGGTGGCCACCGCGAAACGGGACGACAGCACCGAGGCATCGCCCAGGATCGGGAACTCCTTGATCACCCAGCGGATATTGCCGTCCTCGGCCAGGAGTTCGGCCACTTCGGGAGCGGCCTTGCGGCAGTAGCCGCAGCGATAGTCCATGAATTCCACCAGGGTGATGTCGCCCTCGGGGTTGCCACCGACGAAGGAGTAGCCGTCGTTTTCCAATTCGGCGAGGTTCGCGGCGACCAGCGCCTGATCCCGCGCCGCCTCATCCGCAGCCTGTTGCTGCTCCAGAAGGTTCACCGCCTCCAGGATCACTTCGGGATTGGCCAGAAGGTAGGCGCGCACCTGCTCTCCAAAGGCGTCACGCTCGGCCGGGGTCATGGCCGACAGGTCCAGCGCCTGCGCCGGAGCGCCCAGCAGTGCCAGCGCGGTGGCAGCAGCGGCTGCCGCACGGGTAAGACGGATCATTATCTCTTCCTCTTCTCTCTTTTCTCATAGGCCAGCAGCACGTCCTGCGCCCGACGCCAGGCAGGCGATCCGGTGGGCAGAAGGGCTGTGGCACGTTTTGCGTGCAGGCCGGCATCATCCAGACGACCCTGTAGGGCATAGCGTTCGGCCGTGACAAGGGCTGCCATGCCGGTCTGTTTGGTCTGCGCATAGGCCTGGGCCATGTCCCGCAACAGCAGCGCATTTCGAAAATCGATGGCGCGGGAGGCTTCCAGCGTCTTGATCGCGGCCTTGGGCTGGCCCGCCGCCAGTTGCGCGCGGCCATGGCTTGCCAGGATCAGCGGATCGCGAGGCGCCAGAGAGACCGCTTGCTGATAACTGCTCAGCGCCTCTCCCCAGCGTCGGTTCTCCATCAGGATCTGCCCTTTGAGTTCCACATAGAAGGCATCCTTGGGGCGCAGGGCGATGGCACCGTTGATCGCCGCCAGGGCCTTGGCCTGGTCATTGCGTCGATGATAGGCGATGGCTTGGCGCATCAGGCGGATGTCCTTGTGGCTCTCCTCACCGGCGCGCCGCAGCGTCCATTTCGGAGCCCGGATAAAGGCCGAGAGCTTGCCGCGCAGACGGGCGTACCAATACTCCGCCTCCGGGTCGGGGCTCACCTTGCCGCCATGGCTGGCCACATAGGCCTCGGCGGCGCGAATTCGGTCGCGGGTCAGCGGGTGCGAGCGCATGTAGGGGTCCTGGTGACGCAGGCTCAGAAGTTCCTGCCCGGCAAAGATCCGGTGCAGGTCCAGCAGCCCCTTTGGATCGACCCCGGCGCGGCTGAGGTAGCCCGCCGCCGAGCGATCAGCCGAGGCCTCTTCGGCGCGGGTATGGGAGAGAAATCCGCGCAGGGCGGAACTTTGGGTGCCAATGGCAATGCCGGTCGCGGCTTCGCTGCCCGCCCCGGCGGCGGCGGCCAAAGCCGCAAGCGCCATGCCAAGGCCGGCGGCACTTCCGGCCGAACGCATGTTCTGCATCCGGCGCGCCAGGTGACCGTTGGCGATATGGGCGGCCTCATGGGCGATCACCGCCTGCAACATCTCGGGGCTGTCGGCCTTCAGGATCAGCCCGTAATGGATGAAGATCGTGCGGCTATCCAGGACGAAGGCGTTGTATCGGGAATCGTTGACGACCAGCACCTTCACCCGTTTCGAGTTGAGACCGGCCGCCTGCAGCACCGGTGCCGACAGGCGGCTCAGCGCCTGTTCCACATCGGCATCGCGCAACAGGGTGATCGACGCCGCCTGCACTGCCGTTGCCGCATAGGCCAGCAGGCAAAACACCAGAGCCGGGATTGACGCCAGCCGAGAGAAGCGGTCAAAAGTCATGCGCGCACCATGGGAGAACATCATGCGAAACTCAACCCGCTCGGCTGTGGATCCCTTCATTGTGATGGATGTGATGGAGGCAGCCCGCAAGGCTGAAGAGGCCGGACGCCACATCATCCACATGGAGGTGGGCCAGCCCTCGACCGGTGCGCCTAAGGCCGCGCAGGCCGCTTTGGTGCGCGCATTGGAGCAGGATGCGCTGGGCTATACCGTGGCCCTGGGCATTCCGGCGCTGCGGCAACGTATCGCGCGGATGTATGGCGAATGGTACGATGTGGATCTGAACCCCGAGCGCGTCGTGGTGACCTCTGGGTCCTCGGGGGCGTTCCTGCTGGCCTTTACCGCGCTATTTGACAGTGGTGACCGGGTCGGCATCGGCGCGCCCGGCTATCCTTCCTACCGGCAGATCCTGCATGCGCTGGGGCTGACCCCGGTGGACATCGAGACCGCGCCCGAACATCGTCTGCAACCGGTGCCCGGCGATCTGGCGGGGCTGGATCTGGCCGGGCTGATGGTGGCTTCGCCCGCCAACCCAACCGGCACCATGCTGGACCGCGCCGCCATGGGCGCCTTGATCGATGCAACGAACGACATCGGTGCGGCCTTTATCTCTGATGAGATCTATCACGGCATCGAATATGAAGCGAAAGCCGTCACCGCGCTGGAGCTGACCGATCAGGCCTATGTAATCAACTCCTTCTCCAAGTATTTCTCGATGACGGGATGGCGCGTGGGCTGGATGGTGGTGCCCGAGGATCACGTGCGCGTGGTCGAGCGCCTGGCCCAGAACATGTTCATCTGCGCGCCGCATGCCAGCCAGGTCGCCGCATTGGCCGCGATGGATTGCGAAGACGAACTTCAGGCCAACCTCGCGGTCTATGCCAAGAACCGCCAGTTGATGCTGGAGGGGCTTCCAAAGGCCGGTTTTACCAAGATCGCACCGCCGGATGGCGCCTTTTATGTCTATGCGGATGTGTCGGACCTGACCCAGGACAGCCGCGCCTTTGCCGCAGAGATCCTGGAGCAGGCAGGCGTCGCGGTTACCCCGGGGCTGGATTTTGATCCGGTGCGGGGAGCGACCACCTTGCGGTTCTCCTATGCGCGCTCGACCGCCGATATCGAAGAAGGGCTTTTGCGCCTGCGCCGTTTCATGGAGGATCGCTGATATGGTCGGCAAAGGGGCAGGGGTAGAATGACAGGCAGGATTCTGGCGCTGTGTGTGGCATTGATCTGGGGCAGTCTGCTGGCCGTCACCGCCACTGCACAAGGCTTTTCGGCGCTGGCGCGGGTGGATGCCGAGCGCAGCCTGATCCGTGATGCGGGGCAGGGGGCAAGGATCGAGTTGCATCTCAGCCAAGGCGTGCCCTACCGGATCTTCACGCTGGATGGGCCGCCCCGGCTTGTGCTGGATTTCCAGGAGGTTGACTGGGCTGGCCTGGACCAAGAGAGGCTTTTGCAGGGCGAGAACCTGCGCGCTGTGCATTTTGGCGCCTATGTGCCCGGCTGGTCGCGGATGGTTCTGGATCTTGGGCGCCCGATGCAGGTGGAAGCGGCCGAGATGGCCGTGGACCCGGTGACCGCCGCTGCGGTTCTGTCTCTGGACTTGCAGCGCAGCGATGCCGCGGCCTTTGCCGCCTCGGCCGGAGCGCCGAAGGATCGGCGCTGGGATCTTCCGGCGCCGGAGGCGCTGAACCCGGCAGCCCCGCGCGATGCCAATGCACCGCTGGTGGTGGTGCTGGATCCGGGCCATGGCGGCATTGACCCCGGAGCCCAGGTCGAAGGCGGGGTCGATGAAAAGAGCCTGATGCTGGAATTCGCTTTTGAGTTGGGCGAAATGCTGGTCCGATCCGGACAGTTCTCGGTGCAGCTTACTCGGGATGGCGATTATTTTGTTTCGCTAGAGCGCCGCATTGCCCTGGCGCATCAGGCGGGGGCGGATCTGTTCATCTCGTTGCACGCTGATTCCCTGTCGGAAGGCGGCGCCCATGGATCGACCGTCTATACCCTCTCCAAGGACGCCTCAGATGCGGCCTCGGCCAAGCTGGCAGAACGTCATGATCGCTCGGATCTGCTGGCGGGCACCGATCTGACTGCGGCGGATGATCTGGTCACGGATGTCTTGCTGGACCTGGCGCGCCAGGAAACCCAGCCGCGCAGCGAGGCGCTGGCCCGTTCGATCGTCGATGGGCTTCGCGCACAGGGCGGGCCGCTCAATCGCAGGCCCTTGCGCGCGGCCGGGTTTTCGGTGCTGAAATCGGCGGATACCCCCTCCGTGCTGGTCGAAATCGGCTTTCTGTCCAGTCAGCGGGATCTGAAGAACCTGCTGGATCCGGCCTGGCGAACCAAGGCCGCGCGAGGCATTCTGGCCGGGCTGATCGAATGGCGGATCCGGGATGAGGCACAAAGGCCGCTGGTCCGTCAGTAGCCTGCACAGGCGCCAAAAACAGGGAGACGGCGACCCCGGGAAGCAAGGGATCGGCCAGATTGGGCTGATCGGCGCTCCTGCTCTCGGTTCGCCTGTTTCCCGGATCGCGAATCCGCTATCATTGCGCCAAGGGGGCAGTGGTGGTTTTCCGCTTCCCGTTTTGACCCCGAAGCCAAGGCTGCCTATATAGGCGGAACCCCGCGAAAGAGGCCCTATCCGTGCTCAGGTTCATTCTATCCTTCTTTGGCTCCATCTTCAGCACCATCACCCTGGGTATTGCCATGGTGGCGCTGACGATTGGCGGAGTGTTCTGGATCTACGGCCAGGACCTGCCAAGCCATGAATCGCTGGCGCAGTACCAGCCGCCGACCATCAGCCGGATCTATTCGGGCGAGGGGCAGCTGATCGACGAATTCGCCCAGGAGCGCCGCCTGTTCACGCCATCGGATGAAATCCCGGTGCTGGTGAAACAGGCGTTTATCTCCGCCGAGGACAAGAATTTCTATTCCCACAAGGGATATGATGCCCGTGGTATCGCCGCCGCCGCCTATGAGGCGGTGCGCTCGCGCGGCTCCAACGTGCGCGGCGCCTCCACCATCACCCAGCAGGTGATGAAGAACTTCCTGCTGTCCGGCGACCGCAAGGCCGCGCGCAAGATCAAGGAGATCATCCTTGCCACCCGCCTGGAGGAGACGCTCTCCAAGGACAAGATCCTGGAGCTGTACCTGAACGAGATCTTCCTGGGCCAGAACTCCTATGGGGTGACGGCGGCGGCGCAGACCTATTTCAACAAGACCCTGGGTGAATTGGCCCCGCATGAGGCGGCCACATTGGCCTCCATGCCCAAGGCACCGTCGGATTATCACCCGGTGCGGCGCAAGGACCGCCTGCTGGCACGGCGTAACTATGTGCTGCGGGAGATGTTCGAGAACGGCTATATCTCGGAGGATGTCTACAAGCTGGAAGAGGCGCAGCCGCTGCGCTCGGTGCAGAACGGTGATTTCGAGAGTTTCCGCACCGCTCTGCCGCCGCGCGATTACTTCACCGATGAAATCCGCCGTCAGCTGAGCCAGGACTTTGGCGAGGGCGAGTTCTTTACCGGCGGTTTCACCGTGCGCGCCACCATCGACGAAGAGATGCAGACCGAAGCGGCCCTCGCCATGCGGCTGGGGCTGGAGAAATACGACCGTTCGCGCGGGATCTGGCAGGGCACAGGGGTGACCCTGTCCGAAGAGGATCTGGCCTCGGAGGCGGCCTGGCGTGCGGCCCTCGAGAATGCCGAGGTGCCCCGCGATATCGACCTTGGCGGCAAATGGCTGCCTGCCGTGGTGTTGGAGATCGCCGATCAGTCGCTGACCGTCGGGGTCGAGGGGGGTGCCGATCTGGGCCGCGTGCCGCGCGCCGACATCAAATGGATGAAGGGCAGCTTCAAGGACAACCTGACCCGCGGCGATGTGGTTCTGGTGCGCGCCGAGATGAAGGATGACGCCTTCAGCCACTGGTCTTTGCGCCAGGTGCCCGAGGTACAGGGCGGGTTTGTCGCCATGGATGTGAACACCGGCCGGGTTCTGGCCATGCAGGGGGGCTTCTCCTACCAGCATTCTGTGTTCAACCGCGCCACCCAGGCACAACGTCAGCCGGGGTCTAGTTTCAAGCCCTTCGTCTATGCCGCGGCGCTGGACAGCGGCTATAGTCCGGCAACCATCGTCGTGGACGCCCCGATCGAGATCGACACGCCGCAGGGGCTGTGGCGGCCCAAGAACTCCACCAATAAGTTCTACGGGCCCACCCCGCTGCGCACCGGCATCGAGATGAGCCGGAACCTGATGACCATCCGCCTGGCACAGGAAGTGGGGATGCCGGTGGTGGCGGGCTATGCGGAACGGTTCGGCGTCTATGACAATATGGGCACCTTCCTGGCAAACTCCCTGGGTGCCGAGGAGACCACGCTTTACAAGATGGTCGCGGCCTATGCGATGTTCGCCAATGGCGGCCAGCGGGTTCAGCCGACCCTGGTGGACCGGGTTCAAGACCGCTTTGGCAAGACGATCTACCGCCACGATGACCGCGATTGCGTGGATTGTTCCGTGGCCAACCTGCCCGAAGGGCGCAGCCCCCGCATCGTGGCCGATCGCGATCAGGTGATGGATCCGATCACTGCCTATCAGCTGACCTCGATGATGAAGGGTGTGGTGGATCGCGGCACCGCCTCCAGCGTGATCAAGCTGCCGGTCCCCGCGGCGGGCAAGACAGGCACCACCAATGATTCCCGCGATGTCTGGTTCGTGGGCTTCACCTCCAATATAGTCGCTGGCTGTTACATGGGCTTTGACCAGCCCCGCCCGATGGGGCGCGGTGCCTATGGCGGCACCATGTGCGGGCCTGTGTTTCAGCAGTTCATGACGAAGGCGGTCGAGAAATTCGGCGGCGGGCCCTTCACCGTGCCCGAGGGCGGTCATTTCATCAAGATCGACCGCTACACCGGCGCGCCGCTGCCCAATGATGCCTCGGGTGCGCATGTGGTGGCCGAGTATTTCCGCGATGGCGCCGAGCCGATCTTCGGCATGACCTTCGACGGCGGCTTTGCCATGGGATCGAACCTGCCTTTGCTGGAAGAGGTGCAGCAATCCGGGCGGCAGGTGACCACCTCCAGCGGTGGGACTGCGGTTCTTGGGCCCAAGGCCAGTTTCGGCACCATCAGTTCCGGTGGTCTTTACTGACAACAGGACCAAGACCAGAGAGGGCAGCCTCAGCCAGCAGGGGCGGCCCTGCAAGCCCTTGTTCTGCCTTTGGCAGTGAGCTATCACCCAGCTCTGAACGTGATGACAGGATGATCCCAAGATGCGCGCTGAAACCCAGAATATCGTGACTGAGATCGAGAAGTCCCTGGAGCTTCTCGCGCAGCGGCTGAATTGGGAAACCGCCGAGTTCCGCCTGGAGGAATTCAATGCCCGCGTGGAGGATCCGACCCTCTGGGATGATCCCGAAGCGGCGCAGAAGCTGATGCGCGAACGGCAGATGCTGGTTGATGCGATCAATACCTACAAGGGTATCAAGCAGGATCTGGCCGACAATATCGAGCTGATCGAACTTGGCGAGATGGAAGAGGATGCCGAGGTCGTCGCCGACGCCGAAGAGGCGCTGAAGGCGCTGAAGGTCACCGCCGCCGAGAAGGAGCTGGAAGCGCTTCTGGATGGCGAGGCGGACGGCAACGATACCTTCCTTGAGATCAACGCAGGTGCGGGCGGCACCGAAAGCTGCGACTGGGCGTCGATGCTGGCGCGCATGTATGTGCGCTGGGCGGAAAAGAAGGGCTACAAGGTCGAACTGCAGTCTGAAAGCGCGGGCGAAGAGGCAGGCATCAAATCCGCCTCCTACAAGATCTCCGGTCCCAATGCCTATGGCTGGCTGAAATCCGAAAGCGGCGTGCACCGGCTGGTGCGGATCTCGCCCTATGACTCGGCAGCGAAACGCCACACCTCGTTCAGTTCGGTCTGGGTCTACCCGGTGGTGGACGACAATATCTATATCGAGGTGAACCCGGCGGATATCCGTATCGATACCTATCGCTCCTCGGGCGCGGGCGGTCAGCACGTCAACACCACCGACTCGGCGGTGCGAATCACCCACCATCCCACCGGTATCGTGGTGACCAGCTCGGAGAAGTCCCAGCACCAGAACCGCGACATTGCCATGAAAGCGCTGAAATCGCGCCTCTACCAGCTGGAGCTGGACCGCCGCAACGCGGCCATCAACGAGGCGCATGAGAACAAGGGCGACGCGGGCTGGGGCAACCAGATCCGCTCCTACGTCCTGCAGCCCTATCAGATGGTGAAGGATCTGCGCACCGGCCATGAGACCTCTGACACCAAGGGCGTGTTGGACGGGGATCTCGATGGCTTCATGGCGGCGACCCTGGCCATGGATGTCTCCGGCAAGAGCCGCGCGGACGCGCAAGCCGAGTAATGCGGCCGCGCTTGCGGGCGACATGAGGCCGGGGCAAGTCTCGGCTTTCTTTTGCAAAACTCTGCCGCTAGGCTCTGTTCTAACCAGGAACGGAGCCTTGCCGCCATGCCCCAAGACAGCCTTCAATACTGTTCGGCCAGTGATCTTCTGGCGCAATTGCGCGAGGGCAGCCTGACGGCTGAGGCGCTGATGGAGCGCACCCTGGCGCGTATCGCGGCGGTGAACCCGGATCTCAATGCCATCGTGGCGCTCAGGCCCGCTGAAGAGCTGATGGAGGAGGCCCGCAAGGCCGATGCCATGCGCGCGGCCCATGTGCCGCTGGGCCCGCTGCATGGTCTGCCGATGGCGGTGAAGGATCTGGCCAACGTGAAAGGCATCGCCTCGACCCAGGGCTCGCCGCTCATGAAGGATTTTGTCCCGACAGAGGATGAGCTGTTCGTCTCCCGCCTGCGGGCGGCGGGGGCGATCCTGATCGGCAAGACCAATACGCCGGAATTCGGGCTGGGCTCGCACACCTTCAACCCGGTCTATGGCGCGACGCGCAATCCCTTTGACGGGGGGCGCACCTGTGGCGGCTCTTCTGGCGGGGCGGCCGTTGCCCTGGCTGCCGATATGGTGGCGCTGGCCGATGGCTCCGACATGATGGGATCGCTGCGCAACCCGGCGGGCTGGAACAATGTCTACGGTTTTCGCCCCACCTGGGGCTGGGTGCCCTCTGACCCCAAGGGCGATCTGTTTATGCATCCGCTATCGACCCTTGGCCCCATGGCGCGCAGCCCCGAGGATATCGGGCTGCTCCTTGACGTGATGGCCGGGCCGGATCCGCGCCAGCCATTGGCCTCGGGCGGGGCGCCGGTTATGCCGCTGCCGGAACCGGACCCAATGCGGATCGGTTGGCTTGGCGATTGGGGCGGCGCTTTCCCGATGGAGGACGGCATTCTGGACACCTGCGAAGCTGCGCTGAAGACCTTCGCGGATCTCGGCCATAGCGTCGAAGCCGTGGCGCCGCCGTTTCCGGCCGAAAAGATCTGGGAGTCCTGGATCACCCTGCGGTCCTTTGCGGTGGCTGCGGGCCTGCGCGTGTTTGAAGGCCGCAAGGAGCATCTGAAGGACACCGCCATCTGGGAGCTGGAGCGCGGGTTTGCCATGACCGCGCAGCAGGTGCAGGAGGCGTCGGATCTGCGCTCGGACTGGCAGCGCGCGGCGATACGGCTGTTTTCGGACTATGACGCGCTGATCCTGCCCACGGCACAGTGCTGGCCCTTCCCCGTCGAGATCGATTACCCGCGCGAGATCGCAGGGGTGCAGATGGATACCTATCATCGCTGGATGCAGGTCGTGCTGCCGGTCAGCCTGTTGGGGCTGCCCTGCCTGGCCGTACCGGCAGGGTTCGGGGAGGCGGGCCTGCCCATGGGCCTGCAGATCTTTGGCGCCCAGGGACAGGACCAGACCCTTCTGGCCCTGGGGCAACAGTATCACGGGGCCACGCATTGGCCTCAGAAAGCGCCTCCGCCGGGGTGAGGAGAGACCCGGGAGGAGGAGAGACGTTTCGGGGAGGGAACGGATCCATGACAGAAAAGGCCTTTGGCGTACCGGAGCTGCAACCCATGCGCGCAGAGATCCTGCGCGATGCGCTGAAATGCGGCTGGAAGGATTTCCTGGCGCGTCCCGGCTACGGGCTGTTCTTTGCCGGCTTTTACGTTGTGGCGGGCTGGGCGATGACCTGGATCACGCTTGCGACCGGCACCACCTTCTGGATGGTTCTGGCCGCCATTGGGTTCCCGCTGATCGGTCCCTTTGCCGCCGTGGGTCTTTACGAGGTGTCGCATCGGCTCGAGCAGGGCGAGGAGATGGACGCGCGCGCCATTCTGGGCGTGGTCCTGCAGCAAAGCCGCCGTCAGCTGCCCTCGATCTGCGCCATCATTATCGTGGTCTTCCTGTTCTGGTTCTTTCTGGGGCACATGATCTTTGCCCTGTTCCTGGGGCTTTCCACCATGACCAATATCTCCAGCTCGCTGGATGTCTTCCTGACGGTTCAAGGGCTCAGCATGCTGGGTGTCGGCACCGTGGTGGGGGCGCTGTTTGCGCTGCTTCTTTACATGATCACCGTGATTGCGCTGCCCCTGCTGCTGGATCGCGAGGTGGATTTTGTCACCGCGATGATCACCAGCTTCACCTATGTGCAGCAGAACTTCGTTGCGATGATGATCTGGGCGGCGGTGATCGCCATTCTCACCTTTGCGGCGATGCTGCCCGGTTTCCTCGGGCTGCTGCTGGTGCTGCCGCTATTGGGACATGCGACCTGGCATATCTACCGCTTGATCGCCCATCATTAACGGGGCAGGTTCTCGGGCGATCAGTTGAACCGCTCCTTGGTCCGCAACAGCCTGCGGTGATAGGGCAGCAGCTGGTCTTCGCTCACAAAGCCGGTGCCGCGTGCCGCTGAGATGGCCGGAGCCAGATCCCGCCCAAGGTATTCATAGACCATGCGGGTGACGCGTTCGTCGCCGCCTTCGCGCACGGTGCGGGCGACGTAGCCGACCCAGAAATTGTTCTCCAACGAGGCCACCCGGGCCAGGTAGTTGAAGGAGTAGGCCATCGACCGGCGCCGCGAAATCAGGAAGGCGACGCCATCCTCGTGGCAGCTGACGACACCGCGGAACTCGCGCGAGGCGGGATCTTCCGGCAGCCCCTGATGGCGCATGGCCTCCTTGGCTTCGAACCCCTTGATATAGGTTTCGCCGCTTTCCCCGCGGAAGACCTGCACCAGACCGACCACGAAACTGTCGGCATTGATAAAGCTGCGGCGGGTGAACCGATAGAAGCCGGAGGCAAAAAGCTGTTCGCTGAGGTTCTGGAACCCATGGCCGAGGAAGTCTGCCAGAAACGGTCCGGTGAGGATCTTGCCTTGCTTGCCAAGTGTGTCGACAGGCTCCAGCAGAATGCGCGCATCCACGTCAAAGAAGCAGCAGATCCGATCCAGGACGTCCGGACGCGGGAAACTTTCGCCGGACATGTAGCGATTGAACTGCGTCCGATTGATGCCAAGGCGCCGCGACAGTTCCGAGATCGAGGGGTATTGCAGCGCCAGATGACGCAGGTTGGCGCCAAACATATCGCGCAATTCGGCGGGTGACCGGGATTGTCGTGTCCCGTTCCGCGTGTTTCCGGTGGCAGATGTTGCCATTGCTCGATCCTCTGACGACAGAAATGACCTGTCTTCTAAATAGCTTTTGGATGCTTGCTGCTGTTTCGCGTCAAGTGTGGTTCGATATGACGTCAGATGATCACGCTAACTGACACAAATTGCAAGAGGTCGACGCAGTATTTGCCATGTTGGCACACCGTCAATTGCCGCAAAATTGAGCGATAAACGAACGAGGCCTGCACGATGATTGGATATGTACTTTGGAGCGATGTCAGTGGAGACAAGGCCATCATCTGGTGCGAAGATCAGGGCGATCTCGCTTATTTTCATGGAAAACCTGAAGCTTCGCAGGCTGCTGTCTGCAAGGGAGACTGGATCCAGTTCGATCTGACCCAAAAGGGAAACATGCGCCTGGCGGCCAATGCGCGTGTGCTGGATGGCGAAGGCGTCCCGGATCTTGCCGAGGAGTTGATCAAGGCGGTGTCGTCGGGGGCGCGGCAGGTCGATGGTACGGGCAGTACTGCCATGGGCAGCAATGTGATTCCCTTCCCCCTTCCGGCAAACAGGAGCAAGACGATCCGTTACGGCTGATGGGCCGCGCACTGGGGTCTATGGCGTGTTTGGCCCGGGGGGCGTCGCACCCGGAGTGACACTGAGGCAGGGGTGATACCAGGCCACGGGTGATGCAGTCTAGAAAAAGGGCCGACCCGGGTGGGCGGCCCTTTTTGTGTTCTTGTCTGTTTTGCTTGCCCGCTCAGCACTGCAGGCTGCATGGGACCGGCGGTCAGCTGCCCCGCAGCAGAGCTGCAACGCCCGTGCGTGCAATCTCTGCCAGCCCAAGCGGACGCATCAGCTCGGCAAAGGCATCGATTTTTTCCGGCGCGCCGGTGATCTCGAAGATGAAGCTTTCCAGGGTGCTATCCACCACATTGGCGCGGAAGATATCCGCCAGGCGCAGCGCCTCGACCCGCTTGTCGCCGTCGCTCACCACCTTGAGGATGGCCAGTTCGCGTTCGACCGAGGGGCCTTCGACGGTCAGATCGTGGACCTCGCGCACGGAAATGATACGGCCCAGCTGCGCCTTGATCTGTTCGATCACCTGTGGCGTGCCGGTGGTGACAACGGTGATGCGGCTGAGGTGACCGGTGTGATCCACCTCGGCCACGGTCAGGCTTTCGATATTGTAGCCACGCCCCGAGAACAGGCCGATGACACGGGCCAGAACGCCCGGTTCGTTTTCAACCAGTAGCGCCAGGGTGTGGCGTTCCTGCACGTCGGAAAACGTGGGGCGCAGGTTATACGCCGAATGTTTGGAGGCGCCTTTTTTGATGTGTAGGGCAGACATGGGATTGTCCTTTTTCCTATCGGTCCGCGGCTCAGTCGTCGAACCCGTCAATTTCGTGAAAGGGGGCAGTGTGGATCAGACCAGCACCGCGCCACCAGCCTGAATGGCGCCCTGGGTCTCGGCGTCGCCCAGCAGCATTTCGTTATGGGGTTTGCCCGAGGGGATCATCGGGAAGCAGTTCTCGTGCTTCTCAACCAGGCAGTCAAAGACCACCGGACCGTCGTGGTTGATCATCTCCATGATGGCATCGTCCAGATCCTTGGGATCGGTGCAGAGGATGCCCTTGGCGCCAAAGGCCTCGGCGAGCTTCACGAAATCGGGCAGCGCTTCGGACCACGAATGACTGTAGCGTTCGCCATGCAGCAGCTCCTGCCACTGGCGTACCATGCCCAGGCGTTCGTTGTTGAGGATGAACTGTTTCACCGGCAGGCGGTATTGTGCTGCGGTGCCCAGCTCCTGCATGTTCATCAGCCATGACGCCTCGCCGGCGACGTTGATCACCAGCGCATCCGGATGTGCCATCTGAACGCCGATGGAGGCCGGGAAGCCATAGCCCATGGTGCCAAGCCCGCCCGAGGTCATCCAGCGGTTGGGATCCTCAAAGCCGAGGAACTGCGCGGCCCACATCTGGTGCTGGCCCACCTCGGTGCAGACATAGCGGTCGTGGCCCTTGGTCAGCTCTTCGAGGCGCTGCAGGGCATATTGCGGCTTGATGGTGCCTTCGGAGGGTTTGTAGGCAAGGCAGTTCACCTTGCGCCAATCGGCGATCTTGGCCTGCCATTTGGCCAGCGCTTCCTTGTTGGTCTTGCGGCCGCGCGCCTTCCAGACCTTCAGAAGGTCTTCCAGCACATGGCCCACATCACCCACGATCGGGATGTCCACGCGGATCACCTTGTTGATCGAGGAGGGGTCGATATCGATGTGCGCCTTCAGGGATTTGGGGCTGAAGGCATCGATGCGGCCGGTGATCCGGTCATCGAACCGCGCGCCGATGTTGATCATCAGATCGCAGTCGTGCATCGCCATATTGGCCTCGTAAAGACCATGCATGCCCAGCATGCCCAGCCAGTTTTCGCCCGAGGCCGGATAGGCGCCCAGCCCCATCAAGGTGGAGGTCACCGGGAAGCCGGTTGCATCCACGAGTTCGCGCAGCAGCTGGCTGGCGCCGGGGCCGGAGTTGATGACGCCGCCACCAGTATAAAACACCGGGCGTTTGGCGGTTTCCATGGCGGCGACCAGCTCGGTGATCTCCTCCATGTCGCCCTTCACGGGCGGCTGGTAGTGCGAGGCGGCAGGCTTCGGCCCGCTATAGGGGCCGGTTGCAAACTGCACGTCCTTGGGGATGTCGATCAGAACCGGGCCGGGGCGGCCGGAGGTTGCCACGTGGAAGGCTTCATGCAGGGTCCCCGCGAGCTTGTCGGTGTCTTTCACCAGCCAGTTATGCTTGGTGCAGGGGCGGGTGATGCCGACGGTATCTGCCTCCTGAAAGGCGTCCGAGCCGATCATGAAGGTGGGTACCTGGCCGGTCAGAACCACCAGCGGAATGGAATCGAGCAGCGCATCCGTCAGGCCGGTCACCGCATTGGTGGCGCCGGGGCCCGAGGTCACCAGCACAACGCCGGGCTTCCCGGTCGAACGCGCATAGCCTTCGGCGGCATGTACCGCGCCTTGCTCGTGGCGGACCAGAATGTGCCGAATATCGTTCTGCAGGAAGATTTCGTCATAGATCGGAAGCACGGCGCCACCGGGGTATCCGAATACCGTGTCCACACCCTGATCCTTCAGAGCCTGGACAACCATTTTTGCGCCGGTCATTTCACGTTTCATCTGCTTTTGCTCCAGTTGGCGGCAACGTCCATTCCGCATAAAAAAAGCCCCCGATTTTCTGGTCGGAGGCGCATGGGTCAGATTATGGTCTACCGTTACCGGCCCATGCGCTTGGTTCCTACAATGACGACTAGGGAAGTCATTTGCCGTGAGGCTCCTCTTTTGCGTTGCAGCGCAGACTAGGACCGGCAGTACGGGGCGTCAACAGGCAAACCCATCAAAAATGCCCATCCGGAGACATTTTCTTGCGCCAAACCGGGGGAGTGGCGACATTTCCGTAAACATCGGGGCGGGTGGCAGGGCGGATAGCCATGCTGCAGTGCAACAGCGGCGCAGATGGCGGGCAGGGGGGCGGGCAGGCACAGGCGCTTAGGGCCAGTGGGTCAGAGCCCCACCCCAGTACCCTGAAGAACGCCATGTTGCAGGGCGTAGCGGGTCAGCCCGGCGGTGCTGGAGATCCCCAGCTTGCGCTTGATGTTCTTGCGGTGGGTTTCAACCGTGCGCACCGAGATATCCAGCGTCAGGGCGACCTCCTTGTTGGATTTGCCCTGGGCAAGTTCCAGCAGGATGGTCTGTTCGCGCCCGGTCAGTGCCTCGCGGGCCTCGTTGTCCTTGGGTTTAAGCGAGCCTTCGGCGCCGGTGCAGAGATAGCGCTCCCCGCGCATCACCGCATCGATGGCGTCCTTGATGGCTTCGGTGGGGACATCTTTCAGCACATAGCCCATGGCCCCATGGCTGAGCGCGGTCGAGATATACTCGGGGCTGTCATGCATCGACAGGATCAGGATGCGGGTGCCGGGGCTGCGTTCCAGAATGATCTCGGTGGCGCTGAGCCCGCCCAGGCGCGGCATGTTCAGATCCATCAGGATCACATCCGGTGTCAGATCGGTGATACGGGCGACGGCCTCTTCGCCGTCGGTCAGGGAGCCAACCACCTGGATGTCGTCATAGCTTTCCAGGATCGACTGAATGCCTTCGGCGACCATCGGGTGGTCATCGACGATCAGCACCCGGACCGGTTTGTCATGCATGTCTTGCAGCAAAAGCCATCCCCTAACAGCCTGTTTGTCGATCAGAGACGCCCGACGGATCGGATCCCCCGCGACACCGTTACGATACCCGTTTCGACGATGCCTCGTTGCCCGGCGGCAGCAGGTGGCTCAAAGGCAGTGTGGCCTCGATCACCGTGCCGCTTTGGGTTCCCCCTGATGACAGAATCCGCAAGCTGCCGTCAAGCTGATCGATCCGTTCCTGCATGTTGCGGAGCCCGATTCCCGGCCCCGATGACGGTTTCTTGAGGGGCAGGCCACGGCCATTGTCGCTGATCCGCATGGTGGCGCCGCGGGCATGGCCGCGCAGGTCAATGCTGACCCGGGTGGCCTCGGCATGGCGTTCGATATTGGTCAGCGCTTCCTGCGCGATGCGATAAAGGGCGATCTTGGCGTCCTGATCCAGCCGGTTGCGGAAGACCACGGTGGTGAATTCGGTTTCTATCCCGGTCCGGGTTGCAAAATCATCCGTGAGCGCCTTCAGCGCCGGGCCAAGGCCGAGATCATCCAGCACGCCGGGGCGCAGATCGCGGCTGATCCGTCGCACCTCGGCGATGGCGGTGCCAAGGTGTTCGATCCCCTTGTCCAGCGGATCGGAGGCGCCATCGTGATCGCCGCGCATCAGGCGGCGGCGGGCGTTGTCCAGCGCATAGCGCACGCCGACCAGGATCTGGCTGATCCCGTCATGGAGTTCTCGCGCGACGCGGCCGCGCTCTTCTTCCTGGGCGTCAAAGACCCGCTGGGTGAGTTCCTTCAGCTTGGCATCTGCCAGGCGGCGCTCGCGAATGTTCAGCCCCATGCCGGAGGCAAAGACAAAGAGCAGCGCCACCAGGGTAATGCCGCCGATATAGAGGAAGGTGCGCTGGACCCTGCTTTCCACCTCGGCACGGGCGGCGGCGACCGAAGCGAGGATATCGTCGATGAAGACGCCGGTGCCCACGGCCCATTGCCAGTCCTGCAGGCCGACCACATAGGTGATCATCTGCGCCTCTTTGCCGGTCGAGGGTTTTTCCCACATGAAACTGTGCCACCCGGCGCCCTGGCGGGCCTGATCAATGAAAGTATCCACCACCGGCGTGCCCTGGCTGTCGGTCAATCCGCGCCAGTTCTGGTTGATGAAATCGGTCTGGCGCGGGCTGACCAGGTTGTTGCCGTCGTAGTCATAGACAAAGAAGAACCCGTCCTGCCCGTAGATCATCGCGCTGAGGATCTGGGTCACCTGTTCCTTGGCCTCTTCGTCGTCCGGGCTGGCCAGACCGTAGATATAGGAAAAGCCGTTGCGCGCCTGGGTCACATAGTTGCGCAACTCGGCTTTCTTGGCCTCGATCAACTGCTGTTCCAGCGCCTTGATCTCCCGCTCGGCCAGGGCCCGCGACTGATGGGCGACCAGCAGGGCGATCGCCGCCACGGCGAGAACCAGCGGTATCGCGGCCAGCAGGGACAGTTTTTGCGCGTAGTTTGGCCGAAAGAGGCGGTGAAGCAGGGGCATGAGGCTGTCCGGGCGTTGCAACGTGATGAGATGCGAATCGTTATGCAATCAAAAACCGAAAGCAAGGGCAGAGAGTGCCGGAAAACGCGCTTGCTTGCGTAACAAAAGAAGTCTCAGCCGGAATTTTGTGCAACATATGGATCTGAAAACACCAAAAAAGGTCCGGAACTACGCAGTACTAGGTATTCACAAGGCCGGTGGTCTGGCTAGGGTAGCTCCACTCGAACCGATCCGCCTGCGGCATGTCCGTGGGCAATCCATATACTTTGGGAGGAAAAAAACATGGATCGTCGTTCCTTTCTGAAAACCTCTGCGCTGGGCGGTACCGCCGCTGCAGCATCCACCCTGGCAGCCCCGGCCTATGCCCAGGGCAAGCGCACCCTGACCATGGTGACCACCTGGGGTCGTGGCCTGGCTGGCGTGTTTGACGCTGCACAGCGCGTTGCCGACAACATCACCGCAATGTCCGACGGCAACCTGACCGTCGACATCAAAGCGGCCGGCGAACTGGTTGGCGCCTTTGAAGTGTTTGACGCCGTTTCCTCGGGTCAGGCCGACATGTACCACGGTGCCGACTACTACTTCGTGGGTCAGCACCCGGGCTATGCCTTCTTCACCGCGGTTCCCTTCGGCATGACCGCGCAGGAACTGGCCAACTGGTACTACCAGGACGGCGGTATGGAGCTGCATGACGAGCTGGGTCAGATCTTCGGTCTGAAATCCTTCCTGGCCGGTAACACCGGTGCACAGGCAGGCGGCTGGTTCTCCAAAGAGATCAACAGCCCCGACGACTTCAACGGTCTGAAGTTCCGTATGCCGGGCCTGGGCGGCAAGGCTCTGGGCAAACTGGGCG
The DNA here is from genome assembly GCF_028890115.1 of Phaeobacter sp. QD34_24. GTDB lineage: Bacteria > Pseudomonadota > Alphaproteobacteria > Rhodobacterales > Rhodobacteraceae > Phycobacter. The sequence continues at coordinate 50,629 of NZ_JARCJD010000020.1, forward strand.
CTTCCGTCCAGAACATTCCGGGCTCCGAAGTGTATCAGGCCCTGTCCTCCGGCGCCATCGATGGCACCGAGTGGATCGGTCCCTGGGCGGACGAAAAAGCCGGCTTCCAGGAAATCACCAAGACCTACTACACCGCTGGTTTCCACGAGCCGGGCGCAGGTCTGTCGGTCGCAACCAACCGTGACGTCTTCGAGAGCCTGAGCCCCGCGCATCAGAAGATCATCGAAATCGCCTCGGGTGAATGCCACCAGTGGAACCTGAGCCAGTTCCTGGCCAACAACGGTGCAGCTCTGCAGCGTCTGCAGGCCGGCGGCGTCAAGGTCATGGAATTCCCCGACAGCGTCTGGGATGCCTTCGGCCAGGCCTCCAAAGAGGTCATGGAAGAGAACATGGGCGACGACCTGTTCAAGAAGATCCACGACAGCGCAATGGCTTCCATGAAGTCCTCCTCGGCGTGGCTGAACCTGTCTTCGGGTTCCTACACCGCGCAGCGCGATCGCGTTCTGGGCTAAAGCGCCTCAATCGCATTCATCGGATCCTCCGCCACCCGTGCGGGGGATCCCTTTTCCGTTGCATCCGGGTGAAGAGCAAAACGCTGTAAGGAACGCGTGATGCCGTCTGACCCGTGGCAATCAATGATCCCGGGGGAAAAATGCAGGAAGAAACTGGCATTTCCGCTTTCGGCGCCATAGGGGGTGGTCTGCTCTGGCTAGGCCAGAACATCGCCGGCGCCTTTTACAATCTCGGCTATGCGCTCTCCAATACCAACAGCTGGCTGGCCTGGACCGATGGGCTGAACTCCGTCGAGGACAAGCAGTCGCTGATGCGCTTTGTCTACTACGGCGGCTCGGTCGAGTTCTTCTTCGTGGTGTTCACCGCCTTCCTGGTGCTGACCGGGGTCGGTCTGTACCGGCGTCAGGTGATGTGGGCCGTGGTGCGTGGTCTTGAAGGCTTTGCCAATGGCACCGGGCGTCTGTTCGCCTGGGCAGGCTTGTTGATGGTGATCCAGCAGATCATCATCGTGTTCATGCAGCGGGTTTTTGCCCGTCCGGACATGAGCTTCGGCCTTGGGATCGAATTGCAGATGGACATCTCCTGGTTCGCCGAGGAGCTGAAGCTCTATAATGCGCTCGTCGTCTGCATGTGCGTTGCCTACACATTCGTGCAGGGCGGTCACGTGCGCGTCGACCTGATCTATTCCGGCATCAGCTTCCGGGCCAAGCGCGTGGTCGATATGGTCGGATCGCTGATCTTCATGATGCCCGCCGCCGTGCTGACCTGGATGTATGGCTGGTTCTTCCTGTGGCGCCACCTGATCGTCCCGAAACCCTCGGCGTCGGACGCGCTGGATCGCCTGGTGATGAAAGCCCGTGCCCTGCGCTGGAACGTGGAAACCATCGGCTTCAGCCCCAACGGGTTCAACGGGTACTTCCTGTTCAAGATCCTGCTGGTCACCTTTGCCGGCATCGTCTTCCTGCATGCCATTGCCTTCTTCTACCGCTCCCTGCTGGAGTTCATCGAAGGCCCGGCAAGTGAAAACAAATACCTCGACAAGGATAGCCTTGGAGAGGGTGAAGAAGCCTATGAAGGCGCGCATTAACCTAAGGGACAGCTGACATGCTATTCGGTCTTGATGGCGTCGAAATCGGCCTGATCATCGTATTTCTCTGCCTTTTCGGAGGCATTCTCTCCGGCTTCCCGGTGGCCTTTGCCATCGGCGGTGCCGGCATCATCTCCTTCGGGATCATCGCCGCACTCGACAGTGCCGGCCTTCTTGTCCACCAGGCGATCGATACCTCGTCGCAGGTCTATCGGGATCTGGTGAACTCGGGCGTCAAACCCGATACGATCTCGATCTTCCGATATCCGGATCTTCCACGCGTTGCCGAACATGTGTTCGTGCAGGGCTGGGAAACCGCGCTCGATCGCAACGTCTCCTTCATCGTGAACCGTATGAACGAGCGGGTTCTGGCCGGGGCGTCGATCGAGACGCTGCTGGCGGTGCTGATGTTCGTCCTGATGGGCATCACGCTGGAGCGTTCGAAGATCGCCAACGATCTGCTGACCACCATGGCGCGCGTCTTTGGCCCGCTGCCGGGCGGTCTTGCGGTCTCCATCGTGGTTGTGGGCGCCTTCCTGGCGGCCTCCACCGGGATCGTGGGCGCAACCGTGGTGACCATGGGCCTGCTGGCCCTGCCGACCATGCTGCGCAACAACTACAGCCCGGAACTGGCCACCGGTGTGATCGCGGCCTCGGGCACGCTGGGGCAGATCATTCCGCCCTCCATCGTGATCGTTCTGCTGGGCACCCTGGCGGGCGACCTCTACTCCACCGCACAGGAAACCCGTGCGCAGGAAGCAGGCTGTACCGATGCGCTGACCTTCCTCGGTGAACCTGCCGTGGTGTCGGTTGGCACCCTGTTCCAGGCCGCCCTGTTGCCGGGCATCATGCTGGCGTTGCTCTATGCGCTTTATGCCTTCGGCTTTGCCCTGCTGAACCCGGAAAAGGCGCCTGCCGTGGAAATGGGCAGTGCCAGCGATGAGCCGATCACCCGCAACGAGGCCCTGACCTGGTTCCTGGGCGCGCCCGCGGCCATCATCGGTGGTGCGCTGCTGCTGGGATCCCTTGGCATCATCGGGTCGCAGAACATCAGCGTCTCCAGCTTCTCCGATGCCGGTCAGACCGCATCGCTGCGCACCTCGGTCGGAGAAGAGTGCAAGGCGTCGATGATCGACCTGCACGGTCAGGAGGCCTGGGATGCCGCGGTGGCGGAACAGGAAGCCATTGATGCCGCAGGTGGTGTTGCTTCGGCCGAGCGTCTGACCGAAGAGCAGATCGCCGAAGCCAAGGCTGCCAAGATCGCCAATGCGGCGCCGATCGGCACCGGCATCACCGTGATCATGGTGCTTCTGGGTCTGGTTCTGGCCGTTGGTCGCGGGGTTGCCCCGTCGCGCGATGGCAAGCCGCTGATCCTGGGGGCCATTGGCCTGTTGCTGCTGGCGCTCGTCGACATCCTGCTGATTGCACCGACGACCTCTGCCGGGGCGACCGTGCTGCTGATCCTGCTGCCTTTGGCGATTGCGCTTTATGGCTGCAAGGAGGCGGCGATCCGCTGCGCGCGCAACGATCTGATCCGGGTGGTCTTCCCGCCGCTGGTTCTGATCGTGGCAGTGCTGGGGTCGATCCTGGGCGGGATCACCAACCCGACGCCGGCGGCGGCGCTGGGGGCCGGTGGTGCCATCATGCTGGCGGCCTATCGCCGTCTGCAGGACGAGGGACGCTCGGGCAAGATCATCATCGGGTCTACCTTCGCGGTGATCATCTGCATCCTGATCGGGGTGAACTTCGACCTGCGGATCAACCAGGACAATGTTTCCTTCGAAAGCTGGGTGGCCTTCTTCTTTGCCTATGCGGCCTATCTCTATGCGCTGTTTGGCCTGTTGTTCGGCTGCTGGGTCCTGTTCCGTGGCGGGGTGCTGACACCCATCGTGCGGGAGACGGCCAAGGTGACCTCGATGGTCTTCACCATCCTGATCGGCTCGCAGCTCCTGAACCTGGTGGTGATCTCCTTTGGCGGGGAACACTATATCCAGCAGTTCCTGAAGAGCTTTGACAACGAGATGACGGTCTTCCTGATCGTGATGCTGGTGCTGTTCTTCCTGGGCTTCGTTCTGGACTTCCTCGAGATCATCTACATCGTGATCCCGATCGTCGGACCGGTGATCTATGGCGGGTCCTTCGATCCGAAATGGGTGACCATCATGGTTGCGGTGAACCTGCAGACCTCGTTCCTGACACCGCCCTTCGGCTTTGCGCTGTTCTACCTGCGCGGGGTTGCACCGAAAGAGGTGACAACGGGTCATATCTATCGCGGGGTTCTGCCCTTCGTGCTGATCCAGGTGGCGGGTCTGGCGATCCTGTGGCTGTTCCCCTCGATCGTGACCATCGTACCGGCCCTGATGCCAAGCTGATCAGATCAGCCTGCGAGAAAACGAAGGGGCCCTGCGTGGGCCCCTTTTTTGTTCCGTTCGTTGCGCTGGCCTTCAGCCCATCGACAGGGTCCAGGCCCTGTCGGCAGGGGTGCGTCCCTCCAGGACCTCTTGATAGGCAGAGGTGACAGCCTCGGCTCCGCTGCCGTGGGAGAGGGTCAACCACTGGGTGCTGGCTTTGGCGGCCCGTTCCCAGAAGGCCGCCGAGCGGCGATCGAATTCGCCTGCTCCCCAGTCCTTTCCACGTTTCGCAATATGGCCGGGAGCAAAGAACATGGCGCTGCGGTCGCGGATGTAATCGGCCCCCATCCCGGCATCGTCGTAATGGGTCAGCCCCACGTGGCTGGTGTAGCGCATCGCCGCCCCCAGGTGCCGGTGCAGGCGGTTGATCACCGGGCCGGATCCGGACATGTCGATGATCAGGGTCGGGCGCTCCGCCGAGAGGGCCGTTTCGATGTCGTCATAGGTCATGACCTGATCATATAGGTCGAGCGCGCGAACCTTGTCTGCATTTCCGGCCGAGGTCAGCGCCAGCACCGGCGGGGCCTCCGGGTCTTCCTTAAGGGCATAGGCGGTGCCGATCCCGGTCTTGGAGGAGGCGGAGACGATCAGCACCTGCTGGGCGCCGAACCAGTCATTGTCCTTGGCAAAATCATACAGGCAGTAGGAGGTCGCATAGAGCGGCCACAGGACCATGCGCAGATCGTCGAGATCCGGGTCATAGGCCGGGTCGTTGGACAGGCGAAGATAGCAATTGTAGACGGCGGGCAGCTCCTGCCGGTGCGCCGCGCCATCGAAGAAGCGCTCTGCGGTGACCTTCTGCGGTTGCAGGGTCACCTGCGACGCCATGGGCCAGTAGCCAAACAGCCTTTCCCCGGCGGTGATGCCCGTTACCGAACTGTCTTCGACGATGCCGATGCCCCAGACCGGAAGAACGCCCCAATTGCTGTCTTTTGTGGGGAAGAATTTCCAATATCCGATCCGCTCCCCGACCACGCCATAGGTGATATTGTTGGCGGTCAGGCCAAATCGCTCAATGCGTACGGTGATCTCTCCAGCTGCGGGCGTGGCTGTCGCGCAAGCGGTGAGGCGATGCTGCGCCAGGTCGGTCTTGCAGACTTCGAAGGTCTGCGTCTGTGAAGCGTCCGGTATCATGTCTCATGGTCTCCCTTTGTCCCAAGCCTATGCGGCGCGCGGGGACAAACGAAAGCACCGCATGAAGCCGGGACGCTGCGTCAAAGCGAAAGGGGGCGCTCAAGCAAGGCCCGTCACCGGGCGCGCGCCTGGTTCAGCCGGGCTTGTGCGCCGGTTGCTGCGGCAGCTGGATATTGGCGACCTGTTCGGAAATCGTGCGGGGCGCCGGGCCGGTGGCCGCCTCGCTCTCCTCCTCGATTTCCCGCAGCGGCTTCCAGGCGCCGCCGTGATAAAGCTCCAGCCCGGAGAACTTCATCTTGTATCCCATCTTCGGGCTGCCTTTGACCCAATAGCCCAGATACACATAGGGCAGCCCGGCCTCGCGGGCGATCTCGATGTGATCCAGGATCATGTAGGTGCCGATGGAGTTCTGCGGCTGATCCGGATCATAGAAGGAGTAGACCATGCTCAACCCGTCTTCCAGAACATCGGTCAGGGACACGGCGGTCAGGGCGTTGCTGCCGCGGTCGGTATATTCGACAACCCGGCTGCGGATCGGCGTTTCCTCGATCATGGCGGCATATTCGAAGACATCCATATCGGCCATGCCGCCATCGGAATGACGGCTGTCCAGATAGTGGCGGAACAGCTGGTATTGATCTTCGGTCGCCCAGGGGGAGGTCGCACGCCGCATCAGATGCTGGTTGCGCCGCATCGTCCGCTTCTGACCGCGGCTGGGCGTGAACTCCGCCACGTTGATCCGGGCCGACAGGCAGGCGGAACAGTCCGAGCAGGACGGGCGATAAAGCACGTTCTGAGAACGCCGGAACCCCTGTTGCGACAGGCTGTTGTTCAACTGCTCCACCCCGTCGCCTTGCAAGGCCGTGAAGAGCTTGCGCTCCATCAGCCCGTCCAGATAGGGGCAGGGCTGAGGCGCCGTCACATAGAACTGCGGTGCTATCGGGAGGGTGTGACGCATGGGGGCGGGATAAGGTCCAGAACGGATGTACGAAACGGCAAAGTGTTACCTATCAGGATAACAACGACCAACCCGCGCGCCAAGGGTGGATGGGCAAAATGGTTTCACACTGGTTTCTTTGCGGCCGGAGCACCGCGTTCAGCCGCTGCGGTGGCGCCTGTTCAACATGACCGTGCCGAGAAAGGCATCGCCCAGGCCCTGGCCGCGTGCGGATGTCAGCATCATCAGGATCGAGACGATCTGCAGGATGGGAACGATCAGCGCAACCGTATAGGCGCCCGAGTGCAGGGCCGCCATCTGCAGATCCAGGCGGTGCCCGGACAGGTCGCGCAGCTCGATCCCGGCAAAGCGCATGCCAAGGGTTGCGGAGCCACTTGCAATGGTGAGGGTGCGATAGGCAAAGCCGATGGTCAGATAGAGCAGCGGCCAGATAAACAGTCCGACAAAGGCTGTCAGCACAACCGCCACGGCGGCAAGACCCATAATGATGACGCTGTCGATCAGCCAGGCAAAGAGGCGCTTGGCGGTGACCATTTCGTAGAACTCGGCCTGGTAGTCGGGGTCGGGCAGGGCGGGCATCTCGGGATCCTGTGGTGTTGAGCGGGCGGTGTAGCAGGAATGCCCCGCCCTAGACAGGCGGGGCTTTGGCGGTGTGGCAGGGATCAGGCGGTTTTCTCGTCGCCGTCGCTCGCTTCCTCGGCCGCCGCAGCTGCACGTTGCGCCATGAACTGGTCGAACTCGGCCTTGTCCTTGGCTTCGCGCAGGCGCTCCAGGAAGGCGTTGAAGTCGTCCTGTTCCTGTTCCAGGCGGCGCAGGGTGTCGGCCTTGTAGGCGTCAAAGGCGCTGTTGCCGCTGGAGCGCATCGCATGCATGCCATGATGAGCCCAGGGTTTGCGGTTGCGGCAGGATTTATTGAACATGCGTTTGCTCCAGATCATGTAAAACAGAAGGGCGAGGCCGATCGGCCAGAAGAACACAAAGCCCAGCACCATGGCGGCAATCCAGGCGCCTTTGCCCTTGCTGTCCAGCCAGGCTTCGCTGCGCGAGAACCACCCCTGCGGATGGCCCGGCGCATGAGGGGCGGTTGCGGTTGGGGTGATTGTCGTCATCGGGACCTCCGGTTTGGGTTGATGTAAATCTCTTTTACATCTCCAATATTGAGGCGCGGTGGTCGCATCGCAAGAGGGTATGTGAATCTTTTTTACATTAATCGTCTAACCATTTGAAAGAATACAGTAATTTATCGTGCAAGTGTGGCTGTTGTGTGAAGGCGTGCTGTCTTGGAATGAACTCGCAGATTTGTTTCCTAACCCTTCGCCCGACGTCATCGCGATTGCCAGAGCGCGCGGCATGAAGAACGGGTCAGTGGTTTCGATGACAGTGAACCGAAGGAAGGCGATAATTGGCATCACCCATGAAGCGCCCGAGCTATCGCTGGCAGAGCTGATCACCTTGCGCGGCCTTCTCGCAAATATGCTTATTGCCTGTCCTGACAGGCGGGAGGATGTTCTTACCGCAAAAGGAAAACGCTACATTTCGCAGATCGCCCAGGGCCTCACAGATCGTGAAATCGCCAACCTTGAGGGACGATCTGTTAGGGCCGTGAGCGCACTAAGAGAAAGGGTGGTGGAGAAACTGGCGGTGCCAACTCTGGCTGCTGCCGTCCTGAGGGCGCATAGGTCGCGAATAATCGACTAATTAATCACTGAATAGTTGTGCGCCGGCACACTATTCTGCCGCTTCAAGACGGGGAGCGGCGCATGCTGAATACACTGATTGTAGATGATAGGAATATGGGGCTGTACGGCGGGCTGTTGCATGAGCAGTTCAGGAAGCGCCATGCCCTCTTTGCCCAGCAACTAGGTTGGGACGTGCCGAGATCGGTGCATATTGAAAGGGACCAATACGATAGGGACGAAACGGTCTATGTGCTGGTCGAGGAAGCAGGCGAACTAATCGGTTACGCGCGGCTTCTACCGACGACTGCGACAGTCGCCTATGGATCGGCGAATTTCAGTTACCTGGTACGAGACGCTTGCCAGGGCAAGCTGCCTGGGATCCCCAGCGATATCTTGGGGGAATTTGAGCCGCCAACGTCCAACGAAGTTTGGGAGATGACAAGGGTCGAGGCACAAGGGAGGAAGTCGCTCATCGCGCTTTTCGACGCCGCCAATGGTTTTCTAGTCTCGCAGGGCGCTGTCAGCGCGATCACTTTCACTAGGCGCAGTTTTTCAGGGATCCTCAATTCGCTAGGCTACGAAACTAAGATCCTCGGACGGGATGTCGACTATGGTGGCAAGCCATACTGCACAATGTCCACCCGCCTGAAGCAGTCGGCGGCTGGGGCCTAACATGCGCTGCGTAGCGGCCAAGGCCCTTACCGACGCGGAAAACCCTCCCAAACTTGAAGCTCATCAGCTTGAAGTTTGGGAGGGTTGCAAAGTGCCTCCCCACAGGACCATAGCTGTGCTGCTGGCACCTTTACCTATCTCAGTTCTCAAAACGGCCATTCTATATCGGGGATTGCAAAAATATCGTCTGGCGAAGACGAAGGGGCTTCTGCGAAGTCAAAACTGCGCGCGCGCAAGTCTGAGATATCAGTGTCGAGAAGCGTTATCGAACCCTTTCGTCCGATAGTGATGATGAGATCATCGCTGTCTTGTTCGGCATGGTTCCTCTTGAGATCCCTTAGGTTTTCCACGTTGTCAAAGTCAGTTAGGTCTATTCTGTCCTTCCCGACACCGAAGTCTGAAATCGTATCTTCACCGAAACGGCCGTTGAAAACAAAGATGTCAGCATTTCGCCCCCCGGTGAGGTTGTCGTTGCCCCTGTCTCCGTTTAGACGATCACTTCCTCCGCCGCCGGTCAGAGTGTCCGCTCCGTTGCCAGCCACCAGATGATCGTTCCTGCCGCCACCATTCAGCAGATCATTCCCATCACCGCCCGACAAAGTGTCTGCACCACCTCGTCCGATCAATTCATCTGCTCCGCGATATCCGAAAATCTGTTCTGATCCATTCGTACCGGTAAGAGTTTCGGATCGGCTTGAACCAAAGATATCGCCAGAATCTCGGATGGTAATCACGACGGTTTCAGAGCTGCTGCCGCCCTGGAAGGTCGCACCCGATAACGTGACTGAAACGCTGAATGTTTCATCTTCTTCCGTCAGCCGATCTGTCAGCGCTCTGAAGGAGATCGGGATTGTCCTTGTGATTGTTCCAGTGGATGAAATTGAAAGCACTCCACTACCGGACGCGCCGCTGACATCGGTACTGTCAGCCGTGCCATATCGGATGCTATAGCTGTAACTGATGGTTCCGTACTGTCCTGTCAGGTTCAGGTCTATTGACCCTCCACGCCCTTCGCGGATCGTGAAATTATCACTGTCCGAAATGCTTGCTATGAACGCCATCAAATACCTCCATCTATGCGGGTGCTCTTAATGTCTGCACATGTTCAGCATGTGTGTCGAAGTTGCAAGTGGATAGTATGAGCGGGCCTACCTATCTACCCGGTTCAGACTTAACATAAAGGCGCTTATCGGACTTTCGGGCAGTGTTGCGGCACATTCTAAACTGGGTTGCGACAAATCCCCTATCTTGCTGAAAAGCAAGGAGAACGGACATGGCCCACACAG
>NZ_JARCJD010000021.1 GCF_028890115.1 Phaeobacter sp. QD34_24
GGGATGGAGCAGCCAGGTAGCTCGTCAGGCTCATAACCTGAAGGTCGCAGGTTCAAATCCTGCTCCCGCAACCAATAAATCCAACAAGAAAATCAAAACACCAAGTGGCCGAACAGGCCTCCTTCGAATACCTTACCGTTACATGATCGACAGCAAGGTCAATGCGACCGCCCCGGTCGCCGGACCTGTGACGGCACCACGCCAAAAGTCCGGCGGAAGGCGGTGGCAAAGTTGGCGGATGACCCGTAACCGGCCAGCTCGGCTGCTTCCTCCACGCTGAGCTGATCCCTTTCCAAAGCGGCGCGGGCCAGGTTCAGGCGAATATGGCGGGCATGCGACAGCGGTGCCCGACCATGGGCTTTTTGGATGAGACGGCGCAGACCGGACAGGCTCACCCCCCCTTCAGTGGCCATGTCCTGCAACGTTGGCAGCGGCCCCGGCTGCCGGGCGAAGTCCTCGATCCGGCGCAATTGCGAAAGCTCCCGCTGAGTCAGATCGGAGCCCACCCGCTGCCCCGGTAGATCGTCAAAACAGCCCGCCACAAGCTGCAGCGACATCGCCTCGGCCTGCAGCCGGACGATCGGTGCGGCAAAGCTCGAGGTTTGCGCCAGCTTTTCCAAAATACGGGTTTGCTGCAGATCCGCATCCCATTCGAGACGGAGCAGAGGCTCACCGGCACCTGTGGGCGGCAGCATGAGACCGTTCTGATCCAACCACTCCTGCGACATTTGAATGCTGATCTTCCGCACATATTCATTGGGCTGCGAGCGGCGAATGAAGCGCTGGGTTTCATCAATCGACGTCAGCACCAGCTTGAGCGGAGCCCCGGGTCTGCGTCCCAGGTTCATCGGCTGCCCGGCAAGCGAGGCTTCGGTGCTGCCCTCCAGGAAACAATGCAAAACCGCCCCTGGATGGCGCTGGCTGTTGATTTCGAAACTCTGTCGGGCCGTGGCATTCAATGTGTGCAGGCCAAAGCCATTCTGCAGTTCCTGCGCCGTCAACAGCCCCTCAAAGACATGCGGCTTCGGGCTGTCTGTCTTGCTGAACCAATCCAGCTGCCGCGCGTCGGTGGGGGCCTCGGGGATATGGGTGCCATGTCCGGCCATAGTCGGGTCCAGTCTCTGAAATCAAAACCCGGTGGCGAAGGGACAGCGGTTTTGCGCGTTTTGCAAAGCAATTTGAACAGCGCGCAAAGGTCGTCGGCTGGCGGGACACATCTCGATAACTTACTAATCCAACGGAAATAGTCAACTAATGGGAATGATACCATGCTGCGGATGCCGTTGCGCTTCTTCATGCTGGCCGGGACCGCATTGTCCACGCCTTTTCTTGCCACCACAGCCCTGGCCCAGGAGGGTGAGGCTGTAGACCTGGGAGAAATTCGGATCGAGGCGCCAGAGGCCCAGGCCTTGCTCGGCAATGAAGAGATCACCGAAGAGATGATCGAGGCCCGCAATCCTTCGACCACCAAGGATATCTTCGCCGGGGAAAGCGCGGTGAACGCAGGCGGCGGCGCGGCCATTGCGCAGAAGGTCTTTGTGAACGGGATCGAGGAAAGCCTGCTCTCTGTCACCATCGACGGCGCCCGGCAGAACAAATCGGCCTTTCACCACACCGGCAACGTGCTGCTGGATCCCGAACTGCTGAAATCGGTCGAGATCAGCAAAGGCCTGGCACCGGCCGATGCAGGTGCGGGGGCTCTGGCGGGCTCCATCGCCTATCAAACCAAGGACGCCGCCGATCTGCTGGAAGACGGAGACAATTTTGGCGGTCAGGCCCGGCTTGGAACCAGCGACAACGGGATCGATTTGGAAACTTCGCTGGCGCTGTTCGGCCGCCAGGGTGGCTTTGAATTCCTGTTGAGCGGAACCCGTCGCACGGGCGATGATTATGAGGATGGCGACGGCAATACGGTCCTGGGCACCCAGGCCGATCTGACCGACTATGTCGGCAAGCTAGCCTATGAAAGCCAGTCGGGCCACCGGTTTGAATTTGCGGCCTCGCGGACCGAAGACACCGGGCTGCGCGCAGCACAGGCCGGTCCTGGCGGGATCCTGTTCATCCGACCCGATCTTGCCGGCATCACCTCCGGGCCCAGCGTGCTGGCCGAAGGTCTGTCGCGCCGGACCTCCTACACGTTGACCTATTCCAACACCCAATCGCAGGGGATCTGGGATCCGGTCGTTCAGCTGAGCCACAACGAGCAGGAAATCGATGCCATCGGTGTTTATGGCACCAACAAGAGCCTGAGCGGCACCATCAAGAACCGCTTTGCGATCACTGGCGGCACATTGACCGCCGGTCTGGATTTCTTCAATGAAAGCGCCGAAGGCGCGGGTCGGGGGCCTGGTCCCTTTGGCTCGTCAGGTCGGGAGGAGCTGGATAATATCGGCCTCTTTGCGCAGGCGCGCCAGGATCTGGGGGACCGGTTTTCGGTCAGCTATGGCGCCCGTTATGACAGCCAGGATTTTACCGCTGCCGATGGCTCCCGGTTCTCAGGCGACGGCTTCAGCGCCAATGGTTCGCTTGACGTGATCCTCTCCGACACCTGGACCTTGAACGCCGGTCTGGCGTCTAGCTGGGGTGGCTATGAACTTGGCGAGGCGGGGTTGGTGAACTTTGGCGGCGCCTGGGATTACACCGGCTTTACCACCTCGCGCGCCAATGCCGGCCGGATCGGCCTGCGGTTTGACAATGGCACCTGGAAGGCCAGCGCCGCTCTGTTCCGGACAGATGTGGACGACATTTCCGCAGTCCTTCCCACCGGCGGTGCCCGTGGCGCCACGGCGGACCTGAAGAGCCAGGGCATCGATACAACGCTGGAATATGCCTGGGCGAGCGGGTTTGCGCGGGCCAGCTGGACCTATGCGGATGTCGAGCTGAACGGCGCCGCAGTCGGGTCAACAGCCTATTACCTGGGGCGTCCCATGGGGCACCTGATCGCGCTGGAAGCGGGCTGGACGCTGGACGACCAATGGCGTTTCGGCGGCACCGCCGAAATTGCGCTGAAGAACAGCGACACGGCTGTTGAGCTGCCCGGCTATGAAGTGGTGAACGTCTATGCGGCCTATACCCCGCGCAGCCTGAGCAACCTCGAGGTCCGGCTCGACCTGCGCAATCTCCTGAACGAGACCTATGCAAGCCGCAGCGCCGATGGCATCGACTCCACCCGGGTGATCCCCCTGAACGAGCCCGGCCGTACGATCGGACTGACCGCGCGCCTCAAGTTCTGAGGCGGAAGGCACTCAGGACCCTTGTCCAAGACCACACACAGAGGGGTGTCATGCGCCCCTCTGCCCCATCTCCAGCAACGGATGCCAGATCAAGATGCTCAGACAAACCGGCCGGTTCGAAACCCGGCACGCCAGCAAATACCTGCAGCAGCTCTGCAAACATTTTGCCCATAAGGTCGAGGTCAACCACGACAGCAGTGCGGGCCAGGTCGCCTTTCCTTTTGGCCCGGCTCATCTCAGGGCAACCGAGCAGGCGCTTGTGGCGGAAATCTCCGGTGCGGACGACGCCGCCCTGTCCCGTGGCCGCGGGGTGATTGACAGCCACCTGAAGACATTCGCCTTCCGGGAAGACTTCGAAACCATGACCTGGTCGGACCGCGACAACGGTCAGGGGTCCTGAGGCGGGCTTGCCCTGAGTAGGTTTTGAGCAGTTCTTAGGTTGCTCAGCCCTGTCATGCAGGTACAGGCTCAGGGGCCGCACAAGCCAAACGTGATCGGAGGTCAGACCAGCACCACCGGGCGCCCTGCGGCGATTTCCACCCGCGCCTCGGTTTCAAAGACCGAACGAAGCATCGCCTCGGTCACCACCTCCCGCGGGGCGCCATCGGCGACGACCGCGCCACCCTTCATCACCACGATGCGATCCGCATAGGCGGTGGCGTAGTTGATATCGTGCAGCACGATCACCACGGTCCGCCCCTTGCTGTCGGCCAGATCCCGCAGCTGGGCCATCAAGGCCCGCGAGGCGGCCAGGTCCAGATTGTTCAGCGGCTCATCCAGCAGCAGGAAATCGGTGTCCTGCACATAGGCCATCGCGACAAAGGCCCGCTGCCGCTGACCACCCGACAGGGTCTCAAGGTGCCGCTGCGCAAAGGGCATCAGATCGAACAGTTGCAGCGCCTCCTCCACCCGGGCGCGGTCCTGGGCATCGGGTCGGCCGCGATGATGCGGGTAGCGGCCAAAACCCACCAGATCGCGCACGGTCAACCGGCTGGAGGCGTTCACATGCTGCGGCAGGATCGCCAGTTTGCGGGCCAGCGCGCGATCATCGCATGCGCCGATCTCCAGATCGTCCACGGCAATCCTGCCGCTTTGCAGGCTCTGCAACCGTGCCACCAGCGACAAGAGCGTCGATTTACCAGCCCCGTTGGGACCGGCCAGGGCGATCACCCCGCCGCGTCTGAGCTGCAGGCTCACATTGCGCAGGATCTGCGCGCTGCCGATCCGGTAGGAGACGCCCTGAACATCGATCATCGTTTCAACCCTTTCAGAAGCAAAAGCAGGAACACCAGCCCGCCCAGGAATTCGACCACCACGCTCAGCGGCGTATCCAGATGCATGACCCGCTCCATCAGCCATTGCCCACCCACCAGCACGATCCCGGCCATCAACACCCCGCCGGGCAGCAGCACCGCATGGCGATGCGTCGGCAGCACGACATAGGTGAGCGCGGTCACCAGCAGTCCGAAGAAGGCAACCGGCCCCACAAGGGCGGTGGACACGGCCACCAGGACCGAGATCAGCAAAAGGACGAGCCGCTGCCCCGTGAGCGGGTTCTCTCCCAACGACAGCGCGGCGGTCGGCCCCAGCGCCAGCACATCCAGTCGGAACCGCAACCGCCAGGCCATGGCCAGTGCCACAAGGCTGAGCAGGGCCGCCAGCGCCAGCAGATCGGTCTCGGCCCGGGAAAAGCGCGCAAAGGAGGCCGCCTGCACGGCTGCGTATTCGTTCGGGTCGATCATCCGTTGCAGGAAGCTGGTGATCGAGCGCAGCATCACCGCCAGCACCACCCCGGTTAGCACCATCCGCATCAGATCGCTCTGCCCTTGCCGCAGCACTGCACCGAACAGGGCCACCGCCGCAGCGCATAAGAGCACCGCATTGCCCAGCACCACCAGCCAGGGATCAATCTGCTGATAGGCCTGAGCTCCGAAGGCGAAGACAATGCCGCTCAGGATCAGCAGGTAAAGCGCGTCGAAGCCCATGATCGATGGGGTCAGGATCCGGTTGCCGGTAATGGTCTGGAACATAATCGCCGCCACCGCCTGGGCGGCGCCGACCAGGAGAAGCGCCGCCAGCTTCAGGCCACGAAACTCCAGCGCAAAGGCCCAGCTGCCCCGCACACCGGTCAACAGATAGCCAAGGCAGCACAGGATCAGTGCCAGCACCAGCAGAAGCATCCGGTTACGCAGCATGGGCCGAGCCTTTGCCATAGAGCATCCACAGGAAGACCGCCGCGCCAATGATACCGATCACCGTCGAGGCCGGAATTTCGAAGGGGTGGATCACCAGACGGCCAAGCAGATCCGCCGCCAGCACCAGGGCCGCACCTGCCAGCGCCGTCACCGGCAGGCTGCGGCGCAGGTTGTCGCCTGCCAACCGGCTGACCAGATTGGGCACCACCAGCCCGATAAAGGGGATCATCCCAACGGTCACCACCGTCAGCCCGGTGACCAGGGCAATCACCACAAGCCCACTCATTACCACTTGCCGGTAGTTGAGGCCCAGGTTCAGGCTGACCTCCTGTCCCAGTCCCAGGATCGAGAATTGATCCGCCACCAGATAGCTGAACACCACTGCCAGCCCGGCCAGCCACAACAGCTCATAGCGGCCGCGCATGGTGCCGGAGAACTCGCCACTGGTCCAGATTTCCAGGTACTGCAGCATATCGGCCTGAAAGGCGACATAGGCGGTTCCGGCGCCGATGACGCCGCCATAGACCAGCCCCACCAGGGGCACCAGCAAGGGCTGCGCGGGCGGCAGCCGCTGGGTGATGGCAAAGAACCCCAAGCTGCCCGCCAGCGCCACCGAGGAGGCCAAGGCCATCTTCAGCGCCACCGAAGCCCCGGGCAGCAGCATTGAAACCAGCAGGATCCCGAGGATCGCGCTTTGCCCGGTTCCGGCGGTCATCGGCTCGACAAAGCGGTTGCGGGCAATCAGCTGCATGATCTGCCCGGCAATCGCCAGCGACGCGCCGGTCAGCAGCGCAGCCAGCAGCCGCGGCAGGCGGCTGTCACGGATCAGCGCCCAGGCCTCGCCATTGGTCAGGCTCCGGGCATCAAGTCCCGTTGCCCCCACCAGTAACGACAGGGTGCTCAGCAGGATCAGCGCCAACAGGGCCAGCAGAGCAGCGCGCATGGCGGATCAGTGGCCTTCGAAACGCGCGATCAGCTGATCCAGCGTGCGGGTCATCGACTGGATGCCACCACCTGCAACATAGATGTCGGCCGAATTCAGATAGATCACCTGCCCCGAGGACCAGGCCTTGGTGCCCTGCACCAGCACATTGTCGAGCGTCGCCGCAGCCCCTTCGCCGGGGCGACCGATAGCTGAGAGCCGGTCCAGCACGATCAGCCAATCGGGGTTCTTGTCGCGGATGAACTCGAAGGAGATGCTCTCACCATGGACCGAGGCGCCGATCTCGGGCGCGGCTTCCGGCAGCTCCAGATCCGTGTGCAGCCAGCCAAAGCGGCCACCGGTTCCATAGGCCGAGATCTTGGGGCCGTTGGTCATGATGACCAGCGCGGTGCCCTTGCCTGCGGCGGCCGCCCTGGCCCGTTGCAGCCGGTCTTCGAACGCCGCCTTCAGGTCGGCGGCCCTGTCCTGGCGGGAGAAGATCTCGCCATAGGTCTGCAACCGCGCCAGCCCTTCGGCCACAGTGTCATGCCCCACCGTCATATCGATGGCAGGGGCGATCCGCGACAGGGGTTTCACCTGATCGGAACTGCGGCTGCCGACAACGATCAGATCCGGCGCCAGCGCGTGCAGCGCCTCCATATCGGGTTCCCAGAAGGTTCCGAGATCCGCCGCCTTGGCTGCCGTTTCCTCCAGGTACTCCACATAAAGCCCGTTCAGCGTCCCCGCGATCGGCACGCCGAGGGCGACCAGCGTATCCACCGCCGCCACATCAAAAACCGCCACCGTTCCGGGGCTGTCCGGCACCTCGGCAGGGCCGCGCGCGGTGTCGACGGTCAGGGGGGCGGCCAGGGCCGCGCCGGTCAGGAAAAGGGTGGCAGCACAAGCAAGCGTTCTGAGGATCATGGCAAGCCTTTCGGTATCTCATCGGTCTGAAAAGAGGTCCGGCTTGCGACAGGCGGCTGCATGACGCTGGCTTCCCTTCCCTTGCCACATGCGGCAATGAAAGGCCATGCGATTCAGGTGCCTGTTTCCCTATGGGCGTTGCGGGAAACGAACATGCGGCAGGGCGCGGGCGGTTCAGGCTGTCCGGGGGATGCTCCGGTGCGCCTGACCGGCAAGGCTGCGTAGCACAGCCGGTTCCGCATCATCGCGCCCACGGAAACGGTGACAGGCGGCGGTTTGCATCCGGGATTTGCCCCGATGCTTCCGCCGCCTGTCCTGTCTGCCTGTCCTGTCTGACTGACAGAGCCTTATCTTGACGGTTGCCTCATCTCAGTGAGGCCAGGGATCAGAAATCCCAGTCTTCGTCCTCTGTCGCCACGGCCTTGCCGATGACATAGGAGGATCCCGACCCCGAGAAGAAGTCGTGGTTTTCGCTGTCGGGGCTGAGCGCCGCAAGGATGGCCGGATTGACCTCGGAGACTTCCGGCGGGAACAGCGCTTCAAACCCGAGGTTCTGCAGCGCCTTGTTCGCATTGTAGTGCAGGAAGACCTTGACGTCCTCGGTCAGGTCGATCTCGTCATAGAGCTCTTCGGTGTACTGGTTCTCGATGTCGTAAAGCTCGAACATCAGGCCAAAGGCATAGTCTTTCAGCTCTTGCTGACGGGCCTCATCCAGCTGTTCATAGCCGCGCTGGAACTTGTAGCCGATGTAATAGCCATGCACCGCTTCGTCGCGGATGATCAGGCGGATCAGATCGGCGGTGTTGGTCAGCTTTGCGCGGCTGGACCAGTACATCGGCAGATAGAAGCCGGAGTAGAACAGGAAGCTTTCCAGGAACACGCTGGCGATCTTGCGTTTCAGCGGATCATTGCCCGGCGCATAGGTGTTCAGGATCGCGCGGGCCTTTGCCTGCAGATGCGGGTTTTCCTCGGACCAGCGGAAGGCCTCGTCGATCTCCTTGGTGGAACACAGTGTCGAGAAGATCGAGGAGTAGCTGCGCGCATGCACCGCCTCCATGAAGGCGATATTGGTCAGCACCGCCTCTTCATGGGGGGTGATCGCATCGGGCATCAGCGCCGGGGCACCAACCGAGTTCTGGATGGTGTCCAGCAGCGTCAGGCCGGTAAACACGCGGATGGTCAGCTGTTTTTCCTGATCCGTCAGAGTCGCCCAGCTTTGGATATCGTTGGACAGCGGCACCTTTTCAGGCAGCCAGAAGTTCACGGTCAGGCGGTTCCAGACCTCCAGATCCTTGTCGTCTTCCAGCCGGTTCCAGTTGATGGCGCGGGGGATGCGGGTTTCGCTCATGTCTTTCATGTCTCTCGGGTCCGCCTCAAAGGGTACAGGATACGCAGCCCTGCACCTCGGTGCCTTCAAGGGCCTCCTGGCGCAGACGAATGTAGTAGATGGTCTTGATGCCCTTTTTCCAGGCGTAGATCTGGGCGCGGTTGATGTCGCGGGTGGTCGCCTCGGCCGGGAAGAACAGCGTCAGGGACAGGCCCTGGTCCACATGTTCGGTGGCCGCCGCATAGGTGTCGATCAGCGCCTCGGGGCCGATCTCATAGGCATCGCGATAGTATTCGAGGTTCTCGTTGTTCATGAAGGCGGCGGGGTAGTAGACCCGGCCGATCTTGCCTTCCTTGCGGATCTCGATCTTCGAGACGATCGGGTGGATCGAAGAGGTCGAGTTGTTGATATAGGAGATCGACCCGGTCGGCGGCACGGCCTGCAGGTTGCGATTGAACAGCCCGTGCTCCATCACATCCGCCTTGAGTGCGGCCCAGTCTTCGCGGGTGGGCAGGGCGATGTCCTGGAACAGCGCTTTGACCCTGTCGTTTTCAGGCAGCCAGTCGCGGTCGGTGTATTTGTCGAAGAACACGCCAGAGGCATAGTCGGAGCGTTCAAAGCCCTTGAAGCTGGCCTTGCGTTCCCGCGCCAGATCGCAGGAGGTGCGGATCGCGTGATAGGCAACGGCGGCAAAGTAGACCGAGGTGAACTCGATCCCCTCGGGGCTGCCATAGTGGATATGCTCCCGCGCCAGGAAACCATGCAGGTTCATCTGGCCCAGACCGATGGCGTGGCTGTCATCGTTGCCCTTGCGCACCGAGGGCACGCTGTCGATGGCGGACATTTCCGACACGGCGGTCAAGGCGCGGATCGCGGCGCCGACGGTGCGGCCCAGATCCTTGCCATCCATGGTCTTGGCAATGTTCAACGAACCGAGGTTGCAGGAGATGTCAGAGCCCAGATGATCGTAGCTGAGATCCTCGTTGAAGGTGGAGGCCTCGTTCACCTGCAGGATTTCCGAGCACAGGTTGGACATGTTGATGCGCCCGTCGATGGGGTTCATCCGGTTCACCGTGTCCTCGAACATCACGTAGGGGTAGCCCGATTCAAACTGGATCTCGGCGATGGTCTGGAAGAACTCGCGGGCGTTGACCTTGGACTTCTTGATGCGCTTGTCGTCCACCATCTCTGCGTATTTCTCGGTGATCGAGATTTCAGAGAAGGGCACGCCATAGACCTTTTCCACGTCATGCGGCGAGAACAGGTACATGTCGGCGTTCTTCTTGGCGAGTTCGAAGGTGATATCGGGAATCACCACGCCCAGCGACAGCGTCTTGATGCGGATCTTCTCGTCGGCGTTCTCGCGCTTGGTGTCGAGGAAGCGCATGATGTCCGGATGGTGGGCATTGAGATAGACCGCCCCTGCACCCTGACGCGCACCCAGCTGGTTGGCATAGGAGAAACTGTCTTCCAGCAGCTTCATCACCGGGATGACGCCGGATGACTGGTTTTCGATCCCTTTGATCGGGGCACCGTGTTCGCGGATATTGGTCAGCAGAAGCGCAACGCCACCGCCCCGCTTGCTGAGTTGCAGCGCGGAGTTGATGCCGCGGCCGATGCTTTCCATGTTGTCTTCCAGCCGCAACAGGAAGCAGGAGATCAGCTCGCCCCGGGACTTCTTGCCGGCATTAAGGAAGGTCGGCGTGGCGGGCTGGAAACGACCAGCCAGGATCTCTTCCATGAAGGATGTCGCCAGGGCTTCATCGCCACGGGCCAGCGCCAGAGCGGTCATGACGACACGGTCCTCGTAGCGTTCCAGATAGCGCTGCCCGTCACGGGTCTTCAGCGTGTAGGAGGTGTAGTATTTGAACGCACCGAGGAAGGTCGGGAAGCGGAACTTCTTGGCATAGGCCGCATCCCAGATCGCGCGCTGGAAGTTCTTGGAATACTGATCCAGGACCTCTTCCTCGTAGTAGCCCTCGGAAACCAGATACCCCAGCTTTTCGTCAAGCGAGTGGAAGAAGACGGTGTTCTGGTTCACATGCTGGAGGAAATACTGCCGCGCGGCCAGGCGATCGGCATCAAAGCGGATTTTGCCCTCCGCATCGTAGAGGTTCAGCATCGCGTTCAGCGCGTGGTAGTCCTGTTCGTTTATGCTGCTGTCGAGCATAAATCTCTCCCTAGTCGTTCTAGCCCCGTCTTGACGTGGGCAATGTCGGTTTCGGTTCCCGCCAGCTCGAAAGAGTAGAGCAGCGGGACATTGCATTTCTGCGCAATAATGCGACCGGCCAGGGCGTATGTCTCGCCAAAGTTCCGGTTGCCTGCGCCAATCACACCCTTGATCCAGGCGCGCTTGCCCGGGTCGTTCAGAAAGCGGATCACCTGCTTTGGCACCGCTCCACGGCCCTCGCCATCCGCATAGGTCGGACAGATCAGGACAAAGGGGCGACAGAGATCCGGCAAGGGGCCTTCACCAATCGGAATGCGCAAAAATGGAAGACCCAAGCGCTGAACAAAGCGATGGGTGTTCCCGGATTCCGATGAAAAGTAGACCAGCGCCGGAACTGGCGCGCACATCGCCTAGGCGAGACGTGCGATCATGTCGGGACGGAAGCCCGACCAGTGATCGCCACCGGCAACAACAACAGGCGCCTGACGGTAACCCAGCTCGGTCACATGGGTCATGGCGTGGTCATCCTGGGTCAGGTCAATCACGTCATATGTGATCCCCTTGGCGTCCAGCGCACGCGTGGTCGCGGTACATTGCACACAGGCCGGCTTGGAATAGACGATAATGCTCATGGGTCCCTCAGTCCTTTTATTGGCAGCCGGGGACGTCCTGAGCCGCAGCAGCTCAAGTGCGTTCCCGAACCCACCGTTCGTGGTTGTCATCTTGTGGCTCGGCAGGTCTCCTGACTTGCGGATCAAGGCCTGGGCCGACCTTCCCGAAAGCATGCTCTCAGTGGCACATTCAGCCTAGCTCACCGCTTACAGTTGCGGGGGCAGTGCCGGACTCTCACCGGCTTCCCTCTTAGCTTCCGATGGAATCGAAAGAACCGAAGCTACACGATATTGATGTTTTTGTTATCTCATTGTCAACATATGGATGGTGGCGAAGTTGGATTTCCCTCGCGACATGAGATCGCCGCCTCTTTGAACGCGCGCAAAGCGCAAGGAATTGCCAGTCATAGCGGCCCCTGCAGCCCTGGCCGACTGGGATGCGCTCACCGCTTGGTCACCCATCCCGTCCTCGCGGTGCCAGGCTTCGACAGATGCGCCGCATGGCGTGGCAGCCAGCCTCCCACAGCCCGCGCCCCTGTCTGTGCCTGGCGCCGGGAGGGCTGTCACTACCTTAGCCCTGGGGGGCGGGTCAACTGGCAAGACGGCGGTTCTTAGCGTCCGAACCCTGACGCATAGGGCAACCAGGTGGCAAGTCCCGGAACCAGCATCATCAGGACCAATCCCCCCAGCATCAGAACCACATAGGGCGCAGCGCCGCGCACCACTTCGGACAGGGGGGCATCTGTGATGCCCTTGATCACGAAGAGGTTCATGCCAACCGGCGGGGTGATCATGGCCAGCTCAAGATTGATCATCAGCAGGACGCCATACCAGATCAGGTCGATATCAAGCGCATGCATGGTGGGCAGCAGAATCGGCGTGGTGATCAGGATGATGGCGATGGATTCAAAGAACATCCCCATCATGAAGATCATCGCCATGACGATCAGCATAAAACCCATCGGCCCCAGCCCCATGCCCGCGACGGCCTCGGTCACGCCCATGGGCAGGCGGATGATGGTGATGGCGTGGCCGAACATGGCAGCTCCGGCAATGATCATGAACACCATCATCGAGGTCAGCATGGACTGGCGCGCGCAGTCCCAGATCTCTTTCAGGCCAATGCTGCGATAGACGGTCAGCGCGACGACAAGCGCATAGAGACAGCCAAAGGCGGCGGCTTCTCCGGCGGTGAAGATGCCGAAATAGATGCCGCCCATGACGATCGGCGGGGCGAGCACGGCCCAGATGGAGCGGCGCAGCGCAGAGAAGACGCGGCCCCAGCCGACCCAGTCGGGAGACACCTGAGACGGATCGCGGCTGGCGCGGAGGATGCAATAGGCCGAGAAGATCAGGGCAAGGAGCAAGCCCGGGATGATTCCGGCGAGAAACAGCGCCCCAATCGATACTTCGGAGACAATCGCATAGAGGATCATCGGCCCCGACGGTGGGATCAGGATGCCCAATGTGCCCCCGGCGGCAATCACGCCAAGTGCATCGCGTTCGGGGTAGCCGAAGCGTTTCATCTGGGGAATGGCGCTTGACCCGATCGAGAGCGCGGTGGCCACGGAAGATCCTGAAATCGCCGCGAAGATAGTGCAGGACAGCACGGTTGCAACACCCAGACCACCCCGAACATGCCCGACAACCGCATGCGCCATGTCGTAAAGATCGTCGATCACCTTGGCGCGGATCATGAGCTGCGCCATAAAGACGAAAAGCGGGATCGTCATCAGGATCGGTTTGTCGAAATGGGCATAGACCGTGTCGGCAATACTGCCGATATGGCCTTCAAAAACCAGAAGGATGGTGGCGGCAGTCAAACCCAATGCCACGAAGATCGGCATCCCGGTGAGAAGCAGCAGGATCAGCCCACCAAAGACGAGCGCCATGGTCATTGCGGATCTCCGTTCAATAGGCGGCTGAGGATACGGGATAGGGCGACAAGGCCCAGCAGCGCGGCCCCGACAACAAGGGGAAGCTGCACGATCCATTGAGGCACTTCGACCGTGCCCGAGGTATAGGCGCCAAAGGACTGTGCGAACCGGACGGCTTCCAAGGAGCTGATGCCCAGAACGATGGCAAAGGCGAGAACCGCAATGTCGGCAAAATAGGCCTGTATACGTGAGGCGCGGGGATTGAGCTGCGTGGTCACGAGGTCAATGGCGATATGGGCATTGCGCCGGTAGGCCTCGGCGGCACCCAGCATAATCAGGGAAACGAGCATCCAGCCGGTCACGTCATCGGACCAGGGCAGCGGCCTGTTCACGAGATAGCGCATGAACACGGCATAGACGGTCAGGGCAAAGGCGATCAGGATCAGCGTCGTGCTGAGGGCAGCGCCCAGCCAGACGATCCCGTCGATGGCCCTCAGCACGGCGCCTTTCGGCGCCGCACCTCGGGTCTGGGGAGTGTCGTTCATCGGCCTCAGCCTTGGCCGCGCAACTGGTCGATCAGGTCGAGCAGCTTCTGGCTTTCGGGATCGTCCGAGCTGAACTTGGCATCAAAGGCCGGTTGCATGACCGCTTCGAGCGCCGCGTTTTCCTCGGGCGTGAGCTTGTAGACGTTGACGCCCTTCTCGGCCAGGGCCGCAGGTGCGGCAGCGGCGGCCTTCTCGGCCTCTTCTACGGCCCAGACCGCAGCCTTGGCACCGGCCGCATCCAGCGCCGTTTTGGCGTCATCCGACAGCGAAGCATAGAACTTGGGATTCACGTAGCCGTGGAAATAGACCGAGATCACCGGGACCACGGTGAAATGGTCCTGCACCTCGAAATACTTGCGCGATACCGCGGCATCCGTGCCGGTCAAGGCCGCGTCAATCACACCTGTAGCCAGCGCCTGGTAGACTTCACCGCCAGACATCGAGACGGGCGATGCCCCAAGCGCTTCGATCGCCGAATTGAATGCTGGAACCAGGCCACGCATCTTGATGCCGCTGAAATCGTCAGGAGACTTGAGGTATTTGCCATTCGACGTGAAAACCGAGTCGCTGGTCTGGAACAGCCAGACGACGTTCTCGACGCCCTTGTTGCGCAGCTTGTCCTCCAGGAAGTTCGCCGCCTCCGAGCCGTCCCAGTTGCGCCATATGTTCATATCGGCAAAGGCGAAGGGACGGGTGGTGACGGTCATGATCGGCAGTGTCCGGCCCCATTGAAACTGCACCGAAAAGGCGCATTCGATGTCACCCTTTGCCGTGGCGGTGATGTTCTCCTTGGCGCCGACCAGGCTGTTGGCGCCAAAGATCTGGACATCGATTTCACCCTTTGACTGGCTTTCGACCTCGTCGGCCCAGCGGTCAATGACCTTGGCCACCGCATGGGCTGGCGGCAGTTGGTGGCTGCAGCGCATGGCCTTGGCTTCGGCAAACGCGGCCGATCCGGACAGGGCGAGTGTTGCGGCGGCAAGCGCCGGGAACAGATGTTTCATGGTTTCCTCCCTATTGCAGTTTAAGTCGGGCTGCCTCCTCAAGCAGCCCATTTCACGTGCGGCGGCGGCCCGGATCGGGCCAGCGCGCCGTGAAGTTCTTCTTCCGGCATCTCCTTGGCCAGAATGTCTCGGACCTCAATCAGCGCCATGAGGTCGATGCCGGTGCGAATGCCCATGGTCTCACAGAGGAACACGAGGTCTTCGAACACGGCATTGCCGGTGGCGCCCGGGGCAAAGGGGCAACCGCCCAGCCCGGCGAGCGACCCATCTAGCGCGCGCGCACCGGCGTCGATCGCAGCGGCGGCATTGGCGATGGACATGCCGCGCGTGTCATGCAGGTGCACTAGGACCGGAACCTCGCCGCAGATCTCGACCAGCGCCTGGGTCAATGCCCCAACCTGACGCGGGCCGGCGAACCCAACCGTGTCAGCAATGCCAATCGCATCTGCACCGGCCTCCAGGCAGGCCTCGGCAAGGCGGAGAACCTCGGTCGGGTCGACCTCCCCGGCTATGGAGCAGCCGAAGGCCATCGCGATCCCGGCGTTGACCAGCGGCCTATGGGTGCTCCCTTGCGAAAGCGCCTTGGAACGGCGCACCAGCTCCACCGCGTCGGCGCGTGACCTGCGCATATTGGCCTGGCTGTGCTCTTCGGTTGCCGAGATGACATTGATGATTTCACTGACCCTGGTGTCACAGGCATCCTTGGCGCCGCGTTCGTTCAGGGCCAGCGCCGAGGAGAAGGCGCCAAGGCGGGTCGCCTCGTCAATCAGCTCTCGCACATCGGCAAACTGCGGCATCCGCGATGCGGGCAGGAATGACCCGACTTCGAAGTGGCACACGCCGGCGCCATATTCCTTTTGAAGCCAGGCTTTCTTGGCCTGGGTTGTGGGGAAGCGTTTGACCAGTTGCAAACCGTCACGCAGACCGACCTCGCGCAGGGTCACCGTGTCGGCGGGATAGAGATCGGCGATGCTCGTCATGCGACCTGCCTCCGGTTCCGACCTGCGGCCACGGAAACCTCCTCTTCTGCCAGTCCGAGAGCACCCAGAATATCGGCGGTATCCTGGCCGACCTCGGGGAGGTCGGTCGAACCCGGGGTCGCCGGATCACCATCCACTTCGAAAGGCAGGCCGGGGGCGCGATAGTTGCCGCCTTCGGGCAATGCGGAGGTCAACAGCCCCCCCGGTCGGTTGACATGCGGATCGTCATACATCTCCACCGGGCGCGAGATCGGAGAGAAGGGAATCCCGTTCCGTTCAAGGGCGGCGATCAGAGGGGCGAAATCCTGCCCGGCAATCGCCGTCTCGATGATCGGCAGGGTCCAGTCCCTGGCCTCGATCTGGTCCGGGCGGGTCTGCAGGCGGGGATCGGTTTTCAGGTCTTCAAGCCCGAGCACGTCACAGAGTTTCGCCCATTGGCCCTCGGTCACGGCACCAACGAAGACCGGGCGCGCGTCGCGGGTTGTGAAGATATCGTAGACCGGCCAGGAGAACACACGTTCCGGCATTGGCGGCGCCTCGGTGCCCTCGATGTCGAACTGGACCATGTGCTGGGCGACCAGGAGCAGGCAGTTCTCGAAAAGACCGACGCGGATCGCGTGCCCCTTGCCGTCGCGGTCGCGCTGCATCAGAGCACCCAGAACCGAGAAGGCGCCGAACAGCCCGCCCATGATGTCGTTCGCCGAGGAGCCAATCCTCAGCGGCCGTCCTGTTGGGCCGGTCATATAGGCCATGCCGGTCATCATCTGGACGACCTCGTCCATTGCAGTGCGATTCTCATAGGGGCCGTGCAGGAACCCCTTGCAGGAGGCAACGATCAGCCGGGGGTGGCGTTCGCGCAGTGTATCCGGGGCAAATCCCATCGCGGCCAAGGAACTGTCGCGGAAGTTTTCGACAAACACGTCGGCCCCTTCCAGCAACCTGTCCAATGCCGCACGCCCGGCGTCGGATTTGAGGTCCAGGGTGATCGACTTCTTGCCGCGATTGAATGTCGGGAAGAACCCGCGTCCCATGCCGGTGAGGTCGCGCGTCTTGTCGCCCTGCGGCGGCTCCACCTTGATGACCTCGGCCCCGAGAAACGCCAGGAACATCCCGCAGGACGGCCCCATGATCATGTGGCTCATCTCGATGACACGCACCCCCTCCAATGGGGCAAATCCTGTGTCGCTCATGCTCGTCCTCCCTTTCGAGGAGATGTTACGATTGAACCAGAATTTAAAAACTAATAATGTTTAGATCATATCGTTCGAAATTCTAGAAACCATGGACTCTCGCCAGCTTCGATACTTCGCGGCCATTCACGACCACGGCTCTTTGTCCGGGGCTGCCGATCATCTGCATGTCGCCACATCCGCGCTGAGCCATCACCTGGCCAATCTCGAAGCGGACCTGGGCACCAAGCTGTTCATCCGGCGGCCCAGGGGGGTGACTCCAACCGCAGCCGGGGAGCGCCTTTACGATCACGCGCGCGCAATTCTGCGGTCGATGGAGGCCGCCGAACAAGACGTGCGCGGCGAAGCGCGCGACGTGGCGGGCGAGGTGTCGATCGGGATGGCGCATTCTGCGGTCAAGGCGATCGGGCTTGAGTTGATCGAGACGGTGCTCAGGGACTATCCACGCCTCAAACTGTCGCTGTCAGAGAGCCTGTCCGGCTCGACGCTGGTGCATCTGATGTCCTCTGAGGTGGATCTGGCTGTCGTCTACAACCCGCCTCAGGATGCCACGCTGCGCACCCAGGCCGTTCTTGAGGAGCGGATGGTCTGTGTCGGGCGCCCGGAACTGATCGGCCAGGCGGATGTGCCGATCACCTTCGATGATCTGCTTGAACTGCCGATCATCCTGTTGAAGCAGGGGCTGTCCGCGCGGGCGCTGATGGATGACGTCAACCTGCTCAAGAAACTGGAGACACGGGCGCGGCTGCATCTGAACTCTGTCAGTGCTATAGCCGGTGCCTTGGGGGCAGGGTTGGGATGCGCGATTGGAACATCGCTTTTCATGCAGGATCAACTGCGATCAGGGGATCTTGTTGCGCGGCCGATTGTCGATCCCGAGCTGAGCCGGACGCTCTATATCTGCGAGTTGTCTGATCGCCCGGCGACATTTGCTCATGAACGTGTCCGCAGCCTGATCCTGCAGCTGATTTTCGATGCGATTGGCACAGGTCGGTGGGAGGCCGTGCCGACAAAGTAGCGCCAGCAATGGCGAGGCCGTTACGACTGGTCAGTCACGCGCCAACAGGTCTATTCTGCTGGTACAGGTGGCGGATGACACGGCAAGACAGTATTCGGGCACTTCGGTAGATCAAGCCCGGGCACGCTGTCCTGCAAACCCGGACCTGTCCTGATTTTGAAAGGAAGCCGGCCATGACCCTGCGCAGCGATGCTATGATGGTGCTGTTCTATGACATCGAAGGCGATACGGCCGATCATGATGATTGGCACAGCTATGAGCATTTCCACGAGCGTCTCTCCGTGCCCGGTTTCCTCCGCGCCACCCGCTGGATCGCGACTGAGGCCAGCCCCCGTTACCTGGTGACCTACGAGGTCAGCGATGTCGATGTGGCCACCTCGCAGGCCTACCTCGACCGGCTCAACAACCCGAGCGAATGGACCCGTGCCATGATGCCACGGTTCCGCGGTATGATCCGCGGCTTTTGCTCTGTGTCGGCCAGCACGGGCTTCGGTCTTGGTGCCGCTGCTGTTGGCATACGGTTCCTACCGGAGGCCGGGAAAGAGGCAGAGCTGGTGACGTGGTTGAGCACAGAGGTGCTGCCTTCGATGATGGAGGCGCGTGGCGTTGTTGGCGCGCATCTGCTGCAACCCGCCCCACCGCCACCGATGACACAGGAACAGGCGCTGCGCGGCGCCGACTTGCCCATGCCCTGGCTGATCTTGGTGACCGGCTACGATAGGGACGCACTTGATGCAGCGGTGGCTGAACACTTGACCGACGCGGATCTGCAAAAGATGGGGGGCACGGACCTGGAAATGGGCCGCTATGCGTTCCATTACACCGCGGACAGTGACGAGGTTGCACGCACCGCCACATTGCCGGTGCTGACGGCGCCCGGAAGAAAGTAGGACGTGCCGAATTCATAGTCATCTCAACGTTCTGTGGTTTGGCGATGAACATGTGATGGAAACAAGTAAGCAAGTCACTTTAGCCCATCATGCGATACCAGCCCACAAGCGGTCGGCGCGGTAGAGGGTGAATGGATCCTAAGCCGAAATTGTAGTGGCGGCGTGAGAAAAGCCCATTAAAACTTCTTTTGGGGGATTTGTTGATATATGGGAATCTCAAAGGTTGTGTTAATTTGGTGTATTGCCGAAGGTCGGCATTTTCATGAATTGAAATGAGGGGCGGTCTCTCCCTTTTGGGGGCCAATTTGAACATGGGAAAAGGATAAATCAAATGCGAATCTCAAGAAAAATAATTGCGGTGACATTTGCACTGATCGCGGGTTTTTGTGGAACCTCTGCGATGGCAGACTCGTGCTTTTGGATGTCGACGGACTCCGGCAATCCTTGGGTTCCTGCCCCCCAGGGGAATATCGACAAAGACCAGTGTTTCGCCCTCGACAGCTGTGACGGCGGGAAAGGAGAATCCGGCGGCGGATGCTACAAGTGGGCAGCCAGCGCGGACGCGCCGCGCGATCCCTGGTATGCTTGTTTCTGGCTTTCCAACGCAACCGATGAATGGGTTCCCGCTCCGCAGGGCGCGGTCAGTGAGGGGCAGTGTCAGGCTCTGGACAGCTGTCAGTCCGGTGGCGGCGGCCAGTCCGGTGGCGGCTGTTACAAATGGACCATCAGCGCATCTGATCCACAGAACCAGTGGGACTGAGTGGGCCTTGGATGGGGGGAGACCCCCGTCCAACCAGTGGGCTCTGGCCCCATTAATCGAGCACCACTGCGATGACAGAAGTGCTGGCTGGCACCGGGCTATGCCGCAGCAAGAGTGTTTTCAAATCAAGAGGGACGCCATATGCAACGCCTGTTCAGACTTGGCCTGGCTGCAACGTTTCTGTCCATTGGATCGTTCGCAACTGCTGACCCGGTAAACCTCACCTATGTCGAAGACGCCCCTGCGCCCATTGGCGGCCTGACGCAATCCGATTTCGACGATATGGCGGGGTCGGATTTCTCCCACTTTGTCTTTGCCTTCATCAACTTCTGCACACCGAAGGCTGGCGGTGGCTTTACCTGTCCTGGAACCAACCCGCAGGTGGTCTGGAACATTGGCGCAATCGACGATCCCGATGGCACAGCGAAGGCGATGATGCGGGAGTTGAGCGAGGCCGGGAAAACCATCTACATCTCGATTGGCGGGGCAGAGAATGATGAAACCTGGTCGTATTTCGCCAATGCGACCGAAGCCGAACAGGCCGCCGCGATGGCCGCCCTGTCCACTTTCATGGGCGACTACTCCGTCACTGGAATCGACCTCGACTTCGAGACCACAAGCGCCAGCGGCTACCGAAATTTTGCCGTGGCCGTTGCGGACACTCTATCGCCGGTGCCTCCGGTTTCGATCGCACCTTACAACTGCCCCGGAAATCCCTATAGCGAACTGGTCTGGCAGTATTGCAATCTGACCGGTCCCAGCCAGATCACGCCCACCCTGATCAACCGGCAGTACTATGCAGGAGGGGCACAGTGCCAAGGCTGGACCGGTCCGTCAGCGCAAATGCCGAGCCAGGTCGTTGGTGCCATTGCCAAGGATCTGGGTACCTTCGCCTGCAAGGACGCCGCCGATATCACCGTCGCAGCGGCGCAGCTAAACCCCGGGCTTGCCACGGTCAGTACCGTCGGTGGGCAAGCCAGCCAAGCCAATTGCGAAGCGTCAGGTACAGGTGAGACGATGTACGCGGGATGCTCCGATATCGTGTCGGCCTATGTGGCAGCCTATCCAGACATTGCGGGCGCGGCATTCTGGCAGTGGACCTCTCTGAAAGATCAGACCGCCTACGCCAGCGAGATCAACATGGTGCTGATGCCAGACTCTTGTTTCTGGCTTTCCAACACAACCGATGAATGGGGTCCTGCCCCGCAGGGCGCGGTCAGCGAGGCGCAGTGTCAGGCACTCGATAGCTGTCAGCCCGGTGGCGGCGGCCAGTCCGGTGGCGGATGCTACAAATGGACCGCCAGCGCAACTGACCCACCGAACCAGTGGAACTGAGTGGGCCTTGGGGAGGGGGCCACACCCAAAAGTGGGCTCCTGCACCTTTGTTGGCTCAGTCCCCGTAAATCCTATGCCACTGGCGCCAAATCCGCGAAATATCGGGGGCGTGCCGTGCGCAGGGCATGGTGGCTCTATGCACACGTGCGCCACGACGCTGCCGCCTTCAAGCCCCCCAGTTGCTGATACCTGCCCAAATCGGAAATGCCGCCCAGGTGCAGCGCAGAGCTGCAGCCCCGGTTCCGCTACGAGCCCTCCCAGACACGTTCTTCAGCCAGAATGCTGCGCAGTTTCTTCACCGAGAGCGGCTTGGTCAGAAAGCGGCCGACATCATAGCCTCTGGCGTCCGCAATCATGCGCGCCGCCAAGGCCGAACTCTGAGGCCCTCCCGTGATAAAGCGCAGTCTCAGATCCCGGTTGATCGCTTGCAGACAGTCGATGACCTCGATCCCATCTATATTGGGCATCTGGATGTCGATGATGACCAGGGCAGGCGTGTCTTCGAGCTTCAGAATATCCACGAGTTCCGTGCCGTCGGCGCAGATCGACACCTGCCAGCCCTCCTGGTTGGCGACTTTGGCGCAAAACTCGGCGAACTCGATGTTATCGTCAGCGATGTACAGGCGCATTATGTCCTTTAAAACCTCCGGCCCCAGATGTTCAAATAAAGCCAAGAAACGGCTCCGGCCCTCAAGAGTTAAATTATTGCAAATTCATTTCTGGAGGCTGATCCCGAACCAGATCAAAGGATCCGTCGTGCCTGTTTCAAGACTTGCAATTGAAAAACCCAAAGGGCTACGTTTCCAGGCAAGAGAAATTCTCTTCTTATTTTGGCTGTCGGCACCACATGGCAATAAGAGATTTTTACAGGACCGTCGCCACATATGGCGAGGGCATGCGTAAAACCCAGCATCACGTGCTGGATATCCTCGCGCTTATTTCGATGGTCGGCGTCATTCTGTCCCTGGTGCGCATTTCCCAAGTCGGAGTGTCCTACATGATCGTGGGCGCCTTGCTGTTTGGGCTGTGCGTGCTGCCGTCCATTATCTGGCGCTCGGACAAATACCTGATGCTGCGCGGGTTCCTCCTGGTTGCAGGGTATCTGAGCGCGATTTCTCTGGGCATGGCGAACCTGGGGCTGGCGTCCACTGGCGTCGGGGCCTTGCCGTTCATCCTGGCGATCTGGGCCTTTATCTTCAGCCGGAAATCCGCGCTCATATTTTTTGCCGCGATTGTCGTGGGCATGGCCTGTTTTGGTTTCTTGTTCACGAATGGAGTGCTGAGTTCGCCGCAGATCACGATTTCCCAGTGGAACCAGGATCCGCGCAGCTGGGTTGTCGCCACATGGGCGCTGATCGTGTGCAGCCTGATCGTCCTTACCTTGATTTTCAACCTCAGGGCGTTTTGGGTCGATACCGATGCGGAGGCCGAGCAGAAGAACAGCCAGCTGATCGCGATGGTGGAGTTTTCGCCCGATGCAATTGTGATCTTTGATTTGGACGCCGGGCAGGTCGCCGCGGTGAACAGGCGGGCAGAAGAGCTTTTTGGCATCTCCCGGGACGATCTCGAAAACGCACCGATGCTGGAAAAACAGTGCCCCGAGCGACAACCCTCCGGAGACCTGAGCGCCGATGTCGTCCGGCAACATATGGACAAGGCATTGGATGGCGCGCATCCTGTTTTCAACCTGGAGATCCTGAACGCCGAAGGCGAAGCGGTGTTTTGCGAGATTTCCCTGTCGCGGATTCCCCCGACGGACAGGACGTTGATGCGGGCGAATATCTCGGACATCTCGAACCGGCTGGCCGAACAAAAACAACGGGAGGATCTCCAGTCCAGCCTGGCGGCATCGCAAAGACGTGAGGCCATCGGCCAGTTGACCGGCGGCGTGGCGCATGACTTCAACAACATCCTGGCGATCATCATGGGCAACCTCGAATTGCTGCGCGAGCGGGTCGAGGACGAGGAGCTTGAGGTCATCATCAACGGCGCCATTTCAGCCAGTGAACGCGGGGCGGGTCTGACCCGAAGCCTGCTTGCCTTCGCGCATGAGGCCCGCTTGCAGCCCGAGGTGGTGGATCTCAACACGATTGTGCACGAGGCAGAGAAATGGATGCGCCGTACCCTGCCGGCCTCTATCGTCGTGGAGATCTCTCTGCTGGCCGGTCTTTGGCCGGTGAAGCTGGATCGGACCTCCCTGGAAAGCGCGCTGTTGAACCTGATCCTGAATGCCCGCGATGCAATGCAGGGCCATGGCAGGCTGACCATAGAAACCGCAAACATCCGCCTGGATGAAACCTACCTCGATGCCCGGGGCGAAGAGATCAAGCCCGGGCGCTATGTCATGCTGGCGGTCAGCGACACTGGCACCGGGATCGATCCTGAAATCCTGGAGCGCATGTTCGATCCCTTCTTCACCACCAAGCCGCCCGGATCCGGGTCCGGGGTGGGTCTGTCGATGGTGCAGGGCTTTGTGCAGCAGTCGCTGGGCACCGTTCAGGTCTATAGCGAAACAGCCGTTGGAACCACGCTGAAACTGTATTTTCCGGTCAGCGACACGGCTCTGCCCGCCAAGGCGGAAGAGTCGCCGGTGCAGGCGGACCGCAACGCGGGCGCCGGGCGTATCCTGTTGGCCGAGGATCAAGAGCAGGTCCGGGCACTTCTGCTGACCATATTGCAGACCGGCGGCTACGAGGTGACAGCCGCCAGCACCGGCGATGCCGCCTTTGAGATATTCCAGTCCGATCCGACATTCGACCTTGTCGTGACCGACATCGTGATGCCCGGGGACCTGCAGGGGACCGACCTTGCAAAGAGGATCCGCGAGACGCATCCCGATACCCCCTTCATCTTCATGTCCGGCTATGCCGCCGAGGCGACGGTGCATGGCAACGGCCTGCGTCCCGAAGACGTGCGGTTGATGAAACCTGTGCCGAAGGCCGACCTGTTGAAGGCCGTGGCGACCATGCTGCGCAAGACCGGGTGATGTACAGACCCCGGCTGTCGGCATTGACCTAGCCAGGCCCTAGGGCGTCTCGATGATCATGAGCCTCTGCACGTCGCAGCTGGGGCGGCTCAGGGCTGCCCGCCCCGTTTCAAGGCGTGTTTGACGGCTGCGATCAGGTCATTCTTTGGGATCGGCTTGCTCAACCGCAGGTCTTCGGGGCGCAGGCCGTTGCCGTGGACCTGGGCTTCATTGGCGTAGCCTGACATGAAGATGACAGCCAGTTCGGGCCGCAATGCCCGCGCGGCCTTTGCCAGATGTGTCCCCATCAGCGCGCCGGGCATCACGATGTCGGTCACCAGCAAGTCGAAGTCCGGATCCTGCTGCAATATCTCCAATGCGTCGTCGCCGCTGTTTGCCGGGGTCACGATGCACCCGATTCCCTCGAGTGTTTTCTGGATGATCTCCAGAACCTCCGGCTCATCCTCGGCAACAAGAACCTTTGCCCCGACGTTCTGCAGGGCCTCTTCGGCCCGTGCGGGCTGTGCGGTCGAGCTGCCATCGCCCGTCTCCAGCGTCTTGAAGTATATCCTGAAGGTGGTGCCGATCCCGGGCTCCGAATAGACCTGAACCGATCCGCCGGTTTGTTTGACAAAGCCCTGTATCATCGAAAGACCAAGCCCCGAGCCGCGTCCCGCTTCCTTGGTGGTGTAGAAGGGTTCGAATATCTTGCCGATTTCATTCTTCGGGATGCCACAGCCGGTATCGGTGACGGAAAGAACCGCGTATCTGCCCTGTCGAACCAGTTCGCCGCTGGAATCCCTGAAATCCTGGTCTCTCTCGATATTGCAGGTTTCGATGGTCATCTTGCCACCATGCGGCATCGCGTCCCTGGCATTCAGGATGAGATTCAAAAAGGCGCTTTCGGTAGAGCTACGATCCGCGGACACCTCCCACAGGTCACTGCTGAGCGCCATGTGGATCTCGATGTTTTCAGGCAGCGTCCTGCTGATCCAGTTCTGCGTGTCTTCGATGACGGCGTTCAGGTGAAGCGTGGTGGGTTCAAGACGTGCCTGGCGCGCAAAACTGAGCATGTTTTGAGTGAGATCCGCTCCGCGCCTGGTGGCCGCGATGCTCTTGCGAACGAAGGCCAGCTGATCCACGCTGGTCAGCTCTTCCTGAAGCAGTTCAAGGTTCCCGAGGATTACAGCCAGCAGGTTGTTGAAGTCATGAGCCACGCCGCCGGTTAGCTTGCCAATGGCCTCCATTTTCTGCGCCTGGGCCAATGCGGTTTGCGCCTCGTGCTTTTCGGTCACATCGATCAGCACGCCTTCCAGTTCAATCTCGCCGTCTTCGGTGACGATCGGGCGTCCGCGTTCACTCAGCCAGATTTCGCTGCCATCGCTCCTTTTGACGGCATACTCGAACGAGAAATCGCTGCCATCGGCTATTGCCTTGTCGACCGCCTCGTTCATCTTCTTCATGTCGGTTTCGGAAATAACCGAGCCGAAGTTGATCGTGTGACGCTCACCGTCCTGATCATCGCGCAGCTTGGGATCAAAGAACGTGTTAAACCCGGCGCTTTTGTAGATCGGCGTCCAGTTTTCATCGTTCTTCACCCGGTAGATGGCACCGGGAATATTGTCCATCAGGTTTTCCAACTGGGCGCGTTTCAACTCGAGCTCGGATTTCCTGTTCTCCTGCTCGGTCACATCCAGCAGCACACCCGTCGTTTCGATCAATTTGCCGGTGATGTCGAAAACCGGTTCGCCAATCTCGTGAAGAACGCGCACGTCACCGTCGTCGCGGATGATCCTGGTGACGATATTGTAGCCGGTCCGGTTCCTGGAGGCCCCTTCAACCACCGCACGGTAGCGGTCCCTGTCATCGGGGTGGATCCAGCTGAGATCTTTATCGTACTGCAGCCCGTTGCTGTCGTCCTGCGCCGCATCGACGTGTTTGTTGGCGACAGTCCTGCTCATCAACTCTTCCGGCGAAATGCCATAGATATTCGCCAGCTCGGGAGAGCAGTAGGAAATGCGCGCCTCGACTTCGTCCCAGATCCAAGAGGCCACATTCGCCAGCCGTGCCGCATTCAGGTATTTCTGCTCGCTGGACTTCAGATCCTGTTCCCGCATCACACGGTTTGTGATGTCGCGTATGATCCCGCAATAGCCAAGAAACGCCCCATCGTCCGAATAGGATGGCTTGGCGGAGAGCTCCAGAAACACCCGTTGGCCCGTGCTGTCGACAGATGCAAAGGTGCAGTCGTCAATATCGCCCCGTTCCGCAACCACCCCTTGCAACTCGCCCCAGGATCCCCGTGCCGGGTCAACCTGCGGCATCTCCCACAGTTTCAGACCGATGAGAGGCTCCAGATCGCGCGAGGTCTTCGCCCCGCCGAGATGGTACTTCTGCAACCTGAAGTCCGTATCCATTTCCCAGTATTGGTCGACGACGTGCTGATCGAAATACGAGGATCTTCTTTGGGCAACATCGGCCTTGGGGTGAGAGACCTGGTCGCGGGGCGTATCGAAACAGGCTGAAACAAGGCTGGCGATGCATTCCGCAACGGTCTGTTCCTCGGCGCTCCATAGGTGCTGCCTGCCGATACGTTCCAGAACAAGGATCCCGGGGCTCTGGCCGACGGAGGCCAGGCGGCAGGCCAGGATCGAGCGGGCCGCACCCCCCGCAGGTGAAATCTGTTCCGGCGCTTCGCTGACATCGTCAATGGCAATGACAGCCTGATCCTCCAGCGCCTTCAGCAAGGGGGGGAGGGCCGACGCGTCGATCGTTCGGCCTTGGGCGCGCCCTGCACCCCATTCGAACAGGGGCAGCAGATGCTGGGCCTGCGTCTTGCATGGCCAAACCGTTATCCGATCAACGTGAATGGCGTCAGCCAGGGTCGAGCAATAGAATGCCAGCGCTTCCATTGGATCGAGCCTGGAAAACTCCCTGCCAACTATCAGCTTCCTGAGCAGGGACTCTGTGGTGCGTTCCGTCAATGTCCACCTGTCCCCAACTGTGGTTTCCCTTCTGACCATCACCCTGGTGTCGGTTGCGGTCGATCATGTCGGACTCTTGTGGATACGGTCTTCTTTCGAGCGCATCGGGCGCTGCAAAGGGTATCGCGGCTGTTTCAGCTGCCGAGCTTAGATGTTTTTTACTCAAAGTCCACATTCTGAAGGTGTGCCAGCCTGCGCCAGCAGGGACCTGTCCCGGTTTGATGCCGCTCCTTGGATGGCATTGCTGGCAGAAAGGAAGACGAACCTCGGGAGTGACAAAAAGGGGAGCAGTGCGGACAGAGACGCAGCAGGTGGCGCAGAGAAGTGACCTGACCGGGAAGCCGCGGGTCTCAGATCCGGATCCTGAGCCTAGCCAAATGGCTGATATCGCAGGGGGGACAGCTTCGCTCAGGTTCAACGAACCTGCGATCCCTGTCTTGAAAACAACAAAGGCGCCCTGGGGCGCCTTGTTTTATTGGTCGGAGTGAGAGGATTCGAACCTCCGGCCCCTGCCTCCCGAAGACAGTGCTCTACCAGGCTGAGCTACACTCCGACCGTGGCGCGGGATTATACCCGGAGCGTGGGTTTTGCAAGCGCAATTGTCGTGGTATTTTTCCGCCATGCCGAATTATCCAAAACCTGCCCCCGCCCGCCGACACTGCCCGCATAACCGGATGCAGGCGGTTCTATGACGGCTGACTACCTTTCCATTCTGGGCGGCATCGGCATGTTTCTGGTGGGCATGAAGATCATGACCGCAGCCCTGAGGGACGCGGCCGGATCGAACCTGCGCGCCGTTCTCACGCGTTTCACCACCACGCCCCTGCGTGGGGTGATGACCGGAACCGTGTCGACGGCCATCATCCAATCCTCCAGTGCCACGACCGTGATGACCGTGGGCTTTGTTGGCGCCGGGCTGTTGACGATGCCGCAGGCGCTGGGGGTGATCTACGGGGCCAATATCGGCACCACGGCCACGGGCTGGCTGGTGTCGATCCTCGGCTTCAAGCTGAAGCTGGGCAGCCTTGCGATGGCGGGTTTGCTGCTGGCGGGGCTGGCGGATCTTCTGGGGCGCGGCCGGGTGGCGCGCATTGGCCGGATGGTGTCGGGGCTGTGCCTGCTGCTGATCGGACTGGATCTGATGCAGGCGGGCATGGGTGATGTCTCGGGGCTGATCACGCCAAAGATGCTGCCCACCGATACCCTGTGGGGGCTCATAGTGCTGGTGGGGCTGGGGGTGGGGATCACCATCGTGATGCAGTCCTCCTCGGCGGCGGTGGCTCTGGCCTTGGTGATGGTACAGGGCGGAGCGCTGACCCTGACGCAGGCCCTGGCAATCGTGATCGGCATGAACGTGGGAACCACCTTCACCGCCATTCTGGCCTCCCTCGGGGGATCGCGCCCCATGCGCCAGACGGCCCTGGCGAACCTGCTGTTCAACGTGGTGACCTCGGTGGTGGCGCTGGTGATCTTGATCACAGGAGAGGCCGGGCTTGCCGCCCTGTTGGCTGCGGTCGGGCCGGTGACGGCGGTGCTGATTTTCCATATGGGGTTCAATATCCTGGGAACGGTGATGTTCCTGCCGCTGACCGGGCGCTTTGCCGCCGTTGTGGCGCGGCTGGTGCCCGAGCATCCGGCGGCGCCGCTCATCCATCTGGACCGGGCGCTGTTGCAGGATCCTGACCTTGCCCTGGTGGCGGCAGAGGCGGCGACGGCGACCCTGTCGCGGCGGATCCATACGGCCCTGGTGGCGGCCTTGCAGGAGCCGCCGGACTATCGGCCCGTGGCCGCGCTGCATGCCGTCGAGACGGGGGTGCAGGAGTTGTCCGCGTTTCTCGCCGATATCCGCCTGCCAGAGGGGCGCGCGGATCAGCAGCGCACCTATGGTGCCCTCATGCATCAGATCGACCACCTGCTGCGGCTGATGGAGCGCTGCAAGCAGACCGCACGTATCGCGGACCTTCTGGAGGATCCGCTGCTGCGCCGCCCGGCGCGGGCCTTTGCCATGGCATTGCAGGAATGTGCCGACGATTCGGCCGATCTGCATCGAGCAGCGACCCGGCTTGAGCGTCTGGCGCGGCTGGTTGAACAGCGCACCAACCGCCACCGAAGGGCGTTGATGCTAGGGGAGCATGCCGGGATGTACCAATTGTCCGAGGTTTTTGCCCATACGGACGCAATGCGGTGGTTGCAGCGCAGCCTGCATCATGCCGAGCGCATTGCATTCTATGGTCATGTCGCGCGTGAAGCGCTGGCTGCGGCAAGACCTGCCGCCGCAGCCGATCCTGTGAAAGAGCCTTAGAGGCTCGCGTCGAGCGCGGCGACGATGGCATCGCCCATTTCGCTGGTGGAGACCGGATCGACGCCTTCTTCACCCAGAAGGTCCGCCGTGCGCACGCCGTCGGCCAGAACCTTTTCGACAGCGGCTTCGAGGCGGTCCGCCTCTGCGCCCATGTCGAAGGAATAGCGCAGCGCCATGGCAAAGCTGAGGATACAGGCGATCGGGTTGGCCTTGCCCTGACCGGCAATGTCGGGTGCCGAGCCATGCACGGGCTCATAGAGCGCCTTGGGGCGACCATTGGCCATCGGCTTGCCGAGGCTGGCCGAGGGCAGCATGCCAAGCGAGCCGGTCAGCATCGCGGCGGCATCGGACAGGAGGTCGCCAAACAGGTTGTCGGTAACGATCACGTCGAACTGCTTGGGCCAGCGGCACAGCTGCATGGCGCCGGCGTCGGCGTACATGTGGCTGAGTTCGACCTCGGGGTAGTCCTTGCCGACCTCGGTGACGACTTCGCGCCACAGGATGCCCGACTCCATCACGTTGGCCTTTTCCATCGAACAGAGCTTCTTGTCGCGTTTCATCGCCAGCTCGAACGCCGAGCGCGCAACGCGGTCGATCTCGCTCTCGGTATAGCGCTGGGTGTTGATGCCGACGCGCTCGTTGCCTTCCTCGATGATGCCGCGCGGCTCACCGAAGTAGATGCCCGAGGTCAGTTCGCGCACGATCATGATGTCGAGACCTGCGACCACGTCTTTCTTCAGCGACGAGAAATCCGCCAGCGCGTCAAAGCACTGTGCTGGGCGCAGGTTGGCGTAAAGGTCCATTTCCTTGCGCAGGCGCAGCAACCCGCGCTCGGGTTTTACCGAGAAGTCCAGCACGTCATACTTGGGGCCACCCACGGCACCCAGAAGCACGGCGTCGACCTCTTGTGCCTTGGCCATGGTGTCGTCATGCAGGGGCGTTCCATGGGCGTCATAGGCGGCGCCGCCGACCAGATCCTCGCTCACATCGAACTGAATGTCGCGCTTGTCACCGTACCAGCCGATGACCTTGCGGACCTCTGCCATGACTTCGGGGCCGATCCCGTCACCGGGCAGAATCAGAATCGATGGGTTGGACATGCGCTTCCTCCTTGAAATAGCTGGGAACGGGGTACTCTTCGCGCGGGCCAGCGTCAATAACGCGGCCTTGATTTTAAGGGGCGATGGCCTGTTTTGCCGCGCGCTCCAACCCTGTTGCCAGCATATCCCAGACGGCCCGGATCCGCGGGGTCTGCCGCATCACGCCATGGGCGGCCAGCCAGACCGGCAGCGGCGGCAGCGACAGGCCCAGATCCACTTCCTCGACCTCCGTGTCCAGGAGGGCGGGGCCACGCTGCGAAAACCCGATCCCGCAGCCTGCGCGCAACAGCTCCCAATAGGCGGACTGGTTGTCGCAGCGCAGCGCGAAGTCATGCCTGTCGACGTCAAACCCCATGGCCTGCATGGTGCGCAGGATCAGATCGTCTGCATCATAGCCGATCAGGTCGTGTTGCCAGAGATCGGCAAGGGTGTCGGGGCGCCCGCGCCGGTCCAGATAGCTTGTGGCGGCAAAGATCCCGAGCGGCAGATCCGCCACATGGCGGGCGACGATATCAAGCTGCGTCGGGCGATACATGCGGACCGCGATATCGGCGGCGCGGAACACCAGGCTTTCGGAGGCATCGCTGGGCACCAGTTCCAGTTCGATCCCGGGCTCAGCCGCGCGGATCTCGGCCAGGATGGCAGGCAAGACATAGTGCGAGGCAAAGACGCTGGCGGTGATCCGCACCGTTCCCGTCAAGTCCTGCGACTGGCCGGCGGCCTGCAGGCTGATGGCATTCATGCGGTCGTTGATCTCTCGCGCCAGGGGCAGCAGTCTTTCCCCCTGTGGCGCCAGGGTCAGGCCACGCGGGTGGCGGTGGAACAGGCGCTGGTCCAGCTCGCGTTCCAGCGTCTGGATATGGCGCCCCAGGGTGGGCTGACTGCGCCGCAGCCGTTTTGCCGCCGCCGAAAGCGAGCCGGTTTCGGCAACGGCGAGAAAGCTCTGGATCAGGGTCCAGTCGGTCAATGCAGGGTTATCCATTCACAAATGAATGGCAGATCTGCGGATCCATGCAATATGAATGATGCAATCCTCTGCCTATTCTGGGGCTGTTCAGGATGAAAGGAACAGATCATGCCCCGCAATGTGCTTGTCCTTGGTGCAACCGGCCGGTTTGGCCGCGCTGCCTTTCGTGCCTTTGAGGCGGCAGGAGATACCGTGCTGCCCTTTGACCGCGGGCGGGATGATCTGATGCGTGCCGCCATGGGCAAGGATATCATCGTGGTGGGGTGGAACCCGGCCTATCCCGACTGGGCCGCTCAGGTGCCGGGTCTTCACGCCCGGGTGATCGCCGCCTCCAAGGCAAGCGGTGCCACCGTGATCGTGCCGGGCAATGTCTATGTCTTCGGGCCTCAGACCCCCGGCCCCTGGTCCGCGCGCTCGCCTCATCGGGCCGAAAACCCGCTGGGCCGTATCCGGATCGCGATGGAGGAGGCCTATCGCACCTCCGGTGTGCGGACCATCCTGCTGCGGGCCGGGGATTTTCTGGATACCGAGGCCTCGGGGAACTGGTTCGATGCGGTGATGACGGCGAAGTTGACCAAGGGGCGGTTCGTCTATCCCGGCAATCCGGACATTCCACATGCCTGGGCCTATCTGCCCGATATGGCACGGGCAGCGGTGGGGTTGGCGGATCTCGGGGATCGCCTGCCGGTCTTTGCGGACATTCCCTTTCCTGGATACACGCTGAGTGGGCGCGACTTGCTGGCGTCGGTGAATGGCTGCTTGGAACAGCCGGTTGTCATGAAGCAGATGGCCTGGTGGCCGGTGCAACTGGCGCGCCCGTTCTGGCCGATGGGGCGCTGCCTTCTCGAGATGCGCTACCTTTGGAATACCGCGCACAGTTTGGATGGCAGCTTGTTTGAGGGCCTGTTGCCCGGCTTCGAACACACACAGCTTTCAGAAGCACTGCACCAGGCGCTGCCCAAGGATCTGCTGAGATAGCGGCACGGCAGGCAGGATCTCCCGCCCCC
The DNA here is from genome assembly GCF_028890115.1 of Phaeobacter sp. QD34_24. Classification (GTDB taxonomy): domain Bacteria; phylum Pseudomonadota; class Alphaproteobacteria; order Rhodobacterales; family Rhodobacteraceae; genus Phycobacter. Next base: position 32,307 of record NZ_JARCJD010000021.1, read on the forward strand.
GCAGGTGCCCTGGCTGGCGCCAGAACACCTTGGCGGCGTTGGGCGTGGCACCGCGCCATGCGCGGTGCCACGCCCAACGGGAAGCGCCTCTGACAGGAGGCAATGACGGGCGGGAGAGCGCCTTTTCTGGTGTCAGTCGGTTTCTGGTGTGGAGAGCGGGGGCAGGTCGATCTCCACCCAGACCAACCTGTGCCGACTGGCACGTTGTGCCGTGTCTTCACCGGGCAGCGACCACAAAACCCCTGCATCCAGAGCCTGAATGTTTGCCGACGGGAGCACATAGTCCACCCGCATCCTGCCGGGGGTCTGCCAATCCACCGTGCTCAAGTCGGCCTCTTGGCTGCCAGGGCGCGGATCCTTCAGCCGGGGATCTGCCAGCAACCCCTGGATGGCGCTGCGCAATCCGTCACCCTTTTCGGGGTCGAGATTGGCGCCGCCGACAATCACGAAGGGGCGGTTCTGGGCACGATGAAATGGAGCGGGGAGACGCGCGTCCAGCAGAAGCTGCCAGAGGCGGATCTCATCGTGGTTGCGGCGGCCATTGCGGTCTTCGGGACCATCGAACACCGGAGGCCCCGCCTGAAAGACCATCAGATCAAGGTGCTGGCCGTCCGGCAATCGGATCGGCACAACCCAATGGGCCGTCGAAGACAGGCGCTGGGCCGCTTGCGCTTGGGCCGTGGGGAAGGGACTGCCATCGGGGTGTTGAGGCAGCAATGCGGCAGGCAGGTCCCGCCACAGAAGCGGCGACAGGTCCAGGACCTCATCGTCCAGGATCGGATGGCGTGACAGCAGGGCGATCCCGCCCTTGCCGGTGAAATCGCCATAACCCTGGGAATCTCCGGGCCCGCCAAGGCGTCCGTCACCGTCCAGGTCCAGCCCGGAAGGAAAGCCTGCGTTGGGTCGCCTGGCAAAGAGATAGGGATAGGTCGCCCCGGCAAGGTCCAGGCGCCGCTGTAGGGCCTTCAGCGCCAGGTTCTCATAGTCCCAATCAATCCCCTGCAGGGCAATCACATCAGCCTTCGAAGCTTGGATCACCCGGATCACAGCGGCGATTTGCGCATCCTTTCCCTGTTCAATGTCGCGCAGCAGCAGGCCCGGCCCCTTGCGGGAGAGTTCGGTGTTGAAAGTGGCAATGCGATAGCTGTCGGCCCAGGCAGGCAGACATACTGACAGGAGGATGGAAAACGCGGCCGCCAGGGGAACGGCCCGTCCCGTCATGCGGTTTGCAGGATCTCGGGATCCGCGTAGGCGGCCCGGCGTCTTTGGGCAATCAGCTCGGCCACCCGCAACAGTGCCAGCCCGCGCATGATCATCGAGGCAGGGACAAAGGCCCAGAGACCGATGGTCCAGACCAGGGTCTGCGGCGCGGCCAGCACGGCGGGATCGACCAGCCCGGAGCCGAGTTTCACCAGGGCCGGAATGGCAAAGGGCAACAGCACGCCGATTACCATGTTGATGCGCCCGTCCCGTTGCAGGCGCAGCACCACGTCTCCGCCGGTGGTCGGGTCGAACAGCGGTAGGTTCACCCAGACATTGAAGGCGCCATTGCCAAGCGGCCAATTCCCGATTCGGATCGCCAGGGCGAAGGCGATGATCGCCAGCGCGGCCAGAAGATAGCTCAGCCCCGCGGCCGAGCGCACCGCCAGCACCAGCGCATCGGGCACCTCTGCAGGCATCATCAAAGTGGTGAGCTGAACGGGGGAATAGGCAAAATCCATCATCGCGCCCAGGCGCAGGGCAACCTCATGCACAAGCGCGGTCAGGCTGGTGGGATCCAGAGGATGGCGCGCCAGCAGGCTCAACAGGCCCACCGCCGCAAAGAAGGAGAAAAAGCGCATCCGGTTGAGCGGCGGCGCCTGGCGGAATTCCACAAAGCTTGGATAGTTCGAGAAATACTCGGCAAAGGTCAGCACCGCGCCCAGCAGCGCCATGAAGACGACGATCTCCGGAGATTCGGTGGCTGATACCGGTAGCAGCAAGGAGGGCATTGCAATCAACAATGCCACCAATACGCCACGGATTGCCGCGCCTGTGATGCGTGCGAACACTGCCTCTGTTTCCTTCAACCTGGACTGGCCGGTACTTTTGCCGGACCTTTGTTCCAACTTGTGTTCTCCGGTCTGCACCGAAGAGTCTGCCTCAATTGTGCCTCATTTCAGCATGGCAGGGGGGCTGCACTCAAGTGGCTTGATCCGGAAACTCCGCGAAAATGCGCTCATCGCGGGGGGACTGGTGCGGGAATACATCAGCGGATGCCTTGGATTTCAGCGCCTTGCGGGGGCTTCCACAAGATGTTGGGGGTGGCGGCATCCCGACCGCAAGCGGCTTGGGCGCGATTTCCAGGGCCGGTGGGTTTCGGGATAATTTTAGTAAATATGTCTCAATTGTGGCGCGGGGGCGGTCGGCGCGGGTCGGCCCGCCACGAAAAAAGCCGCCCGCAGGGGCGGCTTTCGCAGTCATTTTGCGGCAGATCCGGTCACACCCAGGGGCGCTCCTGGGACATCTTGCTCTCGTAGTTTTCGATGGCGCCCGCCTTTTCCATGGTCAGGCCGATGTCATCCAGCCCGTTCAGCAGGCAGTGCTTCTTGAACGCGTCCACATTGAAGGGAATCACCTCACCATCCGACGTGGTGATTTCCTGCGCTTCCAGATCCACGGTCATGCGCGCGTTTGCGCCTTTTTCCGCGTCCTTCATCAAGAGGTCGACCTGTTCCTGCGGCAGCACGATGGGCAGGATACCGTTCTTGAAGCAGTTGTTGAAGAAGATGTCGGCAAAGGAGGTGGAGATCACGCATTTGATGCCAAAATCCGCAATCGCCCAGGGGGCGTGTTCGCGCGAGGAACCGCAGCCGAAGTTGTCGCCCGCCACCAGGATTTCAGCCTCGCGGTATTGCGGCTTGTTCAGCACGAAATCCTCGATCTCGTTGCCCTCGCGGTCATAGCGCATCTCGTCAAAGAGGTTCACGCCAAGGCCCGAGCGCTTGATCGTCTTCAGGAAGATCTTGGGGATGATCATATCGGTGTCGATATTGACCAGCGGCATGGGCGCCGCGATACCGTGCAGTTTTTCGAACTTTTCCATATCGCTGGCTCCTTACATCAGCTCGCGGACATCGGTCAGGTGACCGGTGATGGCGGCAGCGGCGGCCATGGCCGGGCTGACCAGGTGGGTGCGGCCCTTATAGCCCTGACGCCCCTCGAAGTTGCGGTTCGAGGTGGCGGCGCAGCGCTCACCCTCGGACAGCTGGTCGGGGTTCATCGCCAGGCACATGGAGCAACCCGCAAGGCGCCATTCGAAACCGGCCTCCTTGAAGATGTCGGCCAGGCCTTCTTCCTCGGCCTGGGCGCGGACCAGACCCGAGCCGGGCACGATCATGGCCCGCATGCCGTCCTTGATCTTCTTGCCCTTGACCACCTCGGCCACGGCGCGCAGATCCTCGATCCGGCCATTGGTGCAGGAGCCGATGAAGACGGTATCGATCTGGATGTCGGTCAGCTTCTGACCGGGGGTGAGCCCCATGTAATCCAGCGCGCGACGGGCCGCTTCGACCTTGCCGCCGGTGAAATCCTCAGGGGAGGGAACGGTGGCGGTGATCGGCAGAACGTCCTCGGGCGAGGTGCCCCAGGTGACGACGGGCTGGATATCTTCGCCCTTCAGGGTCACCACCTTGTCGAAATGGGCGCCTTCATCGGTGTAAAGCGTCTTCCACCAGTTCAGCGCGGCTTCCCACTGGGCACCCTTGGGGGCGTGCGGGCGGCCTTTGACATACTCAAAGGTGGTTTCATCCGGCGCGATCAGCCCCGCGCGGGCGCCGCCTTCGATCGCCATGTTGCAGACGGTCATGCGCCCTTCCATGGAGAGATCGCGGATCGCCTCACCGCAGTATTCGATCACATAGCCGGTGCCGCCGGCGGTGCCGGTCTCGCCGATCACCGCCAGGGTGATGTCCTTGGCGGTCACGCCCGGCTTCAGCTTGCCGGTGATCTCCACCTTCATGTTCTTCGATTTCTTCTGGATCAGCGTCTGGGTGGCCAACACGTGCTCCACCTCGGAGGTGCCGATGCCATGCGCCAGCGCGCCGAATGCGCCGTGGGTGGCGGTATGGCTGTCGCCGCAGACCACGGTCATGCCGGGCAGGGTCCAGCCCTGTTCGGGGCCGACGATATGCACGATGCCCTGGCGGATGTCGCTGACCGGGTAGTAGTGCACCCCGAATTCCTTGGCGTTCTTATCGAGCGCCTCAACCTGGATGCGGCTTTCCTCGGTCATCTGCGCCGGGTCTTCACGGCCCGCCGTGGTGGGAACGTTGTGGTCCGGTACGGCGATGGTCTTCTCTGGCGAATGCACCTTGCGGCCGGCCATGCGCAGCCCTTCAAAGGCCTGCGGGCTGGTCACTTCGTGGACCAGGTGGCGGTCGATATAAAGCAGGCAGGTGCCATCCTCTGATTCATGCGCAACATGCGCATCCCAGATCTTGTCATAGAGTGTCTTGGGGGACATGGGTCCTCTCCCGTTCTGTATTGGAAAAGCTGGCTTGTGGCTCGGGCGGCAGCCTTATAGGCGCGCCAGAACCGTGCGGGCGGCGCCATAGAACCGTTCGCGCAGACGAGCGCGGTCTTGCAGTTCGATATTCTGGGCCAATACGAAAGTCATGCCAGTGAGATACAACTGCGCCGCTGGACAATCAAGGTTCCACGCAGGGGGGCGGCGGCATTGTTCTTGCATATCTCCCCGCGCCACCGGCATGCTCACCTCATGGAGCAAGATACCGTTCAAACCGCCCCCACCGCGCCGACCGCCCCGACCGAGACCTTGACCGAGGCGTTGCCGGAGAATCTGCCTGAGAGCCTGTTCCAGGTTCTGAGCTGGCTGCTGGCCGAAGGGCAGTCGATGGTGACGCTGTTCGTGACGCCGGGCTGGCGGCAGTATCAGCTGTTCCTGATCCTTGGTCTGGCGCTGCTGGCCTATGTGATGAAGCTGGCAACGCGCGGAGGCTGGGACCGCTGGGCGCATCGGCGCGAGGGCTGGCCGAAATGGCGGCTCAGAGCCTTGCTGCAAATCCTGCGCCGGTTGACGCTGATCTACTTCGTCACCTTTTCGTGGACGCTCTATTGGGTGATGCAAGAGGTCACCTGGCCCTCGCGCAGCTACCTGATCGGGATCGCCGCGACCCTGGCGACCGCCTGGCTGGTGATCGGATTTCTGGCGCGGCTGGTGCGCAATCATACGCTGAGGCGGATCTTCACCTGGAGCCTTTGGATCTACGCGACCCTGGTGGCGCTGAACCTCGTGGATGATGTGGCGGGGTTTCTTGACAGTGTCGCGATTACCTTTGGCGCGATGCACCTGTCGGTGCTGGCGGTTCTGAAGGCGCTGATGCTGGGGGCGGTGCTGCTGACCCTGGCGCGGATCGGGTCCAACGCGGCAACGAAGGGATTGAAAAGCAACAGCGACATTTCGCCCTCGATGCAGGTGCTGATCGGCAAGGGGATCCAGCTGGCGCTTTACGGGCTGGCCGTCGTCGTCAGCATCCGCGCCATCGGGTTTGACCTGACGGGGCTTGCGGTCCTCTCCGGTGCCGTCGGTGTCGGCATCGGTTTTGGTCTGCAAAAAGTTGTGTCCAATCTGGTGTCGGGGATCATCATCCTGATGGATCGATCGATCAAGCCGGGGGATGTGATCTCGCTTGGAGAGACCTTCGGCTGGATCAATGCGCTGGGCGCGCGCTATGTCTCGGTGGTGACGCGGGACGGGCGGGAATACCTGATCCCGAACGAGGATCTGATCACCTCGCAGGTTGTGAACTGGTCCCATTCGGACCGCTATGTGCGGCTCGATATCCATTTCGGCACCGCCTATGGCGATGATCCGCACAAGGTGCGCAGGGTCGCCATCGATGCCGCGCGATCGGTCGGCAGGGTGCTTGCCACCCCCGGCAAGGCGCCGGTCTGCCATATCGTCGGTTTTGGCGACAGCAGCGTGGACTACGTGTTGCGCTTCTGGATCGGGGATCCGACCTCGGGCCTCACCAATATCCGCGGCAATGTCTACCTGGCCCTTTGGGATGCGTTTCAAGCGGAAGGCATATCGATTCCCTTCCCGCAGCGCGAAGTACGTGTGCTGAACGAGCCTCTGTCGGTGGCCGATTTCCCTGCCGCGCAGCAGCGGATGCCGCCAGAGGACTGAACCAATGGGCCTCTTGATCCCTCTTATGCGCCTGCGGCAGTGCAGCGAAGCTTGATTGAAAAGCCCCGACCGACTTGCTACATTAACACTACCCCAGCGCCGTGGGATCGTCGGCGCGCAGCAAGGAGGACATTGTCCTGTCACCCGAACCTCATGCGGCAGCCGCCGCTGAAACCGAGGCAGCCGTGATGGCCGCCAAGACACGCCCCACCAGCGAGGTGCTGCTGGAGCGGATCCTCTCCTCTCTCGATGACGACAAGGCCGAAGAGGTCGTGCAGATCGACCTGCGCGGCAAGACGGCGATTGGCGATTTCATGGTCATCGCCTCGGGGCGCTCCACCCGCCAGGTTGCCGCCATGGCAGAAAAGCTGACCGACCGGCTCAAGCAGGAGTACGGCATCATCAGCAAGATCGAGGGCAAGGACACCGGCGACTGGGTGCTGATCGATACGGGCGATGTGATCGTTCATATCTTCCGCCCCGAAGTGCGCGAGTTCTACCAGTTGGAAAAGATGTGGGTGCCCGGCGCGGCAACCGGCAACTGACCCAAGTGTAGGGGCGGCCTGAACAGGCCTGCCCCAAGTCCCGCCTTGCTTGGCATGGCGGGGGAGAGTCCTCTGATGCGTCTACATATCTGCGCGGTCGGGCGGCTTCGCGCTGGCCCGGAAAAATCCCTGATCGACGATTATCTGACGCGGTTCGACCGCACCGGCCGGGCGCTGGGCCTTGGTCCTGCGCGGGTGATCGAGGTCGAGGACAAGAAGAACCTCGGCATGGGCGCCGAGGCGGATCTTCTGCGCAAGGCGCTGCCCAAGGGCGCGGTGATCTGCACCCTGGATGAGCGCGGCAAGCTGCTGTCCTCGCCTGATTTTGCCGACAAGATGGCAGGCTGGCGCGACAGCGGGCGGCAGGATCTGGCGCTGATCATCGGCGGGGCGGATGGCATTGACCCAAGCCTGCGGGCAGAGGCGGACTTCTCCATCTCCTTTGGCAAGATGGTCTGGCCGCATATGCTGGTCCGGGTGATGCTGGCCGAGCAGGTCTACCGCGCTGCCACCATCCTGTCCGGCAGCCCCTATCACCGCAGTTGACTGGCGTAGCCTAGGGTAGAGTCAGGCGAAACAGCTCATCTCCCCAGCCATCCAGATTGCAGCGCGCCTGGATCGTGACCTTTGTGATGCCGTCGGGGATCGCTATGCCGCTCAGGCTGCGGGTGAAGGGCTGCTCAGTCACATGCGGATGGGCCAGCACGCGCAGCCCCAGTTCGGCCCCGTTGTCATCCAGCACCCGCCAGCCGTCGGCATAGTGGTCCCAGCCCGTGTCCGGGTGGGATAGCGTCACGCTGATCGTCCAGCTGTCACCATTCTGCCGGGCCGTCGCCCCTTCGATGCGGGGGCTGTCGGCAAGGGCGGGCAGGGCAGTGCCCAGGGTACAGACAAGGGATATCAGGGCGGCTTTCATGTGCTCCACCATAGGCTACGCCCGGCCGGGGCGGGATCACGATGCCGTGTCTGCCTTGGTGGTTTTCTGGGCCTGGGGCGGGATGCGCAGCAACACGTTGCGCGATTGCGAGGCGAACTCGCGTCGGTACAGCACGGCGATGGTCACCAGCGAGGCCAGGATCAGCGGGATGGCCCCCGCCAGCCAGGCGGCCGAGGCCAGCGCGAAATAGGTGCACCGCATGCCCCGGTTGAAGCTGCGCGCGGCGGTGATTGACAGGTCCGCGGCCTGGGCGGCGCGGGGCAGGGCCAGCGGTTCTGCCGGATCGTTGGGTACCGCCGCCATCAGAACCGAGCAATAGCCGAACAGCCGATGCGCCCAGACGTATTTCAAAAACGCATTGGCGAGAAACAGCAGCACCGTCAGGATCTTCACCTCCCAGACAAAGGCGGGGGCGCTGTCCTGGATCAGGTCCGCAGCCACCCCGGCCAGCTGTTCCGTATTGCCGATCAGGGCCAGGCCGCCGCCCATCGCGATCATCGAGGCAGAGGCGAAGAAGGCGGTACCCTGGCGCAGGTTGCTGATCAGCTGCGCATCGAACATCCGCGGCTGGCGGGTCACCATCTGCACCATCCAGTCGCGGCGGAAATCGGCCATCAGGTAGGACACCGATGGCTTGTCCGGGCGCGGGTTCTCGATCCGCCAGCCGATCCAGATCCAGCCCGCGACAATCAGCGCCAGCGCGGCAAAATCCAAGGTTGAAAACAGGGCGATACGGTCGATCCAGGTCATGGCTGCACCCTAGCGGAGCATGTGCTCCCTTGCCAGATGGTATGAATTGGTAATATAACTTTACCAAAGAGGAGAGCCCGTCATGGAAATGCCCGCCCCGGACCCCGCCATCCTGTCGCGCAAAGCCCATCTGGCCGCGCGCCTGTCCAAGGTTCTGCCCGCAGATGCGCTGATCACCGATGAGGCCGAGACCCGCGCCTATGAATGCGATGCGCTGACCGCCTATCGCTGTCCGCCGCTGTTGGCGGTTTTGCCGCGCAACACGAAAGAAGTGTCCGATGTTCTGCGGATCTGCCACGAGGAAGGCGTGCCCGTGGTGCCGCGTGGGTCGGGAACCTCGCTGGCTGGGGGCGCCCTGCCGACCGCCGACAGCGTGATCCTTGGCGTGGCCCGCATGAATGACGTGCTGGAAACCGATTACGAGAATCGCATCATCCGGGTGCAGACCGGACGCACCAACCTCTCCGTTTCTGGCGCGGTGGAGGAAGAGGAGTTCTTCTACGCCCCCGATCCCTCCAGTCAGCTGGCCTGTGCCATTGCGGGCAATATCGCGATGAATTCGGGCGGTGCGCATTGCCTGAAATACGGCGTCACCACCAACAACCTGATGGGCGTTACCATGGTGATGATGGATGGCACCGTGGTCGAGATCGGCGGCGCGCATCTGGACGCGGGGGGCTTGGACCTCTTGGGGGTGATCTGCGGCAGCGAGGGGCAGCTGGGCGTGGTGACCGAGGCGACCCTGCGCATCCTGCGCAAGCCCGAGGGCGCGCGCCCCGTTCTGATTGGCTATGACAGCAACGAAGTCGCCGGTGCCTGCGTCTCCGACATCATCAAGGCGGGGGTTCTGCCCGTCGCCATCGAGTTCATGGACCGTCCCTGTATCGAGGCCTGCGAGGCCTTCGCCAAGGCGGGCTACCCGATGTGCGAGGCCCTGCTGATCGTCGAGGTCGAAGGAAGCCCCGCCGAGATCGACCACCAGCTTGGTCTGATCAAGGAGATCGCCCAGTCCCACAACCCGGTCGAGCTGCGCGAGGCAACCGACGCCGATGAGGCCGCCCGCATCTGGCTGGGCCGCAAGTCCGCCTTTGGCGCCATGGGGCAGATCAACGATTACATGTGCCTTGATGGCACCATCCCGGTGTCCTCGCTGCCTTACGTGCTGCGCCGCATCGGCGAGTTGAGCCAGCAATTCGGCCTGGCCGTGGCCAACGTCTTCCATGCGGGCGACGGTAACATGCACCCGCTGATCCTGTTCGATGCCAACAAGCCCGGCGATCTGGAACTCTGCGAGGAATTTGGTGCCGAGGTGCTGAAGCTCTGCGTTGAGGTGGGCGGCTGCCTGACCGGCGAACATGGCGTTGGAATCGAGAAACGCGATCTGATGCTGCATCAGTATACGGCAGACGATCTTGAGGCACAGCTGCGCGTGAAGGATGTCTTCGATCCGCAGTGGCTGCTCAATCCGGCTAAGGTCTTCCCGCTGTCGGTGACCGAAAGCCGCCGCGCGCCCGCCCTGGCGGCGGAATGATCCTGCGCCCCGAAACTAGAATTAGACACGTTTGGAACAGACCATGATGCGACCCGAAAGCGAGGCCGATCTGGCCCGTATGATCGCCGAGGCCAAGGGGCCGCTCAATATCGAAGGCGGCGGCACCCGCGGCATGGGTGTCGAAGGCGAGACCCTGTCCCTGTCGGCCCTGAGTGGCGTTGAACTTTATGAACCCGGCGCGCTGACGCTGGTGGCCAAGGCCGGAACCCCGGTGTCAGAGATCGAATCCCTGCTGGCAGGTGAAAACCAGCGGCTTGCCTTTGAACCTGCCGATTATCGCGGGTTGCTGGGCACCGACGGCACGCCCACGATCGGCGGTGTCTTTGCCGCCAATATCTCTGGGCCCCGCCGCATCCAGGTGGGCGCCGCACGGGATTTCCTGCTGGGCGTGCGCTTCGTCGATGGGGCCGGGCAGATCGTCAAGAACGGCGGCCGGGTGATGAAGAACGTCACCGGCTATGATCTGGTGAAGCTGATGTCGGGGGCACAAGGCACGCTTGGCGTGCTGAGCGAGGTCTCCTTCAAAGTGCTGCCAGAGGCCGAGAGCATGGCGACGGTTTCGGTTGCTGAACTGGATCTGCCGGGTGCCGTGCGGGTGATGTCGGCGGCGCTGGGTTCGCCCTTTGACGTGACCGGGGCAGCCTATGATCCGGACAGCATGACCGCCCATATCCGCGTCGAAGGCTTTGCGGCTTCGGTCAGCTACCGCTGCGGAGAGCTGATCAGGATCCTGGGGGCGCATGGCACCGCAGAGCGGCAGGATGACACCGCAGATCTGTGGCAGGGCATCCGCGATGTTGCCGCCTTTCACGGGCGTGATGGCGATGTCTGGCGGATCAGCGTCAAGCCCTCGGATGCGGTCGAACTGGCGCCGCGCCTTGGTGCCACCGCGCTGCAGTTTGACTGGGGCGGCGGTCTCATCTGGGCCTTGATGCCCGAGGGTAGCGATCTGCGCAAAGTGATGTCCGGTGTCGGCACCGGGATGGAGCCGATCCCGGGGCACGCCACCTTGATCCGCGCCAGCGCCGAAACCCGTGCGCGCCTGGGCCGGTTCGAACCGCAACCGGCACCTTTGGAGGCCCTGAACAAGGGGTTGCGAAACCAGTTCGATCCGCGCGGGATCCTGAACCCTGGCCTGATGGGGTAAGACATGCAGACAGTATTCACCGAAGACCAGCTGAAAGATCCCGGCATCCAGCGCTCGAACGAGATCCTGCGCACCTGCGTGCATTGCGGCTTTTGCACCGCCACCTGCCCGACCTATCAGGTGCTGGGGGATGAACTCGACAGTCCGCGCGGGCGGATCTACCTGATCAAGGACATGCTGGAAAACAACCGCGTGCCGGATGAGAAAACGGTCAAGCATATCGACCGCTGCCTGTCCTGCCTGGCATGCATGACCACCTGCCCGTCGGGGGTGCATTACATGCATCTGATCGACCATGCGCGCGCCTATATCGACAGGAACTACAAGCGCCCCTTCACCGACCGTGCCCTGCGCTGGGTGCTGGCGCGGATCCTGCCCTATCCGATGCGCTTTCGCGTGGCCCTGTTCGGTGCGAAACTGGCGCGCCCCTTCAAGGGGCTGATGCCGGATGCCCGGCTGCGGGCGATGCTCGACATGGCGCCGAAGGATATTCCGCCGGTCAGCCGCAACGATGATCCGCAAAGCTTTGCCCCCGTCGAGCCGCGCAAGAAACGTGTGGCGCTGATGACGGGCTGCGCGCAAAAGGCGCTCAACACCGATATCAACGACGCCACCATCCGCCTGCTGACGCGGCTGGGCTGCGAAGTGGTCGTGGCCAAGGGCGCGGGCTGCTGCGGCGCGCTGACCCATCACATGGGGCGCGAGGATGAAAGCCACGCCACCGCGGCCAAGAACATCCGCGCCTGGTGCGCCGAGATCGATGGCGAGGGCCTGGATGCCATCGTGATCAACACCTCGGGCTGCGGCACCACGGTCAAGGATTACGGGCATATGTTCCGCAATGACGCGCTAGCAGCAGATGCGGCGCGGGTGTCCGAGCGGGCGATGGATATCTCGGAACTCTTGATGCAGCTGGACCTGCCCGAAGGTGCAGACAAGGGGCTGACGGTGGCCTATCACGCCGCCTGTTCGCTGCAGCATGGCCAGCAGATCAAGACGCATCCCAAGACGCTGCTGAAACGCGCGGGCTTCAAGGTGGTGGAGCCTGCCGACAGCCACCTCTGCTGTGGGTCCGCCGGGACCTACAACCTGATGCAGCCGGAAATCTCGGGCCAGCTGAAAGAGCGCAAGGTGAAAACGCTGGAGGCCAAGAATCCCGACCTGATCGCAGCAGGCAATATCGGTTGCATGATGCAGATCGGATCGGGCACCAAGCTGCCCATCGTGCATACGGTCGAGCTGCTCGATTGGGCCACGGGCGGTCCCAAGCCCCCCGCGATGATCAAGGGTAACCGACCTGTGGCGACTGCCGAAGATCAGGTGCCGATCCTGCGCTGATCACAGGTCTGATATTTTTGCGGGGCCGGGCTGTATCAGCGCGGCCCTTGCCGTATTTTCGCCCCAAGCGATACGTATCCTGACAGCAGATGGATGAGGGAGATGCGGGTGCGGGGTTGGATTCTTGCGGTATTGGCAGCCTTGCTGCCAGCGGTGACGCTGGCGGGCGACAGCCGTCTTCTGCGTCTTGATACCACGGATGCGGGCCGCGACTGGGAGGCGGTGGGTCGTCTTGATGTCAACGGCGAAGGCTTCTGCACAGGGTCGTTGATCGCACCGGATCTGGTTCTGACGGCAGCGCATTGCCTGTTCGATGGGCGCACCGGGCAAAAGATCGCCCCCGAAACGATTGAGTTTCTGGCCGGCTGGCGCAATGGCCGGGCCTCGGCCTATCGTTCGGTGCGGCGGGCGGTGATCCATCCGGATTATGTCTATGATGGCGAGGTCTCAACCGGCCGGGTGCGCAAGGATATCGCGTTGCTGCAGCTGCAACGCCCCATTCGCAACACCACCGTGATCCCGTTTGAAACCGACAGCCGCCCACGCAAGGGCAGCCGTATCGGGGTTGTCTCTTATGCCCATGACCGCTCCGAGGCGCCTTCGTTGCAGGAGGTCTGCGCGGTCACCGCGCAGCAGCAGGGGGTCTTGGTGATGTCCTGCGATGTGGATTTCGGCTCTTCCGGGGCGCCGGTCTTCTCCTTTGAGGGACGCACCCCGCGGATCGTCTCGGTGGTCTCGGCCAAGGCCGAGGTGAACGGCACGCGGGTCTCGCTTGGGGCATCGCTGGGCGAAGAGCTGGATCTGTTGCAGGCGCAGCTGACCGGCACTCATATCGGCAGCCGCATGCCTGCGGGCGTAGGCCGGGTTCAGGTGGGCGACGGCCGCCGGGCCGGTGGGGCGAAGTTCATCCGCCAATAGGGTTTCCGGCTGTCCTGCAGCAGCCCCTTGAAACCCCGTTTGCAATCCATATGTCGATACTGTCCGGATCGCCGCAGAGCGGGGTCCGGTGACGACCGCCCGGCCCCGGATGTGGGCGGGCACGCTTAAAGAATCGCTCGACTATGAGGATGACAGAGATGCGTACCTTTGATTTTGCACCGTTGCACCGTGCGACCGTGGGCTTTGACCAGATTGCCGACCTGATGGACCGGGTCATGAGCAATGACGTCAGCCAGCCCAGCTACCCCCCATACAACATCGAGAAGATCGACGCCGACAGCTATCGTATCTCGATCGCCGTTGCCGGTTTTTCCGAGGCTGACCTCGCTGTAGAGGTGAAGGAAAACGCCCTTGTCGTTTCCGCCCGCAAGGCCGAAACGGATGAGGAGCGCACCTTCCTGCATCGTGGCATTGCCACCCGCGCCTTTGAACGCCGCTTCACCCTGGCCGATCATATGCGCGTCACTGGCGCCAGCCACGCGGACGGCATGTTGCATATCGATCTGCAGCGCGAAGTGCCCGAAGCCCTGAAACCGCGCCGGATCGAGATCGCCTCTGCCGCGCCCCAGCGTGCCGCACTGGACGCGCAACAGGTCAACTGATCTCCCCACGGGCTCACCTGTTTCCGACACTCCCCGAGGCCGTCACCCCACCACAGGCGGCCGAACTTCCCCCCGTGTCCATCACCCGGATGCGGGGGCTTTTCGCGTGTTGGCCGACCGGATGGTAGGCAGGCGCTCTTTCTGATACTACCGACAGAAAGGAGCCGTCATGCCCCAAGCCCACAGCCCGCAAACCCGCCCCGATGAATTCGTCGCCGCCGCAACGCAGCTTTTTGCCAGGCGCGGCTATCATGGCGCCTCCATTGCCAATATCGCCGATGAGCTGGGCCTGACCAAACAGACCCTGTTGCATCATTTCGGCAGCAAGGACGCCCTTTACGAGCGCGTCCTCGCAGGGGTGGCGGATCGCATGATGATTGTCCTGATGGAGGCGCAGGAGGCCGGTGATACGCCCGAAGCGCGCCTTGAGGCGGCCTTTGCGACCTATCTTGATCAGGCGCTTGCACAGGCGGCGGACAGCCGGTTGATCCTGCGCGAGCTGCTGGATGACCGGCAGGAAGACAGCCCTGCCGAACGCTGGTTCCTGCGTCCCTTCCTGCAGGAACTGGTCGCCATGGTTCGCGATGTCCCCGCCTGTCGTGCCACTCCGCCGGAGCAGGCCTTGGCGGCGGTTTGCGATCTTCTGGGATCCATCGGCTTTTTTGCCATGGCGCAGCCGGTTCTGCCGCGCTTGCCGGGGGCGCGAGGAGTCGCCGATGCCTTTCGTGGCCAGATAGGAAAAAGGGTCCGTGACCTTTGCAGCCACGGACCCCGATCCTGATGGTCTGAAGCCGGATCAGACCGACATGCAGATGTATTTCATCTCCAGGTAATCCTCGATGCCGTGGTGGCTGCCTTCGCGGCCCAGGCCCGACTGCTTGACCCCGCCAAAGGGCGCAACCTCGGTCGAGATGATGCCGGTGTTGACGCCGACGATGCCATATTCCAGCGCCTCGGCCACCTTGTAGACCCGGCTCAGATCCTTCGCGTAGAAGTAGGAGGCAAGGCCAAAGATCGTGTCATTGGCCATGGCGATGACCTCGTCCTCATCCTCGAACTTGAAGAGGGGCGCCAGCGGGCCAAAGGTTTCTTCGGTGGAGAACTGCATATCGGTGGTGGCACCGGTCACGATGGTGGGCTGGAAGAAGGAGCCGCCCAGCTCGGACGGGTTGCCTCCCAGAATGATTTCAGCGCCCTTGGAGGTCGCGTCGGCCAGATGGGACTTCACCTTCTCAACGGCCTTGTCGTTGATCAGCGGGCCGAACTGGACGCCTTCCTCAAGGCCATCACCGACCTTCATCTTGGCGACCGCCTCTTTCAGCTTGGCGGCGAAGGCGTCATAGACACCGGCCTGCACGTAGATCCGGTTGGCGCAGACGCAGGTCTGGCCGTTGTTGCGGAACTTGCACATGATCGCGCCTTCGACGGCGGCATCCAGATCGGCGTCGTCAAAGACGATGAAAGGCGCGTTGCCGCCCAGCTCCATCGAGCATTTCATCACCTGATCGGCGGCCTGGCGCAGCAGCAGTCGACCGACCGGGGTCGAGCCGGTGAAGGTCAGCTTGCGCACCGCCGGGTTTTCGCAGAACTCCAGGCCGGTTTCGGGCGCATCCGAAGTGGTCACCACATTGAAGACGCCTGCCGGGATCCCGGCCCGTTCCGCCAGAACCGCCAGCGCGGTGGCCGACAGGGGCGTCAGTTCGGCAGGGCGGGCGACAAAGGCGCAGCCCGCTGCCAGCGCCGGACCCGCCTTACGGGTGATCATCGCATTGGGGAAGTTCCAGGGCGTGATCGAGGCGGCCACACCGATGGGCTGTTTCAACACGGTGATGCGCTTGTCGCGCTGATGGCCGGGGATGGTCTCGCCGTAGATCCGCTTGGCCTCTTCGCCGAAGAACTCGATGAAGGAGGCGCCATAGGCGATCTCGCCCTTGGCTTCGGCCAGGGGTTTGCCCATTTCGGCGGTCAGGATGGTGGCAAGATCGTCCTGGTTCTCCATCATCAGGTCGAACCACTTGCGCAGCACCTGTGCGCGCTCCTTGCCGGTCCACTTTGCCCAGTCCTTTTGCGCGGCTTCGGCCTGGGCGATGGCACCTGCCACCTGCGCCCGGCTAAGATCGGCCACCTCGGCGACCACGTCGCCGCGCGCCGGGTTCAGGACGTCGAATGTGCCCTTGTCGCCGTCCACGAATTGGCCGCCCACATAGGCGCGGGTCTCCATCAGGGTCGGGTCCTTCAGAAGAGATTTCAGCTCGGTGTTTTTCGTCAGCATTGGTGTCTCCCCAGCAATCATTGCAGCCATGCAAATCAGTTGCCCCTTGATATGTCCAGAACCTTCGATGAGTCCAGAATTTGATCAAAAATTTCCCGAAGATCGCCGACCTGTCTGTTTGCCGATAGCTGTTTGACAAGCCCGCCCGCAGGGAGTCTCTTTGACGCAAACAGACCACCAGGGGAGACAGGGATGGAACTGGACGACGCCTATGCCAATGGCGCCTATATAGAAGGGGCCGATGATTATCCGCCGCGCTGGGATGCATCGGCCGAGGATTTCCGCAACAGCCTGCATGAGCGTGCCCAGCTGGACATTCCCTATGGTCCTGGCGCGCGAAACAAATTCGATCTGTTCCTGCCCGAAGGGACCCCCAAGGGGCTGTTCGTCTTCGTGCACGGTGGCTACTGGCTGCGTTTCGACAAGAGCACCTGGTCGCATCTGGCGGTTGGCCCGCTGGCGCATGGCTGGGCGGTGGCGATGCCCTCCTATGATCTGTGCCCCGATGTCTCGATCGCAGAGATCACCCGGCAGGTGGCCTCGGCCCTGGTCCATATCGCCGAGGAGGTGGATGGGCCCATCGTTCTGGCGGGCCATTCGGCTGGCGGTCACCTGGTCGCCCGCATGCTGGATCGCGCTCTGGTGCCTGATGATATCGGCGCGCGTATCAAGACCGTGATCCCGATCTCGCCACTGTCGGATCTGCTGCCGCTGCTGCGGACCTCGATGAACAAGGAGTTCAAGATGGATGCCGAGGCCGCCCGCGCCGAAAGCCCTGTGGAGATGCGGGACCGCTACGATGTGCCGGTCACGGTCTGGGTCGGGGCCGAGGAACGCCCGGCTTTCCTGGATCAGGCGGTCTGGCTGTCAGATGCCTGGGGTGCCGATCACGTCATCGCCTTTGGCAAACACCATTTCAACGTGATCGATCCCCTGGCAGACCCGGACAGCGACATGGTGGCGCTGATCGTGAATTAGGCATCCCGCCCGGTCTGCGCGACCTCCTGAAAAAGGCCGCGCAGAAAACACTTGCCAGAGCCCCCGTTCCGCAGCATTCCTGTGGTCAGGGCCGGGCGATGGCGTCGCCGCGTGGGTCGATTCCACGGGCCTTGATCATACCAAAAATCTGTCCTGTACGCCGGGACCTTTCTTAAGAAAAAAGGAAGGATCCAGCATGACTGCACGTCCTGACATGTACCGTTTTCACAATGGCGAAAAGGCGCCATTGCAATTCCCCGTGGCCGAGTATGAGGCGCGCATTGCGGGCCTGCGCAAGATCATGGAGGCGTCGGGCGTCACCGCCGCTGTCTTCAGCTCGATGCATAATATCTCGTATTATTCGGGGTTTACCTACTGCGCCTTTGGCCGTCCCTATGGCCTGGTGGTCACTGCCGATGCTGCCGTCACCATCAGCGCCGGCATCGATGCCGGCCAGCCCTGGCGGCGTTCGTTCTGCGACAACATCACCTATACCGACTGGCAGCGCGACAATTTCTGGCGCGCGATCCTGTCTGTGGCTGGCCCCGGCGCGCGGGTCGGCTATGAGAGCGATCACCTGACCCTGCTGCAAAAGGGCAAGCTCGAAGCCTTCCTGCAACCGGCTGAGATGATTGACCTATATGAGCCCACCATGCGCCAGCGCATGCATAAATCCGCAGCCGAGATCGAGCTGATCCGCGCCGGTGCTGCGGTGGCGGACGTGGGCGGCTATGCCATCCGCGATGCGATCCGCGAAGGGGTGCGGGAGATCGATGTGGCGATGGCGGGGCGGGATGCGATGGAGCTGGAGATCGCCAAACGCTTTCCGGACGCCGAATACCGCGACACCTGGGTCTGGTTCCAGTCGGGCATCAACACCGACGGCGCCCACAACCCGGTGACCGCCAGAAAGCTGCAGCGCGGCGATATCCTGTCGCTCAACACCTTCCCGATGATCTCGGGCTACTACACCGCGCTGGAGCGCACCCTGTTCGTGGGAGAGGTCGATCCCGACAGCATGGCGGTTTGGCAGGCCAATGTCGCGGCCCATGAATACGGCATCTCGCTCTTGAAGCCGGGGTCAAGCTGCGCCGAAATCACCCATAAGATCAACGCCTTTTTCGAAGAGCGCGATTTGCTGCAATACCGCACCTTTGGCTATGGGCACTCGTTCGGGGTGCTGTCCCACTACTATGGGCGCGAGGCGGGTCTGGAGCTGCGCGAGGATATCGACACGGTGCTGGAGCCGGGCATGGTCATCTCCATGGAGCCGATGCTGACCATCGCGGAAGGCCAGCCCGGAGCGGGCGGCTACCGCGAACATGACATCCTGGTGATCACCGAGGACGGCAACGAGAACATCACCGGCTACCCCTATGGGCCGGAGTTCAACGTGGTTGGGTGAGGCGCGTCCTGGAAACGCTCTGGGAGAGCGTTTCAGCGCCGAACGGGCGGAGCCCCGGCTGAGGAGACATCCGGGGGGTGACATCCGTACACCCCCCGTACACCGGCTGTGCACCGGCGGTGTGGCGGGGCGAAAGGCGGAGTGGGATGAGACGGCGATATAGGAGCAAGGAAAGATCGTGGTTTGCGCACAACTTCCGGCAGCGTTTTGAGTGAGGGTAGTTTTCACGCTCCGTTTCGTGTATTGGTTGTCGACCGAAATTTGGCACGAAGGCTTCGTTAACCTTGCAAAAAGAAATCGTTGATATATATGGCAACACTGATAGGCTTGTGTGAGCAAGGGCTGCTTGACACGATCGACCCTCTAAGCCCGCATGAGCTTCCTTGGAGATCGCTTTATGGAACACCGGATTTTATCGATTGGCTCGATAGGGCGTTGCCCACGTTAGATCACAACGATTTGTACGATGATCTGACACCGCAAGACCAAGTGTTCGTGGCGTTTCACGAATACGTAGCTGGAGAAGAGTTCCTTGAAGATCGGCGCTTTAAGAAACTCAGCTGGACGCCCGAGAGGTTCGTTTGGGAAATCAAAACCGAAGAGGTCCGAGTGTTCGGGTGGGTGCCTCACAAAAATGCGTTCATTTGCTGTTATGGTGATAGCAAAGACAGAATCGAAACTGAGCGTAGCTACGGGCGGTACATCGCGCAAACAGTATACGTTCGCGACAATATGGATTTAGACGAACCTAAGTTGGTTCGCAGCGGAGCTTTGCACGATGTCGTATCGAATAAAGATTGATGGCAAGAAACGGAAGGCGGCGCTCTTCATTTCTCAAGTCCAGAAAGAAATTCAGAAGGCGCTTATCGAATCCGGTAAAACGCAGCAAGAAGTCGCGACTATATTGGGAGTGGATAGGTCTGTTGTAAATCGAAGGCTGAAAGGGAATTCAAATTTGACAGCTCGCTCAATTGCGGAGTTTGCTTACGCGCTAGATAAAAATATCGAATTTAAGATGGTCGACATTAATCTTGCTGGACGCGGTAATGGCGTGGAAGATGCCCATAATGTTGTTCAATTGAATAGTTTTCGCGACGATCCCGCAACGGGAACTGTGAAGCCCGATGCCACAATAAATGTTGAGAGTGCTGTCCTGTGAATGCTGAAGCGTATGGGGTTACCGTTTTTTGCGATGACATTCGGCATGAAGTCGCCGGAAAAATGACCCTCGTAGGGTGTTATTTGGCTGAAATGAATTTCAGTAATCCCCCGCCGGGAGTGCTGCCCACGTTCGCGGCGTTAGTGAATGTAAGAATTCCGCTGTCAATAGAGTATGATAAGTTGACGCTGCTAGTCGTGAAAGAGACAGGTAGCGAAGTGGAGGAAATTTTTAGGACTGAAGTCGATAATCCTTCAACAAGTCTAAATAGTGATCCACAAGATGACGGTGGTGAGGCGCCGAGTATCGCAATGATTGCGGTTCCTGTGAGGTGGTCGCTGATGGAGTTTTCTAAACCAGGGTTTATTAAAGTCAGAGGATACTTGGATGGAGATGCGGAGATTCGAGCTGGCGCGCTGAGGGTGAATTTCCCTTCGGGTGAAAATCTGGACCCTGAAGGAGGTTGATTGAACTTGGTGAGAGCAAGATGATC
The DNA here is from genome assembly GCF_028890115.1 of Phaeobacter sp. QD34_24. GTDB lineage: Bacteria > Pseudomonadota > Alphaproteobacteria > Rhodobacterales > Rhodobacteraceae > Phycobacter. The sequence goes on from NZ_JARCJD010000021.1 coordinate 52,614, forward strand.
GCTATTTGCCCTACAAAACACTGATCCTGTTTCAATTACTGATCCTGATTACAGCCCCCTCCCATTGCACGCCCCCTTTCGATCAGGCATAGCGGGGGCGGCTCTGCTGCGCTATGCAGGGGAGGGCGGGGCTTTGGATGATGCCTCCCCCGCCAGGACCTCATATGACCTCTGACAAGACTGACCTCCGCCCCATGGACGATCTGCCCAAGAAGACGAAAAACGAATACGCTCTGATCCAGCTTTTGCCCAATATCATGACGGTGGGGGCGATCTGCGCGGGGCTGTCGGCGGTGCGCTTCGGGGTGCAGGGCAATTACGTGCTGGCGGTGCAGCTGATCCTGCTGGCGGCCCTTCTGGATGGGCTGGATGGGCGGCTGGCGCGGGCGCTTGGCAGTGACAGCAAGATGGGGGCCGAGCTGGATTCGCTGGCCGATTTCCTGAACTTCGGCGTGGCGGCGCCCCTGGTGATCTATTTCTGGGCCTTGCAGGACATGCGCAGTGCGGGGTGGATCTCGGTCCTGGTGTTCTCGGTCTGCTGCGTGGTGCGGCTGGCGCGGTTCAACGTGGCGGCGAAATCCGAAGAACCGGTGGAGGGAGAGCGCGAGGGTTATTTCACCGGCATCCCGTCCCCCGCCGGGGCGATGCTGGCGATGCTGCCGATGTTCCTGTCTTTCTCATTCGCGGATGGGCTGGTCATTCCGGGCCTGCTGATCTGCTTTCACATGGTTGTCATAGGGTTCCTTATGATCAGCCGCATTCCCACATGGTCGCCCAAGGCGGTGAAGATCAGCCGCGAGAATGTGAAGTACTTCCTTGTAGGGTGTGCCTTTGCCGGGGCGGCGGTTCTGACCTATGCTTGGACAACGCTGGTGGTGTTGTGCCTTGCTTACGTGGTTCTGGTGGTTTGGGGGCTGATCCGTAGGGTGCCGGATTGAACCCGTAATTCGAACGGGGGACAGGCGATTGGAACTGAGGGCGGTTCAATCATCCTATGCGCGCTGGGCGCCGATCTATGACAGGACATTCGGAGCGGTGACCAATGCCGGGCGCCGCCGGGTGGTGGGCTATATCAACCGGCGCGGCGGCACGGTGCTGGAGGTGGGCGTGGGCACCGGATTGTCGCTGCCCCATTACGGCCCGGATGTGAAGGTCACCGGCATCGATTTCAGCCGCGAGATGCTGGCCAAGGCCAAGACCCGCGTTGCCGAAATGGACCTGCGCCACGTGAAGGCCCTGCGCCAGATGGATGCGCGCTGCCTCGATTTTCCGGATGCGTCCTTTGACACGGTGGCGGCGATGCATGTGCTGTCGGTGGTGCCCGAACCGCAAAAGGTGATGGCTGAAATCGCCCGTGTGCTGAAACCGGGCGGCGAGGTGGTGATCAGCAACCATTTCAAAAGCACCGATGGGATGATGGCGGCGGTAGAGAAGATCTCGGCCCGCTTTGCCAATGTCTTGGGCTGGCATGCGGATTTCGAGATCGAGACGATCCTGCAGGAGGGCAGCCTGGCCGTGAAGGAGAAGGAAAGCCTGCCGCCCCTGGGGCTGATGACCTTCCTGGTGCTCAAGAAGGCGCCGCAAGGCCAACCGCACAGGCCCGGCCGCACGGGATTGGCATCGTCCCGAAAGTGATTATGTTCCAAGGTACCAGCTGGGGCTCGCACAGATCCGGCTGGGGCAAGGGGCGGTGGTTTTGGCGTTTATTCGACTGTTTTTCTTCCTGATGATCACGCTGACGGTGGTCTATGGCGGCGTGTCGCTCTATTCGCGGGAAATGCGTCGGGCCAAGCTCAAGCGTCGCTGGAAAGACAAGGGGTTGACCGGGGACCGCGCGGCCTTCATCCAGCGGGGGCTGAGGCAATATGACCGGTCCTTTCGGCGTCGGCTGATCCTTCTGGTCTATGCCGTGCCACTGGCGCTGATCGCCCTGGTGATTTACATGGTCAATTTCAGATAGGAGAGCGTCATGGGCTATATCAAATGGGGATTTCTGATCACCGTCTGGCTGCTGTTCGGCGCCTTTCTGCACTACACCCTGCCGCAGTACGACGTGGTGCGCATCGTCAACACCTACGAGGAACGGCAGGAACTGAACGACTGGACGCGGATCTTCTGGTCGACGCCGGACAGCCAGTCCAGCGAATTGGTGAACCGGGATGTACAGTTCATCCAGGCGGTGCGCCCGAATGGCGATGCGGTGGTCTACCGCAACGAGGACACCGGCTGGAACTGGCCGCCCTATTTCAAGTTCGACACTGCGAACCTCTATACCGAGGCCAATGACGCCATCTCCAACAAGGCCAACCCCGAATGGGTGGCGGTGCTGCACTACGGCTGGCGCAACGAGTTCCTCTCGGCCTTTCCCAATGCGGTTGCGATCAGGCCCGTTACCGGGCCGGAGGACAAGCCGCTCAATTGGGTGAGCATTGTCATCCTGGTGCTGATCGCGGCGCTGTTCTGGGCCATCTATGTGCGCTGGCGCCGGTTCCGCCGCAACCGGCTTGATCCGATGATCGACGAGGTGGAAGACAGCCTCTATGCCGCCGGGGACGCGATCTCCGAAAAGAAAAGCCGCCTGCGTCGCTGGCTTGGTGGCACGGGCGGCTGAGCCTAGTCTTTGAAAAGACCGTTGTCCCGGTAGATCTCTTCGGCCTGCTGCCGGGACAGGCCAAAGACCTCTGCCAGAGCCGTCACGTCCGAGTCTGCCGTGCCGGATTCGCTGATGTAGTGACAGCCCTGGAAATCCGCATCGCGGATCCTGTCGCTTTCATAGAGGATGTCATTGCGGATCGAGGGCAGGATCCGTTCCAGCGTCTGCTGTGGTGTTTGCGTGCCCACCAGCCCCGACCGTTCGGCATGGGCGATCAGATCCGCGTCGGAGAAGCTGCAGTCAAGATGCAGCAGCCGGATGGTGGAGCGGTCAGAGGCGAAATCCTGAATGAGCTCCAGCCCGGACGGGTCGATGCAAACCATCAACCGATCGCTGTCATAGTGGTCGAACAGCATCCGCATCAGCGCGCGGTGATGCCGGTTGCGCTTGTCCAGGGTGGTCTCGATGCCGCCAAGATCGGGCAAGGGGGTATCGGCTTCGTGAAAGAGATAGCCCAAAGCGGGGACAGAGGTGATCTTGTGGATCCGCTCCACCAGGCGCTTGGCCAGGTGCCACTTCTTGCAGACCACCATTACCAGCACCCGTTCCCGCCCCAGCGTGCTTTCGGCTTCCCAGAAACGCGGGGCAAACCGACGCCCGTTTCGCCCGCGCCCGGCCAGGAAGCGATAAAGGTTGCGGCCTTCGTTGGAGATCTGGAATTCCACGTCTTCGGCCATATACAGGCGACCCAGGCGGCGCCGCAGCTCTTTTGCCTCCGGGCTGATCTTGCGGGCAAAGAGGAAGTCCTGCCCCAATAGTAGATCATAGTGGTCATTGTAGAAATTCACCGGCATCCCGTAATCGGTGAACATCAGGAAGGTGAGCGTGCGGCTGTGGATCTCCTGGCTGGGGATCAGGTGGCGGACCAGGGTTTGGAAAAAGGTTTCATCGGGAATCCAGGTGGTGCGGAAAAACCGGATCACGTCGCGGCGTTTCTTCAGGAAACTGAAGATCGCCTCGATGGTGCGGCGGCGCAGGCACCACCATTGGCTGCCGATCTGCATCTGCAGATCGGCGGGAATGGCGCGCTGCAAGCCCAGTTTCTTCTGCAGGGCGTGGCTGAATTCGAACAATCGCTTGTGCTTGCGCTCGTTGAAATAGTGCCGGTAGATCAGCCGGTCTTCGACCATGCCGGTCTCGATCCAGTTGCTTTCGAAGAAATCGAAGCTCTCGATGAAATCGCAATCGTTCCGGTCCAGGAAATCATGGGCATATTGCGCGGTCTTGATGGCCATGCAATCGCCGGACAGCATGTAGAAATGGGTGGCGCGGGGGAATGTCTCCAGCGCGGCTTCCAGCGCCCCCAGCGTGGCCTGCACCAGCGACCATTCCCCCCAGCCGCATTTGATGCGCCGACGGGCAAAACAGACATTGGGGTTGTCCTTCAGCGTGGCTCTGATTTCCTCGAAATCCCGGTTGCTGGCGCGCCCGTCGAAGTGGATCACCATGTAATCGCCAACCGCCGTCAGCCGCTCGGCCTGCTGGATGATCGCTTCGGGATCCTTGTGACACAGCAGGATGTAAGCGATTTTTGCCATTTTAACGACGATAGCCCTGCTTGCGGTGGATTGTAGTCTTGATAAAGCGCAGAGCGATTTGAAGAAACAAGATTATTTGTCTTTTGAATGCGATATGGGCATTGTTGCGGGAATTGGCAGGACAAGTGAGGGATTTGGATGGGATTTCCGGGAACCTGGATGACCGAGAGCGAAAGCGTGATCTATCGCGTGGTGCCCAAATGCGCCTGCTCGACCATTGGGCAGATCCTCTATTATTCCGACCATGGGGAGTTCTTTGATGGCGACATCCATGACGCCAAGGAAGGGCTGCACAAATGGGCGCAGGACCAGAGCCACGCGCCGATCACCCGCGCCGCCCAGGGGCAGCAGACCTATGCCTTCACCTGCGTGCGCAATCCCTATACGCGGGTTCTGAGCTCCTTTTTCGACAAGATCTGCGGCATCCAGCGCAATGGCAAGCGCTATCGCGGCCACCTGGTGCAGCGCCTGGTCTATGACTACGGGATCGAGGTCGGCGGCGAGGACGGCAAGCAGGAGTTCGACCAGATCAAGAGCTTCCGGCGGTTCCTGCTGTTTGCCCGCGATACCATCCGCTGGCGCCGCCCGATGGAGCCGGACATCCACTGGTCGGCAACGTCAGGCCATGTGTCGACCTTCATCCAGAATGGCGGGCGCTACAACAAGATCTTCTGGACCGAGAAGTTCAACGAGGGCATGCAAGAGGTCCTGGACGGGATCAAGACGCCGCATGCGGTGGATCTGGCGACAATTCCACGCTTCAACGAAAGCGAGGGCCACGGCCCCAAGCGCGCCCATCCGGTGGAGGATTACTTCGACGATCTGTCGATGCATCTGGTCTATGAGATCTACAAGCGCGATTTCGAGCTGTTCAAATACGATTTCGAAAACCCGGCCAACAAGATGCCCATCGGAGAGATCGACCTCGAGGAGGTTCACGCCAAGCTGGGGGACTGAACGCGGATTTTTCAGCGCAAACGGGGGGCTCCCGCCCATCGTCCGGGCATTGAAATGCCCATCCTCTGGTTGGGCCTGGCGCCGCTGGCGCGGCGCAGAAGGTTTTTGCTCAGAAGCGGTTCAGGGGCAGGTCTGCCCTGAACGCGCCCTGTCGATTATCAAAAGGATCACACCCCGCCTCAAGGGAACCTCGCGCGATGCGCGAGGCCGCTTGTGCGGCCCTTGACCCGCGGTGCGATCCGGTTCGGTTTGGGGTGGTTGTGCGACGCGTCAGCGGCGCCGGGCCCAAGGCCGCCAAGGGGAATTGCCGAAGGCAAGGCACCTGCGGGCGCGGGAGGGCTCCACCCTGTCTTTAGAGGGCTTGACCGGCGGAACAAAGCCTTGCGTATCCGCGCAATTCCTCGTCCAGGTTTGAATGCGCCTTCAGGTAGTCTTCAATCACGATTTCAGTCTTAGGGTCAGGACCCATTGATTTCCGTCCAGCGGCGTGATTCACGGTTCGAAAATCGAGCGGTAACATGTCTGATC
>NZ_JARCJD010000022.1 GCF_028890115.1 Phaeobacter sp. QD34_24
CAGGTGCCCAAAGGTCTTCCTGTCAGCCATCGCACTCGCAGCGCTCGTCATTTACTGGCTATGAGTCCTGACCCTAGATCGATTGCGGCCTTGCGCAAGGGATCCTCGGCCGTGGGGTTGGATGCCTTTGCAAGGGCGGCACTTGGCAGCTGTTGCGACAACGGGGGTAATACTGGATCTGACATTCTGGCCTCAGAGCGAAAGAAGTTTCGAATTGCATCGATTTTTCAGAGACTGCGACAGAACCGGTTAAAATTGCCGTAACCGCTTTGCTGTAGACCGGGGGCATCGAGATAGAACGTCTGGAAGCCCATGCACAGCACATCACTTATAGGCCAAGCCCTTGGCGGAGCCACCGGGACCAAGGCCTCAACAGCCTCTGATACATCGCAGGATAGATCCAAGGTCATCGCCGCGAAGTCTTCAAAAGAGCGCCCATTTGCCGACTATGTAGAAGGCGCTTCCAGCAAGGCTGAAACCGTTTCCGCCCCGACCCAGGACAAGCTGGCACAGGAAAAACCGGAAAGCGGGGCGGTAAAGCAGGTGGCTGCGGACACACCGGCCTCCGACGGGGAAGTCGTTGCGGGACAGAATCAGGCAGCGCCTGAGGAAACGCAGATTGCCCAAGCCGGTGATGCGGAGCTGACCGAAGCTGAAATCGCTGAGGCAGAATTTTCTGGGGCCGATGGCTTGGCAGCGGATGCGCCGTTGCGGAGCTCACGGACAAGCGGCGAGTCGAGCGGGACCACGCAGTCCGCGGCTCAGCCGATCCAGGACACACCATCATCCAAGCTTGCGTCCAAAGAAGGCGCCTTGCCCACGGGCAAAGAGCTGCCTTCTGACGCGGGCACATCCCAGTCGTCTGATACTGAGGCCGATGCATCTATGCGCGAGCGGCAGGCACAACCGGGTGCTGCTGCTGGAAAGGAAACCCTGGCGAGCCAGGCCCCGGAGCGAATCGGCGCAGGTGACAAGACGGTTGCGCAGTCCGAAGCATCGGTTGACCGCAAGGCAGAGATGCCCGCATCAGCGCAGACCGGACAAAGCCGACCGGACGGGCAGACTGCACGCACGGCAACAGAGACAACTGCACGCTCGGCACCAGAGGCAACTGCACGCACGGCAACAGAAGCAACAGCACGCTCGGGATCGGAAGGGGCTGCACGCGCGGCCGCGCCGCAGAGCGAGGCGCAGGTAAAGGCGCAGGCAGCATCCAATGCCGGACAGGTCAAGCCAGGCCAGGGCGCGGCGACGGCCGAAGCGGCGGTGACGGCGGAGGCCGAATCGCTGCGAGCGGCGGGTGAAAAGCCATCCGACGCGCGGGCAACCGCTGCACCGTCCACCGCGGCGAACACGACCCAATCCGCGTCGCAGTCTGTGTTCCAGATGCAGGTGCAAAATGCCGAAACCGGAGAGGCCCGCAAATCGCGCTACCGCATCCGGGACGGCGCTGCACAGCCTGTCGCGGAGGTAAAAAACGCAACGCCAGCAAAAACGGCCACATTCTCGGCGGCGCCCACAATTGGCGCGGCCATTTCCCTCAGCCAGCCCGTGCAGTCTGTGACGGCCAAGTTTTCGCAGAACCCGTCTCTGATCGCTGATTCGGTTGCCGGTCAGGCCAGCCTGACGGCGGATCTTCCCGGTTTGCCGCAGCTTCTGACCGAAGCTGTGTTCCAACCGGGTGCCACCCATCGAGTCGAGATGCCGCGCATGATCGCCACCCAGCTGGCCGAGGCCTTTGCAGCCAAGGGTGAGCGCAACATGGATGTCTCGCTGAACCCCGAAGAACTGGGGCGCGTGAAGATGCGTGTTTCGACCAGTGACACCGGCATCGTGATGACCATCCAGACGGAACGCCCCGAAACCGGTGACTTGATGCGGCGCCATATCAACGAACTGGCCGAGGAATTCCGCCGCATGGGGTTCCAGGACATCTCGTTTGAATTCAGCAGCGGTGAGTCCTTCGGTGGACAGGCAGAGCAAGGCCTGGGGGGTGACGGCGGCGGCACGCTTGGCGGGACCGCAGAGATGGCAGCGAGCGAGGTCGCAGCCGATTCAGAAAAGCAAAATCTCCAGCTGGGCTCCTCCGGCATGGACATGAGGGTATAGACGATGACTGATGCTGTAAGCGCGGCAACAACCGCAACGACGACGACTCAGACCAGCAGCGCTCAATCTCAGCGCGCAACCGGGCTGACCTCTGATTTCGAGACCTTCCTGAAGATGCTGACCGCCCAGGCGCGGTATCAGGATCCGCTGGAACCGCTCGATTCGACCGAATACGCATCGCAGCTGGCGCAGTTCTCGATGGTGGAACAGCAGGTGCAGGGCAATGAGACCCTGGTGGCCATGCAGAATCAGCTGGGCCTGTCCAATATGGCGGCGATGTCCGGCTGGGTCGGCATGGAAGCGCGGGTATCGGCGCCTGGCTATTTCAACGGCACGTCGCCTGTTGTGGTCTCTCCGAATCCCGCCGCCAGTGCCGATGCGGTCACGATGATCGTTCGCGACGCCGACGGTGCCGAGGTCAACCGGATTGCACTGCCCGTCGCGGCCGAACCCTATTCCTGGGATGGCACCGATGCGGATGGCAATACGGTGGAGGAAGGCAGCTACACGTTCACCATCGAAAGCCGCCGCGGCGACGATGTGCTGCTGTCGGATCTGGCCGAGGTCTATACCGAGGTGAAGGAAACCCAGATGCTGGGCAACGATGTGGTCTTGATTACCGAGGGCGGCTCGGCAATCTTGGCCTCCTCTGTGACAGGCCTGCGCAACCGCGCCACGGACGCATAATCCACCCCTGACCGGGTCCGCTATTTCGGTTGCGCGCTGTCGTTCTGACGGCCCGCATTCGTGGGCGCTTGCCAATGGGAGCGGACCCTGCCAGCCCTGTCATGTGACTTCAACGCCCGGTTCCTGGCGCATCTGAATGGCCTGGGGCTGGATGCGCGCGCACCTCGGATCCTGACCGGGGGGCGGTCGAACCATGTCTGGCGCATGGGGTCCCTGGTGGTGAAACTCTACCTCCAGGATGGGAACAACCCGCTGTTTGCCAATGATCCTGAGTGTGAGATGGCTGTGCTGCGGACCCTGGACCACACCGGGATGGTGCCGCACCTGGTGCGTGCGGGCTGTTTCGAAGGGCATCACTGGCTGGCCTATTCCCATCTCGAAGGCGGTCCCTGGCAAGATGGCACCGCAGCCGTGGCCCGTCTCCTGGGGCGTTTGCATGCCCAGCCTGTATTGGCGGGCCTGCCCGAGGGCGCCAATGGCAGCGCGATGCTGGGGACGCAGGCCGAAGACATTTTGGCGCGCTGCCAGGCGGGGGCGGATCTGCGCCCGCTGCGCCCGGTCGGAGATGTGCCGCCGACACCAGACAAGAGTCTCATTCACGGCGATCCCGTGCCGGGGAATTTGGTGGCCCATCGGGGTCGGTTGACCCTGATCGACTGGCAATGCCCCAAGATGGGCGATCCGGCCGAGGATCTGGCGCTGTTCCTGTCCCCGGCCATGCAGGTCCTTTATCGCGGTGCACCGCTCAGCCGGGACGAGGCAGAGAGCTTCCTTGCAGCCTATCCAAACCGCCCTGTGGTGGCGCGGGTGCAGGCGCTTCTGCCCTGGTTTCATTGGCGCATGGCCGCCTATTGCCTATGGCAGGCAGAGCAGGGCGGATTTCAGGACCGGGAGGCGATGCGGCTGGAATTGGCCGCGCTTCAGTCCATCAGCCCCAGTATGGCATAGGCGGGCAGCATCAAGGCCCGCCGCGCGCGGCCCAGGGGAAACTTGCCCATGCTCTGCATCACCGGCGAATAGGGCAGCGCGGGCTGCTGTCCCTGCACCAGATCCGACAACAGCCGCCCGGCGTAGCTGCCCATCGCAACCCCGTTGCCGTGATAGCATAGACCGGCAAACAGGCCCGGGGCACCGGGAACCGGCCCCACAAAGGGCACCAGATTGCGCGCCATCGACACCATCCCGGACCAGACATGGGTGCCTTCCACATCGCGCCATGCGGGGAAGAGATCCTCGAAGTGTTTGCGCAAGGCCTGCCGGATCCCGGCCTCGGCACGGGGCGAGGCAAAGAGACCGCCGCGCATGCCGAACAGGAAACGCCGATCCGGCATCAGGCGGAAGTAGTGCAGCAGGTTGCGGGTGTCATAGGCCATCTGATCGCTGAACCAGCCCTGCGTCTGCAGCTCTGCATCGCTCAGCGGGCGGGTCACCATGACGGTGGATTGCGCCGGGATGTAGCGTCCCGACAGCCAATCGGGCAGCCCGTCCCAGGAATAGCCATTGGTGGCAATGATCACCTGTTTCGCCTGCAGGCTGCCCTGCGGGGTGGTCAGGACATGGCCATTCGGAGCCGAAGTCAGGTTGGTCACGGGGCTTTTTTGATACAGCGTTGCGCCCGCCCGTTGCGCGGCATCCGAAATGCCGAACAGGTATTTGCGCGGGTTGAGGCCAAATCCGGCAGGCGTGGTCAGCGCTCCAAAAAACTGCCCGTTCAGCCCGTGTTCGGCAAGCTCCGGCTGTTCCAGAAGCTGCACCGCGCCGCCATGGGCTGCGATCAACTCCGCTTCACGGCGCAAGGCCGTCATGGCGCGCGGGCTATGCGCCATCCGGGTTTCGCCCTTGGAGTGGGTGTCTGCGTCGATCCCGTGCCGGTCCAGGAGGCCCCGCACCAGATCGATGGCAGCCATTTCTCCAGCGGCATAGATTCGGGTGGCCTCTTCGCCGTATTTGCGCTGCATGGCGGCGCCGGACAGTTTCGCTCCGCCCAGGCAGCAAAAGCCGCCATTGCGCCCGGAGGCACCCCAGCCGGGGGTCTCGGCCTCCAGCAGGGCGACCTTCACCCCGGCCTCTGCCAGGTGCAGGGTGGCGGACATGCCGGTGAAGCCACCGCCGATGATCGCCACATCCGCACTGATCTCCCCGCTCAGCTGCGGCCAGTCGGGGGCCGCGATGGTCTCATCCCACCAGCAGCCGTTTCGCGGCTCTGGCCCGTAGGCGTAGTCCGAGAAGATCCGCCGCATCAGGTGCGGGCCGCTTCTTGTTCGTCCCGTTTCTGGCGTACCATCTGGTGCTTGGTCACCAGCGACGTGGTGATGACACCCACCGTGACGATGGCGATCATGATGGTCGAGAGCGCGTTGATCTCGGGGGAGACACCAAGGCGCACCGCCGAGAAGATCTTGATCGGCAGGGTGGTGGCCGCAGGCCCCGAGGTGAAGGAGGCGATGACCAGATCGTCCAGCGACAGGGTAAAGGCCAGAAGCCAGCCGGAAATCACCGCAGGGGCGATGATCGGCAGGGTCACAAGGCGGAACGCCTCTGCCGGGGAACAGCCGAGATCCAGCGCGGCCTCTTCCAGTGACCGGTCAAAGGTCACCAGCCGCGAGGAGACCACCACTGAGACATAGCACATGGAAAAGGTGGTATGGGCCAGCACGATGGTCAGCACGCCGCGATCAAGGCCGATCCCGATGAACAACAAGAGCAGTGACAGGCCGGTGATCACTTCGGGCATCACCAGCGGCGCGTAGATCATGCCGGAAAACAGGGTACGGCCAAAGAACCGCCCGCCGCGCACCATGACATAGGCCGCCATGGTGCCCAGGACCGTCGCGATGGTCGAGGAGAAGACCGCGACCTTGATGGTGACCCAGGCGGCATTGAGGAAGGCCTCGTTCTGCATCAGCTCGCCGTACCATTTGGTCGAGAAGCCTGCCCAGACGGTGACCAGCTTGCTTTCGTTGAAGCTGAAGATCACCAGGATCACCATGGGGATATAGAGAAAGGCAAAGCCCAAGCTCAGCGAGACGGTGTTGAACCAGCTCATGCGATTCATTGCTCGGCCTCCTGTTGCTTCTGCTGGTTGCGCTGGAACAGCACGATGGGCACGATCAACAGCAAGAGCAGCACCACCGCCACCGCCGAGGCAACGGGCCAGTCGCGGTTGGAGAAGAACTCTTCCCACAGGACCTTGCCGATCATCAGCGTGTCGGAACCGCCCAACAGCGACGGGATCACGAATTCACCCAAGGTTGGAATGAAGACCAGGAAACAACCGGCGACGATGCCGGATTTGGACAGGGGAACGGTCACCAGCCAGAAGGCGGAGAGGCGCGAACAGCCCAGATCCTCGGCCGCCTCGATCAGGGAATCGTCCATCCGCTCAAGCGCGGCGTAGATCGGCAGGATCATGAAAGGCAGGTAGGTATAGACGACGCCGATATAGACGGCGGTGTTGGTGTTGAGGATCGTCAGCGGCTCGTTGATGACACCCAGCCACAGCAGGGCCTGGTTCAGGAAACCCTCGTTCGACAGGATCCCCATCCAGGCGTAGACCCGGATCAGGAAGCTGGTCCAGAAGGGCAGGATCACCAGCATCATCAGCGTGGCGCGCCATTCCTCGGGGGCGCGCGCCATGCCATAGGCGATGGGATAGCCCGCCAGCAGCGTCAGCAGCGTCGAAAAGAAGGCGATCTGCAGCGAGCTGAGATAGGCCTTCCAGTACAGATCATCCTGGGTCAGCCAGACGAAGTTCTCGAAATCCAGCTCGGACAGGAAGGCCCAGAGGCCCGTGGCCCAGTCGAATTGCGGCATATAGGGCGGGCGTGCCAGCGCCACATCGGACAGCGAGATCTTCAGGACGATGGCAAAGGGCACCAGGAACAGCGCCAGCAGCCACAGGTAAGGGATGGAGATCAGGGCAAAACGGCGCATCAGTCAGCCAAGAGAACGCCTGCCGTGGCGGTCCAGGACAGCCAGACAGTGTCTTCCCAGGTAAAGGCCCGGCGCGAAATGCGGCGGGTATTGGCGGTCTGCGCCTTGATCACCACGCCCGAGGGCAGCTCCACGTGATAGGTGGAGATATTGCCGAGATAGGCGATATCCAGAACCTTGCCTTCGACCGCATTGTCGGCACCGTCGGGGCGTTCGGCAGAGATGGTGACCTTCTCGGGGCGGATCGCCAGATGCGCGGTCTGCCCGTCCGAAAATCCGGTGGCGGTCTTGACGGTCAGCGGCTCAGCGCCCTCGCGCCAGTGCAGCGCATAGGTCGCGTCACCGGTCGGTTTGACGGTGCCTTCGATCAGGTTCACATCGCCGATGAAGTCGGCCACATAGGTCGAATTTGGCGCCTCGTAGATGTCGGCAGGGGTTGCGACCTGGATGATCTTGCCGTTGTCCATCACGGCCACGCGGCTGGCGACGGTCATCGCCTCTTCCTGGTCGTGGGTCACGATCACGAAGGTGGTGCCGGTCTTCTCCTGGATGTCCATCAGTTCGAACTGGGTATCCTGGCGCAGCTTCTTGTCGAGCGCGCCAAGCGGTTCATCCAGCAGCAGAAGTTTCGGCGCCTTGGCAAGACTGCGGGCCAGTGCCACCCGCTGCCGCTGCCCGCCCGAGATCTGATGCGGCTTGCGCCGGGCGAATTTTTCCAGCCGGGTCAGGCGCAACATGTCGCTGACGCGGGTTTCGATCTCAGCCTTTGATTGACCCTCGCGCTTCAGGCCAAAGGCGATATTGTCCCAGATGCTGAGATGCGGAAACAGCGCATAGGATTGAAACATCATGTTCACGGCGCGCTTGTTCGGGGGCACCGGGGCGATGTCCTGGCCGGACAGGAAGATCTTGCCCTCCGTCGGGGTTTCAAACCCTGCCAGCATGCGCATCAGCGTGGTCTTGCCACAGCCCGAGGGCCCGAGCAGCGCAAAGAACTCCCGCTCGTATATGCCGATGGTCAGATCATCGATGGCAGTGAAGTCACCAAAGCGTTTGGTCACATTTTGGAATTCGATCAAGGGCTTGGCCTCGGGATCGTTCCAGGGTTCAAAAACGGGAAGTGTCAAGCCGGCCCCCCTGCGCGGTCAAGGTCCAAAGCGGCGCGGGCCACCTTGAATGTTTTGGAGCGTCGAATGGCAGGGCGCACGGGGCGCCCTGCCGGATCAGGTTTTCGGGATCAGGTGCCCGATTTGATCTTGGTCCACAGACGGGTCACGACACGCTGGACCTTGGGGTCATAGGGCGTGGTGGTGAACAGGTTGGCAAGGGTTGCCTCATCCGGGTAGATCGCCGGATCGCCGATCACGTCCTCGACCAGGAACTCCTGGCTCGCCTTGTTGCCGTTGGCGTAATAGACGTAGTTCGACGCATCCGCCATGTTCTGCGGATCCATGATGAAGTTCAGGAATACATGGGCCGCGTCCGGGTTCGGCGCATCGACCGGGATGGCCATCTGGTCAAACCACATCTGGGCGCCTTCGACCGGTGCGTTATAGGCGACTTCGACGCCGTTGTCGGCCTCGGCCGCACGGTCACGCGCCTGCAGGACATCGCCGGACCAACCCACGGCGACGCAGATGTCCCCATTGGCCAGCGCGTTGATGTATTCCGAGGAATGGAACTTCTGGATGTAGGGACGCACGGCGGCAAAGACGCCTTCGGCCTTGGCGATCACGTCCGGGTCATGGCTGTTGGGATCTTCGCCGATGTATTTCAGCGCGGCGGGGATCATCTCTGCCGGTGCATCCAGGAAATGCACGCCACATGCGGCCAGCTTTTCCATGTTGGCGGGGTTGAAGACCAGATCAAGCGAGTTGATCGGGGCATCCTCGCCCAGCAGTTCCTTCACCTTGCCGACATTTGCGCCGATACCGGTGGTGCCCCACATATAGTTGATGGAATAGGCGTTGTCCGGGTCGTATTGCTCGGTGCGGGCCTCGACCACGTCCCACATGTTCTTGTGGTTGGGCAGCTTGGCCATGTCCAGTTTCTGGAAGGCGCCTGCCGCGATCTGCCGCTGCAGGAAGGTGCCGGTCGGGACCACCACGTCATAGCCCGAACCGCCGGCCAGCATCTTGGTCTCCAGCAGTTCGTTGCTGTCGAAGACATCGTAGACCAGCTTGATACCGGTTTCGGTCTCGAACTTTTCCAGAAGCGCTTCGTCGATATAGTCGGACCAGTTGTAAACGCGCACCTCTTCCGCGACGGCGGCGGCGCTGCTGAGGGCAACGACGGCGGTCAGTGTCATCGTCTTGAGTGTCATGAGTGTCTCCCTGTGCCTGCCGGTTTCAGTGCCCGGCTGGAATGGATTTGATCAAGTTTTGCCTCTTTGGGCAATACCGTTTATGTTTTCACCGGGGCGAGTTTGGTGCAAGCTGCCCAAAAATTGGGAGGTATTCGAGCGGTGACAGGGACCAGTTCTTTGGCAAAAACGACAGAGGAAGGCACGGCAAAACGGCCCGCCCATGAGGCCGTGTATCAACAGTTGCGGGCGCAGATCCTGTTTGGCGAACTGGCGCCGGGGCAGGCGGTGACCATCCAGGGGCTGACCGCGTCTTTGGGAGCAGGCATGACGCCGGTGCGCGAAGCGATCCGCAGGCTGATCTCCGACGGGGCGCTGGTGTTTCAGGGAAATCGGCGCGTTTCGGTTCCGCTGCTCAGCTCCGGCGATGTGGACGAGCTTCTTTTTGCAAGAAAAACAATTGAGTGTGAGCTTTCAAGGCTGGCAACCCTGAATGTTTCAGAGGCCGATATCGCCGCCCTTGAACAGATAGACAGCGATCTGGACCGGGCGATTTCAACCGGAGATGTGCCGGGGTATCTGGCCCAGAACTACAGCTTTCACACGACGCTATACAACCATGCAGCGGCACCGATCCTGACCGATCTTGCCGACCGCTTGTGGCTGCGCTTCGGGCCGTCCCTGCGGGTGGTCTGCGGGCGCTTTGGAACCCAGAGCTTTCCGGACCGTCACAAGGACATCCTTGAGGCCTTGCGTCGCAGGGATCCGGAAATGGCCGCCCTGGCAATGGAGCGGGACGTTCGTCAGGGCATGGAACAGGTCAGCATGGGGTTGGACGAGGGTTACTGATTCGATTGACTCTGTGAAATTTGATCATATTCTGGGGGCAATCTCTATGTTTCGGAGCGACTCCCATGAATGCGATCACCAACCATATGCCGACGGCCGAATTGCAGGCGCTGGATGCGGCACATCACATGCACCCGTTTACCGCCAATGGGGAATTGGCTCAGAAAGGCGCGCGTATCATCACCCGCGCCAATGGCGTCACCCTGACCGATAGCGAGGGCAACCAGATCCTCGATGCCATGGCGGGCCTGTGGTGCGTCAACATCGGCTATGGCCGGGATGAGCTGGCCGATGTGGCCGCCCGCCAGATGCGCGAGCTGCCCTATTACAACACCTTCTTCCAGACCACCCATGTGCCGGCCATCGCGCTGGCCAACAAGATTGCCGAACTGGCGCCGGGCGATCTGAACCACGTGTTCTTTGCCGGCTCCGGCTCGGAGGCGAATGACACCAACATTCGCATGGTGCGCCACTACTGGGCGCTGAAGGGCAAGCCGACCAAGTCGATCATCATCAGCCGCAAGAATGCCTATCACGGCTCGTCCGTGGGCAGTGGCAGCCTTGGCGGCATGAGCGCCATGCATGAACAGGGCGGCCTGCCGATCCCGGACATTCACCACATCAACCAGCCGCATTGGTGGGCCGAGGGCGGTGATATGTCCCCCGAAGACTTCGGTCTGCAGCGCGCGCAGGAGTTGGAGCAGGCGATCCTGGAGCTGGGCGAAGACCGCGTTGCGGCCTTCATCGCCGAGCCGGTACAGGGTGCGGGCGGTGTCATCGTGCCTCCGGCCACCTATTGGCCCGAGATCCAGCGCATCTGCGACAAGTACGAGATCCTGCTGATCGCGGACGAGGTGATCTGCGGCTTTGGTCGGACCGGCAATTGGTTCGGCAGCCAGACCATGGGCATCCGCCCCGATATCATGACCATCGCCAAGGGGCTCAGCTCCGGTTATGCGCCGATCGGCGGTTCCATCGTGTCGGATGAGGTTGCCGCTGTGATCGCGGGGGACGAGTTCAACCACGGCTATACCTATTCGGGGCATCCCGTGTCCTCGGCCGTTGCGCTGGAGAACCTGCGCATCCTGGAGGAGGAAAACATCGTCGGTCACGTGCAGGATGTGGCCGCGCCCTACCTCAAGGAAAAGTGGGAAGCGCTGACCGATCACCCGCTGGTGGGCGAGGCCAAGATCGTCGGCATGATGGGGTCTATCGCCTTGACGCCGAACAAGGAGGCCCGCGCCGCCTTTGCCGCCCCTGCGGGCACCGTGGGCTATATCTGCCGCGAGCGCTGCTTTGCCAACAATCTGGTCATGCGCCATGTGGGCGATCGGATGATCATCTCGCCGCCGCTGGTGATCAAGCCGGAAGAGATCGACACGCTGATTGAACGGGCGCGCCTGTCGCTGGACGAATGCTATGCGGCATTGAAAGAGCAGGATTTGCTGCACAGCGCCTAACAGGAGGCCCGACTCGGGCACCTGACTCGGGGTCGGCCCCGAGACTCAAATCTGCCTTAAAAACAGGCCCGGTGCCGCGATGGCGGCACCGGAATACTCTTCGTTCTGCGGTCCGTTTTTGACCAGACAGTTATGTCCAGTGGATTCTTCTGTGCTGCTATCGAAAAAGCGTCGCAAATTCTCCTCCAGATGTCGCAAATGGTTCGATCCCTCTGAGGCCCGCGCCTAAGCTGGTCGCAAGCGCCGATTGACGATCCGGTTGCATCCCGCGGGGTGGGTATGCTTACATCGGTGCAACAAGTGCAGACAAACTGCCGACTTAACACGGGGAGCCTGTTTTGGCTGATGCGTCAAACAGTGATGCGTTCGTTGAATTCGAACGTGTCCAGAAGAGTTATGATGGCGAAACGCTCGTCGTCAAAGATCTGAACCTGGTCATGCCCAAAGGTGAGTTTCTGACAATGCTGGGGCCGTCCGGTTCCGGCAAGACAACCTGCCTGATGATGCTGGCCGGATTTGAGACCGCCACCCACGGCGACATTCGCCTGGGCGGGGTGTCGATCAACAACATTCCTCCGCATAAGCGTGGCATCGGCATGGTGTTCCAGAACTATGCCCTGTTCCCGCATATGACCATTGCCGAGAACCTCAGCTTTCCGCTGGAGGTGCGCAAGATGGGCAAGTCTGAGCGCGAACAGAAGGTCATGCGCGCGCTGGACATGGTGGAAATGGGCGCCTTTGGCGGCCGCCGTCCGTCGCAATTGTCGGGCGGTCAGCAGCAACGGGTCGCGCTGGCCCGGGCATTGGTGTTCGAACCCGAGCTGGTTCTGATGGACGAACCGCTGGGCGCGCTGGACAAGCAGCTCCGCGAAAAGATGCAGTTCGAGATCACCGACCTGGCCCACCGCCTGGGCATCACCGTGGTCTATGTGACCCACGACCAGACCGAGGCGCTGACCATGTCGGATCGTGTCGCGGTCTTCGATGATGGCCGTATCCAGCAGCTGGCGCCGCCGGATCAGCTTTATGAAGAGCCGGAAAACAGCTTCGTGGCGCAGTTCATCGGGGAGAACAACACCCTGGAAGGTACCGTGAAGGAAATCACCAACGGCCAGGCCGTGGTGCAGCTGGATGATGGAGAGCTGATCGACTGTAAACCGGTCAATGTCTCGCAGCCGGGTGAACGCACCCGCGTGTCCATCCGTCCCGAGCGCGTCGAATACAACAAGGAGCGGCTTCAGGAAGGGGCGCATACGCTGAAAGCAGAGGTGCTGGAGTTCATCTACATGGGTGACATCTTCCGCACTCGCCTCCGCGTGGCCGGCAATGATGAGTTCATCATCAAGACCCGGAATGCACCGGACCAGACCCGCCTGAAGCCCGGCCAGCAGATCGAAATCGGCTGGCTGCCCGAAGATTGCCGCGCGCTGGACGCCTGAGGCCCGCGCGCAGCTGGATAACCCTCGGCGGCGAAGTGACCGGGGGATGACTTTAGTTCAAGATCAACAAGGAGAGAGTGCTTATGAAACTCACCAAACTGACCGCCCTTGCAGCCTCCACTGCGCTGTGCGCACCGATGGCCTTTGCCGAGATGGCAAACGAGATGACCATCGTATCCTGGGGCGGCGCCTATTCGAACTCCCAGATGAAGGCCTATCACGAGCCCTATGCGGCCAAGACCGGCGTCAAGATCATCAACGATGAATCCTCCGCCGAAGCCGTGGCCAAGCTGCGCGCGATGAACGAAGCGGGCAATGTGACCTGGGACGTGGTCGACGTGGTTGCCGCTGACGCCATGCGCCTGTGCGACGAAGGCCTGGCGCTGGAAATCGATGCCGACACCCAGCTGGCAGCGGCGCCCGATGGCACGCCTGCCTCCGAAGACTTCGGCGAACTGCTGGTCTCCGACTGCTTCATCCCGCAGATCGTCTACTCGACCACCTTCGGCTACCGCACCGACATGGTTGGCGACACGCCTCCGGATGACATCTGCGACGTCTTCGACCTGGAAGCCTATCCGGGCAAGCGCGCGCTGGAAAAGCGTCCGATCAACAACATGGAATGGGCCCTGCTGTGTGACGGTGTTGCCAAGGACGAAGTCTATGACGTCCTGGAAACCGAAGCCGGTCAGGAGCAGGCCCTGGCCAAGCTCGACACCATCAAGGACAGCGTGATCTGGTGGTCCGCAGGCGCCGACACCCCGCAGCTGCTGGCGGATGGCGAAGTCGTGATGGGTTCCACCTACAACGGTCGCCTGTTCTCGGTCATCGAAGAGCAGAAGCAGCCGGTTGCGATGCTGTGGGACGCGCAGGTCTTCGACCTGGACGGCTGGATCATCCCGGCAGGTCTGTCGCCGGAACGTCAGGCCCGCGCCCTGGACTATATCATGTTCGCCACCGACACGCAGCGTCTGGCGGATCAGGCCAAGTTCATCTCCTATGGCCCGGCCCGTGCCTCCTCGGCGCCGCTGGTTGGCAAGCACGCCGATCTGGGCATCGACATGGCGCCGCACATGCCGACCGATCCGAACAACGCCAAGAACACGTCCCTCTTTAACTACGAGTTCTGGGCTGACTACCGCGACGACATCGACGCGAAATTCCAGGCCTGGCTCGCCAAGTAAGCCGGTCTGAAAACACCGCCAGAGAGCGCCCGCCGCTCTCTGGCACCTCACTCTTCGCAATAGGCCGCGTTCGAACGGCCGGAAGAGCAAAACCCGCGGGGGACACGGCGGGGCAATGAACAGGGATAGATATGAGCGACACCACCCAATCCGGCCCGGTGCTGGCGGCTGACGGCACGCCGTTGAAGCGTAGCCTGGCCCGCGCCCTGAGAATGCAGAAACTGCGTGCGCTGATGCTGGTCGCGCCGCTTTTGCTGTTCATCCTTCTGACCTTCATTCTCCCGATTGCGGATATGCTGTTCCGCTCGGTCGAGAACCGGATCGTCGCCGACACGCTGCCAAAGACCGTTGTCGCCCTGCAGGGCTGGGACGCGAACAGCGGCGAGGCCCCGGACGAGGCGGTCTATGCGGCGTTGGCTGCCGATCTGATCGTGGCGGTCGAGGCCAAGACCCATACCCGGCTTGGCACCCGCCTGAACTATGAAATGACCGGGATTTCCTCGCTGTTCCGCAAGTCTGGCCGCAAGGTCAAGAAATGGGACATCGCCGAGGATGCGCCCTTCAAAGAGAAATTCGTCAAGATCGACAAGGATTGGGCCGACCCCGAAGTCTGGCGCACCATCCAGACCTACAGTCCCAAGTACACCAACGGCTATTTCCTGAATTCCATCGACATGCAGAAGGGCGTGGACGGCGCCGAGGCGCGGCCCGAGAATCAGCAGATCTATATCACTCTGTTCCAACGCACCATGTTCATGTCTCTGGTGATCACCTTCTCCTGCATCGTGCTGGGCTACCCGGTGGCCTGGATCCTGGCGAACCTGCCGGCGCGATCGGCGAACTTGTTGATGATTCTCGTTCTGCTGCCCTTCTGGACCTCGCTATTGGTCCGGACCTCCGCCTGGAAGGTGATGCTGCAGCAGCAGGGGGTGATCAACGATGTTCTCGTGTGGCTGGGGCTGGTGGCGGATGACGCGCGTCTGGTGATGATCAACAACCAGTTCGGCACCATCGTGGCGATGACCCATATCCTGCTGCCCTTCATGATCCTGCCGATGTATTCGGTGATGCAGACGATCAATCCGTCTTACCTGCGCGCGGCGAAATCGCTGGGGGCGACCAACTGGACGGCCTTCTGGCGGGTCTACTTCCCGCAGTCGGTGCCGGGTATCGGGGCGGGGTCGATCCTCGTCTTCATCCTCGCCATCGGCTACTACATCACGCCCGAGATCGTCGGCGGCACCAAGGGTGTCTTCATCTCCAACCGGATCGCCTATCACATCTCGTCCTCGCTCAACTGGGGTCTGGCGGCGGCGCTGGGCGCGATCCTGCTGGTGGTCGTCCTGATCCTTTACTGGGCCTATGACAAGATCGTCGGCATCGACAACGTGAAACTGGGATAAGCAACATGGCACTGACACCTGTCACCAACCAAACCCCCGGTTTCACCGCTGCCGTTGCAGCCGGTGCCGGAGCCTTCTTTGGACTTTTCGTGGGCACGGCGCAGGCCACCGGGCTGATCGGCATCCTGATCGGCGCGGCGCTGCTGGGCGTTCTTGGTTTTGTCTTTGCGGGCATGACCGACAAGGAAAAGCCCCTGCGCTGGGCCACCTTCGCACTGTTCCTGGTCCTTGGCTATTTCCTGGGCGGGCTTCCGGCTGCTGTTCTGGGCGGCCTGTTCGGCTGGTTCGCGGGCTGGTTCATCTTCTGGCTTGCAACCTCGCGCTATCGTCAACACCTGGCGCCCTACCTCACGCCGGGGCAGGTGCTGTGGCACTATGCTTTCCGGGTGATCTGCGGCGCGATCTTCGTCTTCCTGATCACCCCGATCCTGGTGGTGATGCCGCTCAGCTTCAACGCCGAGGATTTCTTCACCTTCACCCCGGAAATGCTGCGGTTTGATCCGGCGGGCTATTCGCTGAAACACTACGAGGACTTCTTCACCAATGACGACTGGCAGCAGGCGCTGTGGAACTCGGTGAAGATCGCCCCCATGGCGACGGTCCTGTCGGTGAGCTTTGGCACCCTGGCCGCGATTGGCCTCAGCCAGCCGCATGTTCCGTTCCGCCGGGCGATCATGGCGATCCTGATCTCGCCGATGATCGTGCCGCTGATCATCTCGGCTGCGGGCATGTATTTCTTCTACAGCCGCATCGGCCTGCAGGGGACCTATTTCGGTGTCGTCCTGGCCCATGCGGCGCTGGGCATTCCCTTCGTCATCATCACCGTGACCGCAACCTTGGTGGGCTTTGACCGCTCGCTGACGCGGGCAGCGGCGAATATGGGCGCGGATCCCGTCACCACCTTCTTCCGGGTGCAGATGCCGCTGATCCTGCCCGGCGTGATCTCGGGCGGCCTTTTCGCCTTCATCACCTCCTTTGACGAGGTAGTGGTGGTGCTCTTCGTCGGTTCCGCCGGCCAGAAGACGCTGCCCTGGCAGATGTTCACCGGCCTGCGCGAGCAGATCTCGCCCACCATCCTGGCGGTGGCCACGATCCTGGTGGCGATCTCGATTGCCCTGCTGACCGTGCTGGAGCTGCTGCGTCGCCGCTCTGAACGGCTGCGCGGCATGAGCCCCGGCTGATCGGACCGGATCATTTCAAAACAGAAAGGCCCCGGCGCGATGCACGGGGCCTTTTTCGTTGGGAGGATTGCGGATCAGCGCAGCCGTTTCAGCAGTTTGAATGAGGCAAACCCATCCGGCACCAGCCCCTTGGAGCTTTGATAAGCGCGGATGGCCTCCAGCGATTTTGGGCCGATCTTGCCATCGACACCGCCGGTGTCGAACCCGGCGCGGGTCAGCCTGCGCTGCAGCTCCTTGCGTTCGCGGAAGGTGAGGGAGCGATCCCCGCCCGGCCATTTCGCCTGGAACTCACCGCCGCCCTTGATGCGGTCCGACAGGTGCCCGACGCCGATCACATAGGCATCGGCGGCGTTGTAGCGTTCGATCACCGAGAAGTTCTTGAAGACCATGAAGGCCGGACCATTGCCGCCGACAGGCAGCAGGAGCGCGCCGGAGCCATAGTTGGGCACCGCGCGGCCATCCACGCCAGTCACCCCCAGCTTGGCCCATTCGGCGGGGGATTTCTTGATTGACCGACCCACCAGCCCGTAGTTGAACCCGCGCGGAAGTTTCACCTCTACGCCCCAGGGCTGCCCTTTGACCCAACCAAAGCGTTTCAGGTAGGCGGCAGTGGAGGCCAGCGCATCCGAGGGGTTGTCCGACCAGATGTCGCGCTTGCCATCGCCGGTGAAATCCACCGCGTAAGCCAGGTAGGAGGTCGGAATGAACTGGGTGTGCCCCATGGCGCCCGCCCAGCTGCCGGTCATCTTGCGCGGCGGCACATCGCCCGACTGCAGGATCTTCAGCGCGGCGATCAGCTGCTTTTCAAAGAACTTTCCGCGCCGCCCGTCATAGGCCAGTGTCGCCAGAGACTGGATCACGTCCATGGAGCCACGGTTGTTGCCATAGTTGCTTTCCATGCCCCAGACGGCGACCACCACTTCCTTGTCGACCCCATAAGTGGCCTCGATCTGTTTCAGGCGGCGGCGCTGCTCGCGTAGGGCCTTCTTGCCGTTCTTGACGCGGGTGTCCGAGACCGCGCTGCCAAGGTAATCCTGCAGCGTCTTGGTGAACTCCGATTGGTTTCGGTCGCGGCGGATGACCTCATTGTCGTATTCCACTCCGCGAAAGGCGCGGTTGAAGGTGGCCGTGGTGATCCCCTGCGCCAGGGCCCGTTTGCGAAAGCCGTTGATCCAGGCCTGAAAGGCGCTGTTGGAGGCGACGGGCTGCACCTCTTCGGGCCCATCGATCACAGGCGCAACTTCTCCGGGGCGCGCCACAGGGCGCAGCGAGGTCGCCGCCGCCAGTTGAACCCCGGTCTGATCCTGTGCCATCGGCCGACCTGTGGGGCGCAGGGAGTGATCGGGCGCGGTCGCGCCAGCCAGTGTTCCGGTCGCGGCAAGGGCTGCCGCCGTCATCCAGATCCGCATGTGACATCTACCTTGTGTGTGTACTGCTCAAGGTGAATGTAGCCTTTGCCGGGCACTGGCAAAAGGGCGCAGTCTCATTCCGGGTTTGCGACAGGCGATGCCTCGCCGGTGCCAGGGCGCCATGGATGCGGGATCACTTCCGGCGCTTGCGCTCCACCTTGCGCTTGGTCTTGGCGGCCTTGTGCTTTGATTTGGCGGCCTTGCGTTTGACGGTGCGCCCCGCCGGGCTGCGTCGCCCACGCCCGCCGCCGGTTGGCACCGTTGCATCCTCCACCGACAGCAGCTCCAGTTCCAACCCGCCAGTCACGGGCGCGGCCTGGGTCAGGCGCACGGTGACGCGCTGGCCGATGGCCAGGGTAAAGCCGGTATCGGCGCCCATCAGGGTTCCGGCCTCGGCATCGAAGTGGAAGAACTCGCGCCCGATGGTGCGCACCGGCACCAGCCCGTCGGCGCCGGTCTCATCCAGTTTCACGAAGGCGCCAAAGCGGGCCATGCCACTGATCCGGCCGGTGAATTCATTGCCCACCCGTTCCGACAGATAGGCGGCCAGGTAGCGGTCGGTGGTGTCGCGCTCGGCGATCATCGAGCGGCGCTCGGTTTCCGAGATATGGGTGGCGGTATCGTCCAGTCGCTCGATCTCGTCGGGTCTGAGGCCATCCTTGCCCTTGTCCGGCCCCCAGCCATGGGCGGTGATCAGCGCGCGGTGCACGATCAGGTCCGCATAGCGGCGGATGGGCGAGGTGAAATGCGCATAGTTGCGCAGCGCAAGGCCGAAGTGGCCGAAGTTCTCGGGGTTGTAATAGGCCTGCTGCATCGACCGCAGGGTGGAGATGTTGATCAGCTCTGCATCATCCGTTCCCGCCGCAGCGTTCAGCAGCGCATTGAGATGCCGGGTCTGCAGAACTTGCCCCTTGGCCAGGGAAAGCCCGGCCGCCTGGGCGGTTTCGCGCAAGGCATCGAGCTTGTCCGGCGCCGGTTCCTCGTGCACGCGGAAAACCAGCGGCGTGCGCTTCTGGATCAGGGTTTCGGCGGCGGCCACATTGGCGAGCACCATGAATTCCTCGATCAGCCGGTGCGCCTCAAGCCGGTCACGGAAATTGACCGAGACCACGTGACCATCGTCATCCAGAATGATGCGCCGTTCGGGCAGGTCCAGATCCAGCGGTTGCCGCGCTGCGCGGGCCTTGGTCAGGGCGCGATAGGCGGCGTAAAGCGGCTTGATCACATCGTCCAGCAGGGGCGCGGTCTTGTCGCTGGGGCGCCCATCCATGGCGTCCTGCACCTCCTGGTAGCTAAGTGCCGCGCTGGAGTTGATCAGCGCCCGCATGAAGCGATGGCCGATCTTGTTGCCCTCCGCATCTACCTGCATGCGCACGACCACGCTGGCGCGTGGCACGTTTTCATGCAGCGAGCAGAGATCGCCCGATAGACGGTCCGGCAGCATCGGCACAACGCGGTCGGGGAAGTAGCTGGAGTTGCCGCGCTTGCGCGCCTCGCGGTCCAGTGCTGAGCCGGGATGCACATAGGCCGCCACATCGGCAATGGCGACCCAGATCACATGGCCGCCGGAGTTCTTGGGATCGGTGTCCGCCTCGGCAAAACAGGCATCGTCCCGGTCGCGGGCATCGACGGGGTCGATGGTGATCAGCGGCAGATCGCGCAGATCCTCGCGCCCTTTGAGGCCGATGGGTTTGGCGGCGTCTGCCTCTGCCATGACCTGATCGGGGAATTGGTCGGGAATGCCGTGCTGGTGGATGGCGATCAGCGACACGGCCTTGGGCGCGGAAGGATCGCCGAGGCGTTCCACGATGCGGGCGCGGGGCAGGCCCATGCGCGCCTTAGGTCCGGCCTGTTCGGCCTCGACCAGCTCGCCGTCCTTGGCACCATTGGTGGCATCCGTCGGGACCATCCACTCGGTCGAGGCGCTCTTGTCGATGGGCACGATGCGGCCGCCCTCGGCCCCGGTGCGAAAGACGCCCAGCACGCGCTTGGGGTTGGTGCCGATGCGGCGGATCAGGCGGCCCTCGTAATTGTGGTCTTCACCCTTCACCGCAGTCAGACGCGCAAGGATCCGGTCCCCTTCACCTAAGGCAGGATCCGAGGCGCGCAGGACCAGCAGGATGACCGGCTCGATTCCTTCCCCGTGCCACTCCAGCGGGCGGCCATAAAGATCGCCGTCGCGGCTGGGACGTTTTACCGTCAGGATGGTGACGGGGGGCAGTTGGTCGGGATCGCTGTAGGTTTTCTTGCGCTTTTGCAGGTGCCCCTCTTCCTCCAGCTCCTTCAGCACGCGCTTGAGGTCGATCCGGTCAGCCCCCTTGATGCCAAAGGCCTTGGCAATGTCGCGTTTCGATGTCTGGGTCGGGTGGGCGGAAATCCAGTCGAGGATTTCGGCCTTGGAGGGGATACGGGTCATGAATCCCGCGTATCACGGCGCGCGGGCAAGGTCATCGTGAAAAATCATGGCTCAGGCCCCGCTGCGGCGCAGATCTTCTACCGTGTCGATGTCCTGCAGGGTGTCCGTGCGTGCAATGCGCCAGCCGGGCAGGGTCGCAATGGAATCGGTCAGCGCATGTTCACTGGACCAGCGCACATCCTGAAACAGGTCGCGTGGCAGGCGGGCCGGGTGGCGGGCGCCCACCAGCCAATAGCCGCCATCGGTGGCGGGGCCGAACACGGCATCATGGGGGCCAAGGGCGGAAAAAGCGCGGGCGATATGGGCGCGAGTGATACCGGGAATGTCGGCTCCGATAAGGCACACAGGGCCGTGGGGCGCGGCATTTTGGAGCATTCGTTTCATGCGTTGCCCAAGATCACCGCCACCTTGCGGCAGGCGTGCCAGATCCGTGGGCCAAATCCGAGAGGTGACCGCCCGATCCGGGGCAACCGCCAGAACGATCTGCCAGCGGGGATCGCGCAAGCTGCGGATCAGCCGCGCCGATTGGTGGCGAAACCACCAGGTTGCCGGAATGATGCCGAGGCCCTGCGCCAGCCGAGTCTTGACCCGCCCGGGGCGCGGTTCCTTGATCATGATGACAAGGGTTGGGCGCCTCATGAATCTTCCTTCACCATGTGCTGCCCCAGGATCACCAAGACCTCCGGTTCAGGCGAAATAGTCCTTCAGGATACGGGAGTAGATCGCCTTGAGCTGATGGATCTGGGCGATTTCGACGCATTCATCCACCTGGTGCATGGTCTTGCCCACCAGGCCGAACTCCACCACCGGGCAGTGGCTTTTGACAAAACGCGCATCCGAGGTGCCGCCGGTGGTGGACAGTTCGGGTGTGATACCGGTTTCCGCCTCAACGGCCTTTGAAACCAGATCCGACAGGGCACCGGGGGGCGTGATGAAGCTTTCGCCCGAGATCTTCACCTTCATGTCGACCGAGGTGCCGAACTCAGCCTCGATCTTGTCGGCTTCCGCACGCAGCCAGTCACTCAGGCTGGCGCCGCTGTGGGCGTCGTTGAAGCGGATGTTCACCGTGGCGCGGCTTTGTGCCGGGATCACATTGGTTGCCGGGTTGCCGGTGTCGATGGTGACCACGGCCAGGGTGGAGGCGTCGAAATGTTCGGTGCCCTGGTCCAGCTCGTGGCTGGCAAGGCGATCCATCAGCCGCGCCATGGCATTCAGCGGGTTGTTGGCCCGATGCGGATAGGCGGAATGGCCCTGCTTGCCAGTGACGGTGAACCAGGCCGACAGCGATCCGCGCCGCCCGATCTTGATCATCTCGCCCATGGTGTTGGGGCAGGTGGGTTCTCCCACCAGGCAGACGGACATGGCTTCACCCTGATCCGCCATATAGTCGAGCAGCGCCGTGGTGCCATCCGTGGCAT
The DNA here is from genome assembly GCF_028890115.1 of Phaeobacter sp. QD34_24. Classification (GTDB taxonomy): domain Bacteria; phylum Pseudomonadota; class Alphaproteobacteria; order Rhodobacterales; family Rhodobacteraceae; genus Phycobacter. Next base: position 21,791 of record NZ_JARCJD010000022.1, read on the forward strand.
CGCCTTCCTCGTCGCCGGTGATGGTCAGGATCACGGCGCCATCGGGCGGGGTCTCTTTCACGAAATCGATGGCGGCGGCGGCAAAGGCGGCCACCCCCGATTTCATATCCGTGGCGCCCCGGCCATAGAGGATGCCGTCCTTTTCCTCGGCGCCGAAGGGATCGGTGCTCCAGGCTGCCGCATCGCCCACCGGCACCACATCGGTGTGACCGTTGAAACCGAATGTGCGGGCGTGTCCCTTGGCGCCCCAGCGGGCAAAGAGGTTCGGGGTGCCGTTACGGTCGGCGCGGGCGCAGTCAAAGCCTGCCGCGCTCAATGTCCGTTCCAGAAGCTCCAGCGCGCCGCCTTCCTCGGGGGTGACCGAGGGGCAGCGGATCAGATCGGCGGTGAGGCGTGCGGGATCGGTCGGGGTCATCGGACGGGCTCCTGGAATTTCGGCTGATCATGGCCTAGCGCGGATCCTGCCGACGTGCAAATCACGGCGTGGCGCAAATCGGGCAGATCCCGGCAAAATGTGGCGCCGCCAAGGTCATTTCGTGAACCGCGCACTGGGGCGGGGACTCGGAAAAAGAATCGTGTTAATCAGTCGTTAACCAAAAAGAACACGAGGCAGGCAACCCGCCGGGCAGACGGGCGGAGCCAGCATTTCATTCCCAAGAAGGGCCCTCTTTGGAGGGGTAAGCCCGGTGTGCATCCGCGCGGCCGGGGCGGGAGAGATGTGCCTTGCAGCAGTATGGGTGGGACCGTCATGGTGGCAGCATCAGAGCTGAACTACAATCTGAACGCCTCGGCCGACGAGATGGCCGAGGAGATCTTTGGCCCCGGTGTCACGGTGGTGAGCGCCAGCTATTCCGGGGACAGCCGGTCTTCGGGGATCTACTCGGGGGGCGATGCCCTGGCGCCGGGGGCGACGCCGGGCGACACGGGGGTGATCCTCTCTACCGGGCGCGCCGATGACTATACCAATTCCAGCGGCGAGGCGAACCAGCGCCCGAACCAGTCGACCAATACCAGCGGCGAGACCGACAATGCGGATTTCAATGCAGCTGCGGGCGCGCGCACCTATGACGCCTCTTATCTCGATGTGAGTTTTGTCCCGGATGGGGAGGTGATGACGATGCAGTTCATCTTCTCCTCCGAGGAATTTCCGGAATATCAGAACTCAGTCTTTCAGGATGTGGTGTCGGTCTGGGTCAACGGGGAACAGGTCCAGCTGGAAGTGGGCAGCGGGACCGCGACGCCGGACAATGTGAGCGCCACAAACAATCAGAACCTGTACCTCGACAACACGAATGACACCTACAACACCGAGATGGACGGGCTGACGGTCACCATGACGCTGACCATGAATGTCAATCCGGACGCGGTGAACACCATCCGGATCGGCATCGCGGATGTGGGCGACAGTGCCTATGACAGCAACCTGCTGATTGCCGGGGACTCGATCCAGACCGGGTTGGTTGCGAAGACCGATCTGGTCCATGTCCTGCCGGACGGCAGCAAGACCGTCGATGTGCTGGCCAATGATGTGAATGCGGCGGGCGGAACTCTGACCATCACCCATCTGAACGGGATCGCGGTGACAGCGGGATCGCGCATCACGCTCAGCACCGGCCAGGAGGTGGAGCTGAACGCCGACGGGACGCTGACCCTGATCGGGGACGGCGATGTGGAGGATTTCACCTTCACCTATACCGTCGACAACGGGGTGAGTTCTGACACCGGTGTGGTTAATGCAACCTCGATCCCCTGTTTTGTCGCAGGCACCCTGATCCGCACGCCTGGGGGCGATGTACCGGTCGAGAGCCTGGAGCCGGGAGATCTGGTCCTGACCCGCGATGAGGGGCCGCAGCCGGTGCGCTGGGCCGGATCGCGCTTGGTTGCGGGGCAGGGAGAGCTGGCCCCGGTGCGGATCGCTGCGGGCACGTTCGGGGCGCATCGGGATCTTGAGGTCTCGCCCCAGCACCGGGTGCTGGTACGGGGCGCTGCCGCCGAACTGCTGTTCGGCGAGCCGGAGGTCCTGGTGGCGGCACGCGATCTGATCAACGACAGCAGCGTCCGGCGCGCGCCTCAGGCACAGGTGTGCTATGTCCACCTGATGTTCGATCGCCACCAGGTGATCTATTCGGAAGATCTGCCCAGCGAAAGCTTCCTGCCGGGGCCGGAGACGCCCAGCCTGTTCGAACGTCGGGTGCTGGATGAGATCTGCGCCCTGTTCCCTGAGCTGGATCCCGAGACGGGCACAGGATACGGCCCCGCGGCCCGGCGGACCCTGACCGGTGTCGAAGGACGCCTGTTGACGGCGCTGCAGGCCGCCTGACCAGTCGCCTAGCGTTGCCCTCTCTGTGGCGTCAGGTCAAGTCAGGGCAATCACGCTTGCGTGACGCCTTTGGAGCGCCTAAGACTTTTTCCGATTTCCTTAATAAACGGGTCCTGTCGGCTGTGCGCTATCTTCGTTATTCCTGGTTGATCCTGCTCATGCTGTGGGGGCAGGCGATCTGGGCACAGACCCTGACGGTCAATACCGTGACACGTCCGCCGTTTTCGATGGTCGAAAACGGACAGGATACCGGGTTTTCCATCGAACTGGTGGATGCCCTGGCAGATCGCCTTGGCTGGAGCTACGAGATCAACCGCACGGACAGCTTTGCCGAAATGCTGGACGGTGTGCGCCAGGGCGAGGTGGATCTGGCGGCGGCGAATATCTCGATCACCGCAGCGCGGGAAACCGAGATGGACTTCAGCCAGCCGGTGTTTGAAAGCGGCCTGCAGATCATGGTCCATGCCGAAGACGTGCGCCCGCCGTCCCTGTGGCGGGCGATGTTGTCCTGGGATCTGGCGGTGGCAATCGGTCTTGCCTTTGTGGTGCTGTTTGGCGGCGGCATGCTGATGTGGGTGTTCGAACGCCGCGCGCAGCCCTATTTCGACCGCCCCCTGAACGAGGCCTGGTTTCCCTCCTTCTGGTGGGCGCTCAATCTGGTGGTGAACGGCGGCTTTGAAGAGCGGGTGCCGCGCACCCCCATCGGGCGCCTGTTTGGCGTTCTGCTGGTGATTTCCTCGCTGTTCGTCGTGTCCGTCTTCGTCGCCAAGATCACCACCGCCATGACGGTCGAGGCCATCACCGGCAAGGTGAACTCGGTCAACGATCTCTATGGACAGAATGTCGGGACGATATCCGGCTCCACCGCTGCCGGGTTCCTGGACCGTCGGGACATCGATTTCTATGGCTACACCGGCCTGGACGAGCTGATCGACGCCTTCGAGGGCAAAAAGATCGATGCCGTGGTCTTTGATGCGCCGGTGCTGAACTACTATGTCAGCCATCAGGGAGAGAGCCACGGCCGCACCATCGGCTCTGCCTTCCTGCGTGAGAATTACGGTCTGTTGTTCCCGCAGGGCTCTCCTCATACCGAAGAGGTGAACCGGGCCCTGTTGGCGCTGCAGGAAGACGGAACCTACGATCAGATCTACAAACGCTGGTTTGGCGGCGGCAACTGATCGTCTGAGGTATTGGTGCGTCCAAACACTCAGGCCCGATGGGGTCTAGTGGATCGTCGCTTCCTCACCGTCGAAGAAGGGGGTCATCTGCGCCACGATCACCGCGTTTTCCTCTAGCGCGCGCTGCATCAGGGCGCGCTCTTCCTCACCGATCTCATGGCCTTCGGCTTCGCGCTCTTCCAGGGTGCCATAGCCGGTGACATCAAGCGGCGCCGTATCGGCCTGTTTCAGGATCGCGACGCTCTCGCGCACGGCTTCGGCTTCATCCACACCTGAGGCGTAGATCATCAGCGCCGCGCCGGTGGCGCCATCGGGCAGCCCGTCGCCCTCCTTGCGTCCGATCTGGACCAGGAGCGTGTAGACCTGCTGGCGGGAGGTTTTCTTCTTTTCCATGGCCTCGGCATTACGCCTGCAGCGCCCGCCGGTCAATCGGTTTGGCACCCTGGAGGGGCGCGGTTTACCGATCCTAAACGCCCCGTGAGGTAAACGAGAACAAACCGATTTCCAGATTTCGGCACCATCATCCGTTTTGATTGAACCTGCTTGGGATTGACGTCATGCCCACCGCCTCTGAATTGCCTATCGATACCTCTGCCAGCGCATTGCAGATGGCTGAAGCCATGTTTGGCAGCGGCATCTCCATCAACAGCGCCAGCTATACCGGTGCCACCAGTGCCTCGGGCATCTACACGGATGGCGACACGGTGGCCCCTGAGCTGACCCCTTCGGACAGTGGCGTGATCCTGTCGACCGGCCGCGCCGAGGATGTGACCAACAGCAGCGGCGATGTGAATGTCAGCTCCCGCACCACGACCCGCCACGGGGAGGCGGGGGATTCCGATCTCACGGCCCTGGCGGGGATGCGCACCTATGATGCGGCTGTTTTCGAAGCGGAATTCGTCCCCGAAGGCTCGACCCTGACGATGCAGTTCGTGTTCTCCTCCGAGGAGTATCTCGAATATGTCAACAAGGGCTTCAACGATGTGGTCGGTGTCTGGGTCAACGGTGAGAAGGCCGAGATGACCATCGGCACCGGCGATATCTCGATCGACAATATCAATGACGAGTCGAACGAGAACCTCTATGTCGACAACTATCACCGGGATGATACCTACAACACGGAGATGGACGGGTTCACCATCACCCTGACGCTGACCGCGCCGGTCAATGCCGGAGAGGTCAACACGATCAAGATCGGGATCGCGGATGCCGGGGATGACAAATATGATTCCAACCTGCTGATCGCCGGGGATTCGATCCAGACCGCCCTGGTCGCGGGCGATGATGAGATCACCGTCACCGAGGGTGAGTCGGAGGTGTTGGATGTATTGGCCAATGATATTCACACGCCCGGTTCGACCTTGACGGTCACCCATATCAACGGTCAGCCGGTGGGAGTGGGCAGCACCGTGACCCTTGCGAATGGTGAACAGGTCACGCTGAACGCGGATGGGACATTCACGCTCTGGGCGCAACCGGATGTGGAGGATCCGGAAACCACCACCTTCACCTACACGGTGGCCGATGATCTGGGGAACACCGACACCGGCGTGGTCGAGATGACAACGGTGCCCTGTTTCGTGGCCGGCACCCTGATCGATACCCTGGAGGGATCGGTTCCGGTAGAGGCGCTGCAGCCGGGCATGCGCGTGCGCACCCGTGACAACGGGTTCCAGCCCCTGCGCTGGATCGGTCGCAGTCAGCGCAAGGCCAGGGGCGCGGATGCGCCCGTGGTGCTGCAGGCCGGGGCGCTGGGCAGGCATGAGACGGTGGAGCTTTCCCCCTGCCACCGCGTATTTCTGGCCTCCGGTCGTGCCGAGATGCTGTTCGGCACCCCGCAGGTGCTGGTGAAGGCCAAGGATCTGGTCAACGGCAGCTCTATTCGCCGCCGCATGGATGGCGCTGCGGTTACCTATGTCCACCTGCTGTTTGACCGCCACGAGATCGTCTGCGGCAACGGGCTGTTCAGTGAAAGCTATCATCCCGGCGCCGAGACCGCCGGTAGTTTTGATACGGAGACCCGCGCCGAGATCCTGCGCCTGATCGGGGGCGATTGGTCCGCCTATGGCCCCTCTGCACGGCCTGCGTTGAAAAGCTACGAGGCCGAGCTGCTGTTGCAGGCAGGTTAGGAGCCTGTGCGCATCTTGTAGCCGGGGTGGAACTGCATCCGCACATAGGTGACGGGTTGCTCCTGAAACCAGGTGCTGCGCTCCATCAGGAACAGCGGCGCACCCTCCCGCGCGCCCAGGAAGGCGGCGATCTCGGCCTCTGCGGGGACCGCGGACAGGGTGATTTCCGCATCTGAGAAGGGCACCTGCGCCAGCAGCCATTCGTTTGGTCCGGTTCCAGTGAAATCCGCCTGAGCGACTTCGGGAATGGCCGCGATATTGATCCAGCGATCCTCGTGCTGATAGGGGCTGCCATCGGCGTAATGCATGCAGATGAGATGCAGGACTTCGGCCCCGGCGGGCAGGCCCATCTGCGCCGACAGCCAATCCGGCGCCGCGACGATCTCGCGGCTGACCAGCCGGTAGCGATAGGCGGCGTTCATATCCTCCACCTGCTGGCGGGTGATGCTGATCGTCAGCCGCGCCTGTTTCACAGGCGCCGTGGCCACCCGCGTGCCGCTTTTGCGTTTGCGGTCGATGATGCCCTGATCGGCCAGTTCGCGCAGGGCGCGGTTGACGGTTGCGCGGGCGCAGCCGAATTCCTCTGACAGCTCCTGTTCGGTGGGCAGCAGGGCGCCTTGGTCCCAGATCCGATCCTGAATGCGGCGCAGCACCTCGTCCCGGACCTCTTTGTAATTGGTCTTCTTGTCTGGCTGCACCGGCGATCCTGTTGCTGGCTGAAGGGAGGGTGTCACGTCTTTCTCGGCGTCTTGAGCGGTTTTGTAAAGCTGTGCGCTCAGAGAGCTGCGCGCAGGTCGGCCATCGCCTGGCGGTAGGCGGCCAGAATTCTGTCGCGTGCCAGGTGGCGTCCCTCCTTGACCTGATGGCGCCCGGCGCTCCAGACATCGGTAACGGTGCCCTCCCCGGCGGCAAAGCACAGCCCGTCCAGCAATTGTGCGGGGTCGAGTGCGCAGAGGGCGGGGTGCGTACTGTCGATGGCGACAAGATCGGCCAGGGCACCCGGTTCGATCCGCCCAGCAGTGCGGCCCAGGGCCTGCGCACCGCCTTCTGCGGCACCCAGATACAGGCTCTCCCCGACCGAACCCGGGCCGGGCACCATCACATTCCGGCACAGATCACGCAGGCGTTGGGAATATTCCAGCAGGCGCAGCTCTTCCGGCAGGGCAATCCGCAGGTTGGAGTCCGAACCGATCCCGAAGCGCCCGCCATGGGACAGGTAGGCGGCGCCGTTGAAGGGACCATCGCCCAGGTTGGCCTCGGTGATGGGGCAGAGCCCCGCCACCGCACCCGAATGGGCCAGCGCCCGGGTTTCAGCCTCGGTCATATGGGTGGCATGGATCAGGCACCATTTCGGATCCACCGGGGCATTCTGTAGCAGCCATTCCACCGGGCGCGCACCCAGCCAGCCCGTGATATCGGCCACTTCTGCAGGTTGCTCGGCGATATGGATGTGGAGGGGCACGCCGTCCTGCAGGGCCAGAACATCCCTTAGGTCTTCGGGGCAGGTTGCGCGCAGGGAATGGGGTGCGATGCCGACGACTGTATCGGCGGGCAGATTGCGGTGGGCAAGGCTGCGGATCTGCTCCACCAGATCGGCGTATTCCGCGCCCGAATTGCCAAAGCGCAGCTGCCCCCCGGCAAGGGGCTGGCGACCGGCACCACCATAGGAATAGAGTACCGGCAGATGGGTGAGGCCGATGCCCGTCTCGGCAGCGGCGGCGAAGATGCGCTGACTCAGCTCGGCACGACTGGCATAGGGCGCGCCGCCGGGCTGGTGGTGGACATAGTGAAACTCTCCCACCGCCGTGTATCCGGCTTCCAGCATCTCCATGAAGGTGAGCGTCGCGATGGCCTGCATCTGCTCTGGCGTCAGGTGATCCAGAAAGCGGTACATCAGCGCGCGCCAGGTCCAGAAACTGTCCCGCCCCTCCGCACGGTGCTCGTTCATCCCCGCCATGGCGCGTTGAAAGCTGTGCGAATGCAGATTGGCAAGGCCGGGCAGCAGTGTGTCGACTCGCAGATCCCCGGCCCGGGGCGTGCAGCCCGTATCAAGGCGGGTGATGATCCCGTCTTCGATGCAGAGCCGCAGACCCTGCTGCCATCCGGCGGGTGTGCGGGCCTGCGCGGCAAAAATTGTCTGCATGAGACCACCTTATGTATAGACATAATATCGATATGCTCATATCACACTGCCATCAAGCATTTTCATGAGGCGTGAATGGACGATGCATCTCCCTATGTGCTGATTGGCGGATCGGCTGCCACGATGGCTCTGGATGGTCCTGCCTATGGGTTGATCCCCGAGGCAGCCCTTGCGGTCGAGCATGGATCGATTGCCTGGGTCGGGCCGGAGGCCGAGTTGCCCGGCGCCTTTGACACATGGCGGCGTCAGGATCTGGAAGGGCGGCTGATCACGCCTGCACTGATCGATTGTCACACCCATCTGGTCTTTGCCGGTGATCGGGCGCGGGAATTCGAGATGCGGCTGAACGGCGCCACATACGAGGAGCTGGCGCGCGCGGGTGGGGGCATTGCCTCGACCGTTGCCGCGACCCGCGCCGCCAGCGAAGAGGAGTTGATCCGGACGGCCCTGCCGCGCCTTGATGCGCTGATCGCCGAAGGGGTGAGCACGGTCGAGGTGAAATCCGGTTACGGGCTGGACCGGGAGACCGAGCTGACCATGCTGCGCGCCGCCCGTCGGCTGGGGGAGTTGCGTCCGGTGACCATCACCACGACCTTTCTGGGCGCCCATGCGGTGCCACCCGAATATGAGGGCCGCGCCGAGGCTTACTTGAGCGAGGTCTGCCTGCCGACATTGCGCGCTGCCCACGGCGAAGGTCTGGTCGACGCGGTGGACGGGTTCTGTGAAAACATCGCCTTTTTGCCCTCGCAGATTGATCTGGTGTTTCAATGCGCCTCTGAACTGGGCTTGCCGGTCAAACTCCACGCCGAACAGTTGAGCCACCAGGGCGGCACGGCGCTGGCCGCGCGCCATCGGGCGCAGTCGGTCGATCACCTGGAATACGCGACAGAGGCGGATGCCATTGCCATGGCCGAAGCAGGGAGTGTCGCGACCATTCTGCCCGGTGCCTATTACACGATCCGCGAAACCCAGGCGCCGCCCATCGCGCTGTTTCGCAAACATGGCGTGCCGATGGCGCTGGCTACGGACTGCAATCCCGGATCCTCGCCCATGACCTCGCTGTTGATGGCGATGAACATGGGCTGCACCCTGTTTCGCATGACCCCGGAAGAGGCGTTGGCCGGGGTCACCAGTCATGCCGCTCGTGCGCTGGGACTGCGGGATCGTGGCCAGATCGCGCCGGGGCTGCGGGCGGATCTGGCGGTCTGGGACGTGCAGCACCCGGCCGAACTCTCCTATCGCATCGGCTTCAACCCGCTCCACATGCGCATCTTCGGAGGTCAACCATGCTGCAACTGAGCCCCGGCACGGTATCGCTGCGCGTTCTTGAAACCATCTACCGGGGTGCGGAGCCTTTGTGCCTGGATCCCGCTGCCCGCGCGGGCGTTGAGGAGGCCGCCCGCATGGTGGCCAAGGCCGCAGAGGGAGATGCGCCGGTCTATGGGATCAACACGGGTTTTGGCAAATTGGCCTCGACCCGGATCGCGCCGCAGGATACGGCGCTGTTGCAGCGCAACCTGATCCTCAGCCATTGCTGCGGCGTGGGCGATCCGCTGCCCGCCGACAAGGTGCGGCTGATGATGGCGCTCAAGCTGGTGTCATTGGGGCGCGGCGCCTCGGGCGTGCGCTGGGCGGTGATCTCGCAGATCGAACAGATGCTGGCGTGTGGTGTGCTGCCTGTTGTGCCCTCGCAAGGCTCTGTCGGGGCTTCGGGGGATCTTGCGCCTCTGGCCCATATGGCGGCCGTGATGATCGGCGAAGGGGAGGCAACGGTGGATGGTCAGCGCATGCCCGGCGCCAAGGCCCTGCAGCAGGCCGGATTAGAGCCTATTGTCTTGGGTCCGAAAGAGGGGTTGGCCCTGATCAATGGCACCCAGTTTTCCACCGCCTGCGCCCTGGCCGGGCTGTTCGATGCCTGGCGCCTGGCTGAAGCCTCTACCGTTGTGGCGGCGCTGACAACCGATGCGATCATGGGTTCCACGGCGCCACTATTGGCCGAGATCCACGCCCTGCGCGGCCATCCAGGCCAGATCGATATCGCCCGCGAGATGCGCGCCCTGATGAAAGGCAGCGAGATCCGCGACAGTCACCGCAATGGCGACAGCCGCGTACAGGATCCCTATTGCATCCGCTGCCAGCCACAGGTTCTGGGCGCGGCGCTGGATGTCTTGCGCATGGCCGCCCGCACGCTGGAGGTGGAGGCCAATGCCGTCACCGACAATCCGCTGGTGCTGACCGAGGCCGGGCGCATCGTCTCCGGTGGCAACTTCCATGCCGAATACGTGGGGTTTGCCGCCGATCAGATCGCCCTGGCGCTGGCTGAGATCGGCGCCATCGCCCAGCGCCGCGTTGCACTGATGGTGGATCCCGCGCTCTCCTTTGACCTGCCGCCGTTCCTGACGCCGAAACCTGGCCTCAACTCGGGCTTCATGATTGCCGAGGTGACCACTGCCGCCCTGATGAGTGAGAACAAGCACCTGGCGAACCCTTGTGTGACCGATTCAACGCCCACCTCGGCCAACCAGGAGGATCACGTCTCCATGGCGGCCCACGGCGCGCTGCGGCTGGGGCGGATGGGACAGAACCTGTCGGTGATCCTTGGCGTCGAACTGCTCTGCGCGGCGCAGGGGGTCGAGGCGCGTGGGCCATTGGCGACCTCCTCGCGTTTGCAGGATGTAATGCGGTGTTTGCGCGCCGAGATCCCGCCTTTGGCGGAGGATCGCTACTTGGCGCCCGAGATCGAACTGGCAAGCGAGATGATCCGCGCAGGTCGCATCACCCGTGCTGCCGGGCTTGAGGTGCCGCTATGATTGATGTGACGCGCGGTGCATCGCCCCTTGTGCTGGGGCTTCCCCATACCGGCACCGATGTCCCGGTCGAGGTTTGGGACAGGCTGAACGAGACAGGCCGCGCGCTGGCCGATACCGACTGGCATGTGCACGATCTTTACGCCGGTCTGGTCGATGGGATCACCATGGTCCGCACGCGGATCCATCGCTACGTGATCGACGTGAATCGCGATCCCGAGGGGCACAGCCTTTATCCCGGTCAGAACACGACAACACTTGTGCCCCGGACAGATTTTGACGGGCGATCAATCTGGCAGGATGGGGCCGAACCGGACGCGGAGGAAATCGTACGGCGTCGGGTTCTTTATCATGCGCCCTATCACGCTGCGCTCGAGGCCGAACTGCGCCGGGTCCGCGATCTGCATGGCTTTGCCATTCTCTTTGACTGCCATTCGATCCGCAGCCAGATCCTCTTCCTGTTCGATGGGCGGCTGCCGGATTTCAACATTGGCACCAATCGCGGTAGCACCTGCGATCCGCAGATCGAGGCGCAGGTTCTGCAGCGCTGCGAGGCTGCCGAAGGCTATTCCTCCATCCTCAATGGCCGCTTCCTTGGTGGCTGGACCACCCGCCACTATGGCCGCCCCACTGACGGGTTTCATGCCATCCAGATGGAGCTGGCGCAGGCCACCTACTGCGATGAAGTCCCGCCCTGGAGCTATGACAGCTCCCGCACCGAGCGGCTGCGTGCTCACCTGCGTCCCATTCTGACAGACCTGATTTCCTGGAGGCCGACATGAGCGATCCCCGCAAGAACAACCGTGATATCTATCCGCCCACCGGCCCTGAAATCAGCGCCAAGAGCTGGCTGACCGAGGCGCCCTTGCGGATGCTGATGAACAACCTGCACCCCGATGTGGCCGAGAACCCGCATGAACTGGTGGTCTATGGCGGCATCGGGCGGGCGGCGCGAACCTGGAAGGATTTCGACCTGATCGCCGACAGCCTGCGCAGCCTGGAAGAGGATCAGACCCTTCTGGTGCAATCGGGCAAACCCGTCGGCATTTTCCAGACCCACAGGGACGCGCCGCGCGTGCTGATCGCCAACTCGAACCTGGTGCCCCGCTGGGCGACCTGGGATCACTTCAACGAACTCGATCGCAAGGGGCTGATGATGTACGGTCAGATGACCGCCGGGTCCTGGATCTACATCGGCACGCAAGGCATCGTTCAGGGCACCTATGAAACCTTTGCCGAGGCCGGGCGCCAGCATTATGGCGGCGATCTTTCTGGCAAGTGGATCCTGACCGGCGGTCTTGGCGGCATGGGCGGCGCGCAGCCCCTTGCGGCGGTGATGGCCGGGGCCTGCTGCCTTGCGGTGGAATGCAACCCCGACAGCATCGATTTCCGCCTGCGTACGCGCTACCTTGATGAAAAGACCGACAGCCTGGACGAGGCGCTGTCGATGATCGACCGTTGGACGGCAGCGGGTGAGGCGAAATCCGTCGGTCTTCTGGGCAATGCCGCCGATGTCTTTCCCGAACTCGTGCGGCGCGGCATCCGCCCCGATCTGGTGACCGATCAGACCTCGGCCCATGATCCTGTGAACGGCTACCTACCGCAGGGCTGGACCATGGGAGAGTGGATCGCAAAGCGTGAAACAGACCCCAAAGCCGTGGAAAAGGCCGCGCGCGCCAGTATGAGGGTGCAGGTCGAAGCCATGTGCCAGTTCCACGCCATGGGCATTCCCACCGTCGATTACGGCAACAACATCCGCCAGATGGCGCTGGAGGAGGGGCTCACGAACGCATTCGATTTCCCCGGCTTCGTGCCTGCCTATATTCGCCCGCTGTTCTGCCGCGGCATCGGCCCCTTCCGCTGGTGTGCCCTGTCCGGTGATCCCGAAGACATCCGCAAGACCGACGCCAAGATGAAAGAGCTGTTCCCCGACAACGAAGGCCTGCATCGCTGGCTGGATATGGCTGAGGAGCGGATCGCCTTTCAGGGCCTACCCGCGCGGATCTGCTGGATCGGGCTGGGCGACCGTCACCGGGCCGGGCTTGCCTTCAACGAGATGGTCCGCAATGGCGAGCTGTCCGCGCCGGTGGTCATTGGCCGCGATCATCTCGACAGCGGCTCAGTCGCCTCGCCCAACCGCGAGACAGAAGCGATGAGGGACGGATCGGACGCGGTGTCGGACTGGCCGCTCTTGAATGCACTTCTGAACACCGCCTCGGGCGCGACCTGGGTGTCGCTGCACCATGGGGGCGGGGTCGGCATGGGCTTTTCGCAGCATTCCGGCGTGGTGATCTGTTGCGATGGCAGCGAAGACGCCGACCGCCGTATCGCACGGGTGCTGTGGAATGATCCGGCCACCGGCGTCATGCGTCACGCCGATGCGGGATATGAGATCGCCAAGGACTGCGCGCGCCAGCACCAGCTGACTCTGCCGGGGGTTCTCTAACGAAAAACGCGCCCCGGATGGGGCGCGTTTCCATGATTGCCAGTCAAGGCCGGGATCAGTCGCGCAGCAACTCGTTGATGCCGGTCTTGGAGCGGGTCTGCGCATCCACGCGCTTCACGATCACCGCACAGTAGAGGTTGATGCCGTTCTTGGAGGGCATGGAGCCGGAGACCACCACCGAATAGGGCGGCACTTCGCCGTACATGACTTCGCCGGTCTCACGGTCGACGATCTTGGTCGATTTGCCGATATAGACGCCCATACCCAGAACCGAACCTTCGCGCACGATGCAGCCTTCGACCACTTCCGAACGCGCGCCGATGAAGCAGTTGTCCTCGATGATGGTGGGGCCGGCCTGCATGGGTTCCAGCACGCCGCCGATGCCGACGCCGCCCGACAGGTGCACGTTCTTGCCGATCTGCGCACAGGAGCCGACGGTGGCCCAGGTATCGACCATGGTGCCCTCATCGACATAGGCGCCGAGGTTCACGAAGGAGGGCATCAGCACCACGCCCGGCGCGATGAAGGCGGATTTGCGCACGACGCAGTTGGGGACCGCGCGGAAACCGGCGGCCTTCCACTGGTTTTCACCCCAGCCTACGAATTTGCTGTCGACCTTGTCCCACCAGCCGGAGCCCTGCGGGCCGCCGGACTGGATTTCCATGTCCTTGATGCGGAAGCCCAGCAGCACGGCCTTTTTTGCCCATTGGTTCACGTGCCAGTCGCCGTTCTCCATCTTTTCGGCCACGCGCAGGCTGCCGCTGTCGAGCGCGTTCAGCGTATCCTCGATCGCCTCGCGCTGCTCGCCGGTGGTGGCGGGGGTGATGGTGTCACGCGCCTCCCAGGCGGCTTCGATTGCGGTTTCCAGCTGTGCGTTGGACATGGGTGTATCTCCGGCAAGAATATGGTTTCGCGCCTACATAACGGCATTTGTGGTGAAGGTCATGTGCCGATTGCGGTGATCGGGTGCCGTTGGGCGGCCCCGGACGATCTATCGCACCCGGCGCAGGTGGCGGCGCAGGATTTCGCATCCCGCCGCCGCATCCCGCCGCCGCATCGCCTGAACAATGGCGGCGTGATCCTTGTCCGCGCGCGGGCGCCACTGGTGTTTCCAGTTCGCAAACAGGTGCCGGGCCGAGGCGATGTGCAGATCGTCGATGGCCGCCAGCAGGCGCGGCATGGCGCAAGGCGACAGGATGGTACGGTGAAACTGCCGGTTCAGCCGTTCCCAGGAGGCCATATCGGTTGCCTCGTCGCAGGCGATGCGGGCGGCATCGGCCGCTTTGACATCCGCATCGCTCAGCCGGGCAAAGGCGTGTGTCAGCGCCAGCACCTCCAGCGCCACGCGCATTTCGATCACCTCGCGGATTTCGGCGGGATCGAGCGCGCTGACACGGGTGCCCCGGCGCGGCTGCGAATAGGCAAGGCCATGCGCCTCTAGCCGCAACAGGGCTTCGCGCACCGGCACGTGGCTGGTGTCGAAGGCGCGCGCGATATGGTCCTGGCGCAGCTTTTCGCCCGCGGGCAGTTGCCCGGTGACGATCTGTTCGCTCAGTGCGGTGTAGATCCGGTCTGCGATCGTGGCGGTCATGATCCTGCGATAGGGTGCCTTTGGTCCTGCGGCAAGCCTTAGCCCTGCGGTGCAAGCGGATCTGGGGCGATATTGCCACCACAGACCAGCACAGCCACACGTTCGCCGGGGGCGGGCTGATAGGCGCCGGACATCAGGGCCGCCAGCGCGGTGGCGCCCGCCGGTTCGGTCAGGATGCGCCGCTCCCGCCAAAGCGCCGACTGCGCCGCAGTGATCGCCTCGTCCGATACGGTCACCGAGGTGACACCCTTTTCCCGCGCCAGATCAAAGCAGATCGAACCGATGCGCTTGGCGCCCAGCGCGTTCGCGGCAACGCCCGAGACCTCTACGTCCAGCGGAGCGCCCGCGTCCAGTGCCGCATGGAGCGCGCAGGAGGTTTCGGGCTCCACCGCGACGATCTTCTTGCGGCCACCGAACCAGGCCAGGGCTCCGGCAATCAGCCCGCCGCCGCCCACCGCGATCACCACGGTATCGGCCTCAAGCCCCTGGTTTTCCCATTCGGCAAAACATGTGCCCTGACCCGCGACCGTGCCGGGGGCATCATAGGCGTGGACTTGCATCGCGCCGGTTTCGGCTTCGTAGGATTGAGCCTGTTCCAGCGCATTGGCATAGGCGCCGGGCACCACCTGCAGGTCGGCGCCCGCATCGCGGATCAGGGAGATCTTGGCGGGACCAGCCATTTCCGGCACGTAGATCCGCGCCTTGTGGCCAAGCTGGCTGGCGGCATAGGCGACGGCCGCGCCATGGTTGC
Organism: Phaeobacter sp. QD34_24; assembly: GCF_028890115.1. GTDB lineage: Bacteria > Pseudomonadota > Alphaproteobacteria > Rhodobacterales > Rhodobacteraceae > Phycobacter. The sequence continues at coordinate 37,156 of NZ_JARCJD010000022.1, forward strand.
CGCCCGAGGCCGCCACAAGCCCCGCTTCGGGCACCTCACTGCTCAGCAGCGTGTTGAAGGCCCCGCGCGCCTTGAAACTGCCGGTGTGCTGCATGTGTTCCAGCTTCATTTCAATCGGATAGCCGAGACCAAAACCCGTCGTTGTCAGAACAGGAGTTCGCTGAACATACGAGCGAACCCGATCCGCCGCCCGCGCAATATCACCGTGCCAATTCATGTTTCGAAGCCTTCTTCTTTGAAAGGGGGCCGACTTGGCCAGAAGGAGTGTTAGCGCAGATCATGCGGGGAAAACAACATCCCATGCCGTCAAGATAGCGCGGCGCGGGGCATGTTCGGGCAGGTCGATGTGAACACAACCCATGGTATAATATTGCTTAACCTCCCTATGCGAAGGTTGCTGCGTTGGCGACAATTTGATTCGATTTGGAGGAAATGACATGCCCAATGCAGTTCTAAGGTTGCGAGATAATACCGGATTTCCGCTGATGGAAAATCCGTTCTACTTGATGAGCCGCAACAGGCTGTCCATTTCCGAGCAGGATTGGCAGGAGGGTCTGCCCACTGGGCGATCCGGCAACCGCGTTTCCATCGAAACGACGGTTTTCGTGCCCTCCGAAACGCTGAATGAACCCGATGTGGAGACGCCGGTGAGGTTGGAGTTCATCGGCCGGTTCTCCTCTGCGGGCGGCGGTTGGTCCGGTGGTATCAAGAAGCTGCAGTTCTATTTCGATGATGTGCAGGTGGGCACCCTCCGTTTGGGCAGGCATCTGGATATTTCCGAAATCGTGAATGTCACCGACCCTCACAGCATATGGCAGGCCCTGAGCCTGGATGGTTTCAAGGGCGCGCTCACGGCGGAGGATGATTACTTTTCCGCGTCGGAGGGGGCAGATCGCCTGCGGGGCGGTGCAGGGGGAGATACGATCCTGGCCAACGGCGGGGATGACCGTGTGCTTGGCAACAATGGCAGCGATTACCTCTACGGCGGCCGTGGCAACGACCGTTTGGTGGGGGGCAGCGGCAATGACACCCTGGACGGCGGAGATGGTGACGATGTCCTGATCGGCGGCAGCGGTGACGACCATTTTCGGGAGGAACAGTCTGCGGGTCAGGATACCTGGACAGGCGGCGCTGGAGCCGACCGGTTTGAAATCAGCCGTGCCGGAGGTGTGGGTGCGGCCGCCACGGTGACCGATTTTTCCCGCGAAGAAGGCGACCAGATTGATCTGTCCGGCGATGACGCGTTCAGAGAAAGATCCTTTGACGAATTTATCTTTATCGGCACCAGGGCGTTCACGGAAACGGAAGATCGCTATGAAATCCGCATGGAAAACGGTGTGGTCGAAGTCGACAGCGATTGGGATGGCGAGGCCGATCAATCCATTGTCCTGACCGGCCACGACAGTTTCTCGGGCGTGCTCGACTGGTTGATCCTGCCCGAAGGCTTTGAGTTCGGCTAACGGGGCGCCCAAGTTTCCTGGACATCATGATTATGCCCCGAGCCGTGGCCGCCCTGGCTGGGTGCTGTGCTTCGGTGCGGCAGGCCTTCGTGCTGCGCAGGAGACCGAGATCCTTGCCTTGCCCCTACGTCATGCTAGGCTGAAGCTGGTGTATTAATCAGTTTGCATTGGGGGCAGCCATGGCGCGTAGTATTTTAAATCTCTTGTCGAACACAGGGGCACCTTTTCGCGAGAATCCTTTTCATTTGATGGGGCGCGATGCGATCCCGATCACGGGCGAGGATTGGAATGCGGCTGCGCCATCGGGGAACTCCGGCTCCGCGTTTCGACTGCAAACCACCTATGTCGAACCCTCCACCATTGCCGGAGAGCCGGATTTCGAGATGGATGTCACTTTGCGCTTTGTTGGCGCGTTCTCGAAAAATGACGGAGACTGGTCCGGCCCCATTCGCAAGCTACAGGTCTTCGTCGATGGTGAAAAAGTCGGCACCATCAGCCTGCGGGGCAATCTGGCAATCGAGGATGTGTTCGGGGAAACCGATTCTGGCACGATCTGGGATGCCCTCAGCCTTGACGGGTTCAGCGGACGCCTGACCGGAGGATATGATTACTTCTCGGCCTCCAATGGACGGGATGTCTTGAATGCCGGTGGTGGCAACGATGTGATCTTTGGCTTCGAAGGCAACGACCGGATCCTGGGCAAGGGTGGCAATGACATGTTGCACGGCCAAAAGGGAGATGATCGCCTGGTCGGCGGGGCTGGCAATGACACCCTGGATGGCGGGGAACATGACGATGTTCTCTTGGGGGGCGGGGGACAGGATCTGTTCCGTGCAGAGAATGGCTTTGGCCAGGATACCTGGACCGGCGGGCGTGGTGCGGATCGGTTCGAAATCGGTTTCTTCCGAGAGGGTGACCTTGGCGCCACGGTGACGGATTTCAACAGGCGCCAGGGCGATCAGGTTGATCTTTCGCAGGATGAGATCTTCTTTTTCCAGGACTTCGATGAAATCGTCTACATCGGCAGCGACGCCTTCACGGGCACAGAAGGCCGCTATGAAATCCGAATGGAAGACGGCCTTGTCGAGGTGGACAGCAACGGCGACGGGGAAATGGATCAATCCATCCTGCTGGAGGGTCAGGGGAGTTTCACTGGCAATACCAACTGGCTCCTGCTGCCGGATGGCTTTGATTTCGGGTAGCTGGTCCCGGTCGTGTAAGACGATATTGCAATGGGCGGGTAGCAAGGGCTGGCCCAGCCCCCGTTGTATCGCTACACCTGCTGTTCGACCCTTCTGACAGACAGGTATTTCACCATGAGTGATGATCGCAAAAGCCCGTTTCCCGATGCCCAGTCCGACCGCAGCCGTGCCGAGCATATTCCGCAGACGCCGCAGACGCGGTCGCCGTCCTACAAGCTGGCCTTTGCCGACAACGAGTTCATGCTGCGTGACGAGCTGCGCCCGGTGCGGTTGCAGCTGGAACTGCTGAAACCGCAGCTGTTGCTAGATGAAAAGGGGATCGAAAGCACCATCGTCATGTTCGGCGGTGCCCGTATTCCCAGCCCCGAGAACAAGCATCAGGCGCGGACCCAGACCCTGGCGGATCTGTCGCATTTCTATGACGAGGCGCGGGAATTTGCCCGGCTGATGACGCAGAAATCGCTGGAGTCGTCCTGCCAACACAATGTCGTCGTCACCGGCGGCGGTCCCGGCGTGATGGAGGCGGGCAACCTGGGCGCCGTTGACGCGGGTGGGCATTCCATCGGTCTGGGCATCGTGCTGCCGCATGAGCAGGCGCCCAACAGCTATGTGACCCCCGATCTCAGCTTCAACTTCCACTATTTCGCGGTGCGCAAGATGCATTTCCTGATGCGCGCGCGCGCGATCACCGTCTTCCCCGGTGGGTTTGGCACATTGGATGAGCTGTTCGAAAGCCTCACCCTGATCCAGACGGGTCGGATGGAGCGGGTGCCCTTCATCCTGTTCGGTCGCGCCTTCTGGGAAAAGATCATCAACTGGGAGGCCCTGGCCGATGCCGGGACCATCTCCGATCAGGATCTCGACCTGTTCCGTTTCGTGGAGACCGCGCAGGAGGCGGTGGAGATCATCGAAAACTGGGAGCCAGCCCCCGCCCGCGAGACCCTACCGGACCGGGATATTTAAAAAAACTCAGGCGGCAGAACGCCCACGGGCACATTCTTGGGCAGACGGGTCAGCACCTGTTCGCCCTCGACCGTCTTGATGGCGTAGCCATAGCCACGCAGGCGGAATTGCCATTCGCGGGCGCTCAGCGCCTTTTCACGCTCGTCGCGGATCAGGGTCAGAACGCCCGGTTCGATCTCGTTGTGGTTGGCGGCGTGGTCGATGTCCTGTTGCATATCGATTCCCTTCTAAAATCCGATTGTTCTCGGAATAGAAACTGTTCCGGGCAAATGGCGAAATTGCACCGGAACAAGGGAAAGAATGGGGCGGCAAGGCTGGATTGTGTCGGAATTCGGCCCGAGCCGAAGACCCGAGCCGAACAAAACCCTCAGGACGACAGCCCGGTTTCGGCCTCGATCTGCTTGCGGCTCTTGCGGGCGCGTTCGGTGGCGGATTTCAGCTGACCACAGGCCGCCAGGATATCCTCGCCGCGCGGGGTGCGGATCGGTGACGCATAGCCCGCCTGGTAGATGATATTGGCAAAGGCGTGAATGCGGTTGTTGGACGAGCGTTTGTAGGGCGCGCCGGGCCATTCGTTGAAGGGGATCAGGTTCACCTTGGCCGGGATGCCCTTGATCAACTCGACCAGACGATGCGCGTCTTCGTCGCTGTCATTCACGTCCTTCAGCATCACGTATTCAAAGGTGATGCGTTCGGAGTTGGTCAGGCGCGGATAGTCGCGCAGCGCATTGAGCAGCGCCTCGATGTTCCAGCGCTTGTTGATCGGCACCAGTTTGTTGCGCACCTCGTCGGTGGTGGCGTGGAAGGAGACCGCCAGCAGGCAGCCGATTTCCTCGGCGGTGCGGGCGATTTCCGGCACCACGCCCGACGTGGACAGGGTGATCCGGCGGCGCGACAGGGAAATCCCCTCGGGGTCCATGGCGATCTTCATCGCATCGCGCACGTTGTCGAAATTATACAGCGGCTCGCCCATGCCCATCAGCACGATATTGGACAGAAGGCGGGTTTCGTCTTTCGGCTCCCCCGGGACCGGCCATTCCTCCAGATCGTCGCGTGCCATCATCACCTGGCCGACGATTTCGGCGGCGGTCAGGTTGCGGACCAGCTTCTGGGTGCCGGTGTGGCAGAAGGAGCAGGTCAGCGTGCAGCCCACCTGGCTGGAGATACAGAGCGTGCCGCGCCCCTCTTCGGGGATATAGACCACCTCGACCTCATGCCCGCCCGCGATGCGCACCAGGTACTTGCGGGTGCCATCCGAGGAGACCTGCTTGCTGACCACCTCGGGGATGGCGATCTCGAAATGCTCGGCCAGTTGCGCGCGATAGGCCTTGGCGAGGTTGGTCATCTCGTCAAAGTCGCGCTTGCCCCATTGGTAGATCCACTGCCAGATCTGACCGACCCGCATCTTGGCCTGCTTTTCCGGTGTGCCATGTTCGATCAGCACCGCGCGCATCTGGTCGCGGGTGAGACCCACAAGATTGATCTTGCCGCCCTCGGGCAGTTTGCGGGGCAGGGTCAGGACGTCTTGGGTGATCGGCGCATTGGCGGTCATGGCGGGCGACTCACGGTTTAGGGGCAGGATGCGGCTCTATATAGGAGTTTGCCCGAAGATCAAAAGATTTCCTGCCCGCTCAGATCTGAAGCGGTCAGTCCGGGTCGCGCATCAAAAACCCCGACACCAGATGGAGCCGGGGCGATCTGCACGACGTTGGCAGCTTTGCACGTTACTGGGCGCAGCGTTTCTCTGCGTCCTCGAAGGCGGCGGTGAAGCCCAGCAGCGAGAAACTGTCCTTGGTCTGGGTGCCGCGGGCCGAACGGGCGGTCAGAACCGCATCTGCGCCGCGTTTCATCGCGGTGATGATCTTGGCGTCATCCGCAGGAGTGGCGGGCCAGGCCCATTCGCCCTCGGTGAAAAGTTCGAATTCGGCGTCGCCAATGACCATGTTCACGGTCGATCCCGGCGCAAACGGATAGCCGCCGGTAAAGCTGACCTGCCCCTTGTCGCTGTCATCGGGGCGGAACAGCACGAAAAGCTGGATGTCGCTGCGGCGCACGGCCACGACACGGCCGTCACGGGTATTCACGGTTTCCTTGGGCGCGGACACGCCCCAGCATTCCTTGGGGTTGTCGGCCTGAAAGACGCTCCAATCCACATTGGCGCCAACCCGGTTGTCTGTTGTTGCTTGCTGTGCCTGCGCGCTGGTGCTGGCCATTGCCGCCATACACAGGCCCGCAGCCAAGCGGACGAGTTTCGATGCCATTTGTCCCGACTCCAAGACTGTCATAACCTCAATTTCAAGTGGCAGCTTTGGGGGTTTGGCAGCGTTGAACCGCCGTCTTTGCCCGCATTGCCTCGCTTGCCATACAGAAGCACAGTAACGTAACAATCACCACGAGCGAAAGTGCGTTTTGGCAGGATTTCGCCAAGAAACGAGGCTGATATCATGACGAAACCGGTTCCCATGGCTGAAGTGTGGCGCGGATCTTTGCTGGAAAGCTTGCATCTGGGGCATGGCGTGGTCTGCGACGCAAAGGGTCAGATTGTGCGCAGCTGGGGCGATCCGGATGCGGTGATCTACCCGCGCAGCTCTGCCAAGATGATCCAGGCGCTGCCGCTGATGACATCCGGCGCTGCGGCCAAATACGGGCTGAGCTCGCAGCAGCTAGCGCTGGCCTGTGCCTCCCACAATGGCGCGCATATCCATACAGATCGGGTCAACGCCTGGCTGGGGCAGTTGGGTCTTGCGGACGGCGATTTCCGCTGTGGCCCGCAGGAGCCCGCCGACATCCCGGCGCGCAACGAATTGATCAAGACGGATCAGTCCCCCTGTCAGGTGCACAACAACTGCTCGGGCAAACATGCGGGGTTCCTGACGCTTAGCCAGCATCTGGGGGCAGGACCTGAATATGTCGAGATCGACCACCCGGTGCAGCAGGCCTGTCTTGCGGCCTTTGAAGAGGTGACGGGGATGGACAGCCCCACCTATGGGGTCGACGGCTGCTCGGCGCCGAATTTTGCGACCTCGGTGCACGGGCTGGCGCGGGCGATGGGCTGGTTTGCATCGGCGCATACGCGTTCGGACCGGGCGTCGGACGGCGCGGCGCAGCTGGTCGCGGCCATGGCCAAGCACCCAGAGCTGGTCGCCGGTGAAACACGCGCCTGCACCAACCTGATGCGCGCCATGGGCGGGCGCGTGGCGATCAAGACGGGCGCCGAAGCCGTGTTCGTGGCGATCCTGCCGGAACAGCAGCTGGGCGTGGCGCTGAAGATCGTCGATGGGGCAACCCGGGCCAGTGAATGCGCGATTGCGACTATTCTGGTCGGGCTGGGCGTGCTGGAGGCCGATCACCCCGAGACCCGCAAATACATGAACGCACCGCTGCTCAATCGGCGCAATGTTGACTGCGGCGCGATCCGTCCGGCCTCCGAGTTGATCTTCTGAGCGACAGGGTGTGAGAACAGGGTTTGAGGTCGGGCGCTCCCGCCCGTCGGCGGTCTTTTGAAAAAGACCCCCTCCCGTTGGGCGTGGCGCCGCGCGCTGCGCGGCGCTGGGCCCAAGGCTGCCAAGGGGTGACGGCCCCCGGGCCGACGCACCTGCAGGCGCGGGAGTACGCCCGTCTGGATCGAAAGGTCTGGGCCTATAGCATGTCGAGGATCAGTTTCGCGGCCAGCGCCACGGAGGTCAGAACAAGAAGCGGCTTGATCAGCCGCGCGCCGACCTTCAGGGCCATGAGGGCGCCCAGCCTGGCCCCCGCGATCTGGGCAACGCCCATTGCAAGCCCCGTGATCCACCAGGGTGTGGCGACAAAGGCAAAGGCCGCCAGGGCGCCCGCGTTTGATGCCAGGTTCAACAGCTTCGTATGGGCGGTCGCTTTCAGGATCCCGTATCCGGCCAGCGATACGAAGGCCAGCATGTAAAAACTCCCCGCCCCTGGTCCCAATAGCCCGTCATAGGCGGCGCAGAGCGGCACCATGGTGCCTGCAAACAGCGCAGGCGACAGGCGGCGGGCGCGGTCCAGATCGCCGAGCCCCTTCTTGGTTGCAAAGAAGATGGCAATCCCGATCAGCAGAACGGGCAGGATCACCCGGATCCATTCCACCGGTAGCACCGAGACCAGCAGCGCCCCCAGGATCGAGGCGGCAAAGGCGATCAGGGCCGAGCCCCACTGGCTGCGCAGATCCACATGGCCCCCACGGGCATAGGACAGGGCCGCCGTGGCGGCGCCGAACAACCCTTGGATCTTGTTGGTTGCAAGCGCGGTCACCGGGTTGGCCCCGGCGATCAGCAGCACTGGCACGGTGATCAAGCCACCGCCGCCTGCAATCGCATCGATGAAGCCGGCGACAAAGCCCGCCGCCATTAGCAGCAGCAGGATGTCCGGGGTGACCTCCACCCCAAGCAGGAATTCCGGCACTTTGATCAGCCTTTGAAGTCGTCCTGGCCGTAGCCCTGAACGAACAGAAGCGCGGTCAGATCGCCGTGGTTGATACGGATGTCGCACTCTGCCGCGACCGAGGGTTTGGCATGCAGCGCAACCCCTGCGCCTGCCCGTGTGAGCATGCCCAGATCGTTGGCGCCATCGCCGACGGCAATGACCTCGGCCTCGGAAATTCCCAGCCGCGCGGTGATTTCCTCCAACGCATTGACCTTGGCTTCGCGGCCCAGGATCGGACGCGCCACATCACCGGTCAGCGTGCCGTCCGCCACCAGCAGCGTGTTGGCGCGGTTCTCGTCAAAGCCCAGCTCGGCGGCGACCTTGGCGGTGAAGGCTGTAAAACCGCCCGAGACCAGCGCAGCATAGGCGCCATTGGCCTTCATCGTTGCCAGCAGCTGCTTGCCGCCCGGCATCAGGGAAATACGGGTGTTCAGCACCTCTGTGATCATGCCCTCGGGCAGGCCCTTCAACAGAGCGACGCGCTCGGTCAGGGCGCCTTCGAAGTCCAACTCGCCGTTCATGGCGCGGGCGGTGATGTCCTTCACGCGTTCGCCAACACCTGCGACCTCGGCCAGTTCATCAATGCATTCCTGCTGGATCATGGTGGAATCCATATCCGCCAGCAGCATCTTCTTGCGGCGGCCTTGCGTAGCTTGGATCACCAGGTCGACCTTCATCTGTTGAAGATCCTCCCAGACCTCCCACTGGTTGTCGGGCAGGGTGTCCAGGGCAAATTCGGCGGCAACGTCAGGGGCCAGCCACTGTGCCTCGGTGCCACCCCAGGCATTGCGCAGGGAGTCGACCAGCGTCGGCTCAAGGCAGGGGGTCGCAGGGTTGCAAAGCAGGGTGACGGTATACATGGGCAGGCTCCAAGGTGGGAGAAGGCAGGTCTTGGGCCTCTCATAGCGATGCCCGGCCATGGGGACCAGTCCCTGCGGCGAAAGGCGCTTGATTGCTGCCCGTGGTCGCCGCTCTGGTCAGATCCTGCCGTTTTCGGACATCATCACCGCGATCCAGCGCGTGGTCGGGATCTCTGCCAGGATGATCATCACCATGGCGGTCAGCGGCACCGCCAGGATGGCGCCGGTCATTCCCCAAAGCTCGGTCCAGAGCGCCAGCGCCAGCAGCACCGAGAAGGGGCTGAGGTTCACCGACTGGCCGAGGTATTTCGGCTCCATGTAGTAGCCGATGATCATCTGCGGGGTCATCAGCGCCACCAGCGCCAGCGCCGCATGGCCGAAGGAGCCGAACTGGATCAGGCTGATCGTCACCGGGAAAAACACGGCGATGATCGAGCCGATATAGGGGATGTAATTCAAAAGCCCGATCAGGATCGCCCAGAAGGCCGGATGGGCAATCCCCAGCGCAAGCAGGATCGCATAGGAGATGAGGCCAAGGATGACATTGACCAGCGTCTTGGCGGCAAGATAGCCGCCGATCTTGTCGTTGATCTTGCGCGCCAGCTCCAGCGTGTGCGCGGCGTCTTCGGGGTCGCGCATGGCCATCAGGGTCTTCTCCGGCAGCCGATCCAGTTCCGTGAGGATGAAGACAGCATAAAGCGCCGCACCCACAATCAGGGTGCCGCCGTTGCTGATGGTGGCGAGCATGGCAGGCATCAGAGTGGTGGCGTCAATGAGGTCCAGCAGGCTTTCGCCCAGATTGGCCCAGCTCGGCACCTCGTCGACACCCAGATAGGTCAGCAATTCGTGCTGCAGCTTGTCCAGATTGGCGGCATAGGTTGGCAGGGCTGCAGAAATCGCCGTGGCACTTGCGGTGATAAAGGAGGCCAGCACCATGAAGGCGGCCAGGATCGCCAAGAGCACCAGCAGCCGCCGTGCTGTGCGGGGCAGGTGGCCGATGATCGGCACACCGGACAGAACTTCGGCGGCGGTGGTCAGGATGTAGACCGCGATGATGGCGATCAGGATCGGCAGCAGGATGGCCTGCCCGGCGGTCAGCAGCCAGCCCACCATCAGCAACAGGGCAAGGGAATAGGTGACCAGGGCCAGTCTGCTCATGTCTGAGGTCCGATTCGATTCACATCCGAAACCAGACAACAGCATTGCCCCCGATGCTGCAACGAAACAGCAGGATTGATCCAGAAATGGTCTCCCAAGTTTCCGAAAGGCGCCAAGCGGGGTCGCAATTACGCGCCAGATCGCCGCAATCTGTCGTTTTCCGTATTGCGCGATGCGGCGGCGCAGCGTAATGCCGTCCGTGGGACACCCCTCCCCAACGAGGGGCATTTATCTGGAAGGATAGCATAAATGGCTAACCAGCAACCGGCTACGCGGCCGGCCAATCCGCGTTTTTCCTCTGGCCCCTGTGCCAAACCCCCCACATTCGATCTGACCAAACTCGCAGATGCGCCTCTGGGCCGCTCGCACCGTGCCGCTGTCGGCAAGGACAAGCTGAAGGCGGCCATCGAAGGCACCCGCGAAGTTCTGGGGATCCCCGCCGACTACAAGATCGGCATCGTGCCCGCCTCGGACACCGGTGCCATTGAAATGGCCATGTGGAGCCTTTTGGGCGCCCGCGGCGTTGAAATGCTGGCCTGGGAAAGCTTCGGCTCCGGCTGGGTCACCGATGTTGTGAAACAGCTGAAACTGGATGCCGTTTCCAAGACCGCAGAATATGGCGAGATCGTCGATTTGGCCTCGGTCGATTTTGCCAATGACGTGGTCTTCACCTGGAACGGCACCACCTCGGGCGTGCGCGTCCCCAATGGCGACTGGATCCCGGCGGACCGCGAAGGCCTGACGCTCTGCGACGCCACCTCGGCGGCCTTTGCGCAGGACCTGCCCTGGGACAAGCTGGATGTGACCACCTTCTCCTGGCAGAAGGTGCTGGGCGGTGAAGCGGCCCACGGCATGCTGATCCTGTCTCCGCGTGCAGTTGAGCGCCTGGAAAGCTACACGCCCGCGTGGCCGCTGCCCAAGATCTTCCGCCTGACCAAGGGCGGCAAGCTGATCGACGGGATCTTCTCCGGTGCGACCATCAACACGCCCTCCATGCTGGCGGTCGAGGACTACCTGTTTGCGCTGGACTGGGCGCGCTCGGTTGGCGGTCTCGAAGGCCTGCAGGCCCGCGCCAATGCCAATGCGCAGGCGGTGTTCGACTTCTGCGAAGCCAACGACTGGATTGCCAACCTGGCTGTGGATGCAGCGACGCGGTCTAACACCTCGGTCTGCCTGAAGTTCACCGATGACCGCATCAAGGACGGCGCTGCCTTTGCCAAGGCCGTGGCCAAGCGTCTGGAAGCGGAAAACATCGCGCTGGACATCGGCGCCTATCGCGACGCGCCTGCCGGTCTGCGGATCTGGTGTGGTGGCACGGTCGAGACCTCCGACGTCGAGGCGATGCTGCCCTGGCTTGCCTGGGCCTTTGAGGCCGAGATCGCCGCGCAAGGCTGATCAAGTGACTTCGCCCGGCGGCACCGCCGGGCAGCGCCCGACCCTCCCCCAGGAGGGCGCTTTGCACCCACCAGGGTCGGACGCTTCCCTCGTTCAAAATTGACGGCCTTTCCAAAGGCCCCCGCACAAAGGACCACCAGACATGGCCCCCAAAGTACTCATTTCCGACAAACTCTCCGAAGCCGCCGTTCAGATCTTCCGCGATCGCGGCATCGAGGTCGACTTCCAGCCCGACCTTGGCAAGGACAAGGACAAGCTGGCCGAGGTGATTGGCAACTACGACGGTCTTGCCATCCGCTCGGCCACCAAGGTCACCGAGAAGATCCTCGAGAACGCCACCAACCTGAAGGTGATTGGTCGCGCCGGCATCGGCACCGACAATGTCGACAAGGAAGCCGCGTCGAAAAAAGGCGTGATCGTGATGAACACGCCCTTCGGCAACATGATCACCACCGCTGAACACGCCATCGCGATGATGTTCGCCGTGGCGCGTCAGATCCCCGAGGCATCGGCCTCCACCCACGCGGGCAAGTGGGAAAAGTCCAAGTTCATGGGCGTCGAGCTCACCGGCAAGACCCTGGGCGTGATCGGTGCCGGCAACATCGGCGGCATCGTCTGCGACCGTGCCCGTGGCCTGAAGATGAAGGTCGTCGCCTATGACCCCTTCCTCGGCCAGGAGAAGGCCGACAAGATGGGTGTCGAGAAGGTCGAGCTGGACGAGCTGCTCGCCCGCGCCGACTTCATTACCCTGCACGTGCCGTTGACCGACCAGACCAAGAACATCCTGTCGGCAGAAAACCTCGCCAAGACCAAGAAAGGCGTGCGCATCATCAACTGTGCCCGCGGCGGCCTGGTCGATGAAGAGGCGCTGGCAGAGGCGCTGAAATCCGGCCATGTCGCCGGTGCGGCCTTCGACGTCTTCTCGGAAGAGCCTGCGAAGGAGAACGTGCTGTTCAACCTGCCCAACGTGGTCTGCACCCCGCACCTGGGCGCCGCCACCACCGAGGCGCAGGAAAACGTCGCCCTGCAGGTGGCCGAGCAGATGGCGAACTACCTGCTGACCGGCGCGGTCGAGAACGCGCTGAACATGCCGTCGGTGACTGCAGAAGAAGCCAAGGTCATGGGCCCGTGGATCAAACTGTCCGAGCATCTGGGTGCCTTCATTGGCCAGATGACCGATGATGAGCCGATCAAGGCGATCAACATCCTCTATGATGGCTGCGCGGCCGAGATGAATCTGGAGGCGCTGAACTGCTCGCTGATCGCCGGGATCATGAAGTCGATCAACCCGGATGTGAACATGGTCTCGGCCCCGATGATCGCCAAGGAGCGCGGCATCAAGGTATCGACCACCAACCAGGAACAGTCCGGTGCCTTTGAAGGCTACGTGAAGGTGACCGTCGCGACCCCGACGCGCGAACGCTCCATCGCGGGTACCGTGTTCTCGGACGGCAAGCCGCGTTTCATCCAGATCAAGGGCATCAACATCGACGCCGAAGTGGGTGAGCACATGCTCTACACCACCAACAACGACGTGCCGGGCATCATCGGCACCCTGGGTAAGACCATGGGCGATCATGGCGTCAACATCGCGAACTTTACCCTGGGCCGCGCCGTGGCCGGCGGTGAAGCGATCGCGCTGCTGTACGTCGACGGTCTGGTCCCCGCCGAGGCCCGCGCCAAGCTGGCGGAAACCGGTCTCTTCAACCAGATCAAGCCGCTTGAGTTCGACGTGAACTGATCTGCGCGATCAAGCCAAGACTTAGGAAGCCGCCCTTGCAAAGGGGCGGCTTTTTCCGTTCAGGCTGGATATCAGCCGCGCGTCCGGGCGCGCAGCACCACGATCAGGAACACCACCATGCCCGCCAGGGTCAGGACCGAGCCGAGCTTGGCCAGAACGTCATTCTGGCCCGAGATTGCCATTGCGATGCCCGGAACGATCACGCCTAGACCGGCAACGGACAATCCGAAATGCAGTTTTGGCAGTACACCCTCGGCTGCCTCCGGCACCAGGTGGTAGAAAAAGCCGAAGATCGCAAAGCTGACCCAGCCGATGAGATTGAGATGCCCATGCGCTGGGGACAGGCCGTGATCGCCGGACGCGGCCATGTGAATCCCCCATGCCATGCCGCCAAGTGCCGAAATGACTGCGATCAAAAAGAAAGCCGATGATAGTCCCTTCATTGGTCAGTTCCCCCCTGTTGAACTCGTTATCCTTGGCTGTCACATCGTTTCCGTGCCGCTGGAATACCGGTCTTGAGTGCGACAGTTCGAAGCAGTGTGGCCGGATTTTCGGCTGTAATCCAGTTTTTCCGAGCGCCTGGGCCCCTTGTGATGCGGGCGGGCATGGGTCATCTATTCTGCATTGCAACCAAGGAGATACCTCATGACCGCGCCGATCTACGCCATTGGAGACATCCACGGACAGCGCGAGATGCTGGAACAGGCGCTGGAGCGGATCGTGGCGGATGGCGGCCCTGACGCGCAGGTGGTGTTCCTGGGGGACTACGTGGATCGTGGCCCCGATTGCCGGGGTGTCCTGGATCTCTTGATCGAGGGCCAGGCGGCGGGCAGGAACTGGACCTGCCTGATGGGCAACCATGACCGCATGTTCTCGATGTTCGTGGAGGAGTACCCGCGCAACGATGCCCGGCTGCTGGTCGGCTATCACTGGCTGCACGACAAGATCGGCGGGGTGGAGACGCTGGCCTCTTATGGCGTGGAGGTGCCGGAGGGCGCGCGCATCCACGAAGTGCATGCCGAGGCGCGCGGTGCTGTGCCCGAAAACCACCGCGACTTTCTGCAGGGCCTGCCCAGCCATCACGAGGCGGACGGGCTATTGTTCGTTCACGCAGGCATTCGACCTGGGCTGCCGCTGGCCGAGCAGAGCGAGGATGACAAGATCTGGATCCGCCAAGAGTTTCTGAACGATCGCCGTCGCCATCCCTGGCTGGTGGTGCATGGTCACACCCATGTCCCACAAGCCGAACATCGCGGCAATCGCGTCAATCTTGACAGCGGCGCGGGCTTTGGCCACCCCCTGACGGCAGCCGTCTTTGAGGGCAAGGACTGCTGGGTGCTGAGCGATGAGGGGCGCAAAAGGCTAGGTCCGAGCTAACCTAATTAGATGTTCATTTTGCGCACAACAGGCCACTTTCTTTTCGCATCATTAAGGGAAGCATGCTAGATTGTGAATGTGGCTGGTGACCATTTTGCCAGCGTTATTCTGTTTTTCTTCTCGGTTCTGGGATGATGTGTTTCGGTGCCAGCCACACTCAAATCCTCCACCTGATAGCACCTCATGCGCCCCTTGGTGCGCTTCTGAATTCCCTTGAATGCCAATGTTTTATGGTGTTTTCGGCTCATGAAGACTGACTGGGATCCGGCACGTTCCAATCCAGGATGACCTTGCCGCAATGCCCTGATTTCATTGCTTCAAATCCCATTTTGAAACTTTTTATTCCGAATCGGTGCGTGATGATTTTTTGGACATCCAGACCGTTCTGAAGCATGGCGATCATCTTGTACCAGGTTTCAAAAATCTCACGCCCGTAGACCCCTTTCAGAGTGATCGCCTTGAAGACGATGCGGCTCCAATCGACCGGGGACTTGCCGGGCGGGATGCCCAGAAGCGCGATCTTGCCGCCCATCACCAGGGCCTCCACCATCTGATCCAGCGCGGCCTGATTGCCGGACATTTCCAGCCCGACGTCGAACCCCTGGCGCATGCCCAGCTCCGCGATCACGTCTTGCAGGTCTTCCTTGGCCACATTCACGGGGCGCACATCTGCGACCTGCTCTGCCAGCGCCAGCCGGTCCGGGTTCACGTCGGTGATCGCCACATGGCGCGCGCCCACGTGCCGTGCCACGGCCGCGGCCATGATGCCGATGGGGCCCGCGCCGGTGATCAGCACGTCCTCTCCGACCAGATCAAAGCTGAGCGCCGTGTGCACTGCATTGCCCAGGGGGTCGAGGATCGCGCCGATCTCATCCGGGATGTCGTCGGGCAGGGGCACCACGTTGAAGGCGGGCAGGCGCAGGTACTGGGCAAAGGCCCCCTGTTCGTTGACACCGATACCGCGGGTTTCGGGGTCCAGGTGGAATTTTCCGGCCCGCCATTGGCGCGAATGGTGGCCGATCAGGTGACCCTCGCCTGAGCAGCGCTGGCCGATCGTCAGATCCGTCACGTTCCGGCCCAGCTCTACAATCTCGCCTGCGAATTCGTGGCCCGTGATCAGGGGCACCGGCACCGTGCGCTGCGCCCAGCCGTCCCAGTTCCAGATGTGCAGGTCGGTGCCGCAGATCCCGGTCATGTTGACCTTGATCAGCACATCATCGGGGCCGATCTCCGGCACCGGCGCCTGCACCATCCACAGGCCTTCTTCGGGCCTGGATTTCTCCAGGGCGATCATCGTGTTTGCACCTGTGTGGCTCATCATCAGCCCTCCCATAGCGGGGTGGAAAGATATTTGAGGCCGCTGTCGCAGATCACGATGGCCACGGTGCCGCCCTTTTCCGGGCCTCGCAGCAGCTGGATCGCGGCAGCAAGGTTGGCGCCCGAGGAATAGCCGCCAAAGATGCCTTCGCGCCGGGCCAGCAAGCGGGCATGGGTCTCGGCCTCTTCTCCTGAAACGGAAAGATACCCGGCTAGCGGGATGTCTTTCAGATGCGCCAGATCCGCCATCACATAGCCGCCACCCTGGATCGGGTGTTCGGGGCGGGTCACTGCGCATCCGGCCAGGGCTTCTGCGCCTGTCGGCTCCACCGCATAAGAACGCACGCCTTGTCCAGCGAAGAACCGCGCCGCGCCGCCCAGGGTGCCGCCCGATCCCGCAAAATCGCAAAAGGCGGTGACGGTGCCGCCGGATTGTTGCCAGATCTCGGGCGCGGTGCCGCTGGCATGGGCGGCCGGGTTGCCCGGGTGGGCGAATTGATCGGCGCGAAAGGCCTCCCGGTCCTTGGTCAGGCGCTGGGCTGCTTCCTCCACCAATGCCAGATCGGCGCCCGAAACCTCGCCCGCACGGCTGCCTGCCGCCTGCGGCACGATCACCACCTCGGCGCCGAGGGCGCGCATCATCCGGGCGCGTTCCACGGAATTGCCCGCGCTCATCACTGCCACGAAGGGATGGCCCAGCACCCCGCAGACGATGGCAAGCCCGGTGCCCATGTTGCCCGAGGTCAGCTCGACCACGGTTTGCCCCTCAGAAAGGGAGCCATCGGCCCGCGCGGCCTCGATGATGGCGCGGGCTGCGCGGTCCTTCTTTGAGAAGCCGGGCATCAGGTAGTCCAGCTTGGCGAGGATGCGCCCTTCAAGGCCTAGATCCGCCGTCAGGCGCGACAGTTCAACCAGCGGCGTGTTACCGATGGCATCGATGACCGAGGGAAGAGGGTGGCTCATTGGATCACCCCCAGCGATTTGCCCACCTTGCCAAAGGCGGTGAGGGCACGTTCCAGCTCGTCCCGCGTCAGGGCCGCGTTCATCTGGGTGCGGATGCGCGCCTGTCCACGCGGTACGACGGGGAAGAAGAAGCCCGAGACATAGACCCCTTCGTCAAAGAGCTGCGCCGCCATATCCTGAGCCAACTGTGCCTCGCCCAGCATGATTGGCACGATGGGATGCTCGCCCGGCAACAGATCAAAGCCGAGGCTTTCCAGCCCTGCGCGCCAGAATCTTGTGTTCTCGAACAGGCGCGCGCGCAGTTCTGCGCCCTCTTCCACAAGGCGCAGCGCCTCGATCCCGGCGGCAACGATGGAGGGCGGCAGCGAATTGGAGAACAGATAGGGCCGCGCCCGCTGCCGCAGGAGGTCGATCACTGGCTGCGGCCCGGCGATGTAACCGCCGATGGCCCCCCCAAGTGCTTTGCCCAATGTTCCCGTCAGGATGTCCACATCGACGCCGAAATGATCCGGCGTGCCCGCGCCATTTGGCCCCATGAAGCCCGTGGCGTGGCAATCGTCCACCATGACCACGGCATCGTATTTGTCCGCCAGCGCACGGATCTCGGGCAGCTTGGCCAGGTAGCCATCCATCGAGAAGACGCCATCTGTGGCGATCATGATATGGCGCGCACCGTCCTCGCGGGCCTGTTTCAGCCAGGCCTCCAGATCGTCCATGTCGCTGTTGAGGTATCGATAGCGTTTCGCCTTGCAAAGGCGCACCCCGTCGATGATCGAGGCATGGTTGAGGCTGTCGGAAATGATCGCATCCTCTGGCCCCAACAGCGGTTCGAACAGCCCGCCGTTTGCATCGAAACAGGCGGCAAAGAGGATGGCGTCATCCTTGTCCAGGAACTTGGCCAGCTTCTGCTCCAGTTCGCGATGGATGTCCTGGGTGCCGCAGATGAACCGGACCGAGGCCATGCCGAACCCCTTGCCCTCCATCACGCCCTGCGCCGCGGCGATCAGATCGGGATGATCCGCCAGGCCAAGGTAGTTGTTGGCACAAAGGTTGATCACCTCATGACCGCCCACCGTGATCTCTCCCCCCTGCGGGGAGGTGATCATTCGCTCTTTCTTGTACAGACCATCGGCCTTGATGCTGTCCAGGGTGTTGGAAATATCGGTCAAAAAGGCAGATGCCATGGTGGGATTCCTTCTGCGATCAGATGAAATCTATCATAACGGAGGTGTTTCCGAAATAGGGGAATTCATCATTGCGGAAAAATATCCGTAAAACCGGATTAGAAGGTTGGGGAAACCGCGTGCCTGCCATATGCGCGACAGGTCATGCAGATTTAGCCCGCGGGTTAGAAATCAACCGTTCTTGACGATCAAAAACACCCGGGCCGCGCCACCTTCTGCGGTGATCTTATGGGGAATGTCGGCGGCGTAGCGGGCTGTGTCCCCGCCGTGCAGGCGCATATGGGCGCCGCCGGATGTGACGCTGATATCGCCCTCCAGCACTGTCAGATGCTCTGCCGTGCCGCGCCCATGAGGCTGGCTGTCCAGGGTACCGCCTGCGTCGAATGCGATGTCGTAGACCTCGTGCCCGCCAGCATCCTCGGGCGGGGAGAGGATGCGGATCCGGCAGCCCTGACCCATGTTGTCGATGGTGGGCACATCGCCTGCGCGCAAGACCTCGATCCGATCCGCCTTGTCACCGGAATCCAGCAAGCCCGCAAAATCCACCTGCAGCGCACGGGTGAGGTTCCACAGGGTGGCAATGGTGGGGCTGCTCTCGCCGCGTTCGATCTGGCTCACCATGGAGCGAGAAACCCCCGACAGATGCGCCACCGCTTCCAGGCTAAGACCCTTGGCGCGGCGGGCCTCTTTCAGGCGCGCGGGCAGCAGTGTCAGGATATCGTCTGTTTTGTCCGACATAACGGAAGCCTGCGCCCGATGTAGAAAAATGTCAATGACGGCACGTTTGGCAAGACAGCGGATGCTGCATCTGCATAATGCGCGCAACTGACTCGTGAGGAGAGAGAAAATGACAGATATCGTGATCCTGGATGGTGCCCGCACCGCCATCGGCACCTTCGGCGGCGCGCTGGCCAATACCGCGCCCATCGATCTGGCGACCGCAGCGTCCAAAGCGGCGATGGAGCGTTCTGGCGTGGCGCCGGAACAGATTGGCCATGTGGTCTTTGGCCATGTGATCAACACCGAACCGCGCGATATGTACCTGTCCCGCGTGGCGGCGATGCAGGCGGGTGTGCCCAATGGCACCCCGGCGATGAACGTGAACCGGCTTTGTGGCTCGGGCGCGCAGGCGATCGTCTCGGGCATCCAGTCGCTGATGCTAGGCGATGCGGATTTCGCGCTGACCGGCGGCGCCGAGAACATGTCGCGCAGCCCCTTCATCATGCAGCAGCAGCGCTGGGGCGCGAAGATGGGCGATGTGAAATCGCTCGACATGATGCTGGGCGCGCTGAACTGCCCCTTTGGCACCGGCCACATGGGCGTGACGGCTGAAAACGTCGCGGACGAACACGACATCACCCGTGAGCAGATGGATGAATTCTCGCTCGCCAGCCAGACCCGCGCGGCGGCGGCGATCGAGGCCGGGTACTTCGCCAGCCAGATCGTACCGGTCGAGGTGAAGGTCAAGCGTGACATGGTGCCATTCGAGGTGGATGAACACCCCAAGGCGACCTCGCTGGATGCGCTGGCGGGGCTGCGTCCGGTGTTCCAGAAGGATGGTCGCGTGACCGCGGGCAACGCCTCGGGCATCAACGATGGCGCGGCGGCGATTGTTCTGGCACGGGCCGAGGCGGCTGAAAAGGCGGGTCTGAAGCCCAAGGCACGTGTGGTGGGCTATGCCCACGCCGGTGTGCGGCCCGAGGTGATGGGCATCGGCCCGGTTCCCGCGGTGCAGAACCTCTTGAAGAAGACCGGCCTCAAGGCCAGCGATTTCGACGTGATCGAATCGAACGAGGCTTTTGCCGCCCAAGCGTTGGCGGTGAACAAGGAGCTGGGTCTGGACCCCGCGAAAGTGAACCCGAACGGCGGCGCCATCGCGCTGGGACACCCGGTGGGCGCAACCGGCGCCATCATCACCATCAAGACTCTGTACGAGTTGGAGCGCACCGGCGGCAAGCTGGGCCTCATCACCATGTGCATCGGCGGCGGTCAGGGCATTGCCATGGCGATCGAACGCCTCTGATCCATCACAGACAGCGCGCGTGGCACTCCCGCGCGCGCTCGGGATCCGGCGGCTGCGCCGCCGCACGCCTTGCGCCCTTGGGCCCGGCTCGACGCCAAAGGCGTCGAGCCGGGCCCAAGGGGATGCAGACCTCCGAAAGGAGGGCAAATCCGCGCGGGAGAGCTGGTTTGTTGTTTCAAGGGAGTATCTGCAAATCGTGTTGGTCCGGTTCGAGCCCGTGATTGATCAATTATGCGCTCGGTGTGGATGTCAGCTATACTCGCATGGAAATATCGGTGGTTCTAAGGTTGAAGAGGGAACAATGGCCAAGCAGACCGAGTATCTGATCATCCGGTACGCAAGCGACGGCAACATTTTGAAGCAATTGCGCGCTCCCAAAAGTGTTAATCTGCGTCTTTGTCTGGAGAGGCTAATATGCCAAGATTTAGATGATGACGCCGTGATCAGCTCTTGCCTTCGATCAAACTCCAAGCGTTTCTATGATCCTTTTCAAGTAATTGACATGCGCGAGGAGCATCGTCGTGAACAAGCTCGTGATGGGTTGGTCGCTGACCCGGAGACTATGGATCCGATAGGGGTCTATAATCGCGCGAGGGACGCTCAAATTCCGCTCGGAAAGACACTAATGATGGCTGGGGTAAATCATGATTATTTTGTTGAAGAGGTGGAGGTCTGACAAAAGCGGTTGGTGAAGCGAGAGACGCGAACGGAAGCAAAGTCCGGAGGCTGTGTGGAAACTGGCTGGTGTTGCCCAGCTTTCCCCGAGTTTGGGTCTTGGAGCGTGATTTGCCAATCGGTT
>NZ_JARCJD010000023.1 GCF_028890115.1 Phaeobacter sp. QD34_24
CCCATAAAATGCCTCCGCACCGAATGCAGAAATCATACCATCATTCAGATCAGCAAGGGAGTTTTCACACAGCCTCTTCGCTATCGCGTCACCTTATGTCCTTGTCGAATGCCCCCGAGACATTCTCGCGCGCCCTGCTGAATAGGGGGAGGGCGCACTGTTCTTAAGTGAGGGCGGCGGTTCCGGCGATACGCCCAAGGACCACCGCGGCCAGCAGGCCGTTGCCGGACAGGTAGCCGCTGTCGGCGCGGCCCGACACGCCGCAGGCGGCGCCACCGCCAGCAAAGAGATTTGCAATCGGAACACCTTCGGCGGTGAGGGCGCGTGCTGACCCATCCACACGCAGGCCGCCCTGCGTATGAAACAAGGCCCCGGTCACCCGCACGCCGCAATAGGGTGGAGCAAGGCCAGTTGCGCCGAATGTGCGGCCAAAATCATCGGTGCTGCCCGTTGGGATAGTGGCGATGGTTTCATTGAGCGCATCGGCGGGTAACCCCAGGATGCGGGCCAGTGCGTCCAACGTGTCGGCACTCTTGACCGCACCTTGGGCTTCGGCGCGCTTGAAATCTTCGAATTGCCGGGCAATGCCCGCGATACGGGCGTCAAAGATGGTGAAGGCTTCGCCGCCCGGCTGCGACAGCACGGCGCGGGCCGCCTCGGAATAGCCCTGTGCCTCGTTCCAGAACCGTTTGCCGTCGCGGTTCACCTGCACGCCGCCTTCGGTGATCGTGGCCCAGGTGATCAGGATCCCATGAGGATGAGCAACATTGCCGTGGCCCTGATAGGCGCCAAGATGCTCCGTCGCGGCCCCAATCTGATCGGCCCAAAGCACGGCCTCGCCCCGGTTGCCGTCATGTCCAAACCACAGACCGCTTTCGATCTCTGGCATATGCTGGGCCACCAATGCGCGGTTGCCGCCATAGCCGTTGCAGGCCAGGATCAGGCGCTGGCAGCCGATGGTTTCCACCCCGCCATCGGGGCGGCGCGCGGCGATGCCATGCACCAGGCCGCCCGCAAAGAATAGCGTCTCGGCGCGGCGTTCGCAGATGATGTCGATCCCGGCCTCCTCGGCAGCGCTGCGCAGCGCGTCGATCAGTTCGGTGCCCGCGCGCGTCGGCAGCCCATGCATGCGACGGGCCGAGTGGCCGGGATAGTCGAAATCATCGACAACCGAAAACGGCAGGCCATGTTTCTGCACCAGCCAGTCGATCACCGGGGCGGCATTTTCTGCCAGAAGAGTCACCAGCGCCGGGTCGTTCTCACCGTGGGCCTTGGCCTGGATGTCGGCGGCGAACCGGGCCGGGCTGTCTTCGATACCCGCCTCCTGTTGCAGCCTTGTGCCCGCCGCCGGGATCAACCCCGCCGACAGGGCGGTGGAGCCGGAGGGGATGGCATCGGCCTCGATCACCAGAACTTCTTGTCCGGCTTCTTGCGCGGACAGCGCGGCAACCAGCCCGCAGGCACCGGCGCCGATGATGAGCGTTTCAACCTCAAGGTCAAAACGCGCGGGCGGGGTGTCAACTGTCGGTGCCGTCATAGCGCGCACCCTTTTTCAGCATCTCATCCGTCCCGATCACGCCGTTGAGACCGCCAAAATCGAACATCCGGTCGGCAAAGGGCTTGTTGGAGCCGTGCCGCGCCAGGCTCTGGTAATAGTCCTGCGCGGTGCGGGCCAGCGCGCGGACAATGCCGCCGGGAAAGATGACGATGGAAAAACCTAAGCTTTCAAGGTCGTCCGCGCCGGTGATCGGGGTGGCGCCGCCTTCGACCATATTGGCCAGGAGCGGTACGCGTGTTGCGAAACGCTGTGCAATGGTTTCAAGCTGATCGCGGTTCTGCGGCGCCTCGATGAAGAGCACATCCGCGCCTGCCTCGAGATAGGCCTCGGCGCGGTCTTCGGCGGCGGCAAATCCCTCGACGGCAATCGCATCGGTGCGGGCGATGATCAGCGTCTCGTCGCTGGTGCGGGCGTCGGCCATGGCGGCGATCTTGCCCACCATTTCAGAAGGAGGGATCAGCGACTTGTCCGCCAGGTGGCCGCAGCGCTTGGGGTAGGTCTGATCCTCCATCTGCAACGCCGAGGCGCCCGCGCGTTCATAAAGCCGCATGGTGCGCTGGGCGTTGAGCGCATTGCCAAAGCCGGTATCGGCGTCGATGATCACCGGCAGCGGGGTGCGGTCGGCAATCAGCGTCATGGTATCAGCCATTTCGGAGGCGGTGGTGAGGCCAATGTCAGGGCGCCCCAGCCGCGTATAGGCGACCGCGGCGCCACTGAGATACAGCGCCTCAAAACCTGCGGCTTCGGCCAGGGAGGCGGTCAACCCGTCATAGACCCCGGGGGCGACGACGATGTCCTTGTTCTGAAGGCGGTTGCGCAGGCTCATGACGCACCCTCGATCACGGTCAGCGCCTCAGCGCAGCTCATCTGGTGGGTCACCGTGCCCAGCGATAGGAGCGTGGCGTCATGCACCTCCTGCCGGAAGGCGGCGCAGCCATCCGTCAGCATCACGGTGTCTATGTTGCGCAGATGCGCATCACGTAAGGTCGAGGCCACGCCGCCATTGGTCACGATGCCGCCGACGATCAGGTGGTCGATGTCCAGCGCGCGCATCAGGTATTCCAGTCGCGTCTGGTAGAAGGCCGAATAGGCGACCTTCTCGATCACGAAATCCGCAGGCTGCAGCCTGTCCACAAGGCTGTGCCCAAAGCTGCCCGGCGCAAAGTCGCCCTTGCCGAGGAAGGGCCGCAACTCCTTGAGGTGCGGCGCGATCAGCGGCTCGCCATCCTTGTCCGGCACCAGTGTGAACTGCGCCGAGAAATAGCGCCCGCCCCTAGCCTGCAGGGCTCGTGCCAGGGGGGCGATGCGATCGGGCAGGGCGGCGATGCTGTCCGCCGTCTGGCCCGCGCGGCCATAGGCGCCTTCGGGGTGGATGAAATCGTTCTGCAGATCAATCGTCAGAAGCGCCGTGCGCGCCATGTCCCATGCGGCTGGATTGCTCATGATGCCTCCTCCGAGGGTTCGATGATGGTGTTGCCGAACCGGTCCACGCGCCCCTGCAAGTCGGGCTCGATCAGAACGGTGGTGTCGGGTTGCGTCAGAATTGCAGGGCCTTTGATCACAGTTCCCACCGGCAGGGCAAGCCGGTCATAGATCGCGGTGTCATACCAGGCGTCGGCAAAATGCACCTGTCTCTGGCCGATCGGCTTGGCCGAGCCTGCCCCGGAGGGCGCCAGAGCGTGCAGGTCGAATTTCGGGCGTTTGCCGGTGATGGCGCTGCGCAGGTTCAGGATGCGCCGCACACCGTTCTGCAACAACCGGCCAAAGGTGGCGCGATAGGCGGTATCAAAGGCCTCTTCGATCTCGGCGCGCGTCGGCGGGGTCACCTTGCCGCCTGCCGTTTTCACGGTCAGGGGCACCGATACGGTATGGGTTTGCCCGATATAGGCCATGTCCAGCTCGAAACTCAGCTCACGCGCTTCAAAAGTGGTGCGGGCGGCATCCAACAGCGCCATGCCCTGGTCCGCGTGATCCTGCATGAAGGCTCCCAGCGCCGCTGCGTCCAGCGTGTCGACCAGCGAGTTGATGGTTTGCACGAAATCCTGGCGCATATCGGCGATCACACAGCCCATGGCGGATGTAACCCCGGGATAGCGCGGCACGATGGCCCGGGAAATGCCTACCTCGGCCAGCATCGCGCCCGCATGAAGCGCGCCGCCGCCGCCAAAGGGCATGAAGGCAAAGCGCTTGGGATCAAAGCCGCGTTCGATGCTGACCAGGCGGATTGCCCCCGCCATGCGGCTGTTGGCAACCTTCAGGATGGCCTCGGCGGCTTCGACGGTGCTGAGACCCAGCGGCGCGCCCACATGCGTGTCGATTGCCCGGCTCGCGGCCTCGACGTCCAGACGGTCCAGCTTGCCGCCAATGGGGTTGTCCGGGTCGATCCGGCCCAGCACCACATTGGCATCCGTCACGGTGGGCCGCGTGTTGCCAAGGCCGTAAGCCACGGGGCCGGGATTGCTGCCCGCGCTTTCGGGGCCGATGTTGAGCAATCCGCCCTTGTCGACCCAGGCGATGGAGCCGCCGCCTGCGCCAATCGTGGTGATCTCGATCATCGGGTTGCGCACCACCATGCCGAAATCGATCGCGGTCTGCGGCGACAGCATGGATTGCCCTTCGGCGATCAGCGACACATCAAAGCTGGTTCCGCCCATATCCCCGGTGATGATATTCTCGAACCCTGCCGACTGGGCGATATAGCCCGCGGCGATGACCCCTGCGGCGGGACCGGAGAGCGCCGTGCGCACCGGCAGGCGGCAGGCGGTATCGACTGCCATGACGCCGCCATTGGATTGTACGATCATGAATTCGCCATCAAAGCCCCCCGCCTTGAGCGCGTTTTCCAGCCGCCCCAGGTAGCCCGAGACCTCGGGTTGCAGATAGGCATTGAGCGCGGTGGTGGAGAAACGTTCGAACTCGCGGATTTCCGGCAGGATCTCGGAGGAGGCCGAGACATGTTCATTGTGCCAGACCTCGCGCAGCGCGGCGACGGCGGCATCTTCGTTGGCGGTATTGGCATAGGCATTGGCAAAGAGGATCGCCACGGCTTCGCAGCCCTGTTCCTGCAGCGTTTTGGCCGCCTTGCGCACGGCATCCAGGTCCACAGGGGTGCGGATGGTGCCATCGGCCAGGGTCCGCTCGGGCACTTCCAGCCGGTTGCGGCGGTCCACCACCGGTTCGAAATCCCCGCGCAAGCCCCATGTGCGCGGTCTGTCGCGGCGGCGCATTTCCAGGACATCGCGCAGACCTTCGGTGCAGATCACTCCGGTTTTTGCGCCCTTGCGTTCAAGCAGCGCATTGGTGCCCGCCGTGGTGCCATGCACCACCACGGCAATCTCCGAGAGATCCTGAACCTCGCGCCCGATCCCATCCAGAAAGCCGCCCGATTGATCGGGGCGCGTCGTGGGGACCTTGGCGACGCTTGCGGTGCCTTCTGCCTCGTTCAGGACGAAAACATCCGTAAAGGTGCCGCCAACATCGACACCAATCATTCGGCTGCTCATGCTGCGCCCTCCCGCCAATTCGTGCCATAGATGGCATCTGCCTGTTCTTCGCTGACCAACCCGCGTGCAACGTCGCGGGCCACGGCCTTGGGGTCGCGCTCGGACGTTGCGCCATAGCCGCCGCCGCCCGGTGTTTCGAGGCGCACGGCCTGGCCAGCCTTCAGGGTGATGCCGCGCATTTTTGAGGCCAGCGGCGGGCTGTGCCAGCCGTCATCCTGTTCATACTGAAAGGCATTCATCGCCGCATCGCCGCCGCCTGCGATACCCTTGGGGGCAAATCGCCCGCGTTCGCCAAACAGAAAGGCCTCTGCGCCGTTTTCTTCCAGCACTTCGATCTCATAGACCGCGCCCATGCCACCGCGATGGGCGCCTGCACCGGCGCTGTCGGGGCGCAGCGCCCATTTGCGGAACATCACCGGATAGGCGGCCTCCAGAATTTCGAGCGGCGGGATCGTCGCGGTCGAAATGGGCGCATTGCCGTGGTTGAGCCCGTCCGTCTCGATCGAGCCGCCATGTCCGCCGCCATAGAAGGAGAACATCACCCATGGCTGTCCGTTCTTGCGCTTGCCCGCGATGGAGAGCGCGTTGATCGTGCCATAGGCATTGGCGACCACACGGTCCGGCGCTGCCTGGGCAAAGGCGGAAAACACCACGTCGATCATGCGCAGGATGGTTTCTGTATAGCCCCCCGTGGGCGCGGGAAACTGCGCCGCCAGCAGGCTGCCTTCGGGCACGATCACATCGATGGGCCGCATTACGCCGGCATTGGCGGGCAGGGCGGGAAAGACATGTTTGATCGCCACATAGGCGGTCGCCACGGTGGTCGGCAGGGCGATGTTCACGGGCCCCGCGCATTGCGGCGAAGATCCGGTGAAATCCAGTGTCATTTCATCGCCCTTGATCTCGAGTGCGATGCGGATCTTCAGCGGTTCATCGGTGATCCCGTCATTGTCGAGATAATCCTCGGCCTCCCAGCGGCCATCGGGCAGATCGGTCAGTTCCGACCGCATCAGCGCCTCGGCACGGTGGCCCAGTGCTTCCAGCGCGGCGGTGATCGTCTTGGCGCCATATTCATCCAGCAATTCGTCCATCCGCCTGACGCCCAGATCCAGCGCGCCGAGCTGGCCGTTCAGATCCCCCATGGCCGATTGCGGTAGCCGGGTGTTGCGCAGCAGGATATCGATGATGTCCTGGTTGATCTCTCCGCCGCGGGCGAGTTTCACCGGCGGCAGGTTGAAGGCTTCCTGGAACACATCCGTCGCCGCCGGGTTGTAGTTGCCCGGCACAGCACCGCCCACGTCATGCCAATGCCCGACCGAGGCGAGATAGCAGAACAGCTTCCCATCGCGGAAATAGGGCCGCACCAGGCGCATGTCCGACAGGTGAGTGCCGCCGATATGGGCGTCGTTGAAGATATAGATGTCGCCATCCTGCAGATCGCCATCCCTGGCGGCCTTTTCGATCACGGCTTTCACCGCAAAGGACATGACGCCCACGAAGATGGGCAGGCCCGATTTGCCCTGCACCAGCGTATCGCCCGATGTCGCGTGATAAAGACCATGGCTGGCATCATGCGCCTCGGCGATGATCGGGTTGAAGGCGGCGCGAAACAGGGTCGCGTCCATCTCGTCGGCGATCTGCTCCATACGGCCTGCCAGAACCGAAAGGGTGATGGGATCAATCTCGCTCATGTGCTTGCCTTTACTTCGGCCATGTCGTTCCAGACCTCTTGTTTCGTGATCTTGCCGCCTGTGATCTCGAAGCGGTCGATAAAGCGAATGCCGTCAAAGGCGCTGCCATCGTGATATTCGCCCTGCAGCGTGCCGCGGCAATAGACGAGGGCGGCCTCTTTTGTGCCCATCATCGCGTCAAAGCCTTCATAGGTCTTGGTGACGAATTTGTAGCGCGGTTTCGACCATTCGATCAGCTCTTCGAGACTGTGCATGGGGCGGGTTCCGGGGAAGGTCATGCTAAAGCCATCGCCCAGCAGGCCGTGCGCCTTTTCCAGATCGCGGGCTTCCATCGCGGCGAGGTAGTCTTTGACGATCTGCGCGGGATCCGGGCGCGCCGGTGCCGGGCTGCGCTGCCTGCGGCCCCGGTAATAACTGTCTGTCGGCATATCGTGGATCATCACCGTCACGAGATCGGGCGCGGCCGGTACCACGAATCGCACCGCATCCGTCAAAGCCTCGCCAAGGCGTTGTTTTTCCTGGCTGTTATAGCCCTCTAAAACATGCAGTTCGACAATCGGCATGGCAGCATCCCTCGGTTAATCAGTATTATCTGTAATACATATATTGTATCTTGCCAGAGAAAAATTTTGGATATTGATGTTACTAATCCTTGCTTTTGGGTCGAACGCATTTACGCTCGGCCCTGGATATTTGGGGGAATCACAGGTGCAGGCCGAAGCTGTTCAAATACTGCCAGAAGGGGTCAAGGCGCGGCGCGTTTACCTGTCGCTGCGCGATCAGATCACCGCCGGCGACCTGCGCGAGGGCGAGAGCCTACCGGGCGAACAGAAGCTTGCCGAAACCTTCGGGGTCAGCCGCGTCACCGTGCGCCGCGCGCTGGAGGCGCTGGCCCAGGGCGGCCTGATCGAGCGGCGCGCGGGCAGCGGCACCAAGGTGCGTGCCCGTGCCGGCGGTGGCCAAGCTGCCGCAATGGATTTCAATACGCTGATGCCGCAGCTTGTGGAGATGGGGCAGCAGACCACGGCGCGCTTGTTGTCCTTCTCCTATGGTAGCGCACCCGATTTCGTCGCCGCGGCCATGGGGCTTGAAGGGGGCAGCAAGGTTCAGATCGCCACCCGTGTGCGCCTGGCCGGGGATGTGCCCTTTTCTCATCTGACAACATATGTGCCGGCCCAGATCGCGCAGAACTATTCCGAGAACGATCTTGCGACGACACCGCTGTTCAAGCTCTTGGAGCGCAGCGGCGTCCAGATCAAGGAGGCGCATCAATCGGTGAGCGCCACGCTCGCCGGTCCCGACGTGGCAGCGGCGTTGGAGGTGGCCGAGGGATCGGCGCTCTTGTCGCTGCGCCGGGTTGTGCGCGATATTGACGGCAATGGGGTTGAATATCTCTCGGGGCTTTATCGCCCGGACATGTTCCGGCTTGAAATGCCGCTGACGCGGGTTGGCCGGGGGGCGGCGCGCCATTGGGAACCTGCCATTGGTCAAAGCGAGGGCGAAGAGTGATGGGCACCCCGCAGACCATGCTGGACAAGCTATGGGCCGCGCATGAGGTGCAGCGGCGCGAGGATGGCGTGTCCCTGCTGTGGGTCGATCGGCATCTGGTGCACGAGGGCTCGCATCACGCCTTTGCCAAGATCAAGGCGCGCGGACTGCCGGTGGCCGAACCGGAGCTGACCTTTGCGGTGGTTGATCACTATGCGCCCACGCGGGGGCGCTCCAGGATTGCCGATCCGCAGATCGCCCGGATGATCGACACGCTGCGCGGCAATGCCGCCGCGCATGGGCTGCGGATCTACGATCTGGACGACCCGCATCAGGGCATCGTGCATGTTGTCGGCCCCGAAGAGGGCCTGACGCTGCCCGGTCTTCTGATCAACTGCGGTGATAGCCATACCTCCACCCACGGGGCCTTTGGTGCGCTGGCCTTTGGTATCGGAGCCACGGAAGTGGCCCATGTTCTGGCCACGCAAACGGTCTGGCAGCGCAAACCCAAATCGATGCGGATCACCGTTGAGGGCCAGCTTGGCGCCGGAGTCACGGCCAAGGATATCGCGCTGTGCTGGATCGCCCGGCTGGGCACCGATGGCGCCCATGGCCATGCGGTGGAATATGCCGGCAGCGCCATCAGGGATCTGTCGATGGAAGCGCGGATGACGCTGTGCAACCTGTCGATCGAAGGCGGCGCCCGGTTCGGCATGGTGGCGCCGGACGACACCACTTTTGCCTATCTCCAGGGACGCCGTTTTGCGCCCAAAGGCACGGATTGGCAGGCGGCCTGCGCCGATTGGGCGGCGCTTGCCAGCGACGCGGGCGTGCGGTTTGATCGCGAGGTCACGCTGGACGCCGCCGAGATTGCGCCGACCGTCACCTGGGGCACCAGTCCCGAACAGGCCCTGCCGATCACTGCCACCATCCCCGATCCCGCCGATTTGCCGCCCGAAAAGGCCGAAGCCTCCCGCGCGGCGCTGGACTACATGGGGCTGCGGGCCGGGGCGATGCTGGAAGGCACCCCGGTGGACCAGGTTTTCATCGGCTCCTGCACCAATGGCAGGATCGAGGATCTGCGCGCTGCGGCTGCCGTGCTCAAGGGGCGCAAAGCCGTGGTGCCGGGCCTCATTTCGCCAGGCTCTGCCCAGGTCAAGGCGCAGGCCGAGGCCGAGGGGTTGGACCGTATCTTTACCGAGGCGGGCCTTGAGTGGGTCGCCTCCGGCTGTTCCATGTGCGTGGGCATGAACGGAGACCTGGTTGAAGAGGGCAAACGCTGTGCCTCCTCCACCAACCGCAATTTCAAGGGCCGTCAGGGCCGCGGCGCGCGCACCCATCTGATGAGCCCGGCGATGGTGGCCGGGGCCGCCGTGACCGGCAGGCTCACCGATGTGCGCAAGCTTCTTCAAGGACGGGCGGCGTGATGGCGGGGTGGCGCAGACATAGGGGCAGGGCCGTTTCCCTGCCGGTCGCAAATATCGACACCGATCAGCTGATCCCGGCGCGCTTCATGTCGGTGCCGCGCGCCGAGGGCTATGGGACTTACCTGCTGCATGACATGCGCCGCGACGGGGCGGGGGCGCTGCGCCCGGAGTTTCCGCTCAATGCCCATCCCGGTGCCAGCGTGCTTGTGGCGGGGCGCAATTTCGGCAGCGGATCCTCGCGCGAAGCGGCGGTCTATGCGCTGGTGGATGCGGGCATCCGCGCGGTCATCGCGCCCAGCTTTGGCGATATCTTTGCCGCCAATGCGGTCAACAACGGTCTTCTGCCGGCAAAGGTCGAGGATGCAGGCTTTGCCGCCCTGGAAGCGGCTCTTGCGCATGCTCCGCAAGAGATTGCCATCGATATCGAGACCCGCAGCATCACGCTGGACGGGGCGCAATTCGGCTTTGTCCTCGATGACAGCTGGGCCACGAAACTGATCAACGGCTGGGACGATATCGATCTCACCCTGAACCACAGCGCGGCCATCACCGCCTTCAAGCAGAAACGCGGACAAACCGCGGCTTGGGCATGGCCGAAAGAGATGGAATGAAAACAGCCGTGTCACGCGGCAATCACGGCCCAAAACGGGCCCGACAAACGAGGCACAGACCTCAAAACAGCGGAGGTACTACAAAATGAAAATGAAACTGATGGCAAGCCTGCTTGCGGGAGCCACGCTTGTTGCGGGCGTGGCCAAGGCCGAGGAAACCATCTCGGCGGTGCATGCTTTCCCTGAAACGCTGATCTACACCAAGAGCTTCCTGAGCTTTGTCGACAAGGTCAACGAAGCGGGCAAGGGCGTGGTTCGGATCGATGTGCGCGGTGGTCCCGAGGCGATCGGCATGTTCCAGCAGCCTGATGCGGTGCGCGACGGGATCGTGGATATGGTCTATACCCCCGGCTCGTTCTACGGCGGTTCGCTGCCTGAAAAAGACGCCATGGTCGCCTCGAACCTGACAGCCGTGGAAACACGCGAAAACGGCGGCATCGCGCTGATCGACCAGATCCACCAGGAGAAGATGGGCCTGAAATACCTCGGCTGGTTCGACAGCGGCGTGTGCTACAACCTGTGGACCCGTGAAGAGCCGACCTTTGATGACGCGGGCAACCTCGAGGTCGAGGGGCTCAAGCTGCGCGGCAACAACGTCTACAACGCCTTCTTCACCAACTACCTGGGCGCGCAGGTGATCGACCTGCCCACCGGCGAGGTCTATTCGGCGCTGCAACGCGGTGTGGTGGATGCGACTGGCTGGACCCAGATCGGCCTGATCGACCTGAAGTGGAACGAATTCCTGAACTATCGGATCGAGCCGTGCTTCTTCTCGACCGACCTTGGCGTGATCGTGAACAACGACAAATGGAATTCGCTGTCCGAAGAGGCCCGCACAATCGTTCAGGATGTGGCCATCCAGCACGAGAAAGACAGCGTTGCCGCCCTGCGCGCCAAGCGTGACGAAGACTTCGCCGCGCTGGATGCGGCGGGCATGAAGGTTGTCTCGCTCGAAGGGGAGGCCAAGGCCAACTATCTTGCCGCGGCCCGTGAAAAGACCTGGGAGCGGATGAAAGAGGTGATGTCCGGTCAGCCCGGTGGCACCGCCAACTATGACCGCCTGATCGAGCTGTTCTACGATCTCGACGCAGCCAACTAAGCCCCTTTGCAGGCCTGCCCGTTCCGGGTGGGCCTGCTTTTTCGGAGTCCTCGGCAATGATCAACACGACCTACAAGGCACTGCTCTACGGCATGGCTGGCATATCGGGCCTCACGCTTGTGTGGATCATGGTGTCGGTGATTACCTCGGTGGTGATGCGAAACCTCGGGCTTCAGCCCTTCGCGTGGCTGTTCACCTCTGCTGAATACGGTCTTCTCTACATGACGATGCTCGGGGCGCCCTGGCTGGTGCGGGAAAAGGGCCATGTGCATATCGAACTGCTGACGGCCGCCTTGCCCGAAGGAGCCCGTCACCTGCTGAGCCGTGCCGTGGCCGCCGCCTGCGTCCTGGTCTGCGCGATCCTGACGTGGAAGGGCGCGGAGCTGGTGATGACCAATATCGCGCGCGGCGATTTCGACACCCGCGCCTATTATTTTCCGCGCTGGCTTCTGACCATCGCCTTCCCGCTGTCCTTTGGCCTGATGGCGGTTGAGTTCTCGCGTTTTGTCTTTGGCCAGGAATTGATGCATAGCGGCGAAGCAGGGATACACGAATAATGGAATGGTTCGAGGCGCTGGCCCTGTTGATCGGGACGATCATGTTGCTCATGGCGGTCGGGATGCCGATTGCCTTGGCCTTCCTGGCGGCCAATATCGTCGGCGCATGGGTCTTCATGGGCGGCGAACGCGGCGTAATGCAGCTTCTGAACAACGGCCTTGGCGCGCTCACCAAATATGCGCTGATGCCGATTCCGCTGTTCCTGCTGATGGGGGAGATCTTCTTTCACACGGGCCTTGGCGGGCGCATGTTCACCGCGATCGACAAGCTTCTGGGGCGCCTGCCGGGGCGGCTCAGCTATGTCACCGTGCTGGGCGGCACCGCCTTTTCCACGCTGTCGGGCTCTTCCATGGGCTCAACCGCGCTGCTTGGCTCGCTTATGGTGCCCGAGATGAGCCGCCGGGGCTATAAATCGCATATGAGCATCGGTCCGATCCTGGGCACGGGTGGTCTTGCGATCATCATTCCGCCCTCCGCGCTTGCCGTGCTTCTGGCGACCCTGGCGCAGATCGAGGTGGCGGCCCTGCTGATCGCGGGCGTGATCCCCGGCCTGATCCTGGCCGGTTTGTACATCGCCACGATCTGGCTGCAGACCCGGATCGATCCAACAGCCGCCCCCGCCTATGACGTGCCGCCGATGTCATTCGGGGCCAAGTTGAAACTGCTGTTGCGCGAAGTCATCCCGATGGTCAGCGTTATGGTCATCATCATCGCGCTGATGATCAAAGGCTTCGTCACCCCCTCCGAGGCCGCCGCCTTTGGCGCGCTCGGGGTGCTCATCCTTGCGGCC
Organism: Phaeobacter sp. QD34_24; assembly: GCF_028890115.1. Taxonomy (GTDB): domain Bacteria; phylum Pseudomonadota; class Alphaproteobacteria; order Rhodobacterales; family Rhodobacteraceae; genus Phycobacter. Next base: position 12,726 of record NZ_JARCJD010000023.1, read on the forward strand.
CTCTTTCGGTGCCTGACATGGGAGGCGATGAAGAAATCCGTCATCGGCGCGCTCAGGGTCACGCTGATGGCCTATCTCATCGTCTTTGGCTCGGCCACCTTCAGCCAGCTCCTGGCCTTCTCCGGGGCATCGCGCGGGCTGGTGCATTGGGCAACCAGCTTTGACCTTGCCCCTTTGGCGATGCTCTTGGTGATGTTTGCCGTGCTCTTGCTGCTTGGCATGTTCATGGAGCAGATCTCGATCATGCTCCTGACGGTACCGATCTTCTTTCCCTTGGCGCAGACGCTTGACTTCGATCCGATCTGGTTCGCGCTTATCATGCTTTTGTCGCTGGAGATCAGTTTTACCACGCCGCCCTTCGGATTGCTCCTGTTCGTCATGAAAGGTGTGGCGCCTCCGGGAACGACCATGCGCGAGATCTACACCTCGGCCTTTCCGTTCATCTTCTGCTCGCTGTTGCTGGTGGCCTTGCTGATCGCCTTCCCGCAATTGGCGCTCTGGCTGCCCTCACTCTGACTGGGGGCGTCCGACAGGGCTGAACGATCCGGGGCGCCGGAGGATATGGTGTGAATGAGCTCCTGCTCTGCACCCGCGATGAGGAGCCGGTGCCAAGACCGATCGGCCAAGGCAACCTCTTGATCGAGGAGCGCCGCGATCCAGACCTGCCCGGGGCGGGCCGTGGAGGGCGCAATCGCGGCGAAGGCCGTGCGGTCTTTCACCCGGGGTTTCTTGCAGAGACTTTTCCCAAGACGCGAAAACTCTCGGATACTTCCTGTCAGGAAGCTGCGTGACATTCAGAAGTCAGGGAAGAAGTGGCAGCCCGTAGGGGAATCGAACCCCTCTTTCCAGGTTGAAAACCTGGCGTCCTAACCGATAGACGAACGGGCCACTCTGGTGCGTGAGCGGTGTTTACTCAGTGTGCTCTGGGGGCGCAAGAGTGTTTTTCGGGCAATTCGCAAGAAAATCACGGGGGCTGGAAAACACCTGTCTGGGGGCACCCATTCCTTGCCATTGCGCGCTCAATGGCAGATCTGGAGCACCCAGACCTGTCCTCGCAAGCATTAGCGACCATTACCTTTTCCGGAGCAGCCACCACGGGTTGAGAGAGGATCAGAGCAGCGCAGCGGCAGAGGAGGCGCGCCTTTCGGGGGCACCTCGTGTGCGTCCTGGCCAATGGTCAAAGATGCACGCCGACAGACATGTCACGTCGCTTCAAAGGTTGAGCGCTGGTGAATGATCTGGGGAAAGTGGCAGCCCGTAGGGGAATCGAACCCCTCTTTCCAGGTTGAAAACCTGGCGTCCTAACCGATAGACGAACGGGCCACTCTGGTGCGTGAGCGGTGTTTAGTTATTCCCGCTTTGCGCCGCAAGCGAAAAAATGCGCGCATCGAAAGATTCTTTTGCGCCCACCACAGAGGCGCCATCAGGCGGCTGGTGCGGCGTCTTCCAGGCGCAGTTGCGGGCTTTGGCGGCCTCCCCAGGTGTTGACCTCCAGCCGCCCGGCAAAATGGAACCTTGCACCGCCATGGTCGAGCAGGCGCTGCCCCATAGCCGTGTCGAAGGCCCCGAAACAGATCGCGTCGATGCCACCGCCCAGACCATCGCTGAGCGACAGTTTCAGGTGCGATTCTCCAACCCGCTTGGCAAAACGCACCTCAAGATCGCCAAAGGCATAGCGCGGGGCAGGGGCTCCGGCACCGAATGGGCCTGCCTGCTCGATCTGTTCGATCAGATCGACCGTGGCCGCACCGGGCATCAGCATGCCGTCCAGTTTCAGATCTGCGGGGCCAAGGTCGCCTGCGCCCTGTTTTGCCAGAAGATCGCCAAGGCGTGCCATCGCCTCTTCCAGCTTGTCGCGCGCCACGGTCAGGCCCGCCGCCATCTTGTGACCGCCGCCCTTGATCAGGTGGCCCTCGCTGGCGAGGCGCTGGATGGCAGCGCCAAGGTCGATGCCGCTGACCGACCGGCCCGATCCCTTGCCCTCGTCCCCGTCAAGGCCGATCACCACGGCAGGGCGGCCTGCGGCCTCTTTCAGGCGCGAGGCAACGATGCCGACGACGCCCGGATGCCAGCCTTCACCGGCGGCCCAGACCAGCGGTGCGTCCAGCCCGCGCGCCTCGGCCTGCTCCAGGGCGGCGGCGCGCACTGCGTTCTCGATGTCGCGGCGTTCGGTGTTCAGCTGGTCGAGCCGCTCGGCGAGCGCTGCGGCCTCATGCGGGTTGTCCGTCGCCAGGAGCCGCGCACCCAGATCCGCCTTGCCGATGCGCCCGCCCGCATTGACCCGCGGGCCAAGCAGAAAGCCAAGGTGATAGGTGGAGGGCGCCGAATCCATCCGGCTGATATCGGCCAGCGCCACAAGCCCCACCCGTTTGCGCGCGGCCATGACCTTCAGCCCCTGGCGCACCAGCGCCCGGTTGGCCCCGATCAAGGGGGCCACATCCGCCACCGTCGCCAAGGCGACAAGGTCCAAAAGCGCCATCAGGTCCGGCCCGGTGCCCAGCCCCTTGTCGCGGGCCTGGCGGCGCACCTCCACCAGCATCAGGAAGACCACCCCTGCGGCGCAGAAGTAGCCCAGATCGCCCTCTTCGTCCTGCCGGTTGGGGTTCACCACGGCAACGCAGTCGGGCAGGGTCTCGCCGCCCAGGTGGTGGTCCAGCACGATGACATCGGCGCCCTTGGCGGCGGCGATGGGACCATGCGAAAGCGTGCCGCAATCGACGCAGACGATCAGGTCGTGGTCGCGGGCGAGCGCCGACATGGCGGCGTCATTCGGTCCGTAGCCTTCGTCGATACGGTCGGGGATATAGAGTGTCGCATCCTGCCCCATGGCGCGCAGCCAGACCAGGAGCAGCGCCGCCGAGCTGCCCCCGTCCACGTCGTAATCGGCAAAGACGGCAATGCGCTGGCGCTGCTCGACGGCCTGCAGGAAGCGCGCGGCGGCTGTCTCCATGTCCTTCATGCGGCGCGGGTCGGGCAGCAGATCCTTCAGGGCGGGCGCCAGAAACCCGGCGGCCTCATGGGCGGGCACACCGCGCCGGGCCAGCACCTGGCAGACGGCGGCGGGCAGGCCGGTCTGCTGCGCCATGCCTTCCGAGGCGCGCTGCTGATCGATACCGGGGCCGACCCAGCGGCGCCCGGTGAGAGACTGTTCAACCCCAAGAAAGCTCAACCTGTTACTCCCATGAAAGAGGGCCGGATCCTGCCTGGACCCGGCCCTGGATGTTGCCAACCTGCTGGAGCCGCGCGGCAGGCGTGCTCCCTGTCAGAGGGCTATTTGGCTCAGGCCTTGGTCTCGACCGGGGTGCGGTAGGACATGCGGCGCACCGATCCGGTTTTCGAACGCATCAGAAGCGTGGTGGTCTCGACCCAGCCCGGCTCGCGCTTGATGCGCGGCAGGAGCGAGCCGCCGGTCACACCGGTGGCGGCAAAGATCACGTCCTGGGTGACCATCTCGTCGCGGCTGTAGACGCGGTCCAGATCGGTGATGCCCGCCTTGGCGGCGCGGCCCTTTTCATCGTCGTTGCGGAACAACAGGCGGCCGAAGATCTGCCCGCCCATGCATTTCAGCGCGGCTGCGGCCAGAACGCCCTCGGGCGCGCCGCCCTGGCCCATGTACATGTCGATACCGGTGATTTCGCTTTCGGCGCAATGCATGACACCGGCCACGTCGCCATCGGTGATCAGGCGGATCGAGGCGCCGGTTTCACGTACCTCGGCGATCATCGCCTCGTGGCGGGGGCGTTCCAGGATGCAGACGGTGATGTCGGAAGGCGCGCAGCCCTTGGCCTTGGCCAGAGCCTCCACCCGCTCACGCGGGGACATGTCGAGCGAGACAACGCCTTCAGGGTAGCCGGGGCCGATGGCCAGCTTGTCCATATAGGTGTCCGGCGCATGTAGCATCGAGCCGCGCGGGCCCATGGCGATCACGGTCAGCGCGTTGGGCATGTCCTTGGCGGTCAGCGTGGTGCCTTCGAGCGGATCCAGCGCGATGTCCACGCCGGGGCCATTGCCGGTGCCGACCTCTTCGCCGATGAACAGCATCGGCGCCTCGTCGCGCTCGCCTTCGCCGATGACGACGACGCCTGCGATGTCCAAGAGGTTCAGCTGTTCGCGCATGGCGTTGACGGCGGCCTGGTCGGCGGCCTTTTCATCGCCGCGCCCGATCAGAGAGGCCGAGGCAAGGGCAGCCTGTTCGGCGACCCGGGCCAGGCCCAGGGACAGCATGCGGTCGTGAAAGGGGGCGTCGGAGCTGGTCGAGGTCATACTCAATAATCCTGTGTCAATCCGTATGGGTTGCTTGTCGATACCCTGCGCGGGGGGCTTGGGGCAAGGGAGGAAGCGCGGATGCCTCCGCATTCGGAGGGCTTTCCGCGCGCTTGGGTGGGGTGTTCGCGGCTCAAAGTTCTTCGATGCGCAGGGCCACCGGCTCACCATCCACGACGCCGGTTGTGGTCAGACCGGCAAGGGCGTCGCCCAGCATGGCACTGGTGCATTTGTGGGTGACGATCAGCACCGGGGCGGTGGTGTCGGAATGGCCATATTGGCGCATCCGGTCGATGGAAACGCCGGCATCGCCCAGGGCGGCGGCGACCTTGGCCATGGCGCCCGGTTTATCCTGTAGCGCAAGGCGCAGATAGTAGGGCGCGGGCAGGCCCGAGATGGCCGAGGGGGCTTCTTGCAGCGTGGTCGCAGGCTGGCCGAAGGTGGCGATGCGGAAGCCACGGGCGATATCGCAGATATCACCCAGGACGGCGCTGGCGGTCGGGCCTTCTCCGGCGCCGGGGCCGCGCAGCACGATCTGCTCGACCGCGTCGCCTTCGATCACCACCATGTTGGTGCCGCCTTCCAGCTGACCCAGGGGCGAATTCGCAGGCACCAGGCAGGGGGTCATCCGCTGTTCCAAACCGCGCGCGGATTTCCGGGCCACGCCCAAGAGCTTGATCCGGTAGCCCATATCGGCGGCATGGCGGATGTCCTCGATGGCGATGCGCTGGATGCCTTCCAGCTGCACATTGCCGAAATCGGGCTTGGTGCCAAAGGCGATCGCCGCCAGAAGCGCCAGCTTGTGACCGGCATCGATGCCGCCCACGTCCAGATTGGGATCTGCTTCCAGATAGCCGAGGCGGCCGCATTCCTCGAACAGGGCGTTATAGCCCTGTCCGGTGGCTTCCATCTGGGTCAGGATGTAGTTGCAGGTGCCATTCATCACACCCATCACCCGGGTGATCTCGTTGCCTGCCAGCCCTTCGGTCAGGGATTTGATCACCGGGATGCCGCCGGCCACGGCGGCCTCAAAGCGGATCACCCGGCCTGCGGCCTCGGCCTGCTCGGCCAGGGCCTGGCCGTGGATGGCCAAGAGCGCCTTGTTGGCGGTGACCACATCCTTGCCCGCTGCCAGCGCTGCCTCGGTCGCCGCCTTGGCCGCACCTTCATGGCCGCCCATCAGTTCGACGAAGACATCGACATCATCGCGGGTGGCAAGCGCCACGGGATCGGTCTCCCAGGCATAGGAGGAGAGGGAGACGCCGCGATCCTTGCTGGCATCGCGGGCGGAGACCGCGCTGATCACCACCGGGCGGCCGGTCCGGGCCTCCAGCAGTGCGGCCTGGCGGCGAATGATTCTCACCACGCCGACGCCAACCGTGCCCAAACCTGCAATCCCAAGGCGAAGCGGCTCTGTCATGGCGGGAGGTCCTTTGTCTCAACTCGTTTGCCCCGCCTTAGCCGGTTCGGGCCAGCGGTGCAACGCTGCGGGCACATGCAGGACAGAGAAAGCGGGGGCCAAAGGCGCATGGCGGCGAAAAACCGATCAGAACTGGGCGCGGCGCAGCGCCTCTGCGCGGGCTTTCAGCCGGGCGCTGCGCGCGTCCAACTGTCGTTCCAGCCGGAGGCTTTCCTCTTCGGGGGCAGGCAGGGGAGGAACGCTCTGCTCCAGCGGCATGAGAGCGGGATAGTCGGCGCCGCGCAGATCCGGCGTCAGCCGGTCTTCGATTTCAGGCACCCGCGTGCAGGCGGTGGCGGCAGCCGTCAACAGGACCAGCAGGGCCGTCCTGGAAAATCGGGTCTGCCATCCCGGCTGGACCATGGTGTCGCTCCTTCTTGCGCGGATCCTTGATGCACAATTGCAGGCTCTTGCACAAGCTGAGCTTTTTTCTGGCGGGGCTTTTTTCTGAACACGTGTTCAGATACTTTGGGCCCATGGCACGTACCCAAGGCTCTCATTCCGATATCACCGGCCCGCGCATCCGCGATGCAGCGCTCAGGCTATTTGCGCAGCATGGGTTTGCGGCGGTCTCGATGCGGCAGATCGCGGCCGAGGTCGGGGTGCAGGCCGGTGCGCTCTACAACTACACCTCGGACAAGCAGAGCCTGCTGTTCAGCCTGATGCGTCGCCACATGAGCGATCTGTTGGCGGCCTGGCAGGCCGAACCGGTGGCCGATGGCGCCCTGGACCGGCTGGAGCGCTTCGTGCGCTTTCACATTCGCTATCACATGGAGCGCCCGGATGCGGTATTCATCGCCTATATGGAGCTGCGCAACCTCTCGGAAGAGAATTTTGCCAGCATCGAATCCATGCGGCGCAGCTATGAGAACGCGCTGGAGGGCATTCTGAGGCAAGGGGTGGAAGAGGGCGCCTTCCAGATCCCGGACACCAAGATCGCGACCCTGGCCGTGATCGCCATGCTGAACGGTGTGATGACCTGGTATCGCGCGGGCGGGCGCCTGTCGCTGGAAGAGGTCGAAACGATCTACTGGGACATGGTGCGCAAGGCGGTGGCGGCCTGACGCCAGGCCCGCCCCGGCAGCCCGGGGCAGGGAGGCTTTCAGGTCAGTGCGCCGGTTTGATGAAGGTGCCGTTGTTCAGATCCCGGAAGGCCTGGCGCAGCTCGGCCTGGGTATTCATCACGATGGGGCCATGCCAGGCGACGGGCTCTTCGATCGGAGCGCCTGAAATCAACAGGAAGCGCACCCCATCCGGGCCGGCCTGAACGGTGATCTCCTCGCCGGTGCCGAACCGCACCAGGGTGCGGTCGCCGGACATGTCGCGGATATGCAGCTCTTCGCCCGCGACCTCTTTTTCCAGCAGAACCCCCTGCGGGCGCGAGGCATCGACAAAGGCGCCTTGGCCTTCAAAGATATAGGCAAATGCGCGCCGGTAGGTATCGATCTTGAAGGTCTTGCGCACCCCGGCAGGCACGTAGACATCCAGATACTGCGGGTCTGCCGCGATCCCGTCCACCGGGCCTTTCTTGCCCCAGAACTCCCCCACGATGACCTTCACGCGGGTGCCGTCGTCGTCGATCACCTCGGGGATCTCCTTGCCCTGGACATCCTGATAGCGCGGGTCGGTCATCTTCTGGCTCGAAGGCAGGTTGCCCCAGAGCTGGAAGCCGTGCATCTGGCCCTGGGCGTTTCCCTTCGGCATCTCCTGATGCAGGATGCCGGAGCCGGCGGTCATCCATTGCACATCGCCTGCGCCCAGGGTGCCGGTATTGCCGAGCGAGTCGCCGTGCTCGACCGTGCCGGACAGGACATAGGTTATCGTCTCGATGCCGCGGTGGGGATGCCAGGGAAAGCCGCGCAGGTAGTCCTGCGGGAATTCGTTGCGGAAATCGTCAAACAGCAGGAAGGGGTCCAGCTCGCTTGGATCCTGAAAGCCAAAGGCACGGTGCAGCTTCACACCTGCGCCCTCCATCGTGGGCATGGCGCTGCGGGTCTCAAGTATCGGTCTGATCGACATCGGATGGCTCCTGGCCTGTTCGCGTTTGCCTAAAGATAGGAGCCAATGGCTGGGGCGCAAATCCCCATCCTGCGACAGAGACTGTGCGCCATCGCGCAAGTGGGGGGGGTCGCGAACGGTCCGACGCTGTCGTTTTCCGAGAGGTTTGCCGCTGTGATCCCCTGCAAGCTGGATTGGCAATGAGGAGGCGGAAGCGAGGGTGCCACCATGACTGAGGGATTGAAGACCGGCTTTATCGGGCTCGGCAATGTGGGCGGCAAGCTGGCGGGCAGCCTCTTGCGCAATGGCGTGGACCTGTCGGTGCATGACCTCGATCCGGCGCGGGTTGCCGATTTCGTCGCCCGCGGCGCTGGGGCGGGGGCATCGCCTGCCGCGATGATGCAGGCCTGCGATGTGGTGATCACCTGCCTGCCGTCGCCTGCTGCATGCGATGCGGTGATGCAGGAGATGCTGCCCCATGTGGCCGAGGGCAAGATCTGGATCGAGATGTCGACCACGGACGAGGCCGAAGTGCGCCGTCTGGCACAGGCGGTCGAGGCGCGCGGTGGTCTGGCGATGGAATGCCCCGTTTCGGGGGGCTGCCATCGCGCCGACACCGGCAATATCTCGATCTTTGCGGGCGGGCCGCGCGATGGCTTCGAGCGGGTGCTGCCGCTGTTGACGATCCTGGGGCGCCGCGTGCTCCACACCGGGGAGATCGGTACCGCAAGCACGCTGAAGGTGATGACCAACTACCTGGCGACGGCGAATCTTTTGACCCTGTGCGAAGCGCTGACCACGATGAAGGCGGCAGGGCTGGACCTGGCCACAACCTACGAGGCGATCCGGATCAGCTCGGGCACCTCATTTGTACATGAAACCGAAAGCCAGCTGATCCTGTCGGGCAGTCGCGATGTGAATTTCACCATGGATCTGGTGCTGAAGGACATCGGCCTGTTCCAGGCGATTGCCGAGCGCAATGCGGTGCCGCTGGAATTGTCGCCCGAGGTGATCCGCATCATGCAGGACGGGCAGACCCGTTATGGCAATCGCGCGCAGTCGGATCGGATCATCGAACGGCTGGAAGAGGCGGCGGGCGTCAGCGTATTGGCCGATGGCTTCCCGCAGGAGCTGATCGACGAAGAGCCCGAAGAGCGCGGTCACGAGGTGCGGATCCGCAGGGCCGCAGCAGAATAGGGCGCTCAGGATCCGTCCGGCATCCACAGGGCCGCGATACGAGGGCTGTTCGTCCGCCGCGTTTCACGCTATGCCGCGCAACAACAGGTCACAGGAGGCAGCGACATGGCGGAAGAGGTGGTGACAACGATCGAGGCGTCGGGACCCCGGCGTGTCATGGGGGTCGGCATGCTGGCCGCCGTTGGAGTGATCCTGCTCTATGTGGCCTTTTCATCGCCGCCCTCGGCCGCCTGGCTGGTGTTCCTGCTGGCGGTGGGGCTGGGCGCTCTCTGGCTGGCCGCGCGCATGTGGCAGGCGACCGCCTATCGGATCGAGCTGACCGAAGAGGTGTTGCGTTGCTCGGACGGGACCGAGATTGCCCGCATCGCCGATATCGAAGCCATCGACCGCGGCTTTTTTGCCTTCAAGCCCTCCAACGGTTTCCTGATGCGCCGCAAGACGCCGGGTCCGCGCGCCTGGTTCCCGGGGCTGTGGTGGCGTATGGGGCGCCGGATCGGGGTCGGAGGTGTCACCCCAGGCTCTCAGAGCAAGGCGATGTCGGAAATCCTGGCGGCGATGATCGCGCGGCGCGATCTTGGCACGACGCTGGACGACTGACCACCGGACGACTGACCATTGGTCAATGGTAACTGGTAACTGGTAACTGGTAACTGGCCGATGATCTGTGACGACAGGCGCAGGATGAGGGTGGCGTGCGCGTCGTCGGTCACGCCTCCTCGGGTCATGCCTGTCTAGTCGACCACACCAGTATCGCCAGCGCCGTCGTCGTGGCTGCCCCCGGCATCGACGTCGCCCTCAAATCGCACCAGCGGCGCAAAACGCGGGCGGGTGAAGACGAAGTTGTTGATGTCCAGGTCCGGCAGTCCGACCCGAAAGGCGGGTGTCACCTGGTTGCGGGTCTCCACCAGGATCACGCGCTCCTGATCGGGCATGTTGGGCAGGTCGTCCTTGACGTTGGAAATCGTGCCATCGGTCCATTGTTCCAGCGCGCCGCCGCGCACTGCGGACCAGTCCACGTAGTAGCGCTGATCATCCTCATCCCAACGGATCACCGAAACCCGCAGGCTCATGTTGGAATCCGACCGGATCAGCAGCTTGGTCATCTCATACATGCTGTCGATATAGTCGTTGTTGAGCGCGGTGGTCTCCCGCGAGATCAGGTCCGATACCGTATAGGCGGCCTTCAGGTTCACGCTTTCCTGACGGAAGGCATCGAAGAAGGTGTAAAAGGCGGCAAAGACCCCCAGAAGCAGCGGCGCATAGATCGCGAATTCGATCGAGACCGAGCCGTCGCTGTCGCGGGAGAATGTCTTCAGGCGGTGGCGCAGGGCGTGAAACATGGGCTTACCTCGGCTCCTGAACAAAGGCCGATGCGGCAAAGAGGCTCACGCGACCGTCGGCATCCTTGCCAAGGCTGCCGCCCAGCCCCCAATCGGAAAAGATCGGTGAGAACTTCATGCAGGCGCGGATCAGCATCAGCTGGTTGGATTGACCGCTGGTGAAGGTGCGCACCGGCTGAACCTCTTCGATGCGGCTGACGCAGTCGGGCGTGGCATTCACGCCGGTCCAGTTGAAGGGATCGAGCCGCACCATTTCAAGGCGCAGCGAGGTGGCGCAATTGTCGATGAAACCGGACCGGGCGCAGACCTCGTCGCGGATCGCGTCATGCTGGGCGGCGGCCCCGGTCGAAAGCCGGATGCCGCGCACGGTCTGATCCAGGGCGCGTTCCAGCTGCGACTGGCGGATATTGATCAGCCCCAGTTCCACCGTGGACATCAGGATCATCAGGAAGGCCGGGATGATGATCGCGAATTCCAGCGAGGCATTGCCGTCTTCGCGCTGGCGGAACCGTCTCAGTGCAGTGTGGCATCGGCGTATCATTGGGTCAGCCTCAGCTGGCGGATGGAAGTTGCGATGGAGGCAAAGGCATCGGAGATTTCCAACCCGTCCACGTCAAAGTAATGGGCATCCGAGCTGGCGCAGTCCTGCAGCACCGCCACGCCGTCGCTGGGGGCCTCGAAGCCGATGGTGTAGACGATGATGCCCTGATCCTTGGCCGCCTGGCAGATGGCACGGGTGCGGGCGTTCTTGGTCGAGTTGCCGTAGGAGGAATAGACGTAGTTGTACCAGTAGGTGCGCGCATAGGAGCGGCCCATTGCGTTGGAGAACATGTAATAGACTGATTTGACCGAGGTGTAGGCATAGAGATCGCCGAAATTCAGCTCCGCGACGGTGCCGCCCTCGGTCGCGGTGCGCCTGCAGCTGCCATAATACCATTGATAGCAATACTCGGTGCCGGGGGAGGCGCCATAGGGATGATCCATCCAGATCCCGCGATTGTGCCAGTAGTAGCGGTTGTTGTGCGGGTCATAGGTGGAATAGACGCCCTGCTCGGGGTTGTACCATACGCCGGTGGCCCCGCTGCGATAGTCTTCGTTCATGTAGTATTGCGAGGTGTTCTGCCCGTCGGTCATCAGCACGATGACCTTGATGGTCTCGAAATCGTTGTATTCTGCGGGGCGTGCACTGAAATCGCTGGGGACAATCGCGTCGGCGCCGGTGGCAAGCGCGTTGATTGCGGGGCGCGCGCTGGGATCCAGAAGGGCGGTACCCCATTTCATGCCGACATCAATGGAGGTATTGCCCCAGGCCGTTAGGCTCTGGATGAAGTTCTTGAGCGTGGTTGCGTTTTTTTCAAACAGCAGCACTTCCCGGTCTTCGTCGTGGGAACAGACTTCCTGATTGATGAGCGTGCCGCTGGACCGGTAATCACTCCCCGACCAAGGGCTGAACAGCATCGAACCTTGCAGGGCTTCGGTCGTGGATAGCGCGGTGGTGTCGAAATGGTCACTCTGGAAGTTCACGCAGTTGGCATAGGTCTGTGGGCGGTCGATATTGTATTGCTCGGCCAGTTCATCCGGGATCGAGACCTGCGTCGCATAAGGGACGATGGAAACCGACATCTTTCCGTCGGTGGTATTGGCCACCATCGTATCGATGAAATCCTTGGCCGCGACCTTGAGATTGGTCAGGCGGCTGTTGGAGTTCATGGACCCAGACACATCCAGCACCAGCGAGATTTCCAGCCCGTCGATGCTTTCTTCGGCGCGGGCATTGGCATGCAGCGGCATGTTGGCGCCGCCCGAGAATTCCAGCATATGGGTGTCAAAGGTGGTGTTGATCGTGCTTTCCACCTTCTTGTAGCCCAGGCCCTGCTCCACGATGGGGGGCTGGTAATACTCATCCAGACCCGCCTTGCTGAGGTAGTCCTGAACCACCAAGGCCGGGGACAGGGGTTGATCCAGGTCGGCGGCGGCCAGAACCGCACGGTCCAGGGTATACTGCAGGATGGTCCGGTCCCGCTCCATCCGCATCAGGTCGATGCCGATGCCGCCGATCGCCAGCATGGCCAGAAAGAAGAAGATGGTCGGCGCGGCCATGGCGCCACTGTCGTCACGTGCAAAGTCGCGCAGCCGAACCGCCTGCGCGCTCAGAACGCTATGCTTTGGGCCTTTTTCGGTCTTGCCACGCGCACACATGCAACACACCCCCATGTCCCGTGCCGTCAATCAGGGCGCACTCCGCCCTTTCGCAACTGGTCTTCATGATTGCTTGGGGAAGATGGCGGAAATGGGGCGCGGCCTGGGCGAAACCTTAACGATTGTGATCTGATCCCGGATCAATGAGGGGTGGTGAATGAGGGATTGTTTCCCCTGGGGAAATAGTATCGGTTCAGAAGGATATCGAATCACTAGACCAATGCGTTCGAGGCGATTCTTATTATTGGAATGGTAAAAAAGGTCGCAGGTCTTAAACTTCCATGCACAGAGTTGCCTTAGATTTGATCATGAGTCGTTGCAAAAGCACGGAGAAATGCCAATGAGCAGCCAGAACGAACCCAGTTTCCGCGAGAGTGTAGATTTGATGTTCAACCGCGCGGTCTCCATCATGGACCTGCCGCCGGGGCTGGAGGAAAAGATCCGGGTCTGCAATGCGACCTATACCGTGCGGTTCGGCGTGCGCCTGCGTGGCAAGATCCAGACCTTCACCGGCTATCGCTCGGTCCACTCCGAACATATGGAGCCAGTGAAGGGTGGTATCCGCTACGCACTTGGCGTCAACCAGGACGAGGTCGAGGCGCTGGCGGCGCTGATGACCTACAAATGTGCCCTGGTGGAGGCGCCCTTTGGTGGCTCCAAGGGGGGGCTGTGCATCGATCCGCGCGAATATGAGGAACACGAGCTGGAGCTGATCACCCGCCGCTTTGCCTATGAGCTGGCCAAGCGCGACCTGATCCACCCCAGCCAGAACGTGCCCGCCCCCGACATGGGCACGGGCGAACGGGAAATGGCCTGGATCGCGGATCAATACGCGCGGATGAACACCACCGACATCAACGCCCGCGCCTGTGTCACCGGCAAGCCCTTGAATGCCGGCGGCATCGCGGGCCGGGTCGAGGCGACGGGCCGCGGCGTGCAATACGCTCTACGCGAGTTCTTCCGCCACCCCGAGGATATCGCCAAGGCGGGTCTCTCTGGCAAGCTCGACGGCAAGCGCGTGATCGTGCAGGGCCTCGGCAATGTGGGCTATCACGCCGCCAAGTTCCTGAGCGAGGAAGACGGCGCCCTGATCACCGGCATCATCGAACGCGACGGCGCCCTGCACCGCGAAGAGGGGCTGGATGTGGAGGCCGTGCGCAACTGGATCGTCAAACATGGCGGCATTGCCGGTTATCCGGATGCGACCCATACCGCCGATGGTGCCACCCTGCTGGAGCAGGAGTGCGATATCCTGATCCCGGCGGCGCTGGAAGGCGTCATCAACATGTCCAACGCTGCACGTATCAAGGCGCCGCTGATCATCGAGGCCGCCAACGGCCCGGTGACTGCCGGCGCGGATGAGATCCTGCGCGAAAAGGGCACGGTGATCATCCCCGACATGTATGCCAACGCGGGCGGTGTGACCGTCTCCTATTTCGAATGGGTCAAGAACCTCAGCCACATCCGCTTTGGCCGCATGCAGCGCCGCCAGGAAGAGGCGCGCCACCAGCTGGTGGTGGACGAACTGGAGAAACTGTCGGAAAGCCTTGGCAAGACCTGGACGCTGGATCCGCGCTTCAAGGAGAAATACCTGCGCGGCGCCGATGAGCTGGAACTGGTGCGCTCGGGGCTCGATGACACCATGCGCATCGCCTACCAGTCCATGCGCGAGGTCTGGCATGCACGCGACGACGTGATGGACCTGCGCACGGCGGCCTATCTGGTGTCGATCGAAAAGGTCGCCGCCAGCTACCGTGCCAAGGGGCTGTAGCGCGCATTCAGCCTTAGCTTTTGGGATGTGGCGGGCCGTTGTGTCCGCCATTTTCTTTTCCCGGCGCCTTTTGTCCGGGCGGTATGTTCCTTTTTGCCGCCCTTGCCCACTTGCGCCACGAAGCGTCGCATTCAGAACTAGACAGGACTGCCCAGAAATCGTCGACTGCGCCGGTAGCGGATTGGGTCGTTTCGACTTTCCCGCAAAAGGGGGTAGGAGAGGCCCCGCAAAGGCGCTAGCACTAGGGCAAGATCTGCGGCGGGCATTGCGGCCTGCAGGTGCGACGGAGAGGTGGAGGTCACGATATGCGGTTTTCCGGATGGCGGGTGCTGAAGGAAGGGCTGACCGGCAACAAGGGCTGGCGCCCTCATTGGCGCGATCCCGATCCCAAGCGCGAATATGACGTGATCATCATCGGTGGCGGCGGCCACGGGCTGGCCACGGCCTATTACCTGGCTGCCGAACACGGCATCACCAATGTCGCCGTATTGGAACGCGGCTATATCGGCGGCGGCAACGTTGGGCGCAACACCACCATCGTGCGCGCCAACTACTACCTGCCGGGCAACTCCGAGTTCTATTCCCATAGCCTGCGCCTGTGGGAGAGCCTGGAGCAGGAGCTGAACTATAACGCCATGATGTCCCAGCGCGGCATCCTCAACCTGTTTCACAATGACGGGCAGCGCGATGCCATCGTGCGGCGTGGCAACTCGATCATCAACCAGGGCGACGATGCCGAGCTTTTGGACCGTGAAGGCGTGCGGCGCATGGCGCCCTATCTCAACTTTGACAACAACCGTTTCCCGATCATGGGAGCGCTGTTGCAGCGCCGGGCGGGCACCGCGCGCCATGATGCGGTGGCCTGGGGCTTTGCCCGCGGCGCCGACATGCGCGGGGTGGATCTGATCCAGAACTGCGAGGTAACGGGCATCGATGTGGAGAACGGCCGCGTCACCGGCGTGCAGACCGTGCGCGGCCCGATCCGGGCTAAGAAGGTGGCACTGGCGGCGGCCGGGCGTTCGGGGCAGGTGGCGGCGATGGCGGGGCTGACCCTGCCGATCGAAAGCCACGTGCTGCAGGCCTTTGTCTCGGAAGGGGTGAAGCCGCTGATCGACCACGTCATCACCTTTGCCGAGGGGCATCTCTATATCAGCCAGTCCGACAAGGGCGGGCTGGTCTTTGGCAGCTACCTTGATTTCTACAGCTCCTATGCGGCGCGGGGGAACCTGCCGATGGTCGAACACACGATGGAGACCTGCATGGCCATGGTCCCCGCCGTGGGCAAGGCGCGGCTCTTGCGCAGCTGGGGCGGCATCATGGATATGACGCCGGATGGATCGCCCATTATCGACCATTCCCCGATCGACGGGCTCTATCTCAATTGCGGCTGGTGCTATGGCGGCTTCAAGGCAACCCCGGGGTCGGGCAATGTCTATGCCCATCTCATCGCCACCGACCGCCCGCATGGCGCCGCGACCCGGTTCAAGCTGGACCGCTTCCGCAGCGGTATCGGCCTCATGGACGAGGAGGGGACCGGTGCCCAGCACAATTTGCACTAGGCGCGTTGCCGTCGTCATGACAGAGCCAAAGATCGACTATTCAGGGGAGCGGCAGACATGAGGATCACCTGTCCCATTTGCGGCGAAAGGGACCGCCGCGAGTTCACCTATCGCGGTGCGGCCCTTCCGCGCCCTGCCGAGGATGCCGGTCTGGACGCCTGGCACCGGTACGTAAACCTGCGCGAAAACCCGGCAGGCCCGCTGGATGAACTCTGGTATCACGAGATGGGCTGCGGGGCCTGGCTGAAGGTGCGCCGCAACACGGCCACCCATGAGGTCCTTGAGGTATCGCTTGCCTCTGAGGCGGGTCTTGGAGGTGCGGCATGAGCATGAGACTGCCCGGCAAGGGGCTGATCGAAGGCGGCAAGCCCGTCACGTTCTCCTTCAATGGCCGCCACATGATGGGGCTTGAGGGCGATACGCTGGCCTCGGCCCTGCTCGCGAACGGCGTGCATCTGGTGGGGCGCTCGTTCAAATATCACCGCCCGCGCGGCATCCTGACCGCAGGCAGCGAAGAGCCGAATGCGCTGGTCACCATCGGCAGCGGCGCGCATCAGGATCCGAATGTGCGCGCCACCACGCAGGAGCTTTTCGAAGGCCTCAGCGCCCGTAGCCAGAACTGTTGGCCCTCGGTCGAGCATGACGTGATGGCGATGAACGATCTGGCGGCGCCCTTCCTGGGCGCGGGGTTCTACTACAAGACCTTCATGTGGCCTGCGGCCTTCTGGGAGAAACTCTACGAGCCGATGATCCGCCGCGCGGCGGGGCTGGGTGCACTCAGCGGGGCGGCGGATACGGATGCCTACGAAAAGGCCTATGCCTTCTGCGACCTGCTGGTGATCGGATCGGGGCCTGCCGGTCTGATGGCGGCACTGGTGGCCGCGCGCGCGGGCGCCGACGTGATCCTGGCCGAAGAGGACAGCCGAATGGGCGGCCGCCTTCTGGCCGAGGTCGAAGAGGTGGACGGCATGCCCGCCCACCTCTGGGTGGCGGAGGTTCTGAAGGAACTCTCGTCTATGGACAACGTGCGGCTGATGACGCGCACGGCCGTGACAGGCGCCTATGATCAGGGCACCTATGGCGCATTGGAGCGTGTTGCCCATCACAGGCCGCGCCGCCATTCGCTGAAGGAAAGCCACCTTCCGCGCGAGTGCTTCTGGCGCATCGCGGCGAAACGCGCGGTGCTGGCGGCAGGGGCGATTGAACGCCCGGTGGCCTTTCGCAACAACGACCGCCCCGGCATCATGACCGCCAGCGCCGTGCGCGCCTATCTCAACCGCTGGGGGGTGGCGCCGGGCGAACGGGTCACTGTCTTTGCCAATAATGACGACGCCCATCGCACCGCCCGCGATCTGGCAACGGCGGGCGTCCATGTGGCCGCCCTGATCGACAGCCGCCATGATGCGCCCGACAGCGAGTTGTTCCCGGTGATCAAGGGCGCGCAGGTCTGCGATGCGGGCGGACGCAAGCGGCTCGAAAGCATCACCGTGCGCTCCGTCGCCGGAGAGGAGAAGATCCAGAGCGATTGTCTGGCCATGTCGGGCGGCTGGAACCCTTCGGTGCATCTGACCTGCCATCTGAACGCGCGGCCCAGCTGGCGGCGCGACATCGCGGCCTTTGTGCCGAAGGAGGGCAGCGTGCCGGGCATGGTGACAGCGGGGGGCTGCAATGGCGAGTTCTCCACCGCCGGTGCCCTGCGCGACGGGGCTGCAGCCGCAGGCAAGGCGCTGGAGGCGCTGGGCCTGAAGGTGCCAAGTGCCGATCTGCCGCTGGCCGAGGATGATCCCTACCGGATTTCGCCGCTCTGGAATGTGCCGGGCAAGGGACGCGCCTGGCTTGATTTCCAGAACGACGTGACCGTGAAGGATGTGAAACAGGCCGCGGCGGAAAACTTCCGCTCGGTCGAGCATATGAAGCGCTACACCACCCAAGGCATGGCGACGGATCAGGGCAAGAACTCGAACGTCGCGGCGCTGGCGGTGCTGGCCGATGCCACCGGGCGCAGCATTCCCGAAACCGGCACCACCACCTTCCGCCCCCCCTTCGTGCCGGTCAGCATCGGAGCCATGGGGGCAGGGGCCGCAGAGCAGGGCTTCAAGCCGCAGCGCTTCCTGACCTCGCATAAGGCGAGCGAGGAGCGCGGCGCCCATCAGCTGGAGGTCGGGCTCTGGTATCGCGCCGCCTATTTCCCGAAAACCGGGGAAACCAACTGGCGCCAGTCCTGCGACCGCGAGGTGACATTGGTGCGCAATCACGTCGGGGTCTGCGATGTCTCCACCCTCGGCAAGATCGACATCCAGGGGCCGGATGCCGGAAAGCTCTTGGACTATGTCTATACCAACATGTTCTCGACCCTGAAGGTCGGGCGCGCGCGCTATGGTCTGATGCTGCGCGAGGATGGTTTTGTCATGGATGACGGCACCACCGCGCGGCTGGGCGATCAGCACTATGTGATGACCACTACCA
Source organism: Phaeobacter sp. QD34_24 (assembly GCF_028890115.1). Lineage (GTDB taxonomy): Bacteria > Pseudomonadota > Alphaproteobacteria > Rhodobacterales > Rhodobacteraceae > Phycobacter. The sequence continues at coordinate 30,978 of NZ_JARCJD010000023.1, forward strand.
CCGCCGCTGCGGGGCAGGTGATGGCGCATCTGGAATATGTGACCCAGGTGCTGTGCCCCGATTGGGATGTGCGCATTGTCTCGGTCACCGAACAATGGGCGCAATTTGCCGTGGCAGGCCCCAAGGCGCGCGCGCTTTTGAATGGTCTGTTGGATGACGAGATCGACAGCAAAACCTGGCCCTTCATGGCCTGCGGCGAGGTTTCGGTCATGGGCGTCGCGGGTCGGCTGTTCCGCATCTCCTTCAGCGGCGAGGAAGCCTATGAACTGGCGGTGCCCGCCCGCTATGGCGATGCGCTGTTCCGCGAACTTCTGGCCCGTGCCGAAGGCCTGGGAGGCGGCGCCTACGGGATGGAGGCGCTCAATGTGCTGCGGATCGAGAAGGGTTTCATCACCCATGCGGAAATCAACGGCACCGTGACGGCCGGTGATCTGGGGATGCAGGGGATGATGTCGAAGAAGAAGGATTTCTTCGGGGGGCCGATGTCCCGCCGCGACGGGTTGATGGCCGAGGACCGGATGCAGATGGTCGGCCTCAAACCCATCGGCGCGGTGAAACAACTCACCGCCGGGGCGCATCTGTTCAACCCCGAAGATCCGGTGGAGCGGATCCATGACCAGGGCTATGTGACCTCGGCCTGTTTCTCGCCCACGCTGGGCCACTCCATCGCGCTGGGTTTCCTCAGTGGCGGGCGGGATCGGATCGGCGATCAGATCCGCCTGGTCGATCACATGCGCGGCATAGACGCCATGTGCGAGGTGGTGGAACCGCAGTTCTTTGACCCGGAAGGAGGGCGCGCCCGTGGCTGAACTCATTGCAAAAAGCCCCTGCGCGGGGCTGCTGCCCGTCTCTGTTGGCGGTCTGTCCCTCAGCGAAGAGGATCTGGGGGCTTTGACCAGCCTTGCGCCCTTCAGCGATCAGGAAAGGGGCCTGAGTGCGGCACTGGAGGCCGCCCATGGCATGAAACTGCCCGCTATGGGGCGCAGCACCGGCAAGGCGGGGAACAGGGCGATCTGGTTTGGTCGGGATATGGCGCTGCTGGCCGGGCCTGCGCCCGATCCATCTCTGGCCGAATACGCGGCGCTGACCGATCAGAGCGATGCCTGGGCCGTGGTGCGGCTTGACGGGGAGGGGGCCGAAGATGTTTTGGCGCGTCTTTGCCCCATCGATCTGCGCAGCAAGACCTTCAAACGCGGCCATACCGCGCGCACCGAGCTGCGCCACATGATGGCATCGGTGACGCGCATCGGGGCAAACAGCTTTCAGATCATGGTGTTCCGCTCGCTTGCGCAAACCTTGGCGCATGATCTGAAAACAGCCATGGAAGCCGTCGCCGCGCGCAGGTAATCTCCCTGGATCACCGACTGATTCATGGAGCGTATCGATGAAGCGCATTTCCGCAGCGATTGCACCAGTGGCGGCCATCCTGGCCGTTCTGTCTTCTGCGCCGGCCCAGGCTGCTGACAGCAAGGAAGACAGCTGCAAATACCAGGGCCAGGTCATGGCCGCCGTGCAGGCTGCGCGGATGGACCGTGTGAAACAGGAGAAGGTCGAAGAGGTCATCCTGGCCTCGGATCCTGCATGGCCCGAACAGTATTCCAAGGCGATCCCGCAGCTGACCGAGCATGTTTATGGGATGAAGCGGCGCGATCTGCGCAACGCCGATCTTGGTGCCATCTTTGAACAGCAATGCCTGGAAAACTGGGATCAGATCCAGGCGATGAAGAAACAGCTGAAATCGAACTGATATGTCGCTGCCGCCCGGTTTCCTTGACGAATTGCGCACCCGCATCAGCCTGACTGATGTTGTCGGGCGCAAGGTCATGTGGGACCAGCGCAAGTCAAACCCGGGCAAGGGCGACATGTGGGCGCCATGCCCCTTTCATCACGAGAAATCGGCCAGTTTCCATGTCGATGATCGCAAGGGCTTCTATTACTGCTTTGGCTGCCAGGCCAAGGGCGATGCGCTGAAGTTCGTGCAGGAGACCGAGAATGTCGCCTTCATGGAGGCGGTCGAGATCCTTGCCGGGGAAGCGGGCATGGAGATGCCCAAGCGCGACCCCAAGGCGCAGGAAAAACAGGATCGTCGCAGCCAATTGGCAGATGTGATGGAGCAGGCGGTGCAGTTCTTTCGCCTGCAGCTCAATACCCAAGGCGGCACCGCCGCGCGCGCCTACCTGGCCAAACGCGGCCTGACGGGTGAAGCCCTGCAGCGCTGGGAGATCGGCTTTGCCCCGGATGGCTGGCAGGGGCTTTGGGATCACTTACGCGGCAAGGGCGTGGCCGAGGACCTGATCATGGGGGCGGGGCTGGCGAAGCCCTCGAACAAGGGTGGCAAGCCCTATGATACCTTCCGCAACCGCATCATGTTCCCGATCCGCGATGCGCGCGGCCGGGCGATCGCCTTTGGCGGCCGGGCGATGGACCCGAATGACAACGCCAAATATCTGAACTCGCCCGAGACCGAACTGTTCGACAAAGGCCGCAGCCTTTACAACCACGGACCGGCCCGCGCCGCTGCCGGGCGGGGCACGCCGCTGATCGTGGCCGAAGGCTATATGGATGTGATTGCGCTGTCCGAAGGCGGCTTTGCCTCCTGCGTGGCGCCGCTGGGGACCGCGATCACCGAAAACCAGTTGATGATGCTGTGGCGGATGTCGGATGAGCCGATCATCGCGCTGGATGGCGACACCGCCGGGATCCGCGCCGCCATGCGGCTGATCGATCTGGCCCTGCCGCGACTGGAAGCCGGGAAATCCCTGCGCTTTGCCATCATGCCCGAGGGGAAAGACCCCGATGACATGATCCGTAGCGAAGGCCCTGCCGCGGTGCAGGCGGTGCTGGATCAGGCCATGCCCATGGTGAAGCTCCTGTGGCAGCGTGAAACCGAAGGCCGCGTCTTTGACAGCCCCGAACGCAAGGCGGCGCTCGACAAGGCCCTGCGCGAGAGGATCCGCCTGATCCGCGATCCGTCGATCCGCAGACATTATGGCGAGGACATCAAGGAGCTGCGCTGGCAGCTGTTCCGGGGCAATCGGCCGCCCCGCGACGACGGTTTCACACCGCGCCGCAAGGCGGGCGGAGGCGGCGGGGCAGGCGGCTTTCGCGATGGCGCGCGCGCGCCCTGGCGCGTGCAGGGGGGGGCTTCGGTGCCACTGGCAACCACCCGCAGTTCGCTCCTGGCGGCCGCCGATGAGGCGACCCTGGCCCGTGCCCGCGAGGCGGTGATCCTGGCGGTGGTGATCACCACGCCTGCGGTGATCCCCGAGTTTGAAACCAATCTCGAGCGGATGATCTGCACCGACCCGGATCTGGCGGCCCTGCGCGACATGGTCCTGCGCCATGGCGTTGCGGCCCCTGAGCGGCTGAAAGAGGAAATCGAATACGCGCTTGGCCCCCATGCCCTTGAAAACCTCTTTGCCCTGCGCCATGTGGCAATTGTGCCCTGTCTGCGCAAACCAGGCGATGAGGAGGCCGCGCGCCTGACCCTGGCGGAGGAAATCGCAAAGCTCGAAGCGCTCAGGGGGCTGGATGCGGAACTGGCTGAGGCACAGGAGGACCTGATCGGTCTTGCAGATGAGGCTTTGACCTGGCGCCTGAAACAGGCCGCCGAGGCGCGTAACAGGGCCGTGCGAAGCGAGAACGAGGACAGGGCGCAATATGACGTAGGCGAGAATGGCGCCCGGCTCGATCGCGAGGAACGCGACGCCTTTGGCGCCCTTTTGGACAGAATCGGCTTTTCCGACAAATGACACATCCGCGCAAAAAGGGTGTTTTCCTAAGGAAGAGCAAAAGAAAATTGGGTAAATGGGGTGACGAATCATCAGTTCCGGCTAATGATTCGCGCTATCCGAATCGCCCCAGCCTCTTAGAGGAGCAATGAATGGCCGCCAAAGACACCGACGACCGCAAACCTGACGATCAGGAAGCCGAAATCTCGCTGGACATGAGCCAGGCCCAGGTCAAGAAGATGATCGCCGAGGCACGCGAGAAGGGCTACATCACCTACGATCAGCTCAATCAGGTTCTGCCGCCGGATCAGGTCAGCTCGGAACAGATCGAAGACGTGATGTCGATGCTGTCCGAAATGGGCATCAATATCATCGAGGACGAAGAGGCCGAGGAGGAAGAGCAGAACAAGGGCTCGACCGAACTTGTGACCACCGAATCCAACCGTGAAGTCGCGGTTGCCGGTGCTGCCACCGAAAAGCTGGACCGTACCGACGATCCGGTGCGTATGTACCTGCGCGAGATGGGCTCGGTCGAACTGCTGTCGCGCGAGGGCGAGATCGCCATCGCCAAGCGGATCGAGGCCGGCCGCAACACGATGATCCTGGGTCTGTGCGAAAGCCCGCTGACCTTCCAGGCGATCACTATCTGGCACGACGAACTCCTGTCCGAAGACATCCTTCTGCGCGATGTCATCGATCTGGAGGCCACCTTTGGCAACCAGATGGACGAAGAGGGCGAAGTCAGCGAACCGGTGGTGGATACCGGCGCGGCTGCCGGGGCCGCCAAACCCGTCAAGGAAGACAAAGGCCCCGAGCTGGATGCCGACGGCAACCCCATCGCCAGCGATGACGATGATGACGAGGACGAGCAGGCCAACATGTCCCTTGCCGCGATGGAGGCCGCGCTCAAGGATCGCGTGCTGACCACGCTGGAACAGATTTCCTCGGATTACGCCCAGCTGAGCGAAATGCAGGACAGCCGGATCTCGGCCACCCTGAACGAAGACGGATCCTTCAGCGAGCAGGACGAAAAGACCTACCAGCAGCTGCGCTCCGAAATCGTGGAGCTGGTGAACGGGCTGCATCTGCACAACAACCGCATCGAAGCCCTGATCGACCAGCTTTACGGCATCAACCGCCGCGTGATGCAGATCGACAGCGCCATGGTGAAGCTGGCCGACCAGGCCCGCATCAACCGCCGCGAATTCGTCGAGGAATACCGGGGCCGCGAGCTGGACCCGAACTGGCTGTCGGACATGGCGGAAAAGCCGGGCCGGGGCTGGCAGATGTTCATCGAACGCTCCACCGAGAAGGTCGAGGAACTGCGCGCCGACATGGCGCAGGTCGGCCAGTATGTGGGTCTCGATATCTCGGAATTCCGCCGCATCGTGCAGCAGGTGCAAAAGGGTGAGAAGGAAGCCCGCCAGGCCAAGAAGGAAATGGTCGAAGCCAACCTGCGCCTGGTGATCTCGATCGCCAAGAAATACACCAACCGCGGTTTGCAGTTCCTGGACCTGATCCAGGAGGGCAACATCGGTCTGATGAAGGCGGTGGACAAGTTCGAATACCGCCGCGGCTACAAGTTCTCGACCTATGCCACTTGGTGGATCCGTCAGGCGATCACACGCTCTATTGCGGATCAGGCGCGCACGATCCGGATCCCGGTCCACATGATCGAGACGATCAACAAGCTGGTGCGCACCGGCCGTCAGATGCTGCATGAAATCGGCCGCGAGCCGACGCCGGAAGAGCTGGCCGAAAAGCTGCAGATGCCGCTCGAGAAGGTCCGCAAGGTGATGAAGATCGCCAAGGAGCCGATCAGCCTCGAAACCCCCATCGGGGACGAGGAAGACAGCCAGCTGGGCGATTTCATCGAGGACAAGAACGCGGTGCTGCCCCTGGACAGCGCCATTCAGGAAAACCTCAAGGAAACCACCACCCGGGTGCTGGCCTCGCTCACCCCGCGCGAGGAACGGGTTCTGCGCATGCGCTTTGGCATCGGCATGAACACCGACCACACGCTGGAAGAGGTCGGTCAGCAGTTCTCGGTGACCCGCGAACGGATCCGCCAGATCGAGGCCAAGGCCCTGCGAAAGCTCAAACACCCCAGCCGAAGCCGAAAGCTGCGCAGCTTCTTGGATCAGTGATCAAAAGGCGCCCTGCGGGGCGCCTTTTTCTTGCGCTTTGAAGTGCTGTTGGACGGTCTTGAGGTTTGGATGACGGACGCCGCGGTTCATCTGTGATGCGGTTATGCGCAGACAGCGGACTTTGCAAAGTCTGGCCCGCTTCCCGACAGCGGACGTTCGTGTAAAGTGCGGCGAAAGCCGGGTGAGAGCCCACACCGGAAGTCCTTATTTTGTGCTGCGTGCGCTCGCAGCACGGATTGTGCTGCATTGGCGAAGGTTTTGATGCTGCAACACGGTGTAAGAAGCAGCCATTCGCGCAATCTGGAGCTTTGGTGTGGCATTCAAGGATCAGGTCGCGGAGCTTCCCACGTCAAAAAACCAAGGCAAAAAAGCTAAACACCATCGATGGGCTACAGCGTGTCGACCCGATGCTATGCTCCAGACGTCAGCGCGGCGCTGACGTCTGGGTTTGGAGGGAGGATTGGAGGGCATGTTATGCCACGAGTCCAACTTCCCGCAGTCACCCCAAAACGCAAAGCTTGGAACAAAGGGCGGATAATCGGCCAGAAACGGCCGCTGTTTCCCAAACAAGTTTGGGCAATCCGCGCTCGGCTCGAGATTGCAGGCTACCTTCGCGACCTCGCGCTGTTCAACGTCGCGATTGATAGCAAGTTGCGAGGGTGCGACTTAGTCAAACTCGCCGTGACCGATTTGGTCAGAGATGATCGCGTTCGCGAACGAGTGTCGGTGATCCAAAGCAAAACCAATCAGCCGGTTCGGTTTGAACTGACTGAAAACACGAGAGAAACGGTTACTGCTTGGGTTAGATCGCCTGAAATGATCGGCCGCCTTTTCGTGTTTCCCAGCCGATTTCATGACCGACCTCACATCTCCGCGCGGCAATATGCTCGACTTGTTCGTGATTGGGTGACTGCAATTGGACTGGAACCCAGCGGTTACGGCACTCATTCGCTCCGTCGGACCAAAGCTGCCGAGATATATCGCAAGACTGGCAACCTTCGCGCGGTGCAGCTTCTGCTTGGTCACACAAAAGTTGACAGTACGGTGCGATATTTAGGCGTTGAGTTGGAAGATGCTCTGAGTATTGCGGAGCGCATCGATATCTAAGCAATGTTGGCGAACGGTGCTTACCGTTCGCCAGATCATAAGAGATCTGAGATCACGCGACGTCGAAAACGAAATGCGAACCCATAGTCACGGATGCTGCGGTCGAAGCGGGCATTGCGGCTGTTCCCTGCGGCTGCAAAATCTGGGTTTGGTCGAATCCGCAGGGTTGTGGGACGTTCCCGTCGTCGTCAGGGTGAGCGTGCAAGAGGACGCGTCCAAAGTCAGCTAACAGCTTGCGTCTTTTCAGAAGTTCGGCGGTGAACATTCTTGATTGGGCGATGCTTTTTGTCTATTAGTGCACCATGGGATTGACGATGGCGTCGTCACTAACCGAATTCCGATTAGAGCATCCCTATCCAACCATCCTGAACGCCGGGATCTTGCTTTGCCGCTCTTGTGGTGAGGGAAGGTGCAACCGGTATGAAGCACGCTCCTCCTCGTCACACTCGGCCTGAACAGGAGTATACCGATGTCCGGAATATCCGAGTTTGGCGTTGCAGGACAGCGCCCAGATTTTTACCGTTTTCACCAAGGCGAAAAGGTGCTGCCTTTTGCCGACGCCGAATATGAAGCACGCTTGACCAAGCTGCGTGCGGTCATGGCCGATGAGGGCATTGATGCCTGCGTGTTAACCTCAATGCACAACGTCTCCTACTACTCGGGCTTTTTGTATTGTGCGTTTGGTCGGCCTTACGCTCAGGTGGTCACAGCGACCGAAACCGTCACGTTCAGCGCAGGCATCGACGCGGCACAGCCCTGGCGTCGTGGCTATGGTGACAACATCACCTACACTGATTGGCAGCGGAACAACTATTGGCGTGCGATCCAGTCTGTGACGGGGTCCGGTAAGGTAGTCGGATTCGAAGGGGATCACATTTCCTATACACAACTGGGCTTGATGGATGAATTCCTGGCACCCTCTGTCAAGAAAGACATCGCGCCGACAACCATGCGGTTGCGCATGCACAAATCTGAGGCAGAGATCGAACTGATCCGAGCAGGTGCCGCGACAGCGGACGTTGGTGGATATGCCATCAAGGACGCGATCAAAACCGGAGCGCGCGAGATCGACGTTGCCATGGCCGGACGCGATGCGATGGAATTGGAGATTTCCAAACGGTTCCCAGATTCTGAAATCCGCGACACATGGGTCTGGTTCCAGTCTGGCATTAACACCGATGGCGCGCACAACCCTGTGACCTGCCGCAAACTAGAGCGCGGTGACATCCTCAGCCTCAATACCTTCCCGATGATCTCGGGCTACTACACGGCGCTCGAGCGCACACTTTTCGTCGAGGAGGTGGATCCGGCCAGCCTCAAGGTCTGGGGAGCGAATGTCGCTGCCCATGAATACGGAATGAGCTTGCTCAAGCCGGGTGTGTCCTGCGCCGAGGTCACGCACAAGATCAACGACTTCTTTGCGGAGCGCGACATGCTGCAGTACCGGACCTTTGGATATGGCCATTCCTTTGGCGTTCTGTCGCATTACTATGGCCGTGAGGCAGGGCTTGAGCTGCGGGAAGATATCGACACTGTGCTTGAACCGGGGATGGTGATCTCGATGGAGCCAATGCTGACGATTCCTGATGGCCAGCCCGGCGCAGGCGGCTACCGCGAGCATGACATTCTGGTCATCACCGAAGACGGTAACGAGAACATCACCGGTTTCCCCTACGGACCGGAGCACAACGTCGTCGGGTAAACAGTCCTGATCCAAGGTATGAGCGGCTACAGCTGCTCATACCGGCTCTAGCTGTGAGCTTTCAGCAGGTTGTCCATTCGATCCAGACCGAGTTGGTTGGAGTTACCAAGCACCAACCTTGTTCGGAGGGATCGAATGAACGTGCACAAGAATGCCAGACTGACGCCATTGGGTCGAGAGCGGCTAGTGGGGATGATTGCATGCGGGATGAGTTTTGCGCAGGCTGGGGCGATCTGCGGCTGCTCTGCCAAGACGGCCACGAAGTGGTGGCGGCGGTATGAACAGGAGGGGCGCGAAGGTTTGCAGGATCGCAGTTCACGCCCTTATTCTCTGCGCAATCCTACGCCTGATGACGTGGCAGACCGGATCATCGCCTTGCGCCGTCAGCGTCTTACCGGGGCACATATTGCGGCAAGGACCGGCGTTTCGGCGGCGACGGTCAGCCGGGTTCTGCGCAGGGCGGGCCTTTCGCGGCTACGCGATCTGGAGCCTGCCGAGCCTGTACGCCGGTATGAACGCGATCATCCCGGCGACATGATCCACCTCGATATCAAGCGTCTTGGCAAGTTTGAGCGCGCCGGGCACCGCATCACGGGCGACAGGACAGGCCAGTCGAACAGCCGAGGGATCGGCTGGGAACATGTGCATGTCTGTGTCGATGACGCCTCGCGCCTGGCCTTCACCCAGGTCCATCCCGACGAAAAGGCGGTGAGCGCGGTGGCGCACCTGAATGCGGCGGTGGCCTGGCATGCGTCCATCGGGGTGAAGGTTGCGCGGGTGATGACAGACAATGGGTCGTGCTACAAATCTCATGCTTTCAAGGCCGCCTGTGCCGAGCTTGGCATCCGCCACATCCGCACCAAACCCTACACGCCCAAAACCAACGGAAAAGCCGAGAGGTTCATCCAGACTGCTCTGCGTGAATGGGCCTACGCCCGAGTCTATCAGACCTCAGACGACCGCGCCGCCGATCTGCCGGTCTGGACCCACCTCTACAATTGGCACCGCCCACACACGGCGCTAAAATCAAAACCACCCATCAGCCGGCTAGACTTTGATCGGAACAACCTGTTGAGGTTCCACATCTAGCGCGACACTATTTGTTGTTGCCCACCGTTTTGAGCCGCCCTCGGTGCCCATAGGGTGTTTCGCCGTATCGCTCTTTGTAATGCCGTGAGAATACGTTGTTCGAGTTGAACCCTGACGCCATGGCAACTTCCATGACACTCAGGTTGGTTTCTGTAAGCAATGTGCGCGCGCGTTCCAATCTGATGTTGCGATAGGTTTGCGCCGGAGCCTCGTTCAGCAATTGTCTGAACTGACGTTCAATCTGACGGCGCGAAATACCCGCGCTTGTGGCAAGTTCATCGAGCGTCAGCGGGTCCTCGATATTGTCATACATGGCCCGCAGAACAGCAAGGATACGAGGATTGCGAGAGCTGATGGCCTTGGCGATTGAGGAGCGCTGTTCGCTGCGGGTCGCGACATCGGGGCCGTTCAAACACATATCCGAAACGGCGATTGCAAAGTCTTCGCCATAGTCTTCGGCGATGATCGAAATCATCATTTCAGTTGCCGCAACACCACCACCGCAAGTCAGCAGACTTCCGTCCCTTTCGAACCTCTGTGGTGTGGGCTCCAGATCGGAAAATGCCTCAACAAATCCGGGCTGGTTTTCCCAATGAAGGGTGAAAGTCTTGTCCCTGAGAAAACCCGCGCGCGCGAGGGTCGCAGCACCGGTGCAGATGCCGCCAAGCTTGCCGCCAAACCGGGCGTGGCGGCGTATGCCCCCCAAGACATCGTCGGAGGCCGCCTGAATACTATTGTTGCCCGAACAGACAAAGAAGTAGGTATCGGGGTTCAGATCGTCCAGGCTGCCATGCACATCAATATCGATGCCGGAGGATGACGAAACAGCCCTGCCGTCATCTGAGATGGCCAGCCATCCATAGAGTGGTTTTTGGGACAGCTGGTTGGCGATGCGCAGAGGATCCAGAGCAGCGCTGAACGCGAGCAAAGTGAATTGGGGCAACAGCAGGAACCCGAACCACCGGGTTGCCTTGGGATCCTTGACCGGATAGCTGAACGCCCCCGCGGGCACGAGATCCGGCCGATCTACAGTCATGCTCTCGTTTTTGATCACAGGACGCGATTACTCCGCGATGTCCTCTGCCCAGAGCTCCGGTTTTTCATCGATGAAGCGCTGCATCAGAGCAATGCAATCGGGGTCATCTGCGACTATCACTTCAACGCCTTTCGAGCGTAGGAACTCTTCGTTCCCGCCGAAGTTGGTGTTTTCGCCGATCACCACGCGCGGGATGCCGAATTGAATGATCGTCCCGGTGCACATCATGCACGGGCTGAGCGACGTATAAAGCGTCGTGTCGCGATAGGTCTTCTGGCGGCCGGCCTTGCGCAACGCATCCATCTCGCCATGGGCAATCGGGTCGCCTTTTTGGACACGTTGATTGCGCCCTTGGGCTACGACTTCGCCGCCGCGCGCCAGCACTGAACCTATCGGGCACCCGCCTTCTTCAAACCCGGCTTTGGCCTCGTCGTAAGCGATGCGCAGCAAGCGTGTGTCGTCAGCGTTCATGTCTTGTCCCCCAGGATTGGCCCGTCGTAGTAGGGCAGCCGTTCAACGCTTGGCATCCAGGTGCCATTCTCCTGCAACTGGTCCATATGATCGGCAATCTCGTCAAGGGTGGCAAACCAGACGTCTTTGGTTTCCTGCGTTTTGGCAATCCATGCTTCAACCTGCTTCCACCGCGCCAATCTCCCTGTGAGAAAAGGATGGATGATCAGCATAAAGAAACCACCGGCGTCATACTGCGCCTCGAATTCCTCCCAGAAACCGCTGAGCCCGTGCGACGGGCTTGCAACTGGCATCATGTACCCAATCTCGTCGTAATGCGCGAAGGGGGGCCAGTCGTCGGTACCCCAATGCACAGGCATTTCGTAGAGAGATCCATTGGCCGTGTCCAAACGGTACGGAATGTCGTCGGCCATCATTGAGCTGTCATAGCGAATGCCGTGTTCGATCATCAGATCGACGACTTCCTGCGTTATGTTGTAGACCGGTGCACGGTAACCACGCGGCTTTTGCCCGCAGATGCGCATATGCGCATCGAGCGTGCGCTCGAACCACTCGCGCTGCTCCCCGCGTGTCTTTATAGGGTCTTCGTGCAAGTATCCGTGGTGGCCGATCTCGTGCCCGTCTTTCAGGATCGCCTCGGCCACATCCGGGTAGGTCTCCAAACACCAGCCGGGGATGAAGAACGATTGCTTCAGGCCCAGACACCGGTAGGTGTCGAGGATGCGGGGTAGCGCGACCAGAGGGCCATAGCGGCCCATTGAAATGGGGTAGAGCCGGTCGTGGCTGTCTTCGGGCTTGGCGATGTGGATCAGGCTGTCCGCATCCATGTCGAACGTAATTGCCACGGCGCATTTGGCACCATTGGGCCAGGGGATGGGGTTGCGGATCACATCGTCAGCTTTCGTTCAGGACGTGGGCGCTTTGCGTGTCCCACGACAGCCAGATTTCATCACCAGAGTGCAGATCGAACTTGGACAGTTCGCGTTCCTGCATCTGGACCTTGAATTCATGGCCCTGCGCGTCTTCGAGGAACAGGGTGACCATGGAGCCGACGAATTCTTCAGAAATCAGCTTGCAATACGCCTTGTTCCCGCCGACGGGTTCTTCTGATGCGATGTGCACCAGATCGGCGGAGATCACGAAGCTGGCGTTGTGGTCTTCGACCAGCTGCACCTCGTTCGTGGGTACTGTGAATTCGCCAGAGGTGGTTGTGATGCGCGCCGTACCGCCGTCAACAGATTTGACTTTGCCTGCCAGAATATTGTTGCGGCCCACAAACTCGGCGACGAACTGGTTTGCAGGGGCGCGGTAGATTTCCTTGGGCGTGCCGATCTGACCAATCTCGCCTTTGCCCATGATGATGACGCGGTCGGCCATCGCAAAGGCCTCGGACTGGGAGTGGGTCACGTAGACAAAGGTAATCCCCAACTCGCGCTGAAGGTCCGTGAGGACGGCCTGCATGCGAATTACCAAATGAGCATCCAGAGCTGACAATGGTTCGTCCAAGAGCAGGATCTGTGGCTCCATCACCAGCGAACGAGCCAGTGCAACACGTTGCTTCTGGCCACCTGACAAGGTCGAAATATGGCGGTTCTCAAATTCGAGGATCCCCATTTTGTCGAGCCACTTTATCGCACGCTCTTTGCGTTCCGCCTTGTCCACGCCACGCATCTTGAGACCAAATTCGACGTTTTCGCGCGCCGTCAGGAATGGGAAGAGCGCGAGTGACTGCCAAACCAAAGGCGTGTCGCGCTCGTGCGGGGCAACGTCATTCATCACTCGATCATTTAGGCGAATCTCGCCGTGCGTCGGCGCTTCGAGGCCAGCCAACATGCGCAAAGTTGTGGTCTTGCCGCAGCCGGATGGCCCCATGATTGCGAGGAACTCACCTTCGCGGATTTCGAAATCCAGTTCTTTAACTGCAACGAAATTGCCGAAGTGCTTTTGTACTTTGTCAAAGACAACCAGCGGTTTGCTCATGCGTGCAGGCCCTTGATTTGGCGGCTGGCGAAGAAGAGCTGTGCCAGCACAACCAGCGTCATTGATGTGAGGAAGACGAATGTCCCGATGGCGTTGACCTGCGGGTCAATATTGCCCTGAACGATTTCGAGAACGACCACGGGCAACGTAGAATTCAGGCCAGAGACAAACCATGACACAGCAAATTCGTCGAAGGAGACAGCGGCCGTCAGGAACAGGCTTGAAAAAATGGCAGGCTTGCAGAACGGCACGATCACATGCCGCATGGTCTGCCATTCCGATCCGCCCAGGTTCCATGCAGCGGATTCGAGGTCCGGGTCCATTTGGTTCAGCCGCAGGCGGATCACAGCCATGGCAAAAGGTGCTGTCAGCACGCTGTGCGCAATGATGATCGAATAAAGCTGCCCGGACATCCCGATCTTGGACAGCCACGCAAGCATGGCCAGCGCCATGATGATCAGCGGAATCGTGGGCGGCAGCAGGATCAGCGCAAGGTACGGGCCTTTGAATCGGAAGTTGTACCGGAAGTCGGAATAGGCCGTGCAAAAGCCTAGGAATGTCGCGATCACAGCCGTTGAGCAGGAGACGATCAGGCTGTTGCGCGCGGCTTTCCAGATGTCCGGATCGGCCAGGACCTTAGCGTACCATTCGGTCGAAAACTCACCCAACGGGATCGTCGGGAAGCGCTGCGAGTTGAAGGAAAAGATCATGCTGAAGATGATGGGCGCAAATACGAAGGCGAAGATCAGGACGACATAGATGCCAAGGATAAAGTTGAGGGATCGGCTCTGTTTCATTTTGCGCCCTTCCCCTTGCGATAGGCCAAAGCAATGCCGGTGAAGGCGATGGCAAAGAGCGTAACCATCATCATGATCGCGACAACGGCTGCGCGCGGCCATTGCTGGCCGGACTTGGTGGTATCGAGGATCAGGATTGGCAGGGTCGGTTCCTGCGATCCGCCCAGATAGAAGGGTGCCACAAAGTCACCAAAGGACAGAATAAAGCAGAAGATCGCCGCGATGATCAGCCCGGTCTTGGACAGTGGAATGATCACCTGCCAGATCGTGCGCAGGGGCGAACAGCCAAGGTTGCGCGCCGCCTCAATCAGGTTTTTGTCGATATTGGCCATCGTGACGGTTTGCAGTATGACCACCAGCGGCAGGGTCAGAGTCATGTAGCCCACCAGCGTGCCGAAGTTGGTGTTCAGCATGGTGTAGGGGCCAAGGCCGATGTAGCCCAGCACGGCATTTACCACGCCACTTTCGGACAGAATCACGAACCATGAAAATGTACGCACCAGATAGCTGGTGAAAAACGGAATGATCAGCAGAAAGATCGCCCAGCGTCGCGTGCTTTCAGAAGCGCGGAAGGCCAATGCAAAGGCTGCCGGAAAGGCGATACACATCGCGCAGACGGTGGACAGTGTGGCGATGCCTATCGTGTACCAATAGCTGTCCCAGAAGAACCCGCGCGTCAGCATCCGCGACCAGTTCACGAACTCGAAGGCTTCGGTCATGCGATAGTTCTTCACCAGGAAGAACGACATCGCGACCATGAACAGAACCGGCCCGACAAAGAAGATCAGCTGCCAGAAGATGATCGGCAAACGCCACGTCAGCGCATAAAGGCTTGGGCGATTTTCAGGATTGGAAGACATGGGGCTGTGCAGGGCTTTCGCGTCTTAAGGGAAAAAGGGGGCGACCTGTTGGCCGCCCTTTTTTGGTTCTTTGGGCCCTAGATCAGGCGCTCTTGTACTCGGACCAGAAGTCGTTCCAGTCCTCCAGCGTCTGCTGCTGAGGAATGTCGCGGTAATGGACCCGGCCTTCCTTGATCAGTGCGATCGGATCTTGCGGATCACCATCGACCTGGTGCGACCGCTTGGCTTCCGCCATGTCAGCCTCGATCAGGGCGGCGCGGCCAGCCTTGGTCACGCAGAAGCCGGGATAGGCCGCCATCTGTGCAGATTTCACCTGACCTGCAGGGGACATCATGTACTGGATGAACTTCTTGGCCTCTTCGGCCTTTTCGCTGCCCTTGCCGATGGAATAGCTTTCAGTGAACTGAATGCCGCCTTCCTTCGGGATCACGGACGCGACAGGCGCGCCGTCTTTTTCTAGAACGCCGGTGATCCAGTCACCGATGCCAACCATCGCCTGCATCTCGCCGTTTTTCAGGCCATTGAACGTGCCGCCATAGTCAAAGAAGCCGCCAACCTGCGAGCGCAGGCTCATGGTGGTCTCCTGAACCTTGGACCACTGATCGTCGTTCAGGTTCCAAAGGTCAGCGCCATTCCCATCATAAAGGCTCATCTGACCTAGGGTCGGCAGGTGCCAGTCAAAATGGCCCACTTTGCCCTGAAGCTCCGGCTTCCAGAAGCAGGAATAGCTTTCCGCTTCTTTCGCTGTCACGGAGTTCTTGTTGTAGGAAACACCCAAGTGCCCCCCGCGCAGGATCATGGAATACATCTTGCCGTCCGCCCAGTGGCCGGGGAACTGCGAGAAGTCTTCGTGCAGCATGTCATCCAGCGGATAATCTGCCGGGTTCATTTCTTCGATGTAGCCAGCTGCGTTCAGCTGCTGCACGAATTCTGCGTCAGACAGGATCAGATCGTAAGTGCCCGGAGGGGATTGGGCGATCAGCGCCAGCATGTTGTCGCCACCAGCATAATACTTTGGCACGAACTTCACGTTGTTTGCAGCCTCATACTCCGCAACCACATCAGCCTCTCCATGGCCGTACCACGCAAGCATGTTGATTTCGGTCGTTGCCGCCCAGGCGCGGCTGACAAATGGTGTTGTCAGAACGGCTGCGCCGCCAGCTTTCAGCAGTTGGCGGCGGTTCAAGCCCAATAGTGATGAAGTTACGGTTGGTCTGTACATTTGTGTCTCCCGGTTGGTCACTCTTTCCCAGCAAAAGAGCATTTGATTTTTCGCCGAACCATAGTGTTCAGTCTGATTTTTGTAGAATGGTATGGTAAAATGAGACTTTTAGGAAATTTATCGTTGATATGCCTTCATAATGAGCAGTTATGCGTCAATAGCGCTCGATGAGCGTTGCTCCAAGGTGTTGATCATGGCATCCATGGCCGCGTATCCGCCCGCACCCAACTGAGCCTGTCGTGCGAAAAGCCCGATGTGCAAAGGGGCAAGAACCGGCAGGCCGTCTTGTTCAGAAAAAGTGCGCATGCCGCTTTGGACCGTCGGAGCAGTCAGGCACGAAAGGCCAAGGCCATCCTGGACCGCGCGTTGAACGCCACCAATGCCGGGACTGGAGTAAGCGATGCGCCAGCTTTTTCCCACCAACTTCAAAGCGGTAGCCATACGGTCGCGGTACACACAACCAAAGGGGTGCGCGACAAGGGGGATGTCAGCATGTTCCGGGATCTCGAACCCGTTGGCGCCAACCCAGGTTGGTTGTTCTTTCCAGTTGCGGAATAGGAACTGCTGGTCGTCCCCGTCGAACAATGCCACGGCGATATCGATTTCGTTGCTCCGCATGGCCGCCAGCAGATGCTTGGACAGATCACATCGAATTTCGATCTGTGTATCGGGGAATTGTCGGACAACGTCCGTCAAACAGGCTTGCAGGGTGTTGACCGCATAGTCCACAGGCAACCCCACCCGCAATCTTGCTGCGGGATCACGCTGCTCAAACTCCGCCATTGCCAGATCGTTCAGGCGCAGAATCTGGCGCGCATGTATGGCCAGAGCCTCCCCCCGCTCCGTGAGCGATATCTCTTTGCCCTTCCGCGCAATGAGCGGATAGCCAACCGCTTCTTCCAAGCGCTTCACTTGCAGGCTGATGGCAGGTTGCGTCCGACCAAGTATCTCGGCCGCGCGCGTGAAACTTGCCACCTCAATGACAGTGATGAAAGCTCTGAGGAGCTCTGTTGAAAGGTTGACCGCGCCCATACGAGAACATTAGCGCTGAAAATGTATAGCGAACAACGATAAAGTTGCTTTATGCAAATCGTATGATCACCCTCTATTCGAACAAGACGCTGACGGACTCTCCATTCGCGATCCGTGTGATCGCCTTGGCGAACATTGGCGCAATCGAAATCTCGCGAATTTTCGATGATGCGGTGACCGCTTCGGTAGCGCAAATTGTGTCGGTGATGACCAGGGACGTCAGATCAGATGCATTGATCCTGTCGACAGCCTTGCCGGACAGGACCCCATGGGTGATGTAAGCAGAAACTTCCGCCGCGCCATTTTCGAGCAGCGCCGTCGCGGCATTACAGAGCGTACCGCCAGAGTCGATAATGTCATCGACCAACATGCAGGACTTGCCAGAGACGTCCCCGATTATGTTCATGACTTCAGACGAGCCGGGCTTGTCGCGGCGCTTGTCTACAATTGCGAGGCCAGTCGAGAGACGTTTCGCCAAAGCGCGTGCGCGCACTACACCGCCTACGTCCGGGGATACGACCATCACATTGTCGCGGTCCTTTTGCTTTTCGATATCCCGCACGATTTCGGGCACCGCGTAAAGATTGTCGGTGGGAATGTCGAAGAACCCCTGAATTTGCCCTGCATGCAGATCCATAGTTAGCACCCGATGCGCGCCCGCCTGCGTGATCATGTTCGCCACAAGCTTTGCCGTGATCGGCGTGCGCGGGGCTGATTTGCGGTCCTGACGGGCATAGCCGAAATAGGGGATCACGGCGGTGATCCGCCCGGCAGAGGATCGGCGCAGCGCGTCGATCAACACCAGCAGCTCCATCAGGTTGTCGTTGGCTGGATAGGACGTTGATTGGATGACATAGACGTCATCGCCGCGCACGTTTTCCTGTATCTCGACAAAGACTTCTTCGTCGGCAAACCGACGCACGTTACACTCAGCCAGAGGGACACGCATATGCGCGGCAATCGCTTCAGCAAGCGGACGGTTACTGTTTCCACAGATCAATTTCATCTGTCGAGCCCCTCTGGTCAGAGTTTGATTGGATGTGCGCCGGGTTCAGGCCTTAGACCGGGAACGCCATCTCGGGTTTGTAGGTCTTGAAGCTTTCCAGATACTGCGCATTGGCCTGGCGCTGCCATTCGGTGCCGGGCTGGATCGCGGTGACGACCTTGTACTTTTCGCGATAGGACTTCGTATTGTCATTCTCTTCCATGACAATCGCCACCATGCCCGCAACTTTGCCCTTCTGCTGTTCAACCAGCTGGACAGCACCATGCATCGTGCCGCCGGTTTCAACCCACTGATCCACCAGCAAAACCCGCGTTCCGGGTGCAAAGGCGGGCGTGCGCATTTCCATCGACTGGGTTTGACCGGAGTAGTTGGTCATAGACGCGCTGTCTGTATCCACACAGAGCTTTCCGGGTTTGCGAATGGGCAGAAACCCCTTCCCGATACGGGCCGCGATGCCCGCCGCCAGAACAAAGCCCATCGCATCAAGGCCCGCGACGACGTCAATCTCATCGGCATCTAGATCAGCCACCAGATCATCCAGCAGATCATGATACGCCTTGCCGTTGATGTAGATTGAGGTCGGGTCAAGCCATGCAAACTTGTCGCCTTTGGTGTTCGGGGCCATCAGCGAGAAGTACCAACGGTCGTCTCTGGGTCCTTTGTCTTGAGCCATCTTTTCTCTCCCTTATGTCTGTGTGAGGTCCATGAGCCGCTTCAGGCGCTCAGGATCAATATTGTAGAAATCGCCGTCAAAATTGATGCCGGTCGCGACCATGAAAAGATCAACCGCATCTGCATATTGCGCTGCGTTTTCAGGTGTGATGCCGGATGCAAGGCCAAGTGCCGTGTCGCCGCAATGCGCGCGAAACGTGTCGATCTTGCCAACATCGGCTGCGTGGCCAGTCGCCACGCCGGAGGTCACAACGACGTCCATGTAGTGCGTCGCGATGCGCGCGCTTTTGCCATACTGTGCTGGATCAACGTCGCGCTGCTTTTTGAATGCGGTGCCGCCGATATAAAGCCCGGTCCAACCGCTTCCTTCGCGGATGGCCGCGATCTCATCTGCTTCGGGCTGATCATCTTCCGCACGGCGTTCATCCATACGTGCGTCATCGGCCCAGTAACCATCGACCTTGCACCCTTCAGCTTGCATCTCTCCCAGAATTGGGAAGGCAAACTTGCCGGTGACCGCCAGAAAATTCACCCCGAGCCAAATGTCCGGGAACGCCTGCCGCATCTCCTTGATGATCGGGACTAGTTTCTCTTTCTCGAAGTCGTGGTTGATCAGAAAAACCCCCGGACACCCGCCAGCAATGGCTGCTTTGATGTTCCGCTCGGCCTGTTCGCTGTCAAGCACATGAATGACAGGAAGAATGACAGGACCAGTTGCGCCAAAGGTCTTTTTGAAGTCGTGTCGATCCATCTCAATTCTCAATCCCGGTTATTGCGAGGACGCTATCATCGGCAATGGAATTTAGAAAATTTATTGTGCTTATTAGTTCATTTAGCTTGGAAATGAATGCATCTCGATGAGAACGCCTGCGGTTCTTTGCAAAACCAGCCGATGTCAAAGCGGAGCTAATCTTCGGCACGTCTCCGACGAGAAGCACGTAAGCTTCATTCCAATATGCCGAGAACTGTCTATGCTCCTTTGCGAATGGCCCCTCGCCAAACAATGCAACTACCCAGACATAATCCACGAAAGCCCGTGCCCATGGCCTCGTTCGACCCCTCCCGACCCGATGGTACCAACCGCAGTCTTGAGATTGCCGTTTCCGCTGACGGCACACCCAGAATGAACCACACCTACACAATCGACGCGCGATGCGGCGTGGCGGTGCGCGTCGGCGCAGGTCAACAGCTAACCGTGATGAACCCCAGCGGCCATCAAGTCTGCGATTTCTGGATTTTTGCAGCAGATGATGTGGGTGAGTATTCTTCGATGGAGCATTTGCACACAGCCCTAGGCTCGATATTCCCCAAAGTAGGTGACAGTGTGACCTCCAACCTGCGTCGCCCCTTGATGACAATCACGGAAGACACATCCGATGGTGTGCATGACACGATAATCGCCTGCTGCGATCATGCCCGGTACCAGCAATTGGGCTGCACGGAATACCACGACAATTGCGCTGATAATCTGCGGATGGCGCTGATGGCCATTGGCCTCAAAGCGCCAGCTGTTCCCGCCCCTTTCAATCTTTGGATGAACGTCCCTGTGCAAGCCGACGGCAGCACAAGTTTCGTCGCACCCGTGTCAAAACCGGATGACCAAGTGACCTTCCGCGCCGATATGGACGTCATCGCCGTCATGTCCGCCTGCCCTCAAGACGTCACGCCAGTCAACGGCGTGGGTGTCGCGCCAGACATTCTGAAGTTCTACGTCGCGGACACCTGACGTATCCGACCAATTCAAAAGCAGTTGATTGATACCCTCGCCGAAGTTGCGCTGTCATTGTGTCAGGAGCTTACGGGGAAAGATCTCAGCTCCGATGGCGATCGTTAACCTTGAAGTGGCGACGTCTAGCGGTTGTTCGAGCAAGGTACAGGGTTGGAACTACGGGCTCCCCTCCGTCATTCGGTAGTGGAACAGATTTTTGGGGCCCGACGAACTCTGAATGTCCGCTCCCGCGGCTCGCGGCCGCAACGCAGCGATGGTTGTGCTGCAAGAGAAAACAAATGCTGCGTCAGCAACATGGCTAAACATCAATGTCGGCAAAGTCCGGAGGCTGTGTGGAAACTGGCTGGTGTTGCCCAGCTTTCCCCGAGTTTGGGTCTTGGAGCGTGATTTG
>NZ_JARCJD010000024.1 GCF_028890115.1 Phaeobacter sp. QD34_24
TTCATGAACAAGGTTGACCAGGTCGATGACGAAGAGCTGCTCGAGCTCGTCGAAATGGAAATCCGCGAACTGCTGTCCTCCTACGACTTCCCCGGCGACGATATCCCGATCATCGCAGGTTCCGCCCTGGCGGCGATGGAAGGCCGTGACCCGGAAATCGGCGAGAACAAGATCAAAGAACTGATGGCGGCCGTGGACGAGTACATCCCGACTCCTGAGCGCGCTGTTGACCAGCCGTTCCTGATGCCGATCGAAGACGTGTTCTCGATCTCTGGCCGTGGTACCGTTGTGACCGGTCGTGTTGAGCGTGGCGTGATCAACGTTGGCGACGAAATCGAAATCGTCGGCATCAAAGACACCACCAAGACCACCTGCACCGGCGTTGAAATGTTCCGCAAGCTGCTGGACCGCGGTGAAGCAGGCGACAACATCGGCGCGCTGCTGCGTGGTATCGACCGTGAGTCGGTCGAGCGTGGCCAGGTTCTGTGTAAGCCGGGCTCCGTGACCCCGCACACCAAGTTCGAAGCCGAAGCCTATATCCTGACCAAGGAAGAAGGCGGTCGTCACACCCCGTTCTTTGCGAACTACCGTCCGCAGTTCTACTTCCGCACCACCGACGTCACTGGCACCGTGACCCTGCCGGAAGGCACCGAGATGGTGATGCCGGGCGACAACCTGAAGTTCTCGGTTGAGCTGATCGCACCGATCGCGATGGAAGACGGTCTGCGTTTCGCCATCCGCGAAGGCGGCCGCACCGTCGGCGCCGGCGTTGTGTCGAAGATCATCGAGTAATTCGCACGCGCGAATGATCAAACGGAAAGGGCGCCCCCGCGGCGCCCTTTTTTTGTTTGAACGCGATGACCCCTAGACGCACCATCAGGACTGCTTCCAAAATCACTGAAAAAATTTTTTGGACATTTGGGAAGAGCGATTTCAATTGTTGAACGCTATCTGAACCAACGCACAATTTGGTCTCGTGTTCCTTCACTCAATTGGTTGCGAATAAAGCTGTTTAGGCGGGATGGGTCCGGTTGGTGTGTTATTCCTTCTTCTCGGATGTCCCACGTGTCAAAATCGGTAGGATCGCCAGCAACGATTAGTCCGATGCCATGTCTGGCGGCTTCATCTTGTACGTCAGACAAAATACTGTCTTCATACATCGAGCTTTTATCATCTGGAATGTAAACAAGAACGTAGGCTTTCGTTGCGGATCGTCTGTGGGCCAGCGCTTCATATACTGCGGTGACATTGAAGCCGCTGTAGTGCTTTATCTCAAAAGACACTATGTCCAGATGTCTCCCTGGAACATAGGTGTAAGTGGTCATAGACGCGACGGTTACATCTGGCCTTGTCCAGACTCCATCAGCGCGACGCCCGCCCTGTGCAGTGTTTTCAACAATAAACTGGTCAAACGGTTGATCTTTTACCCAGCGGTCTCTCAGCACGTCGAGAATCGGAGGGTATAGAGACAATTCATTTGGAAACTTTTCGTCAGCTAGTGTTTCAGGGGCACTTGATGAATCGCCGTCGTGGGTAGGATCTGTGGTGGAGGCGAGGGTTACGCGCCTTATACTTCCACCTCGGCCTTTCCCGGTTGTGATTTGACCATCTTCGATTAGTTTGCTGCGCACAGCCAAATACAAGTCATTGTCCCAGCCCAGAGCCTCGCGGAGAGACTTGTTTCCAATGCTTTCTTCCTCTGGAACCTTGTCTATCAGTGAGGCTTTGAGTTGGTCTATTTCAGTACTCGTTTTTCCTGTTAACGGCATATTGCGATAATCCCTTATCGAAATCATAGATTGAATGTAGCGAAGTTCGCTTCGGACTGGCTACCCCAGATTTGCTACCATCCCCCTTGCCACCTCTGCCCAACGGGTGTAACAGGCCCCATCCCGCATGTCGGGAACAGGGCGGGGTGATTCCCGCCCTTTGGGTTCGATGAGGGTGTGCGGTGGTCGCAGACCCTCCTCTCAACTCCAACGCCTACAAAAGGCTGACGAAATGCAAAGTCAAAACATTCGCATTCGGCTGAAGGCTTTTGATTACCGCGTGCTGGATGCCAGCACCCAGGAAATCGTGAACACTGCAAAGCGCACCGGCGCGCAGGTTCGTGGCCCGATCCCGCTTCCGAACAAGATCGAGAAATTCACCGTTCTGCGTGGTCCCCACGTCGACAAGAAATCCCGTGACCAGTTCGAGATCCGTACGCACAAGCGTATGCTGGATATCGTTGATCCGACCCCCCAGACCGTGGACGCGCTGATGAAGCTCGACCTGGCGGCTGGCGTGGACGTCGAGATCAAGCTGCAGTCGTAAGATCGGAGGGTAATGAATATGCGCTCTGGTATTATCGCAAAGAAAGTCGGCATGACCCGGCTGTTCATGGAAGACGGCAAGCAGATCCCTGTTACCGTTCTTCACTTGGACGGTCTGCAGGTGGTGTCGCAACGCACCGAAGACAAAGACGGCTACACCGCCGTTCAGCTGGGCGCAGGCTCGGCCAAGGTAAAGCGCGTCTCCAAGGCGATGCGCGGTCACTTTGCCGCTGCAAAGGTTGAACCCAAGCGGAAGCTGGTCGAATTCCGCGTCCCCGCGGATGCCCTGATCGAAGTCGGCGCCGAAATCTCGGCCGAGCACTTCCTGGAAGGTCAGAAAGTGGACGTGACCGGCGCTTCGATCGGTAAAGGTTTCGCAGGCGCCATGAAGCGCTGGAACTTTGGTGGTCTGCGCGCCTCGCACGGTGTGTCGATCTCCCACCGTTCGCACGGCTCCACCGGCCAGTGTCAGGATCCCGGCAAGGTCTTCAAAGGCAAGAAGATGGCCGGCCACATGGGTGCTGCCCGCGTGACCACCCAGAACCTCGAAGTCGTGAAAACCGACGCCGAGCGTGGCCTGGTGTTCATCAAAGGCGCCGTGCCCGGTCCGAAATCCGGTTGGGTAACCGTCAAGGATGCCGTCAAGAAGAAAGCGCCCGAAGGTCTGCCCTTCCCGGCGGCTCTGAAGGCAGCAGCAACCGAAGCACCGGCGGAAGAAGCGCCCGCGGAAGGTGGTGAAGCATGAAACTTGATGTGATCAAACTCGACGGCGGCAAGGCAGGCGACATCGAACTGTCCGAAGACCTGTTCGGTCTGGAGCCGCGTGCGGACATCCTGCACCGTGTGGTCCGCTGGCAGCGCAACAACGCGCAGGCCGGTACCCACAAGGTCAAGACCCGCTCGGAGACCTCCTACTCGACCAAGAAGATCTACCGCCAAAAGGGCACCGGTGGCGCACGCCATGGTGACCGTAACGCGCCGATCTTCCGCAAGGGTGGTATCTACAAGGGTCCGACCCCGCGCAGCCACGGCCACGAGCTGACCAAGAAGTTCCGCAAGCTGGGCCTGCGCCACGCGCTGTCCGCCAAGGCGAAAGCCGGTGAGCTGGTCGTGATCGAGGACGCAACCGCAGAAGGCAAGACCGCACTGCTGGCCAAACAGGTGAAGAACCTGGGCTGGAAGCGCGCGCTGGTCATCGACGGTGCCTCGGTGAACGAGGGTTTCCTCAAAGCATCGCGCAACATCGAAGGTCTGGATATCCTGCCGACGATGGGTGCAAACGTCTATGACATCCTCAAGCGTGACACGCTGGTGATCACCAAGGCGGGTGTCGAAGCACTGGAGGCTCGACTGAAATGAGCGCGAAGGCAGAACACTACGACGTGATCCGCAAGCCGATCATCACCGAGAAATCCACCATGGCATCGGAAGCCGGTGCAGTGGTTTTCGAAGTGGCGATCGACAGCAACAAGCCCCAGATCAAGGAGGCCGTCGAGGCGCTCTTTGGTGTGAAGGTCAAAGCGGTCAACACCACCATCACCAAGGGTAAGGTCAAGCGTTTCCGCGGCCAGATCGGCCGTCGCAAGGACGTCAAGAAAGCCTATGTGACCCTGGAAGAAGGCAACACCATCGACGTGTCCACCGGACTCTGAGATCTGTTCCTTTTGAAAAGATCGAAGGCCCTCGCGAAAGCGGGGGCCTTTTTCGTTGGGTTGCGTTCAAACCACGAAGGGCGGCGCCTGACCCTAGGCGGGCGTGAAGCGCCCTCCTGGGGGGAGGGTCGGGCGCAGCCCGGCCTGCGGCCGGGCACGTTGACGCAATGGTCGGTGCTCAACTAGTCTGCCGACGTTAATGTATCTAAGCAGTTGCAGAATGAGAACTTTTGACGAATTTGAAAGTGAAACATGTTTCCTTTGTGGGTCTGCGGAAGACCTTTGCGGTGAACACAAAGTCAAGCGGTCTCTCATAAAGGCTCATGCCCTTGGGGACAAAACAGAATTTCATAGCTCGATGAATGCACGACCACTTTTGGCTCAAAGCCCAAAATCAAAGGTGTTCCACTTTAAGTCGAGGATTTGTCGTACCTGCAATTCATCCCGTACACAGCCAGCCGACCTTGCGTTCGATGAATTCCATCAGAGGCTCCATAGATTTTGGAGTGATGTGAAAACTTCCGCTCTAAATGAAGCGCCCGCGCATCAGGTAGTGGAAGAAGTTGGGGGCGTTCCGCTGGATGTGTTTCGCTATTTTGCGAAGTTGCTTTGCGGCTTACTTGCGGATGTTGGAGGGCCACGCCCAATCCTCATAGCCGATTTTGCTATGGGGCTTTCCGACGAAAATCACATCAAACTCAAAATATCGGATCTTAGAAAAAGGCGGGTGAACCTCCCACTACCTGTCGCCAACTCCGGAGGCTTAAGATGTTGGGTAGACGGCGATGAACTGTTGGTGAGGACTTTTGAAGGCTCCCTTTCTGCTGGATTCATCGATTATGATTATTGGGTGAGATTAAAGGCACATGCTAGTCGCGAGCTTGCAACTGGGTTTCCTGCGTTCACTGAACGATGCCGACGGGGCGGCCTATATGATTCATCGTAAACCCATTGCCACCCCCAGCAACCTCTGCTAAACGGCACCAATCCTGAAGGCCTCGGATTCGTCCGGGGCTGTCTCTTTTGTCGGGATACTGAATAACCTGGGACCTTCGGGGCCCTTCAGATCGGTCACCTGACCCGCCGCATGCGGCACATCAGGGGGCTTTAACATAGCTGGGTCAAAGACAAGAACCTAAGACCCGGCACGCTAAACGGAAGACAGAAAGCATGGCACTTAAGTCGTATAAACCGACGACGCCGGGCCAGCGTGGGCTGGTTCTGATCGACCGTTCGGAGCTTTGGAAAGGGCGTCCGGTCAAGTCTCTCACTGAGGGTCTGACCAAATCGGGCGGCCGGAACAACACCGGACGGATCACTTCTCGCCGCCGTGGTGGTGGCGCAAAGCGTCTTTACCGGATCGTTGACTTCAAACGGAACAAATTTGATGTCGCCGCAACCGTCGAGCGCATTGAATATGACCCCAACCGGACTGCCTTCATCGCCCTGGTGAAGTACGAGGACGGCGAGCAGGCCTATATCCTGGCCCCTCAGCGTCTGGCAGTTGGTGACAAGGTCATCGCCTCCGCAAAGGCAGACATCAAGCCGGGCAACGCGATGCCGTTCTCGGGCATGCCGATCGGTACCATCATCCACAACATCGAAATGAAGCCCGGCAAAGGCGGCCAGATCGCCCGTGCAGCCGGTACCTACGCTCAGTTCGTTGGTCGTGACGGTGGCTACGCTCAGATCCGCCTGTCCTCGGGTGAACTTCGCATGGTCCGCCAGGAATGCATGGCAACCGTTGGTGCGGTTTCCAACCCCGACAACAGCAACCAGAACTACGGTAAAGCTGGCCGTATGCGCCACAAGGGCAAGCGTCCTTCGGTGCGTGGTGTGGTCATGAACCCGATCGATCACCCGCACGGTGGTGGTGAAGGTCGTACCTCTGGTGGTCGTCACCCGGTGACCCCCTGGGGTAAGCCGACCAAGGGTAAGCGTACCCGCAACAAAAACAAAGCGTCGCAAAAGCTTATCATCCGCTCGCGTCACGCCAAGAAGAAGGGGCGTTAATCTATGTCTCGCTCTGTATGGAAAGGTCCTTTCGTTGACAGCTACGTGCTTAAGAAAGCCGAAGCTGCACGTGAATCGGGCCGCAATGAAGTGATCAAGATCTGGTCGCGTCGCAGCACCATCCTGCCCCAGTTCGTGGGTCTGACCTTTGGTGTCTACAACGGCCAGAAGCACATCCCTGTCAACGTCTCGGAAGACATGATCGGTCAGAAGTTCGGTGAGTATTCGCCGACCCGGACCTACTATGGTCATGCTGCGGACAAGAAAGCGAAGCGGAAGTAAGTCATGGGTAAGGAAAAGAATCCCCGCCGCGTGGCCGACAACGAAGCAATGGCGAAAACCCGCATGCTTCGCACCAGCCCGCAGAAACTGAACCTGGTGGCTCAGATGATCCGTGGCAAGAAAGTGGACAAGGCCCTGACGGACCTGACTTTCTCCAACAAGCGGATCGCGCAGGACGTGAAGAAATGCCTTCAGTCCGCCATCGCCAACGCCGAGAACAACCACAACCTGGACGTCGATGAACTGATCGTCGCCGAGGCATGGGTCGGCAAGAACATGACCATGAAACGCGGTCGTCCGCGGGCCCGTGGTCGCTTCGGCAAGATCCTGAAGCCGTTCGCCGAGATCACCATCAAGGTGCGTCAAGTTGAGGAGCAAGCCTAATGGGACATAAAGTCAATCCGGTCGGCATGCGCCTTCAGGTCAACCGCACCTGGGACAGCCGTTGGTACGCCGACACCAAGGACTACGGCGATCTTCTGCTGGAAGATCTGAAAATCCGCGAGTTCATCAAGGAAGAGTGCAAGCAGGCAGGTGTTGCCCGCGTGATCATCGAGCGCCCCCACAAGAAGTGCCGTGTGACCATTCACACCGCGCGTCCGGGCGTGATCATCGGCAAGAAAGGCGCCGACATCGAGGTTCTTCGCAAGAAGATCGCCGCGATGACCGAGTCGGAACTGCACCTCAACATCGTTGAAGTCCGCAAGCCCGAGATGGACGCTCAGCTGGTCGGCGAGAGCATCGCCCAGCAGCTGGAACGTCGTGTCTCCTTCCGTCGCGCGATGAAGCGTGCCGTTCAGAACGCAATGCGCATGGGCGCCCTGGGTATCCGGGTGAACGTCGCGGGTCGTCTGGGTGGTGCCGAAATCGCCCGTACCGAATGGTACCGTGAAGGCCGTGTGCCGCTGCACACCCTGCGCGCCGACATCGATTACGCTCACTCCGAAGCCATGACCCCCTATGGGATCATCGGGATCAAGGTCTGGATCTTCAAAGGCGAGATCATGGAGCATGACCCGCAGGCGCGTGATCGTAAGTCTCAGGAAATCCAGGACGGCCCTGCACCCCGTGGTGCTGGTGGCGGTCGTCGCTAAGGAGGGTATGAGATGCTTCAACCCAAGCGTACGAAATTCCGCAAGATGCAGAAGGGTCGGATCAAGGGTCTGGCCAAGGGTGGTTCCGATCTGAACTTCGGCACCTACGGTCTGAAGGCTCTTGAGCCCGAGCGCGTCACCGCGCGCCAGATCGAAGCTGCACGTCGTGCCATGACGCGTCACATGAAGCGTCAGGGCCGCGTCTGGATCCGCATCTTCCCGGACACCCCTGTGACCTCCAAGCCCGTCGAAGTTCGTATGGGTAAAGGTAAGGGCTCCGTGGACTTCTGGGCCTGCAAGGTAAAGCCCGGTCGCGTGATGTTCGAAATCGACGGCGTCAATGACGACATCGCCCGCGAGGCCCTGCGCCTGGCCGCGATGAAGCTGCCGATCAAGACCCGCGTCGTGGTCCGCGAAGACTGGTAAGCCCGGTTTTGTCGCAAGAAATAGAAACCCCCGCCGAGCAATCGGCGGGGGTTTTTTCTTTTGGGCCGCGTGCCCTCTCGCCCTCTCGCCTTGACTGGAGTATGAACGGGACCATGGCACAGATCGACTCTCTCTTCGTAACCCGTCTCTATCGCGCTGAACTGTCCGAACACGGACCAAAGATCGACACGGGCGAACTTGAAAACTCCTGCCTTGTCATCGCGGAGGATGACGAGGCCGGCCAGGACTGGTGCGAGGAGAATGGCTATCCCGGCTATACCTCCTATGCCTCGCTGACGGATTTGCCCTGGCGGTTCCCGATCTTCGCCGATCTGGTGAAATCGCTGGATGCCCATGTGGCGGCCTTTGCCGAGGACCTGGAGCTGGATCTCGATGACCGCAAGCTAGTGCTGGAGGATCTCTGGATCAACATCCTGCCCGAGGGCGGCACCCACGCCAGCCACATTCACCCCCATTCGGTGATCTCGGGCACCACCTATGTGTCGATGCCCGAAGGCGCCAGCGCGTTGAAGCTGGAAGATCCGCGCCACGCGATGATGATGGCCCACCCCCCGCGCCGCAAGGACTGCCGCCAGGAGCTGAAGACCTTCGTCTACCAGTCCCCCAAGGTGGGCGATGTGCTCTTGTGGGAAAGCTTCATCCGCCACGAGGTGCCGCTGAACATGGCCGAGGACGAACGGATTTCGGTGAGCTTCAATTATAAGTGGGAGTGATTTCCTCACACTTTCAATGTACCATCTAAGATACTATTTGAGGTCTAGAGTACCAACCATCGGATCATAAGGGCGAAGGCTGTGGCGGAAAAACTGAAACACGAAACGGTCAAGGGTGGTAAGATTGGTCGCAGCGCCAAGACCGGGCGCTTCGTGATGGTGTCTACTGCCCGAGGCAACGACAAAGCCAGTCCGCTTACCGAAAGTGTGGTGAAGGGGGCTTCGTCAAAACGAAAAGAGGCGATGAAGCGTTTGGTCAATCGGTAGGCGGCACTACCGGGTGACACTTGCTGATGCGATTACCGCGCATGACGAGGCGCTCAGCTACGGTGGACGTTCTGGCATAAGCAGTCTGGATTTGATCGAGTCTGCCCTTGGACGCCCATATTCTGGATATCATTTGAGGATCCACCGAAAGGCTGCAGCCTTGCTGGAAAGCATGGTTGCAAATCATGGGTTCGTAGATGGCAACAAGCGAACCGCGTGGCTGGTTACCGAGATCCTTATTGAGAGAAGCGGATATTACTTGGATATCCCCGACGATGAACCGATCGATGATCTGGTTGTCGGTGTCGCTGACGGAAGTTGCTCATTCGACCAAACGTCTGAATGGTTTCGGCTCCGCTTGAAGACGGCTCGATAGTCGTAAGGGGGGGGCGGTTCCGGCGAGTAGTCCCTAATCTTTTCCTTGCCCCCATCCGCCAACTCTCCTATACGGACCCATCGCCGCGCTCAGTGATGAGTCGCGGTGATCCATTTTTCGTGTCCGGATCCCTCCGGGCACGGGCGACATAACCCACCAGACCCAAGGGTGACCCAACAAAAGGGGCCCTCTGGTGCCAAGGAAAAGGAACAAAGGCGATGAACGCCAATGATCTGCGCGAAAAGACCGTGGACGAGCTCCGCGATCTGCTTGCATCCATGAAAAAAGAGAGCTTCAACCTGCGCTTTCAGCAGGCAACCGGTCAGCTGGAAAACACCGCTGCAGTGCGCAACGCGCGCCGTAACGCAGCCAAGGTGAAAACCATCCTGAACGAAAAAGCCGCCGCAGCGGCTGAATAAGGAGCTACTCAGATGCCCAAACGTATCCTGCAAGGCGTCGTGACCTCCGACGCAAACGCACAGACCGTGACTGTCTCCGTAGAGCGCCGCTTTACGCATCCGGTTCTGAAGAAAACCATCCGTAAGTCCAAGAAATACCGGGCTCACGATGAAAAGAACGCTTTCAAGGTCGGCGACACCGTACGCATCATCGAATGCGCGCCGAAATCGAAAACGAAACGCTGGGAAGTTCTGGAAGCCTAAGAGCCTGTAACAAGGCTCCTGGCGACTAGGCTTTTTAGCACAGTCGAAACCCTGGGGGGTAACAGCACGCATCGCTGCCCCAAAGGTCGGGAGAAACCACATGATCCAGATGCAAACCAATCTGGATGTTGCTGACAACTCCGGCGCTCGCCGAGTTCAGTGCATCAAGGTTCTGGGTGGTTCCAAGCGTAAATACGCATCCGTTGGCGACATCATCGTCGTCTCGGTCAAGGAAGCCATCCCGCGCGGTCGCGTAAAGAAAGGTGACGTCCGTAAGGCCGTCGTCGTGCGCACCGCCAAAGAAGTCCGCCGCGAAGACGGTACCGCGATCCGTTTCGATCGCAACGCCGCCGTCATCCTGAACAACAACAACGAGCCGGTCGGTACCCGTATCTTTGGCCCGGTTGTTCGTGAACTGCGCGCGAAGAACTTCATGAAAATCATCTCGCTCGCTCCGGAGGTGCTGTAATCATGGCTGCTAAACTCCGCAAAGGCGACAAGGTCGTCGTGCTGGCCGGTAAGGACAAGGGCAAGGAAGGCACCATCGCCTCCGTTGACCCCAAAGCCGGTAAAGCTGTTGTCGACGGCGTGAACATGGCGATCCGCCACACCCGTCAGAGCCAGACAAGCCAAGGCGGCCGCCTGCCCAAGGCCCTGCCGATCGACCTGTCGAATCTGGCTCTGCTGGACGCAAACGGCAAAGCAACCCGCGTTGGCTTCCGCATGGAAGGCGACAAGAAAGTGCGTTTTGCCAAGACCACGGGGGACGTGATCGATGCTTGATTCCGCAAACTACACCCCGCGTCTGAAGGATCTCTACAAGGACACCATCCGTGGCGCCCTGAAAGAGGAATTCAGCTACAAGAACGAGATGATGATCCCCAAGCTGGACAAGATCGTTCTGAACATCGGCTGTGGCCGTGCTGCCGTCAAAGACAGCAAGAAAGCCAAGTCCGCTCAGGCCGACCTGACCGCCATTGCGGGCCAGAAGGCGCTGACCACCGTCGCCAAGAACTCCATCGCCGGCTTCCGCGTTCGCGAAGGCATGCCGATGGGCGCCAAGGTGACCCTGCGCGGCGACCGGATGTACGAATTCCTGGATCGTCTGATCACCATCGCAATGCCCCGTATCCGCGACTTCCGCGGTGTGTCGGGTAACTCGTTCGACGGTCGTGGCAACTACGCCATGGGCCTGAAAGAACACATGGTGTTCCCCGAGATCGACTTCGACAAGATCGACGAACCCTGGGGCATGGACATTGTGATTGCCACCACCGCGAACACCGACGCGGAAGCAAAGGCGCTGTTGAAAGCTTTCAACATGCCCTTCAACAGCTAAGCGCGGGAAGGAAGAGACATGGCTAAGAAAAGCATGATCGAACGCGAGAAGAAGCGCGAGCGCCTGGTGGCTCAGTATGCCGCAAAGCGCGCCGAGCTGAAAGAAATCGCAAATGACGAAAACCGCCCGATGGAAGAGCGCTTCAAGGCGCGTCTGAAACTGGCGAAACTGCCGCGCAACTCGTCGGCAACCCGTCTGCACAACCGCTGCCAGCTGACCGGCCGTCCGCACGCTTACTATCGTAAGCTGAAGATCAGCCGTATCGCTCTGCGGGAACTGGGCTCCAATGGCCAGATCCCCGGCATGGTGAAATCGAGCTGGTAAGGGAGAGACAGATATGAACGATCCTATCGGCGATATGCTCACCCGTATCCGTAACTCGCAGATGCGCGGCAAATCCACCGTCATGACCCCGGCTTCCAAGCTGCGGGCATGGGTTCTGGATGTGCTGGCGGACGAGGGTTACATCCGCGGCTATGAGAAAACCACTGGTGAAAATGGCCACCCGGCCATCGAAATCAGCCTCAAGTACTTCGATGGCGAACCTGTCATTCGCGAACTGAAGCGGGTCTCCAAACCCGGTCGTCGCGTTTACATGGGCGTCAATGACATCCCGTCGGTCCGTCAGGGCCTGGGCGTGTCGATTGTCTCCACCCCCAAGGGTGTGATGTCGGACGCAAACGCACGCGCAGCCAACGTCGGCGGCGAAGTGCTCTGCACCGTCTTCTAAGGAGGCTATCAGATGTCCCGTATTGGTAAGAAACCGGTCGAACTGCCCAGCGGTGTTTCCGCAAGCGTGTCCGGCCAGACCGTCGAAGTGAAAGGCCCCAAGGGGACCCGTAGCTTCACCGCGACCGACGACGTCACCCTGACTGTCGAGGACAACGTTGTTAAGGTCGAGCCGCGCGGCAAGTCCAAACGTGCCCGTCAGCAGTGGGGCATGTCCCGCACCATGGTTGCAAACCTGGTTGCAGGCGTGACCACCGGCTTCAAGAAAGAGCTGGAGATCCAGGGTGTGGGTTACCGGGCAAGCATGCAGGGCAACACCCTGAAGCTGAACCTGGGCTATAGCCACGACGTTGACTTCGTTGCTCCGGAAGGTGTCACCATCACCGCTCCGAAGCAGACCGAAATCGTTGTGGAAGGTAACGACCAGCAGCAGGTTGGCGAAGTTGCGGCGAAAATCCGCGATTGGCGCCGTCCCGAGCCCTACAAAGGCAAGGGTATCCGCTACAAGGGCGAGTTTATCTTCCGCAAGGAAGGCAAGAAGAAGTAAGGACCAGCAAAATGGCAAACAGCAAACGTACCCTGTTTCTGAAGCGTCGCCTGCGCGTCCGGAACAAGCTTCGCAAGGTCAACGCCGGTCGTGTGCGTCTTTCCGTGCACCGCTCGAACAAGAACATCTCGGTTCAGCTGATCGACGATGTTGCGGGCAAGACCCTGGCAGCGGCCTCGACCCTGGAAAAAGATCTCGGCTTTGTTGGCAAGAACAACATCGAAGCCGCCACCAAAGTGGGTTCGGTGATCGCCGAGCGTGCCAAGGCGGCTGGCGTCTCCGAGGCCTATTTCGATCGTGGTGGCTTCCTGTTCCACGGCAAGGTGAAGGCTCTGGCCGACGCCGCGCGTGAAGGTGGTCTGAAGATCTAAGACCTGCGGGCGGCGTTCGCGCCGCCCCGATGATCCGGGAGGGTCCCGTCCGGGACCTCTCACCAGGATTGAGATAACAGGCGCCCCTGCCTATTGGACGCGCCAGTCAGAAAGGAATGCCTCATGGCAGAACGTGAAAACCGCCGTGGCCGTGGCCGCCGCGAAGAGGAAACACCGGAATTCGCAGATCGCCTGGTCGCGATCAACCGCGTTTCGAAAACCGTTAAGGGCGGTAAGCGCTTCGGCTTTGCCGCGCTCGTCGTCGTTGGCGATCAGAAAGGCCGCGTCGGCTTTGGCAAGGGTAAGGCGAAAGAAGTGCCCGAGGCCATCCGCAAGGCAACCGAGCAGGCCAAGCGTCAGATGATCCGCGTGCCGCTGAAAGAGGGCCGTACCCTGCACCACGACATGAACGGTCGTCACGGTGCCGGCAAGGTCGTCATGCGCACCGCACCGGAAGGTACCGGTATCATCGCCGGTGGTCCGATGCGTGCCGTTTTCGAGATGCTGGGCGTCAAGGACGTTGTCTCGAAGTCGATCGGTTCGCAGAACCCCTACAACATGATCCGCGCAACCATCAACGGCCTGACCAAAGAGCAGAGCCCGCGTTCGGTTGCCCAGCGTCGTGGCAAAAAGGTTGCCGACATCCTGCCCAAGCGGGACGAAGCACCGGCTGCCGAAGCCGCTGAAGCGTAAGGAGACGGACACATGGCCAAGACCATCGTCGTAAAGCAGATCGGCTCCCCGATCCGCCGCCCCGCCAAACAGCGCCAGACGCTGATCGGCCTGGGCCTGAACAAGATGCACAAGACCCGTGAGCTGGAAGATACCCCTTCCGTGCGTGGCATGATCAACAAGATCCCCCACATGGTCGAGATCATCGAAGAAAAAGACTAAGCCCTCAGCGGCATAGTCTGACAAACGCCTCCGCAATGCGGGGGCGTTTTTCGTTTGGGGCATGGGTGTTTAGGGCCTGGCCGAAAACCGACACAGGGTCGAATGGCGCCTGAGCCTAGTCCTGAAGGCCCGGCCAATAGGCCCTATCAAGAGCCCCCAGGAATTCCGCGAGTTCATCCGCGTTCTGGCGCCAGGCGCCCACCGACCGTTGATGGACCGGTTGGCGAATTTGCGACGCACTTGCCGTCAGCGTCGGCGCATCGCTTGCCTCTGGGGCGCTCATGTCAGGGGTCCATTCCAGCCCGCAAAATCCAGCGATCGATTGGCTTGCAGCAACCGGTTCAGCGACGATGGCCTCATAGTCGATGGTCAGGATCTGCTCCGGGAATAGCTTTTCCCAGTGCGCCATGAGGCGGGCGTATAACCCAAAGCGCTGCGCCATCGCGGTGAGATCATAGGTATAGGCCAGGGCGCGGCCAGAAAACAGGGTGCGCCACATCGACAGCGCCACATCGCGCGGGTCGCGCCTGACATGCACGATCTTGCATTGCGGGTAGGCGGTGCACAGAAAGCCGATGTAGCGATAGTTTTCCGGCATCTTGTCAACATAGGCCAGGGTGCTGCCCGGAAGATCGGGCAACAGGGCCTGGTCGTGGCGGGCAAAGCTCCGGGCGGCTTTATCATCAAACGGCAGATCGCTGGCCAGGATGTCTTGAACAAGCACACCGGTCGCCGTGCGTTCTCCGAGCGGGGCAACATCTGGCAGGCGGCTCAACATGGCTTCGACCAGCGATGTGCCTGAGCGCGGAAGGCCCAGGACATAGATCGGGCAGGGGCCTGTGGTTGCCGCGGTCTGCGCCAAGGGGGCTGTCGGAAACCGGCCAAGAATCCGGGCGGTCTCTTCGGCATCCCCTGCGGCGTCATAGGGAAAGATCTGTGCGAGGATGCCATTTGCCCGGTGCCTGGAGGTCGCGGCGGCGTCGTAATGCGCGGCAGCCTCGTGAATCCGTGACGCTGCGAAATGCAGCTCTGCGGCGGCGATGGGTTCCGCGTCGACCTTTTTCAACGCTCTTTTCACCGGGTCTTCCAGCGCGATCATGTCCTGACGATCCGCCAGTCGGGTCAGTTGATCAAAGGCCTGAGAGTTCCCCGGGGCCAGTTTGAGAACCTCGTGAAACTGCGCCTTGGCGCGGGTGTAGTCACCGGCCTCGATGAAGGAGGTTCCCAGCCGCAGCCTCGCCCCGACGTGGTTCGGCGCCAGATCGACGGCGCGTTGAACCATCTGGTGGCCCTCGGCGTGTCGGTTCTGCCGGGCCAGCGGAAGGCTGATATTCACAAGGGTCTCGACATTGTCAGGATCGAGTGTCAGCGCTTTCTCATAGCAGATGAGCGCATCGTTTTCCCGGCCAAGGCTGGTGAGGATAAGCCCTCGCAGGTTCAGCGCAGGCGCAAAGCGTGGCTGCAATTCCAGCGCCCGGCCAATCGATGCCTCAGCATCATCCAAAGCACCAAGCTGGGACTGGGCCTGGGCCAGAAAGTAGCAGGCCTTGGGATCGGTTTCGCGCAACGGGGAGACGATGCGGATGGCGTGCTCGAAACGCCCTGCCAGAATCAGGGTTTGCGCCAGATTATGGCGCGCATCGACAAAGCCGGGGTCGATTTTCAGGGCACGCTGGAATTGACTAATCGAGGCGGGAAACTTGTTCATCGCCGATAGGCAGATGCCGGCAATGTTCCACGGCGCAGGGTCGCGCGGATATGCGCTCTGCAGGCGTTTCGCCATTTTCAGCGCCGATTTGTAGGCGCCGGAGTTGAGGTAGGACGTTGCCGCCCTGAAGTCATGAGACGCAATCATCCGGCACCCGCCTTGTCATAAAACTGTTTCAATTAGAAACGCTGATATGACAACGCGCGAAGATGCAATGTGAACTACGTCACACAACGTAAGTCTCAATGTGATTTTCTTAAGGGCTGGGGCAGAACGCCTCTCGGATATGCAGGGATGCACAAACTGCAAGCATTCCAAAAACGCATAGCAGCATGTCAGAAGCGTCAGTTGTTGGTCCCGGGGGCGCACCCTATTTCAGCCGCTCTGAAACGAATTGAGATGCGCCGGGAAGGGTTCCCGGTTGTGCTGAAAGAAAGACGACACCGATGGCCTATACTACTTTGACAACCGAACATGCGGTCCCCGGCCTTGGGCGCCTGCGCCAGATCCTCCAGACGCTGCGGCAGAGGATGAAACAACGGGCCGAGTATCGCCGCACCTACCGCGCCCTGCAGAACCTCAGCAATCGTGAACTCGCCGATATCGGCCTCAACCGCTGCGACATCGCGCGGGTTGCCCGTTGCAATGTCACTTGCCTGTGAAACGCTGAATTGACCGGCATGCGTCTCGACCTTTTCAGCGGGGTTGAAACGGCTGCTCTCTAGGGCTATACGCCCCCGGTGGCATTCCGTGCCACAGAATCAAAACCAAGAAACGCCGTGGTTGGCCCGCTTACGCTTCAGGGGTCACATCCGGCAAGGAGAAGCGACATGAAACTCAACGAACTGCGCGACAATCCTGGCGCCGCCAAGAAACGCACCCGTGTTGGCCGTGGCCCCGGCTCCGGCAAGGGTAAGATGGGTGGCCGTGGTATCAAAGGTCAGAAATCCCGTTCGGGTGTGGCCATCAATGGCTACGAAGGCGGCCAGATGCCGCTCTACCAGCGTCTGCCCAAGCGTGGATTCAACAAGCCGAACCGCAAGGCATATGCCGTTGTGAACCTGGGCCTGATCCAGAAGTTCATCGACGCGGGCAAGCTGGACGCCGCAACCATCACCGAAGACAGCCTGGTCGAATCGGGCCTGCTGCGCCGCAAGAAGGATGGTGTGCGCATCCTGGCCAAGGGTGAGTTCTCCGCGAAGTCCAACATCACTGTCACCGGCGCCTCCAAGGCTGCTGTCGAGGCAGTTGAAAAAGCGGGCGGCACCCTGACCGTGGCAACTGCAGCTGCTGCTGAGTAACGCCTTGTGAGCGGCGACGATGCCGCTTACATAGGTCATCAGTTTTCCAATACGCCGTCCGAGCCGGAAAACGGTTCCGGGCGGCGTTTTCGCAAGAAGAGACCCATTTCATGGTATCAGCAGCAGAACAAATGGCGGCGAACACCAGTTGGTCCGCGCTTGGCAAGGCCACGGATCTGCGCAATCGCATCCTGTTCACCCTCGGCCTATTGATCGTCTACCGCCTTGGCACCTTCATTCCGGTTCCGGGCATTGACGCTTCGGCGTTGCGCGAATTCATGGATTCGGCAGGGCAGGGCATTGGCGGCATGGTGTCGATGTTCACCGGTGGCGCGCTTGGCCGGATGGGGATCTTTGCCCTCGGGATCATGCCCTATATCTCGGCCTCGATCATCGTGCAGCTGTTGACCTCGATGGTTCCGGCGCTTGAGCAGCTGAAGAAAGAAGGCGAGCAGGGCCGCAAGAAGATCAACCAGTACACCCGCTATGGCACCGTCGCGCTGGCAACGGCGCAGGCCTATGGTCTGGCGGTGTCGCTGGAGTCCGGCGATCTGGCGACCGATCCCGGCATGTATTTCCGCCTCGCCTGCATGATCACCCTGGTGGGCGGCACCATGTTCCTGATGTGGCTGGGCGAGCAGATCACCCAGCGCGGCATCGGCAACGGTATCTCCCTGATCATCTTCGTCGGCATCATTGCTGAGGTTCCCGCTGCCATCGCGCAGTTCTTCGCCTCGGGCCGTTCGGGTGCCATCAGCCCCGCGGTGCTGATCGGTGTCATCGTGATGGTGATTGCGGTGATTATGTTCGTGGTCTTCATGGAACGCGCACTGCGCAAGATCCACATCCAGTATCCCCGCCGCCAGGTGGGCATGAAGGTCTATGACGGCGGTTCCTCGCACCTGCCGGTGAAAGTGAACCCGGCCAGCGTGATCCCGGCGATCTTTGCCAGCTCGCTGCTGCTGCTGCCGGTGACGATCTCCACCTTCTCTGCGGGTGCAACAACGGGTCCGGTGATGTCCTGGCTTCTGGCCAACTTTGGCCCCGGCCAGCCGCTTTACCTGCTGTTCTTCGTCGCCATGATCGTGTTCTTCGCCTATTTCTACACGTTCAACGTCTCCTTCAAGCCTGAGGAAGTGGCGAACAACCTGAAGAACCAGAACGGGTTTGTTCCGGGTATCCGCCCCGGCAAGAAGACAGCGGAATATATCGAGTATGTGGTGAACCGTATCCTGGTTCTCGGCTCGGCCTATCTGGCGGCTGTCTGCCTCCTGCCCGAGATCCTGCGCGGCCAGTTCGCCATTCCAGTCTATTTTGGCGGCACCTCGGTTCTGATCGTCGTCTCGGTGACGATGGATACGATCCAGCAGGCGCAAAGCCATCTTCTGGCCCATCAGTATGAGGGTCTGATCGAGAAAAGCCAGCTGCGCGGTCGCGGCAAGAAACGCACGAAACGGGGACCTGCTCGTCGATGAATATTATTCTCTTGGGCCCGCCGGGCGCCGGTAAGGGCACTCAGGCCCGCCATCTGGTCGAAACCCGTGGAATGGTGCAGCTCAGCACCGGTGACATGTTGCGCGACGCGCAAGCAAGCGGCAGCGAGATGGGCAAGAAGGTTGCCGAGGTGATCGCCCGTGGCGAGTTGGTCACGGATGAGATCGTGATCGGCCTGATCCGCGAAAAGATCGCCGAAGGTGCCGAGGGTGGTTTCATCTTCGACGGTTTCCCGCGCACTCTGGCCCAGGCCGATGCGCTGACGGTGCTGCTGTCCGACATGGGGCAGAGCCTTGATGCGGTGATCGAGATGGCGGTGGACGATGCGGCACTGGTGGCGCGGATCACCGGTCGCTCGACCTGTGGCGACTGCGGCGAAGTCTATCACGACGAAACAAAACCTTGGCCTGCGGACGGTAAGTGCAGCAACTGCGGCAGCACCGAGATCAAGCGCCGTGCGGACGACAATGAGGAAAGCCTCAAGACCCGTCTGATGGAGTACTACAAGAAGACCTCGCCGCTGATTGGCTACTACTATGCCAAGGGCAAGCTGGAGAAGGTCGACGGTCTGGCCTCGATCACCGATGTACAGGCCGAAATCGCCAAGGTGCTGGGCTAAGCGCGACCAAGCGAGTTTATGAGATGAGAAGCCGGGCCTGGTCCCGGCTTCTTGCGTTTCAGGGATGGGCGTTTCTTGGGTCGTAACCGGGTTTAAAACGGTCGCGATCACGGCCAAGTCGAACAGATCCTTCTCATGCGTGGCTAAACTTTGATGTTTCTGCCGGGGCCGGGTTGACGCATTGTCCAAATCTCAATAGGGAAGCCCATCCCCAATGGGAATCAATCCAGACGACAGGATTCGTCCGTCGTTTGATCACCTCGAGACAAGCTTGACGATCCGGCGATCCCGCCAGTGTCAAGCGTTGTGAAAAAAGGTTCTGGAGCTACGGAACCGCAACGAAAAGGAAAGTGACACGTGGCACGTATTGCCGGCGTTAACATCCCGACTGCCAAACGGGTCCCCATCGCCCTCACCTATATCACCGGTATCGGCACAACCTCCGCTCAGGCCATCTGCGAAGCAGTGGGCATCGACGCAACCCGTCGCGTCAACGAGCTGTCCGACTCCGAAGTTCTGGCCATCCGCGAGCACATCGATGCGAACTACACCGTTGAAGGTGACCTGCGTCGTGAAGTGCAGATGAACATCAAGCGTCTGATGGACCTGGGCTGCTACCGTGGCCTGCGCCACCGCCGCAACCTGCCGGTTCGCGGTCAGCGGACCCACACCAACGCACGCACCCGCAAAGGCCCCGCAAAGGCCATTGCCGGTAAGAAGAAATAAGGGAGGATCCGGAACATGGCACGCGATAAATCCCGCATTAAGCGCAAAGAGCGCAAGAACATCGCTTCCGGTGTTGCGCATGTGAACTCCTCGTTCAACAACACCAAGATCCTGATCTCCGACGTTCAGGGCAATGCGATCTCCTGGTCCTCTGCCGGCACCATGGGCTTCAAGGGCTCCCGTAAGTCCACGCCCTACGCAGCTCAGATGGCCGCCGAAGACGCAGGCAAGAAAGCTCAGGAACACGGC
Source organism: Phaeobacter sp. QD34_24 (assembly GCF_028890115.1). Taxonomy (GTDB): domain Bacteria; phylum Pseudomonadota; class Alphaproteobacteria; order Rhodobacterales; family Rhodobacteraceae; genus Phycobacter. Next base: position 19,799 of record NZ_JARCJD010000024.1, read on the forward strand.
GTGAAGACCCTTGAGGTCGAAGTTCAGGGTCCCGGTTCGGGCCGTGAATCCGCGCTGCGCGCCCTGGCTGCAATCGGTTTCAACATCACCTCGATCCGTGACGTGACCCCGATCGCCCACAACGGCTGCCGCCCGCCGAAGCGTCGCCGCGTCTAATTTTTTCAGACTATCGCTGGGGCCCCGCTTGATTTGTCGGGCCCCAGTCCGTCATTTTAAACCTCGGGCGTCTGCACCTTAGGACATGGGGTACAGACAGGAATGGAGGGACTGCATGATCCATAAAAACTGGGCAGAGCTGATCAAGCCGACACAGCTTGAAGTGAAGCCGGGCAATGATCCCGCGCGTCAGGCAACCATCGTTGCCGAACCGCTGGAGCGTGGCTTTGGCCTGACACTGGGCAACGCGCTGCGTCGCGTTCTGATGAGCTCGCTGCAAGGCGCCGCCATCACCAGCGTTCAGATCGACAACGTTCTGCATGAATTCTCCAGCGTTGCCGGTGTGCGTGAAGACGTGACCGACATCATCCTGAACCTCAAAGGCGTGTCCCTGCGCATGGAAGTCGAAGGTCCCAAGCGCCTGTCGATCAATGCCAAGGGTCCGGCTGTTGTCACCGCTGGCGACATTTCCGAATCCGCGGGCATCGAGGTTCTGAACCGCGATCACGTCATCTGCCACCTGGACGATGGCGCCGACCTGTTCATGGAGCTGACCGTCAACACCGGCAAGGGCTACGTCTCTGCCGAGAAGAACAAGCCGGAAGATGCACCCATCGGCCTGATCCCGATCGATGCGATCTATTCGCCGGTCAAGAAGGTCTCCTATGACGTGCAGCCGACCCGTGAAGGTCAGGTTCTGGACTATGACAAGCTGACCATGAAAGTGGAAACCGACGGCTCCGTCACCCCGGATGACGCCGTGGCCTATGCCGCGCGCATCCTGCAAGACCAGCTGTCGATCTTCGTGAACTTCGAAGAGCCCGAATCCGCTGGCCGCCAGGACGAAGACGACGGTCTCGAGTTCAACCCGCTTCTGTTGAAGAAAGTGGACGAGCTGGAACTGTCCGTGCGTTCGGCAAACTGCCTGAAGAACGACAACATCGTTTACATCGGCGATCTGATCCAGAAAACCGAAGCAGAAATGCTGCGCACCCCGAACTTCGGCCGCAAGTCCCTGAACGAGATCAAGGAAGTGCTGTCGGGCATGGGCCTGCACCTGGGCATGGACGTCGAGGACTGGCCGCCGGACAACATCGAAGATCTGGCCAAGAAATTCGAAGACTCGTTCTGAGAATTGGGGGAGGGCCACGGCCCTCCCCAGCCACAAATGCCCACGTTGGTGGGGAAACCCGGGCAGATCCGCCCCAAGGAGAGCGGCTGACACGCATCGGCCGCCAGACAAAGCAAAACCTTTAGAAGGAACTAGAAAATGCGTCACGCACGTGGATACCGCCGCCTGAACCGCACCCATGAGCACCGCAAGGCTCTGTTTGCAAACATGGCGGGCTCGCTCATCGAGCATGAGCAGATCAAAACCACTCTGCCCAAGGCAAAAGAACTGCGCCCGATCGTTGAAAAACTGATCACCCTGGCGAAAAAAGGCGACCTGCATTCGCGCCGCAACGCTGCGTCGCGTCTGAAGGAAGACCAGTATGTCACCAAACTGTTCGACGTGCTGGGTCCCCGCTACAAGGACCGTCAGGGCGGCTACATTCGCATCCTGAAGGCCGGTTTCCGCTATGGCGACATGGCCCCGATGGCGATCATCGAATTCGTTGATCGTGACGTGAACGCCAAGGGCGCTGCCGATAAGGCACGCGTTGCCGAAGCCGAAGCGGCAGCTGACGAAGAATAAGAAGACTGCAGACCGCAAGGTCTGGTGATTTGGCCCCCGCTTGGAAACAGGCGGGGGTCTTTTTTTGCGCGCATACCCCATTGGGGTGATGCTTTCCCGCAGCTGGCAATTCAGGATTGTGTTGCCAGCTGTTTGATCGGTGCGTTTTTGACCGATCCGGGTGCGGCCCGAGGAGATCCACAACAGAGGTGGAGCGGTGTCCGCTATGTCAATTTTAAAAGGATACGATTATGTCCATGTCACGACGCCAGGCCCTTGCGGCCTCTTTGTCTTCCCTTCTTGTCTCTCCTTTCTTTCCCATGATTGCGCGGGCACAGGCCGCAGGTGTTCACCCCGGTGATCCCGATGTGATGAAGCTCACCGCCGGTCTGATCGATGCGAACTTGAAGAACGCGGGCGCAAGCGGCTTCAAGGTGAGCCTCGGCTCGGATCCGATGGGCGGGCTTTTGGGGGCCAAACCCCTGGTGATGCCGCAGGGCTATGCCATGATGGTTGGCGGCACGGGTATGCCGGGGGCTGAAACCTATGACAAGGTGCGCAAGCTTGGCCGGGATATCCTGGATACCCTGACCAAAGCTCATGAGATTCTGACCGACTTCGCCGAGCTATTCGAGAAAGTTGTCAACGTGCTGGAAAAGCTAGCCACCACGTTGGAGAAGATCCAGGGCCTGGTAGAGCGGTTTGGTGATGCGATTCACCGGATCACGGCCGCGGTGATCAACACGGTTGCGGTCTTTTCCGACCTCTTTGCAAACGTGGCCGCCACGGTCGCGAAGGGCGTGGCCAAAGGTGCAAAATCGGTTGTGAAATTCTTCAAAAAGCTTTTTGGAGGCAAGAAATCGTCTGGCATCATCGCCACGGTCGATCTGGACGGCGACGGACGGCCCGATGGCACCATTTTCGATATCCCGATGGACGCCGCCTACACGATGCTGTCGGACTTCTTTGTCGCCGTGGGTGTTGAGAACCCCAATCTCAGCCCGGCGCAGATTGCAGTCGCCATCTCGGCCGACGCCAAGTCCTTCCTGACGGAATCCCGCGTCCAGATCGAAGGCGTGACGCGAGATCAAGCCCTGTTGCTGACCAGTTGACCCTCTAGCTGAGCCAAAGGCAGTCGCCTGGCGTGGTCTGGCGGCTGCTGCCTATCTGCGGGGCTTGCGCAATGCTTGCATTCCGCCGCCTGCCTTCGCATATCCTGTTTCAGAACGGATACGGAGGCAACATGATCCGCGCAGTCTTGATTGCATTGACCCTGGTTCTGGGCAGCCAGGCCACGGCCGAAACCCGGGTGCCACAGTCGCAGGCAGAGATCTCTTTGGGGTTTGCGCCGCTGGTCAAACAGGCGGCCCCGGCAGTGGTCAATATCTATGCCAAGATCGTCACCCAGGCCCGCGCCAGAACGCCCTTTTCCAACGATCCCTTCTTTGATGATTTCTTTCGGAACTTTGCCAATCCACGCCCGCGCGTGCAGAACTCGCTCGGTTCGGGGGTGATTCTCTCTGCGGATGGGATCGTGGTGTCCAACTATCACGTGGTCGGCATGGCGACCGAAATCCGGGTGGTGACAACCGACCGGCGCGAATATGGCGCTCAGGTGGTCTTGGCCGATCAGGCCAGCGATCTGGCGATCCTGCGGCTGGAGGGGGCAGAGGATCTCCCCTATCTGAACCTGCGCGACAGTGATGAGGTCGAGGTCGGGGAACTGGCCCTGGCCATCGGCAACCCCTTTGGTGTGGGGCAGACCGTCAGCTCTGGCATCATCTCTGGGTTGGCGCGTACCGGTACCGGCACCGGTGAAGGCTTCGGCTATTACATCCAGACCGATGCGCCGATCAATCCGGGCAATTCCGGCGGGGCGCTGATTGACGTGAATGGCGATCTCATCGGCATCAACACGCGGATCCTCAGCCGCTCGGGCGGCTCCAACGGGATCGGTTTTGCGATCCCCGCCAATCTGGTGCGGGAGTTCCTGCACCAGGCGCGCGATGGCGCGGAGGCATTCCAGCGTCCCTGGGCGGGGATGAGCGGTCAGCCGCTGGATGGCGACCTGGCGGCCTCCCTTGGGATGGACCTGCCCGAAGGTATGGTGATCTCCGAACTGCATCCTGAAAGCCCCTTTGCCGAGGCCGGGTTCCGTGTCGGCGACGTGGTGATCGCGGTGGATGGCGAGCCGGTGAATTCGCCCTCGGAAATGGTGTTTCGCATGACCATCGCCGGGCTTGGCGACACCTCCGAGGTGGTGCGCCTGCGTGATGGCAAGCGCGAGGTGATCGCGGTTGCGATGTACAGCGCCCCGGACGAGCCTGCCGCAGAGCCTGTACAACTGGGCGAGAAGAGCCGTCTGCCGGGGCTGACGGTCGCGCGGATCAATCCAAAGACGATCACCGAACTGCAGTTGCCCCTGTCGGCCGAAGGGGTGGCGGTTGCCGATCCCGGCCCCTATGGCGCCCGTGTCGGTCTGCAGCGGGGCGATGTCCTGTTGGCGATCAATGGGGATGCGGTCACGCAGCCGTCGGATGTTGCGGAGATCCTGAAAGAAAGCGGTCGCTGGATGGCGCTTGACCTTCTGCGTCGGGGTCAGCGCGTCAGCCTGCGGGCACGGCTCTGACCCATGGCGGATCTTTTCGACAGCGACGCGCCGCAGGCGGATAAGGGGCCAGAGCCGAACCGGCCCCTGGCCGACCGGCTGCGTCCGAAATCGCTGTCCGAGGTGATCGGCCAGAGCCAGGTTCTGGGCCCCGAGGCGCCGCTGGGCGTCATGCTGGCCTCCGGCTCGTTGTCGTCACTGGTGTTCTGGGGGCCGCCGGGGGTGGGAAAGACCACCATCGCGCGGCTTCTGGCCAAGGAAACGGATCTGCATTTCGTGCAGATCTCGGCGATCTTCACCGGTGTGCCGGACCTCAAGAAAGTGTTCGAAGCCGCCAGGCACCGGCGCGCCAACGGGCAGGGGACGCTCTTGTTCGTGGATGAGATCCACCGTTTCAACAAGGCGCAGCAGGATGGGTTTCTGCCCCATATGGAGGATGGCACCATCCTCCTGGTCGGCGCCACCACCGAAAACCCGAGTTTCGAGCTGAACGCCGCTCTTTTGTCCCGCGCCCAGGTGCTGGTTCTGGAACGTCTGCCGCTTTCGGATCTGGAGTTGCTGACCCAACGCGCCGAAAAGGAACTGGGCCGCGCCTTACCCCTGACGGGGGATGCCCGCGATGCCTTGCAGGAGATGGCCGATGGCGACGGGCGGGCACTCCTCAATCTGATCGAACAGGTCTCAGCCTGGAAGGTGGAGACCCCCTTGGGCCGCGAGGCGCTGGCGACACGGCTGATGCGGCGGGCGGCGAAATACGACAAATCGGGCGATGAACATTACAACCTGATTTCGGCCCTGCACAAATCGGTGCGCGGCTCGGACCCGGATGCAGCACTTTACTGGTTTGCCCGCATGCTGGAGGGCGGCGAAGATCCGCGCTACCTGGCCCGGCGCCTGACCCGCATGGCGGTGGAGGATATCGCCCTGGCCGACCCGCAGGCGCAGGCGGTGTGCCTGCAGGCCTGGGAGACCTATGAGCGTATCGGCAGCCCCGAAGGCGAGTTGGCGCTGGCGCAGGCGGTGATCTACCTTGCCCTCGCGCCCAAGACCAACGCGGGCTACATGGCCTACAAGGCGGCCCGGCGCCTGGCCAAGGAAACCGGAAGCGCGCCGCCGCCCAAACATATCCTCAACGCCCCGACCAAGCTGATGTCCGAGCAGGGCTATGGCGAAGGCTATGCCTATGACCATGACGCCGAAGACGGGTTTTCGGGGCAGAACTACTTCCCCGAAGGTGTCAAACGGCCGGTTCTGTATCAGCCGGTCGAACGCGGGTTCGAGCGCGAGCTGAAACGGCGGACCGAGTTCTTTGCCAAGCTGCGCCTTCAGCGGGGCAGCTGAGCCCTTTCAGGCGACGACCTCGACCCAGGTGCCCATGCCTGCCGCGTGGTGCGACAGCATATGGCAATGCAGGAGCCATTTACCGGGGTTATGGGCGTTGAAGGCCACGGTGCGCGTCTCGCCGCGCATCATCAACAGCGTGTCGCGCAGGGGTCCAAGGCTGCCATCCGGCAGGACTTCGGCAAAATGCATCCCGTGCAGGTGCATGGCGTGGGGGAATGCAGTGTCATTGACCATGGCGATCTTGACGGTCTGCCCCAGCGATGCCCGCACCAAGGGCTTGTCCGGGCGACCGACAACGCCGTTGAAGGCCCAGAACTGCCCGGCCTGCGCCAGGGCACGCATGCCTTGCGCCTTTCCCTGCCATTGCGCCGACTGCATCCCGCCCATGGCGCCGCCCTCCATACGCAGGGTGACCGTGTCCGCATCGCTGAGCTCGATCGGGTGATCCGGATTGGGCGGCAGCGGCGCGGGTGTGCCACGCGTGGTTGAGGTTCCGGCAGAGACCGGGAAGATGGCCTGGGCATAGCCGCCGTCGCGTTCGAACTGGATCAGGAACGCGTCCTCTCCGGCGCTGGCACTCACATCGACAATCAGATCGATCCGTTGCGCGGGCGCCAGCAGCATCCGCTCGGGGATCGCCTCGGGCGTGGGGAGCGGCATCCCGTCATAGGCCATGATCCAGCCGGTCAGCCCCTGGAGACCCATGGCAAAGATGCGGGCATTGGCGCTGTTGATCAGGCGCAGGCGAAGCCGCTCGCCCTGGATCACAGGAAAGCTGGCCTCCATCTGCCCATTGGTCAGCATCACGTTGCCGAGCCGCCCGGCGTGGGATCGGTCATGGGGGTGGGTGAACTGCGCATCGACGCTGGCATCACCAGCAAGGCGGATGTCGTCCAGCATCAACACAAGGTCCTGATCCACATCGGGCGCCTCGTCCTCTGCGATGATCAAGGGGCCTTGCAGCCCGCGCTCCACCTGTTCGACGGATTGAGCATGGGAGTGATACCAATAGGTGCCCGCATCGGGCAGGGCAAAGTCGTAGGTGAAGACCTCTCCGGTTGCGATGGGATCCTGCGTCAGGCCCGGGACCCCATCCATCGCGTTTTCGATCCGAATGCCGTGCCAATGCATCGAGGTGGCCTGGGGCAGGGCGTTTTCGATCTCCACCCGCAGCCGTTCGCCCCGGCGGGCGCGCAGGGCGGGGCCGGGGACGCTTCCGTTCACCCCCCAGAGATCCGTCTTTCCATATTGCGCAGGCGCAATCTGAATTGGCGCGGGCGCCAGTCGCAGGCGGTGAGGGGCAGAGGCGGACAGGCCCATGCGCGGCAGTAGCGGCAGAGTGGCAAGTCCGGCAAGCAGGGATCTACGGGTCGGCATGGTCTCTCCTGTGGGTGGTGTTCAGATCAAGGTAGAGAGCCCTTTGCCCATGACAAGATTTCTACCCACTGGAAGGTTGCCATGTTTCCTGCGCAGTACGGCCCTGCACGCGGCAGGACGTGGAAAACTTGACATCCCGTGCCAGCCGCGCGACAGACCGCCCATGTATCCAACCGTCTTATACGTTGCCCTTGGCGGGGCTATCGGCGCTGCCTTGCGCTATCTTGCCGGGCTGGGCGTGGTGCGCCTGTTCGGGCATGGAGAGTTTCCGCTCGCGATCATCACCGTGAACGTGGTGGGCTCCTTCCTGATGGGGGTCTTCGCGACGGCTGCGGCGCATAAGGGGCTGACCCATCTCAGCCCCTTCGTGATGACCGGCGTGCTGGGCGGGTTCACCACCTTCTCGGCCTTTTCGCTGGAGACGGCGAACCTCGTCGAACGGGGTGCAATGGGACAGGCGGCTCTCTATATTTTGCTGTCTGTGGGGCTGTCTGTCGGCGGTCTGTTTCTTGGCCTGATGGCCGCCAGAGGAGTATTCGCATGAGCGGCGTTCAGACCATTACCGTTTCCGAAGAGGACGCAGGTCAGCGGGTGGATCGCTGGCTGCGCCGCCTGTTCCCGCATGTGAGCCAGGGCCGGATCGAGAAGATGTGCCGTAAGGGCGAGTTGCGCATTGATGGCGGCCGCGTCAAGGCCAGCACGCGGGTCGAGGTCGGGCAATCGGTGCGGGTGCCGCCGCTGCCCTCTGCCGACCATCAGCCGCCGCAACCGGAAAAGCGGCGCGTCTCGGATGCGGATGCCAAGATGATTCGCTCTTGCGTGATCTACAAGGACGACGATGTGATCGTCCTGAACAAGCCGCATGGGCTGGCGGTGCAGGGCGGCAGCGGTACCACGAAACATGTGGATGGATTGGCCGAGGCGCTGCGCTTTGACTATGACGAGAAACCGCGCCTGGTGCACCGGCTGGACAAGGACACCTCGGGCGTGCTGGTGCTGGCGCGTACCCGCGCAGCGGCGCAGGCGCTGACGGCGGCCTTTCGCCACCGCAACACCCGCAAGATCTACTGGGCGCTGGTCGCCGGCGTGCCCACCCCCTACCTGGGAGAGATCAAGGCGGGCCTGGTGAAGGCAGGCGGCCATGGCCGCAGCGGCGAAGGCGAGAAGATGATCGCCATTCACCCCTCCGAGATCGACAGCACCCCCGGCGCCAAACGCGCGCATACGCTTTATGCGACGCTGTACCGGGTGGCGGGGCGTGCCTCCTGGGTGGCGATGGAGCCGGTCACCGGCCGTACCCACCAGCTGCGCGCGCATATGGCAGAGATCGGCCATCCCATCGTGGGCGATGGCAAATACGGTGGCTCGGGGCAGGAGAACCTCGGCGATGGTTGGGGTGCCCAGCTGGGCGGCATCATCAGCAAGAAGCTGCACCTGCATTGCCGCCGCATGGCGTTCGAACACCCCACGACGAAGAAGACGATTTCGGTGACCGCCGATCTGCCCGATCACATGAAGGACAGCTGGGAGACCTTCGGCTGGACCGAGGATCTGGCGGCGGAGGATCCCTTCGAGGGGCTGCTATGAGCGCGCCCCTGCGGCTGGTGCTTTTTGATGTGGATGGCACCCTGGCGGACAGTCAGGGCGCCATAACCGGCGCCATGGCCGCAGCATTTGCGGGCGTGGAGCTGCCCTTGCCCTCCCGCGCGGCGATCCTGTCGATCGTGGGCCTGTCCTTGCCGCAGGCGATGGCAGAGCTGGCTCCGCAGGCGGGCGCTGGGGTTCAGGCGGCGCTGGTTGAAGGCTATAAACAGGCTTATAAATCCGCGCGTGAACAGTCAGGTGCCGGGCATTCGCCGCTGTTTCCCGGAGCCCGGGAGGCGCTGGAGGCGCTTCATGCGGTGCCGGACTACCTGCTGGGCGTGGCCACAGGGAAATCCCAGCGCGGGCTGGATGCGCTGATTGCGGCGCATGGGTTGGACTGTTTCGTGACCCGCCAGGTGGCGGATCATCACCCCTCCAAGCCGCATCCCTCGATGGTGCTAACGGCGCTGGCTGAAACCGGGGTGGAGCCGCAGCATGCGGTGATGATCGGTGACACCAGCTTTGACATGGACATGGGGCGGGCTGCGGGCGTGACCACAATTGCCGTGGAGTGGGGCTACCACCCGGCGGAACGGCTGGCGGCGGATCACAGGATTGGCAGTTTCTCGGAACTGGCCCCGCTGCTGCAACAGATCTGGAAGGTATGACGGTATGAGCGAATGGGCACCGAAACGGTTCTGGAAGACAACCACTGTCGCTGAACTCGACGACGGCTATACGGTGGAGCTGGACGGGCGGCGCGTGCGGACCCCGGCAAAGGCGGCCCTGGTGGTGCCCTCCCGGCAGATGGCCGAAGCGGTGGCGGCAGAGTGGGAGGCACAGACCGAATCAGTTGATCCCGGGACCATGCCGTTCACGCGCTCTGCCAATGCGGCAATTGACAAGGTGACACATCAGCACAGCGAAGTCGCCGATATGCTGGCGGATTACGGCGATGCGGATCTGCTGTGCTATCGGGCCGACAGCCCCAAGGAACTGGTGACCCGGCAAGCGCAGGAATGGGATCCCGCTCTGGACTGGGCGGATGAGGTGCTGGGCGCACGGTTGCAGCTGCGCAGCGGTATCCTGCATGCGCCTCAGGATCCGCAGGTGCTGGCTGGGTTGCGGAGCCGTGTTCACGGGCTAACCCCTTTTCAGATGGCGGCTTTTCACGATCTCGTTTGCATGTCCGGATCCTTGATCCTGGGATTTGCGGCGGCCCATGGGTGGCGTGATGCGGCCGATATCTGGCAGATGTCGCGCCTGGATGAGCGCTGGCAGGAAGAGCAGTGGGGCGTCGATGAGGAAGCCCGGGAATCGTCCGAGGTGAAGCGCGCTGCCTTCATGCATGCTCAGCAGTTCTACGTGTTTTCATCTTGAGACGAAAAACCGCCGCAGCCTGCCGGAAAGCGAAAAATTTTACCAATCGTCCCGCGTGTTCGCTATGCGTCCATCGAATTTGGTGATCGTGCCCTTGACGTTTGTTTATGAATCCGCCCAAAATCCCTTACGATTTAGGAGTTTTCCCTAGGTCACGCTATTCCGGTGCAATCGCTGCCGGTAATAAAACCGCCACAATAGGCGGAACATCAGGAAGAGGTAAAAATGAACAAATCCGTATTTTTGGGCGCGCTGACCGTTGCTGGCATCGCAGCTGGCGCAGCTGCTGCCGGCACGCTGGACGACGTGAAAGCCCGCGGCAAACTGAACTGCGGCGTCACCACCGGCCTGGTCGGTTTTGCTGCTCCGAATGCGAACGGGGAATGGGAAGGTTTTGACGTCGCCGTCTGCCGTGCCGTTGCTGCGGCCGTTCTGGGCGATTCGACCGCTGTTGAATTCGTGCCGACCACCGGCAAGACTCGCTTCACGGCTCTGGCCTCGGGCGAGATCGACATGCTGGCGCGCAACACCACCTGGACCTTCTCGCGCGATGTTGACCTGAAGTTCGAATTCACCGGCGTCAACTACTACGACGGTCAGGGCTTCATGGTTCCCAAGGACCTGGGTGTATCCTCCGCCAAGGAACTGGACGGCGCCACCGTGTGTATCCAGACCGGCACCACCACCGAGCTGAACCTGGCGGACTTCTTCCGCTCCAACAACATCTCCTACGAGCCGGTTCCGATCGAAACCAACGCCGAAGCGCAGCAGCAGTACCTGGCTGGCGCCTGTGACGTCTACACCACCGACGCCTCCGGCCTGGCGGCAACCCGCGCCACCTTCGACGATCCGGCAGGCCACGTGCTGCTGCCCGAGATCATCTCGAAAGAGCCGCTCGGCCCGCTGGTCCGTCACGGCGACCACGAGTGGGGTGACGTTGTGCGCTGGACTCTGAACGCGCTGATCACAGCCGAAGAACTGGGCGTGACCTCTGCCAACCTGGCGGAAATGTCCGCAGGCACCAACAACCCGGAAATCAACCGCCTGCTGGGTACCGAAGGCACCCTGGGCGAAATGCTGGGTCTGTCGGCTGACTGGGCGAAAAACGCAATCGCCAGCGGCGGCAACTACGGCGAAGTCTTTGCCAAGAACATCGGCGAAGACACTCCGATCGGTCTGGCACGCGGCCTGAACGCACAGTGGACCGAAGGTGGCCTGCTGTACTCGCCGCCCTTCCGCTAAACACATCAAGGAGAGGGCGCGGGATCACCCCGCGCCCTTTTCCTAACCATCTTAAAGCTTCGGATCTTGCGGAGCGGGGAAGAACCCCGCCGGGATGAAATCCGCTGCCTCGGGGATCTCTTTACATGTCAACTCTTTCCGACCCTCCACAGGAGCAGTTTCGGCTGTCCATGTTGGTCAACGATACCCGCTATCGCTCGTTGACCTTCCAGGCCATTGCCGCGCTCCTGCTAGCCTTGTCGATCTGGTATCTGGGCAACAACCTGATCCAGAACCTGCGTGCGGCAGGCCTCAATATCTCTTATGACTTTCTCGGCAATCCGGCTGGCTACGATATCAACCAGCGCCTTGTCGAATATGACAACCAGGACAGCCACGGGCGTGCAGCACTTGTCGGTATCCTGAACACGCTTCTGGTCGCCTTCCTGGCCTGTATCACCGCCACCATATTCGGGGTGATCGCCGGTGTTCTGCGGCTCTCCAACAACTGGCTGGTCTCCAAGCTGATGGCCGTCTACGTGGAGATCTTCCGCAACATCCCGGTGCTGATCTGGATCATCATCATCTTCACCATCATGACGGCGGCGCTGCCGGGGCCGCGGGCCTTCCGCGGCGATGACCCCGCCTCGACCATGGTGCTGGATCTCTTTGCCTTTACCAACCGGGGTGTCTACATCCCGATGCCCTGGTTCGAGAGCGGCATCTTTGCATCCGCCGCCCTGAACTGGCTGCTGGTTCTGGCGGTTCTGGTGGGCTCCTTCGTGGCCACCCGCAAGATCGAGGCCTGGGCGAGCCACAAGCAGGAAGAGACCGGTGTCCGCCCCAAGACCCTGTTCATGGTGCTGGGCGTCTGGCTGGTGCCGTTCCTGCTGTTGATGGTCATCATGGGCCTGTCCTGGGAAGTGCCCGCGCTGAAGGGTTTCAACTTCCAGGGCGGCATCAAGATCGGCGGGCCGCTGATCGCCCTGTGGTTTGCGCTGTCGATCTACACCGGTGCCTTCATCGCGGAGAACGTGCGGGCCGGTATCCAGGCGATCTCAAAAGGTCAGACCGAGGCCGCGGCCGCGCTGGGCCTGCGTCCGGGCCGGATCATGAACCTGGTGGTGCTGCCGCAGGCGCTGCGGGTGATCATCCCGCCGCTGATCTCGCAGTATCTCAACATCACCAAGAACTCCTCGCTGGCGATTGCCGTGGGCTATGCGGATATCACCGCGACCCTGGGCGGCATCACCCTGAACCAGACGGGCCGTGCGATTGAATGCGTGCTCTTGCTGATGCTGTTCTACCTGACTGCGTCGCTGGTCATCTCGATGGTGATGAACGTCTACAACGCCTCCGTGAAGCTGAAGGAGCGCTGAGCCATGAGTGACAAGACAACCAATCCGATTGCCTTTGTCGCCAAGGGCACCATTCCGCCCGCACCACCCCCGGCCAGCCAGGCCGGTGTGGTCAAGTGGGTGCGGGACAACCTGTTCTCCAGCGTTCCCAACGGGGTTCTGACCCTGGTGGCACTGGCGGTGATCTATCTGCTGTTGCAGAAAACCGTGCCCTGGCTGGTGAACGGCGTCTGGACGACCTCCTCGCTGAACGAGTGCCGCGAGGTGCTGGATGGCAGGGTCGGCGCCTGTTTCTCGGTCTTGACCGAACGCTGGCATCAGCTGCTTTACGGGTTCAAATACCCCGCTGATCAATACTGGCGTCCGAACCTGGCGCTGGTGCTTCTGCTGGTCGCCGCCGCGCCGGTGCTGTTCTTCGACCTGCCGCGCAAGCTGTTGATCTTCACCGGCCTTTACCCCTTCATCGCCTTCTGGCTGATCTGGGGCGGCACCATCATGGCGCCGATCGTTGCCCTCGTGGGTTTCGTGGCCGCTGGCGCGGTGTTCCAGATCTATGGTCGTGGTTCCTTTGCCCTGGGGTTCTTCGGAGGCATTGCGACGGCATTGATCGTCTGGACGCTGGGCGGGATGCTGATCCCGGAAGGCGCTTCGGACAATGCCATGCTGCAGGCCGTGCCCTCGCGGGATCTGGGCGGCTTCATGCTGAACCTGATGCTGGGGGTGACCTGTGTGTCCCTGTCCCTCCCGCTGGGCATTGCCCTGGCGCTGGGCCGACAGTCGGACATGCCGCTGATCAAGTGGATCTGCGTGGTCTTCATCGAGTTCGTGCGGGGCGTGCCGCTGATCACGCTGCTGTTCGTGGCCTCGGTGATGCTGGCCTATTTCTTCCCGCCTGATGCCACCGTGGACCTGTTCCTGCGGGTGGTGATCATGATCACCCTCTTCTCGGCGGCCTATATCGCCGAGGTGATCCGGGGTGGTCTGGCAGCCCTGCCCAAAGGGCAGTACGAGGCGGCGGATTCGCTGGGTCTGGATTACCCGCAGGCGATGCGCCTGATCATCCTGCCGCAGGCGCTGAAGATCTCGATCCCCGGTATCGTGAACGTGGCCGTCGGCCTGTTCAAGGACACTACGCTGGTTTCGGTCATCTCGATGTTCGACCTTGTGGGCATGATCCGCGGGCCGATCCTGGCTTCGACCGAATGGAACGGCGTCTACTGGGAACTCCTGGGCTTTGCGGCCTTCCTGTTCTTCATCGTCTGCTACGGCATCTCTCAATACTCGCAATGGCTAGAACGCCGCCTTGCGACCGATCATCGATAAGGAGGCCAAGACATGACTGGCACTTCACAAATGCAAGTATCCGACGAGGTTGCGATCACCATCGACGGAATGAACAAGTGGTACGGCTCCTTTCACGTGCTGCGCGACATCAACCTGACCGTCTACCAGGGCGAGCGGATCGTGATCTGCGGCCCCTCCGGTTCGGGTAAATCGACGCTGATCCGCTGCATCAACGCGCTGGAGGAACACCAGCAGGGTACGATCACCGTGGATGGGACGCTGTTGTCGTCGGATCTGAAGAATGTCGACAAGATCCGCTCCGAGGTTGGCATGTGCTTCCAGCACTTCAACCTGTTCCCGCATCTGACTATCCTGGAGAACTGCACGCTGGCGCCGATCTGGGTGCGCAAGACGCCCAAGAAGGAAGCCGAAGAACGCGCGATGCACTTCCTTGAGAAGGTCAAGATCCCGGATCAGGCCAACAAGTACCCCGGTCAGCTGTCGGGCGGTCAGCAGCAGCGTGTGGCCATCGCGCGCAGCCTGTGCATGATGCCGCGCATCATGCTGTTCGATGAACCGACATCGGCGCTCGACCCCGAGATGATCAAGGAGGTGCTCGACACCATGATCGAACTGGCGGAAGAGGGCATGACCATGCTCTGCGTGACCCACGAGATGGGCTTTGCCCGCCAGGTGGCGAACCGGGTGATCTTCATGGATGCGGGCCAGATCGTCGAACAGAACGAGCCTGAGGCCTTCTTCAACAACCCGCAGAGCGAGCGGACCCAGCTGTTCCTGAGCCAGATCCTCGGCCACTGACGCCCGGGATCACTGCGAAGAGTAATGGCCCGCCGGTATCATCCGGCGGGTCTTTTTGTTTCGGGGGGCGTTCAGGCGCCCAGCAGTTCGCGCGGGACGGTGAACTCCACCACCTTGCCGCTGCTCCAGGTCAGATCCGCCCAGCTGTCGATGTCAAAGCGGGCAATCAGGGTGGCGCCGGTTGGGTAGTCGTCAAAGCGCGAATGATCGGGGGGATGGTTCACGATGGCATGGGCAAAGGCGGCGATGCCGGGATTGTGGCTCAGGATCATCGTCTTGGGGTGTGTCGCCTCGCGCAGGACCTGAAAGATGATGTCCGAGCTGGCGTGATACAGCCGCTCGGTAAAGACGGCCGGGGCCTGCAGATCCATCAGCTCATAGGTTTCCCGCGTCCGCTGCGACGAGGAGGACAGCACCTGCTGCGGCACCTGATCGATATCCCCCAGCCAGTCTCCCAGCGCCTTGGCCGAGGCGCGCCCGCGCTTGTTCAGCGGGCGGGCGTGATCGCTGGGGGCGCTGGTGTCCCAGGCGGATTTGGCGTGACGGGTTAGGATCAAGGTGCAGGTCATGTGATATGAAAATAGCTCATGTGATGGGCTGACTGTGCAGGATCGCGCTCTGCGCCCCGGCTGAGGGGGCAGGCAAGCCGGGCAAGGCAGCCGTTTGAAAGGCAAGGGACCCCGTCCGGGGCCGCCAGGTGACTGTGGCAGGCTGACAGGTCATAGGGGCCTCCGTCAATCAATGCGTGTACCGGGCAGGCGCTCAGGCAGGGCCTTTGTGCACAGCTCTCGCAGGGAGACCGTCGCAAGCTGGGCGTTGGCGTTTCAATGTCCTGCCGCAAATGGAGCGCTCCGCGATATGAGATCAGCATGCCAACCGTATCATGGACCATCATTTGCGACGGGGATGTGAAGGCCCGCCCCGAGGCCAGCGCCCAGTTCACGAATGGCGCATGGGGTGGCCCGCCAAAGGGGTAGTGCGCCTCGGCGTCAAACCGGCGCGCAAGCCCGTCAACCACGCGGCGGGACCAGCGGTCCAGCGGATCGGGGGCGCTGTCCGCGAATTCCGGCGCAGCGGCGATGCGGCGCCATGTGGGTGTTCCCTTGAGGCCCAGCAGGATCAGGGTGCCACCCGTCAGCCCCTGTACCGGTACGCGCTCTGGATGCACGGTGCCCAAAACGTCCAGATCCACGCCCTGTGCGGCGCTCAGTATGTCCTGGAACCGTGGGGGAGCCGTCATCGCCTGTCCTTGCTTGCAGGTGTTTTAGCCTAGCGCCGCCTTGGGATCCGGCAAAAGAAAAACCGCCCCGGGGGGGGGCATTTCTGGTCAGTCGCCATTTCGGCTTGGGCTCAGGCGCGGATCATCGATCCTGCACCGTGATCGGTAAACAGCTCAAGCAGCACCGCATTGGGCACGCGGCCATCGACGATGGTACAGGCCCGCACCCCGTTGCGCACCGCCGACAGGGCGGTTTCCGTCTTGGGGATCATCCCACCCGCGATCACGCCCGATTGGGTCATCGCCTCGACATCAGCGGCCTTGAGTTCGGTGACCACCTCTCCATCGGCGTTTTTCACGCCCGAGACATCGGTCAGAAGCAACAGGCGATCCGCGTTGAGCGATTCGGCAACCGCCCCGGCGGCGGTGTCGCCATTGATATTGAAGGTCTCCCCGTCGCGGCCTGCGCCGATGGGGGCAATCACGGGGATGATCTCTTTTTCAAAGAGATGACGCAGCACCGTCGGGTTCATCTCGACCGGGGTTCCGACAAAGCCGAGGTCCGGGTTGGTGACCTCGCAGGTGATCAGGTTGGCATCCTTGCCCGACAGGCCCACGGCCATGCCGCCTTGCGCGTTGATCGCCTGCACGATGCGCTTGTTCACCAGGCCGGACAGCACCATCTCCACCACGTCCATGGTGGCCTTATCGGTCACACGCTTGCCGTTCACGAACTCCGACTGGATCTGCAGCTTCTCCAGCATCGCGTTGATCATCGGGCCGCCACCATGCACGATCACCGGGTTTACCCCGACCTGGCGCAGCAGCACCACATCGCGGGCAAAGGTCTCCATCGCCTCGTCGCTGCCCATGGCGTGACCGCCCAGCTTGATGACGACGATGGCATCGTCGTAGCGCTGCATATAGGGCAGGGCGCTGGACAAAGTCTCGGCGGTGGCAATCCAATCGCGGTTCATATCTTGTTTCTTCATTGCTGGGATCCCTTTGGCAAAGCGTGTTACGCGGTTCTGCGCCTTCTGCCAAGTGTGCCGTTGCAGCGAGGGATGGGAATGATAGGGTCGCAGCATCCATTCCATCAGGTCGGAACACAGCCCATGGGCCAGAAGACGCTTTTGCTCACCGGAGCCAGCCGTGGCATTGGTCATGCCACCGTGCGCCATTTTAATGCCGAAGGCTGGCGGGTCATCACCTGCTCACGCCAGCCCTTTCCGCGCGAATGCCCCTGGGGCGGCGGGGAGGAAAACCATGTGCAACTGGATCTGTCGGATCCCAGTGACACCATCAACGCGGTGGGGGTGATCCAGGAGCGCCTGAACGGGCGTCTCGATGCGCTGGTCAACAATGCGGGAATTTCGCCCAAGGGGCCGAACGGCGAGCGGCTGAACACGCTGGACACGGATCTGATGACCTGGGGCAAGGTGTTCCATGTGAACTTCTTTGCCTCGGTGGTGCTGGCGCGCGGGCTGAAGGATGAGCTGGCCGCCGCCAAGGGGTCGGTGGTCAACGTGACCTCGATCGCGGGCAGCCGGGTGCATCCCTTTGCAGGCGCGGCCTATGCCACCTCCAAGGCGGCCCTGGCGGCGCTGACGCGGGAAATGGCCCATGACTTCGGCCCGCTGGGGGTGCGTGTCAATGCCATCGCGCCGGGCGAGGTGGAAACGGCGATCCTGTCACCGGGTACTGAGCAGATCGTGGAAAAGCTGCCGATGCAGCGCCTGGGCCAGCCGGAAGAGGTCGCGGCCGCGATCTACTTCCTGTGCTCAGGGGGCAGTTCCTATATCTCGGGGGCCGAGATCGAGGTGAATGGCGCCCAGCATGTCTGACGGGCGCCGACCGCTTTAGTCGATACCCGCGATGATAGACCGCAAGGTGGCGATCCCGTCGCCCTTCTCCGAGGAGGTGAGGACGATTTCCGGGTAGGCTGCGGGGTGTTTCGAGAGCGCGCCGCGCACCTGATCCAGCACCTTGTCGAGATCCTTGGCCTTGACCTTGTCGGCCTTGGTCATCACGCATTGGAAGGTCACCGCGG
Source organism: Phaeobacter sp. QD34_24 (assembly GCF_028890115.1). Classification (GTDB taxonomy): domain Bacteria; phylum Pseudomonadota; class Alphaproteobacteria; order Rhodobacterales; family Rhodobacteraceae; genus Phycobacter. The sequence continues at coordinate 37,874 of NZ_JARCJD010000024.1, forward strand.
CGCTGTCCAGAAGCGCCATGATCTCTTCATCGACCTTCTTGATGCCATGGCGGCTATCGATCAGCACAAAGGCGCGGCGCAGGGTCTGGCGACCGCTGAGGTAGCGCTTCAGCAGTTTCTGCCATTTCTCCACCACCGCCAGCGGCGCATTGGCATAGCCATAGCCGGGCAGGTCCACGAGGTAGAGGTCGGGCCCTTGGGTGAAATAGTTGATCTCCTGCGTCCGCCCCGGCGTGTTGGAAGCGCGCGCAAGCCCCTTGGTGCCGGTCAGCGCGTTGATCAGGCTCGATTTGCCAACGTTGGAGCGACCGGCAAAACAGACCTCGACCCGGTCAGGATCGGGCAGGCCGGACATGGCGACAACGCCTTTCAGGAATTCCGATTGCCCGGCAAAGAGCTTGCGGCCTTTTTCGGAGGACAGATCATCCGGCGCCTCGGCCAGGGGAAATTGCAATTGCATCAGAGCACCTTTACCGGATCGCCAAGACGGATATCACCGCCCCGCACGACCTCTGCATAGACCGAGAAATCCTGATGGCCAAAGGCGCCGTTCAGGGTCTTCAATGTGTCGGCGTCACGCAGGCCCGTATTCGGGTTCGCCGTCGTTGCCAGGCAGCGCCGCGTGCGCTCGCGTACCGCGAAAACCGCATCGCCGATCTGCACCTCGCGGCCAAGCCAGTCGTGTTCGGACCAGGGCTCACCCAGGTCGAACCAGATATTGCCGCGCCAGCGCAAGGGGGACAGATCCTGCCCCATCGCGGCCTCCACCGCGCGGTGAGAGGCGAGGTTGCACAGGGTCACCGAGGGAAAATCGGTGTCCGTCATGCCGCGCCCCGGCACACGCAGGATCCGGGCCGAGGCTGCACGATCCTCGGGCATCAGCGGCCGCACCCAATCCAGGAAACGGGGCAGGTCTTCGGGCGCATCGGGATTGAACGACAGCGCGCCACGCTCCGGGTGGCTCAAGGACACCGTACCTGCATCCGCATCATAATGCACTGTGATGGCCATCAATTGCGGGGCCTTGGCGACGCGACTGAAGTTCGAGCAGGGCACCCATTCGGAGCCATCGGCCGATGACGCCTCATGGGCTACCGCCCAAACGCGATCGCCGGGCATGGTCTGCCCGGCGGTCAGCTTGACGCTCTCCAGCGCCTCCCGTCCATGTGATTTGATCGGGTGGCGCCAGATTTCAGTGACGGTCTGCGTCATTTCTCATCCGCTTTTGGGCCACGCTTCAGGCTTGATTTGATGTTGCCAAAAACGTCGGGCTTATAGCCGTGGCTGCGCATGATCAGATACTGCTGGGTAAAGGTGATGGTGTTGTTCGCGATCCAGTAGACCACCAGACCGGAGGCAAAACCGCCCAGCATGAACATGAAGACCCAAGGCATCCAGGCAAAGATCATCTTTTGCGTCGGATCGGTGGGCGCGGGGTTCAGCTTCTGCTGCAGCCACATGGAGACACCCAAGAGGATGGGCAGGATGCCGATGAAGACGGTTGCCAGCAGGCTGCCCGGCTCGGGGCCAGACAGGGGCAGCAGGCCAAAGAGGTTCATGAAGGAGGTCGGGTCCGGCGCGCTCAGATCCTGGAACGGACCGAAGAAGGCCGCGTGACGCAGCTCCAATGTGACGAAGATCACCTTGTAGAGCGAGAAGAAGATCGGGATCTGGATCAGGATCGGCAGACAGCCCGCGGCGGGGTTGACCTTCTCCTTCTTGTAGAGCTCCATCATCTCCTTCTGGAGCTTTTGGCGGTCATCACCGGCGCGCTCCTTCAGCTTCTCCATCTCCGGCTGCAGTTCCTTCATCTTCGCCATCGAGGCGTAGGATTTATAGGCCAGCGGGAAGACGAGGATCTTGATGAAGATGGTCAGCCCGATGATTGCCCAGCCCATGTTGCCGATCATCGCGTTGAGCCAGTGCAGAACCGCAAAGATCGGTTTGGTCAGGAAGAAGAACCAGCCCCAGTCGATGCTGTCCAGGAAGCCTTCGATCCCGTCCTTCTGGTAGCCGCGGATGGTGGCCCATTCCTTGGCACCGGAGAACAGCATGGTGGTGACTTCGGCGGATTGACCATCGGCCAGCGTCTGCGTCGGCAGCACGATGTCGGTCTGATAGATCTCGCGGCGCTCGTCATATTTTGCGATCGAGCGGAAGCCCTGACCGGGAGCGGGCACCAGCGTCGACATCCAGTAGTGGTCGGTGAAGCCGATCCAGCCGTTGGTTTCGATCTGCTTGATCTGCGCACGGGATCCGTCGCGGGGATCGGGCTCGAAATCGACCATGTCGTCATAGTCGATCTCGGCCAGCTCACCATCGGCCATGCCGACGACGCCTTCATGCAGGATGAAGAAGTTCTTCAGCTCGGCCGGTTCTCCATGGCGCGCCAGCGTTCCATAGGGGGCAAGCGCCACGGTGGCGCCGCTGGCGTTCTGAACCGACTGGGTGACGGAAAACAGGTAATCCTCATCCACCGAAATGGTCCGGGCGAAGGTCAGGCCCTTGCCGTTGTCCCAGGTCAGGGTGACGGGACTGTCCGGCGTCAGGGTCTGGCCCTCATCTGCAGACCAAATGGTATTGGCGCCCGGCACGTCATCAAAGCCAAGCCCGGTGCCCGGTGCCCAGCCGTAAAGCGCATAGAAGGCTTCCGGTTCCCCCACGGGGGACAGGATGTGAACGATATCCGCATTCTCTTCCAGCGAGACCCGGTAGTCCTTCAGCGCCAGGTCGTCGATGCGCCCACCCTGGAGCGAAATGCTGCCGGCCAGGCGGGGGGTGTCGATCGCAAGGCGTGCGGCACGTGGGGCCGTGGCCTCTTCGCTCGCCTGCGCGGGGACGGTGTTGTCGCCTTGCGCGATACCTGCCGCGGGGGCGGCTGCGCTGGCGGGCGCGGTCTCAGTTGCGACCGGTTCTGGCGTTTGCTCCGGCTCGGGCGGCGGGAAGAAACTGTACCAACCCAGAATCACCAGGAAGCTGAGCGCTGTTGCGAGAATGAGATTCTTGTTCTGATCGTCCATTGGGGACCGCCACCTCGTGCATGGAATGACAGGGTGTGGTTCAACAGGGGTGGACCCCAAAGGTCAAGTGGAATCGGGAAAATCGGCGGCGTCATAGCGCCGCCGATGCGGGGATTCACCCAGATTTCCTGTGGATCAGGGGTTTTGGCGTCCGATCACCGGGGCGTCCTGCAGTTTTGCCTGATGCGCGGTGATCCAGTCCAGGGTCTGCTCAAAGGGCATCGGTCGCCCGATCCCGAAGCCCTGAACGTGATCGCAACCCAGTTGCGACAGGAGCGCATGTTCGCCCACGGTCTCTACCCCTTCGGCCAGGGTTTCCAGCTCCAGCCGCTCGGCCATGGTCAGGATCGCTGCGATCAGCTTTTGCTGTTCGGGGTCGCGGTCCGATTTCATCACGAAGGAACGGTCGATCTTGATCCGCGAGATATTGAAGCGCCGCACTGCCGAAATCGAGGCATGGCCGGTGCCAAAGTCGTCCAGTTCGATGCGGCATCCCATGGCGCTGAGCGCGGCGATATTGCGGGTCACCACATCGTCGGGCTGGTCGGTCATCACGGTTTCCAGTACCTCCACCGACAGGCGGTCGGGGGCAAGGTCAAATCGCTCGAGCTCCCAGCGGATATTGTCGGCAAGACCGGGGTTGCGCAGTTCTTGGGTGGCAAAGTTCACGCCAACCGAGGGGACTTCGACGCCCGCCGCATCCCAGGCCTTGATCGCGGTCAGCGAGTGAAACAGCATGACCTGGCTCAGCCGCTCCATCAGCCCGGCTTCTTCCAGCGCAGGCATGAAGCTGTTCGGCGGGATCAGCCCGCGTACCGGGTGCATCCAGCGGGCCAGCGCCTCGAACCCCGACACGCGGCCGGTATCGGTCAAGATCTGCGGCTGGAACCAGGGCACGATCTGGCCGCTTTCCAGGGCCTCTGCCGCCTCGTCGCGCAGATTGCAGCGCGCCTTGTTGCGGTGATAGATATCGGCCGAATAGACCCGGATACCCGAAGGACCGTTCTGCTGTGCATCGGCCAGCGCGGTTGCGGCGGCAGCGGTCCAATCTGCAGGTTTGGCACCGGGGGCGCGGCTGCGCAGGCAGAAGCCGATGGAGCAGGACACGTAGACAGAGGTGCCGTCGAGCGAAATCGGCTCTTCCACGGCGGATTGCATGCGGCCGGACAGCTGCACGCAGGATTCCAGATCAAGCTGCAACACCGGTGTCAGGCAGATCCCGAACTTGCTGTCGCCGATCCGCGCCACGGTGTCCTTGTTGCGCAGGGTGCTGGCAATGCGATCACCGCAGCGCTGAATGATCTGATCCCCGGCTTCCTGGCCGTAGCGATCCACCAGATCCTTGAAATCGTCGATTTCGACCAGGTAGAGAACCGAGCGCAACCCGGTATCGGCGGTGTCCTCGAACACCTGGGAGACCTCATGTTCAAAGCCTTCGCGCAGGATCATGCCGGTGATGCTGTCGCGGGGCGTGCCGAGGCTGCGGGAGCGATCAAAGCCACCAAGTGCGGCAAACAGGACCGGAAGACCCAAGGCAACCCAGAGCAGGGCCGCTTCACCGCCAAGCCAGAAGGTCGCAAGCGTCAACGCAGGGAGAAAGGCCAGCACGGGAGGCGTAAACAGCGCCGGTGCAATCTTTCTCCGCATACGGGCCAGCAGACCTGAGTGGATATTGGGCATGAGCAGACCTTTCACCTTCAGCACGGGTGTGCAGGCTGAGATTAGGGGCTGCTTCTGACCGCGGAGTTAACGCAGCAAGGGAATTTCGTCGGATTCTGCGGTTTCACGGGGGTTTTTCAGGTCCAACCCCGCAAAATCGAACAGCTTCGGGTCCAGAAGGTGGGAGGGACGGGCATTCATCAGCGCCCGGAACATCACCTGACGGCGACCGGGGCTGTTTGATTCCCACTGGTCGAGGATCTGTTTCACCTGCTGGCGCTGCAGGCCATCCTGGCTGCCGCAAAGATCGCAGGGAATGATCGGGTAATTCATTGCTTTCGCGAACTTTTCACAATCGGCTTCGGCCACATGGGCAAGCGGGCGAAACACGAAGAGATCTCCCTCTTCATTGACCAGCTTGGGCGGCATGGTCGCGAGGCGGCCGCCGTGGAACAGGTTCATGAAAAAGGTTTCCAGAATGTCGTCGCGGTGGTGTCCCAGTACCACAGCCGAGCAGCCTTCCTCGCGGGCAATCCGGTAGAGGTTGCCGCGTCGCAGACGGGAACAGAGCGCACAATAGGTGCGCCCCTGCGGCACTTTGTCGACGACGATACTGTAGGTGTCCTGGTATTCGATCCGGTGCGGTACCCCCATCTTTTCCAGGAATTCCGGCAGCACGGTTGCCGGAAACCCCGGCTGGCCCTGATCCAGGTTGCAGGCCAGAAGGTCCACCGGCAACAGCCCGCGCCACTTCAGCTCGTAAAGAACCGCCAGCAGCGTGTAGCTGTCCTTGCCGCCCGACAGGCAGACCAGCCAGCGCGGTGTGCTGCCATCGGCGCGACGCTCCACCATACCGTATTGGTCAATCGCCTCGCGCGCGTAGCGCACGATGCGCTTGCGCAGCTTCTTGAACTCGGTGGTGGATGGGGCACCGGCAAACAGCGGGTGGATTTCGTCAAGATCAGTGTCCAGCATGATGGCCCCCTAGCCTGTGAAGGTGGTTTTGCCAAGGAAAAAGCAAGCGTGAGTGCACCGCAGGCTCGGCCGCACGTTAAAATTGTGCTACCCTATGCGCATTTTCAGGGAGAATGATTGATGGATTATTTGCTTTCGGTGCGCGGACGCAATGGCGATGCCTATTCAAATGCCCTTGGCGGCGTCAAATATCTGGCGGTGCCTGCGGGTGCAGACAAGCTGCATCGCGATCACGAGATCAGGTCCGCAGCCTGGATGGCTGCGGTGCAGGAGAGTGCGGGGGCCATCCGCAACGACGCGGGGGAGCTGGTTGAAAAGGGGCATATCGTCGTCTTCGTACACGGGTTCAATACCGATCAATTCGACATGCTGGAGCGTCACCGGAAAATCCGGGCCGGGCTGGAAGCGCATGGGTTTCAAGGGACATTGATCAGCTATGATTGGCCGAGCGACGGATCGGTCCTGGGCTATTGCTCGGACCGCCGCGATGCGCGCCTTGCAGCGGACAAGTTGTTCACCCATGGGATCAGGCCGCTGTCGCGACTGCAGCGGCCCGATTGCGCCTACAACATCCATGCGCTGGCCCATTCGATGGGCTGCTTCCTGTTGCGGGAGGCGTTTGACTATGCCGATGACGATCACGCCACGGCGCAGAACGCCTGGATTGTCAGCCAGGTCGCGATGGTGGCGGCCGATATCTCGCAGAAATCGATGAAAACGGGCAGCCCGTCGACCTCGTCCCTGTTCCGCAGATCCGTCAGGATCACCAGCTATTTCAGCCCGTTCGACGATGTGCTGTCGATTTCCGAGGTCAAACGCGTGGGCCTGTCCCGACGTCTGGGGCGGGTGGGGCTTCCCGAGGATACGCCGGACAAGGCCGTGAACCTTTATTGTGGCGAGTATTACAAGGTGAACCGCGACGATTTCGGAGAGGATCCGGGCATTGCCCATCGCTGGCATTTCGACAGCCCTCGGTTCTACGAGGATCTCTATCATACCTTGTTGGGCAAGCTGGACCGGCATGTGATCCCGACCCGCGCGCCCACCACCTCGGGAGGTTTGGCGCTGTGGTAAGGAGATGGCGGACTGGTGCTGCGTATCAGGTCTTGCTGTCGTGCTCGGGATCACTGCCCGGCACCGGGTCATAGCCATCGCCGCCCAAGGGGTGGCATCGCCCGATTCGGCGCAGCGTCAGCCAGCCGCCCTTGATGGCGCCGTGTTTTTCCAGCGCTTCCAGCGCATAGGCCGAACAGGTGGGCTGATAACGGCAGTTGTGCCCAACCCAGGGGCTGAACAGCAGCCGATAGGCGCGCACGGGCAGGGCAAGGAGGCGGGCAAAGGGCGACATGACGCTTAGATAGGTGTGGCGCTGGCAGAGCAAAAGCCCGCGCGGCGCCGCTTAGCCGTGAATTTTCCGCAGCGCGTAGATCAGATCACGTTTCAGCTCTTCGAACGGGCGCTGGGCGGTATCTTCGGCGCGGCCGATCAGCACGTAGTCCCAGCCGGGGCGGCCATGGGTGGGCAGCACCATCCGGGCCACTTCGCGCAGGCGGCGTTTGGCACGGTTGCGGGCGACCGCATTTCCGACCTTCTTGGAACAGGTGAAGCCGACGCGAATCCCGCCTTCATCACGGCGATTGCTGCCCTGCACCATCATGCCCTTGCTGCCCTGGCGGCGTGCGCGGGCGGCCGCAAGGAAGTCGCGGCGCTTGGTCAGAACCTTGATGTCGGGGAGGGAGCCGGATTGATCCGGGCAAACGGAAACCGCCGAAGGCATATCCCTCTTGTCGGCAGAACCAACATTGGGGGCCTTCGGCGGTGTCATTCCGTCAACGCGAGCTTGTGTGGCGCTATTATGCGCTCAGCTCTTTGCGACCGCGTGCGCGGCGTGCGTTCAGGATCTTGCGGCCTGCTTTGGTGGCCATGCGCGCACGGAAGCCGTGGCGGCGTTTGCGAACCAGGTTCGAAGGCTGATAGGTGCGTTTCATCGCTCCGGTCTCCACATCATGTCATCGGGCGCGGCGCGGAATCGCCTGCCGGGGTCAAATCTCGAAGCCCGGTCTTTAGGAGGGATCGGGCGGCAAGTCAAACCCATTGGTCGGGTTTTTCGCGGCTTTTCGCACCCGATTGCAATATTTATGTCAAAAAAGCCTCCGGGCATAGCCCGCGCCGGGCGGCGGTGGCACAGAATATTTCAGAACAGCGGCGCCAATGGCGGAAAACCTCACAAAAACGATGCCCGGTGATCAAGCGGGCGTGAACTGCTATGCCTCGGACGTGCACAGGCGCCATATTGGCCCTATGAAACGAGACGAGACAACAAGGGCAAGGCCATGAGCAACGACAATGATCCACAAACCGGCGTGCAGAAGACCGGCCTGGCCCGGCATTTGCCCCTGATCCTTGTGGTCATCGTTGCCGTCATCGGTGCGGCGACGCTGAAAGACTATGTGACCTTTGACACGCTGCGCGACAATCGCGAGGCGCTGCTGGGGTTCCGTGATCAGAACTTGCTGGGCCTCGCTGCAGCCTTTGCCGTCATCTACATCGTGATGGTCGTCTTCTCGCTGCCGGGGGCCGCGGTTGCCTCGGTGACCGGGGGCTTCCTCTTTGGTCTCGCCACGGGCACCGCGCTGAATGTCGTCTCGGCCACCATCGGGGCGGCTGGGATCTTCCTGGCGGCGCGCTGGGGATTGGGAGAGATGCTCTCGGCCCGGTTCGAGGCCGCCGAAGGCCGGGTGCAGATGCTGAAGAATGCGCTGCGCCAGAACGAGGTCGAAGTGCTGTTGCTGTTGCGGCTGGTGCCTGCGGTGCCGTTCTTCGTGGCGAATCTGCTGCCCGCCATGGTGGGGGTGAAGTTCGGCAACTTCCTGTGGACCACTGCGGTGGGGATCATTCCGGGCGCCATCGTCTTTACCTGGATCGGGGTCGGCGTCGGCGCGGTCTTTGATCGCGGCGAAGACCCGGACCTGTCGCTTCTGTGGGAGCCGCATGTGATTGGCCCGATTCTGGGCCTCTGCGTGCTGGCCGCCATGCCGATCATCGTGAAATCCCTGCGCTGCAAACCGCCCCGCAATACACCGGAGGCCTGATCATGAGCCGTATCACATGTGATCTTCTGGTGATCGGCGCCGGGTCCGGGGGGCTGTCCGTCGCCGCCGGGGCCAGCCAGATGGGGGCTGATGTGGTCCTGCTGGAAGGGCACAAGATGGGTGGCGATTGCCTGAACTATGGCTGCGTGCCCTCCAAGGCGCTCTTGGCCAGTGGTAAGGCGGCCTATGGTCAGGCGCAGTCCAGCGCCTTTGGAGTTGCCGATCAGCTGCCGCAGGTGGACTACGCGGCCGCCAAAGATCACGTGCGCGACGTCATCGAAACCATTGCTCCGGTGGACAGCCAGGAGCGGTTCGAGGGCTTCGGCGTGCGGGTGATCCGGGAATTCGGCCGGTTCATCTCTCCGCGCGAAGTGGAAGCGGGCGACCATGTTATCAAAGCGCGGAGGGTGGTGATCGCAACGGGATCCGCGCCGCTGGTGCCGCCGATTCCCGGCCTCGATCAGGTGCCTTATGAGACAAACGAAACCCTGTTCGACCTGCGCGAGCGCCCGGATCATCTGCTGATCATTGGCGGTGGTCCCATCGGCATGGAGATGGCGCAGGCCCATGTGCGGCTCGGCTGCAAGGTCACCGTGATTGAAGGCGGCGCCGCGCTGGGCCGGGATGATCCCGAGGCCGCCAAGGTCGTGCTGGATCATCTGCGCGGCGAAGGTGTCGAGATTGCCGAGCAGGCCCTTGCCGCCGAGGTGCGCGGGCGGGCGGGTGCGCTTGAGGTGGAAACCAGGGACGGGCGCCTCTTCAAGGGGACGCATCTTCTGGTCGCGGTCGGGCGCAAGGCCAACGTAGAACGCTTGGATCTCACGAAGGCCGGGATCGACCGGACCAAGACCGGCATCAAGGTCGATGACAGCCTGCGCACCACCAATCGCAGGGTCTATGCCATTGGCGATGTGGCGGGCGGGCTGCAGTTCACCCATGTGGCGGGCTATCATGCCGGGGTGATTATCCGCTCCAGCCTGTTTGGCCTACCGTCAAAGGCCAGGACCGCCCATATCCCCCGCGCCACCTATACCGATCCGGAACTGGCACAGGTCGGCCTGAGCGAGGCCGAAGCGCGCGCGCAACATGGCGAACGGCTTGAGGTCACGCGGTTCGATTTCAGCCACAACGACCGCGCCCTGGCCGAGCGCAAGGCCAAGGGGTTCATCAAGGTGATGGTGCTCAAGGGGCGCCCTGTCGGGGTGACAATCGTGGGCCATCAAGCGGGGGAGCTGATCAATCTTTGGTCCCTGGTTCTGGCCAATAGGATGAAGATGAGCCAGGTCGCGGCGATGGTCTCGCCCTATCCGACGATCGGAGAGGTTAACAAACGGGCGGCCGGTGCCTATTTCTCTCCCCGTCTATTTGATAATCCCAAGGTTGAACGCGTGGTCCGGTTCGTGCAACGCTGGATCCCCTAGTCCGAAAGGGGCGCAATGCTGAATACGCTGTCGGGCAGATTCCTGGTTCTGACCACGATTTTCGTGATGCTGGCCGAAGTCATGATCTTTGTGCCCTCCGTCTCCCGTTTCCGCCTCGATTACCTGGCGGACCGGCTGGAGCGGGCGCAGATCGCCTCGCTTGCGCTACTGGCCGACGATATGCTGGAGACGGAATTGGAGGCCGAGCTGCTGGAGAATGCCGGGGTCTTCAACGTGGTTCTGCGCCGGGATGAAATGCGGCAGCTGGTGCTGTCTTCCCCGATTCCGCAGCCCATCGAGGCCACCTTCGATCTGCGCATGGCGGGGCCGTTTACCCTGATTGCCGATGCGATGAAACGCATGGTGACACCGGGCAACCGCATCATCCGTGTGATCGGCGCGCCGGTGCGCGAGGCGGGGTTGCTGATCGAGATCACCATGGAGACGGCCCCCTTGCGCGCGGCGATGATCGATTATGGCCTGCGCATCCTGGTGCTGTCGGCGGTGATCTCGGTCTTCACGGCGCTGCTCTTGTTCATGGCGGTGCGGGTGTTCCTGGTGCGCCCGATCAAGGGGGTCGTGGGCTATATGCAGCGCTATGCAGCCGCGCCCGAGGATGCCCGTGGTATCATCCAGCCCAATGCCGGCGTGACCGAGCTGCGCGAGGCCGAAGAGGCGCTGATGCAGCTGCAGACCGAATTGACTCATGCGCTGAAGCAAAAGGAACGGCTGGCGCAGCTTGGGGGCGCCGTGGCCAAGGTCAGCCACGATCTGCGCAATATCCTGACTTCGGCGCAGTTGTTCACCGACCGCATTGAAACCAGCGAGGATCCCCTGGTGCGCAGGCTGGCGCCCAAGCTGGTGAACTCGATCACCCGCGCGGTGTCCTTGTGCGAGGGCACGCTGGCCTTTGGCCGCGCCGAAGAACCGGCGCCGACCTTTTCCAGGGTGGCTCTGCATGAAATCGCGAGCGATGTGGCCGAAAGTGAAACACTGGCCGCCAGTGGAACCGAGGTTGAAATCGCGGCTGCGGTTCCAAGCGACATGATGGTGCGTGCCGATCACGAGCAGCTGTTCCGGATCGTGATGAACCTGGTTCGCAACGCGCGCCAGGCCATTTCGGCCACCGGTAAGCCGGGGCTGATCACCATCACCGCGCGCGACGAGGAGGAATCCTGGCTGATCCGAATCGAGGATACCGGGCCGGGCCTGCCCAAGAAGGCGCAGGACAATCTCTTTACGCCCTTTCAGGGCGGGGCGCGCAAGGGGGGCAGCGGCCTTGGCCTTGCCATTGCCCAGGAGCTGGCGCGCGGCCATGGCGGTGCGGTCTACATGCGGCAAACCGGGCCGTCGGGCACGGTTTTCGAGATCTGCCTGCCAAAAGGTGACGGCACCTATATGGGAACCTCTGCACCGCGCCGGGCGGCTGTAAACTAAATTCGTTTTTGGGGTTGCGCGTCTCACCGGGTAGGATTAAACCCCGCCTCCAGTGGACCGATAGCTCAGCTGGATAGAGTACTTGACTACGAATCAAGGGGTCGGGGGTTCGAATCCTCCTCGGTCCGCCACTACACGAATCGCCGGTCGCGGCAGGTTCGGATAGGCCAGGTGGCACGCGAAATGCAGGCCACGCCGGGAGCCTTAATCCCGCAGCAGTGGACCGATAGCTCAGCTGGATAGAGTACTTGACTACGAATCAAGGGGTCGGGGGTTCGAATCCTCCTCGGTCC
>NZ_JARCJD010000025.1 GCF_028890115.1 Phaeobacter sp. QD34_24
AGATCAGACATGTTACCGCTCGATTTTCGAACCGTGAATCACGCCGCTGGACGGAAATCAATGGGTCCTGACCCTAGCAAGGCAGAACAAGATGCAGAACATCGTTTCGATCGAATGGTTGGTTTTGGCAGCCCTCTGTGCGGCAACCGCAGCCGTCGCGGTCTGGTGGCTGTCCCCCGGCGCCCACGGCAAATCGCTGGAGCAGGACCTGCTGTCCAGTGACGGGCGGACCGATGCGGTGTTCCTGTTCGACGACACCACTCTGATTGGATGGTCATCGGGCGCGCGCAAGTTCATCGGCGAACATGCCGAAAGCTTCAGCTGGAACATGCTGCGCGATCAGCTTGCCCGCAACTATCCCGGCCTGCCGCAATCCCCCGGTTTCCTGAAGGATGTCGGCCCACTGGTCCTGTCCGGTACCGCCGCCGCCGAAAGCCGCGAAGCGCACTGCGAATGGATCGACGGGATCACCCGCGTGCAATTGCGCCGCTCCACCCTGGAAGAGCAGAACCGGTCCCTGGACCAGGAGCTGACCACCCTGCGCGCCGCCGTGCATCAGGCGCCCTACCCGGTCTGGCTGCAATCGGACGAAGGCGCGATCACCTGGTCGAACCTTGCCTATGACAACCTCATCCACAAGATCCGCGGCCGCGAGTCGGACGTGACGGACCCCTTGTTCACCAATCTTGAAAAGCCGAAATTCAGCGGCAAGCCCGAGCGGATCTCGATCCCGCTGCCCGAGAGCAATAAGCAGCTCTGGTACAATATCTCCACCACGGAAACCGAGGCCGGCTGGCTGTGCCATGCGGTCGATGTGAACGCGGTGGTGGATGCCGAAGTGGCCCAACGGAATTTCGTCCAGACCCTGGCAAAGACATTCGCCCAGCTTTCCATTGGTCTTGCGATCTTCGACCGCAACCGTCAGCTGGTTCTGTTCAACCCGGTTCTGGTCGATCTGACCGCCCTGTCGCCGGATTTCCTCAGCTCGCGCCCCAATCTGATGAGCTTCTTCGACCGCCTGCGCGATCAGCGCATGATGCCGGAACCGAAGGACTACACCAGCTGGCGCCAACAGATCGAAGAGCTGCTCGCCGCCGCCGCCGAGGGCCGCTATCAGGAAACATGGTCGCTGCCGTCGGGTTCGGTCTATTCCGTGTCGGGCCGCCCGCATCCCGATGGTGCCATCGCCTTCCTGTTCGAGGACATCACCGCCGAGGTGACCCTCACCCGTCAGTTCCGCTCCGAGCTGGAGATGGGCCAGTCGATCATGGATCAGATGGACGAAGCCATCGCGGTCTTTGCCAATGATGGCACCATGACCTTCTCCAACACCGCCTATCACGGTCTTTGGAAGATGGATCCCGATGCCAGCTTTGCCAAAGTGTCGATCATGGATGCCAGCCGTGTCTGGCAGGACACCTGTGCTCCCACGCCGGCCTGGGGCGAGATCCGCGATTTCGTGGCCGCCAGCGAGACACGCCAGCCCTGGTGGGCAAAGGTGAAGCTGCGCGACGGCACCCCGCTGATGTGCAAGGTCACCGGCATCCAGAACGGCGCCACCATGGTCAGCTTCCGCGATCCGCAAGCCAGCCTGCCGCGCGCCGATCAGGAACGTTTCGCGATCACTGATCAGAGCTGAGATGCAATCCCGTCCGGCGCCCCATGCGCCGGGCAATCCCGCTTGCAGCGACGGGCCCACGAGGCCATTGTGTCGCCATGACGACAAGCCCTGCATCCTGCACCCTCCACACAGCCGAAGACACCGCCGCACTGGCGAAAAAGATCGCCGGGGCCGTAGGCCCGGGCGATTGCCTGCTTCTGGAGGGCCCCATTGGCGCCGGAAAGACCCATTTCGCCCGCCATCTGATCCAGTCGCTGCAGAATCCTCCCGAGGATGTGCCCTCTCCCACCTTCACGCTGGTGCAGACCTATGACGTGGCTGCCGGGGAACTCTGGCACACGGACCTGTACCGCCTGACCTCGCTGGACGAGATCGAGGAACTGGGTCTGATCACCGCCTTCGACGAGGCGATCACCCTGGTGGAATGGCCGGACCGGCTGGCCGAGCTGACCCCCGCCCATGCCCTGCATCTGACCTTTGCCCTTGATCCCGACGACGAAAACGCGCGTCAGTTGACGCTCGAATGGGGTGATAAGAAATGGCAGCCCCTGATGGAACGGATCTTGCCATGACAGACAGAACAGAGCTGATTACCACCTTCCTGGAGCAGGCCGGATACGGCAGCTGGACGCGCAGCCCGCTGGCCGGGGATGCCTCCATGCGCCGCTATGAACGGCTCAGTTCAGCGCAGGGGGAGACCCTGGTGCTGATGGATGCGCCACCAGAGAAGGGCGAGGACATCCGCCCCTTTGTCGAGGTGGACAGCTATCTGCGCGCACAAGGCGTCAGCGCACCGGAAATCCTGGCGGAAGATGCGGAAAACGGCTTTCTCTTGACCGAGGATCTGGGCGATGCACTGTTCAGCACTGTCATCCGTGACGACCCGAGCCAGGAAATGCTGCTCTACCGCGCGGCAACCGACCTGCTTCTTGCCCTGCATCGCGCGCCGGTGCCGGATCTCGCCCCGCTTGGCCCGCGTGTGATGGCCGAAATGGCCAGCCTCGTGATGACCTCCTACCGTGCAGGCATCCTGGGAGAAGAGGACGAGGTTCTGACCCATCGGTTCGAAGACCAGTTCGAGGACATCCTGCGCCACAGCGTCAAGGGCGACATGGTCTTCGTACATCGGGATTTTCACGTGCAGAACCTGTTGTGGCTGCCACAGCGAGAAGGCATTGCCCGCGTCGGCGTCATCGATTTCCAGGACGCGCGCACCGGCCATCCGGCCTATGATCTGGTCTCGCTTCTGCAGGACGCGCGTCGTGACGTGCCCGCTGGGGTCGAGATGCAGATGATCGACCACTATATCGAAGCATCCGGCGTTGATGCCTCGGGCTTTCGCACCGCCTATGCCGTGATCGGCGTGCAGCGCAACCTCCGCATCCTTGGCATCTTTGCGCGGCTGTCGCAGGAGATGGGAAAACCGCAGTACCTGGAGCTGATCCCACACGTCTGGGCGCATGTCATGCGCGGGTTGGAGCACCCGGCCCTGGCAACCCTGTCAGACTGGCTGCGCAACGAATTGCCTGCGCCCAGCGCCGAAAACCTGGATAGGCTCAGATAGATGGACTGCGATCTTCCCCGTTCCGTGATGGTCTATGCGGCCGGTTTCGGCACCCGCATGAAGGCGCTGACCCGTGAGATGCCAAAACCGATGATCCCGGTCGCCGGGCGGCCGCTGATCGACCACACGCTGGATCTCGCCCGCGCGGTTGATCCCGAGCGTATCGTCGTCAACACCCACTACAAGGCTGCGATGCTGCAGGATCACCTGGCGCCGCAGGAGGTTCTGATCAGTGACGAGCAACCCGCGATCCTGGATACCGGCGGCGGGCTTCGCCATGCGCTGCCGCTCTTGGGCGATGGGCCTGTCTATACCTCAAACTCGGACGCGATCTGGGCCGGGCCCAACCCGTTTCAGATGCTGCGCGCCGCCTGGGATCCGGTCCGGATGGATGGTCTGATGCTCTGTGTGCCACTGGCCCGTGCGGTTGGGAGGCAAGGTGGCGGCGATTTCTCCGCCGATGCCACGGGGCGTATATCCTGGAGCGGCGATCTGGTCTGGGGGGGCGTGCAGATCCTCAAGACGGACGGATTGCGTGCCATCGATGAGGCCGCCTTCTCCACCCGCCTGCTGTGGAACCCTATGATCGAAGCCGGGCGCCTGCTGGCGCTGGAATACCCCGGTCACTGGTGCGATGTGGGCCATCCCGAAGGCATCACCCTGGCCGAACAAATGCTCGCAGGTGCGCATGTTTGAGAGCCAAGACAAGCCCCGCGTCTTTGCTCTGCCCTGCGGCGTCGATTTCCCACGCGCGCTGGTCGATGGGCTGATCGCCCGCAGCGCGGGCCAGCCCCCCGAGGCGCTGGCCCGCGCCGAGGTGATCGTCAACACCGCTCGGATGCAGCGGCGGGTGCGCAGCCTGTTCGATGCCGGTCCCACATTGCTGCTGCCGCGCCTGATGCTGCTGACCGATCTGGCACAGCGCGCCGCGCGCAGTGGTCTGCCCCCGGCTCTGCCCGCCCTGCGCCGCAGGTTGGAACTCTCACAGCTGATCGCCAAGCTGCTCGATGCGCAGCCGGATCTGGCCTCTCGCGCCTCGCTTTACGATCTCTCCGACAGCCTGGCGACGCTGTTTGACGAAATGCAGAGCGAGGGCGTCAGCACGGACTCCATCCGCAATCTGGACGTTTCCGACCTCTCCGATCACTGGTCGCGGGCGCAGCAATTCATCGCCATCGCCGATGAATTCGTGGACCGCACAGATGACGCCATGGATAAGGAAGCCCGGCAGCGGCAGGTGGTGCAGACCCTGATCGAACAATGGCAGATCGCCCCGCCGCAGCACCCGGTGATCCTTGCCGGCTCCACCGGATCGCGCGGCACCACCCTGATGCTGATGGAGGCGATCGCCCGCCTGCCGCAGGGCGCCGTGGTGCTGCCCGGGTTCGATTTCGACCAGCCGGACCGCGTCTGGGCGGGGCTCGACGATCCGCTGATATCGGAAGATCACCCGCAGTACCGGTTCTACAAGCTGATGAAGGATCTGGAGCTGTCGCCCCGCGATGTGCAGCCCTGGACCATGGACAGCCCGCCCTTCCCGGCGCGAAACCGCATGGTCTCGCTCGCGCTGCGCCCGGCCCCCGTCACCGACGCCTGGATGAGCGAGGGACCAAGCCTGACCGATCTCGACCACGCCACGGATACGGTGACGCTGGTCGAGGCCCCGAACCCGCGGGCCGAGGCGCTCACCATCGCGCTGCGCCTGCGCCAGGCTGCCGAAGACGGGCAGAGTGCCGCCCTGATCACACCCGACCGGATGCTGACGCGGCAGGTTTCGGCCGCGCTCGATCGCTGGGACATCCTGCCAGACGATTCCGCCGGCCAGCCTCTGCAACTGTCACCACCCGGCCGCTTCCTGCGCCATGTGGCAGAGCTGTTCTGTCACGAGCTGACTCCGGACAGGCTGCTGACACTCCTGAAACACCCGCTGACCCATGACGGACCAGAGGCCGCACGCGGGGAACATCTGCGCCACTCCCGCGATTACGAGTTGCACCTGCGCCGCAATGGTCCTCCCTTTCCCGATGCAGACAGCTTTGCCGCCTATGCCGCCGCGCATGAGTTGATGCCCGGCTGGGCCGATTGGCTGAGTGAACATTTCGCCGCTCAGACCGTCTTTGGCACCTTGCCCCTGTCGGATTGGATCACCCGCCTGCGTGCCCGCGCCGAGGGCATCGCCACGGGCAGTCAGGCAGATGGCAGTGGCACCCTCTGGGACAAGAAGGCGGGTCAGAAGGCGCTAGAGGTTATTGCCGATCTCGAAGACAACGCCCGCTACGGCGGCGAGATGACCGCGCGCGACTTTGCCGATCTCTTGGGCGCGCTGCTGGCACAAGGAGAAGTGCGCGACCGCGATGCGCCCTATGGCTCGATCATGATCTGGGGCACTCTGGAGGCCCGGGTGCAGGGCGCCGATCTGGTTATCCTTGCGGGCCTCAACGAGGGCAGCTGGCCCGAGGCTGCCAGCCCCGATCCCTGGCTCAATCGCCAGATGCGCCACAAGGCGGGGCTATTGCTGCCCGAGCGGCGCATCGGTCTGTCGGCGCATGATTTCCAGCAAGCTGTCGCCGCGCCCGAGGTCTGGCTGACCCGCGCCGTGCGATCCGAAGAGGCCGATACCGTGCCGTCGCGCTGGCTCAACCGGATGCAAAACCTGCTGCGTGGCCTGCCGGATCAGGGCGGGCGCGCAGCATTGGACGCCATACGCGCCCGTGGTCAGATCTGGCTGGACTGGGCATCGGCGCTAGAGGTGCCACTGCTAAGCGATCCGGCCCAGCGCCCTGCTCCACGCCCGCCAGTTGCGGCGCGCCCGCGACAGCTGTCGATCACGGAAATCCCGAAGCTGATCCGCGACCCCTATGCGATCTACGCCAAACACGTGCTGCGCCTGAAACCGCTGGACCCCTTGATGCGCGAACCCGATGCGCTGCTCCGAGGTATCGTGGTGCACAAGGTCTTCGAGGATTTCATCCGCGACAGCCGTGACAACCCCGATCTGCTGACACCCGAGACGCTGATCGAGCGCACCCGCGCCCAATTGCAGGCCGAGGTTCCCTGGCCCGTCGCCCGCAGCCTGTGGCTGGCCCGGATCGCCCGCATCGCTGAAAGCTTTGTTGCCGGTGAGCAGACCCGACGCGCCGCCGCGCTCCCCTCGGGGTTTGAAAAGAAGGGCACGGTGCGCCTGGATCCGCTGGATTTCCACATCACAGGACAGGCGGACCGGATCGACGTGGACGCGCGCGGTTGCCTGCATCTGTTCGACTACAAGACCGGTGATCCGCCGACCGATAAACAACAGCGCTCCTTTGACAAGCAGCTGTTGATCGAGGCCGCCATGGCCGAACAGGGCGCCTTTGCAGACTATGGCGCGGCGCGGGTGGAGCGGGCTGTGTTCATCGGCCTGAAATCCCCGATAAAGGAGGTGCCCGCCCCGCTGGCCGATGAACCTCCGGCCAAAGTCTGGTCCGAACTCAAGACGCTGATCGAGGCCTATTTCGACCCGGCGCAAGGCTACAGCAGCCGCCGCATGGTGCACCGGGACGATTTTGCCGGGGATTACGATCATCTGGCACGCTACGGCGAATGGGATCGCAGTGACATGCCCAAGCCGGAGGATCTGACATGAGCGCTCCCCGCGATGCGGCCTCTGAAGCGCAGTTTCGCGCCGCCCGGCCCGATGCCTCCACCTGGCTGGCGGCCAATGCCGGATCGGGCAAGACCAAGGTTCTGACCGACCGGGTGGCACGGCTTTTGCTGAAGGGCGTGCAGCCGCAGCACATTCTGTGCCTCACCTACACCAAGGCCGCCGCCAGCGAGATGCAGAACCGCCTGTTCCAGCGTCTAGGCGAATGGGCGATGCTGGAGGATGTTGAGCTTGCCAATGCGCTGAATGATCTCGGCGCCGGCGATGTGGCCCATGGCGCGGGGCTGGCGCAGGCGCGCACGCTCTTTGCCCGCGCGATCGAAACGCCCGGTGGCCTCAAGATCCAGACGATCCATTCCTTCTGTTCCTCCCTGTTGCGCCGCTTCCCGCTCGAGGCCGGCGTCAGCCCACAATTCGCCGAGATGGAAGACCGCGCCGCCACGCTGTTGCGCGGCGAAATCGTGGAGGACATTGCCAAGGGGCCAGAGGCGCATCTGGTCGATGCACTCGCCCGCCACGTGGCGGGCAGCGATTTCGACGAGCTGACCGCCGCCATCTGTCAGCGCCGCGCCGAGTTTGCAGACCCCCTGGACCGCGCGGGCCTGCTGAGGCTGTTCGACCTGCCCGAACAGTTTGACGCCGCCACACTGGAAGCCTTGGTGTTCCTTGGCGGTGAGGCTGACCTGCTGACCCGCACCCGCGAAATGCTGGCGACAGGCGGCACAAACGATCAGAAGGCCGCCGCGAAACTGGCCGGGATCGGCACGCCCTCTATCGAAGATTTGCCCGTGTTAGAGTCTGTTTTCCTGACAGGCGCCAGCGCCAAAGAGCCGTTTACCGCCAAGATTGGCAGCTTCCCGACCAAGAAGCTGCAAAAGGACAATCCCGACCTGATGGATCGGCTTGAACCCTTCATGCTGCGGGTGGAGGATGCCCGCGCCAAACGGCTCGCCTTGATGGCGGCGGATAAATCCGAGGATCTGCACGCCTTTGCTTCCGTGTTCCTGCCCGAGTACGAGCGCCGCAAGCAGCTGCGCGGATGGCTCGACTTTGATGATCTGATCCTGAAGGCGCGGGGCCTTTTGAACGATCCCGCGGTGGCGGCCTGGGTGCTCTACCGCCTGGATGGCGGCATCGACCATATCCTGGTGGACGAGGCGCAGGACACCAGCCCTGTGCAATGGGACGTGATCGAGAAACTGGCGCAGGAGTTCACCTCGGGTGCCGGGGCGCGCTCCGAGGTGGAGCGCACGATCTTTGTCGTCGGCGACAAGAAACAGTCGATCTACTCCTTTCAAGGCGCCGACCCCGATGCCTTTGACCGGATGCAGCAAGAGTTCGGACAGCGTCTGGCCGAAACTGGCGCTGGCCTTCAGAACGCGGCGCTGGAGTTCTCCTTCCGCTCCTCGGCGGCGATCCTGAAACTGGTGGATCTGGTATTTCAGGACTTTCCCCGCGCAGGATTTCACAAGGATTCGCTGCACCGCGCCTTCAAATCCGACCTGCCGGGGCGGGTGGATCTTTGGCCTGCGGTGGACAAGCTGGACGAGGAAGAGGATCGCGACTGGACCGATCCCGTGGACCGGCCTGGCGCACGCCATCACACGGTGATCCTGGCCGAACGGATCGCCCGTGAGATCAAGCGGATGATCGATCAAAAGATCACCATCCCCGAAGACGGCCCCACCCGCGGCACCTTCCAGCGCCGCCCGGTGCATGCAGGCGATTTCCTGATCCTGGTACAGCGCCGGTCCGAGCTGTTTTCCGAGATCATCCGCGCCTGCAAGGCAGCCCGTCTGCCCATCGCCGGGGCCGACCGGCTGAAGGTGGGCGCGGAACTGGCGGTGAAGGATATCGCCGCGCTTCTGTCCTTCCTGGCAACACCCGAGGATAACCTGTCGCTGGCCGCCGCGCTGAAATCGCCGTTGTTTGGCTGGTCCGAGCAGATGCTCTTTGACCTTGCTCATCGCCGCAAACCGGGCAGCTATCTGTGGACGGCCCTACGGGAGCGGGCGGCGGATTTTCCCGAGACGATGGAGATCCTCGACGATCTACGCGGGCAAACGGATTTCCTGCGCCCCTATGACCTGATCGAACGGGTTCTGACCCGGCACAAGGGGCGGCAAAAACTGCTCGGCCGTCTGGGCCCCGAAGCGGAAGACGGGATCAACGCGCTTCTGTCCCAGGCACTGGCCTATGAGCGCACGGATATTCCCAGCCTCACCGGGTTCCTTGTCTGGATGCAAACGGATGATCTGGAGATCAAACGCCAGATGGGCGCGGCTGGCGACATGATCCGGGTGATGTCGGTGCATGGCTCCAAGGGGCTGGAGGCGCCGATCGTGATCCTGCCTGACACTGCCAAACGCAAGCCGCCCATGGATGCCGAAATCATGGTGGCCGAGGGCGCGCCGCTGTGGCGGGTTCCGAAGGATCAAATGCCAGCAGCCATGGGGGCCGCCCGCGAGGCCGCGCAGGAGAAGCAACGCAACGAACGGCTGCGGCTCTTGTATGTGGCTCTGACACGGGCGGAGAAATGGCTGATCGTCGCCGGCGCCGGGGAGCTCTCGAAAGAGGGCGATAGCTGGTACCAGATGGTCGAAGGCGCCCTGCGGTCCGGCGGCGGGGTCGAAGCCGATATGCCTGGCGGGCCGGGCCTCAGGATGCAGCATGGCGATTGGGACGGGCTGGAGCTGGTCCATCGCGATGCGCCCGAAACCAAAGCGGTTTCCCTCCCGGATCTGTTCACGCGCCCTGCGCCCGCCTATGTGGCGCCCGAGGCGACCCTCAGCCCATCGGAGCTAGGCGGCGCCAAGGCCCTGCCCGGCGATCTGGGGCTGGAGGAAGAGGCCGCCAAGGCGCGCGGAACCGCCCTTCACCTGCTATTGGAACATCTGCCGGGCCAGCCCGAGGAAACCTGGCCCGCTCTTGCACAGGCGCTGCTGAACGGGGCTGAGATCGCCGAGACCCTTCTGGATGAGGCCAGCGCCGTGCTGCGCAATCCCGATCTTGCCCATGTGTTTGCACCGGAAACGCTCGCCGAGGTGCCTGTCACCGCCGCTATCGATGGGGTGCGCCTGCATGGGGTGATCGACCGGCTGATCGTCGGGGCCGACAGGGTTCTGGCAGTGGATTTCAAATCCAACGCCACCGTGCCGCAAACCCTGGCCGCCTGCCCTGAAGGATTGCTGCGGCAAATGGGCGCCTATGCCCTGGCGCTGGCGCAGATCTACCCGGAGAAAACCGTGGAAACCGCCCTGCTATGGACGCGCAATGCGACCCTCATGCCCCTGCCGCACGATCTTGTGACTGCGGCCTTTGCGCGGCGCGGGGAACCTTGACGAGTCCTTAAGCCCTACCTAGGTTCTGCAGCAAGTTGCCATTCATCTCAGGAGACATGAGCATGTCCACCGTAGCCGTCACCGACGAAACATTTGACGCCGAAGTCAAGAACTCCTCCGTTCCCGTAGTGGTGGATTTCTGGGCCGAATGGTGTGGTCCCTGCAAGCAGATCGGCCCCGCTCTCGAAGAGCTCGCCGCCGAATACGGCGACAAGGTGAAGATCGCCAAGGTCGATGTGGACAGCAACCCGAACTCTGCCGCCGCCATGGGCGTGCGCGGCATTCCGGCGCTGTTCATCTTCAAGGACGGTCAGGTTGTGTCCAACCGCGCCGGCGCCGCCCCCAAGGCCGCGCTGCAAAGCTGGATCGACGACAGCATCTGATCCCGCCTTTGAAGGTACGGATTTTCAAGGGGCGCCCAAGGGGCGCCCCTTTTCCTTGGCACTTGCCCATCGATCGAAAACATGTGCTTCGCTATTTCGACGTGCGGGAAAACACCATCTTCTGGTTGGCCAGCTTGTCCTGATCCCCGACCCAAGCGTAGCACAGCAGCGACGGGTTATGTTCGGCCACGGTGATGCGATGAAGCTGCCCCGGCGGGTTGAAGATCAAGGACCCCGGCGCATAGACGCCCTGGTCGTTTTCCGAAACGGCACCAGACAGGCAGATATAGCTTTCCGAGATCCCGTCATGGGCATGGGCAGGATAGGTGCATCCCGGCGCAAACAGCACCAATCCCAGGATCACCTCGTCGGTCATCACCGGGCCGGTGGGGCCGGCCAGTTCGGCATAGGCATATCTGCGCTCCAGCCCACGCGGCACCTTTTCATAGCCGTATTGCCAGACCAGATGGTCGCGCACGGCTTCGATCGCGCGGATAAAGGCGCCGTGACGTTCCTGCCGCCCATTGTCGAGCGCCCGCTGCAAATGCGCCGTCACCGGTTTGTCGACACTGGCACCGGCGCGCACTTCGGCATTGGATTTCAGAACCCGGCTGATCCGCTCGCGAACCATGCGCTGGTGGGCGCGGATCTTGACGCTGCCACCGGCCGACAGGCGACGATAGAGCTCGTAGAAGTCCCTGAGGAGATATTCCCATTCAGGGCATTCCCTGAGACGTGTCTGATCTGTCATGCCCCTGTCCCCTTTGTTGGCCTGCGCCAAACATGTCATCCGAGTTCACCGCCTCTATCTTCGGCGCGACGGCCTGGTGTCGCATTCGGAACCCAAAGCACTTCCGACCCTTTCCTCCGTTCTCCATTCCCGGCAAAGTGAGTGCAAAGAACAGGAGGATCCTCATGGCCAAAACCCGGGTATTGGTGGAGTTCGGCATGGGCACATCCCTGCGCCGCGCCGATTACACCGAAGCGGCGAAACGTGCGATCAGGGATGCGCTTTGGCACAACTCGGTCAATATGGCCGAGCTGTTCGATTTCCCGAAGGAAGCGATGATCATCGATGCCGAGATTGGCGTGCAAGAGCCCGATCAGGTCGATGCAGAGGCCCTGAAAGAGATCTTCCCCTATGGTCGCCCCGATATCCGCATCAGCAAGGGCGGCCTTGATATCGACAAACCCGGCGGTGGCAAGACTGTCATCGCCAATGCCGCCGTGATCGTCTCGTTCCAGATGGAGGCCGTGTGATGGCAGACAAACGCATCATCCTGGAAATGGGTACCGGCAACGACCTGTACGGCCAGGACTACACCAAGGCAGCCCGACGGGCGGTGCAGGATGCGCTGCATCATTCCTCGATCACTCTGTTTTCCGAACTGGGGATCGATCACAGTGAAATGCGGGTCGAGGTCACCATCGGTGTGCAAAACCCCGAAGCCGTGGATTGCGATCTGGTCGCCTCCGATCTGCCGCGCGGGCGGGCAAGGGTGCGGGCCGTGTTTGGCGGGCTGGATGTGGCGGGCGCGGATGGCAAGGCGCCGCATGTGATCGCCACGGCAGCTGTGGAAGCCTGGCTGCCGGATCAGGCGGGGCGTTATCGCTGGTCGGAGTAGCCCCCCAGAATAGCGAAAAGCCGCCCTGGGATGGACGGCTTTACTAGCGATAAGATGTCATTGGAAAGTCTGCCTGTCAGATCTTTGCAATGTCGTCGCGGGTCAGACCGATATCGGTCAGCTGGGCGTCGCTCAGACGGGACAGAGCGCGGCGGGTGATGCGGGCTTCGCGCGCGTCACGGAATGCAGATTTTGCGTTGAGGACAGTATCCACCACGCGCAGAACGGCAACAGCGCCGAGCGGTGCATGGATGTTTGCAGTTGTGGCCATGTGAAGGCTCCTGAAATAGCGAAACCGGCCCCATGCCGGTTCTGAGGCCCATGTAGGAAACCAATGTGAGTCTCACAATTGCCGGTTTTACAGCCCCGATCTGCGTGTGATGCATAACAAATGAACAGTTTGTTAACTTTTGCCCCAGCACCCCCCTGCGCGATACGCCCAGATACAAGGTTGAGCATGCCGCCCCCAGCGCCCATATATGCTGCAACGAGATTGGAGGCGCATATGGCAGACGACCAGTTCCCCGGATGGCACGGGACCACCATTATCGGTGTCAAGAAAGACGGGCTTGTGGTGATTGCCGGCGATGGGCAGGTCTCTTTGGGGCAGACCGTGATCAAGGGCAGCGCCCGCAAGGTGCGCCGCCTGTCGCCGGGCGGCTATGATGTGGTGGCGGGCTTTGCCGGGTCAACCGCCGATGCCTTTACCCTGCTGGAGCGTCTTGAAGCCAAGCTGGAAGCCACCCCTGGCCAACTGGCCCGCGCCAGTGTGGAGCTGGCCAAGGACTGGCGCACCGACAAGTACCTGCAAAAACTCGAAGCGATGCTCATCGTCACCGATGGCACCGACCTGTTGGTGATCACCGGGGCCGGCGATGTGCTAGAACCGGAACATGATGTGGCCGCCATCGGATCGGGGGGCAACTTTGCCCTGGCCGCCGCGCGCGCCATGATGGACAGCGACAAATCCGCCGAAACCGTTGCCCGTGAAGCCATGGCGATCGCCGCGGATATCTGCGTCTATACCAACGGTAACCTGACGGTTGAAACCATCGGGGCGGGTCACTGAGGTGTCGGACATCGACCGCAACGACCTGCGCGCCGCAGTTGGCTCGGGCCTGTTGAGCGAGGCCCAGGCGGCCTCGCTGCTGGCCCTGGCCCAAAGCCGCAAGGGCGCGCGGGAGAACCTCGCCGAAGGTGATGAGCCGTTTGAGCTGTTCAAGGGCTTCAACGAGATCTTCATCGTCATCGGCCTGTTGATCCTGGCCTCGGGCTGGGCGGCGGTCACAGCAACCAATCTGGCGGTCAGCGTCGGTGGCTATCAGGGCAAGACCGTCACCGCTGCCATCCTGGGTGCCGCGGTGCTTTGGGCCCTGTCCGAGTATTTCATCCGCCGCCGCCGCATGGTGGCCCCGGCGATTGCCCTGTCGATCCTATGGGCCTTAAATGCCGGGATGGGGCTGACAGCGCAGTTTTCCCAGCCCTTCATGATGGCACAGTCGGATTACTCCAGCATGCAACTGCCCATCGCGCTTTGCACCGGGGCGATTGCGATCTACTGGCTGCGGTTCAAGGTGCCCTTTGCCATGGCGCTGATCGCGCTTGGTGTCTTTGCGCTGGCGCTGTTGATGGGGGCGATCCGCATGGGGACCCCTGCGGATATCGGCGAATTCTTCCTGCTGTCCGCCTCTGGTCCCTTTGCCTGGATCACGCTGCTGGTGGGGCTTGCGGTCTTCATCGTTGCGATGGTCTTTGACATGAGCGATCCGCACCGGGTCACCCGCCGCTCGGCCCAGGGGTTCTGGCTGCATGTGGTGGCGGCCCCTGCCCTGGTGAACACCATCGCTCTGACCCTGCTGGAAAACGGCAGCAACGGCGCGCATCTGCTGCTTCTGGCGGTGCTGGTCGGTTTTGCCTTTGTCGCCATCGTGATCGACCGGCGGTCCTTCCTGATCGCCGCCATCGGCTATAGCGTGACGCTGGCAGGCACCGTCTTCGATGGCGAAGGCGCTGCTTCCACCATCCTGGTGCTCGGCGTCTTCCTGGTGGCGCTGGGGGCCTTCTGGACCCGCATTCGCGCCGCGCTTCTTTCACCCTTGTCCGGGCTGGTGCCGCTGGATCGGCTGCCGCCCTCTCATTGATACGGGACTATACATGACTGACCTCACCCCCCGCGAAATCGTTTCCGAACTGGACCGATTCATCATCGGCCAGAAAGAGGCCAAGCGCGCCGTTGCCGTCGCCCTGCGCAACCGCTGGCGGCGCAAGCAGTTGGGCGATGACCTGCGCGACGAAGTCTATCCCAAGAACATCCTGATGATCGGCCCCACCGGCGTCGGCAAGACCGAGATCAGCCGCCGCCTGGCGAAACTCGCCCGTGCGCCTTTCATCAAGGTCGAGGCCACCAAGTTCACCGAAGTGGGTTACGTGGGCCGCGACGTGGAGCAGATCGTGCGGGACCTGGTGGATACCGCAATCCTGCAGACCCGTGAATTCATGCGCGAAGATGTGAAGGCCAAGGCCCATAAGGCGGCCGAGGATCGCGTCATCACCGCCATTGCCGGCGCCGAAGCCCGCGAGGGCACCCGCGAGGTGTTCCGCAAGAAACTGAAATCCGGTGAACTGGATGACACGGTGATCGAGCTGGAGGTCACCGATACCTCGAACCCGATGGGTGGCATGTTCGACATTCCCGGCCAGCCGGGCAGCCCCATGGGCGGCATGATGAACCTCGGGGATCTCTTCGGTAAGGCCATGGGCGGGCGCACAGTAAAGAAACGCCTCACCGTCGCCGAAAGCTACGAGGTGCTGATCGGCGAAGAGGCGGACAAGCTCTTGGACGATGAAACCGTCACCCGCACCGCGCTGGAATCGGTTGAACAGAACGGCATTGTCTTCCTGGATGAGATCGACAAGGTCTGCGCCCGCTCGGACGCGCGCGGCGGCGATGTCAGCCGCGAAGGCGTGCAGCGGGATCTGCTGCCGCTGATCGAGGGCACCACCGTCAGTACCAAACATGGCCCCGTAAAGACCGACCATATCCTGTTCATCGCCTCTGGCGCCTTCCATATCGCCAAGCCTTCGGACCTGTTGCCGGAACTGCAGGGCCGTCTGCCGATCCGGGTCAATCTGCGCGCGCTCAGCGAAAAGGACTTTATCCGCATCCTGACCGAGACCGACAATGCGCTGACCCGACAGTACACCGCACTGATGGGCACCGAAGAGGTCAAGGTTACCTTCACCGAGGACGGCATCGCGGCCCTGGCCAAGATCGCCGCCGAGGTCAATCAGGCGGTGGAAAACATCGGGGCCCGGCGTCTTTACACGGTGATGGAGCGGGTGTTTGAGGAACTGTCCTTTACCGCACCGGACCGGGCCGGCGAGGCGATCACCGTCGATGCAAGGTTCGTGACCACAAACCTTGGCGAGCTGAGCCGGTCAAACGATCTCAGCCGCTACGTGTTGTAAACGGCAAGCAACCCGTAATTTCTGATGCATGCCGCTTGGAACCGGGCGGCATACATCCTATCCATGGTCCTGTTTGGTTTTGGACGGCGCAGATGCGGTATTTTCGGGTATTTCTCTATCTATTCCTGCTGGGCGCAGCGGCCTGCACGCCGCGCCCCTATTCGCCCACCATGCCCGAGGCGCTGGAGGTCGGCACACCAAAAACGGTCTTTGCCGCAACCATCCGCGACCCCCGCCCCGAGGGAGGGTTCGGGGTCGGGCGAACCGACGGCTATCACCTGCTGGAGCTGACGGTGTCGATCCCGCCGGAGCGCAAGCCGGGACAGCTCATCTTCGGCGGCGAGGCCCCCGATCCCAACCGCGAGTTCACCATGGCCGCGCGCCGGGAATTCGACAGTCCCGCCGCGTTCTCGGCACGGATAGATCATGAGCTGCAGCAGTTTGCGCCGGATGAGCGCGATATCACCCTCTTTGTGCATGGGTTCAATTCCACCCAGTCCGAAACCGCCTTTCGTGCCGCCCAGCTCACTCATGATATCGGCGTGCCGGGTGTCACCGTAGTCTATTCCTGGCCCAGCCTCGCCAGCCCGTTGGGCTATGCCTATGACGCCGACAGCGTGATGTTCGCGCGGGACGGCTTGGAGCGTCTTCTCAAGGACCTGAGTCGCACCAAGGCCCGGCGCGTGGTTCTGGTGGCGCATTCGATGGGGTCGATGCTGGCCATGGAGGTCCTGCGGCAGATCGAGATTGAAACGCCGGGCTGGGCACATAGAAATCTTGAAGGCGTCATCCTGATGTCGCCGGATCTTGATCTGGATGTGTTCAAAAGCCAGATGAGCCGTATCGATCCGGTGCCGCAGCCCTTCCTTGTTTTTGTGTCCCGCAAGGACAAGATCCTGACCCTGTCACAGCGCCTGCGCGGAACGCACAGTCGCTCGCGGCTTGGCAATCTGGCCTCGGTGGAAGAACTGAACACCCTGCCGATCAGCATCATCGATACAACCGCCTATGCGGATACGGCGGATTCCGGCCATCTGGTTGCAGGCACCTCCCCTGCCCTGCTGACCATCCTCAGTGCCGCCCGCGCAACAACGCAGGCCTTTGAGCGCGGCGGGCTTGTCTTCAACACCATCCTGCCGCCCCCCGTGGTCGAGGAAAAGCGCGTCAAGGATCTGTCGCTTGTACGGCTGGTTGACAGCCCGCGTTAAGCCGAGGCTCAGGACCCATTAATCCTACGCCACTGGCGCCAAATCCACGAGATATCAGGGGTTTGGCGCGCGCCGTGCATATGGCTCTATTCGCAAGCGTGACAAGCCACTGAGATGAAGTGGATTTGACGTCCTTCGGATTGGACGGAATTTCCGCCTGCTTGCCTCTCAATGCTTTGAAATAGAACCACTATTGCGGCAGCATTGCTTGTGAGCAGACAGTAATTCTGTCAAACCAGTGGCGTAGGATTAATGGGTCCTTAGCCTAACGACTGCGGCGCAGGTAGATGTAATAGGCGCCCTCTCCTCCGTGGCTGATGTGAGCCGGTGTCACCTGCAACACGGCCTGCGCCAGCGGGGGCAAGGCCAGCCATTGCGGCACCCGGTGGCGCAGCACGCCGCGCGGTGTCGGGATCGGTCCAGGCTCGTCCCGGTCCTTGCCCTTGCCCGTCACCACCAGCACCAACCGCTTGCCCGAGGCCTGCGCCGTGAGGATGAACCGCGTCAACGCCGGATGCGCCGTATCGACACGCATCCCGTGCAGGTCAAGCTTGCCCTCGGGGCGCAGCTTGCCGCGCTTCATCCGGCGATAGGCTTTTTCATCCATCTGCACGGGTGCTCTGGACAGGGACTGCGCAACCGGTGCCTTCAGATCGTGTTTGCCCGGCTTTCCCTGCGCCCGGCTGCCAATGCGAAACCCCTCGATCTGCGGTGCGGCATGGGCATGTGGGGTCTTCTTCGGCTTGGGTTTGGGCAGCGGCAGGTCCGGCGGCGTCGAATGACTGCCCGGATGCAGCTGCTCTGCATGTTTCACGACCTTGTGCCACAGGTCGATTTCTTCCGAAGTCAGCTTGCGGCGGGTCATCAGTAGCCTTCCGGCAGCATGGCATAGGCACGCTGGATCGGCAGCAGAACCACCATCCGCCCCGGATCGCGCAACCGGCCGGCCGCCTGTCCGGCTTCGTCTCCGGTGCCAAAGAAGATATCGGCGCGCTGCGCGCCCTTGATCGCCGACCCGGTATCCTGGGCAATCATCAAACGCCGCAGCGGCGATTCACCATCCTTTTCCACCCAAACCGGCGCCCCAAGAGGCGTGTACTTCGGATCGACCGCGATGCTGCGCATCGCCGTGACAGACCGGTTCATTGCCCCAAGCGGCCCATCGGTGGCGCGCACCCGGCGCACTTCGCGAAAGAACACATAGGACGGGTTGTGCAGCAAGAGTTCATGACCGGCGACCGGGTTGCGCCTGACCCAGGCCTTGATAACCTGGGCACTGACCTGATGCGCCTTGTAGATGCCTCGACGCACCATTTCCGCGCCAACCGAGCGATAGGGATGCCCGTTGGCACCGCCATAACCGACCCGGACGGTAGAGCCATCTTGCATGCGGATCCGACCAGAACCTTGTATTTGCAGAAAGAACAGCTCTACCGGATCATCGACCCAGGCAATCTCAAGTCCACGGCCATCCATCACACCGCTGGTCAGGATGTCACGGCGCGGCAGCCAAAGATCGGTCCGGCGCGCTTCCTGGGGCATGCGGTAGACAGGGTAGCGAAACCGGCCCGTCGGATAGCGGGAGCCATCCAGCTCCGGTTCGAAATATCCGGTGAACAGCGCGGTGTCCGCCCCATCCTGGATCAGCACGGGACGAAAGAACAGTTCGAAAAACCGCCGCGCCGCATCCGGTGTTTCGGATTGGGCTTGTGATTGAGCCAAGGCGCAAAGGCTTTGCCAATCGGGATCGTCCAGATCGGCGCAGGTGCCCAGGAATACCTCCAGGGCCTCGGCGTGATTGTCCTCTTCCCAGCCCTGAAGCTGGGAGAAGTTCAGCAGGGAATAGGCAGTCTCGCCGGTTGCGCCCGAGGCGGTCATGGCAGCGCCAAGAATGGCTGCTGCCCGCAATGCCGCCCGGAGCGCACCAATCATGCGTCCGTAGCCACCAGTTGCCAGTTCGGATCGCTTGCGCCCATGGCGCGGGAGAAGGTCCAGGTGTCCTTCAGGCGCTTGATGGCCTTGGGGTCGCCCTCGACGATCTCACCCTCCGCGTTGCGCACCACCGAAGTCATCTCGGCAACGAACCGCATGGTGATTTCGGCAGTACGGGTCGCCTCGTCAAACCGGGCGTCCTCGACCGCGGTTTCCCGCACGCCGATGAATTCGGCCTCGATGGTCAGCCCCTGATCCTCGCGCTGTGCCACGGCATCGACAAAGCTTTCATAGACATCT
The DNA here is from genome assembly GCF_028890115.1 of Phaeobacter sp. QD34_24. Classification (GTDB taxonomy): domain Bacteria; phylum Pseudomonadota; class Alphaproteobacteria; order Rhodobacterales; family Rhodobacteraceae; genus Phycobacter. The sequence goes on from NZ_JARCJD010000025.1 coordinate 19,086, forward strand.
TCGGCCAGGAAGGGCTGGATCTCATCGAGATTGCCGTTTTCAAAGCCCATCAGGATCATCTCATAGGCACCGCGCGCGCCTTGGACGAAATCCTGAACCTGGAAGGAGGACTCGGTCCGTTTCATCGCGGCAAGGGCCTCCGCCTGTGGCGAGCCTTCGGCGACGTAATCGATGATATCGCGGTCGGGGCCGCCTTCGATCACCTCGAACCCCGGGCGTCGTTTCTCGGCCGCAGGCATCTGCGGCGGCGTTGGCTTTTCGAACCCGTCACGGGTGCCCAGGACGCTTTTCAGGCGCAGGATCAGGAAGACGGCAATGCCGGCCAAAACCAAAATCTGAATCAAGGGCGACTCCATGTGAACCTCTTGCTAGGCAACCAAGCCTTGTTTGAAACCAAAGCGGACTGCTCTTATGTAGGTGACGGGTGGGGCCAAGTCCACCATCCAGCGCAAGTTCAAAGGACCCCAAGATGTATCTTTTTCTGGCCTTTTTGATGGTGCCACTGATTGAAATCGCCCTGTTCATTCAGATCGGCGGCTTGATCGGCCTGTGGCCGACGCTCGCAATCGTGGTTCTGACGGCCATCCTGGGGACGTCTCTGGTGCGCTCGCAGGGGCGGTTGGCGATGGGTCAGCTGCGATCCTCTTTCCAGACCCTGTCCGATCCGGCAGAGCCACTGGCCCATGGGGCGATGATCCTCTTTGCCGGCGCGCTGCTGCTGACACCTGGTTTTTTCACCGACGGGGTCGGATTTGCTCTGCTGATGCCCCCTGTCCGCATGGCGGTGATCCGTTACCTCGGCAAGAGGATCACGGTTGCGCAGTTCGAAATGGGCAGCATGCATCAGCACAGCGCCGGTCACGACCCCCGCCATCCGCATCATCGCCACCATCCGGGCGGGAGTGGCGACGTGATTGACGGCGATTTCGAAGATGTCACGCCAAACAGGCCCACGGACCGGCCTTCGGGCTGGGTCAAGGGGCCGGAATAATCCCAGATATGACAGGGAGGTCACATACTTCGGCTGACCGTTGAGCTACCTGCAACAAGCTGATAAGCAATCTCCAAAGTCATATTTTCAGGAGTATCTCCATGGCCGAGAATGGCACCACCGAGGGCGCAGCAGCAGAAGCCCCGCAGCAGCCGCAAGTCCAGATGAACGTTCTGGGACAGTTCATCCGTGACATGTCCTTTGAAAACGTCATGGCCCAAAAGGGTGCCGGCGGCGAGGTACAGCCCGATGTGAACGTTCAGGTCAACCTGGACGCCAAGAAACGCGCGGTCGAAAACCAGTACGAGGTGATGACCAAGCTGATCGTCGAATCCAAGAACAAGGAAGGCGGCGACGTTCTTTTTGTTCTGGAAATCGAATATGTCGGCGTCTTCAACATCCAGGGCGTGCCGGATGAGCAGCTGCACCCCTTCCTGCTGATCGAATGCCCGCGCATGACCTTCCCCTTCCTGCGCCGCATCGTGTCCGACGTGACCCGCGACGGTGGTTTCCCGCCGCTGAATCTCGACAACATCGATTTTGTCGCGATCTACCGCAACGAACTGGCCCGCCGTCAGGCAGAAGCCCAGCCGCAGCAGTAAATCCTTTTACTCAATCGAAAATCAGGCGCTGTCGGCCATGCCGGCAGCGTTTTTCTTTGCCCGAACCGGCGGTTTAGGATTGCCCCGTCGCCCAAAGTGCCCCGTCGCCCAGTTTCTCCACAAAGGCGTCATGGGCCTCTTTTTCCTCGGCCGTCAGCCGCGCGGGCAGGGGGGTCGGGCGCGGGGTCGGGCGCCAATCCGATTGGGCAGTAGCGCCATCTGCACCTTGTCCACCGGTCGAAAGCGCAAAATCCGGCTGCCGACCGCCGATGAGCTCAAGATAGACCTCGGCCAGGATTTCCGAGTCCAGAAGCGCGCCGTGCAAGGTCCGGTTCGAGTTGTCGATATTGAACCGGCGGCAGAGCGCATCCAGCGTGGCCGGCGAGCCTGGGAAGCGTTTGCGCGCCATGGCCAGCGTATCAATCGCCTGATCCATCGGCAGCTGCGGCAGGTTCATCCAGCCCAGTTCGGCGTTGAGAAACTTCATGTCAAAGCTGGCGTTGTGAATCACCAGCCGCGCGTCGCCGACGAAATCGAGGAAGCTCTGGCCGATCTTGGCAAAAACTGGCTTGTCGCGCAGAGTCACGGCACCGGGGGCAGGGGGCTGCGGCGGGCTCAGCAGATCGGGACCGATACCATGCACGCCGAAGGCCTCTTCCGGCATGTCGCGTTCGGGGTTGATGTATTCGTGGTAGGTCTTGCCGGTAGGCATGTGGTTATACAGTTCCACCGCACCGATCTCGACGATGCGATCGCCGGAAAAGGGATCAAAGCCCGTGGTTTCGGTATCCAGAACGATCTCACGCATCTGCCATCTTTCCCCTGATATCCTTCAGGATCTCTTCCACCTGCGCACGGGCGTGCTCCATCGTGTCGGTCTCGATCACGTAATCGGCGCGGGCGCGTTTGTCTTCGATTGACATCTGCTTTTGCAGGATCTGGGTGAATTGCTCAACCGTCATGGTGCCGCGATCCAGAACCCTCTGTTTCTGCGTCTCTCCATCCACCCAAACGCAGGCGACCGCATCCATCGCTGCCTCGCCACCCGTTTCGAAAAGCAGCGGAATATCAAAGACAAGGATGTCGCTGTCTGCCTGACGACGGAATTCTGCACGGTCCTCGGCCACCAAGGGGTGCACGATTTTCTCAATGATGGATAGGGCCGAGGGGTCGCGAGAGATGATCTCTTTCAGCGCGCCACGGTCCACCACGCCATCTTTGATTGCCTCGGGAAAGGCTTCAGCCATCGGCGCAACTGCCGCACCGCCGGTACCATAAAGACGGTGTACCGCCGCATCCGCATCCCAGACCGCACAGCCAAGCTCGGCAAAAATCTTTGCCGTGGTGCTTTTGCCCATGCCGATGGAGCCGGTCAGACCCAGAGAAAACCTCATGCCAGCGCCGCCGCGCGGGTTGCCTCATCCACCTTGGGCCGCTGTCCGAACCAGCGTTCAAATCCGGGAACCGCCTGATGCAGCAGCATGCCCAGCCCATCGACAACGGTGCAGCCGGCATCCTCGCCGGCCTGGATTAGATCTGTCTTGAGCGGCGTGTAGACAAGATCCGTCACCACGCAGCTGGTCTGCAGCCCGTCCATCGGCACCCGCAGGGGGCGTTTGCCCTCCATGCCCAGTGATGTGGCGTTGACCACCAAAGAGGCGTCCTCCACCGCATTGCCAGCCTTGACCCAGTCGATAACCTGGATGCGCTTGCCAAACTCCTTGCGGAGCTGATCCGCCCGTTCGCGGGTGCGGTTGGACAGCATGATTTCCGGCACGCCGGCTTCAACCAAAGAAGCAATCACAGCGCGACATGCACCGCCGGCACCCAGCACCAGAGCGGGGCCGCCATTGGGTTTCCAATCGGGCGCACCTTGATGGAGATTGGTAATGAAGCCGTAACCATCGGTATTGTCGGCCAGGACGGATCCGTCTTCGCGGAAGATCAGCGTATTGGCAGCCCCCATCAGGGTTGCGCGATCCGTCACCTTATCCGCGATCTGCATGACCGCTTCCTTATGCGGGATGGTGACATTCGCCCCGACAAACCCCGCCTTGGGGAGGGAACGGATGACCGTCTCCAGATCTTGCGGCTCTACATGCATGGGCACGTAATAGCCTGCGATCTCGTAGGTTTTCAGCCAGTGGTTCTGGATCTGAGGAGAGCGTGAATGGGCCACCGGGCAGCCAATGACCCCGGCCAGCGGTATCTTCCTGTCGCTCATTGATCGATAACTCCCTGCAGTCCCAGGTAGTTTATAAGTTCAGTCAGCGGTAATCCCAAAACGTTAAAATAGCTTCCCTCGATACTGGCAAAGAGGCGCACGCCTTCTTCTTCCAGCTTGTAGGCGCCGACGGCGTGACGGATGCTGTCCCAGTTACGCGTCACATAGTCCTGCAGATAGGCATCTGAGGCCTTGCGCATCAACAGCCGCACCTGTCCAACGTGACGCCACAGGGGCTCTCCATCGCGGTAGATCACCGCCGCGGACAAAAGCATATGACGATGCCCGCGCATGTCGCTAAGCTGAGACAGCGCCTCTTCGGGAGTTTTTGGCTTGGACAGCAGGCGCCCCTGGAAATCCAGCACCTGATCGCAGCCAATCACCATGCGGCCGGGGTGTTTGCCGCTGATTTTGCGCGCCTTTGCTTCGGCCAGGGCATCAGCGATATCGCGCGGCGGTGCCCCTTCGGCCAGAAGCGCGGCCTTGATGCTGTCTTCATCCAGACGCGGCACATCGCAATCAAACGGAATGGCGGCCTGACGGAGAAGGTGCGCCCTGATCTCGGACCCGGACGCCAGCACTATGTGGGCAGTCATGTGGAAAACCCCGTGGGTAATAGGTTCGCAGTATTGGCATGTTTTGTATGGTTTTCCCCCGGTTTGGCAAGCCCACAGACGAAGTGTAGATTTCATCCCGACTGTACCGCGATTCGTCCCGCGTGGATTGGGATAACTCCGCGCATGGGGATATCTGAGACTCCCGCAAATGATCCCGGGGTTATCCCCATGTTTACCTCGGTTAACAACTCGTTAAGAACACATGAAACAAAGGCCCTTAAGGGTTTATTCACCATTTTCACCCTGTGCCGCATGGCAAGTTGTCCACGCTGGGGATAGGCATGGGAAGGACTGAAGTATCCACGGAAATCCCTATGCCCTACAAAAACATCATCCTTTAAATCTTTCTTTATTATTTTAGGGTGCCCCACGAGAGAGCAGGAAAGAGAGAACCCATGACCCTGACAGACTGGATGTATGTCCTCTACCCCTATGCCAAGTCGCTGCACATCATGGCGGTGCTCAGCTGGATGGCGGGTCTGTTCTATCTGCCACGTCTGTTTGTCTATCACGTGGAAGAGGCTGAGAAGGTTCAGGATGCCATTCCGATCTTTCTGACCATGGAACGCAAGCTGATGAAAGTGATCATGAGCCCGGCCATGCACACCGCCTGGGTCGCCGGTCTGTTCATTGTCTTCACACCGGGATTTGTCGACTGGTCCTCTGTCTGGCCCTGGACCAAGGGGATCAGCGTCATCGGCATGACCCTCTATCACATGTGGCTGAAACGGCAGATCCGTATCTTCGAAGAGGATCGCAATCAGCTGACCGGTCGCCAGTTCCGGATGATGAATGAGGTGCCCACCCTGTTCATGATCGTCATCGTGGTCTCTGTGATCTTCAAGTTCTGATCACGACCCCTCTGACAGCGTCGGAGCGGCCCGTAGACGCGATGTTTGACTCATCTGGATGTTCCGCTTATGAGAGGGTCCAAACGGGCCCGTCCGGGCACTCGTGTCTTCCGTATTCAATATGACTGCTTTCCCCGCCCAAAGGGGAAGAGAAGGTTTATTCTGATGACCAATCAAGCCCTCAACCTGTCCGACCTCAAAGCCAAGAGCCCCAAAGCCCTGCTGGCCATGGCGGAAGAGTTGGAGATCGAAAACGCCTCGACCATGCGCAAGGGCGAGATGATGTTCCAGATCCTGCGCGAACGCGCGGATGAAGGCTGGGATATCGGCGGTGACGGTGTTCTTGAGGTGCTGCAGGACGGCTTTGGCTTCCTGCGTTCACCCGAGGCGAACTACCTGCCGGGTCCGGACGATATCTATGTCTCGCCCGACATGATCCGCCAGTATTCCTTGCGCACCGGCGATACGGTCGAAGGTCAGATCAAGGCGCCGCTGGAAAACGAGCGGTATTTTGCCCTGACAAACGTGACGAAGATCAACTTCGAAGAGCCGGAAAAGGCCCGTCACAAGATCGCATTCGACAACCTGACGCCGCTTTACCCGGATGAGCGCCTGAAGATGGAGATCGAGGATCCCACCATCAAGGACAAATCCGCCCGCGTGATCGACCTGGTTGCGCCGATCGGTAAGGGCCAGCGTTCGCTGATCGTGGCGCCGCCGCGGACCGGTAAGACTGTGATCTTGCAGAACATCGCCCACTCGATCGAGAAAAATCACCCGGAATGCTATCTGATCGTCCTTCTGATCGATGAACGCCCGGAAGAAGTCACCGACATGCAGCGGTCGGTGAAGGGGGAGGTCGTCTCCTCCACCTTTGACGAACCGGCAACCCGTCACGTGGCGGTTTCGGAAATGGTGATCGAAAAGGCCAAGCGCCTGGTCGAACATAAACGAGATGTTGTTATTCTTCTCGATTCTATCACTAGACTTGGTAGGGCCTTTAACACCGTGGTGCCGTCTTCCGGTAAGGTTCTGACCGGTGGTGTGGATGCAAACGCGCTGCAACGGCCCAAACGGTTCTTCGGTGCGGCCCGGAATATCGAAGAGGGTGGCTCGCTGACAATCATCGCAACCGCGCTGATCGATACCGGCAGCCGGATGGATGAAGTTATCTTTGAAGAATTCAAAGGGACGGGTAACTCCGAACTGGTTCTGGATCGCAAAATTGCCGATAAACGCGTCTTCCCGGCGATCGATATTCTCAAGTCCGGCACCCGTAAGGAAGACCTGCTGGTTGACAAGGCGGATCTGGCTAAGACCTTTGTTTTGCGTCGTATTTTGAACCCGATGGGGACAACGGACGCAATCGAGTTCCTGCTGTCCAAGCTGAAGCAGACCAAGACGAACTCTGAGTTCTTCGACTCGATGAACACCTAAGATTAGGTTTCAAAGAAAGGAAGGCCAGACATGGATACGATCTTTGCCTTGGCCTCTGCCCAGGGAAAGGCCGGAGTCTCCGTTGTGCGGGTTTCCGGTCCGGATGCTTTGTCCGCGCTCGAACAGCTGTGCAAGGTTCCCGTAGCAGTGCCAGGCCGTGGTCTGCGCGGTCTGCGCGATCTTTCCGGTGAACATCTGGACGAGGCTCTGGTACTGACCTTTCGGGCTCCGCACAGCTTTACCGGCGAAGATGTTGTCGAACTTCAGGTGCATGGCAGCACGGCGGTTGTGAGCGCTCTGCTTGATACGCTTGGGCGAATTGCCGGTCTGCGCGTGGCAGAGCCTGGGGAATTCACCCGCCGAGCCCTGGAAAACGGCCAATTGGACCTGGCTCAGGTGGAAGGCTTGGCGGATCTCATTGACGCCGAAACCGAAGCCCAAAGGAAACAGGCGCAGTTGGTCCTGTCCGGGGAATTGGGCAGGTTGGCTGAACGCTGGCGGAAAGATCTGATCCGCGCGGCCTCATTGATCGAAGTCACCATCGATTTCGCGGATGAGGAGGTGCCGGTTGACGTCACTCCGGAAGTCTCTGCCTTGTTGTCCGCTGTTCAAAAGGACCTGCAGGCAGAGGTCAACGGTGTGAAAATCGCTGAGCGAATCCGGTCTGGTTTTGAGGTGGCGATTGTCGGAGCACCAAACGTTGGGAAGTCGACATTGCTGAACGCGCTTTCCGGTCGGGACGCTGCCATCACATCGGAATATGCCGGCACAACGCGGGATATTATTGAGGTCCGAATGGATCTTGGCGGGCTTCCCGTTACACTGCTTGATACAGCTGGTCTGCGCGACACGGACGATCACGTCGAAAACATTGGTATCGCTTTGGCCCGGAAAAGAGCAGAGCAGGCCGACATCAGGGTTTTTCTGGCAGAGCCGGAAGAGACCTTGGATGTGGCAATGCGCCCAGGGGATCTTCGCCTGGTACCAAAGGCGGATCAACGGGATGGGTCGGTAGAAGGATCGATCTCGGGTAAAACGGGGCAGGGGATTGATGCCTTGGTTGCTCATCTCTTGTCGGAACTGAAAGAGCGATCATCGCAGGTGGGTGTAGCCACTCGAAATCGTCATCGCGATACGTTGTTTTCCGCGCTGGAAAGCCTAGCTCAGGCGCAAGCTGTTCTGGAGCTGGGACCGGACCACTATGAGTTGGCGGCAGAGGATATGCGATCTGCGATCCGCGCGCTGGAGATGTTGGTTGGGCGCGTGGGTGTCGAAAACTTGCTGGACGAGATTTTCTCCAGCTTCTGTTTGGGTAAGTAAGGAGTGTTTCACGTGAAACATTCGAACTACGATGTGATTGTTGTTGGCGGTGGACACGCAGGCACCGAAGCCGCGCACGCTGCTGCTCGCATGGGGGTCAGAACTGCTCTGATCACGTTGCGGAAAGACGGCATTGGTGTGATGTCCTGCAACCCGGCCATCGGCGGCTTGGGAAAAGGCCACCTTGTGCGCGAAATTGATGCCATGGATGGCGTGATGGGTCGCGTGGCCGATCTTGCAGGTATTCAGTTTCGCTTGCTGAATCGGCGTAAAGGTCCGGCCGTGCAGGGGCCACGAGCGCAATCTGACCGGGCGATCTACCGCAAAGAGATGCTGCGCCTCACCGAAGAGCAGAATAACCTGGATATCATCGAAGGGGAAGTCACTGACTTTGTGATGGAGGGAGAAGCCGTCAATGGCGTGGTTCTCGCCGATGGCAGCGAGATTTCCTCATCTGCAGTGATTTTGACTTCTGGAACATTTTTGCGCGGTGTAATCCATATCGGCGATGTATCACGACCAGGTGGTCGCATGGGTGATAAACCATCAATCCAGCTTGCCGAGCGTCTGGACAGTTTTGAACTCCCTCTCGGACGGTTGAAAACCGGCACGCCACCGCGACTGGATGGAAAGACAATCGACTGGAGTAAGTTGGAAAGTCAGCCCGGTGACGATGATCCGACGTTCTTTTCATTTACGACAACGCAGCTGAATGCTGCCCAGGTGTCCTGCGGCATTACACATACCAACGAGAAAACCCACGACATCATCCGACAGAACCTTGATCGCTCGGCGATGTATGGTGGACATATCGAAGGGGTTGGGCCGCGGTACTGTCCATCGATTGAGGACAAGATCGTTCGGTTTGCGGATAAGACATCGCATCAGATCTTCTTGGAGCCGGAAGGCGTGTCAGATGACACGGTGTATCCCAATGGTATATCCACAAGTTTGCCCGTTGACGTGCAAGAGGACTATGTCCAGTCGATCTTTGGTCTGGAAAACGCTCGGATCCTGCAGCCGGGCTATGCTATTGAGTATGATTACATCGACCCGCGTGCTTTAACCCTTGGTCTTGAGGTGAAGTCGGTGCCGGGATTGTTCTTGGCAGGTCAGATCAATGGTACCACAGGCTACGAAGAGGCAGCTGCCCAGGGATTGGTTGCAGGCTTGAATGCGGCGCGGAGATCAAAGGAAGAAGAGCCGGTCCATTTTGGCAGATCCGAAAGCTACATCGGCGTCATGGTCGATGACCTGACCACAAATGGCGTGACCGAGCCCTATCGCATGTTCACATCCCGGGCCGAGTTCCGCCTGTCCCTTCGGGCAGACAACGCTGATCAGCGGTTGACTCCGAAGGCAATCGAACTCGGTTGTGCGTCGGAAGAGCGAAAGCGGTTGTTTGGGTCAAAGGCCGAAAGGTTGGAGGTTGCGATGGAGCAACTGACCGGAAGAACCTTTTCTCCGAAACAGATTGCGGCTGTTGGCATACGGATCAACCAGGATGGGAACAAACGCACGGGATTGGAGGTTCTGGCCTTTCCGGACGTGGTGTTCGAAGACATTATTCCGCTGGTCCCCGAGTTGGACAACAGCGATGACGTGATCCGTCGGCAGGTAGAGCGTGATGCGCTTTATGCAAACTACATCGAACGCCAAAAGCGGGAAATAGCCGCTTTGAAGCGGGACGAGGACTATCTGATTCCGAGCGGGTTCATTTATGCAGGGATCGAAGGTCTATCTGCTGAACTCCAGCAAAAGCTTACAAAGACACAGCCGGAGAACCTGGCACAAGCGGCTCGGGTGGACGGGATGACTCCGGCTGCCTTGGCTTTGCTGCTGGCACGGTTGCGTAAGGAACCCCGTCGTCGGAGCGCGGCAACATGAGTGCAGAGGATCTTCTGGGTAAGCTGAATGTTTCACGTGAAACAATTGACCGGCTGAAAGTTTTCGAAAGCACCATTCGAAAGTGGAACCCCAAGATCAACCTGGTTTCGCGAAGTAGCCTGGAGGATCTTTGGACGCGACACTTTGTGGATTCGATCCAGGTGTTCCGCTGTGCAACGCCGCCCGATCATTGGGTGGATATCGGAAGCGGGGGAGGGTTTCCGGGGGTGGTCGTCGCGATCCTAGCGGCAGACGAATCGCCACAAACACGCGTGACGTTGATCGAATCAGATCAACGAAAATCCGCCTTTCTTCGGACTGTAGCCCGCGAATGTGGTGCAAAAGTTGAGGTCATTTCTAAACGAATCGAGGCCGCTGACCCCCAAAACGCGGATGTCCTGTCCGCACGAGCTTTGGCTGATCTGTCGATCCTGCTTGAATTCACCGAACGTCATCTCAAGCCGGGGGGCGTTTCGCTGTTCCCGAAAGGGGTGACTTGGAAAAAAGAAGTGGATAACGCGCGAGAGCGATGGCGATTCGATTTGGAACCTATTACAAGTTTAACTGAACCCGACGCGGTCGTGCTGAAAATCAAGGGAGTTGCTCGTGTCTGACTTATCCCGCCCGGATGGGCCCCGTATCATAGCGGTCGCTAATCAAAAGGGCGGAGTGGGAAAGACAACGACAGCGATTAACCTTGCAGCAGCGCTGGTTGAAGCAGGGATGCGCGTTCTGGTGGTGGATCTTGATCCGCAGGGCAATGCCTCTACCGGGCTTGGTATTGAACCGGAAAATCGCGACTACACCACCTATGATTTGTTGGTCGATGATGCGCCGTTGTCTGAGGTGATCCGGGCAACTGAGATTGAAGATCTTTGCGTCATTCCGGCCACCGTTGACCTGAGTTCGGCCGATATCGAGCTTTTTGCCAATGAAAAGCGCAGTTTCCTCCTCCATGATGCGCTGCGGCAGACGGCAATGGATGACTATGATTGGGACTATGTCCTGATCGATTGCCCGCCGTCTTTGAACCTGTTGACAGTCAACGCCATGGTCGCGGCGCATTCGGTCTTGATCCCGTTGCAAAGCGAGTTCTTTGCCTTGGAAGGCGTGTCGCAACTGATGCTGACCATTCGCGAGGTTCGCCAGGCTGCCAACCCCGATCTAAGGATCGAGGGTGTCGTGTTAACCATGTATGATCGCCGTAACAACCTGTCTCAACAGGTTGAACAGGACGCGCGCGATAATCTGGGTGAATTGGTGTTCAGAACCGTCATCCCGCGAAATGTGCGTGTCAGCGAAGCGCCATCTTATGCTTTGCCGGTACTGAACTACGATACGAATTCACTAGGGGCGCGGGCCTATCGCGCACTGGCAGAGGAAATTGTTTCGAATCATCAAAAGCTTGCAGCTTAAACCGGGGAGGGCACAATGACAGAAAAGAAGAACAAGCCACGCGGCCTGGGCCGAGGATTGTCCGCACTTATGGCGGATGTAAATCCGGATCCTGTGAGCACCCAGGCAGAGGCGCCCAGAAACGCCGAAATCCTGGTTCCAATCGAAAAGGTCACGGCAAATCCCGATCAGCCACGGCGTCAGTTTCTTCAGGAAGACCTGGATGATCTGACCGCTTCGATCAAGGAAAAGGGCGTCCTGCAGCCGCTGATCGTGCGTCCCCGTGATGGTGGGATGTATGAGATCGTCGCCGGGGAACGCCGCTGGCGGGCAGCACAGGCCGCGCAACTGCACGAGGTTCCGGTCCTGATCCGGGACTATGACGATCTGGAGATGCTTGAAGTTGCGATCATCGAGAACATTCAGCGCTCTGATCTGAATGCGATGGAAGAGGCGCAGAGCTACAAGCAGCTGATGGAAAAGTTCGGCCATACCCAGGAGCGTATGGCAGAGGCCTTGGGGAAGAGCCGCAGCCATATTGCGAACCTGGTGCGCCTGCTGCATCTTCCCAAGGATGTGCAGCAGCTTGTTCAGGATCGCAAGCTGTCCGCCGGGCATGCTCGGGCTTTGATCACATCTGATAACGCATCCGATCTGGCCAGAAAGATCGTGAAGGGCGGCTTGTCGGTTCGCGCAACCGAGACATTGGTGAAAAAGGACGCGGCCGGCGCCACACCATCGACGGCGTCCAAGAAGCCGCGCAAGGATGTTGAGAAGGATGCCGATACCCGCGCGCTAGAGGGGGATCTTTCGGCTATGTTGCGGATGAAAGTTTCCATCGATCACAAGCCGGGCGGGGAAACCGGATCGGTTACGATCAGCTATGAGACGCTCGATCAGCTGGATGAGCTGTGCAATCTTCTTAGCCGTTAGGCCGGGTCCAGATAAAGATCAGGACGCTGGACAGAACCACGGCCTGAATGGCAAGCACATGGGACGGCGCACCCATCACGAGCGACAATAGAAAAACGGCGGCAATCGATCCGGTTGCGGCCTTTTTTGCGGTTGGGCGAATTGCCCCGTTGTCGCGCCAATCCAGGATCATGGGGCCAAAGGTGGGGTGGGAGATGATCCAATTGTGCAGCCGCTCCGACGAGTTGGCAAAAAAGAACGTCGCAAGAAGAAGGAAGGGGACAGTTGGCAGCAGAGGCAGAACAACACCCAAAAGGCCAAGCGCCACGCAGAACAATCCCAGCCCGGCATAAATGTAGCGCATGTGATTAGCCCACCAATAGGTCACGCAGGATGGCGTTCAGGACTGGCCGCCCTTGATCCGTTGCACAAAGTCTCCGATCAGAGATAGTCACCATACCGAGGTTGGCAAGGTTGATGAGTTGTTCCTGCTCCAACGGAGCCTGCGCCACAGAAGCATAGCGATCCAGGTCGACACCTTCCACCAGCCGAAGACCCATCATCAGAAGTTCGGCAGCGGCTTCGGAATGGTCCAGACTTTCTCGCAAGGATTCCCCGGTTCCCTTTGAAACGGCCTCGAGCCAGGCACCGGGGGTGCGGTAGGTTTCGGTGGCATAGCGTATACCGCCCATGGTGATCCGCCCATGCGCGCCGGGACCGATGCCAAGGTAATCTCCGTAGCGCCAGTAGATCTGGTTGTGGCGGCTTTCAGCGCCGGGGCGGGCGTGGTTGGAGATCTCATAGGCGGGCATGCCATGAGCGGCACAGATGTCCTGCGTTAGCTGATACATATCGGCCGCGCTGTCATCGCTGGGCAGATCGCGCAGCTTACCACGGGCATAACGGTCGCCAAAGGCGGTGCCATCCTCGATGGTCAGCTGGTACAGCGACAGGTGGTCGATGGCCATCGACAGGGCGGTTTGCAGCTCTGTCTCCCAGTCCTGGGGTGTCTGGCCCTGGCGCGCATAGATCAGATCGAAACTGACACGGTCGAAACAACTCCGGGCGATATCAAAGGCAGCTCTGGCTTCCGCGACAGAGTGGATCCTGCCCAGGCGGCGGAGGTCTTCATCATTGAGCGCCTGGATCCCCATGGAGATCCGGTTGACCCCGGCATCGCGATAGCCTGCAAACCTGCCCGCCTCAACAGAACCCGGGTTGGCTTCCAGCGAGATTTCGATGTCATTGGCAAAGGGCCAGATTTCGCGTGCGGCCTCGATCACCGCCGCAACCGTATCCGGGTGCATCAAGGATGGCGTGCCGCCGCCAAAGAAGATCGTGTTCAGGACCCGGCCGCGCAGCGCCTCGGGCGTGCGTGCAAGTTCCTGGTTATAGGATTTAACCCATTGTTTTTGATCAATATTAGCCGTGACATGGCTGTTGAAGTCGCAATAGGGGCATTTGGCCTGGCAAAAGGGCCAATGCACGTAAAGACCAAAGCCCCCGTTGCGCCAATCATCCAGCAGATCGGTCATTCACCGAAACAGCCCTTGATGAACTTTGCGACCGCATCGCCGCGATGGCTGATCTTGTTCTTCTCCCAGCGATCCATCTCGGCAAAGGTCACGTCATGGCCTTCGGGCACGAACATCGGATCATAGCCAAAGCCCTCGGCGCCACGGATCGGCCAGATCAGGTGACCGGGGGCCACGCCCTCGAACACCTCGTCATGGCCATCGGGCCAGGCCAGAACCAGCGTGCAGCGGAACTGCGCAAGCCGGGGATGCGGCGCGTTCTTGGCTTCCAGCTCTTCATGGGCGCGGGTCATCGCCTTCATGAAATCGCGGCCATTGCCCGTTTCTGCCCAATCGGCGGTATAGACGCCCGGCGCGCCATCCAGCGCATCGATGGTGATGCCGGAGTCATCCGACAGGGCAGGGAGGCCGGTTGCCTTGGCCGCCGCATGGGCCTTGATCCGGGCATTGCCGACGAAGGTGTCCTCGGTTTCCTCCGGTTCCGGCAGGTCCATGTCGGCCGCACCAACTACCGAAACGCCATAGGGCTGGAGGAGATGCGCCATCTCCTCCAGCTTGCCCTTGTTGTGGGTGGCGATCAGCAGCCGCTCACCTTCGAACTTGCGGGTCATGCGCAGGCGGCCTTCTGCATCTCGGCCAGCTCGGCAGTGCCCTGGGCGGCCAGATCCATCAGGTTGTTCATCTGCTCGCGCGAAAACATCGAACCTTCGGCGGACATCTGCACTTCGATCAGCTTGCCCGACCCGGTCATGATGAAGTTGCCATCGACGCCGGCCTCGGAATCTTCGGGGTAGTCAAGATCCAGCACCGGCTGGCCGGCATAGATGCCGCAGGACACGGCCGCGACAGGATCGATTAGCGGATCAATCGAGACATCGCCCGCCTTCATCAGCTTGTTCACCGCCAGGCGCAGCGCGACCCAGCCGCCGGTGATCGAGGCGCAGCGGGTGCCGCCATCGGCCTGCAGAACATCGCAGTCGATGCTGATCTGGCGCTCACCCAGGGCCACGCGATCCACACCGGCGCGCAGGGCACGGCCAATCAGGCGCTGGATCTCGACGGTACGCCCGCCCTGTTTGCCGGCGGCAGCCTCCCGGCGCATCCGGGTGTTGGTGGCGCGGGGCAGCATGCCGTATTCGGCGGTGACCCAACCCAGACCCGATCCCTTGATGAAGGGCGGCACGCGGTCCTCGATGGTGGCGGTGCACAGAACATGAGTGTCGCCCACCTTGATCAGGCAGGAGCCTTCGGCATGCTTGGTGAAGCCGGTTTCGATCGAAATCGGGCGCATCTCGTTCAACTGTCGTCCAGAGGGTCGCATGGAGTATCCTTTTGTTGCTGGCCTTCGGATAGCCCTGTGGGTGCGCGGGATGCAAGCACGATTGACCTTTGTGCGCAGGCCTCTTTAATGGCAATCCGGAAACCGGTTCCTATCTATATAGCGTTCAGCCGCTGAAATGCTCATGACAGATGCAAATGACATCCTGAAAGACATGAACGACCGCTCGCGGGACGTGTTCCGGGCGGTGGTGCAATCCTATCTCGAAAGCGGTGATCCCGTCGGCAGCCGCACCCTGACCCGATCCTTGAGCGAGAAGGTCAGCGCCGCGACCGTGCGCAACGTGATGCAGGATCTCGAATTCCTCGGCCTGCTCGATAGTCCGCATATCAGCGCCGGCCGGGTGCCGACGCAGATGGGGCTGCGGATGTTTGTCGACAGCCTGCTGGAGGTCGAGGATCTGAAGGCCCAGGACCGGGAAAAGATCGACGCGACGCTGGGGCGAAACTCAGGCGATGTCAGCGGTATGCTGGACCGCGTTGGTGCCGCGCTTTCTGGTGTGACGCAGGGCGCCTCATTGGTGCTGACGCCGAAACACGAGGCTGAGATCCGCCATATCGAATTCGTCTCGCTCGGGCACGACCGGGCCATGGTGGTTCTGGTGTTTTCCGATGGGCATGTCGAAAACCGCCTGTTCACACCGCCGCCGGGCCAGACGCCCAGCTCGATGCGCGAGGCAGCAAACTTCCTCAACGCCCTGGTGGAGGGGCGCACCCTTAGCGATGTGCGCCGCGACATGCAGGAAGAGATCACAGCCCGCCGCCAGGAGATCGACAACCTGGCGCATGATCTGATCGAAAGCGGGCTGGCCGCCTGGGAAGACAACGACAGCGATCAGGCCCGCCTGATCGTGCGGGGGCGCGCGAATCTTCTGGCCGATGGTGGCGCCACCAAGGAGCTGGATCTGATCCGCAGCCTGTTTGACGATCTGGAGCGCAAGCAGGATATTGCCGAATTCCTCGAACTCACCGAGGAAGGCGAAGGCGTGCGCATTTTTATTGGCTCGGAAAACAAACTTTTCTCACTTTCGGGTTCCTCTTTGGTGGTGTCTCCCTATATGAACGCGGATCGAAAGGTGATTGGTGCGGTTGGGGTGATTGGCCCGACCCGCCTGAACTACGGACGGATTGTGCCCATCGTGGACTATACGGCGCAACTGGTCGGCAAATTGCTGTCAGACCGGAGTTAGAGGTGAAAAATGGCAGAGCCCAAGAACGACGATTTTCTCGATGATATCGCGAATGCCGAGGCCGAAGAGCTGGCGGCCCAGACCGAAGAATTTGACGACGCGGAACTGGAACTGGACGCCCTGCGCGCCGAGCGGGACGAGTTCAAGGACCGTTTCATGCGCGCCTTGGCCGATGCGGAAAACGCCCGCAAGCGTGGCGACAAGGCACGCCGCGAGGCCGAACAATACGGTGGGTCGAAACTGGCGCGCGACATGCTGCCGGTCTTTGACAACATGAAACGCGCCGTGGAATCCGCCACCGAAGAGCAAAAGCAGGTCTCTGCCGCCCTGATCGAAGGTGTCGAGCTGACCATGCGTGCGCTGCTGGGTGTCTTCGAAAAGCATGGCATCCGCATCGTCTCGCCGCAGGTGGGTGACAAGTTCGACCCGCAGGTGCACGAAGCCATGTTCGAAGCCCCGGTGCCCGGCACCAAGGCCGGCGATATCATCCAGGTTTCCGCCGAAGGGTTCATGCTGCACGACCGCCTTCTGCGTCCGGCGCAGGTCGGGGTATCCTCCACCCCTGCGTAACGCGCATCTCACGGATAGAATTGAAAAAGGCGGCCCCGCAGGGTCGCCTTTTCTTTTACTTGGCCGCGTCCTTCAGGCGATAGAGCGCCTCCAGCGCTTCACGTGGGGTCAGATCGTCCGGGTGAATGTCGCTCAGGAGGTCATCCACCGGTGACGGGCCCGCAGCAGGTTTTGGCTGCGGCGGCGGGGCGGCGGCAAACAGCGGCAGATCGTCGATCTGGATCTTGGCGCCCGCGCCTTCACGGCTGCCTTGTTCCAGCATGTCGAGCACGTCCCGCGCTCGCGCCACCACCGAGGACGGCAAGCCGGCCAGCTGCGCCACCTGAACACCATAAGACCGGTCGGCCGCACCTTTCTTGACCTCGTGCAGGAAGATCACTTCGCCTTCCCATTCCTTCACGGTGACGGTGGCGTTGTCGACGCCTTCCAGCTTGTTCGCGAGCTGTGTCAGCTCGTGATAGTGGGTTGCGAATAGCGCGCGGGAGCGATTCACCTCATGCAGGTGTTCCAGCGTCGCCCAGGCGATAGAGAGGCCGTCATAGGTCGCCGTGCCGCGGCCGATCTCATCAAGGATCACCAGCGCGCGGTCATCGGCTTGGTTCAGGATCGCGGCGGTTTCCACCATCTCCACCATGAAGGTCGAGCGGCCCCGCGCCAGATCGTCGGAGGCGCCGACGCGGCTGAACAGCTGGCTGACAAGGCCGATATGGGCGGCCTCGGCGGGCACATAGCTGCCCATTTGCGCCAGCAGCGCGATCAGCGCGTTCTGCCGTAGGAAGGTCGACTTACCGGCCATGTTGGGACCGGTCAGCAACCAGATTGCAGCGCCATCGCTTGCAGACAGATCACAATCATTGGCCACGAAACTGTCACCACCCTGCTGGCGCAGCGCCTGTTCCACGACCGGGTGCCGCCCTCCCTCCACGTGAAACGCACGGGAGTTGTCCACCTTCGGCCGGGTCCAGTTTTCACCGCGTGCGAGATCGGCCAGGGCGGTGACAAGATCCAGCTCCGCTAGCCCCTTGGCAGCGGTATTGAGCCGCGCGGCTGTTTCCAGAATGGCGCCAGAAAGCCTTTCATAGAGCCGCTTTTCGATCTCCAGCGCCCGGTTGCCGGCATTGAGGATCCGGGTCTCGATCTCGCTCAGCTCCACCGTGGTGAAGCGCACCTGATTTGCGGTGGTTTGACGATGGATATAGGTTTCCGACAAGGGCGCCGACAGCATCTTGTCCGCATGGGTCGCAGTGGTCTCGATGAAATAGCCCAGCACATTGTTGTGCTTGATCTTAAGCGAGGCGATGCCGGTGTGTTCGGCATATTTCTGCTGCATACCGGCGATGACCGACCGGCCTTCGTCGCGCAGGGTGCGCGCCTCGTCCAACTCGGGATCATAGCCAGCCGCAATAAACCCGCCGTCGCGCGCCATCAGCGGCGGTTCAGCCACCAGTGACGCATCCAGCAGCGACAGAAGGTCGTCAAATCCCAGAAGGTCGCGTACCGCGCCTGCGATCAGATCGGGAAGGTCTTGCCCCTCGCACATCTGGGCAATGGTTTCTGCCTGCATCAGCCCGTTGCGAATGGCGGCCAGATCCCGCGGCCCGCCGCGTTCCAGCGCAAGGCGGGACAGGGCGCGATCCAGATCCGGAGTCTTGCGCAGGGCGGCGCGAATATCTTGCGACAGCTGCGTCGCCTCCACCGCAAAATCCAGTGCCGCAAGACGTGCGTCGATCACATCCAGATTGCGCGAGGGGCTGGCCATGCGCTGTTCCAGCAGCCGCGCACCGCCGGGGGTGACGGTCCGGTCCACGACGGACAACAGCGATCCGGCACGCCCCCCCGACAGGGAGCGAGTCAGCTCCAGGCTGGCGCGGGTGGAGGCATCGATCTGCACCACCCGGTCCTGCGCTTCCTGCACCGGGGGCTGCAACAGCGGCAGTTTGCCCTTTTGGGTGATTTCCAGATAGTCGATCAGCGCGCCCATCGCCGAAACCTCGGCGCGGGAGAAGGTGCCAAAGCCATCCAGCGCGCCGACGTTGAACAGGGCGCAGATGCGTTTCTCGGCGGCAGTGCTGTCAAAGCTGGCCTTGCCGAGCGGGGTCAGCGGGATCTTGTATTCATCGGCCAAGGGTCGGGTGGCGTCATAGGGTGGACCATCGGCGACGATCAGTTCGGAGGGCGCCAGCCGTGCCAGTTCCGGCGACAGGCGCACGCGGGCAATCGGCATCACGTGAAACGCACCGGTTGAGATATCCGCCCAGGCCAACGCCGCCTCGTCCCTGAGTTCAGAGTAGGAGACCAGGAAGTTGTGGCGCCGCGCCTCCAGCAGCGAATCCTCGGTCAGCGTACCCGGTGTGACCAGCCGCACCACATCGCGTTTCACCACAGATTTGGAGCCGCGTTTCTTGGCCTCGGCGGGGCTTTCCAGCTGTTCGCCCACGGCAACGCGGAAGCCCTTGCGGATCAGGGTCAGCAGGTAGCCTTCGGCGGCATGCACGGGAACGCCGCACATGGGGATGTCTTCGCCTTCGTGCTTGCCGCGTTTGGTCAGGGCGATGTCCAGCGCTTCGGCGGCATTGACCGCGTCCTCAAAGAACATCTCGTAGAAGTCGCCCATCCGATAAAAAAGCAACGCATCGGGATGCGCTGCCTTAATCTCAAGATACTGCGCCATCATGGGCGTCACGGTCATGCAAGATCCCCCGGAAGTAGTCGCCCGACATTTACTATGCAGACGGTCCAAGGAAAACCCGGTAGCGGTGGATCAGCTATGGGGCCGCGGCCAGGGCGGTCAGAACAGCACCCCAAGCGACTGAGGACTGTAGTTCGCGATCGACAGAGAGACGGTGCCCAGTTGCTTTTGCACGTTCAATGCCACCAGGCGCGCGGCGGTCTCTTCCATATTGGCATCGACCATCGCGCCAATACCCATGCGTGTTGCATCCTCCAGCTTACTGACAGTCTCGTTCTGGCTGGCAATCCGGCTGGCCGAAGAGCCAAGCGCCGCAGCGCCGTTGACGGCAAATTGCAGGAAGCCTTCGAGCTCTCCCAAAGCGGCCATTGCACTGGCTTGATCGGTAATCGCGCTGCGACCGTTGATGTCAAAGGCAGGATCGCCTTCAAAATCGGCTGTATCCACGTCGATCATCGACAGCGATACCCCGCCCGAGCCATCGCGATCCAGCGACGCGGCGACTGACAGGCTGGAGGCGCCACTGCCGTTGACATCGCTCTTCAGCAAGTTGACCCCATTGAACTGGGTCGATGAGATGATCGAATTGATCTGATCGGTTTTGTGCTGCATCTGCGCTTCGATCTTTGCATAGTCGACCGAGCCGCTGCTGGCCATGATCGCCAGCTCTTTCATCTCTGTCACCGTTTCGGCGATCCGCTCAGCGCCGACCGCGGCGACAGCCACCGTTGCTTCACCCAGAGAGAGAACCTTGGAGGTGGTGTTGAAGGCAGCGGCGTCGCTTTCCATGATCTGGGAAATCGCCCAGATTGCGGCATTGTCCTTCGCGCTGTTCACTTCCCGCCCGGTGGCGACGTTGTCTTGCACTTGTTGATACTGATCGACGGTGCCGCCCAACATCTGCAGCGCCGTCATGGCACCGCTGTTTGTATTGATACTCGTCATACTGCGCATCCCATGTTTACCCTGACTGCCGAGTTTCGGCAGCGGATGTGGTTGGTCAGAAATGATGGTATGCCCTTCTGACATATGCTGCCCGGGCCCGTGGTTTTTGGCCCAGGCGCCACCCGTTTGATGGGTGCTGTTCATAAGTATTAACGAAATGCAGCCCCCAGACGGCTAAACCATGTCAGCAATGTGGCGGACTCCATCGGCTTTTATTTGAAATAATATTGCTTTTTAGGGGGCGATTTCTTTCTGGTTCGGATTGAGGGGCGCGCATGGCTGGGATATGACTGTGCCCGATTAGGAGAGGACACCGACAGCCCATGCCCAAAGCGAAGATCACCAACGAAGAGGCGCTTGCCTTTCACCTGGAGCCCACCCCCGGCAAATGGGAGATCAACGCGACCGTCCCGATGACCACGCAACGGGATCTGTCGCTGGCCTATTCGCCCGGAGTTGCGGTGCCCTGCGAGGCCATCGCCGAGAACCCGGAAACCGCCTATGACTACACCAACAAGGGCAACCTGGTGGCGGTAATCTCCAACGGGACGGCGGTTCTGGGCCTTGGGAACCTTGGCGCGCTGGGCTCGAAACCGGTGATGGAAGGGAAATCGGTCCTGTTCAAACGCTTTGCCGATGTGAACTCGATCGATATCGAATTGGACACCGAGGACCCGGATGAATTCATCAAGGCGGTGCGCCTGATGGGTCCGACCTTTGGCGGCATAAACCTGGAAGACATCAAGGCGCCCGAGTGTTTCATCATCGAGCAGCGCCTGAAGGAAGAGATGGACATCCCCGTCTTCCACGACGACCAACACGGCACCGCGGTGATCTGTGCAGCGGGTCTGATCAACGCGCTGCATATCTCTGGCAAGAAGATCGAGGATGTGAAGATCGTCCTCAACGGGGCAGGGGCCGCCGGCATTGCCTGTATCGAACTGTTGAAATCCATGGGCGCGCGCCATGACAACTGCATCGTCTGCGACACCAAGGGCGTGATCTACCAGGGCCGCACCGAAGGCATGAACCAGTGGAAATCGGCCCATGCGGTGAAGACCGAGCTGCGCACTCTTGAGGAAGCCATGCAGGGCGCGGATGTGTTCCTGGGCGTATCGGTCAAGGGCGCGGTGACGCAGGAGATGGTCAAGTCGATGGCTGACAATCCGGTGATCTTCGCCATGGCCAACCCGGACCCCGAGATTACCCCGGAAGAGGCCCATGAGGTGCGCGTCGATGCCATTGTCGCCACGGGTCGCTCGGACTACCCCAACCAGGTGAACAACGTTCTGGGCTTTCCCTACCTGTTCCGCGGCGCGCTCGACATCAACGCCCGCGCCATCAATGACGAGATGAAGATCGCCTGCGCCCACGCCCTGGCCGCGCTGGCGCGCGAAGACGTGCCGGACGAGGTGGCGCTGGCCTATGGCAAGTCGCTCAGCTTTGGTCGCGACTATATCATTCCGACGCCCTTTGATCCGCGTCTGATCCACCGGATCCCGCCTGCGGTTGCCAAGGCGGGCATGGACACCGGCGCCGCACGCCGCCCGATCATCGACATGGAGGCCTATGAGATCAGCCTCAAGAGCCGCATGGATCCGACCGCCTCGATCCTGCGCGGCCTGAATGCCCGCGCGCGTTCGGCCCAGTCGCGGATGATCTTTGCCGAAGGCGACGATCCCCGCGTGCTGCGCGCTGCCGTCACCTATCAGCGCTCCGGCTTTGGCAAGGCGCTGGTGGTGGGCCGCCCCGACGATGTGAAGGCCAAGCTGGAAACCGCGGGCCTTGGCGATGCGGTGCGCGAGCTGGAGGTGGTCAATGCCGCCAATACCCAGCATTTCGACACCTACAAGGATTTCCTGTTCAACCGCTTGCAGCGCAAGGGCTTTGACCGCAAGGATATCCACCGCCTGGTGGGCCGTGACCGGCATGTGTTCTCGGCCCTGATGCTGGCGCATGGTCACGGCGACGGTCTGGTTACCGGGGCAACCCGGAAATCCGCACACGTCATGGACCAGATCAACCACGTCTTTGACGCCGATGCCAAACATGGTGCCGCGGGCGTGACGGCTCTACTCCACAAAGGTCGCATCGTGCTGATCGGCGATACGCTGGTGCATGAATGGCCGGATGAAAACGATCTGGCCACCATTGCCGAGCGCGCCGCCGGGGTCGCCCGCCACATGGGGCTGGAGCCGCGCGTGGCCTTTGTCAGCTTCTCCACCTTCGGCTACCCGGTATCGGAACGCGCCGAGAAGATGCATATCGCCCCCGGCGTTCTGGATAAGCGCGGCGTCGATTTCGAATACGAAGGCGAGATGACCGTGGACGTGGCCCTGAACGCCAAGGCACAGGAGAACTACCCTTTCCAGCGCCTGTCCGGCCCGGCCAATATCCTGGTGGTGCCCGCGCGGCACTCGGCCTCGATCTCGGTCAAGCTGATGCAGGAGATGGGCGGCGCCACTGTGATTGGCCCGATCCTGTCTGGCGTCGACAAGCCGATCCAGATCTGCTCCACCACCTCCACCGCCAATGACGTGTTGAACATGGCGGTCTTGGCCGCCTGCAACATCGGCTAGGGGCGCATAATGGCGATCTGGAACCTGGGCTCGATCAATGCCGATATGGTCTACACCCTGCCGCATCTGCCGCAGGCCGGAGAGACCCTGGCGGCTACGGATTTTGCCCAGTTCCTGGGCGGCAAGGGGGCGAATATGTCCGTCGCCGCCGCCCGCGCCGGCTCGCATGTCTGCCATATCGGTGCGGTGGGGCCGGAAGGGATTTGGGCGCGGGACAGGTTGATGGAATATGGCGTCGATACCCGCCATATCGCGCAGATCGATACCCCCACCGGCCATGCCATCGTCGCGGTGGATCAGGCGGGGGAAAACCAGATCATCCTGTTTCCCGGCGCCAACCGGGCGATCCATTCCGATCAGCTGGGACAGGCGCTGTCCTCTGCCTCTGCCGGGGATATTCTGGTGATGCAGAATGAAACCAACCTGCAGGTCGAGGCCGCCAAGATGGGGCGTGATCTGGGCCTGCGGGTCGCCTATGCTGCAGCCCCCTTTGAGGCCGACGCCGTGCAGGCGGTTTTGCCCCATCTCGACATCCTGTTCATGAACGAGGTGGAAGCCCGCCAGCTTCAGGAAGCCACGGGCCTCGCGCCCGAGGCGCTGGGCGTTTCGGATGTGATCGTCACCCTGGGCGCAAAGGGCGCTCGCCATGTCCATGGTCCAAGCGGAACAACGCAAGACATCCCCGCGCTGCCCGTGACCCCGGTTGATACCACCGGGGCAGGGGATACTTTTACCGGTTATGTGCTGGCCGGTCTGGATCGCGGCATGCCGATGGCCCAGGCGATGGCCCAGGCCGCCCGCGCAGCGGCCCTGATGGTGACACGTCATGGCACCGCCGATGTCATTCCCGACCTGAAAGAGGTCCAGGACGCGCGCTTCTGACTTTGCCCTCTTTGGCTGGCAATCGCGCAACAAGGCTGCGCGCGCGGCATGCCCTATTGTATTTTACGGTGATATAGTGACGCAGGTCTTCACCGACAGAACAATATCGTACTGGTCAATTATCAAGCCATACCATTGTAAAACATACAGTTTTTGGAAGGCCAAAATTTAAGCATACCAAAAGTACTTCTGCGCTGCGATTTTCAAAACCCGATATTTCTTCAACCTTGTGCGGCATTGTTTAAGGGGTTTATGGCTACTGCTTTCCCAGGTGGAAAGGAGCCCGATATGTCCCTTCGAATGCGAATTGTTGTTTCCCTTCTGGTCAGTTCGCTGATCGCCATTGCCATTGTCACCGTGCCTCTGTTTCTTGGCCTCAATCGTCTTTCAGAGGAGGGGACATACCGCGAGCTGCATCAGTTCGAAGCGCGTATCTCCTCCGAAATCGAGGGGCGCCAGCAGCTTGCCCTGACCACTGCACAGGCGGTTGCCTCGATCCCCGAGGTTCAGCGCGCCGGGGGGGGGCGTGGCAGCATTTGAGCGGCGATTCGTCCCATGGTGAGGGCAGGCATGGATGTGCCGCACGATTTGTGCGCATGTTCAACGTATTGAGTTCTGTATTGATACTTTGGTGTGCAGCAAACCGGTTTTTCCGTATCAATCGCAACACATGTCCGATGCCCTAAGGGATTCTTAGGAAACGGGTACCAATGCTGCGCACGCATCATGCTGATGCTTATGCATTGTTTTCACGTGTGATCGCACCTAGTGAAAGGATCCGTTTGCCATGCCCAATTTTCTTTATCGGTTGCCGACCCGTATCTATGCCATGGCCGGGTTGGCCGTTGTTCTTGCCGCTGCTCTGACCTTTGCGCTGCTATCCCGCGCCGTGGACAATGCCTACGAGATGCGCGAAAATGAACTCGATAGCCTCACTGACGTCATGGTCGGCATTCTGGCGGATCTCGACGCACAGGTTCAAAGAGGGGCATTGACGCTGGACGATGCTCAGGCGCGCGGAATTACTGCGGTTGAGCTGCCGCGTTTCGGCACTGCTGGCTCATCCGACTGCGCCGCAGATGAAAGGTAAGGATCAAACGGGTTTCAAGGATGTAAACGGCGTTCTAATCTTTCAGGAAATGAAAAAGGTCGCAGAGCAATACGGGGCTGGGTCGGTCATTTATCACTTCAGTAAACCCGGCTCGGATATCCCAGAGGCCAAGATGGGTTTCGTGAAACTGTTCGAACCCTGGGGATGGATCATCGGCACCGGTGCCTATGTCGCTGATATCGAGGCTGATATTGCCGTCATGCGCAATTTCGCCATGGTTGCCCTGGTTGTCGGCTTGGCGGCCATGTGTGTGGTATCGTATTTCCTTGCGTGCAGCGTCATCAAACCGGTCAACCGGCTCAAGAGACGGATGCAGTCCATGGCGGACGGTGATCTAGACACCGAGATCAAGGGAATTGGGCGGCGTGATGAGGTCGGCAATATGGGGCGTACACTGGATGTTCTGCGTCAATCTCTGATCCGGCATCGGGACCGCGAAGCGAAGCAAAAAGAACTCGACGCGGCATCGCAGGCGCGTGTGGTGCAGACCCTGACAAGCCGTTTATCGATGCTGGCTAACGGCGACCTGACCGCCCGTATCGACAGCGCCTTTTCCGAAGAATATGAACAGCTCCGGTCAGATTTCAATCGCACGGTTGATAATCTTAGTGCTACAGTTGTGCAGGTGGTCGAGTCCGCCGCCAGCATCCGCAATGGCGCGGCCGAGATCAGCCAGTCCTCGGACGACCTGTCGCATC
>NZ_JARCJD010000026.1 GCF_028890115.1 Phaeobacter sp. QD34_24
CCGGATGAGTGACGAGATCCGCGATGTCGCCGACAAGGTCTTCACAAGAGATCTGTTCGGAGCCGATTGAAGAAGATCGAAGAAGATTGAAACAGGGGGGTGCCGACCAGCCCTCTTGGGCACGTGCCGGAAAACCCTGCGCGCCGCTACCCCAATAACAGGGCCGTTTCAAGCAGGGCAAAGTTCCGCAGGACCGGATCCGGTCCTGCGGAAGCAAGCGCTCTGCGGGGAGGTTACCGCGCGGCGCGGGAAAGAAAATTTCCCCTTGGTGGAATCTCTCCCAGACGCTTAGACTTTGATTAAAGTCAAAGACCACTTGTCCAAATCAAACCATTTTTGACCCTGGGGGGTGCCGAAAGGCGCAATTGATTCCACGCAGGATGCAGCACGCAAAGACAGAAAGGGAATGCACCGTGTTCACGGCTTCTTTCCATTCGATTCTGATCCGCACGGCTCTGGCCGTTCTGCTGCCTGTGGCCGGGTCTTCGGCGCAGGCCTTTTCGGCGCAGGTCAACGGCTGTCAGTTGCTGCACGATCAGGCCTCGGTGATCTGCAAGGCAAAGGTCTCCTGCCGCGATGCAACCGCGGCAATCGAGGCCATTCGCCCCCTGTTTACCCGCTGCGCCGCCGGAGAGTCCGTGCGTCGCAACGATGTTGAAGACGCCATAGGCGCCTTCAAAACCCCGCGCTACTTCCGATGCTGCATCGGCAACGACCTTGTGTCGCTGTGGCCATCGCCTGTTCCATTTGACTGAAAGGATGCCGACCATGGCTTTTGATGATTACAGATCACTCTTGGTAAGCGACACCGAAGGCTGGCATGACGGCAGTGACGTCATCACCTATTCGTTCCTGGGCACCGACATGCCCAAATATTACCGCCGCCTGGACACCGATGGCGACGGCATCAAGGATTCCTGGAACATCGGCGGGGAGATCGTTCCCTTTACCAATGACTTCTCCATGACCGTGGAACAGCGGGCCATGACCTCCCTGGCCATCGAGGCCTGGAACGAGGTGGCCAATGTCAACCTGCAGCCCGGCACCATCGCCCGCGGCGGCACCGACAGCGATCACGGCACCCCGGTCACCGGCGACGGCACCCTGGTGGCAGCGGGCGGCGACGCCCTGCCCGTCAATGACGATGGCTATTCGCTGGTGGACATGTCGGCGGTCTTTGAAGAGGGGCTGAACTTCTTTGGCGTCGATTACGATGCCAGCCAGATCTACGTGAACACCAATGGCAACATCACCTTCGGCACCGGGCTGTCGCAATATACCCCCTCGGGGATCTCGGCCGGCACCATCCCGTTGATCGCCGCCTTCTGGGCCGATGTGGACACCCGCGCCGGCGAGCCGATCTACGTGGATGTGGACGCCGAGGCCGATGTGGTCACCATCACCTGGGAAAACGTCGGCTTCTATAGCCATCACGCCGAGCCCAGCAACTCGTTCCAGATGCAGCTGTTTGACCGCGGCGAGGGCGATTTCGACATCGTCTTCCGCTACGAGGACATCAACTGGTCGGCCGGCACCGCCTCGGGTGGCGATCCCGAAACCGGGCTTGGCGGCACCCCGGCCCGGGCCGGCTATTCGCCCGGTAACGGCGCCGACTTCTTCGAGCTGCCGCAATCGGGCATCGAAAGCGATATCACCAACCTGGAAAACATCACCGGCAACACCGGTGTCGAAGGGCTGTGGGTGTTCGAGGTCAGAAACGGTGCCATCGTCGGCGATATCGCCTTCGGCTCCACCGGCTTCGAAGATACCGGGCTTTATGGCTTTGTTGCCGATTTCCCCAACCCCGACCACCTGGGCGACCGCCCCTCGCGCGCGGGCGACATGTGGATCAACAACGCCAATACCGACCAATACATTCCCGGCGTCGGACCGATCTACGGTCACACCAGCTGGAACACCTATCTGCATGAACTGGGCCATGCCCTGGGCCTGCGTCACCCCAATGAGCGTCCCAACGACCCGGATACCAACGCCCAATACACGGTGATGTCCTATGCGGCACATCCGTCGGAAGCGGACGAAAGCCTGATCGACCAGTCCTTCTCGCTGACCCCGATGGTCTGGGACATCCAGGCGCTGCAGGAGCTTTACGGCGC
This sequence comes from Phaeobacter sp. QD34_24, assembly GCF_028890115.1. GTDB lineage: Bacteria > Pseudomonadota > Alphaproteobacteria > Rhodobacterales > Rhodobacteraceae > Phycobacter. The sequence continues at coordinate 2,118 of NZ_JARCJD010000026.1, forward strand.
CAACACCACCACCCGCACCACCGACACGGTCTATTTCGGCGATGGCGGCGGCGAGAACGGTGCGCTGGAATATCAATATGCCACCAATGCCGACAATGACCTTGGCATGCAGGTGCGGGGCCAGGATGGCAATTACCGCGATGTCCACCTGACCATCTGGGATGCCGGCGGCAGCGACCTGATCGATGCCTCGGACCTGAGCACCAGAAGCTTCATCGACCTGCGCCCGGGCCGCTATTCCACCATCGGCGAGGAAACGGACAATATCGCCGTTGCCGCCGCCGTGCGCGAAGGTGGCGAGGTCATCAACTATATCGAAAACGCCTGGGGCGGCAGCGGCCGGGACCGGATCACCGGCAACAATGCCGATAACGAGCTCCTGGGCGGTGGCGGTCGCGATGTGATCCGTGGCAACCGCGGTGACGACATGATCGAGGGCGAGAGCGGCAACGACAAGCTCTATGGCAATGGCGGCGGCGACCTCATCGAGGGCGGCAGCGGCAAGGACCGGATCAACGGCGGCAGCGGCGGCGACGTCCTATTCGGCGATGGTGGCAACGACAACCTGTCCGGCGGCAATGGCAACGATGACCTGGACGGTGGCGCCGGTAACGACAGGCTGCTTGGCGGTCGTGGTGCCGATACCTTCATCTTCGGCACCGGCAATGACACCGTGCGTGACTTCAACACCGGCCAGCGCGGTGAGGTGGTGGATCTCAGCGATGTGGCCGCGATCACCGACTTCAGCGACCTGATCGCCAACCACGCCACCGATGTCAGCGGCGGCGTGCGCATCAGCGACCTCGGCGGCAATACGATGCTGCTGGAAGATCTCACGGTGAGCGATCTGGCCGCCAATGATTTCTTGTTCTGATTGAAATCCTTGCTGTCCCCCCCGGTTTTCACCCGGGGGGGGACAGAAACCTGACTTGCCCAATCCCAAAAATGGTGAACACTAAAGATCCGACGCATTAACCATCTGCCGGAAACGGCCGCTCTTGATGAGCAGTGGAGGGATCTTTCTATGACCACCTATAATATCACCGGCTTTGCCGTCTTGCGCAGCAACCGCCAGGGACAAGAAGACGTCATCAGGGGCGTCGAAACCGGTATCGAGCTTTCAGCCTATGTGCCCGAGGGCACCACCACCCTCAGCTATACGAATTCCGCCAACCCCGACGAACCCGATCAACCCCTTGCCGATGTCACGGTCGAAGGTGCTCTCGCCTATATCGAGGGCGAGCCTCTGGACGATGACGAAACCGCGATCCTGCGGGTGCGCTGGACGGATGGCGGCACGACCCGCACCACCACGGTGCTCGTCCTGACCTTTTACGATGCCGAGGTCGACGGCTACAGAAATGTGGATGCCGATGCGATCTTCGTGCTCGATGGCGATCCCCTGCCCAATATCACCACCGCGGCCCAGTGGGAGGCCTTTGACGGCAGCATCGAGTCGGTCGGTCCGGCACGGGGCGATCTGGCGCCCGGGCAGGATATCCCGCTCAGCAGCTTCTTCACCTCCTCGAGCGAGAACGACCTGATCATCGGCACGGGTGGCAATGACGAGCTGATCGGCGGGGTCGGCAACGACACCATCAACCCGGTGGATAATGGGGATTCCGACTACATCCAGCCCGGCAGCGGCAATGACCGGGTGATCTTCTCGGATCTGGAGCGCGGCTATGTGCATCTGGATCACTCGGACCTTGATGCGGGCGTCACCATCACGATCAATGGCAATGCCAACACCGGGGTGATCGACAAGGGTAGCAATGGCAGCACCCGGCTGATGGATGTGCGCAACCCGATCCTGGCGGGCGCAGATATCGGTGGCCTGGGCGTGGTCGGCACCACTCACAACGATGTCTTCCGCGTCACCTCCGCCGATGGCGGCTGGATGCAGCTGCAGGGTCTCGGTGGCAATGACCGCTTCGTCATCGGCGACAGCGACGGCGCGGTGCGGCTGGATTACAGCAGCTCCAGCAGCGGCGTGGTGGCCAACCTCGGCCGTGGCCGCATCACCGATGACGGGATGGGTGGCGCGGACCGGATCTCCGGAAACGGGCAGATCACCGAATTGCGCACCAGCATGCATGACGACAGGGTGATCGGATCGGGCCGGAACGAAAGCTTCATCCTGATGGCCGGCGATGACACGCTGGACGGCAAGGGCGGGTTTGACCGTCTGCGCTATGACCGCTCCGGCGTCGATGCGGTCGAAGTGCACCTTGGTCGTGGCGAGGCCAGCGGCACCTGGCGCGGCGAGAGCTTCACCCACGATATCCGCGGCATCGAATACGTGCGCGGCTCGCGCGACGGCAACGACAAGCTGACCGGCAACGGTGCCGACAACCGCCTGGAAGGGCGCGGCGGCAATGACGTCCTGAAAGGGGCCGGTGGCAATGACACGCTGCTGGGCGACGAGGGCCGGGACAAGCTGATCGGCGGCAAGGGCAGCGACACCCTGGATGGCGGCGCGGGCAACGACCTGCTGGTCGGTCAGGCCGGCGGCGATACCTTCATTTTCTCGGAAGGCGCCGACCGGGTGAGGGGCTTTGGCGGCGCCGATGTGATCCAGCTCAGCAATGCCGCGGGGATCACCAGCTTCAGCGACCTCAGCAACAACCACATGCGCGAATCCCGGGGCAACGTGATCATCGAAGATGACAACGGCAACAGCATGACCCTGCTGAACCGCGACATCAGCGACCTGAGCGCCGACGACTTCCTGTTCTGATCCCTGCCGAGCAGCGCAGACACAATGACCACCGCCCGGCCCCGGCCGGGCGGTATTGTTTTTGGCAACTGCAAGGCAGAGCAGGCTCAGAACAGGAAGTCATCGGCATCAAGCTCTGCCGGGCGCAGATCCTCCAGCAGCACCCGGCCCGCGCCGGTATCGATGCGGGTGCCCGCCGCGCTGCGGGAGATCTCCAGATCCTCAAATCCCATGCCCCGTCCAAAGATCCCGGAAAGATCGATCAGATCCTCGCCGGGGGTGAAATCCAGGATCCGATCGGCGCCATGCCCGCGGGCAAAGACATCCGCCCCGGCGCCGCCAAACAGCCGGTCCTTACCCTTCAACCCCAGCAGCACATCGCTGCCGCCGCCGCCATAAAGCTGATCCTGCCCTTTGCCGCCCGCCAGCCGGTCATTGCCCAGCTCCCCAGAAAGGACATCGGCACCGGCATGGCCCTGCAACAGGTCATCGCCATCGCCGCAAGCTGGATCAAGATGCGGGAGGTGTCTTCCGAGGTCGAGGAATGGCTGCTGCTGTGACGCCTTATCCCTTGGTGCCTTATCCCTTGGTGCCCTGACCGCGGGCATAGACATCCTCGTAGCGGATGATGTCATCTTCGCCCAAGTAGCTGCCGGTCTGCACCTCGATCAGCACCATCGGCACCTTGCCGGGGTTTTCCATCCGGTGCACCGCGCCCAAGGGGATATAGACCGACTGGTTCTCGGTCACCAGTTTCACCTCGTCATCGACGGTGACCTTGGCCGTGCCCTCGACCACGATCCAATGCTCCGACCGGTGGTGATGCGATTGCAGGGACAGCGCCGCACCGGGGTGCACATGGATGCGCTTCACCTGGAAGCGATCGCCCACCACCAGGCTTTCGAACCAGCCCCAGGGGCGGTGATCCATCGGGAATTCGGTTGCCTGTTTCGCCGATTTTGCCTTCAGCACCGCAACCGCCTGTTTCACGTCCTGCGCGCGGGAGGCATCTGCCACCAGAACCGCATCGGGCATGGCCACGGTGATCACGTCCTTAAGGCCGATACCGACCACCTCGAGCCCCGCATCCTCGGAGCGAATGAGGCTGTTCGCGCAGTCGATCGCGGTAGCAGGCCCGGAGGTGACAACGCCGTTTTCATCCGGTTTCGTCTCACGCCAGACCGCGTCCCAGCCGCCAAGATCGGACCAGCCAGCCGCAAAGGGCACCACGGTCAGGTTATCGGCCTTCTCCATCACAGCATAGTCGATCGAGATATCCGGGCAGCCCTCCCAGGCGACAGGATCAAGCCGGAAGAAGCCGAGATCCGGCGCCCCATCGGTGATCGACGCAGTGACCGGCGCCAGAAGTTCCGGCGCATGGGTCGCAAAGGCCTCAAGGATGGTCTTCACCGAGAACAGGAAGATCCCGGCATTCCACAGGAACTGGCCCGAGGCCAGCATCGCTTCGGCGGTCTGCGCGTCGGGTTTTTCTACGAACCGCTTGAGACCGATGGCCCGCGGGGTGAAGTCACCCGGATCGCCGTCCAGTTCGAGATAGCCATAGCCGGTTTCCGCATGGGTGGGCTTGATGCCGAAGGTGACGATCTGGCCCGCAAGGGCCGCCGCCTGCCCGGCCTCGACGGCAGCGCGAAAGGCGGGCGCATCGGGCACCACGTGATCCGAAGGCGCCACCAGCATCAACGCCTCGGGGTCGGTCTTCTCAAGATAAAGCGCCGCCGCCAGCACCGCCGGCGCGGTATTGCGCCCGGCCGGTTCGATCAGGATGGCGCCGGGATCGATGCCCGCCCCCGACAGCTGTTCGGTGACGATGAAGCGGAAATCGGAGTTGGTCAGCACCATGGGTGCTGCGTAGCCCGCCCCGGACAGCCGCTGCGCCGAGGCCTGAAACAGGGTCTCCTCCCCCACCAGGGGCACGAACTGCTTGGGGTAGCTCTTGCGCGACAGGGGCCACAGCCGCGTGCCTGAACCACCGCAGAGCAGAATGGGAGTAATCATGGCAACACCTTCCGAGTTCATTTCATCCGCAGGTTTTCCAGCCCCTGCTCCAGGAACCAGGCATAGGTTTCCGCGATGCCCTCTTTGAGCGGGATGCTGGCCGTCCAGCCCAGGCGGGCCAGGCGGGAGACATCCATAAGCTTGCGCATCGTACCATCGGGCTTGCTGGGATCGGTGGAGATCTTACCCTCGAACCCGGTGACCTCGGCCACCATCTGCGCCAGCTCCAGGATGGTCACATCCGTGCCCGAGCCCACGTTGATATGGCTCAGCATCGGCTCGGTCTCGCGCTGGTAGGTCGCATCGTCCAGATCCATCACAAAAAGCGAGGCCGCCGCCATGTCGTCCACGTGCAGGAATTCCCGCATCGGCTTGCCCGAGCCCCAGATCGTGACCTCTTCCAGACCGTCCCGCGCCGCCTCGTGGAAGCGACGGATCAGCGCCGGCAGCACATGGGAGTTCTCGGGGTGGAAATTGTCACCGGGCCCATAAAGGTTGGTCGGCATCACCGAGCGGTAATCGACGCCATATTGCCGATTGTAGCTTTCGCAGAGCTTGATGCCCGCGATCTTGGCCACGGCATAGGGTTCGTTGGTCGGCTCCAGCGTGCCGGTCAAAAGCGCATCCTCGCGCATCGGCTGCGCCGCTTCCTTGGGGTAGATGCAGGAGGAGCCCAGCTGCAACAGCTTCCTGACGCCCGCCGCATAGGCCTGATGGATCACGTTGCATTCGATCATCAGGTTTTCATAGATGAACTGGCCGGGGTAGCTGTTGTTGGCAATGATGCCGCCCACCTTGGCCGCCGCCAGGATCACCTGATCGGGCTGTTCCTCTGCAAAAAACGCCCGCACCGCCGCCTGGTCGGTCAGGTCCAGTTCGGAGGAGGTCCGGGTGATCAGGGTCAGGTCTTCGCCTGCGGCCTTGCGGGCCTCCAGCTGGCGCAGGATCGCCCCCCCGACCATGCCGCGATGGCCTGCAACATAGATCTTCACCACGGGGTTACCCTTCCACGCTGACCGGCAGATCCATGCCGTGTTCTTTCAGCAATGCGTGGCGGCGGGCGGTCTTCAGATCCTCGGCCACCATTTCGGCGCACATCTCCTGGGTGGTGATCTCCGGCACCCAGCCCAGCTTTTCCTTGGCCTTGGCGGGGTCGCCCAGCAGGGTCTCCACCTCGGCGGGGCGGAAATAGCGCGGATCGATACGCAGGATCACATCGCCCACCTTCAGCGCCGGCGCCTTGTCGCCTTCGATGGCGGCCACGGTGGCGATCTCATCGACGCCTTCCCCGGAGAACTCCAGCTCAATGCCCAGCTCACGGGCAGACCAGGTGATGAATTCACGCACCGAATACTGCACGCCGGTGGCGATGACGAAATCTTCCGCCATGTCCTGCTGCAGCATCATCCACTGCATGCGCACGTAATCCTTGGCATGGCCCCAGTCGCGCAGCGCATCGATATTGCCCATGTAAAGGCAGGGCTCCAGCCCTTGCGCGATATTGGCCAGGCCGCGGGTGATCTTGCGGGTGACGAAGGTCTCGCCCCGGCGCGGGCTCTCGTGGTTGAACAGGATGCCGTTGCAGGCATACATGCCATAGGCCTCGCGGTAATTGACCGTGATCCAGTAGGAATAAAGCTTGGCCACCGCGTAAGGCGAGCGCGGGTAAAACGGCGTCGTCTCCTTCTGCGGGGTCTCCTGCACCAAGCCATAAAGTTCCGAGGTGGAGGCCTGGTAGAAGCGGGTCTTCTTCTCAAGCCCCAAGAAACGGATCGCCTCGAGCAGGCGCAGGGTGCCCATGGCATCCACATCCGCGGTATATTCCGGGCTTTCGAAGGAGACCGCCACATGGGACTGGGCGCCCAGGTTATAGACCTCGTCCGGCTCAACCTCCTGGATGATCCGCGTCAGGTTCGAGGTATCGGTCAGATCGCCATAATGCAGCTTGAACTTGGCGTGATCCACATGCGGATCCTGGTAGATGTGATCCACCCGCTGGGTATTGAACAGCGAGGCCCGGCGCTTGATGCCATGCACCTCATAGCCCTTCTCCAGCAGGAATTCCGCCAGATAGGAACCGTCCTGACCCGTCACCCCGGTGATCAGCGCCTTTTTCATATGTTGTCCTTACCAAACCCGTGCAGACAGAAACGGCCTGCAATATTTCCATATCTTCTCCCCTTGGGGGATTGGCCGCATATTAGGCGATGATCACAGAGGATGCCATTGATCACATGGCTTTTCATTCGGCATAACCGACACACTTAAGCTGACTTTAGAAACCAGACAAAGCTGTTTCCTCAGCAACTGCTCACGCAGAACAGGGGTCGATTCCGGCTGAGTGCAGAATGACACCCTAAGCGGCCAGGACGCGTTTTCCGTTCTCTCGGAGCTCCCCGTTAGGGCCAACGTATCGGTAAATGGTGACAGGTTTGACGCCGAGCTCCTTGGCGAGCTGCGCGACTGAGGTGTCACGGTTCGACATAGCCGCCTGCGCAAGACGCACTTGGGCTTTGGTCAGCGCAAATTTACGCCCCCCTTTTCGCCCTCGGGCCCGGGCCGCTTTGAGGCCGACGACGGTGCGCTCCCGGATTAGTTCCCGTTCAAATTCTGCCAGAGCTGCAAAGATGCCGAATATCAACCGCCCTGCAGCGGTGGTGGTGTCGATCTGCGCCCCTTGCCCAGTCAGGACGCGGAGGCCGATCTCGCGATCGGTCAGTTCCTGCACGATTGTAACGAGGTGTTTGAGATCACGGCCGAGGCGGTCGAGCTTCCAGACGACCAGGACATCGCCTTTGCGCAGAGCCTTGAGGCACGCATCGAGGCCTGGCCTGGTGTCGCGCTTACCGGAGGCCTGATCTTCGTAGATGCCATCTGCCGCTACGCCCGCTTCGATGAGCGCGTCTCGCTGTAGATCGAGGGATTGGCTGCCGTCGGCTTTCGAGACTCGGGCATATCCTATCAGCATGAGGCTATCTCATACGGTCGTTTGCGATGCTGTTTGTCGTGGCCTTGCATTTCCGGACCCAAGTAAATCTTAATATGTGTCGAAATCAAAGATACACAAACACCCTATAGAAAGCAAAAGAACTATGGCGCACCGCACCATCCTGACCGCGCGGCAACGCGTGGCGCTGTTCGACCTTCCGACAGACGAAGCCAGCATCCTCTATCACTACACGCTGTCGGATGACGACCTTGAGCACATCAATGTGCGCAGGCGTTCAGAGAACCGGTTCGGGTACGCGCTACAGCTATGCGCGCTGCGACATCCGGGTCGCCTGCTATCGTCTCGCGAGGTGATCCCTGAGTCGGTCGTCCGGTTTATCGGGGCCCAATTGGGCATGACCTTTGATGAGATCCTTCCCTACGCCGCTCGGCGTCAGACCCGTCAGCAACATCTCCATGACCTCCGTCAGGTCTACGGCTTCAGGATGTTCTCCGGTCACCGCGCACGCGAGCTGAAGGCCTGGCTGGCGGGCGAGGCGGAGAACGCGACCAGCAACCATCATTTGGCCCGCCGGTTTGTCGACGAGTGCCGCCGGACCAAGACCATCCTGCCAGGTGTATCCGTCATCGAGCGTCTCTGCGCGGATGCGCTTGTCGCGGCGGAACGCCGGATCGACAGTGCCATCGTGGCCCGGCTGGATGAGCCCCTGAAAGCTCGCCTTGATGCCCTGCTTACGGAGATGGTCGAAGGCAAGGTCAGCCGGTTCGTCTGGTTGCGCCAGTTCGAGGTGGGACAGAACTCGGCCGATGCCACCCGCCTCCTCGAGCGGCTGGAATTCCTGCAGGAGATGAAACTGTCGCCTGACATCCTGGCGGGCATTCCACCCCATCGGGTGACCCGCCTGCAACGTCAGGGGGAACGCTATTTTGCCGATGGTCTGCGCGACATCAGCAGTGATCGCCGCCTGGCCATCCTCGCGGTCTGCGCGGTCGCATGGCGTGCGGCGCTTGCCGATGCGGTGATCGAGACCCATGACCGGATCGTGGGCAAGACATGGCAGGGCGCCAAGAAGCTCTGCGATGCCAAGATCGCTGACGCAAAGACGGCGGTGCAGGACACCCTGCGCACCTTCAAATCCCTTGGTGCCGCCTTGCTCGACGCCAGAAGCGATGGCGCGCCCTTGGAGCAAGCCACGGAGCTGGCCTGCGGGTGGGAACGGCTTGAAGGGTTGGTTGCCACCGCCGCCGAGTTGACCGATACGATGGCCGCTGACCCCTTGGCCCATGTTGGCCAAGGCTATCACCGGTTCCGGCGCTATGCTCCGCGCATGCTGCGCGCGTTGGATATCCAGGCGGCGGGCGTCACTGCACCCTTGCTGCAGGCCAGCACGCTGATCGCGGACGATGAGAGACCCGAGAAACGACCGGTTGGCTTCCTGCGGCGCGGCTCGAAATGGCATCGCCATCTGAACGCCCAGGAGGAAGATGGCCACCGGCTCTGGGAAGTGGCGGTGTTGTTCCACCTGCGGGATGCGTTCCGCTCCGGCGATATCTGGGTGCCTCATTCCCGGCGCTACAGCGATCTGAAACTGGCTCTGGTTCCCGCCGAGGCGGTGAAGGATATGCCAAGATTGGCCGTGCCGCTTGATCCGGAAGCTTGGCTTGCCGACCGCAAGGCGCGCATGACCGACGGCCTGGCGCGGCTGGCCAAAGCGGCGCGTGCCGGGGCCATTCCCGGCGGGTCGATCGAGAACGGCATCCTGAAACTCGACCGCCTGACCGCTGCGGTGCCCGAAGAAGCGGACGAGCTGGTGCTCGACCTCTACGACCGGCTGCCCGCCATACGGATCACCGAGTTGATGCAGGAGGTCGATGCGGATATCGGCTTCACGGAAACCTTCATCAGTGCGCAAACCGGCGCGCCCTGCAAGGACCAGATCGGCATGCTGACGGTGTTGCTGGCTGAGGGTTTGAACCTCGGGCTCAGCAAGATGGCCGAGGCGACCAACACCCATGATTACTTCCAGCTCTCCCGTCTGTCGCGATGGCATGTGGAGAGCGACGCCATCAATCAGGCCCTCTCAATGGTGATCGAGGCGCAATCCCGCCTGCCCATGGCCAGGTTTTGGGGCGGTGGCGTGACCGCCTCAAGCGACGGACAATTCTTCCCCGCCGCCCGGCAGGGCGAAGCCATGAACCTCATCAACGCGAAATACGGCTCTGAGCCGGGCCTCAAGGCCTACACCCATGTCTCCGACCAGTTCGGCCCCTTCGCCACCCAGAACATTCCGGCCACCGTAAGCGAAGCGCCCTATATCCTGGACGGATTGCTGATGAACGAGGCCGGGCGGAAGATCACAGAGCAGTATGCCGACACCGGCGGGTTCACCGATCACGTCTTTGCCGTGACCTCGCTGCTCGGCTTTCGGTTCATCCCGCGTATCCGCGACCTGCCATCCAGACGGCTCTACCTCTTCGACCCGGCGTCAGCGCCAAACGAATTGCGCAGCCTGATCGGTGGCAAGATCCGCGAGGGCCTTGTCGTCCAGAACTGGCCCGGCGTGCTTCGGTCTGCCGCCACCATGGTGACAGGCGTCATGCCGCCCAGTCAGTTGCTCAAGAAGTTCGCCGCCTATCCGCGCCAGCACGAGCTGGCCCTGGCGCTCCGTGAAATCGGCCGCGTCGAGCGCACTCTCTTTGTTATCGAATGGCTCCTCGACGCCGACATGCAGCGGCGGGCCCAGATTGGCCTGAATAAGGGCGAGGCCCATCACGCCCTGAAAAACGCCCTGCGCATCGGTCGCCAAGGCGAAATCCGTGACCGTACCGCCGAGGGGCAGCACTACCGCATGGCCGGTCTCAACCTGCTCGCCGCCATCATCATCTACTGGAACACCAAGTATCTCGGTCAGGCCGTCGCCGCGCGGCAGCGGACCGGGTTGAATTGCGATCCCGCTCTGCTCGCGCATATCTCCCCGCTCGGATGGGCCCACATCCTGCTCACCGGCGAATACCGTTGGCGGCGGCAAGTCGGGGCAAAGTTGTGAAGTAATCACCTCTATTTCTTGCCACCTTCACGGCCACCAAACGGACGCACCACGCTCATAGCCACAACGCAGGCGGCCACAGGGCTCAAGACCGGGGAAAAAGCAGGGGGGGCGGGAGCCTTAGGGTGTCATTCTGCACTCAGCCGAAATCTACCCCTAGTGGAGCGATACTTCAATAATTTCAAATACTTTCACCGCATCTCCACGCACTTCGAAAAGCTCGCTGTCACATTCTTCTCAGCCGTCGTGCTCGCATCAGCCAAAGAATTTATGCCCCCACTACCTAGTCCAGCTGCAGCGTGATTTCTCCCCACGTACTACGCAATGCTAGGTGATCTCCGGGCCGGACGGGAACAGCGGGACACAAGCCCCCGGTGGCAATCCACTGTCCGGATGCCAATGGCATGTCATAGCGCAGCGCCAACGACATAAATTCCGCCGCAGCGCCAAGTGGTCCCGAGATCACATTTTCTGTGCTGCCGGTAATAGGATCCTGTCCATTCAAGAGCATCTCCACTAGAAGAGGATGCTCAAAGCAGGCTAAATCAAAGGCCCGGATGCCTGTCAGCCATAGAGCTCCGGCCCCGGCCCTGTCCGCGATCTGCCCCATGAGTTCTGGTTTCAGATCCGACGGAAGCACTGTTGCTGGGATTTCAAAGCCAAGCGCCATTCGGCTGAACCGCGCGATAGGCGTGGTCGCGTTCCAATCCGCGATCTCCAACATGACTTCCGGCTCGGCAAGAGGTGCGAGCAGGCCTTGCAAGGATAAAGTATCGGTGTCTGAAACGAGCTCCTGTTCATGCAAGGGACCAAAGAAAATCTCCTGGTTATTAAAAATTTTGCGTGACCATGGGTTTGCTCCACCAATCTTCCAGGCCCCGGCATCCCGGATCTGAGAGCGGCTCACGGCATAGGCTTGTTCTGGCGTTGCGGGAAGATCGGACAAGGCAATTGCAGCCTCTTGCCCTGCTGCACGCGCGCTGTTCAGCGCTTCCACAAGATGTACACTGGCGTCCTCAATCATCTTTCCGTCCGAATATCTGTTACATGATGTCTCTAAAGACGTTCTTTGTCCTAGAGGTTGTTATCTGAAGAGAGGTATGCGTCAAGTCGGCAACCACTGGCGACACAGCTGAGGGGGTTACGGCTTGCGCATCAAAACTTGCGCAACTAAGCTGTGTCCGCTTAGTGATCGAAATAGTTAAGTATCGATTGAACCCTACCCTCCGAAACAGAGAACAAAGACAAGTATGACACTACGCGCTGCCATCATTGGATACGGAAAAATGGGTCGTATCCGCCACGAGGCCATGGATCGTCACGGAGGATTTGAGGTTGTAGTTGCCTGTGATACCGCGCTTGATTCTGAAGCCAGCATTGCAATGGTGACCGATCCGATGGCGGTTTATGATTACGACCCCGACGTTATTGTCTGCAGTGTACCGAACATGATGATCCCAGATGTGGTTTGCACCGCTTTGGAACGGGGGAAGCACGTTTTTTCCGAAAAACCACCCGGCCGAAACTCTGGCGATGTGCGTCGGATGATAGCTGCGGAAGAGGCCGCGCGTGCCGCAGATGCAAATCTGGTTTTGAAGTTCGGCTTTAATCATCGTGTCCATGATGCGATCGAAGAGGCCAAGAAACTCATCGACGCTGGTACCATGGGAGATCTCTACTTCATGCGCGGCGTTTATGGCAAAGCGGGGGGACCCAACTACTCCCAGAACTGGCGCAATGACCCCGAGCTTTCCGGTGGCGGCATACTAATTGATCAGGGCATTCATATGCTTGATCTGTTTCAGATGTTTGCTGGCCGCTTCACCGATGTGCAGAGCTACGTTCAGCGCAAATTCTGGACAGATGTGCCCGTCGAGGACAATGCCTTTGCGTTGATGAAGAACGACGATGGCATCGTCGCCTCGGTGCATTCTTCTGCTACTCAATGGCAGCACACCTTCCGACTGGAGCTTTATCTACGCAACGGTTTCATCTCAGTAGACGGGATTCTCTCGGCTTCCGGCAGCTATGGTACCGAAGTGCTTACCGTGGCCCTCAACCGGCATGACGCCACAGGAAGCCCAATCCCGAACCCCGAACAACAGGAACTGCGCTTTACCGAGGACAGATCCTGGGATAAGGAAATTGCAGAATTTCACGCTGCTGTTGTGGCGGGGGTCCCGCTTAAATGTGGTACCTCTCAACAGGCGCTGGATGTGATGGAATTGGTCGAGGCGATCTATGCAGCCGATCCGGAGTGGAACGCCGCGCGTCAGAAGACCCCGCAGGCGGCAACGGGATAAGAACATGCATACCCCAGTTTTCCTCGACCATCTGCCCGATATTGAGGTTGTGGCCGGCCAGAAGCCCGCTGAGTACCGGCTACGCCGCAATCAAGCTCTCGGAGCACTGATGCTGGATGCATCCTGTTCCTGGACCGAGCGTAAGGCTTGCCCCGCCTGCGGCCAGAGCAGTGACAAGAACCCAATCTTCTCGCAGGCTTTGATGGAGTTTCGCCGCTGTGCGAGTTGCAATTCCATATATGCTGCGCGGAGTCCGCAACAGGCCACACTCGACCGCCTGCGGCTTGACCAAATTGCCCTCACCGAGGCGCAGGGTGACCGGGGCGATCGCGAATTCGAGTTCACCTCACTTCTGAACTGGATTAGTCTCACCGAGGCGCGGCTGGTGCGCAAGCTGGACCGGGTAATGGATATCCGCTTTGCCTCGCAAGCCCTTGCTTGGCCGGAGGCCACCGATCGGTTGAGCCACAACCGGGCCTGGGAGTTCTTGCTTCTGGAACCCGACAGCAACGATTTTGCAGGTCTGCGCGCGGCAATCACCCGTGCGGCACCAACTGCGATCTTGATGCCTGCGGAATTGGATCGTGTCGCCAACCCCGAAGCGCTGCTTGTGGCCCTGAAAGAGGTGCTACCGTCGGGTACAGTGATCTTTGTCGCCAGTTCCTGTGCCGACGGGCTTGAGTATGAGATCCTCGGAGCAGACTCTCCGAGTTTCGTGCCATTGGATCGGTTAACGATGTTTTCCGTCAAAGGTTTTGAGGATCTGACCACTCGCCTCGGCTTGCGCGTAATCGAGGTCTCCACTCCCGGTCGCCTCGATGCGGTGATCCTTGACCGCTATTTCAAAAGCGCTGAAACCAGCACTATTCCCTTCTGGTCCAGCTTCTTCCGCGAAGCCGATAAGAACCGCCTGCGCGATCTGCAGATCCTGCTGCAGCGTAGCTTGAAATCCGGTGTCATGCGCTTCGTTCTCGAGACGTGACCCCGGGGCGGCGCTTTCCTAGACACACTTAGGCCACTGCAAAGGTTTGCCAAATGACCGAGTTTTTCCCAATCGCCTCTTATGACAGCTGCGAAAGCTTTGCCGGAGACTATTTCGCAACCCTAGCCCATGCGACCCAGGTGAGCGACCTGAGCGCGCTGGACAAGGTTGCTGCTCTGCTGAGCGAAACCATCGCGGCAGGCAATTTCATCTATATCTGTGGCAACGGCGGCTCCGCCGGCATTGCCAACCACTCGCTCTGCGACTTTCTGAAATGCGTGCGCACGGATACTGATCTTGCGCCGCGCTTCATGTCCCTGTCGGCGCATACCGAAATGAACTCTGCCTTGGCCAATGACATCTCCTATGATGAGGTCTTTGCCTATCAGCTGCAGTCCATGGCACGGCCTGGCGATCTAGTTTGGACCGTCAGCTCTTCCGGTGACAGCCAGAACGTGGTGCGGGCACTGGAGGTGGCCAAGAAAACCGGACTGAAATCGATTTCCTTCACCGGCTTCTCCGGCGGTCGTTCCAAGGATCTGGCTGATGTGAATGTTCATGTGAATGCGCAGAACTATGGGGTGGTAGAGGACATTCATATGGCCTTCATCCACATCCTGACCCAATACCTGCGCATGACCAATATGGATGCAAGCCTGATCGAGGGGCGCAAGTTCTGATATGAGCGCCGCTCTTCATGATGCGCTTTGTAACCTCCTGCCCCGCCTGGTGCAGGAGGTTTTTGCGCAAAAGGTCGACATTCACGACAAGGGCGATGATGGTCTGGATCTGGTAACGTCGGTGGATCTGGCCATGCAAATGCGCTTGAAACAGGAGCTGCCAACCCTGCTGCCCGGGTCCGTTGTGGTGGGCGAAGAAGGCTATGCTGCCTATAAAGGTGGCGCGCCGGTCTGGCTGGTCGATCCACTTGACGGCACGGTGAACTTCGTGGCCCAGCTGCCTGCTTATAGTGTTGCCGTGGTGCTTTTGATGTCGGGCCGACCTGTACTTTCGGCGGTCTACGATGTCCCACAGGGCGATCTTTATTCCGCAGAAGCTGGGCGTGGCGCCCGCCTCAATCGCGCGCCTCTTATACGCCGCAGCCATAAGGCGCGCCTTGCCGTGATCTCATCAGGCTTGCTGAAGGATATGGCCAACCGTGCTCCGGAGGCGTTGGTCGAGCTTCTCACCGGCTTCAAACTGCGCAATTTCGGCAGTCAGGCGCTGCATCTGTGTTATGCCGCTGCTGGCCGTGTCAGCCTGGTCGCAAGTCGCGAAGCCAAGGGCTGGGACGATTTGGCCGGTGCGCTGGTCGCTCAAGAAGCTGGTCTGACCTATGGTAGCTACGTCCCGAGTGACACACCGCGCCCGATGGATCAGGACCAGCTAAGCCTCTGCGCGCCTCAAGACCTGTTTGCCCACACCGCATCGCTTTTTTCACGCGCGTCCCGCTGACAGCGCGCCGACTACTCGTAAGGATACGCCGATGAAAACCGTTGCCATGATCCCCGCCCGCATGGGTAGCCAACGTTTGAAGAAAAAGAATCTCGCGCCGCTCGCAGGCCAGCCCCTGATCACCCACGCGATCGAGAAATGCCAGACGTCACACCTGTTCGATGAAATCTATATCAACTCGGAAAACGCTGAATTCGGCCGGTTCGCAGATCAATACGGCGTCAAGTTCTATCAACGCCCTGAAGAACTCGGCAATTCAGTCGCCACCTCGGAACAATTCGTTTATGACTTCCTGAAGAACGTCGATTGCGATCTTCTGATCCAGGTGCATTCCATTGCCCCACTCCTGACCGCAGAGGAAGTGAAGTCCTTCACGCAGGCATTTATCGCTTCGGATGCGGATGTAATGCTGTCGTGCATCGAAGATCAGATCGAAGTGGCCTATGAAGACCAACCGGTTAATTTCACCTTTGCCGAGAAGACCAATTCTCAGGATCTAAAACCGACACAGCGGGTAACCTGGTCGATTACTGGCTGGCGCGCTAAATCCTACATTGAAGCGGTCGAGAGCGGTTCGATCGGTACCTATAACGGCAAGATTGCTTTCTATCCGGTTGGCGCCATCTCGGGTCATGTGATCAAGACCCAGGAAGATCTGGACATTGCCGAAGCGCTACTGAGCGTGTTGGCCAAACATAAAGACGCGTGAGGAACGAGTTAATGAAAGTTCTTGTGTCCAACATTATGATGATTAATGAGCGCGAGCGCTTTGATCAGATCCTGCGCGAGCGCGGTGTCACCCCGATCTGGCCCGAGGTGAACCAATTCATGGATGAGGCCCAGTGCCTAGAGTTTGCGGGTCAAGTGGATGGCTGGCTGGCCGGTGATGATCAGATCACAGAAACCGTGCTCAAAGCCTTCCTGCCGCGCCTCAAGGTGATCTCTAAATGGGGCACCGGTATCGATAGTATTGACCTAAAGGCTGCCAAGGATCTGGGCGTGCCGGTCTGCAATTCGCCGGGCGCCTTCCGTGATGCGGTCAGCGAATATGCCATTGGTCTTTTGCTGTCGGCGACCCGCCGACTGGCCCGCACCGACCGGATGATCCGGCAGGGCGAATGGCCCAAGGGGCGTTTCCCGGGCATGACAGGGAAAACCATGGGGGTGGTTGGTTATGGTGCCATCGGTCAGGGCGTCGGTCAGCGGGCACGTGGTCTCGGCATGGAGGTCATTGCCAATGATCCCTTCATGGCTCAGACCGTGGATGTTGCTCCCGATGGCGCGGCGCTGGTGTCTTTTGAGACGCTTTTGGAGCAGGCCGATGTGATCTGCCTGTGCTGCAATCAGACTGCGGAGAACTACCATCTGATCAATGCTGATACGCTGGCGCGCGCGCGTGATGGTGTGATCTTGTGCAATGTGGCCCGTGGTGGGCTGGTGGATGAGAACGCACTCATTGCGGCTTTGAACACAGGCAAGGTTGCAGCCGCCGCTCTGGATGTGTTTGAGGTTGAACCTCTAGCACCCGACCACCCCTTACTGAGTTTTGAAAATGTTTCTCTTTCCAGTCACAATGCAAATAGCACCGTGCAAGCCATTGAATATGTACATGACAATACGCTTAAAAATCTGTGGGAGCATCTGGGCCTCTAAATGACGGAATATTTCGGGCGTGGCATTGCCTATCGCCTGCAGGGTGCACGCGCATTGCCCGCCCAGCAGGACACAGCTTCAGCTACGACTTTCGATCTTGAGTATTGGGCGGCCAACAGCAACCTGACTTCTCTGGGTTTGGAATTATATGTCAGCCAAGGCAGTGCCCGGCTGCGCCTTTGGCATGAAGATGCCAAAGGGCACCGAAGCGAAATTACCGACCTGGACAGCCCTACTCCAGGGTCTCAGTTCAGCCCCCCCCTGCAGCTTGCTGGGCTGGCGGAAAAAGGCGGGCGTCTACTTGCCGAGCTTCTGTCTCCAGAAGCTGATGCAGGAACGATTGACATCTACTTTGGCACGAATGACCTTCCGACAACCCCAAGCGCACGCATTGCCTATGTTCTGCCTCCTCAGGCAGAAACAAAGCGCCTGACCGCGTGGTTCAACGCTGTTTTGGAGCGCCATGCCCCGCTGCGGTTGCGCGACCACTGCCTCCTTCTGCCCGCCCCCCAAGCGAAATCCGACAGTGGCTGGCAGCGCGAGGCGCTGTATGAGGCGGCCTACGGTACACATTCAGACAAGGGCATCACCCATCTGGCTATTGTGCCCGCTGACATTGATGTTCTGGGGTTTGATACCTTTGAAGAGATGGTGCTCCGTAGTCTCGGTCTCGCTTTCTTTCTGCGGGATCCTCCCCTGTCTCAAGCGCCGAATGCTCTGCCCTGGCCTGTGGCCCTGATCGACCTGCATCAGATTTATTGCCATGGGTTGCCCCCCTCAGGGCCATCCCTTGATCTGTCGGCTTATCTGGCCTGGATCCATACGCCTGAGATTGCGGGGGCCGCCCAGTCCGCGTTCAGGCGCACAGGGCGGTTGCGAACCTTGTTTCCCAACTTGTTTTCCCAGTCACCAGAGGTCTCGCCTATGCTCGCTCGTAGCAGGCTTGCTCTGAGCCGCCAGCTGCGCCGACAGGCCCAGAACAGCCATCACGCATTGCATCATCTGGAGCAACGCCTGGGTCCGCTCTGGGACATGGACCGGCTTGAAGCGGATCGGGATCGTGCCAATCGGCTGGCGCTGAGCTTGCTGCGGGATCGCCACAAGGGCTGTCGTGCCGTGATCGTCGGCAATGGTCCAAGCCTCACGATCTCAGACCTGGACCGGCTGCAGGGAGAGGTCACCTTTGCCTCTAACAAAATCTATCTCGCCTATCCGGAGACCTCCTGGCGCCCCACGTATTATTCGGTAGAAGATCATCTGGTTTTGCAAAATAACTGGCATGAAATTAAAGCGTTGCAAGGCAGTTTGAAATTGTTTCCCGCCAATACCCGTGATTATGGGTACCACGCCGCAGATACGGTCTTCGCGCCTTTTCTGCCGCCGCACTCTTTTGCAGACCCACTATCGGATCCAGAGTTCCCGGCCTTCAGTAGTGATCTCGTTCAGGGTATTTCATGGGGGTCGACAATTGTTTATAGCCAGATTCAGATGGCGGTCTTCATGGGGTGTCAGGAAATTGTGCTGATCGGCTTGGACCACAGCTATCAATTGCCAGACACCAAAGACGGCAACACCTATCGGCACGCGGGAGAACAGAACCATTTTCACCCGGGCTACCGCACTCCCGGGGAACTCTGGCACCAACCGAACCTTGATGTTTTAGAAGTGTCATACACGCGCGCCAGACAGATCTGTAACGAACGGGGAATACGGATTGTGAACGCATCGCGCAGATCAGAGCTTGGGGTGTTTGACCGGGTCGATTTCGACCAGGTATTCCCCGCTGAGGATCCCTTGAAAGATATGTCCCATGGCCACTGAACCGCAAATCTTCGATTCCCGCCCATGCACCTTGGGCGAAGGTCTTTTGTGGCACCCAACCCGTCAGCAGTTGTTCTGGTTTGACATCGTCAATTTCAAGCTCCTGTCCCGGCAGGGGGATCAAGCGCTGACCTGGAGCTTTGACCGCCATGTCAGCGCTGCTGCCTGGATCGATCACGACAACCTGCTAATAGCCAGCGAAACAGGTCTCAGCCGGTTTAATCTGGAAACCAGCCAGGAGACGATGCATTGCGAAATCGAAGCCAACAATCTTCTGACCCGCTCTAATGACGGGCGCGCCGATCCCTGGGGCGGTTTTTGGATGGGCACCATGAGCAAAGCCGGAGAGGCCGAGCAAGGCACGCTCTATCGCTGGGCGCGGGGCGAGCTGCGGGTGATCGAGACTCGGATGAGCACGCCCAATGCCATCTGCTTTGATGAAAGCCGCGCCTGCGCCTATTACGCTGACACTAAGACCCGGATCATTTGGCGCCAACCGATTGATCCAGCCACCGGCTGGCCAGCAGGGGATAAACAGGTCTTTGTCGATTTGCGTGCCACCGCCTTCAGCCTCGAGCACAAGCCCGACGGCGCCGTGGTGGATGCGGAAGGCTGCCTGTGGAACGCGCAATGGGGATCTGCACGGGTCGCGCGCTATAGTCCCGAAGGCCAGTTTTTGGAGGCGGTTGATTTCCCCACAGGGCACACATCTTGCCCAGCCTTCGGAGGGGCGGATATGTCCACCCTCTATGTCACAACGGCGCGACAGAAATTGCCTAAAGATTACCCGAACTGGGAAGATACCGCTGGGCAGACCTTTGAAGTCGCAGGCAATAGTGCCGGTTGGGCTGGCCAAACTGAACCTCGCATGATCCTATAAGCACACAACCGGAAATACTGACATGGCACTTTCGAAATCACACCCGAGCCAAACGGAACCCTCCCAGCCCACAGCCGACGCTGACTGTACCCGGTTTTCGCAAATCCACGGGATCTACCCGCTGCAACGCTATGTGCGAGAATTTGGCGCGTCGGTGATCAACAGTTTTGACGTGTCCGCCTGGAAGCACGCCAGTTGCCTCAATTGGCTGGGGATCCGCTTGGTGGTGCGCAGTGGCCATGTGCGCGTTACCCTGCGCCAGATCGGCGCAAACGGCCAGCATCTGGATCTCGGCCAAGTGGAACAAGACGGCGTCGGTACACAGTTGTTTCCCTCCCGACGCTTAGAAGATCTCAACGGGGCGCTGCTGCCGGTGGTCGAAGAGCTGAGCTCAGAGCCCAACTACGATCTGTTGTTTTGCACCGATGATCAGCCAGCCACTCCGGATCTGCGTATCAACTACGTGTTCTGCACCTTCAAGCGGGCCGAATATGTGCAGCATAATACCCAGGTGTTCCGCGACTACCTGCATCGCCACCGAGCCCAGGCTGAGGCGCACCTGACCCTGGTCGACAACGGCCATGACGGCAGCCCCAGCGGTGGTGCTGGTGTCTGCGGAGTCACCACAGATGATCATGTCACCGTCTTTGCCAATAACAACACCGGCGGGGCTGGCGGATTTGGCCGCGGCATCTATGAAACAGTCTATGGCGGGCTGGCAGGCCAAGGTTTCACTCATGTGTGCCTTTTGGATGATGATATCTATCTGCACCCGGAAATGTTTGCCCGCAATACTGCCTTTATGCGTTTTCTAAAGCCAGGTTTTCACGTCGGCGCGCCGATGTACCCGACTTCAGAGGCGCAGAAAATACCTCGCCGCAGTGCTTGTTTCGGCCACAAGTTCCGCGGCTCGGTCCATCCTAGTGACACCGCGCTTGGCGCCGGGCTTGAGACTCACGATATTCCCGCCTTTCTCAATATGGACCGCAACCCCGACAGCACCGGTTGGTGGTGGAGTTGCTTTGCAATCTCCGATGTGCTGCGCATTGGCCTGCCATACCCATTTTTCATTAAAATGGATGACGTGGAATACTCCCTGCGCCTACAGCAGGCGGGGGTCGAGTTGGTCATCCCCTTCTCTTTTTGGGTGCTGCATGATGATTTCGAGGAAAAATACTCGGCGGCCATGCAGTATTTCCGTTTTCGCAACCGTTGGGTGCTCTTGGCGCAACAGGACCGAATTCAGGACAGCGATGCATTTGTCCATGAGTTCGACCAGCTGGTGCGAGGCTTTGTTTCGGCGCGCAAATATGAACACGCCCAGCTGCTGCTAAATGGGATGGAGCATTTTCTGCAGGGGCCGGAGTATCTGATCGTGCAGGAAAAGCAGATCCTGTCCGGTATCTTCTCACTGGTTACCCAGGAAAAGAATGTTCCCATGCCCACCCCCCCCGAGGGGAGCCAGGTGGTCAATGAGCTGCCCCTGCCCAGCAGCCCGCGCAATATGCGGCTGACGGCGCGCACCTGGAACAACCATTTCCTGCCCCTCCAAGAGCGAGTGGTCATCGACACCACTCGACATAGTCAGCCCACGGATTGCCGTCGTGCTAAAGAAGTGAGCTATTGGAACCCCGGTAAGGGGGTCGGGTTCACCGTCACCCGACAGTCGATCCGCGCCCTGCGTCAAATGCTGGCCCTGCGCCAACTGCGCCAGCGGATCCCACAGCTCTTTCCCGGCCTACTGCCACGCTACCGCGCCGCTAAGACGCATTTCACCTCACCTGCCTTCTGGGCTGGCTATGGTCCACATGAGATGACACCCGGGCTGCGCGCGGATGCAAACAGTAAGACGCTGAATGACCAGATGCAGGCCCAAGCCCGTCAGGCTCAGCTGCTGCGCCCCCAAGCACCCGCGGTCAATACCTGCCACGTTACCGCCGACGACCTGAGTTTTTTCAACGCCATGCGCAATCGCTATCACGGACAGCGTTGCTTCGTGCTGGGAAATGGCCCCAGCCTCACTGTCAGTGACCTGGAGCTGTTGAAGACCGAGGTGACATTTGCCGCTAACAAGATCTACCTCTGTTTCGATGAAACAAACTGGCGCCCCACCTTCTATTCGGTGGAAGACCTCCTGGTGGCGCAGAACTGCAAGGCCGAGATCCTGGCGGTGGATGGCACCACCAAGATCTTTGCAGACCACATGTTGCCCTATCTACCGCGCCAGGCCAATCACCACTATGCCCGCTGGCTGCCGCCCATGGACAATCGCTCGCCATTCCGCGAATTTTCCACCGATCTGACCAAAGGCATCGCCTGGGGGTCAACGATCACCTATTCGATGCTGCAGATGGCAGTGCATATGGGCTTCAAGGAAATCTATATCCTCGGTCTAGATCATTCCTATGTGGAGCCCAAGACCCGGGATGGGGGCGCTTTGGTCTCTGAAGGCGAGGTGAACCATTTCCATCCCGACTACCGTAAACCCGGAGAGCGCTGGCACTACCCGGTGTTGGACCGGTTGGAACGCTCTTACCAATATGCCAAGGACTATTGCGATGCGCTGGGGGTAGATGTCTATAATGCCAGCCGGTTCTCCAAACTGGAGGTCTTTCCGCGCGCCGACCTTAACGAGGTGCTGAGGCGCCCAGAGCAAGCTACACCACTTCGGGGCAATTCAGAATATCGTGAAAGACGGTAGCTTCATGGCCTCGCAAAAAAACGAAAATAGGGCCAAAGCGTCTTCTTCTAAGGGCGTGCTTCATGCCCCGGCATTCCAGGATCTCCCCGTGGGATCTGTCCATTACGATCATTCTACTGGAACCATACGTGTATTCTTCCGCATCGACAGATTCACCGAGAACGAAACTTTAACTCTGATCAGCCCGGATGGCTCCGTTCACAACGCTAAGACACGCCGCCTGTCGGCACGGGGAAAAATCCCAGAGCGGATCGTTGCGGTTTTCAAGCCGACCCGGGTTCAGAGCCTATCCGGACCTTGGACCATCATCACGTCCAACCCAGCGCAAGCAGTTCCGGCCTTATTCATCTACATTCCTGAACAACATCGGGTTCGAAATTGGTGCGAGGGCCCAGCAAACCGTGGCGAGCTAACCACCATCCTGTCCTTTCCTCGAAGCGGCAGTAATTTCCTACAGAACATCATACGTAACAACAGCGCCCAGGTCGGATGCGTTAGTATCTACCAAACGGGACAGAAGATGTATGATCCAAAGCTCTGCCTGAAGTCCCATGCACAGGATTCCGCGACCCTGAAGACCGAATTAACAGAAATTTGGGGAATTACCGCCCCCCCTCGCCGACACATTGTCCTACTGCGCGACCCGCGTGACGTGTTTATTTCGCTCTATGATTATGTCGCCGGGCAGCGCAAAACCCCAGTCGACCCACAATCCTTTTTGACCACGGATTTCTACTGGTATCTGTTCCGCCCACCCATACTCGAATTGATCCGCGACAGGGCCCATGCACAGGCTCAAACCGTGCTTCAAGCTTATCGAGACTGGTACCAGTCATGGGTTATTGATCCCCCGATGACGACAGAAATACTGTATCTGCGCTATGAAGACTTGGTCACAAATCCCACCGCCACATTCACTCGAGTCTTCGGCTGGCTCGATGAACCCACGGTTGCGACTTGGAAGGGGCTCGAAACCCTCGTTTCGCAAAACGGAGAGAGCCACCGGAAGCGCGGCAAAGCGGGAGGTTGGCGGCAAGCCTCCCCCCTTTACCAACCGATCCTGAGGCAAATCGAGGCCGAACTCAAAACGGAAATTGCGGAACTCGGATACACTTAAACTGCAGCCTAAGGCACGTTCTGGACACCTGCGTGCTCAGGGGTCAGGAGGTCGCAGTACATCTTCCAGATAAGGTGGGATTACCCCAGTGAGGACACTTCCCAGCTCCCACGCCCTGAACACCCTACTAACAAATGGCTTGGCCTGGCCGAGAGTCTTTTCAAGCGATGCAATAGAAAATTTTTCCTCGAATACGATACGGCCAATGTCCGCCAAAGCATAGTTCCACCACTCCGATCCTTTCAATCGCGCGCGGAATTTCTCTGGATTTTCTTGATTTGTTTCGAAGCGATAAGAGACAACATCTGCCGGAGCGCCAGCCACAATTGCAAACGGGGGGACATCAGCATCAACGTATGAATTTGGAGCAATTATCGCTCCGTCGCCCACCGTCACTCCCGCGCAGATCACTGCATTACGACCGACTGATACATCATTTCCGATCACTGTTTGCGGCGGGGTGGATAATGGCCTATCTGAGAAAGTAAGAAAACGGCGCCATTCGGCAGACAAAGGCCGAAATGCTGCCGCGCTCGTGGTTAACCGATTTCCAGAATTGCCAATGTAGCCGATCATGGCCCGTGCCTCGATCGTACAATATCGCCCAATCTTGCAATTACTGAGGATCGCCTTATCAATGACCGTAAACGCACCGATATGGACTGGATTCGCAGGCCGAATACTTCCACTCACGCGCACGGGGACTTCAAAAGACGATTGGAAATGTGCTCGTAAATGTGGTGCAGTGATGCCAATAGCCGACAAAGATGTCCGTGGTTCTCTCCCCACCGGGGCTTCGAAAATCCTAGGGAGTTCGCTCGGCGAATAACCTACATCCGATGTATCGATCCAATCAACATCGACGGAGTGTTCTTGCTCATTGAGAAAGTCAATTTCACCCCGGTATTTTGATACTACTAAATTCCAATCTTCAAGGTCATAAAAACTGCGGTAGTCCACTTTAATCGGGTTCGCATTCAATATTGGCATACTTTGATTTGAAAAACCAAACTCTTTGCACGCGACCTTATAGGTTTCGGATATCTGATCGAAATCCACAATAACATCGACCATATTCTGGCCGTTGTCGTCCAATGCATAATCGGTTATCTGTTCAAACTCGGCATGATCACTCCGTAGGTATTCCTTGAAGGACATGCCTTTGACCCAAGGGTATTTATCTGCACTCCGTGCATTGTGGCGCCTGCAATGCAGATAAAATGAAGCGACCCTCTCCCAGAATGGCCGGTTTGCCAGCAAATAAACCTTCTTGAATTCGGTCCCATCAGGGTCCAACTCGTCTCGTATCTCTTTGGCAAAGGAGTGCTTCCAAATTTTCCCTGCGCGGCGGCTCGCAGTGCTGCGGGCCTCACCGTCTGCATCGTAACCAAGATAGAAGACACGGTCGGGCGGCAACACGTCGATCAAGCCCTTACAGAAGGCAGTGCCACCACACTTCTTCATATGTACGAATAGAATCTTACCATCAACAAGAAGCATTTCGTCCTCTCTCTTCTCTCACCCGGCCTCGTTCATATTTCGAAAAAAAACCCAAAATGAGTTTTCCTCCGAGCTTGGTGCAATTTGCGCGCACCGGCCTCCAACATGCAACCCCCATCCGAGCCCTCACAACGGTGCGACGAAAAACGCCGGTGCCGCCTCGCCCTTGTCCTGGGCCGCCGCAAAGCCGCGCGCGGTGTCCAGCGCCTCGCGGATGGTCACATCCATGTCGAGATAGCGATAGGTGCCAAGACGGCCCACGAAGGTGACGCCCGATGTCTGTTCGGCCAGTTTCACGTAATCGGCCAGAAGCGCTTTTTCCTTCACCTGGCGGATCGGGTAATAGGGGATGTCTTCCGGTTCTGCCGCGCGGGAGAATTCACGATAGAGAACAGAGCCCTCGTGTTCTTCCCAGGGGGAGAAATGCTTGTGCTCGGTGATGCGGGTATAGGGCACCTCTTCCTCGCCGTAGTTCATCACCGCGCAGCCCTGGTAATCGCCTTCATAGGTGAAGCGTTCGAAATCCAGGGTACGGTAGCCCAGACGGCCCAGCTCGAAATCGAAATAGCCATCCAGCGGGCCGGAATAGAAGACGTGATCGAACGCCTCGCCCATCTCGCGGCTGAAGGTGGTCGACAGTTTCACGGTGATGCCGGGATGATCCAGGATCTTCTCGATCATCGACGTGTAGCCATTCTCCGGCATGCCCTGGAACTGGTGAAAGAAGTAGTTGTCGTCGTAGTTGAAGCGCACCGGCAGGCGTTTCAGGATCGAGGCGGGCAGTTCAGAGGGCTGCACCCCCCACTGCTTGATCGTATAGCCCTTGAAGAAGGCCTCATAGAGATCCTTGCCCACGAACCGCATCGCCTGTTCTTCAAAGGTCTGCGGATCGTCGATCGAGGTATCGGCCTGCTCTTCAGTGATGAAGGCGCGCGCCTCGTCGGGGCGCAGGGTCCGCCCGAAGAACTGGTTGATGGTGTGCAGGTTCACCGGCAGCGAGAAGACGCCGCGCTGGCCCTTTGGATCGACCGAAGTGGTCTTCACCCGGTTCTTGTAGGGCAGGAAGGTCTCGAAATTATTCACATAGTCCCAGACCTCGGCATCGTCGGTGTGGAAGATATGCGGCCCGTAGACATGCACCATGACGCCGGTGTCTTCGTCGCGCTCCGTATGGCAGTTGCCGCCGATGTGATCGCGCGCATCCACCACGGTGATGTCATGGCCTGCCTCGGCCAGATGCCGCCCGATCACCGCGCCCGAAAGACCTGCGCCTACCATAAGAAGTTTCATAATACCTGTTCCTCAATCCTGTGTACTGGCCTGCTGGACCGTTATTTCTGGTTGCTCGCCAGCATGATGCGCGTCTTGCCCGCCAGTTTCTTGAAGGTCTCGGGTTTCTCCAGCAGCATATCCGACAGGATGCTGGAGAAGATCTGAACGCTGCTCACCACATCGGCAGAGAAATGATCCCCCGCCTTCAGGCTCTGCCGCTCTGTGGTGGTCTTGGAGTCGATCGCATCCAGCGCCTCGATCATCGGGCTGCCCGAGAAGAATTCCCGATCCAGCGCCTCGGCATCGGCGCGATAGCGCTCCTGGATCCGCTCGGCGAAGCGGGCGGGGATCTTGAATTTCTGACCGCTCTTGTCCAGCCCGGCCTCGCGGATGCGCTCGCTGGTGGTGCGCCCCAGGGCGCTGCGCGCCTCGGTCAGCCGCGGCGTCATCTTGCGTCCGCGCTGCTTCTGCCGCGCCCGGAAGACGCTGTGCACCTCGCGCAGCAGCGCCAGCTGCGGCACCGTCAAAGAGGTATTGGCCGAGATGTCATCGGAGACGGTGAAATCCTCATGGCCCAGCACGAAGCGGAAGAAATCCGCCACCGCGTCCTCCTTGTGCAACTCCTTGCGCACGAAGGGGCGCAGGGTGAAACGGTCGCCAAAGACATCGCGCCATTTCTGGAACCGGGGCAGGTAATCGATCCCGCCACTCTCTGACATCTTGTCCAGATAGGTTTCAAAAGACCCCATGGCATTGCCCAGTTTCACCCGCTCGGAAAAGGAGGACAGCAGCTTGTCGGGATGCGGGCGCACATAGGCGACCAAGCGCATCCGGTCCTCGAACCCAGGCCAGAATTCGGCAATCGCCCCGGCAAAGACTTCAGGGTCTACGAACTGGAAATGCTCGGCCGAGACGACCCCATAGTCGTCGTCGCTCTGCTGCAGGGCCGCGTTCACCCGGGCAAATCGCTTGCCGCGCTCCCCCAGGCGGTGCTTGCGGGTCAGGGTCTTGGCCATGGCGATATGGTGGTTGCCGGTCGGATAGCAGAGCGAGGCGCCCGGAATATCATAGGCCTTTTGCACCAGCGCCCGCTGGATGGAGGTCGATCCGGTCTTGGTGTCCCCCAGGTGAACAATCAGTTCCTTAATCATCAAGCACCCTTTTTCTATGTCTCGGCAGACGCGGCATCCGCTTGCAACGTCTTCATAAAATCGATTTCAGCCGGGGTTTCCCACCAGCCGGCAATGCTGCAGATCCGCTCCACCGCCTCCCGGTAGACCTCCATCTCGGCGCGGGCGTCGGTCGCGCTGATCTGTGCAAGGTCCGCAAAGAAACCGGAGCGGCCCACCACCTCGCCCAGCCAGCTGTCGATCGGCTGGAACTGCTCCTGAAGACGCGCCCGATTATCCGCTCCGAACAGTTCGATATCATGGCTGGGCGGCAGGTCCAGCCGAGCGGTCATCTGGCGCAGGCTGTTGCGCAGCTGCCCTGCCTCACGCGCTGGCAGCGCGGCATTGGCGCGGCGGGAGATCTCGTAGATCCCGCGATGGATGGAATCGTTCTCGCGCCGCTCCGGCGACAGACCATCGGGCATCTGCAGCCCGGTCTGGGTGATGAAATCATTCACCGAGCCGCCATTCTTGCGCACATCGGCATAGTCACGCAGGATCACCTGCGCCTGCGGCAGCGCCTTCATCCAGCCCTCGACCATCAGGCGGTAATTGAAGTGGATGCCCTTGAGATAGCCATCGATCCCGGTCGTGCGCAGCGGCTGCAGCTGATGGCCGAACTTCAACCGCTGACCATGCCAGGAGGCCAGATATTCATCGATCCGGCGCAGAGTGGCCACCACGGTGAATTCGGCGCCCGGGAAATATCCCGCCAGCCGCTCGATCAATGCCGGAGAGGCTCCGTTGAAATTGGCAAAGACCTCGGCCGCCAGGATCACCGTATGGGGATCGGTGAACCGGACCTGCTGCTTGAGCGCATGGGACATCTGCCCCAGGGCAGGCAGGCGTTTGTGATAGGCTGGCACCGATCCGGACCGGTGGTCCGCCAGCATCCGGAAGGCCAGCGCATTATGCGGCTCGCGCACATTGATCGGCAGGGACCCTTCGGGCTGCAGCTGGCCATTGGCCATGGCCGCAAAATGCGCCATGCCTTCGAAATCCACATAAGGATACAGGATGCCGGCACGGGCCAGGTCCGCGGCATTGCGCGACAGGTAGTCCTGCAGCGAGGTCGATCCCACCTTGTGATGGCCGATGAACAGGATGACCTTGAGCGGTGCCCGGCCCGCATGTGCGCCCATCCGAGCACCTGTCTGCGGGGTCTCCTGCTGAACTGGATCCGGGGTCTTCTCGAGCTCCTGCTCCACCTGGGGAGAGGGGCGGCGTAACAGTCGTTTGATCGCTTTCACTCGGCGGCATCCTGCTGAATATCTGCGTTGGTCTTCAGGCCCAGCTTGGCCTGCCAATAGTCCTCACTGGTGATCCCGTCATAGCTGTTGCGGTAGTCCGCCGCCAGTGCATCATAGGTCTTGAGGAAGGCCCGCGCATTGCGGATCAGACGACGGATCTGGCGCCAGGCCGCGCCCTTGGAGTGGCGCACCGTGTAGAACTTGTCCTGATCCGCATTGAGCACGGTGATTTCCGACGCCCCCCAGACATAACCGATATGACCGCGGTTCGGCGCCTCCAGGGTGATCTTGCGCCCCAGACGGGCAAAACCGGGGATCAACAGCCCGTTCAGCGTCAGTTTCATCGCCATCCGAACACCCCAGCTTGGCGGAGCCTTGCGCACCGGCGGCAAGGGCCTGCGCGGATCCAGTTCCTGCCAGGCCTCGTCATGGGTCAGCGCCTTCAGATCGGCGCGGCGGGTCGCCATATCGGCGTGCTGGTCGAAGAACTGCGGCCCCCGCATCACGTCTTCCATCGCCAGGTTGATCGCGGCCAGGGTGTCGTAATGCATCCTTGGCAGGTTGCGCAGGAAGAACCAGATGGCGATCTTCAGCACCCCCTTGGCGCCCACCTCCAGCGCGGGCAGGCTCATGTGATGCGCCATATGGCTGCGCAGGTCCAGGTACCACGTCTGCGGGCTTTCCTTCTCGGTAAAGCTTTCCTGGAAGGAGACCACCCCGTTGAGGGTGAGGATATTGAAGTCATTGGCCAGCGAGAAGCTGACATCGTCGCCGCGCACGAAGAAGGGAAAGGCGAGGTGCTTGGCTTCCTCCACCGGGAAGGCGAAATACCACCAGCCGCCATAGAAGGTGTCGGGCACGGGCCGGGTGGCCTTGTTCTCCATCTCGACCATCTTGATGGGATCGCGCAGGTCGGTGCCCATGTGCAGGGGCTGGCAGCGGGTATGGAACAGGGCGCCGTTCTCCCAGATCGCCCAGCGGTGCTGTTCGCTGATCATCGCCCCGGCAATGGCGGTCTTGGGATCCGTGGCATAGGCCAAGAGCATCCAGGTCCGCTCCAGGCTTTCCATGTGGATCGAGGCATCGTCATCCATGAACAGGCAGTGAGAGGCGCCCTGGGCGCGGGCTTCCAGAAGGCCGCGGGTGAACCCCCCTGCCCCGCCGAGGTTCTCGTTGGGAATGATGCTGACGCCCTCGGGCGGCTCCAGATCGACCGTTTGCCCATTATCGGTGACGATCATCTGCACGTGGTCCTTCATCCAGGACTGCGCCCGAAAGGCGGAAAAGCGGGTCACCGTGCGCGCCACTTCGGCTTCGCGACGGAAGGTGGTCACCGCCAGCGCCAGCTTTGGCTGGCGTTTGGGGGCATCGGCCGTCTGCCAGCTGGCCCCCGTCAAGGCCCCTGCCCCCATCGCCTTCAGCTCGAAATAAAGCACGCCTTCGGCATGGCCTTCTGCCAGCAGATGCGACAGATCCACCCGCAGATGTCCCTTTTCCGCGCCGGTCTTGGGGAAGGTCACGATGTCGCTCAGCACCCGGTCCCAGGACCGGCCGCGCGGCGCCTGGAACACCGAGAGCTCGAACTCCCCGCTCCCCTCAAGGCACAGGGACAGGGAGGAGAGACCGCATTCGCGCTGCCATTTTTCCAGGTTGAAGAGGTTGAACCAGGAGGAAAAGCACGCCTCCCCGCCGGTGGCGAAACGCAATTCACGCTGACTGTCGGAAACCGCAACCGGCCCCTGTACGCGCAGATAGAGTTCCCGCTCGGTACAGATGCCGAACTCTGGCCACATCAGGGATTGCAGGGTGGTAAACCCTGCCGCTTGCGCCTTTTCAGCCATCGTCGAAACTCCTCCGGACCTGCACCTTTTCCCACTTCAGGCTCCTTACTGGAACATGGCTCAAAAGTACAATTCATCTTGCCTGTGACAGTGCAGATTCCCGCACCACATGCCCCTGATGCAGCACGAAAACAGGCAAAGACCGGCAGATGGGCGCATATCGCACAGATTGAGCCGCCCTTCGACACCCGGCCTCAGGCCAGCATCGCCTCATGCACAGCGATCGCCTCCTCCAAATCGTCGAAATACTGCATCTTCCCGTGCTCCAGCACGATGCCTGCATTGCAGAACTTGCGCACCTGCCCCATCGAATGGTTCACCATGATGGCGCTGGACTGCTGCATCCGGTCGTTAAAGAGTTCGCGGCTCTTGCGCTTGAAGGCCTTGTCGCCCACTGCCGTGACCTCATCCACCAGATAGGTGTCAAAGCGAATGCCCATGGAGGCCCCGAAGGTCAGCCGCGAGCGCATCCCCGAGGAATAGCTGCGCATCGGCATGTGGTAGAATTTCCCCAGTTCGGCAAAATCCTCGACGAAGGCCACCAGGTCCTCCGTATCCACGCCGTAGATGCGGGCGATGAAACGGACATTCTCCGCCCCTGTCAGCTCCCGGTGAAACGAGGCCCCCAGCCCCACCGGCCAGGAAATGGTCCCATCCGAAATGACCCGCCCGTGATCCGGGCGCAGGGTGCCCGCGATGATCTCCAACAACGTCGATTTGCCGGCCCCGTTGCGCCCCAGAAGCGCCAGGGACTTGCCCGTCGGCAGGGTGAGGTTGAGATTGTTGATGACAATCTTGCGCTCGCCCCGCAGCCAGAAGCTCTTGGTCAGATTCTCGAACCGGATCATGAACTCAGCCCCTCGCCCGCCTTAGCTGCGGTCCCGGATCGAATAGTAGATCAGCGCCAGGATCGACCAGGTCAGGAGCAGGAACAACCCGGCCAATCCCGACAACATGTAGCGGCCCGGATATTCCGATTCCTGGGCCCGGGTGGGTTTGATATAGGTGGCCAGATAGCGGCTTTGCCGGGTGGCCTCGTCGCGCGCCGCCTCCAGCGCGGTCAATGCGGCGCGGTAGGTTTCCTCGGCATATTGCAGATCCACCGTGAGCCGTTCGAATTCGGCGATCAGCGAGGGGTAATCCTCGCCCACCGCACCGGTATCGGTATTGCTGGAGGTAAAGGTCTGCCGCTCGATGTCGATACGCTCGCGGATCACGTCGATATGCTGCTGCGCCTTTTTCAGACGCGGGTCGCTGTCGCCCACGGTGCCGCGCAGCAGATCATATTCGATCAGCGCCTCGGCCAGCTGCTGCTGCAGGTTGTTCATCACCCCCATGCGGCCCTGGATATCGGCCTCGGGATCGACGATGCGGGTGCGGGTGCGAAACTGGGTCAGCGCCTCGCGCGCGCCCTTCAGCCGCTCCAGCGCCTCGTCCAGATCCTCGCGGGCATAGCGCATGGCATCCTCGCGCGCCTGTTCATTGAGCGCATTGATGCGGGTCTGGCTTTCTTCGACGATGGCACGGGTAATCGTCTGAGCGGTATCGGCATCAAAAGCCACCACCTGCACCTCGGTCAGCCCCGAGCCGCTGTCATAGGAAATGCCGACAATGCGGTGCCAGTACCAGATCATCTCTTCCAGGGTGGCATCGGGCCAGAGCGAGAACACCCAGTCCCGGGGCCAGTGCTGGCTGAAATGAGGTCGCAACGGCACGGCACGATCCACCGCCTCCACCATTTCCTGGCTCTGGATGAACTCATAAAGGATATCGCCATCCGAGGCGGTGGTGCTGCCCGCGAAATTGGCCAGACCGCCCAGGATATCCGTGGCGCCCGAGCTTTCCTGGCTGCGCACGGTGAAACCGGCGGTGGAGATATATTGGTCCTCGGCGATGGTGAAGAGATAGAAGATCACCGCAGCCAGCGGCGCCAGCACCAGGAGAAGAAAACTGGCGACAAGCCCCCAGTGGCGCCGTCGCATCTGTGCGGGCCGGGCAACCGGATAGGCCGGGGCTTCCGCAGCCTGCCGTTTCGCATCCTCCAGGGCCGCCTCGGTGGCCTTGACCTTCTGGCGCAGTTTCTTGAGTTTCTTGCGGCCTCCCCCGCCGCCGCCGTTTTTCTGCTGCGCGCCCGCGGTTTCATCTCCCTGACCGGCGGCGCCCCCCTGTACATGGGAGGGCTGCTGAGGAAGCTTTTTGACATTGCTGTCGGTATCGGCTCCGCCCTGCGCAGCCAATTTCCTGCCTGCTCCGCCCATTTTCTTGCCCGAAGATTTCAAACCCATGGCCGGATGGTCCTGTGTCATATGCGCCCGTTTCAAAAGCCCGAGAAGAGACTCCAGAGCCATTTGTAATTACTTGTTCTATGGCTCATAGTATCGCTTGCAAACCCCTCATTCACAACACCCATTCACAGCGATCCCATATGGCCAGCCTCCCCCCCGCAGCCCCGTCAGGGTCATCGCAGTCTCGCACCACTCAAGCCCTGCCACCGGCTCAAACCCCGACGAATGCCGACCGGAGTCGGCGGCGGTTTGCCAGTCTGCGCACCGTGACAGCCCTGATCCTGCGCGAGATGTCGACCAGCTACGGGCGCACCCCTGGTGGCTATATCTGGGCCGTGCTGGAGCCGTTGGCAGCAATCCTGTTTCTCAGCCTCGGGTTTTCCCTGATCATCCGCACCCCCTCGCTGGGGACCAGCTTTCTGCTGTTCTATGCCACCGGCTATCTGCCCTTTGACCTATATGGGCAGGTCTCCAATACCTGCGCCCGGGCCTTGAATTTCTCCAAACCGCTGCTGAAATACCCCGCCGTGATTTGGCTGGATGCGATTCTGGCCCGCTTCATCCTGAACAGCCTCACCAGTATCTTTGTGATGATGCTCTTGCTGAGCGGTGTACTGATGGTGATCGACAGCCGCACGGTGCTGGACATGCCGCCCGTCATCGAAGCCGTTGCCATGGCAATGCTGCTGGGGCTGGGCGTGGGTACGGTGAACTGCGCTTTGATCGGTCTCTACCCACTTTGGGGAATTACTTGGGGGATCCTGACTCGCCCGCTGTTCCTGGCCTCGGGCGTCTTTTTTCTCTATGAGGATTTGCCGCCACTGGGTCAGGAGATCCTATGGTACAATCCCCTGATGCATATCACCGGGTTGATGCGCACCGGGTTCTATCCGACCTATGCGGCCTCCTATGTGAATGGCACCTATGTGATACTTGTCAGCCTTATTCTTCTCGCAATGGGGCTGGTGCTGATGGGGCGCTATCACCGCGACATCCTGAACCGCTGATCAAGGGCGCGCCTAATCCGCGGTGCTGAGTACCTTTTCTGCAAGCGCCAGCACATCCGCATGAGGCACATGGGTCTGGCGGCGCAGCCCGTCGCGGATCGCCCGTGTCATCAGCCGCAAGAAGGCACGCCGCTCCCCCTTGTGCACCCGCACCTTTGACAGCCACTTGGGCAGGATCACCAGCATCGCGGGCCAGAACCACGGCCCCGCCGCCATCCGGTACAGCAACAACAGGTTGCGGTGATAATAATAGACCTTCCACAGGGGGATGAACCTGCCCCGCTGCGCCTGCTCCTCGCCCGCCTTGGGCTGAAAGGTGCTCAGGTCATGTTCAAAACGCACGCCGGGTTCAAAGCCGATGCGCCCGCCCGCTTTGCTCAGCCCCAGGGTATAAAGCCCGTCATCGCCATAGATGAAGAGATCGGGATCGGGATAGCCGATGCGCCGCACCGCATCGGCCGAGATGAAGAACCCCACGAAGGAGGTCACATCGATCTGCATCCCCTCGCCTTCGTAATCGCAAGGCTGCACGTGAAAGCCCGAACGCCCGCCGCCAAACAGCGTGCGCAGGAATTCGCGCCCATGCCAGAAAGGATTGCGCGAGGGGCGGTTCATCTCGCAGATGCCGCCGCCGGGGAAATAGACCGCCGCGGCCACGCCGTCCCAGGCGCGGGCGGGATCCTGATGGGCGGGCAGGGCGTGGAACGCGGCCAGCGCACCGGGGACAGGGCGGCCATCGTCATCCATCACCACCAGCCAGTCGGGGCCATGCGCCTCCATCGCCCGGCGCATGCCCATCTCGAACCCGCCGGCCCCACCGCGGTTGGTCTCGCTGATCTGCACATCCAGGCGCGGATCATCCAATGTCGCCAGCCAATCCCCGGTGCCATCGGTCGAGGCATTGTCCACCACCACCACAGCCGCCAGCTCCTCGCCTGGGCTGTCCAGCAGCCGGGCGATGGTGTCCTTCAGCTTGTCCAGGCGATTGTAAGTCACCACCACGGCCACCAGGCGGCGCTGGGGCTGGCTCGGCTCGGTCTTTGGGCTCACGAAGATCTGCTCCCCGCCTCTGGCTATCCGTTGGTGTCCGGGCGCAGAACTCATAAATGAGCCTCCATGTCAAATGCTTTGCCTTCTGCCGCCCTTCGCAAAGACGCCGGATAGGGTTTGACAGTGCCGCCGGAAGCGGCCACCAAGCGCATCATGCGCACTGCTCTTGTCACCGGATCGGCCGGCTTCATCGGCTATCACCTTGCGGACCGCCTGCTGGCCGCGGGCTGGCGGGTCGTGGGGCTGGATTGCCTCTCGCCCTATTACGATGTCACCCTGAAGGAGCGCCGCCACGCGATGCTGGCGGAGGCGCCCGGCTTCACCCCGGTGATCGGCAGGCTGGAGGATCCCGGCCTGCTGATGGATCTCTTTGCCCAGCACCGCCCCGATGCGGTCATTCACCTGGCCGCCCAGGCCGGGGTGCGTCATTCCATCGATGCGCCGCGCGATTACCTTGAGGCCAATCTGATCGGCACCTTCGAGCTGTTGGAGGCCGCCCGCACCCATCCGCCCGCGCATCTGTTGATGGCCTCCACCTCCTCGGTCTATGGCGCCAATACCGAGATGCCCTTTGACGAGCGGCAGAAGACCGACACGCCGATGTCCTTCTATGCCGCCACCAAGAAGGCCGGCGAGGCGATGGGCCATTCCTATGCGCATCTTTACCGCCTGCCGGTCACCATGTTCCGGTTTTTCACCGTCTATGGTCCCTGGGGGCGGCCCGACATGGCGCTGTTCAAATTCACCAAGGCCATGCTCGCGGAGGAACCGATCGAGGTCTACAACCACGGCCGCATGAGCCGCGATTTCACCTATATCGACGATCTGGTTTCCGGCATCACCGGGCTGATCGATGCGGTGCCGGGGGATACCCCGGTCGGGGAATGCGACAGCCTCAGCCCCGTTGCGCCCTTCCGTGTGGTCAATGTCGGCGCCAGCCAGCCGACACCGCTGATGGAGTATATCGCCGCCCTGGAAGCGGCGCTGGACCGCCCGGCCCAGAAGATCCTGCGCGAAATGCAGGCCGGTGACGTGCCCGCCACCTGGGCAGATACCGCGCTACTGAGAGCCCTCACAGGATATGCGCCGCAGGTGGATGTGAAGACTGGCGTTGCCCGTTTCGTGGCGTGGTATCGGAACTATTACGGAGCCTGAACGCCGCCTCAAATGTTTCGCGTGCGAAACATTTTGATCTATTCCGGACCAAGCGTGGAGGGGGCAAATGTCTCGCACGCGAAACATTTGAGAGTCTGAACCCCGCAAAAAAGGCCCTAAAGTTATCTTTAGGGCCTGAAATCTTCGGAAATGAAGGTGGCGGTCAGCGGTGCTTCAGCCAGTCCCGCAGGGCTGCCACCAGCTCCGCATCGACCGCATCTCCGGTCAATTCGATCCGGTTCTGATCCGGCGAGAACCCCAGCCGCACCCCGGCCGCCGCCTGCACGGAAATCCGCTCTCCCACCGCGGTACCCGGGGTGCGGATGCCGGGAGGGGCACTGGGGCGAGACGGAGCGGGGGCACCCGAACCTTGCGGCTCTACAGGTGGGGTTAGAGACGCATCCTTTTCTTCATCCAGCGCCCGGTTCAGGATCTCGATCTCCTCAGCCGGGGTCTGGCGCGCTGCGGCTTGCAGGGCGGCGCGCAGGCGGTCTGCAAAGCCTTCATCCTCTGCCATGGCCCGCACCAGGGCGAGGCCCAGCTTTTCGCTGATGGCCGTGGGGAAGAACAGCACCGCATCCAGCTCCTCCACCAGGGTGACAAAGCTGCGGATCTTGGAGCGCTTGGCGCGCGGCACATTGGCAAAGAGACTCTGAAGCGCCTTTTTCAGAGTCGGAAACACCTCTTCCTTCATCGCCCGCACCGCAATACGCGCGCGTTCGTAATGGGACAGGTTCACCCGGATCTCATTCTCTTCGACCATGGCGATATAGGCGTCCTGTGCCGTATCGGGGCGAATGATCAGAGCCTTCACCGTGGCGAACTTCGGGTCTGATGTCTCGGCATAGAGCCGCTTCAGCGCGCCAAGGCGGCGCCAGCCCGAGATCAGCCCGTGGCTGCGTCCATCGGGGCGACCTTCCAGAGGCACCAGTTCGATCGGGGTCTGCTGGCCCCGGGCCCGCAGGGAGTCCACCAGGGCATCCATTTCCTCGGCATCCTGTTCGATCCGGTCGCGCACCAGATGGGTTTCGTCGATGGCCGAAAGCGGCACCTCCTCGATCATCAACCCCTTGGCGCGGGCGTTCTCCAGCACATCGGACAGCTCGCGCAGGGCGGCGGTCGAGGCCGCCTCAGACGCGACCTGCGCAATGGGGGCGGCGCCCACGGACATCGGCCCGCCGAGGGCGGATTTGCCTTCCGGCGCGCCGGACA
Organism: Phaeobacter sp. QD34_24; assembly: GCF_028890115.1. Classification (GTDB taxonomy): domain Bacteria; phylum Pseudomonadota; class Alphaproteobacteria; order Rhodobacterales; family Rhodobacteraceae; genus Phycobacter. Next base: position 39,502 of record NZ_JARCJD010000026.1, read on the forward strand.
GATAGGTGGTCTGTGCCGGCATCAATCGTTTGCGTTTGGCCATCTGCCCATCTCCTTCTGCCTGTCTCCTTTGGCCGCATACCCTGCGCCATCATCCTTGACCGCGGCTTATTCCGCCGCGCTCTGCATCTGCACCTCGGCGCGGCGCCAGCAGCCGATCAGCAGCCGTTTGAAGGCCGCATAGGTTTCATCGAAGGTCTCGCGCCCGCGTGCATAGGTCTCGCGGTTGAAATCGCGGTAATCGGCCTCGTAGATGCCCGAAACCTGCTCGCCGGCCTGACCGATCAGGGCGGTGAAATCCTGTTTGTGGGGGGAGAGTACCGGGCCCATATAGGCCTGCATCAGCGCCGCCAGCTCGCCCTGCTGGGCACTGTCGAAGCGGGTGATCACCGCGCGCACCGCATCCCATTCAAAGCCCATCTCGGGCCGACCCAGGGCGCGGGCGGCGAGGTTCTCGCCCTCCTCGATCGAGGCAAATGTGGAATGCAGCATGTCGAAGAAGCGCCCGGTCGAGTCGAACTCCAGAAAAGACGCCCCCATGGGCACCAAGAGGATATCGGCGGCCGACAGCCCGTTGATGGTGAGATAGCCAAGCGCCGGCGGGGTATCGATGAAGATCACGTCATACTGCTCCAGCACCCCGTCCGCCTCGAGCCGGTCAGTAAGCGCATCCCAGAGCTTCCAGCTCCGCGCCGCCATGCGCCAGACCGGGATCTGGAACTCGGCCCAGTAGAGGTTCAGCTGGGCGCCGATGAGGTCGATATTGGGCCAGTGGGTGCTTTGGATCACATCCGCTGCCGTCATCTCCATCGCCGCCGTCAGGCTGTCGTCCAGCGGCTGGGGTGCATCGCCGCGATCCAGACGACGCTGGTTCTCATGACGCAGGTGCTCACCGTAGTGGCGCGCCAGGAGGGGAAAGGCGGTCTGCCATTCATCCTCGACCCGGCCCCCGAAGATCGAGGTCATCGACCCCTGGCTATCAAGGTCAATGACCAGCACCTTGTAGCCATCCAGCGCCGCCGACATGGCCAGATGCGCCGCGGTGGAGGTCTTGCCCACGCCGCCCTTGAAGTTGGCCACCGCAACCATCTTGGCGGGCAGCCCCTTGGGACGGTAGGGGATGTAATCCTTGGCCTTTGATCCTTGCGCCGCGAAATGGGCGCGCAAGCGCAGCACCTCCTCTAGGGTGAACCACTTGGCGCCACCTTCGGTTTCCGAGCGTCCCTGGGGCAGATCCGGATTGGCCTTCAGCACCCGGCGGAAATGGGCCTGGGCGACGGGGATTAGGTAGCGGGTGATCTCCCAGGTGGAAAACAGGCGCAATGTCTTGCGCCCCTCCTCATCCAATCCCCGGCTTGCCAGATCGGCGCGACCCCTTGCGCAGCCTTCGGCGATGCTTGCAAAGCCTTGGGTGCTGGTGGGCGCATCAAGGTCCGCCAGGGCCGCATCGGGATCGATGTTGAAATAGGGAGGCAGATCGGCGCTTCGTCCCGCCTCTTTGCCCCTTGCGTCTTTTCTGTGGATATCTCGTGCCATGGGAGGCTGTCCGCTTTGCTGTCCTTTGGCAGCGATCCCGACCGCCGTTCCTGGTACCACGGGATGATGTGCTGCCTTTTTGACAGGATATCAAAAAACAGCGCACATGGAAGCAATATGCGCATCTCTTTTGATTTTTCTAAGCAAATCCAGCAGTTGCCACTGCAAAAACAGGGGGCGTTGGAGCGGGGAAAACTTTTCTGCCCTGTTATTTATGAGTTATATTATAGTTAAGGGAGATTGCTCTTTGGCGCAAATCCCTTTTTTCATGGGCGATCGAGGTGGATTTTTGATCTGCAGTGACTCTGAAACCCCGATGAAATGACTCCAATCCCCCGAAGAAGTGATTCCGGAACCCCGTTGCCTGCGCTTGTGGATAACTTTAGGGTGGGCGGGTGTTGTCACGTTAACTCGCCGAATTTGCAAGTTGGCAAGCTGTTCGTTGATCAAGCGGCCTGTGCCGCGGATTT
>NZ_JARCJD010000027.1 GCF_028890115.1 Phaeobacter sp. QD34_24
CTTTTGTGTCTGCATCGACACCGCCTACGCCCAGATCAATGAACCAGCAACCTCAGGACCGTTAATGTGACAACACCGGTGGGCGTAATCAAAACCACGAAAACGAGTCACCCCGGACAGGCGCGGTAAAGACGCCTTTTCCAATACCGGGGGATCAGGGACAGGCAGAAGCGCAATGGCGACAGGGCTGACCGGGGGCGGTCTGACAGCGGGTACATATCCGCCCGAAGGGCAGGGAGATTTTTTCCTTTGCGATATTTTCGATGCGATCCCCAAGAACGATCTGGCCTCGATGGAGCATCCGCTGTTCTCGCTCGGCACCCGGCCCGACCGGCGCATCCTGTCTTATGAACACAATGGCGCCGAGATCACCGTGACCCCCAGCGTCAAGGGGCTGGCGACGATCCACGACAAGGACATCCTGATCTTCTGCATCAGCCAGTTGATGGCGGCCTTGAACGCCGGGCGCCAGGTTAGCCGTACCCTGCATCTGAAGGCGCATGATCTTCTGGTGGCCACCAACCGCGAGACCTCGGGCGATGCCTATCGCCGCCTGCGCGAGGCCTTTGAACGGCTGGCGGGCACTCGCATCACCACCAATATCATGACCGGCGGTCAGGAGGTCACCTCGGGCTTTGGTCTGATCGAACGCTGGGAGATCGTGAGGAAGGCGCGCGGCGGGCGTATGGTCAGCGTCGCCGTCACCCTCAGCGACTGGCTTTATCGGGCGGTCCTGTCGAAATCGGTGCTGACCCTCTCCCGCGATTACTTCCGGCTGAGGAAACCGCTGGAGCGGCGGATCTACGAACTGGCGCGCAAACACTGCGGTCGACAGGCCAGCTGGCAGATCTCGGTCGAGACCTTGTTGAAGAAATCCGGCTCTGCCAGCCCGCGCCGGGTTTTCCGCAAGATGGTGCGCGACATGATCGCGGCGCAGCCCTTGCCCGATTACGCCATGGAGGAACTGCCGGGCGACCTGATCCGGTTTTCCCAGAAACACGCGGTGGTGAGCGGCGCGGGCGGCATGGCACCCAGCCTGAAGCCGGAAACCCTGGAGGCGGCGCGGGATCTGATGCCCGGCGCCGATGTCTACGCGCTGGAGGCCGATTGGCGCGCCATGTGGGCGCGTTCCGGCAGCCCGCGTCTGCGCCAGGCCGATGCAGCGTTCTTGGGCTGGGTCAAGAAACGCGCCCGCGACTCCTGAAACAGGCTCTAAATCGCCTGTTTCCGAGTCACTCTTGCTGCTGCAGCCTTATGGCATCACCAGGCCCAAATGTTTCGCGCGCGAAACATTTGGGGGATCCGAAGCGGGGCAGGGGTCAGAGCGTGATCCGCTTCTCCTCGGGCACCAGCGCGTTGATCTGCGCGATATGTTCCGGCAGGCAGCGGGTCAGGAAATCGTAGGTTTCCACCACATGGGCGCGGGCCTTGGGGCCGAGATGGGCGTAAGCATCCGGGCGGGCCAGCACATCCACCACCTGATCGGCCAGGGCTTCGGGGTTGAAGAAATCCACCAGCATGCCGGTCTCCCCATGGGTCACCGCCTCGCGCACCGGCGCCACATCGGCAGCCACCACGGTGGCCTGCATCGCCATCGCCTCCAGCAAGGACCAGCTGAGCACGAAGGGCATGGTCAGATAGATATGACAGCGGCTGAGGCGGATGATGTCGCAGAGGGAGTCATAGGGGATGCGGCCCAGGAAATGCACCCGGCTCCAGTCGACCTGATCTCCCAGTTCCGCTTCCATCTCGCCGCGCAGGCCGCCGGGGTGGGTGCTTTCGGCGCCATAGGAGGTCTCATTGCCGCCGATCATCAGGATGCGGGCCTTGGGGCGCTCCTTCAGGATCTTGGGCAGGGCGCGCATCATAATGTGAAATCCGCGGGCGCGCTCCATGTTGCGGGCGATATAGGTGATCACCTCATCCTCGCGGGTGAGCGGGCGGTCCAGCCGCCCAAGCGCGATCGAGGCGCCTGGGTCGGGCTGCAAGCGGTCGGTGCGGATGCCGTCATGGCAGACATACATGCGATCATGGAAACTGTCGGGAAAGCGGTCGCGCTGCCAATAGGTCGGCGCATGGCCCAGATCGACGCTTTCGATACTGGCATAGGGCACCGTGTTGCGCGCCTTGGCAAAGAAGCCCGCCTGATCGTTGGGCGGGTTCTCGGGGTCAAAGCCCACCAGCCCGCCGGAGGTGCGGTAGAAATATTCAAAGAAGCCGATCACCGGCACATCCGGCCAGACCTCTTTCATGAACAACAATTCGCCCCAGCCGGTGTGGCCGATGATGATATCCGGGGTCCAGCCGCGTTCCCCTTGCAATTGCCTTGCCGCCAGCGCCGCGCCGATGCCGGCCCCGGCGGCGGTCTCCCAGTCCTTTGACAGCCCATAGGCGTCCTTGGCGGGGGCATGATGCGCCTTGTAGGTCACCGTGGTGACGCCGGGCAGGTGGATGTCGTTGCGCTGGGTCAGGAAATAGATCTCGTGGCCCTCGGGGCGCTCTGCCAGCCAGGTGATCAATTCCCGGTACTGGCCGGGCATGTTCTGATGGACGAAGAGGAATTTCATGGAGCGCTTGCTAAGCCTTCTGCAGAAAAATCGGTTTTGCCTATGCTTGCCCGGCGGCGCAGGGTGACGCAACCGGATAGGGGGGATCGCCCCGCTTCTGTCCTGCCCGTGTCATGGGATTGCCCGGTTTGCCGCGCAAGGAAAGGCAGGCCCGGGCTTTGGGGGCGGGCGCTGGTGCACGGCGCGCGCGGCGGCTAGGACTATTGCAATGGAAGGTCAGGCAGATCGGAACGGATGGCATGCAGATTGAAGAGACGCCACTTGCAGGGCTGAAGATACTGACCCCGGCCCGGTTCGGCGATGCGCGCGGTTTTTTCAGCGAAAGCTGGAACCGGCAGCGCATGGCGGATCACGGTCTGGAGTTCGATTTCGTGCAGGACAATCACTCCCTGTCGATGCAGGTGGGCACGCTCAGGGGGCTGCATTTTCAATCGCCCCCCCATGCCCAGGACAAGCTGGTGCGCTGCGGACGGGGCGCGCTTTATGATGTGGCGGTGGATATCCGCAAAGGTTCTCCCACCTATGGGCAGCATTTCGGCATCGAGCTGAGCGCGGAAAACGGCCGGCAACTGCTGGTGCCCAAGGGGTTCCTGCACGGTTTCGTCACCCGGGCGCCGGAGACCGAGATCCTTTATAAATGCACCGACTATTACGCGCCCGATTGCGATGGCGCGGTGGCCTGGGACAGCTGCGGCATCGACTGGGGCTTTGACGGCGTGCCGGTGCTGTCCGAAAAGGACGCCGCAGCCCCCGCATTGGCCGATTTCGACAGCCCCTTCACTTGGGAAGGAGAGGCGGCATGAAGATCCTGGTGACGGGTGGCGCGGGTTTCATCGGCTCGGCGGTGGTGCGGCTGGCGATTTCCCGCGGGCATCAGGTGCTGAACCTTGATGCGCTGACCTATGCCGCCTGCCTTGAAAACGTGGCCGAGGTGGCGGAAAATCCGAATTACGTCTTTGAGCAGGCCGACATTCGCGACCGCGCCGCCCTTGATCGGGTGTTCGCGGCGCATAAGCCCGATGCGGTGATGCACCTGGCCGCCGAAAGCCATGTGGACCGTTCCATCGACGGGCCGGGTACCTTCATCGAGACCAATATCACCGGCACCTATCAGATGCTGGAGGCGGCGCGGAAATACTGGATCGAGGCGGGCCGCCCCGAAGGCTTCCGTTTCCATCACATCTCTACCGACGAGGTCTACGGATCGCTGCCCAGCGACCCCAAAGTGATGTTCACTGAAGAGACCGCCTATGATCCGCGCTCGCCCTATTCGGCGTCCAAGGCCGCCTCTGATCACCTGGTGCGCGCCTGGGCCGAGACCTACGGGCTGCCGGTGGTTCTGACCAATTGTTCGAACAACTACGGCCCCTTTCATTTCCCCGAGAAACTGATCCCGGTGGTGATCCTCAATGCGCTGGCGGGAAAACCGCTGCCGATCTATGGCGATGGCTCAAATATCCGCGATTGGCTTTACGTGGAGGATCACGCTGATGCGCTGCTGCTGGTGCTGCAAAAGGGCGTGCAGGGGCGGTCCTATAATATCGGCGGCGAGAATGAGCGCTCCAACCTGGAACTGGTGCAGACGCTCTGCGCCATCCTGGATGAAAAACGCCCGCGTCAGGACGGTCTGTCCTACAAGGAGCAGATCACCTTTGTGACAGACCGCCCGGGCCATGATGCGCGCTATGCCATTGATCCCTCGCGCATCCGCGAGGAACTGGGCTGGCGTCCTTCGGTCACGGTGGAGGAAGGTCTGGCAAAAACCGTGCAATGGTATCTGGACAATGAATCCTGGTGGCGCGCCCTGCAGGACCGTCACGGCGTCGGCCAGCGGCTGGGGACCGGCAAGTGAGCGGCCTTGTGTCATCAAGGGCAGCGCCCGACCCTCCCCCCGGGAGGGCGCTTCGCACCCGCCCAGGGTCGGGCGCTGCCCGGCCTGTCGGCCAGGCGAAAGCCTGCGGAGAAAAATCATGATCCTTGTCTTTGGAAAAACCGGCCAGCTGGCCCGCGAATTGGCGCGGCATGAGGGCGTCACTTGTCTGGGCCGCGATCAGGCGGATCTCTCCGATCCCGATGCCTGCGGGGAGATTATCCGCGCCGAGGCACCCAGTGCCGTGATCAATGCCGCTGCCTATACCGCCGTGGATCGCGCCGAAGAGGAAGAAGAACTGGCCACCGTGATCAACGGTGTCGCCCCCGCCGCCATGGCGCGGGCCGCAGCCGATCTCGGGATTCCCTTTGTCACCCTTTCCACCGATTATGTCTTTGACGGCAGCGGCGAGACCCCCTGGCGGCCTGAGGATGCAACCGGCCCCCTTGGCGCCTATGGCCGCTCCAAGCTGGTCGGTGAAGAGGCGGTGCGCGCGGCGGGGGGTACCCATGTCCTCCTGCGCACCTCCTGGGTGGTCTCGGCACATGGCAACAATTTCGTCAAGACCATGCTGCGGCTCGGGGCCGAGCGGGAGCGTCTCACCATTGTGGCCGACCAGATCGGCGCGCCGACCCCGGCGCGGGATATCGCTGTGGCCTGCCTGGAAATGGCCCGGCAATTGATCCAGGATCCGGGCAAGAGCGGCACCTATCATCTGGCCGGAGCCCCCGACACCAGCTGGGCCGGGTTCGCGCGCAAGATCTTTGCCCGTGCGGATCTGCCGTGCGAGGTGGTGGATATCCCCTCCAGCGACTACCCCACACCGGCGCAGCGACCGCTGAACTCAAGGCTCGATTGTGCCTTGTTAGAGACTGTTTTTGGCATTTCCCGGCCCGATTGGCGGCTGGGGCTGGACGCAATTTTGCAAGATCTGGGAGTGCAGGCATGACAGCACGAAAAGGCATTATCCTGGCGGGCGGTTCCGGCACCCGGCTTTATCCGATCACCATGGGGGTGTCGAAACAGCTTCTGCCGATCTACGACAAGCCGATGATCTATTACCCGCTGTCGGTCTTGATGCTGGCGGGCATCCGCGAGATCTGCGTGATCACCACGCCGCAGGATCAGGAGCAGTTCCAGCGCACGCTGGGAGACGGCAGCCAATGGGGCATCTCGCTCACTTATGTGGTGCAGCCCAGCCCCGACGGGCTGGCGCAGGCCTATCTCCTGGCCGAGGACTTCCTGGAGGGCGCCCCTTCGGCGCTGATTCTGGGGGACAATATCTTCTTTGGTCACGGGCTGCCGAAGCTGCTTTCGGCGGCGGATGATCAGGGCGCGGGCGGCACCGTCTTTGGCTATCACGTGGCCGATCCCGAACGCTATGGCGTGGTGGACTTCGACGGCGCTGGCACCGCGCGCCAGATCATCGAAAAGCCGCCCGTGCCGCCGTCGAACTATGCGGTGACCGGGCTTTATTTCCTGGATGGCACGGCGCCGGAACGCGCCCGCCGGGTGCAGCCCTCGCCGCGCGGCGAGCTGGAGATCACCGATCTGTTGCAGATGTATCTCGATGAGGGCGCCCTCAGGGTGGAAACCATGGGGCGCGGCTATGCCTGGCTGGATACCGGCACTCATGGATCTTTGCTGGATGCGGGCAATTTCGTGCGCACCCTGACCATGCGCCAGGGGCTGCAGACCGGCTGCCCCGAGGAAATCGCCTATGAGGCAGGCTGGATCGATGCCGTCCAGCTGCAGGCCCGGGCCGATATGTTCAAGAAAAACGATTACGGCGCCTATCTGGAGCGGCTTCTGGACTGATCCGGAGCGCCCCGGCAGCTGCTATGATTACCCGGCCGTCGAAACCTTCTTCGAGACGATCAAAGCTGAAAGCGGTCCTTCACCCTGACCAATTCCACGGTAGCAGTTGATCGATGTCTTTCTGTTTGTGACCATTGACGATAGCAGTAAGCACGCCAGTCAGGCCGCATTCGGCGCTCGGGAACCAGACGCCACTGTAAACCTGACGAGCGCTTGAGCAATTTGAGGGCTCCACGCTCGGCGCGCTTGCCCAAACCGAAACCCATGATTATAAAAGCCAAACTCGCAGACCCTCGTTATGAACGAGGGACCGACGGAGGACAGGTCAGAGATCGCACCACTCATGCACTAACATTCAAACTGGACTACTCAGGTGGGGCTGATCACTTGGGGAATGCGGATTTATACTTTCCAAAGCCCCAATTCGTTCAAAATCTCCTCTTTCTCTTTCATCGTCTTGCCTGAAAGCGGGTGCGCGACGACAACCTGATCTGAAATCTCCTTAACCACTCTTGGATAGGAGTGATGAGGAAGTACAGAAATGGAGAATTCGCGGCCGTTTCTATCTATTCCTTTTGATCGGACCGGAGAGGTTGAGGCAAAGAATCGGGTGTCCCTAAACGGTACTTCATATTTGTCTTCGAATTTCCACTCCTCTATCCAGCCGGAAATCACGTGGTTTACGGCGATCTGATCATCTTGATCATAAGCCATCCTCTCTTGAACAGCGTCCAGGAACGCAAATGTCGATTGAGAAGGGCGAAGGTGGAAGAAACCGCAACACAGTACAAGCCCCCTTTTTGCATGCACGTCGCGTGGCCAAAAGGTACCTTGCGAGAAAACCATGTCCGTATCATAGCTCTCTAGGCTCAGGACCCATTGATTTCCGGTTGGCGGCATGATCCACGGCTCGAAAGACGAGCGGTAAACATGTCTGATCTTTTCTGGTTGAGCGACGCGCAGATGGCGCGCCTTGAGCCCTTTTTTCCGAAGTCCCATGGCAAGCCCCGCGTGGATGATCGACGGGTGCTGAGTGGCATTATCTTCATCAATCGCAATGGTTTGCGTTGGCGCGACGCACCTAAGGAATACGGGCCACACAAGACGCTCTACAACCGTTGGAAGCGGTGGAGCGACAAAGGAATCTTCGCGTCGATGATGGTCGGTCTGGCCGCCAATCACGGTGAGGAAAAGACTGCGATGATCGACGCAACCTACCTCAAAGCTCACCGCACAGCGTCCAGTTTGGGCGTCAAAAAAGGGGGCGCGGCCGCCTGATCGGTCGGACAAAGGGTGGTATGAACACCAAGCTGCACGCCATCTGTGACAGCCAGGGCCGCCCGCTCAACCTGTTTGTTACCGCAGGTCAGGTCAGCGACTACATCGGAGCGCGAGCTTTGCTGAGCAGTATTCCTGATGTTGACTGGTTACTCGGTGATCGCGGCTATGACGCAGATTGGTTCAGAGAGGCGTTGAAAGACAAGGGTATACGCCCCTGCATACCGGGCCGGAAACAGCGCAAGACAACCGTTCGGTATGACAAGCTGCGATACAAACGGAGAAATCGTATCGAGATCATGTTCGGCAGGCTAAAGGACTGGCGACGCGTCGCGACTCGATACGACAGATGTCCGAAGGTCTTCCTGTCCGCCATCGCCCTCGCAGCCCTCGTCATTTACTGGCTATGAGTCCTGAGCCTAGTGCATTCAGCCAGTTCTGTGCGACGGGAATGTAATTGGAATTGCAAAACGCGACAACTATCGTTGGGCATTCAGTTTGGTTATTCTGGGGCATGAAGTGCTGTCCTTTTGAGAAAACTATGGTTCAACATGGAAAATCTGCAGGTTTTTACGATGGTTGATGTTTCGTTCATTCGACTGGGCGCGCGCACGCGTGGTCAGTTCCGGGTCAAAACGGCAGCCACGCGTTAAAAATTCTTCGCGCCATTCCAGTTCGGGCCGTTCCGCAACATGCCCATGACCGCCCTGGCCGGGGCGGGCCGCAGAGAAGACGATCATGCGTCCGGCGCGGGCGACCAGAAAATCAAACACTTCGGCGTGACGCTCCAGAGGGATATGTTCTATGACTTCGATCGAAATCACCATGTCAAAGCGGCGTTTCAATGCTTGAGGTGTTGTGCTGTTCAAGATATCAAGGTTTAGCAGGTGAATGTTGCGACCTAGGTCACCATCCAGCTCGACTTCGGGCTCAATGCAATACGAAGGATCTAGATTGGTTCGCTCGGCTATGTATTTTGCCAAACCGCCGAGCCCTGAGCCAAACTCAAGAAAGTCACGCGGGGCTACTGTCTGGAGAACAAAGTCTCCCAAGCCGGTATTGAGGTTTCTGCCGTATAGCTTTTCGTGTGCCTGGCGATCCCAAGCTCCACCTTCCTTGCCTCGGTGGTCAGCATCATTCGGTTCTGGAAGCGAGTTCATAGTGATAATTCAGCCTTTCGAATCTGTTTCTATTTGTGCTAGTGCCCAAGATGGTTCTGTTGCATACGCCCCCCTTCCCTGAGCGGACTTTTCATACGGACTCAGTGACGGGTATGCCAAGTGAATCGCTCCGGTTTTGCCGGAGAGTGTTGAGTTCGTATTTCAAGCTGCGATCTTATCTGACTTCAAGGTTTGTTCGTATCTTTCTTCCTGAACTGACCCCCTTTTGGACCGGACATGACCTGAGCCCCGAGTTTCTTCCACTTTGCGGAGAGTCCTTGGGTTTGGTGCACTGCTCCCCAACCTTGGACCGCCGGAAGCTGAATTTTTCCGGCTCTGTCACGATGACGGGCTGGTGACGCCATCAGGATAATGCATTGCAATCGGGACGTTGTATCCGATCGCGCTGTGGGGTTTGTCCTCATTGTAGTGTCTGCGCCAATCCTCCAGCTTTTCACGGGCATCCGCAAGGCTCATGAACCAGTGCGCGTTCAGACACTCGGAGCGTAGCTTCGAATTGAACGCCTCGATGAAGCCGTTGTCGGTCGGTTTCCCGGGCCGCGAGAAGTCCAGCGTGACGTCGTTGGCATAAGCCCAGAGATCGAGGTCGCGAGAGACGAACTCGCTGCCGTTGTCGACCCTGATCGTTCTCGGATAACCGATCTGCCCGCAGACCCGTTCGAGCGTCTGCACGACATCTTCGCCCCGGTAAGTGAAGCGAGGATCGGTTGCGGGACAGAGGCGGGAATGCGTGTCGACAACGGTCAGGATGCGCAGCTTCTTACCCAGGGCCAGCTGATCGTGCACGAAGTCCATTGCCCAGACATCGTTCGGTCCGACTGCTTCTTGGCGATCCTCCCGCAGCTTCGCTTTCACCCACCGCTTCGGGTGTTTGTTCCTCAGCTACAGGCCCAACTCATTGTAAATCCTGCGGGTCTTCTTCATGTTGATCATCCATCCTTCGCGTCGCAGCAATGTGAACACGCCGATATCCATAGCGCACGCGCGTCTCCGCGATCTCCCTGATCCGCCTTTCGACGGCAGCTTGGTCCGTCGGCCGGGACTTGTAGTGGTAGCTGGATGTGTCAAAGCAGATGGCCCCACAAGCCTTCCGGATCGACACGCCCCAGTCGACGCACATCCCGGTGACAATCTCGCGCAAACGGCCAGGCTTCAGAGCTTTCGGCGAATGACGTCTTGAAGCATCTCACGGTCAAGCGTCAGGTCGGCCACGATCTTCTTCAGTCGCGTGTTCTCGTCCTCAAGCGCCTTCAGCCGACGCATTTCGTCCGGCAGCAACCCACCATACTTTTTCTTCCAGTTGAAATACGTCGGCTGACTGATCCCTGCCTTGCGACAAATCTCCGCGACCGGCGTGCCTTGCTCGCCTTGCTTCAGAATGAAGGCCTTCTATGCCTCCGTGAACTTCGATGCTTTCATGCGATTCCGCTCCTCTCCCAGCCAGGAAAACTTAGCGGAAAACTCCAGCTTCATACGGTCCAGTTTTCAGGGGGCAGAGCAACCAAGCAAGGGGACCGATATCTCTGTCATCTATTGGTTCTGGGGGCTCGAACAGTCGTGCGCTATCCTAAGGCGCGTTCACGCGTTGATGGCCCATGGATCGAAGCATTGCTCGAACGACGTCGGCCAATGGTCGTTGCGGTTGCCGTACCTAACAAGCTGGCGCGAGCCATATGGGCCATGCTCACGACAGGGGAGGTGTTCCGAACCGCATAGTCCCAAATCCAAAACCAACCCAGGCACAACGAGATGGTACAAGTGTAATGACAGCGTGATGGCAAATCGGCAGCGCTGAGGATCGAGCAAGCCCGGAGAGCTTTAAGCGCGGAGAAGCGCGACCCGTTGATGAGGCCTCGATCTGCGGACACCATCAGGGCCAGCAGTCATGTTAGGGCTGCAAAAACAGGCCGGATACATGAACGCACCCGCCGAAGAATATCACGAGCACAACACTTGCGCCCGCGGGGCCGTCTGAACCGCACCGGGTTTGCCGGAGGCTGATTGCAGTTAGTTACGCGGCTCGTTCCTCAGTTTCCATAGCCGCATAGAAATTGACCTCTGCTTCTGCCGACGGAATGTTCCCGATAGGCTCAAGCAGACGGCGGTTGTTAAACCAGTCCACCCATTCGAGTGTTGCGTATTCCACTGCCTCGAAGTTGCGCCAAGGGCCGCGGCGGTGAATGACCTCGGCCTTAAACAAGCCGTTGATCGTCTCGGCCAGGGCATTGTCGTAACTGTCTCCGATGCTGCCGACAGAGGGCTCGATACCAGCTTCTCCCAACCGCTCTGTGTACTTGATCGACAGGTATTGGCTGCCGCGGTCGGAGTGGTGAACAAGCCCCATCGCCTTTGTCGGCCGCCGCTCGTGAACAGCCTGCTCCAGAGCATCGAGAACGAACCCAGCATGCGCCGAGGTGCTGACACGCCAACCAACGATCTTACGGGCATAGGCATCGATAACGAAGGCGACATAGGTGAACCCCTTCCAGGTGGCAACATAGGTGAAATCGCTGACCCAGAGCATGTTGGGCGCGGGCACACGGAACTGCCGGTTCACCTTGTCCAGCGGGCACGGCGCCTTCTTGTCAGGCACCGTGGTCTTGTGCGGCTTGCCCCGGAGCGAGCCTTTGTCCGCCATTGGTCCAAGGCAATGGCGAGCGCCTTGAATACCCATGCTCTTCATCAGCCGGGCAACCGTGCAGCGGGCGACGTCAAAACCTTCCCGTTGCAATTGCCGCCAGACCTTCCGCACCCCATAAACCCGCCAGTTCTCTTCGAAAACCCGCCGGATCTCGGGCCGCAATGCCTCGTTAGGTCGGGCGCGGTCCGACAACCGGGCCGGATCAGCCCGCTTCGCCTGGGGCTCATAATACGTGGAAGGGGCAATCGGCAGGACAGTGCAGATCGGCTCGACCCCATGCTCACCGCGATGCATGTCGATAAATGACACCATCACTTCGACCGGCGGTCGAGCTCCGCCATTGCAAAATAGGCCGACGCCTTGCGGAGAATCTCGTTCGCCTGACGCAGCTCGCGGTTCTCCCGCTCCAGCGCCTTCATCTTGTCGGCGACATCGGTTGGGACGCCCGCCCGCTTGCCGCTGTCGACTTCTGCCTTCTTTACCCACTCATTCAACGTGTGCGCGGAACAGCCGATCTTCGCGGAGATCGGCATGATCGCCTGCCAGCGGGAACTGTACTGGCCCTGGTTGTCCAGCACCAGCCGCACCGCACGCTCACGGACCTCAGGAGAGTACTTATTTGTTGTCTTGCTCATTGTGGCTTCATCCTACTCAGGAGTTGAAGCCTCCGGCAAACCCGGTGCGGTTCAGTCTATACATGAAGCTCTCGATAAACGCGTTTTGGGTAGGCTTTCCCGGCGCGATGTAATGCCAGTCGATGCCTGTCTCCTGCACCCACTTGAGCACAGCCATGCTGGTGAACTCGGTGCCATAGCACGTCGGGAAGAAGCGCTGTTTTTTTGGTTATGGTCACGCGCGGAGCCCTCAAATTGCGCAGCGTGTAGCCATAACCCGTCTCAGGTCTCAACAGTGGTTTTTGCAGAACCACACCGCTGAGGAGACCGGTTATGACCGTCAACCATTCTACCGCTGCGACTGTGCTTGTCGCCATCGACATTTCCAAACACCGCCACGAGGTCCTTATCGGGGTGCCGGGCAAAAAACGTCGTCGGCGTATGACGATCATGAACACGTTGGAAGACTTCCAGCGCTTGTCCGCGAACTTGTCCGGTTATGATCTGCCGGTACGGATTGGTTCAACGTGCGGACAACGTGTTCTGACGGCAGAGAGAAGTCCACCTCAATGGCCAGGCCCTCGCGATTGAAGTCATCCAGCATGTTCAGCGTGCGGAACGATCTGCCTTCCGCCAACTGATCGGCCATGAAGTCCATTGACCAAACCTCGTTCGGCACCTCAGGGACGGCGAGCGGCTCAGGTTTCTCGCGCTGCAGCCTCTTGCGGGGTTTGATCCGCATGTTCAGCTCCAGCTCGCGGTAGATGCGATAGACGCGTTTATGGTTCCAGCCAAAGCCTTTGACGTTCCGCAGATGCAGAAAGCACAGGCCGAAGCCCTACGTCCTCTTCGCCATCGTCAGCGCGACCAACCAATCCGCGATCAGCTCGTTCTCATCGCTGAGCTTGGGCTGATACCGATAGCAGGTCTCGCTGATGCTGAACGCCCGACAAGCCAACGCGATGCTGGCGGATCGATAGCGCACTGCCCACTCGGCCATCTCGCGCCTTTGAGACGGCCTCACCACTTTTTTCCCAGCGCTTCCTTCAGCAGGTCGTTCTGCATGCTTTTCTCGGCATACATCTTCTTGAGGCGCTTGTTCTCCTCATCGAGCTCCTTCATCCGCGCCATCAGGCTGGCATCCATGCCGCCGTACTTGGATCGCCACTTGTAGAATGTCGCGCTGCTCATGCCATGCTCACGGCACAGGTCAGCAACAGGAACGCGGTTCTCGGCCTGCTTCAAGATCGCCATGATCTGTGCGGCGCTGTACTTCGATTTCTTCATCAGAATCCCCTCTTTAATCTTCGAGAAAATTCTACTTCCGCACACCCCAAAATTTCGGGGGGATTACCACGTATCCCCTTGTCCTGTAACGCTTCTCGGAACCAGTCAGCATCATAGCCGCGATCCCCGAGCAACCAATCCACGTCCGGCAAGCTGCTCAGCAATGCCCGCGCGCCGATGTAGTCACTGACTTGTCCTGCGGTCACGAACAGGTTCAATGGCCGTCCTTGGCTGTCGCAGATGGCATGCAGCTTCGTCTTCATGCCGCCTTTGGTGCGCCCGATCAGACGCCCACGCTGGTCGCTGTGAGTGTGCTTTCAGGTAGGTGGCATCGATCATCACGGTCTTCTCTTCGCCGTGCCCAGCGGACAGACCAGCCATCATCCGAGCGAAGATGCCTTTGTCGCTCCATTGCTTCCAGCGATTGTACAGCGTCTTGTGCGGACCGTATTCCTTGGGCGCGTCCCGCCATCGCAAGCCATTGCGGTTGATGAAGATAATTCCGCTAAACACCCGTCGATCATCCCTATCGGGACATTGCTGCGCAATGCCCTGCCGGGCAGTGAACACGGGGCTGACCATGAGACTTAGGAAAGAATGGCTCAAGGCGCGCCATCTGGGCATCGCTCAATCAGAAAAGATCAGACATGTTCACCGTTCGTTTTTGGATCCGTGAATCACCCTGAAAACCGAAAATCAATGGGCCCTGACCCTAGGCAGCTTCTCCCCGAGACGCGGCTTTGAGGAAATCCGGTGGCGCTGGCCTTGCAGCCATTCTCCGCACTCGGCCAAATCTCGGGGAAACAGGCCGCAGCCCTCACCGGCCTCACGCCCATCGCACATGACAGTAGAGTCATGCGCGGTAAGCCATCACAATCCAGTTTTGGAAATCTTCGCCGACCGTCTTCGCGCCGCCGGGAAACCACACCAAGTCGTCATTCCTGCCGTCGCAAGAAAGCTTGTCACCATAGCGAACGGGCTATGTAGATCACGACAATTCTGGACTTCTCAGACTGCCTGAAAAATACAGTTGCTAGCGTGCGATCAACCTTGCCAGAAAGCACTTGGCGGCTTTGGCATTGCGGCGCGTCTGTAGAAGATATCAATAGTGTTGTCGTTGGCATCCACAGCCAGTGCTTCACAGCATTGATCGGAATCACAACCTCGCCCATGTGCCATGTGTCGTTCGGATGAGGTCAACCCCGGCGGATACAAGCGGCAAAATGCGCACCAAACCGGTTGACCCAAAGACGGATTACTTCGCAGCTAGCGATCATGCCAGGCTCCGCCAAAAGATCCTCGACATCAGCCGTGCTGAACGCGAGCCTATGTAAGGTATATGGTCCGCATGGCTTGACAAAATCAGTCCTTGCGTACTTTTTCACTCTCCGGCCGCTACCTCCTTACAACACACCCGCGCGGCTGAAGACGCCGAAGAAGTTGCCGATGATGTTGGAAACGGTCAGTGCGTCGTTGATCGGGGATTCTGTTGCGATGACCAGATCGCCCGGGTTGATCTCGAACTTGCGGGCCGAGAACAGCCCGTCCGCCGAGGTCAGATCCAGCGTGAAGACCACCCGGGTCTGGCGTGGCCCACGCTGCCCTGGTGCCACCGCCGAGGCCGGGTATTCGCGCAGGATCAGCAACCCTTCGGGATCGGCCCTGCTGTCCTGAAAGCCGCCCGCGACCGACATTGCATCCATCGCCGACATCTCGTCCTTGGTGAAGATATGCAGATCCTCGGTGCCGGTGGCGCCGAAGGAGAGGAAATAGCGTTCGTCCTCTTCCACGAAGACCCGGTCACCGCCGCGCAACAGCGTATCGAGCCGCGGATTGTTCAGCAGGGTCTCCACCGAGGTGCCATAGATATTGCTGCCGCGCACCAGGCGGATCTGCGGGTTGTTGAGGTTGGAGCTGATGCCGCCCCCGGCCGAGATCAGCCCCATCACCGAGTAATTGCGATCGGGCATCGGATAGGTGCCGGGCTGGGCCACGCCGGAAACGAGATCCACCGAATTGCCGCGTCCCTCGACCATATCCAGCTGCAACTGCGCCGAAGGCACGATGGCTTCCAGCTCTTCCTGCAGTTTTTCGCGCGCCAGGTCCGGGGTCAGCCCGAGCACGTTCACATTGCCCACGTAGGGCATGAACACCGTCCCGTTGGAGGCCACGCGCACATCCTGCAGCTGCACCATCTTCTGCTCACTCGAGGTCAGCAGAGAGTTGTCGCTGCTGTCCCAGATCCTCAGCGTCAGCGTATCGCCGCCCTGGATGATCTGGGTCTTGGCGCCCTGGCTGGCCTGGATCCAGTTGCGATGATTCTTCTGGCCGGTCTCGGGCCATTGCGCCACCGCGGGCAGGAAGGCGCGGGTCACGGCATAGAGGGCAAAATCCGCATCCGGCGCATTCGACTGGGCCAGGATTTCCTCGCTGATGGGGGCGCCGCTTGGCAGGCGGCCACAGGCGGCGGGCAACAGGGAAAGGCTGGCGACGGCGAGCAGTGAAATGAAAGAACGCATGGGGCCCCTGTCCGCAAAACGGCTTGATTTTCGATCCGGTTTCGGACCTGTGGTTTTGTAGGGCAAAATACCGGGCCAGCGCGATGCGTCAACAACAAGCGGTATATCGGCCTTCACAAGACACAAGATCACAGGGCGACCAGATGGCAGAAAACACAGGCAGTTCGGACGCAGGCAGCGCGGATATGGGGGGGCCTGCCACTCTGGTGCTGGGGGCCAGTGGCCGCATTGGCCGCACCCTGCGCCGCTGCTGGTCCAGGGGTCTGCTCGCCCCGTTGCCCGATCCTGTCTCCCTGCGCTGGCAGGCCCGCAGGCGACCGGCAGACAGCCAAAAGACGCAAGACTGGCGCATTTTCGACCCGCTGAAGGATCCGAAAGCCCTGGCAGAGGCGGCCCGGGGCTGCGCGGCGATTCTCTGCCTGGCGGGGGTGACACCGGCGCGGGCAGGGCAGGGGGGCGCGGACATGGAAGACAATATCCGCCTGGGCGAGGCCGCCCTGCGCGCCGGTGCGGCCACGGGCGCGCGGGTGCTGCTCACCTCCTCGGCGGCGGTCTATGGCAATCAAAGCGGGCTGTTGCGGGAAGAGACCCCGCTGCAGCCCGCCAGCCCCTATGGCCTGGCCAAGGCCGAGATGGAGGCGCGCTGCGTCGCGCTGGCCGCCGATCTGGGGGTCGAGGTCTCTATGCTGAGAATCGGCAATATTGCCGGGCTGGATGCGATCCTGGGTGGCTGGCGGGCCGGGTTCCAGCTGGATTGCCTTGCCGATGGGCGCACCCCCCGGCGCAGCTATATCGGCCCCAGCACCCTGGCGCAGGTGCTGGCCGCACTGCTGTTTGCGCCGGATCTGCCGGGGGTGATCAATGTGGCGCAGCCCGGCGCAATCGAGATGGGTGATCTCCTGCGCGCCGCGGGCCTGGATTTCAGCCCGCGCCCGGCCCCCGAGACGGTGATCGGCGAAGTGGCTCTGGATGTGAGCCGCCTGATCGCGCTATTGCCGACACAGAGCGCGCCCGCGGCCGCGAATCCGGCGCAGATGGTGGCAGAATGGACCGCGCTGGCCGCAGTGAATGACACCCTTGAAGGATGACGGGACGCAGATGACCTGGGACAAACGGCTGTTCGACCTTTTCTTTGCCACCCTCCTGGTGGTGATTCTGGGACCGATTCTCCTGTTGCTGCTCCTGTGGCTCCTGCTGAAGGAGGGCCGCCCCGTCTTCTATGTGGCAGAACGCATGAAGACGCCGGATCAACCTTTCAATTTGTGGAAACTGCGCACCATGAGCGTGGTGGAGGAGGACAGCGGTGTCTCCGGCGGTGACAAGGCGGCGCGGATCACCGCGACCGGCGCCTGGCTGCGGCGCAAGCGGCTGGATGAATTTCCGCAGCTGTGGAACATCCTGAAGGGCGATCTGTCCTTTGTCGGCCCGCGCCCGCCCCTGCGCCAATATGTGGAAGCGCATCCAGAGCTTTACGGCGCGGTGCTCAAAAGCCGCCCCGGCGTGACCGGCCTTGCCTCGATCACCTATCACAAGCACGAGGCAGCCCTCCTGGAGCGCTGCAACAGCCCCGAGGAAACCGATGCCATCTATTCACGCGTCTGCGTTCCGGCCAAGGCGCGGCTTGACCTGATCTACCAGCGTCACCGGAACATGTGCTTTGATTTCGACCTGGTGTTTCAGACCATCGGCAATATCTTCCGGCGCGGCTGAAACAGCCCCCAGTCATCCCGCGAACAAGCGTCTTGGTTGTGATTGCCGCGTATCTTTGCAAGAAGGGGGCGTCATTTTTTACAAGTCATAGGACGATCCTGGATGCGCAAGAAAGTTACGAAGGCGATTTTCCCTGTAGCGGGGCTTGGGACGCGGTTTCTGCCGGCGACCAAGTCGGTGCCCAAGGAGATCATGACCCTGGTGGACCGGCCTCTGGTGCAATACGCCATCGACGAGGCCCGGGCGGCGGGGATCAAGGAATTCATCTTCGTCACCTCGCGCGGCAAGGGCGCCCTGGAGGACTATTTCGACCACTCTCCGGTGCTGGAGCAGGAGCTGCGCAAGAAGGGCAAGACCGAGCTGCTCGAGGCGCTGAAACACACCAATATGGACAGCGGCGCCATCGCCTATATCCGCCAGCATCAGGCGCTTGGCCTCGGTCATGCGGTCTGGTGCGCGCGGCGCCTGATTGCCAATGAACCCTTTGCGGTGATCCTGCCGGACGATGTGATCGCGGCCGAGCGGCCCTGTCTCAAGCAGATGGTCGAAGCCTATGAGGAGACCGGCGGCAATATGGTGGCGGCGATGGAAGTCGCGCCGGAAAAGGCAAGCGCCTATGGTGTTCTGGACGTGAAAGAGGACATGGGCGCCGTGGTCGAGGCCCGCGGCATGGTGGAGAAACCGGCCCTGGGCGAGGCACCCTCGAACCTGGCGGTGATCGGCCGCTATATCCTGGAGCCGTCGGTGCTGCGCAATCTCAACAAGATGAAGCAGGGCGCGGGCGGAGAGATCCAGCTGACCGATGCGATTGCCCAGGACATCGAGCAGGACGTGCCGGTCTACGGCTACCGTTTCCAGGGCCAGCGCTTTGACTGCGGTTCCAAGGCCGGTTTCCTGCAGGCCACGGTCTCTTTCGCGCTCGCCCGCGATGATTTGCGCGACGAGCTGATGGGCTACCTGAACACGGTGACGGGGGTGACCCGGGCTGCCGAGTAGGTTGCACCGGCGACTGTTATCTGCGCTTAGTGGCGGCGGCCATGCAAGCCTCCGGAATTTGAGTCTCGTTCAGCAGGTTTCCGCTTGTCGGCATTTTGCGATATATGGAAAACAGAGTAAGAATTGGAAAGTCGCATTTGATTTTTGTAAACTGAATGGATTGTAGGGACCCATTCGGCGTCAAAATTTAGAATGCGTTCAAGGCATGTATAGAATGGTGTCATGCGACAGTCGCAGGTCCAGTGTTCCAGGCAGGGAATCGGGGCGGATCCGGTTCCATGGCAAAGCACCTGCGATAAGAGCCGTTACGTCGCTGGGGGGCGATAGATGTTCAACTTGATTAGCGCCCTCTCGCGCAAACAGAAAGCCTATGTCTTCCTGGCCATCGACCTGGCGCTCTTGCCGCTGGCCCTGTTGCTGACCTTCGCCCTGCAACCGCTGCCGGACCCGGCCCTGCGCACCCTGGCCATGATGCTGCCGGTGCTGCCCTATGCCATGGCGGTGATGGCGGCGATGTCGGCCTGGCTGGGCCTGCCGATGGTGCAGCTCAATGCCTATGAGCGCCACGCGGTGACCCTGACGGCGCTGGTCGCCTTTGCCACCGCAAGTGCCGTGGCCATCCTCACCTATCTCTTTGGTCCCGACCTGCCCGCGGGCACCCATGTGATCTTTGGCCTCATCTATTTCCTGATCCAGGTGGGGGTGCGCAGCGTGCTGCATCAGGTGGTGCTGGCCATCTACCGCCGCGCCCAGCCCCGTTGCCGGGTGCTGATCTACGGCGCCGGCAATACCGGCACCCAGCTGGCCCAGGCACTCAAGGCCCATGACGGGATCGATCCCGTCGCCTTTGTCGATGACAACTCGTCCCTGCAGGGCATGACCCTGGTTGGTCTGCCGGTGTTTTCCCCGGCGCGCATCGAGGAGATCGTCAAGAACCGCGAAATCAAGCGGGTGCTGCTGGCGATGCCGTCGCAGAGCCAGCCGAAACAGGCCAAGATCACCCAGCACCTGCAGGCCATGCGGCTGGAGGTGCAGGCGCTGCCCTCCTTTGCCCAGCTGATCGGTGAAGAGGCGCTGGTGGACAAGCTGACCCCGGTGGCGCCGCAAAGCTTCCTGGGCCGCGCCGCCCGCAACGTGCCGCTGAAAGCCGCCGCCCCCTCCTATGCGGGCCGGGTGGTTCTGGTCTCCGGCGCCGGCGGCTCGATCGGCTCGGAACTCTGCCGCCAGGTCGTCGCCTGCCGTCCGAAGAAACTGGTGCTGTTCGAGCTCTCGGAACTGGGCCTTTACACGGTGCACCAGGAGATGATGCAGCTGACCGCGGGCACCGGCATCGAGGTGGTTCCGGTCCTGGGCTCGGTCACCGATCCGCGCCAGGTGCGCCAGCTGCTGAGCCTCCATGATGTGCAGGTGGTGCTGCATGCGGCCGCCTACAAACACGTGCCGCTGGTCGAGGCCAACCCGCTGCCGGGGTTGGCCAACAATGTCTTTGGCACCGAAACCCTGGCGCGGGCCGCCGCCCAGGCCGGGGTGGAGCGCTTCATCCTGATCTCCTCGGACAAGGCGGTGCGGCCCACCAACGTGATGGGCGCCTCCAAGCGCATGGCCGAGCTGATCGTGCAGGATCTGGCCAGCCGCCATGCCCAGACGATCTTCACCATGGTGCGCTTTGGCAATGTGCTGGGCTCCTCGGGCTCGGTGGTGCCGCTGTTCCAGGAACAGATCAGCCGCGGCGGCCCGGTCACCGTCACCGACCCCAATGTGAAACGCTACTTCATGACCATCAGCGAGGCGGTGCAGCTGGTGCTGCAGGCCGGCGCCGAAGCCAAGGGCGGCGAGGTCTTCGTGCTGGACATGGGTGCGCCGGTCTCGATCCTGAAACTGGCGCGCCAGGTGATCGAAGGGGCCGGCTACACGGTCCGCGACGAGGACAATCCCGACGGCGATATCCCCATTGAAATCATCGGCCTCAGGCCCGGCGAGAAGATGGAGGAAGAGCTGACGCTCAGCCAGGAGCTGATCGGCACCCGCCACCAGAAGATCTTTTGTGCCCGCGAAACCAAGCTGTCGGAGATCGAGGTCGCCGCCCTGCTGCGCGCCTTGCGCCAGGTCATCGTCTCGGGCGATGAAGAGGCGGCCCGGCAGGTCGTCAAACATTGGGTCGAAGGCTACACCCAGCCCCCCGCACCAGCCCCGGCAAGCCGTGTCACCTCATGACGGCGCGCGCGGAAATCTGGGCGTTGATCCAGCGCCGGATTCTGTGATCTAACCGGCGCAGACAGGGATTTTTCAGACAGTCAGGACCGCCGTGGCCCCTTTTCGAAGAGATATGTTTTGGCGCCATGCGGGCGGGCTGTCCCTTGGCCTGTTTTTCATGACAGCTCTCGCGACCGGGGCCGCCCAGGCGCAATCCGCGCCCGGCACGGACGGGTTTGCCAGCGCCGCCCCCGTCGGCGCCCTTGAGGCGCCCAGCCTGACGCCGCCGCCCGCGCCGGGGCTGAATTTCTACGGCACCCCGGGCCTGATCGACATGCCAAGCGCCGAGATGCTGCCGGACGGGCATTTCGCCACCACCTTCTCCTGGTTTGGCGGCCAGAGCCGCTACAACCTGACCTTCCAGGCGCTGCCCTGGCTCAGCGCCTCCTTCCGCTACAACGGTATCCGCAACCTGAACCTCTTTGGCTTCAGCACCTATTACGACCGCGGTTTCGACGTGCGCTTCCGGCTGCTGCGCGAGCGGCGCTACCTGCCCGAGCTGACCATGGGGCTGCAGGATTTTGCCGGCACCGGGGTCTATGCGGCGGAATATCTGGTGGCCACCAAGCGGATCGAAACGCCGCCCTTGCGCTTTGGCGGCGCGGCGGGGCGTGTGCCCGGACAGCTGAAGATCACGGCGGGGCTTGGCTGGGGGCGGCTTGGCTCTCATGGCGCGATCGGCAAGATCGGCGGCAACCGCCCCAGCTTTGTCGGCGGCAGCACCGGCGGGCAGCTTTCCTATGACCAGTGGTTCCGGGGCGATTTTGCCCCCTTTGCCGGGGTCGAATGGCAGGCCAATGAACGCTGGTCCTTCAAGGCGGAATATTCCTCGGACGCCTATCGCACCGAGACCCGGGCCTCCAATGTCTTTGAGCGCAAGTCGCAGGTGAACCTGGGCCTGGAGTACCAGAGGTCCCCGACCACCCGGATCGGCGCCTATTATCTTTATGGCTCAGAATTCGGCGTCACCGCCCAGTTCCAGCTGAAGCCACGCCATCCGATGGTGCCGACACAGGTGCCCGCCCCGGCACCCATCGTGCCGCGCAGCCAATGGGCCACCGAAGCGGCGCATTGGAGCCAGGACTGGGCGCAAAGCCAGAACAAGCGGGTCGAGGTGCGCGACCTGGTCGCCGAGGACCTGAAGTCGCACGGGCTGGTGCTGGAGGCGATTGACCTCAAGGGTACCGAAGCCGAGGTGCGCTTCCGCAACCCGCGCTATCGCTCCTATGCCATCGCGGTGGGCCGGGTGGCGCGCACCATGGCGCGGGCGCTGCCGCCCTCGGTCGAGACCTTCCGCATCATCCCGGTGCGCTCGGGCATGGGGCTGTCGGCCACGGTGGTGCGCCGCAGCGACCTGGAGGATCTGGAATTCGCCCCCGAGGCGGTCGACGGTCTGGCTGCGGTCACCGCCGTGACGGCTGCCGGGCCGCTGCCCGAGACGGCGATCTTCTCGGGCGAGCTGTATCCGGCCTTCTCCCATTCCATCAGCCCCTATGCGGATCCCGCCTATTTCGACCCGTCGCGGCCCTTCCGGATGGATCTGGGCGTGGATCTTTCCGCCTCTTATGCGCCGGCACCGGGCTGGCGCATCTCCGGGGCCATCCGCCAGCGGGTCTGGGGCAATGTGCAGGACGGGCGCGCCTCGAACTCGGTGCTGCCCCATGTGCGCACCGACCAGTCCTTTTACGCCCAGCACGGCACCACCCTGGAAAGCCTCTATGTGGATCGCAGCTGGCAGCCCCGGCATAATTTCTATGCCCGGCTGCGCGCCGGCCTGTTCGAGGCCATGTATGGCGGCATCTCGGGCGAGGTGCTGTGGAAACCGGTCGCCAGCCCGCTGGCGCTGGGGCTGGAGACCAATTACGTCATCCAGCGCGATTACGATCAGCGGTTCTCCTTCCGCGATTACAAGACCTTCACCGGCCATGCCTCGGCCTATCTGGAGCTGGGCAAGAACTACCAGGCGCAGGTCGATGTGGGCCGCTACCTGGCCGGGGATTACGGCGCCACCTTCAGCCTGTTCCGCGAATTCGAAAACGGCTTCAAGGTCGGTGGCTTCTTCACCCGCACCAATGTCTCGGCGGCGGACTTCGGCGAAGGCTCCTTTGACAAGGGCTTCTATTTCCGCATCCCGCTGGGCTGGCTGATCGGCAAGGAAAGCCGCAACGC
The DNA here is from genome assembly GCF_028890115.1 of Phaeobacter sp. QD34_24. GTDB lineage: Bacteria > Pseudomonadota > Alphaproteobacteria > Rhodobacterales > Rhodobacteraceae > Phycobacter. Next base: position 22,904 of record NZ_JARCJD010000027.1, read on the forward strand.
CTACGGGCTGACCATCCGCCCGATCCAGCGCGACGGCGGCCAGCGGGTCGGCGGCGTCGGCGGGCTTTACGGCGATGTGCGTGACGCGCATCGCAGCAGCCTGACGGCACAACGGGCGAGGGCCTGGGAATGATCGCACCACGCATACGCCGCGCTCTGCGCAACAGCCTTGGCGCGGTCGCCGCTGTTTTTGCCCTGGCCGCCTGCACCGGTGGTCAGCAGGAAGCCGGGCTTGAGCTGGAGATCCTGAAGACCGTGCGCGATCAGGTGAAGCTGCGGCTCAAGGACAAGCCAGAGCGTCCGCCGGTGACCCGGGCGCTGCTCGACAGTCTGGATGACACCTATATCGAGGTCCGGGTCGAGGACAGCGACCTGCTGGCCTACCTGCGCCCCTTGCTGGTGAAACAGGACAGCACCCCCGGCACCCTGACCCTTTGGGTGACCGAGGATTCGGTGACCCTGGCCCTGCGCGAAGGCGTGCTGACCGCCACCCGCGGGCTGCGCAACGACATGCTGTCCGCCTCGACGCTGGTCACGGAAACGGGCGGCAGGATGGGCCCCCGGGGCCAGGGGGCGCGGCGCTATGAAATTGCCGCCCTCGACAACCGCTCCGAAGTCTTCACCCTGGCCTGCACGGTCTCGGATCTGGGACCGGAAACCATCGAGATCGTCGAGCTGACCTATCAGACCCGCCACCTGCAGGAGCACTGCGAAAGCGAATCTGGCCTGGTGGTCAACGACTACTGGGTTGATTCCCGCAGCGGCCATCTGTGGCAATCGCGCCAATGGGCCGGTCCCACCATCGGATATATGCGCATCCGCCAGTTGACACTTTGAGCGATTCTTCGCCATTTCAGCCCAACCAGAGGCCCAACTTGGGGACCCACGCGCGGTTTTCGCGCAACGGTCAAAAAAAATGTATTTTTCGACAGGTTATTGCCTTTCCTTTCGTTGAAATGAAACTTCCTCTGGCATAGGGTCACCCTCAAAGGTCTCCATAGGAGTTTGGATCATGAAACAGTTCTTCGCAGCATTTGCCCTGGCCACCATGGCCGCAACCTCCCTGTCCGCACAGGCCGCACCCGCAGCAGGCGCTGGTGGCGGCACCGGTGGTGGTGCAGGCGGTATCGGTGCCGGTCTCGGCGGTGGTCTCGGCGCAGCTGGTATCGCAGCTGGCGTTATCGCGGCAGCTGTCGTGGTTGGCGTTGTCACCAATGACGACGACACCACCACCACCACCACAACCACAACCACCAACAACTAAGCTTGGTGCACCGCCCTTTTGGGGGGTGATCGGTTTCAGGCCGAATGACATTGAAGAAGCGGGCTCTTTCGGGTCCGCTTTTTCTTTTCGGCAGCCGTTTGCGGCGCCGGTGCCTTTCTATTGAAGCACCCTGCGCCGCGGTTTATAGCCGAAGGTCAGACGGCCCCAAGGCCCCTGACCGCCAGGGCGCCGCAGAGGAAAGGACCCCCCACATGAGTGCTCCGGCCATGAGCAATCCGACATGACCGTGTCAGAGGCGCGGATTTGCGTGATCGGCCTGGGCTATGTGGGCTTGCCGCTGGCGGTGGCCTTTGGCGGGCTGCGCCCGACCTTAGGCTTTGACATCGACGCCAGCCGCATCGATGAGCTGCGCCAGGGCCACGACCGGACCCGCGAGACCGGCGCCGAGGAACTGGCGGGCGCCGATCAGCTGCGCTTTACCGCCGATCCCGCCGAAATCGCCGGTTGCTCGATCTATATCATCACCGTGCCGACCCCGGTGGATGCCAGCCACCGCCCGGATCTGACACCGCTGCTGCGCGCCTCGGACACCGTTGGCCGCGTGCTGAAACCCGGCGATCTGGTGATCTACGAAAGCACCGTCTACCCCGGCGCCACCGAGGAAGACTGCGTGCCGGTGCTGGAAGCCGCCTCCGGGCTGGTCTTCAACGCAGATTTCCACGTCGGCTATTCTCCCGAACGGATCAACCCCGGTGACAAGGCGCGGCGCCTGGCCGATATCGTCAAGGTGACCTCCGGCTCGACGCCCGAGGTGGCAGCAAAGGTCGATGCGCTCTACCGCCAGGTGGTGCGGGCGGGCACCCATCCGGCCCCCTCGATCCGGGTGGCCGAGGCCGCCAAGGTGATCGAGAACAGCCAGCGCGACATCAACATTGCCCTGGTGAACGAGCTGGCGATGATCTTCAACCGCATGGGGATCGACACCGAGGCGGTGCTGGACGCGGCCGGCAGCAAGTGGAATTTCCTCAACTTCCGCCCCGGCCTGGTGGGCGGGCACTGTATCGGGGTCGATCCCTATTACCTGACCCACAAGGCCGAAAGCCTGGGCTACCACCCCGAGATCCTCTTGGCGGGGCGGCGGCTCAACGATGGCATGGGCGCCTATGTGGCCGGCGAGATGGTCAAGGCGATGCTGCGCCGCAGGTTGCCGGTGGCGGGCGCCCGGGTTCTGGTGATGGGGCTGACCTTCAAGGAGAACTGCCCCGATCTGCGCAACACCCGCGTCATCGACGTGGTGCGCACGCTTGAGGAATTCGGCCTCATCGTTGAGGTGCACGATCCCCATGCCGACCCCGAAGAAGCGCTCTTGGAATATGGGATCACCCTGGTGGAACGCCCCGGCATGGCCGCTTATGAAGGCATCCTGCTGGCGGTGGCCCATGACGCCTTCCGGCAGATGGGCGCCAAGGCCCTCCGCGCCTATGGCACCCCGGGCGCGCTGCTTTATGATCTGAAATACATCCTGCCCCCCGAAGACTCGGACCTGCGCCTCTAGAGGCTGCGCCGGAGCGGGGGCGTCCTGACGGAAAGACGAACACAACATGCGCAAGTTCTTTGGCACCGACGGGGTGCGCGGCACCGCCAACACCTATCCGATGACCGCCGATATGGCGCTGCGCATCGGCGCCGCCGTCGGGCGCTACTTCCGCCGCGAGGCCGGCGGGGTGCACCGGGTGGTGATCGGCAAGGACACCCGCCTGTCGGGCTATATGTTCGAAAGCGCGCTGACCGCGGGCCTCACCTCGACCGGCATGAACGTGCTGTTGCTGGGGCCGGTGCCGACCCCGGCGGTGGGGCTGATGACGCGTTCGATGCGCGCTGATCTCGGCGTGATGATCTCGGCCAGCCACAACCCGGCCGAGGACAACGGCATCAAGTTCTTCGGCCCCGACGGCTTCAAGCTGTCGGATCAGGCCGAACTGGAGATCGAAGCCCTGATCGAGACCGGGGTGGAGCCGGCCCGGGCGAGCAATATCGGCCGCGCCAAGCGCATTGACGATGCGCGCTTTCGCTATGGCGAGCGGGTGAAATCCTCGCTGCCGCGCGACATTCGCCTGGATGGCCTCAAGGTGGTGGTGGATTGCGCCCATGGCGCCGCCCACCGCGCCGCGCCGGAAATCCTCTGGGAGCTGGGCGCCGAGGTGATCCCCATGGGCATCACCCCCGATGGCACCAATATCAACCGCGGCTGCGGTTCCACCCAGCCGCAGGCGGCGGCCGAAATGGTGGTGGCCCATGGCGCCCATGTGGGGATCTGCCTGGATGGCGATGCGGACCGGGTGACCGTGATCGATGAAAACGGCGCCATTGCCGATGGCGATCAGCTGATGGCGCTTCTGGCGGTCCGCTGGGCCGAGGCCGAGCAGCTGGCGGGCGGCGCCCTGGTGGCGACGGTGATGTCGAACCTCGGGCTGGAACGCTTCCTGGAGGGGCAGGGCCTGAGGCTGGAGCGCACCGCCGTCGGCGACCGTTACGTGGTCGAAGCCATGCGCGCGGGCGGCTTCAACCTGGGCGGTGAGCAATCCGGCCATATCGTGATGAGCGATTACGCCACCACCGGCGACGGGCTGATGGCGGGGCTGCATGTGCTGGCGGCCATGGTGCAGACGGGGCGGCCGGCCTCCGAACTGGTGCGCCAGTTCGACCCCGTCCCGCAGCTTTTGAAGAACGTGCGCTTTGGCGCCGGGCAGACCCCGCTTGAGACGGCATCGGTCAAGGCGGCAATCCGCGAGGCCGAGGCCGCGCTGGCCGGGCAGGGGCGGCTTTTAATCCGCAAATCCGGCACCGAGCCGCTGATCCGGGTGATGGCCGAATGCGAGGATGATGCGCTGCTTGAGCGGACCGTGGATCAGGTGGTCGAAGCCGTCGAAGCCGCCACCGCCTGACCGCCCGCCCAGGCCTGAACCTGGGATCAGGCCGACAGGATCAGGCCGATAGGCGCGGCGCCTCGTCCAGCATGTCTTCCGCTGCGGCGCCGCCGCCGGTGCGGAAACGCTCCAGCGCCGCGGCCATGGCCTGGGCCTCTTGCGACAGGGCGATGGAGGCCGAGGTCACCTCTTCAAAAAGGGCGGCATTCTTGGTGGTGGCATCATCCAGATTGGCCACCGCGCCATTGACCTCCTGCAGGTTGCTGGACTGCTCGGCCGAGGCCCGGGAAATATTCTGCATCAGATCCGCCGCGCCCGAGACCGATTGCGAGATCTCGTTGATCACCTCGCCGGTGCGTCCGACCAGCTCGGCGCCCATATCCACATGTTCCTGGCTTTCGGCGACCAGTTCGGCGATCTCGGTCGCGGCCTCCTTCGAGCGATGCGCCAGGCTGCGCACCTCGGAGGCGACCACCGCAAAGCCCTTGCCGACAGAGCCGGCCCGGGCCGCTTCCACCCCGGCGTTGAGCGCCAGGAGATTGGTCTGCTGGGCGATGCTGTCGATAAGGCCGATGATCTGGGAAATCTTCGCCGCACTTTCCTTGATCGCCTCCATCGCCGCAAAGGTGCGCTGCACCACCTCCAGGCTTTCGCGGGCATTGCGATGGGCGGTCTCCACCGAGGCGGAGGCCTCTCCGGAGGCGCGCGCGGTGCTGTCCACCGAGACCGTCAGCTGGTTGAGCGCCGCCGCGGTCGTGGCCAGGGTCTGCGCCGAATGTTCCGACCGAGCCGACAGATCGCGAGCGGCACCGGAAATCTCGCTGGTGCCGCTGGCGGTGGACTGGCCGCTCTGGCTGAGGCTATGCATGGAGTCTTCCAGCGCCTCCAGGGCGGCGTTGAAATCGGCGCGCAGCTTGGCATAGCCCTCGCTCATCGGGACGGTGATGCGCGCGGTCAGATCCCCCTCGGCCAGCCGCTCCAGCCCCTCGCCGATGGCATTGACCGCGGCCCGCTGCTGGGCCAGGTTCTGCTGGCGCTCGGCCTCGGCCGCCTTTGAAATCTCTTCCTTTTCCACCAGCCCGTCGCGGAACACCGACAGCGCCCGGGCAATGCGGCGGATTTCCGAACTGGAACGGTCAAAGCCTGCAACCGGGCTCATGTCGCCGCCTGCCAGGTTCTCGGTGGTTTCGCTGATCCGCGCCAGGGGGCGGGTGATCAGGATCCGGGTCAGCAGCAGCGCCGCCAGCATCACCACGACAGAGACCACAAGCAGGCTCTGCATCTGGATCTGTGAGGCCTTCACCTCCCGGGACACCGAGGCGGCCATCTCGGCGATGGCGGCCTGGTTGTCCACGTTGAGCGTGGCCGCGCGCCGGGCGATCGTGGCCACGGCCTCGGCTGCCTGGCTTGAGGCGGCCACGGTTTCCGCCCGCGCGTTGATGGTGGCAATGCGCGAGGCGGCCAGCCCGGTTTCGGGGTTCACATCCACGGCGATCTGTTCCAGGTCGGCTACGATCAGCCCACCTTCCACATCGCGGAAGGTCAGCAATGCCGCGGCGGCGGCCTCCAGCGGCTGTATCACCGCGCGGACCTCCTGGATCGTATCAGCTGCCAACACCTGCAGGGCCGCCACCTGCAGGGCATTGACCTGAGTGTTCATCTCCAGAAGGCGGTTCAGCACACCGATTTCATTATCCAGGAGGCTTTGCACCGCATCGCGGCTTTCCTCGGCGGTTTCCTCGGCAACGATTTCCAACACGAAGATCATATCCTCGATCGCCTTCATCAGCACATTGTCGCTGGCCTGGCGGTGATCCAGAACCAGCGGGCGCAGCTCTTTCTGTTCGGAGCGGCGCGCGCGCATCATGCGGTCAAAGGCGACCAGCGCCTCTTCGACGATCCCCGCCTCGACCGGGTCCACCTCCATCTCCACCAGGCGTTCGGGCAGATCGGCCAGCGCCGCCTTGGCGCCCTTGGCCATCTGCGTCATGGCCCGCTTCAGCGCCGGTTCCCGGGTCTGGCCCAGGGCCATGGCCACGCCGGACAGGAGATTGATCTCCGCCTGGGCCTCCAAGAGGGTCTGCAGCTTGGTGAAATGCTCCTCCACCAGAACGGCCAGGGACTCCTCCAGGGCGACCATCGTCTCTTCGCCGCCATCCGACAGCGCGGCATAGGCGTGCTCTGCCGCCTCCAGCAGGTGCACCTGCAGCGCCTGCCCATGCAGCTGCAGCGCATCGATCTGCGCGGCGGTCCGGGCCTCGCTGTCAAAGGTGGTCGCCCGCGCTTCCATCAGCGCATTGAGCGCCTGCACCGCGCCATCGGCCAGCACCTCGTAATCGGCGCGCACCGCGGGCGGCAGCCCCGCGACCCCTTCGCCCAGCTGGCGGACAGCGGTATCGACCTGGTCCCGGACCCCGGCCAGCGCCCCCGCATCATCGACCAGCAGGATATCGGTCATCACCGTCCGGGTCAGCCCGGTGGCCTCGGTCAGGCGGGCGCTGACCTCCATCTGCGGCAGCTTCTCCCCGGTCAGCACCGACATTTCATCCGACACGCGGCCAAACACCAGAAAGGCCAGCACCCCGACGCCGGCCGAGACCCCGCCCATCGCCAGCAGGATCAGGACCAGCTTGGCCCCGATGCTGGACAAGGGACGAAACCGCCGCGAAGCGGGCTGCGTTTCAGAAGAGGCCATCTGCGTCATGTTCTGCCACCTGTATCTAGGTTGATCGTAACCGAAAGCCGCAACTGCCCCTCCCAACAGCCGGAGGATGCAGGCGCGCTCAAATTGACCAGACAGAGCCTATCGCCCCAAGGTTTAAAACTATTTTATAACTCACCTGCTTTTTACCTATAATTTGCCTGTTCTCCCGCGCCGCTACGGGGCAAATACGGGCAGGCAGGCAGGTTCTGTCCGCCCGGTGTAGGCGCATGAAACGCTCTTGAGACTCCCGTTCTGGTTTTTCTTCTGATTTGAAGGCTCCGCTAAGGTTTTGTCGCTAACGTGCCTTTCGGCAGTGCCCATCGGTCGGCTGCGCTCCTGGCAGCCGGTTGCCCTGCAGGCCAGCAGAGCCATATGTGAATGGGTAGGCCAGGTGCGATCGGGTCAGGCATGTGTGACCGGATCAGTTAAGAGTTGAACGAGGTGTCCAGTGCCCAAGGCAGAGCAAAGCCACATGGATAGCAGGTTGATCGCCCTGATCGGGGCGGCGCAGGCTCCGATGGCGCTGATCACCGCAGAGCTGGCCCTTGTCGCGGCCAATGCCGCCTTCCGGCAGGCCGTGCCGCTGCGCGACGGCCCTGCAGGCCCGGAGTTTCTCTCGCCTCCGCCGATCTCCCGCAAGGCCCTGAGCCCGCAGATGCCCCCCCTGCAAAGTACGGTGCCGGGGCGGTCAGGGACGCAGACCTGGCATATCAGCGCCCTGGGTCCGGATCTCTATATGGTGGAGCTGACCCCGCCGCAGGTCTTCCTGCGGCGCCGGTTCTACAGCCACCTGCGCAGCCTGGCCGCGGCCACGCAAAGCCCGGTGATCTTCTGCACCCCCGATCAGCGCATCCGCTGGATCAACCCGGCCTGCGAGGCACTCACCGGGTTCAGCGCTCAGGAGGCCCGCGGTCGCAAGCCCAGCGAGGTCCTGCACAGCGCCCATATGGATCCCGAAGGCGCCGCCCGCATCACCCGGGCCATGACCGCCGAAGAACCGGTGACCGCAGAACTGTTGAACCGCACCCGCTCGGGCGAGGAATACTGGCAGGTTCTGGATGTCACCCCGCTGCATGGTCCCGATGGCCAGCTGGAAGGCTATGTGGCGATCCACACCGATGTCACGCCTTTGAAAAAGGCCGCCGAAGACAACGTGCGCAGCGCCCGGCTGGGCCGCATCATCGAGGAAAGCCTGCACGAGATCTATATCTTCGATCCCGAGACGCTGAAATTCTCCGAGGTGAACCGGGGCGCGCGCGACAACCTCGGCTACAGCATGGCGGACCTGGCGCAGATGACGCCGGTGGATATCAAGCCCGATTACGATGAGTACAGCTTCCGGCAGATGGTGCAGCCGCTGATCGCGGGCACGCAAAGCACCCTGCGCTTCAAGACCCGTCACCGACGCCGGGACGGCAGCTGCTACCCGGTCGAGATCACCCTGCAGCTGATGATGGATGATCAGCCCTGGTTCGTGGCCATGGTCGAGGATTCCACCCAGCGCGATGCCAGCCAACAGGCGGCCGAGATGGCCCATGCCCGGCTGGTGACCGCGATCGAGGCCCTGCCCGAAGGCTTCGGCCTGGTCTTCTACGATGCCGATGACCGGCTGGTGCTGGCCAATGCCCGCTACCGCGAGATCTACGCCGACAGCGCCCCGGTGATCCGGGAGGGCGTCCGCTTTGAGGACGTGCTGCGCTACGGGCTGGCGCAGGGGCAGTATGAAGAGGCCAAGGGCCGCGAAGAGGAATGGCTGCGCGGTCGGCTGGCGCAGCATCGCCAGGAAAGCAGCACCACGCGCCAGACGCTCGGCAATGGGCGGGTGCTGCAGATCTATGAACGCGCCACACCCGATGGCGGCCGGGTCGGCCTGCGGGTGGATGTGACCGAATTCGACGAGGCCCGCGCCCGCGCCGAGGCCGCCAATGCCGCCAAATCCGCCTTTCTCGCCAATATGAGCCACGAGATCCGCACCCCGATGAACGGCATCCTGGGCATGCTGCAGCTCCTGTCGGAAACCGCCCTGGACGGCGAACAGGCCGAAATGCTGGAAACGGCAGAGACCTCGGCACAGGGGCTGCTGTCGATCCTCAACGACATTCTGGACCTGGCCCGGATCGAGGCCGGCAAGGAAGAGCTGGACCAGGCGCCCTTTACCCCCGCCTTGGTGCTGCAGCAGGTGGCCTCGCTGCATCGGGTGGTGGCCGAAGCCAAGGACGTGCGCCTCAAGCTGGAGCTGGCGCCCGGCACCGAAGAGCCGCGCCTGGGCGATGCCCGCCGGGTCGGGCAGATCCTGCATAACCTCTGCGGCAATGCGCTGAAGTTCACCCAAGCCGGCCAGGTGCAGTTGACCGCCGGGATCAGCAAGGAGGGCGCCCTGCGCCTTGAGGTCCGCGACAGCGGCATCGGCATGGACCAGGAAGCGCTGCAGCGGGTCCAGGGCAAATTCGAACAGGCCGACAATTCCACCACCCGCGCCTTTGGCGGCACCGGCCTGGGGCTGGCGATCGTCTCGGAACTGGTGGCGCTGATGCAGGGGCGGCTCGACATGAAGTCCACGCCCGGGCAGGGCACCACCGTCACCGTGGAACTGCCACTGCCGCTGGCGCCGGAAGGCGCCCTGTCCGCAGGTGACGCCGCCGTGCAAGAGCCGCCGCACCGGGCCTTGACCGCCCCCGCGTCGGCGGCCGCCGCGCCAGACACATCCCCCCGGGGCCCCGAGCGCCAGACCAGGCCCGACCGCAAGGGCCATGCCACCGCGCAGCCCCTGCGCATCCTGGTGGCCGAGGACAATGCCACCAACCGGATGATCATCGACAAGATGCTGACCCGCATGGGCCATGAGGTGGTGCTGTGCAACGATGGGGCCGAGGCGGTCGCCACCTGGCAGCCCGGCGCCTTTGACTGCCTGTTGATGGATATCTCGATGCCCCGGCTGTCCGGCATCGAAGCGCTGCAGGAGATCCGCAAGCAGACCCGGGCCCAGGGCCAGAGCGCAACACCGGCCATTGCGGTCACCGCCCATACCATGCCGGATCAGGTCGCGGCCCTCCTGCGCGAAGGCTTTGACGCGGTGCTGAGCAAGCCGATCCATGCCCGGGAGCTGGACCGGATGCTGGATGGCTGCCGGTCCAGGTCCGAATCCTTGCAATAAGGCGCGGGGTCTGGTCTTCCGCAGGCATCACAACACCAAGCAGGCCGCTCAGCAATACCCGGGCACCGATGCAATCACTTTGGACTTGTCCCGTTTTATGCCGCTACACGTTCTCGTTTAGGCCACTGTCCGTTCGAGAGCGACTGAGCTTTTCCAACCCAATGCTCTGTGCAAATTCAGGGAGCACTTTGCGGCTTCGGCGGTCGTAGATCTGGCATAGGAGCTTCCAAACGCCCAGCTACCCCGGCGCCAGAATGCATCCCCCTCGTCTCCATCGAAAAAACCTAGGACTTCGCTCAACACGTCTGGCACCGACGGGACCTGCCGGGATGTCGAGCCATTCCTCGCCGCACGGAAGGAACTGATTTCGGGCGGAGACGGCTGATATGCCGTTGCCCAAAACGCTCACCTACCTTCTAATTTTCGAGCTTTATGCTGGTTTGCGATTTGTGTGCCTAGAGCAAACGTTGAGAGGCTCAGTGTCAAGCGTGGAGATCACCCCTCCTTAGTTGAGCGTAAATTCTCTTGACATTTTTTAGTTGAATTTCGGCAATCTCGCGACCTCAGCGCTATAGTGAAATTAGCGATCGATGGATTGCCTCAATAACTCGTACTGAAAAGGATTCCGACATGGACACGACCCCTAACCGCCTTGGCGGAGCAATGGGTGCTGGCGAAACGCCAGTGCTCAACTTCAACCTGGAGAAGAACATCTCCGGAGCCAAACACGATTTAATAGACAAGGACATGGTCTTTTCCATGATCCAGTGGATGGCCGATGAACTTAATAGTGAAAAAGACGCGCCGGAGCTTGTGCGCTGCCTTCTGGGTATGGCCAATGAGCTGGTGCAGACCCTTGAGCACCACGAGCTGATCCACATCACACCCGCTGACACTAACGGGATTGGCTCGGCCACCGAAGCTCCTATGCTTCCGCCCCGGATACCTCCTCTGCCTTCACTTGCTCAGCTTCATCGTCTTCCTCGTGAAGATCAGGCTCGCTTTCTCGACAAGCGGGCAAGTGATCTCATGCGCGAAATCGAAGGCTTGAGGCTCGGTTACTATGAAGCGCCAGATTATCGGCTCGACTATCGCATGATCGAGCAGGCCCGCCGCAGGTATCGCAAACTGCGCGACACGGCCATGAAGCTGGGCCACTGGACAGATGGACGTTGGGAGGCGGGTTCAGAAGAAACACACCTCGTCTGACGCGCCCCCAAGACCCTCCCTGAAAACAAGATACGAACCAAAAACTGGGATTTCAGCCGCACGGCTGGTCCCAGCACGATGGAGACATGTCAAATGACAAGAACCGCACACGACATCAGGTTGAACAAACTCTACCGCGTTCTGAACCTGATACCCGCCAAGTATCGCGCACGTGAAGCCGAGCTGATGCCGAATAAATGGCCAGAATACCGTTTTCTGACGCCTTGGGATGCCAACCGGCTGTTCCACAAGTCCTTTATAGAGGCCTATAAAAATTATCTTCGCACCAACATCGACGCCACTACCGCAGCCGACATCAAGATCGGCTTCAAACTGAATTTCCATAAACGGAACGCCCATCTGACCCAGCTCTACGTCGCACGCCAGAAAGCCGACGAGATTGGTTTGCCTTATCCTGCCTACTTGGAGTTCATTTTCACATTTGCGGCCGCGCGCAGATATAGACAACCGCCGCAGCCTAATCAGCTTTGGCCCAACGAGAAGAAACTCGATGCCTGGCTGACCAAGATAGTGGAGTTCTGGAACAACGACCGCCATTGCCTGGAATTGAACCGGATGAAAAGCATGCCCCAATATGCGTATTACTCTGACCGGGGCCTTCCGGCACAGCATCGGTTTCGCTCTGAATTGATCGATATGGTCTCAACTGGCGCAATGCCGACAAACCGCTTCGTGGCAAAGCATGTCTTCGAGCGCCAGTACTTTCGGATCGACAGTTGCGATTTCCTGGAAAGGTCTGCAGCTGAAAATGCCGAACGCAATGCACGCGCGGACATGGGCATCGGCCTCCTGACACCGACCGACTATCGGACACTGAGCAAGGAAGATTTCTACCAGAGCTGTTTTGGAGTTCCTGGCATCGTCGTGTCCGATAATCCTGTCTGTTCTTCCTGTCAGCAGCGTAAAGAATGCGAACTGACTCGTCAGTCAGTTATTTCAAGGTCACTTTCCGAGACGGGATTTGCCGATCCGATTGACGAAGCTGACAGGCGGGGAAATCGGAGGCGCGTGAACGAATACCGCGCGCGCCAGCGTGCAATGAAATCTAAGGCCAATGCGGCTCCGTCGCCGGAAGTTGCCATGTAATGCCCCCCCGTGTTGCGAGCACAGCGTAAAAGGAAAGAAGAAAATATTAGGGACGTATTACACCCTCCGGAAACCAGAACACTCCCCCCGGATATGTAATGCTCCCCTAATTGTTAGGGTCAGGACTCATAGCCAGTAAATGACGAGCGCTGCGAGTGCGATGGCTGACAGGAAGACCTTTGGGCACCTG
>NZ_JARCJD010000028.1 GCF_028890115.1 Phaeobacter sp. QD34_24
TCCTCTCAGTAGCGCCTCAGCGCCGCCGGTGAAGGGGGTTCTAGTCCCAACACAAACCACCCGCAACCCAAAAAACAGAGAAATTCAGAAAAACTACATTAGTCAATAAATACAAATACTTAAACAAGCCCGACGAACGCCTGCAGCGGACAGCCGCACCGAAGACAGTGGGAATCGGAGCCTTCAAAGACACGACTCGGATGAATCCCCGCGAGTCACATGTCGGCCCGAAGAATCTCCCTCCCGATCCGCAGTCCTGTCCCTGCCAGAAAGCGAGCTTCCGTCGCCGTGCGAGGTGCCCGGAGAACGACAAAGCCCGGCGATACCGCCGGGCTTTACCTATCTGCTGCAAGGCCAAACGACCTTTTCTCAGGCCTTGGCTGCCGTCACGATGAACTCGACCAGATATTCCGGTGTGGCCAGCTTTGCTTCGCCGCAGGCGCGCGCCGGCGTATGACCTTCGGGAACCCAGGCATCCCAGACCGCGTTCATTTCGGCAAAGTCCTTCATGTCGGCCAGCCAGATCACCGTTTGCAGGATCCGGGTCTTGTCGCTGCCTGCCTCGGCCAGGAGGCTATCGATCTGCTCCAGGCAATCCTTAGTCTGCTGGGCAACGCTGGCGCCCGCGGTGCCGACCTGGCCGGCCAGATAGATGGTATCGCCGTGGATGACGATCTGGCTCATGCGGGGGCCGGTGTGTTTGCGAATGATGTCACTCATGATCTTGTCTTCCTGTCTGTTGGAGTATTCCGGGTCCGAAACCGTTCAACCCGCGAAACGCTGCGGACTGACGGCACGGGTTATGGTTTCACCGATAGCGGGCGCAACGCCCCGGCACAATGCAGCTGTCAATGCAGCAAGCGCCGGAGCGGTCTGCACCCCGTAGCCCCCCTGCCCGGCCAGCCAGAAGAACCCTTCGGCCAGTGGATCAAAGCCCACGACCGGGCTGCGATCCGGGGCAAAGCTGCGCAGGCCGGCCCAAGAGGACTCGACCCGCGTCACCGGCACGGTCACCGCCTGTTCAAAACGGTAAAGCCCCTCGGCCAGTACCATGTCATCGACCCAGGCATCATGTGGGTCTACCGGGTCTTCGTCGGCGGGGGAGACCATCAGCTTGCCCGCTTCCGGTTTGGCGTACCAGTCTTCGGCTGCCGAGGCGAACAGCGGCCAGCGCGTCGGGTCATAGCCATCGGGTGCAGGCAGGATCGCGGCAGAGCGGCGCAGGGGAGAGATGGCGATTGGCATGGCCCCGGCCATTCTGCCCACGTCAGAGGCCCAGGCGCCCGCCGCGTTGATCACGATAGGCGCGTTAAAGCTGTCTGTGCCAACCGTCACATGCCACGCGCCTCCCATGCGGGTCAGCGTATCGATCCGTGCCTTCGTCACGATTTGGCCGCCACGGCGTTTGAGTGCGCTGGCATAGCCCGCCAGCATGCGGTCCACATCAATATCCTGCGCGTCCCATTCGATCACGGCAGCGGCGATGCGCTCGGGGCGCAGGATCGGCACCAGTTCCACCGCCTGCTGTGCCGTCAGTTGCTCCAGCCCCGTGGCGCCCGTGGCGTAGTCTTCGAGGGCGGGCAGTTCGCTTTCATCGGCCACCAGCATTTCGCCGCGCGGCGACAGGAGTGATCGGTCGGTGATCCCCTCGGGCGCCTCCAGAACCAGGGCCGAGGCCGCATTCAGCGCCCGCAGCGTTTCGTTGCCGTAGTTGCGGATGAAGATCGCCGCCGAGCGCCCCGTGGCGTGATAGCCGATCTGCGGCTCTGCCTCGAGCACCAGCACCGACATATCGCGCGCCAGTTCGGCAGCGGCGGAAATTCCGGCAATGCCGCCGCCGATGACAATGGCATCAAAGGTCGTCACGCGCCCTCCTGAAACCCGGTCAGGGTTCGGGTCAGGTTTTCACCAAGCGAGTCGGACAGGTAGCCGCCCTCCTGCACAAAGAGCACCGGCAGACCGGTGGCTGCAATGGCCGCGCCGATGCGGGCGAACCCGTCCTTGGTCACCGCCAGCCCTTCGAAGGGGTCATCGATCGAGGCATCGAGCCCCAGCGCCACCACCAGCACATCGGTGCCAAAGCTCTTGATGCGTTGCAGAGCGGTGTCCAGCGTCTTCAGGTAGTCATCATCGCCGGTGCCGCGTTGCAGCGGCAGGTTCAGGTTGTAGCCAAGACCGCGCCCCTCACCGCGTTCCTGCGCGTGCCCCCAGAAGAACGGGTAGAACCGTGCGGGGTCCGCGTGGATCGAGACGGTCAGCACATCGTCGCGATCATAGAAGATGCCTTGGGTGCCATTGCCGTGGTGCACGTCTACATCCAGGATCGCCGGACGCAGACCGGCAGCGCGCAGACGCTCCGCCGCGATGCCGGAGTTGTTCAGGAAGCAGAAGCCTCCCGCCAGATCGCCAAAGGCATGGTGCCCCGGCGGGCGCGACAGGACATAGGCGGCGCGCTCCCCGTCCCGGATCAGATCGGCGCCGGTCACGGCGGATTGCGCCGACCAATAGGCCGCCTCCCAGGTGCCTTCCGCGATCGGGCAGGCGGTATCCGCCTGGTGGAACCCCGCCTGGCCCACGGCGGATTTCGGATAGCCATCGGTGCGGCGCGCGGGGTGGATGTTGGGGATCACCTCCTCGCCCGCGCCGGGGATGCGCTGCCAGCGGGTGTAGATGGTCTCAAGAAAGGTCAGATACTCCGCCGAGTGCAGCGCCGCGATCGGGCCAAGGCCCGCATCCTGCGGCGCCTGAAAGCTGCAGCCCGCGGCCAGGGCGCCCGCGTGCAGCACTTCGATCCGCTTGGGCTGTTCGGGGTTGGGCAGCATGGCGCCATTGGCCATGAAGTGCTTGGGGTCGTGTTTCCACTGACGCTCGTCGAATATGGCTTTCATCGCTCTCCTCTCAGGGCCGCGCATCCGGCCTCCTCCAGTATCATTTCCGTCTGTGACTGGGCGGGGGTGAACCCCAGCCGTTCGTAAAACCTGCGCGCATCGGGGCTGTCCTCATAGACATTCAACTTCAGGAACCGCGCGTGCCATCTGTCCTGCGCGATCTCCAGCACTGCGCCCAACAACCGCTGTCCCAGTTTCTGCCCGCGCATCTCGGCCGCCACCCACAGGTCCGCCACATAGACACCGGCCGCGCCGCGCACGGTGGAAAACACCGGCGAGAACAGGCTGACCCCGACCGTGCGCGCCGCCGCAGGCGGGCCGAGTTCGGCCAGGATCGCGGCAAAGGCGGGATCGGCGCCAAACCCTGCGCGCAGCAAGTCGCCTTCCTGCGCCACGTGGCGGTCGCCAAGATCGATAGACAGCTGGGACAGAGCCTTGTGCAACGCCGGAACATCCTCGGCCGTTGCACCACGAAACCGAATCTCCATCAGATCGCCGTCCGGTCCGCGCCCTTCAGAGCCAGCATCGCCCGCGCCTCATCGGGGCTTGCGACCTCGCGGCCCAGATCCTCGACAATGCGGCGGATCTTGGCCACCTGTTCGGCATTGGTCTTGGCCAGCTGCCCGCGCGAGATCATCAGGCTGTCCTCCAGCCCGACGCGCACGTGGCCGCCCATGGCCGCGCCCATGGTGATCAGCGGCATCTGGTGCCGACCCGCCGCCAGTACCGAGAACATGTAGCTGTCGCCAAACAGCTTGTCCGCGATCAGTTTCATATGGGTGAGATTCTCCGGATCCGGCCCGATCCCGCCCAGAACGCCAAAGACGAACTGGATGAACAAGGGCGCCTGCACCAGGCCACGGTCCACAAAATGCTTCAGCATATAAAGGTGGCTGACGTCATAGCATTCGAACTCGAACCGCGCGCCGCGCTCCTGTCCGATCTCGGTCAGGATCCGCGCCATGTCGCGCGGGGTGTTCTTGAACACCAGATCATCCGAATTTTCCAGAAACGGCTTTTCCCAACCGTGTTTCCACTCGGTGATCCGCTCGGCCGCCGGATAAAGCGCGAAGTTCATCGTGCCCATGTTGAGACTGCACATCTCCGGTTCGGCCATCTTGGGGGCGGCCAGCCGGTCCTCCAGCGTCATCACCGCGCTGCCCCCGGTCGAGATATTCAGAACCGCATCGCTCGCCTGCTTGATGCGCGGCAAAAACGCCTTGAAGTGATCACTGCTGGCCGAGGGCTGGCCGGTTTCGGGATCGCGCGCGTGCAAATGCAGGATCGCCGCCCCCGCTTCGGCGGCGCCCAGCGCATGCTCGGTGATCTCATCCGCCGTCACCGGCAGATAGGGCGACATTGACGGCGTATGGATCGAGCCGGTGATGGCGCAGGTGATCAGGATCTTGGACATATATTAGTCGGCTTTCACTGCGGGGTGGATTTCATCGGAGAACTGCACCAGCGAGGCATCAAGCCCCTCGATGATCTCATCCAGATGGGTGTCATTCAGGATCAGCGGCGGGCAGACCAGGATATGATCGCCCTCCACCCCGTCGCGGGTGCGGCGCGAATAAACGATCAGCCCCTTGTCGTAGGCAATATCCACGAAGCGCTGATAAGCGTTCAGCCCCTTGGGCAAAGGCGCCTTGGTGGTACGGTCCGACATGAACTCGAAGGCCGTCAGCAGCCCCTTGCCGCGCACATCGCCGATGATCTCGTGTTTCTGCATCAGCCCATGCAGCCGCGCGATCAGCTTCTCACCCATCTGAGCCGCGTTCTGGCATAGGCCCTGCGCCTCGATCTCTTCCACCACGGCCAGGCCCGCAGCGCAGGCCAACGGATTGCCGGCATAGGTAAAGCCATGGGCAAAACCGCCCGCATCCAGCACCGGATCGACCAGGCGTTCGTCAACGATCATCGCCCCCAGCGGCACATACCCTGAGCCGATGCCCTTGGACATCACCACGATATCGGGGCGTGTGCCCCAATGTTCGCAGCCAAGGAAGCTGCCCGTGCGCCCGGCGCCGGTCATCACCTCGTCCATGATCAACAAGACGCCATATTGGTCACAGATTTCGCGGATCCGTTCCATATATCCCAGGGGCGGAACCAGCGCGCCGGTAGAGGCGCCACCGACGGGTTCCAGGATAAAGGCCAGGACGCTTTCAGGCCCTTCGGCGAGGATCTTCGCCTCCAGCATATTGGCGTAATGCTCACCCGTGGCGGGATCATTCGGATCAAGCCCATCGAGATAGGCACGCGGCGCGGGCACCTTGGGCATCTCCTGCATCATCGGTGCGAAAGGCGCCGACAGGGTCGTGTAGCCAGTGACCGCAAGCGCGCCCAAGGTGCAGCCATGATAGGAGGGGCTGCGCGAAATCACCTTCCAGCGGCTGTCCTGCCCGGTGGCCAGCGCATATTGGCGAGCCATCTTCATGCCGCTTTCCACCGCTTCGGACCCACCGGAAACAAAGAAGACCTTGTTCAGGCCCTCGGGCATCAGCCCGGCCAAACGCGCCGCCAGCTGTTCCGAGGCTTCTGTTTCGAAATGCAGCCGGTAGCCAAAGGTGGATTTCTCCATCTGCCGCTGCATCGCCGCCAGCACGTTTTCGTTGGAATGGCCGATATTGCAAACCATCGCCCCGGAGGAGCCGTCAAGGTAGCGCTTGCCGTCCTTGTCCCACATGTAGACGCCGCGCGCCTGCTCCAGCACCGGTTTGCGGCCGCGGCCCTGATAGAAGAGATTGCTCATGCTGTGATCCCGATCGCGATCTTATCTTATGTGTTGGTATTCAAGCGCTTGCCAGCGCCGCGCAGTCCTGCGGGCGGAAAGCGGCGGTGACACTCTGCCCTTCGGCAAAGGGGCGGCCATCGATCATGTTGATCGCCTGTAGCTGCCTGTCGCCCACGCGCAGGAAGTAGCGCACGGTCTGGCCCTGGTAATCGACGGTTTCGACCACGGCTTCTGCGGTGACCATGCCCGAGGTGTCGCTGCCCGGTGCCATCAGCACCAGCTTTTCGGCGCGCAGCACCAGTTTTGCCGAAGCCCCCGCAGTGACGGCGGGCGCCTTGTCCGCGGGCACCGGAACGCTGCCAAACAGCGGCACATCCAGCAGGGCAGCGTCGGCGTCCTTGGTGACACAGGCGCCGGCAAGGATGTTCGACGCCCCCAGGAAGTTCGCCACGAATTCGCTGGCGGGGGTGTTATAGACCTCTTCGGGGGTGCCGACCTGCTCGATGCGACCGGCGCTCATCACCACGATCTTGTCCGACATCGCCAGCGCCTCGGACTGGTCATGGGTTACAAAAACGGTGGTGACCCCGATCTTGGACTGGATGCGCTTCAACTCGACCCGCATGTCCTCGCGCAGGTTGGCATCCAGCGCCGACAGGGGTTCATCAAGCAACAGCACCTCCGGTTCGATCACGATGGCGCGGGCAAGCGCGATGCGCTGCTGCTGGCCACCCGACAGCTCCTTGGGGTAGCGGTGCCCCACGTCCGGCAGCTGCACCAGGTCAAGCGCCTCTTGTACCCGCCGGGCCACGTCGGATTTCGGGACATTGCGGTATTTCAGGCCAAAGGCGATGTTCTCGGCCACGGTCTTGTGGGGGAACAGCGCGTAGTTCTGGAACACGATGCCAAGGTTGCGCTTGTGGATCGGCACATCGTTGACGCGCTTACCGCCGATCAGGATCTCGCCCTCGCTTGGGTCCAGCAGACCCGCGATCATCCGCAGGTTGGTGGTCTTGCCGCAGCCCGACGGCCCCAGCAGCGTGACAAAGGCGCCCTCGGGGATCTCAAGGTTGGCCTTGTGCACCGCCGTGAAGGTGCCAAAGCGTTTGACGATATTGTTCAGGGTAACGGAACTCACGGGAGCGCTCTCCGGATGGGTGTTCAAAGGTGCCCCCTCCCCGGCCGGGGAGAGGGCGGGAGGGATCAGTAGCCCTTCTGGACGCGGCCAAAGGTCTTGGACCAGGCGGCCTCGTGACCGTTCCAGAAGTCGGGATCGGCAAAGGTCAGGCCCGACAGGGTGCCGGTGGGATCAAAGGCCGGCAGGGTCGGGATCTTGTCGCCGAGATCGACCTTGGTCGGATCCAGCGCGGTCGGGTAGTTCTGCCCTTCGGCCACCGCGATCGAGGTTTCCGGCGCCAGCATGAAGTTCAGCAGCTCTTCACAGGCCTCCATGGGCGAGCCTTTCATGACGAACAGGCATTCCTGCCAGCCAAAGCCGTTGGGCGGATCCATGTAGCCAATGTCATGGCCCTGCTCTTGCAGCGCGTAGATGCGGCCGGACCAGGCTTCGGTCGCGTAGATCTCTTCCTCGGCCAGCAGGCTCATCAGTTCGGCACCCGAACCCCAGTATTTCAGGCTCAGATCCCGGTGGGTGCGCACCGCATCCCAGGCTGCATCCTCGTCCGAGATCTCATTCGGGTTCTGGCCGGTCTGCAGGGCGGCGTACCACATGCGGGTGCGCCAGTCGCTCCAACCGGCGATCTTGCCCTTGTGGGCCTCGTCGATCAGGATCTTGGCGCCTTTTTCCTTCATCTCGTCATCCGAGATGTACTTGCGGTTATAGGCCAGACCCGTGGTGCCGTAGTCGTAAGGCACGCAGGATAGCTTGCCGCCAGACACGCCGCGGAACACATCGACCAGCTTGGGGATCACGTATTCCAGGTTGGGGATATTCGCCTCATTGAGCTCCGAGCTGAGGCCCAGCGCGTGGTAGCGGGCATAGTCGAAGACGCCGGACAGGTGGGCGATGTTGTATTCACCCGGCTGGCTCGCCTTGACGCGCGACAGGTATTCGTCACCGCCGCCAAAGGTGCCATCGACCACCTTGATGCCGGTCTTGCCGGTGTAGGGGTCAAAGGCGTGCTTGCGGAAGGCTTCGCTGACAACGCCGCCCCAGCCATCGAACCGCACCTGATCGGTGGTTGCCGCATGGGCGTATTTGGCAAACAGCGTGGAAACACCATAGGCAAGGCCCGCAGCGCCAATCAGCCCCAGGAAGCTGCGGCGATCCAGATCGCCATTCATATAGCGCTCGCGGGCGCGTTCATATCGGGTTGTATTATCTATCTTCTTGGTCATTTCAGTCTCCGTGTTGGTCTGTCTTTTTGTGAATTGAATGCGGTTCTACGTGCCGCTTTTGCGGGCCATGGCCCGGGCGATGGCCGCACCGAGGAGCGGCAGGCCAACGGTCATCACGATCATCACCGTGCCCAGCGCGTTGATCTCGGGGCTGATCGAGTTTCTCAGCATGGCGAAGATCTGCGTCGGCACGGTTTCCACCCCTCCGGGTTTCCAGAACAGGGTGCCGGTGATGTCGTCAAAGCTGATGGTGAAGGCGAACAATCCCCCCGCCAGAACGGCGGGCATCATCAGCGGCAGGGTGATCTGGAAGAAGGTCTGCACCGGCGAGGCGCCAAGGCTCATCGCGGCCTCTTCGACGTCGCGCTTGATCGACACAAGCCGCGCCTGCACCACCAGGATCACGAAAGGCAGCGTGAAGATCACATGCCCCGCCAAGAGCAGGCCAAAACTCTTGTTCACGCCGAGGAAGTTCAGGAACAACAAGAGCGCGACAGCCAGCACCACCTCGGGCACCAGGATCGGCGCGATCAGCAGCGTCGAGATCGCATTGGCCCCCGGCACCCGGTAGCGCACCAGGGCAAGGCTTGCCAGAACCCCCAGCGTGGTCGAGATCAGCGCGGTCAGCAGACCCAGAATGATCGAGGTGCGAAAGGCGCGCAGGATCGCCTCGTTGCCAGCCAGTTCGACGAACCAGCGGAAGGAAAAACCGGTCATCGGGAAATTGCCGAACTGGCTGGCATTGAAGCTCAAGAGCACCACGACGGCCACCGGCAGGAACATGAAGATATAGACGAGAACCGCCCAGCCACGGATCAGGGTCCAGCCCATGTTGAAACGACCCTCCATCAGCCCAGCCCCTTCATCAGCTGGGCCATGCCCAGATAGCGGTTGTAGATCATCACCAAGGCACCCAGCACCGCCAGAAGCATCAGTGACAGGGCCGATCCCAGGGGCCAGTTCAGCTGGGTGATGATGGCCTCAAAGACCAGGTTGGCGAACATCGCATCGCGCGGCCCGCCCAGAACCAGCGGGGTGATATAGGTCCCGGCGCCAAGCACGAAGCACAGAAGGCCACCTGCCGCCAGGCCGGGCAGCGACAGCGGCAGCGTCACCTGAAGAAAGGCCTGCCAGCGGGTCGCGCCCAGCGAATTGGCGGCATCTTCCAGGTTGGTATCGATGCCATCAAGGCTGACAAAGATATTGAGGATCATGAAGGGCAGCAGGAAATGCACCAGACCCAGGATCACCGTGACCTCATTATAAAGCATCTGGATCGGCTCAGTGATGATGCCCAGCGCCAGCAGCACAGAGTTGATGGCCCCTGAAACGCCAAGGATGTTGATCCAGCTCATCGTGCGGATGATGTAGCTGATCCAGAAGGGCAGCATCAGCAACAGGAGAAGCACCGCCTTGTTGCCCTGCGAGCGGGCAATGAAATAGGCCGACGGATAGCCCATCAAGGCGCAGGCGACGGTGGTGATCGCGGCAATGCGCAGGGTGCTGATCAGGATGTCCCGATAGAAGGGATCGCTCAGCGCCTCTTGCCAGTTATCAAGGTGAAAGCCTGCCACATCGGCGCCGGTCGCGGTGCGCAGCCAGAAACTATAGACCAGGATGAACAGCAGCGGGACGAACAGCAGCAGCGTCACCGCGCTCAAGGCTGGGAACAGCAGGATCCAAGGCTGACGCGCCTCTCGTTTTTCGACGGACATGGTCTTTCCCTGATGATGCCCGTGATGCCCGGGCTTGACGCGACCATGCAAAACCTGCCCAGTATAGATCAAATAGATAATCAAAATTGTGAATATAGATAGGATCTATGGCGATGAGCGACTCCCGCTTTGCCCCCGACCGCATCGCCCGCGAGCTGGACTGGAACCTCTTGCGCACCTTCGTGGTGCTGGCCGAAAGCCATTCGATCACCGAGGCGGCGCAGCAGTTGCGGCTGAAGCAGCCTTCGGTCTCGGCGGCATTGAAGAAGCTGGAAGAGCGGATCGGGCGCAAGCTCATTGACCGCTCGCCCGGCCACTATCAACTGACCGATGCCGGGCGGCTTCTTTATCGCGAAGCGCTTGATATCAATGGATCAATCCTGCGCCTCTCGACCCTGATGCGGGAGCTCACGGACGAGGTGCAGGGCCATGTCAAAATCGTTGTCGCCAGCCATGTGGCCTGCCCGCTGTTCGACGAGGTGCTGGCCGACTTTCACAGCCATCACCCCAAGGCGACCCTGTCGATCGACGTGCGCACCAGCGCGGCTGCCATCGCCGAGGTCGCCGCCAAACGCGCCTCATTCGCTGTATGCCTGGTGCGCGACCATAACCCCAAGCTGGAATACCGGCGCCTCTATCGCGAGTTTTTTGGGCTGTTCTGCGGGCCGCGCCACCCTCTG
Source organism: Phaeobacter sp. QD34_24 (assembly GCF_028890115.1). Classification (GTDB taxonomy): domain Bacteria; phylum Pseudomonadota; class Alphaproteobacteria; order Rhodobacterales; family Rhodobacteraceae; genus Phycobacter. The sequence goes on from NZ_JARCJD010000028.1 coordinate 10,379, forward strand.
TTCGGACGCAAGGATCTGGAAGTTGCCGATCTTGCCGGCCACAGCTCGGTCAGTTTTGAGACCGACCGCCTGCATGATGTGCTGAAACCGGTCACCGTGATGCAGGCGCAGGCAGAGCTGGGTGACAAGGTCACGGGTCTCTCCAGCCACCTGGAAGAGGTGCACCGGATGATTCTCGCCGGGGTCGGCATTGGCCCCCTGCCCGTTCACGTGGCGGCGCGGGATGTGCGCGACGGCTTGTTGTGGCAGGTGCCACCCTACGACGACCTGCCCGGCATCGACGTGCATGTGGTCTGGAATCGCCATGCCGCCAAGAACCGCGCCGAAGAGCTGTTGATCGACGGGCTGCTGGACGCCATCGAGGCAACCCCGATCGAAGACCGCACCTATCGCTGAGCGGCGGTGGCGGGATGGGTGGCAGCCGGGATGGCGGGCGGTCAGGAAAACTTGCGAAACAGCCGGGTCATGTCAAAGAGTTCATCCAGCCGCTCATAGCGTTCGCGGGTTTCATCCCAGCCTTCCTCCTGGGTGGCGGCAATCATCGCCTCCAGCAGCATCATGGTCGAGATATTCGAATCCCAGGCCGAGGGGATCTCGACCCAGCAGTTGAAGGTATGCTGCGCGACCGAGGTGATCGGGCTGGCCCATTGATCGGTGATCAGGATGATCTTCACCCCCCGCTCCGCCGCCAGTTCCGCCAGACGCTGCAGGTTGGTTTCATAGCGGCGCACATCGAACATCAGCAATGTGTCGCCCGCCTCCATATCCAGCACGTAATGCGGCCAGGTGGCCGAGGACGACGTCATATGGGTCACCCGTTGGCGGATCGCCTGGAAATGGGTGAAGGCATAATCGGCCAGCGCCCGCGTGATGCGCCCTCCCACCACGAAAAGCCGCCCTTCGGTATTGGCCAGTTGCTGCACCGCCAGGTCGAACTGTTCGTAATCGAGGTTGGAAAAGGTCTGGCCCAGGTTATCCGTCACCGCCTGTGCAAATCGGTTCAGCAGATGCCCCTCCGGCGCCTCGGCGGCCCAGTTTTCCCGTCGCTTGGTGGGGCCGGAAACCTGCGCCTCCAGCTCTTTCAGCAGCGCCTGATGGAACTGTGGATAGCCCTTGAACCCCAGCTTCTGCACCATCCGTGCCACCGTCGGCGTCGAAACATCCGCATTCGCCGCCACGATGGTGATCGAGGCCAACCCTGCCGCCGGATAGTTTTCCAGCAGCGAATTGGCGAACTTGCGTTCGGACTGGGTCAAGGCGGAGTAATGTTCGCGGATCAGCTCGCGCACGCTGGGAGCGGGTTTGGACAAGAGCGATCACCTCCAGAACGGGTCGGTCAAAAAACGGGCAGTCGCGGCACCTTATACGCGATGACGCGGAGGCGCAGGTAAAACTTCGCTGGAAGGATATTGACAGAATTATCACTCCATGAAAACATTTTTCCAAACTTGGGGAGTGCAGCATGTCACCGAGCGATTCCAACGCTCAAGAAGAAGCCGTGGAAGTCTTCAACGCCGATGGCGCGGGAGAGGTCGTGATCCTGTGCGAACACGCCAGCCACCATATTCCTGAACGCTACCAGGGACTTGGCCTGGCCGAGACGGACCGCACCAGCCATGCAGCCTGGGATCCGGGCGCGCGGGCGGTATCGCTGGACCTGGCAAAGGCACTGGATGCGCCGATGGTCGCCAGCCGGATTTCGCGACTGGTTTACGACTGCAACCGCCCGCCAGAGGCCTCCTCTGCCATGCCGGAGCAATCCGAAGTGATCGCGATTCCGGGCAATGTCGGCCTGTCGCCTGACGCCCGAGAGGAACGCGTGCAATCGGTCTATACGCCCTTCTGCACCGCAGTGAGCCAGCTTCTGGCCGCGCGCAAGGCCGCCGGACGTGACACCCTGCTGGTCACCATGCACAGCTTTACCCCGGTCTATTTCGGCGCCCCGCGCGCCGTAGAGATCGGTATCCTGCACGACAGTGATAGCCGCCTCGCGGACGCCATGCTGGCCGAAGCCCAGCGCCTGCCCCACCGCAGGATCGCCCGCAACGATCCCTACGGCCCCGAAGATGGCGTCACCCATTCCCTGCAGCTGCACGGGATCAAACACGGTCTGGCCAATGTGATGATCGAGGTGCGCAACGATCTGCTGCGCAGCGCCGAAGACGAGGCGCGGATGGCCGAGGAACTCCTGACCCTGCTGCGCCCGGCCTTGGCGGCACTGCAGACCGAAAGGCAGGCTGATGCCTAGTTTCATGCTCCGCTATATCCGCATCATCGATGCGATGAACCGCTTCATTGGCCGCTTTGCCATGTACCTGATCTTTGCCCTGATCGGCGTGCTGCTGTGGTCTTCGGTATCCAAAACCTTCTTCAACCCCTCGCTCTGGACGCTGGAAACCGCGCAATTCGTGATGGTCGCCTATTACGTTCTGGGCGGACCCTATTCGATCCAGATGGGGTCGAACGTGCGGATGGACCTGTTCTACGGCGGCTGGAGCACACGGACCAAGGCCTGGGTCGATGGCTTCACCGTTCTGTTCCTGATGGTCTACCTCGGGATCCTGCTTTACGGCGCGGTCAGTTCCACCGCCTATAGCCTTGGCTATTTCGGGATGGAGCCCTTTGCCTTTTTCGGAGACCTGATCTGGACGTTGATCAGCGAAGGGTCCGCGGCGGCGGGTGAGAAGATCGGTTACCTTGAGCGCAGCTCTACCGCCTGGCGACCCTTCCTGTGGCCGGTGAAATTCATCCTCTGCTTCGGTGTCCTTCTGATGCTGCTGCAATGCCTTGCCGAATTGTTCCGGGATATCGGACGCCTGCGCGGAGTGGACCTCTGATGCCCTATGAAATGATCGCCCTCGTGATGTTTGCCGGCATGATGCTGATGCTGATGACCGGCCAGCGCGTCTTCGGCGCCATCGGATTTGTCGGCGCGGTTGCCGGGCTGCTGCTCTGGGGCACCGGCGGGGTGGAGATCCCGTTTTCGGCCGCGATGAAGCTGATGAAATGGTATCCGCTGCTGACCCTGCCAATGTTCATCTTCATGGGATACGTGCTGTCGGAATCGAAGATCGCCGACGACCTGTACCGGATGTTCCACGTCTGGATGGGGCCGGTGAAGGGCGGGCTGGCCATTGGCACCATCGGTTTGATGGTGCTGGTTTCCGCCATGAACGGTCTGTCCGTCGCAGGCATGGCCATCGGCGCCACCATCGCCCTGCCGGAACTTCTGCGCCGTGGCTATGACAAGATCCTGGTGACGGGCACCATCCAGGCGGGGTCCTCGCTTGGGATCCTGGTGCCGCCCTCGGTGGTGCTGGTGCTTTATGCGATGATCGCGCGCCAGCCGGTCGGGCAGCTGTGGCTGGCGGGTGTGATCCCCGGCCTACTGATGGCCACCATGTTCATCGTCTACATCTACATCCGTGCACGGATGCAGCCGGATCTTGGCCCCGCCATGACGCCCGAGGATCTGGCCGAATACGACCGCGTCAGCGACCATCCGCTACGCCTCAATCACATCGTTCTGGCCGCCCTGGTGGTGATCCCGCTGGTGGTGAAACTTGGCTTCGTGGCGCCGAAATCCGCGATCGGCCTGGCCCTGGGCGCCGCCGCACTGTCCTTCGTGACCCGCAAGATTCCGATGTTCTACACGGACCTGTTCCTGAAAGAGAAATACCGGCTCTTGTTCTCGGGCGTGCTGCCGCTGGCGATCTTTGCCGCGATGATGATCCCCTTCGTCAACGGCTGGACCTCGCTGGTGGAAAGCTCGGCCATTGGCGCGATGACCGCCTTTATCGCCGCCGTCCTGAAGGGCCGCATGAACAAGGAGGTCTTCGAGACCTCCGTGCGTTCAACCCTTGGCATCTCCTGCATGTTCATGTGGATCATCCTCGCCGCACTTGGCTTTGGCGCGATCTTTGACGGCCTTGGCGCCGTGAAGGCGATCGAGGATCTGTTCACCACGCAGCTGGGCCTTAGCCCTTGGATGATCCTGATCCTGATGCAGCTGAGCTTCATCGTGATGGGCACCTTCCTCGATGACACCGCGATGCTGGTGATCGTCGCGCCGCTTTACGTGCCTCTGGTCGGTGCGCTCGGGTTCGATCTGATCTGGTACGGGGTGCTTTACACCATCACCACCCAGATCGCCTATATGACGCCGCCCTTTGGCTACAACCTCTTCCTGATGCGCGCCATGGCGCCGCCCGAGATCAGGCTGAAGGACATCTACGTCTCCATCATCCCCTTCGTGGCGGTGATGGTGGTGGCGCTGACGCTTGTGATGCTGTTCCCGCAAATCGCCCTGTGGCTGCCGGAACTGGTCTACGGAAAATAATCAACAAGAGCCCCGGTCGGGGGCCCTATTTCAACAAGGAGAGAAGTGATGACAACAAGACGTAAGTTTCTGACCACCGCCGGTGTTGGCGCCATGGCCGCCCCGCTGGCCACCCCCGCGCTAGCTTCGGGTACCATCAAGTGGCGCATGCAGACCTATGCCGGTGCTGCGCTCGCCGAACATGTGGTGAAGCCCGCCATCGACATGTTCAACAAGATCGCAGGCGACCGCATGCAGATCGAACTGTTCTATGCCGACCAGCTGGTCCCCACCGGCGAATTGTTCCGCGCCATGCAGCGCGGCACCATCGACGCGGTGCAGTCCGATGACGACTCCATGGCGTCGCCGACCGAAGTCACCGTCTTTGGCGGCTACTTCCCCTTCGCCTCGCGCTACAGCCTCGACGTGCCGGTTCTGTTCAACCAGTACGGCCTGAACGAGATCTGGGACGAGGAATACTCCAAGGTCGGCGTCAAGCACATCTCGGCCGGCGCATGGGATCCCTGCCACTTTGCCACCAAGGACCCGATCAACAGCCTCGCGGACCTGAAAGGCAAGCGCGTCTTCACCTTCCCCACCGCCGGTCGCTTCCTGGCTCAGTTCGGCGTGGTGCCGGTCACCCTGCCCTGGGAAGACATCGAGGTCGCCGTGCAGACCGGCGAACTGGACGGTATCGCATGGTCCGGCATCACCGAAGACTACACCGTTGGCTGGGCCGATGTGACCAACTACTTCCTGACCAACAACATCTCGGGCGCGTGGGCGGGCAGCTTCTTTGCCAACCAAGGCCGCTGGAACGAGCTGCCGGAAGACCTGCAGACCCTGTTCCGCGTCTGCTGTGACCAGTCGCACTACTATCGTCAGTGGTGGTACTGGGGTGGCGAAGCCTCCCTGCGTGTCAACGGCACCAAGATGCAGCTGACCTCGATCCCCGATGCCGAATGGCAGCAGGTCGAAGACGCCGCCGTCAAGTTCTGGGACGAGATCGCAGCCGAAAGCCCGACCAAGGCCCGCGTTGTCGAGATCTTCAAGAAATATAACGCCGATATGACCAAGGCAGGCCGCCCCTACCGTTACGGCTGATCGGCCCCCATAGTAACATTGCATCCGGCCCTCGAATCGTCTTTGCGGGCCGGATGTCTGGAACCAAGATTTTGCCCGCAGGCGCCAACCCGACACCGGCTTGGCCCCGCGGGCCGCAACCTAAAAGGGCCCCCTCATGCTCTCCTTCGACACGCTCAAATCCCAGGTGGCCGACGGCACCGTCGACACCGTTCTTGTGTGCCTTGTGGACATGCAGGGACGGCTGATGGGCAAACGGTTTCACGCCAAGCATTTCGTGAACAGCGCCTGGGAAGAAACCCATTGCTGCAACTACCTTCTGGCCACCGATCTGGAGATGGCAACGCCCGATGGCTATGCCTCCACCAGCTGGGAAAACGGCTATGGCGACTACGTGATGAAGCCGGATCTGTCCACGCTGCGCCCGATGCCCTGGCTGGACGGCACCGTGATGGTCCTTTGCGATATCCTGGATCACCACACCCATAAGGAAATTCCCCATTCCCCTCGCGCGATCCTGAAGAAGCAGATCAAGCGCCTGGCCGAATTGGGCTATGACGCGATGATGGCGACCGAGCTGGAATTCTTCCTGTTCGAGAAAAGCTTTGGCGAGATCGCCAAGTCGGGCTTCCGGGATCTGACGCCGATTTCGGCCTATAACGAAGACTACCACATCCTGCAGACCACCAAGGAAGAACACGTGATGCGCCCGCTGCGCAATCACCTGTGGGATGCGGGCATTCCGGTCGAGAACACCAAGGGCGAGGCCGAAGCCGGCCAGGAAGAGCTGAACATCAAGTACGATCATGCTCTGAACACCGCCGATTACCACACCATCGCCAAACACGCGGTGAAGGAAATCGCCTGGCAGCAGGGCCATGCCGCGACCTTCCTGCCGAAATGGCACCAGGACAGGGTCGGCTCGTCTTCGCACGTGCACCAGTCGCTGTGGAAGGACGGCAAGCCCGCCTTCTATGACGAAAGCGATCCCCTGGGGATGAGCCAGCTGATGAAACACTACATGGCCGGAATGCTGAAATATGCGCCCGACTACATGTATTTCCTGGCCCCCTACATCAACAGCTACAAGCGCTTCATGAAGGGCACCTTTGCCCCCACCCGGATCATCTGGTCGGTGGACAACCGCACCGCGGGCTTCCGCCTTTGCGGTGATGGCACCAAGGCGGTGCGCGTCGAATGCCGCGTCGGCGGCTCGGACATCAACCCCTATCTGGCCATGGCCGCGCAGCTGGCCGCAGGCATTGCAGGCATCGAGGAACAGCTGGAGCTGGCCCCGGCCGCCAAGGGCGACGTCTACCAGGGTGACACCGGCATGCTGCCCGGCAACCTGCGCGACTCCCGCGAGACGCTGAAGGGATCCGAAATGCTGCGCAAAGCCTTCGGTGACGAGGTGGTGGACCACTATGTACGCGCCGCCGAGGTGGAGATCGAAGACTTCGAGCGCGTCGTGACCGACTACGAGATCGCACGCGGATTTGAACGGGCCTGATCTTGCCCGTTCCCGGAATGACTGACACGGGCGGACCAACATTCTGCCCGCAAACATAAGAGGATGGCATGAGCCAGACACTGACATGTATCTCTCCGATCGACGGATCGACCTTTGCCACGCGCGAGACCCTGTCGCGCGATGACGCCTTTGCCGCCGCCAGCCGCGCGCGCGACGCGCAAGCCGCCTGGGCCGCGCGCCCCCTGGCTGAGCGGATCGACCTGGTGATGGCTGGTGTCGCCAAGGTTGGCGAGATGAACGACGAGATCGTCCCCGAACTGGCCCATATGATGGGGCGCCCGGTGCGCTATGGCGGCGAATTCGGCGGCTTCAACGAGCGCGCCTCCTACATGGCCGAGATCGCCAAGGACTCGCTGGCCGATATCGAGGTGGGCGAGGACGCGACCTTCAAGCGCTACATCAAGCGCGTGCCCCATGGCGTGGTCTTTGTCGTGGCGCCCTGGAACTACCCTTACATGACCGCGATCAACACCGTGGCCCCGGCCCTGATCGCGGGCAATACCGTGGTGCTGAAACATGCAACCCAAACCCTGCTGGTGGGTGAGCGCATGGCGGCGGCCTTCCATGCCGCGGGCGTGCCCGAAGATGTGTTCCAGAACGTCTTCCTCGATCACGACACCACATCCGAACTGATCGCGCGCCGGGCCTTCAACTTCGTCAACTTCACCGGCTCGGTCGGCGGCGGTCAGGCGATGGAGCGCGCAGCGGCCGGCACTTTCACCGGCGTCGGCACGGAACTCGGCGGCAAGGATCCGGGCTACGTCATGGAAGACGCGGACGTTGACGCGGCTGTCGAAACACTGATCGACGGCGCCATGTTCAACTCGGGCCAGTGCTGCTGCGGGATCGAGCGGATCTACGTGCATGAAAGCGTCTATGATGCCTTCCTCGCCAAGGCGGTGGAAATCGTGAAGGGCTACAAGCTGGGCAATCCCCTTGATGCCGAAACCACCATCGGCCCGATGGCCAATGCGCGCTTTGCCAAGGAAGTGCGCGACCAGATCGCCGAGGCGCTGGAGATGGGCGCAGTCGCCCATATCGACACCTTCGCCGAGGATGACGGCGGGGCTTACCTGACGCCGCAGATCCTGACCAATGTCAGCCACGAGATGCGCGTGATGCGCGACGAAAGCTTCGGTCCCGTGGTTGGCATCATGAAGGTCTCCTCGGACGCCGAGGCCATCGCGCTGATGAACGACAGCGATTTCGGCCTGACCGCCTCGCTCTGGACCAAGGATGTGGAACGCGCGCAGGCCGTGGGCGATCAGATCGAGACGGGTACCGTCTTCATGAACCGCGCCGACTATCTGGATCCGGGCCTGTGCTGGACCGGTTGCAAGAACACCGGACGTGGCGGCGGCCTGTCAGTGATCGGCTATCAGAACCTCACCCGCCCGAAATCCTATCACCTGAAAAAGGTGACGGGCTGACCATGACAACCCTTTCCTCCCTCACACCAAAGGGCGGCGTCCGCCCGGGTGGGTGCGAATGCGCCCGCCATGGGGGCGGGCGGGCGCAGCCCGGGCCACAAGCGCCCCGGGCCATTTATCTCGAAAGGTAGCAACATGTCTCTCGTTGGAAACTGGTCCTATCCGACCGCAATCAAGTTCGGCGCTGGCCGGATCAAGGAACTCGCCGCAGCCTGCGCCCAGGCCGGCATCAAGAAACCGCTTCTAGTCACCGACAAGGGCCTGGCAAACCTGCCCGTGACCCAGGGCACGCTCGACATCATGGAGGCCGCAGGCCTTGGTCGTGGCATGTTTTCCGAGGTCGACCCCAACCCCAATGAAAAGAACCTCGAGGCGGGCGTTGAAGCCTACAAGGCAGGCGGCCATGACGGTGTGATCGCCTTTGGCGGCGGCTCTGGCCTTGATCTGGGCAAGATGGTCGCCTTCATGGCCGGTCAGACCCGCCCGGTCTGGGATTTCGAGGATATTGGCGACTGGTGGACCCGCGCCGATGCCGATGCCATCGCACCGATCATCGCCGTGCCGACCACCGCGGGCACCGGTTCCGAAGTGGGTCGCGCCTCGGTCATCACCGATTCCGTCACCCATCAGAAGAAGATCATCTTCCACCCGAAGGTTCTGCCCACCGTGGTGATCTGCGATCCCGAGCTGACCGTGGGCATGCCGAAGTTCATCACCGCAGGCACCGGGCTTGATGCCTTTGCCCATTGCGTCGAAGCGTTTTCCAGCCCGCATTACCACCCGATGAGCCAGGGTATCGCGCTGGAAGGCATGCGGCTGGTCAAGGACTATCTGCCCCGTGCCTATGCCAATGGCACCGATATCGAGGCCCGCGCGCAGATGATGTCCGCTGCCGCCATGGGCGCCACCGCGTTCCAGAAGGGTCTTGGCGCCATCCACGCCATGAGCCACCCGATCGGCGCGGTCTTCAACACCCACCACGGCACCACAAACGCGGTCTGCATGCCTGCGGTTCTGGACTTCAACGCCCCCGTGATCGCCGACCGGTTCAACCAGGCGGCGGCTTATCTGGGCATCGAAGGCGGTTTCGATGGTTTCCGGTCTTACGTGCAGGAACTGAACGACAGCCTTGGCATCCCGCGCAAACTGTCGGACCTGGGTGTCACCGATGCCTCGATCCCGGAACTGGTCAAGGGCGCGATCATCGACCCCTCCTGCGGCGGCAACCCGATCGAGCTGACCGAAGCCAACCTGACCGAGCTGTTCCAGGCGGCGCTGTAACGCCTGGCAGTTTAATAGGAAAAGGCGCCTCCACATTGCTTCGTGGAGGCGCCTTTTCTGTTTGCCCGAGCCCTCTATTCCTTGCCGATCCGGCGCATATCCACGAACAGAGACTGCAGGGTATAGACCAGAATGGCCGCCCCGATGGCGCCACCGACGGCGACGCCAAGCAAGACCACCACATCGATGGGTCCACCAATGTCGGACAGGCCGGAATTCGTCATCACCATGACGAACCAGACCCCAAGCACCGCGCCCAGGGGCATGGACAATTGCGCCACTAGGAACTTGCGCCAGCTGATCGCCCGGTCGCGGATCAGAACATAGAGATAGGCAACGGTCAGCCCCGCCGCCGCAACAACCATGGCCCAGAACAGGCCCCGGCCAAAGATCTCTTCGAAGACAGCAATGAGAGTGCCGAATGTCAGGTCCTTCATGTCTTCTCCCTCCTCAGGCTCGGCCACGCAGCATGGCGTTATAGGTGGCCTTCAGCGCCACTTCCTTCATCAGCCAGCTGATCCACAATTCCTCCAGCGGAGCGATGATCCCCGGGAAGGACGGCACAAGGTCGTTGTTGTAATCAAACTCGATCAGCATGGCGCGGCCGACCTGGGTGATCATCGGGCAGGAGGTATAGCCGTTGTAGGTCTCACTCGCGTCGCGCCCCTCGATGGCGGCGATCAACCCGTCCTCGACCACTGGCACCTGCCATTTGACGCTGGCCGCGGTCTTGCCCTTGGGCACGCCCGCCACATCGCCCAGCGCCCAGATCTCCGGGTAGCGCAGATGTTGCAGCGTGGCCTTGTCACATTCGACCCAGCCCTGGTCGGTCCATTTGTCGGCCCAGCTGAGGCCGGACTGACGGATCACCTCGGGGGCGCGCTGCGGCGGGATCACGTGGATATAATCATAGTCCATCTCCACCTCGCCATCGGCGGTGGCAAAACGCGCGCGTTTGGCGCCCGCATCGATGGATTTCAGCGTGTGCTTCATATGGCTTGCGATGCCGCGGTCCCCGAACAGCATGCGCACCTTTTCGGCCACGATCGGCACCCCGAACAGCGCCCCCTGCGGCGCAGCATAGCGCACGTCGATCTTGCCGCCATTTCCCGCGCGTTTGGCGATATCGTCGATCAGGAAGGTGTGCTTCAGCGGCGCGCCTGCGCATTTCATCTCGGTCTCGGGGCGGGTGAACAGGCCGACGCCGCCCTCTTCGGTGAATTTCGAGGCCGCCTGCCAGGTTTTGGCCGCATATTCGGGTCCGGCATAGAGCGCGCCGATCCCGTTCTGCCCGACCATATCCAAAGAAAAGCCCTCAATGGCGTCATGGTCCAGGATCAGCCCCGGCGCCACCACCAGGAAATCATAGGCCAAGGTCTGACCGCTGTCCGTTGCGACGGTCTTGGCCTCGGGGTCGATGGCCGCTGCCCGCTCCGCGATCAGTTTGACACCACTGGGCAGCCAATCGGTGGTCAGGCTGGTCACGTAATTCGCGGGCTTCAGCCCTGCCGCCACCAGCGACAGACCGGGCTGGTAAAGATGCTCGACCCGGGGATCCAGCAGGGTGATCTCTGCCCCGTCAAGCCTGCGCACCAGACGGTTGGCCAAAGCCGTGCCACCCGCCCCGGCACCGATGATGACGATGCGCGCCTTGGTGGCAGTCTGTGCCGTCCCCTCTTGCGGCAGCGCCAAAGTGGCAGCAGCGGCGCCGCCAGCGGCAAGCCCGAAAAACTGCCGACGCGTGGCGTTCAGCTTTGTCATGACGTCCTCCTCAGGAATTCTGGCATTCCGACACAAACATATCTTGAATTCGGAATGTCTTGTTTGATGCATGTCAAACGCACCAAAAGGATCTGCCCGCCCGCGTTCTGACGCAGACGGGCGAGCGCGGCGGGTCAGTAGGATGCAATCCGCGCGTTGGGGGCGATCATCGCAGCGGCCATGGCCTTGGGCTTGGCAACCGTCACTCCATCAAGCAGCACCGAGGCATCCGCGCCCTTGCCCGGCAGGTAGATCGCGCAGACCTCCACCTTGGCGCCCGGCAGGGTGGCAATCTTGCGCATCAGGCCCTGCGGGCTCATCTCGCGCGGCGGCTGCGGCGCGGTTGCGCTTTCGGGTGCGTCCTTAAGGGCGATATCCGCCGCCGGACCACACAAGAGAATATGCGGCGCCACGCCCTGCTGCGCGGCCTGCATGGCCAGCACCATCGCCATAAGCTGGGTCTGCGGCTCTGGCGCAGTCAGAACCGTCACCAAGGTCTCCGGGGCCTGTTGCGCCAGGACCGGACCGGTCAGCGACAGGGCTGCCAGGGCTGCAATTGCGACTTTCTTCATCACCTTCTCCTTTTCAAAAGGTCTGTGGTCGTTTCATTCGGGCTGACAGATTTCACCGCGGGCGATGGCGAGGCCCGTGCGCCAGACCAACCCGGCGACGATGGCGCAGAGCAGGGCCAGCAATACGTAGCCGCCAACCTCGTGCCCGGCGCTGCCAGAGAGGGCGCCAAAGCGGAAACTCGCGATGGTCAGCGCCGCCATCGGAAAGCTGAGCGCCCACCAGGACAGGGCGAAGGGAAGGCCGCGCAGCTTGGCCACCTGCGTTGCCGCCAGGGCAAAGAAGACAAGCGCCGCGCCAAATAGAAAGCGGGCAAAGCCATCCAGCACACCGCCGTTCAACTGCAGCCAGGCCAGGAAGCCGACAGCCGGAGGCGCGATCAGGATCGCAAGGGTCGGCACCATGCGCCCCGGCAAGGGATCGTGGAACATCAGACGGTTCATCACCAGGACCAGCAGCACCAGCCAGAAGATCATACCGGCGGAAAAGAACAGCCAAGAGGTCTCGACAAACCCCAAGGCGACACCGGCGACAGGCGCCACCACATTACCCACCGCCGGGATAAACCAGGCGGGCGACATGTGAATGGTCTGAAAGCTGCGATGGCCGATCCAATTCGACAGCACTGCCAGGGTCAATGCCCCCTGCGCCAGCGCCCCGACCAACCAGACGATGCGGGCAAGCTCCGGCAAGACCGGGCGCAGGGCGGTTGCGATCAGCAAAAGCGAGATCGACATGGCCGGGAAGAAGGCCAGCTTCACCGGATGCTGCCATTCGGCGGCAACCGCTGCCGGGTGGCGCAGCGCCTTGAGCGTGTAGACGAAGGCCAGCACCGCAAAGGCCACAACGGCCAGCCCCAGGACCACAAGGCTGATGCCATCAAAACCGGCCGTATGCAGGGCCAGGGTCACCCCCGACAGGCCCATGACGGAGGCAAAGAACGGCACCGGGAAATGCGCAAGCCGGGGGTCTTCTGCCTGTTGGGGTGTTTGTGGTTCCGTGCTCATCGGGTCCTCCTGTCTTGGATGTTTCGGAGCGGGGCGCGCCGCTTGGGGATCTGCCGCCGCCGCGCTCACTATAGCGAGGATCGGCCGCGTTTCAGTGCTTGTGCTCGCCCAACGGGCAGTCGCCCTCGTCGGCAAGGCAGGCATCGGCGCGCAACTCCAGCCACATGGCGTTCAGAACCGCAAAGAGCGCCGCCAGCGGAAGGCCAAGAAGCCAGGCAAAATACCACATGTTTTCAATTCCTTCAGTAAAGCGTATCTGCGTTTTCAGCGACATGCGCCTCGGTCACCTTGCCCCAGAGCACCCGGTAGACCCAGGCGGTGTAGGCCAGGATCAGCGGCATGAAGATCGCCGTCACCACCAGCATGATGAACAGTGTCTGATGCGAGCTGGAGGCATCCCAGACGGTGAGCGAACTGTTCGGGTCCACCGTCGAGGGCAGGATGAAGGGGAACATGGTCAGCCCGACCGAGGCGATCACCCCGGTGATCCCCAGCTTGGACCACAGGAGGGTGGACACCTCGCCGCGCCCTTTCAACCCGCGCACCGCCAGGGCGATGCCGACAAAGCCCATGATCGGGGCAATCGCGATCCAGGGCCGCACGGCATAGGCCGTGAGCCAGCTGCCGCCACGTGCAACCTCTGAATATAGCGGATTGGACGGGCCGTTGGGCAGCACCTCACCGGCCAGGGCAAAACCGTCGATGCCGACAGCCAGCCACAGCCCGGCCAGCGCATAGCCTGCGGCGGCAACCAGGCCTGCAACCACACCGATACGGCGGGCGCGGGCGGCAATCGCGCCTTCGGTCTTCACCGTCAACCAGGCCGCACCATGCATCAAGAGCATCGAGAAGGACACCACACCGGCGAGGAGTGCGAAAGGCCTCAGCAGGCCAAGGAATTTGCCATAATAGCTGCCGTCATACATCGGCATCAGGTCGGGCGTCAGATGGAAGGGCACCCCCAGAAGCACATTGCCCACCGCAACGCCGAACAGGAGCGCGGGAACCGCTCCGCCTGCAAACAGCGCCCAGTCCCAGCGCGCGCGCCATGTGGCGCCTTCCCGCTTGGAACGATATTTGAAAGCCACGGGGCGCACGATGAAGGCGGCCAGCACCACGAACATCGCCAGGTAGAACCCCGAAAAGGACACCGCATATAGCGGCGGCCAGGCGGCAAAGATCGCACCGCCCCCAAGGATGAACCAGACCTGGTTGCCTTCCCAGACCGGACCCACAGTATTGATGACGACGCGGCGCTCCACATCCGTTTTGGCAACGAAGGGCAGCAAGGCTCCCACGCCCATGTCGAACCCGTCGGTCAGGGCAAAGCCGATCAGAAGCACGCCAAGCAGCGCCCACCAGATGACACGCAGGATATCGAAATCGATCAGTTCATAGAGGATCATATCGGTTACTCCGCAGGGGTTGCAGATGAGGCGGCAAGACCCGGTTGCTGTTGCAGGCGCGCCTCGTGCCGCTGTTGCCAGGCGTCGGTCTCTTCCACGTCCTGGAACGGGCCTTTGCGGATGTATTTCACCATCAGGCTCACCTCGATCACGAAGAGCACCGTGTAGAAGATCACGAAACCCGCCAATGTGATGAGAAGATCCGCAATGCTGAGATGCGAGGCCGAGAGCGCCGTTGGCAGCACCCCGTCCACCGTCCAGGGTTGGCGTCCGAATTCGGCCACGAACCAGCCCAGTTCGGCCGCGATCCAGGGGGTCGGGATGATCGCCACCGCCGCATAAAGCGACCAGCGCGGGAACTGCATGTTGCGGAAAGAGGCCCGGTAGAAGAAATAGCCCATCACCGCGATAAAGCTGAAGCCAAGTGCCACCATGATGCGGAAGGCCCAGAACAGCGGGAAGACGCCGGGAACGGTATCCTCTGCCGCCATGGCGATCTGTTCATCCGTGGCCGTGCGCGGGTCTTCGACATAGCGCTTCAACAGATAGGCAAAGCCCAGATCGGCCGAGTTCTGCTCGAAGATGAACCGCGCCTCGGCGGGGGCATTGCCGCGCTCTTCGCGGATGGTCATCAGCGCATCATAGGCAATGATGCCGCGGCGGATCTTCTCTTCGGCCTCAAGGACCAGATCGTTGATGCCGGGGATTTCCTCGGTCAGGCTGCGGGTGCCGATCAGCCCCATGGCCCAGGGGATATGTAGCGCATAATGCGTTTCGCGCGCCTCCTGGTCGGGCAGGCCCACCAGGGTAAAGGAGGCAGGCGCGGGCTCGGTCTCCCACATGGCCTCGATCGCGGCCAGTTTCATCTTCTGGGTATGGCTGGCGGAATATCCCGATTCATCGCCCAGCACGACAACAGACAGCGCCGCCGCAAGGCCAAAGGAAGAAGCCACCGCGATGGAACGCCGGGCCAGGTCCTTGTGCCGCCCCTGGATCAGATAGAGCGCCGATACGCCCAGCACAAAAACCGCAGCGGTCACGTAGCCTGCCGATACCGTATGCACGAATTTGGCCTGGGCCACCTCGTTGAACACCACGTCGAAGAAGGAGGTCATCTCCATCCGCATGGTGTCGGGGTTGAATTCGGCCCCCACCGGGTTCTGCATCCAGCCATTGGCAATCAGGATCCACAACGCCGAGAAATTCGACCCGATGGCCACCAGCCAGGCCACCACCATATGCTGCACCTTCGACAGCTTGTCCCAGCCAAAGAAGAACAGCCCGACAAAGGTGGCCTCCAGGAAGAAGGCCATCAGACCTTCAATCGCCAGCGGAGCCCCGAAGATGTCGCCCACATAGTGGCTGTAGTAGCTCCAGTTCATGCCGAACTGAAATTCCATGGTGATGCCCGTGGCGACACCCAGAACGAAGTTGATGCCAAAGAGCGTACCCCAGAATTTGGTCATCTGACGCCAGATGGGGCGGTTCGTCATCACATAGACCGTCTCCATGATTGCCACGAGGATCGACAGACCCAGCGTCAAGGGCACGAAGAGGAAGTGATACATGGCCGTCATCGCAAACTGCAGGCGCGACAGCTCGACCAGTCCGATCTCCATGGGATGTTTCCTTTCGGTTTGTATTCCACATGACAGATGCGGATTTAAACCGGTTATATTCCGAATCTACGATGTGAAATTGATCTGGGTCAATTTCCCCATCTAGAATGCAGATTTTATCGCCGCTACAGCACATGACCCCGGCAGGAACCGGTCAGGAGGATCGCAGCTTGCAGATACGGTCGGCGCTTTCGATCTCGGCCTTACGATGCGCGGCGATCAGGATGGCGGCCTCCGGGCAGGCGCGCCGGATCCCCAGCATCACGGCGCGGGCCATCTCATCATCCAGCCCCTCGGTTGGCTCATCCAACAGCAAAAGCCGCGGCTGGCGCAGGATCGCCCGGGCCAGAACCAGCCTGCGCGCCTCGCCACCGGACAGGCCCGCGCCGCGAAAGCCAAGTCGGGTCTGCAGACCTGCGCGCTGGCGCAGGGTGTCGGCAAGGCACGTATCCTCCAGCGCCTGCCACAGTGTCTCGTCATCGGCATCGGGCGCGGCAAGCCGCAGGTTCTCGGCAATGCTGCCTGCGATCAGGGCATGGCGTTGCGGCACCAGGACCATGTCACGGGTCACATCGCCAAGCGGCAGATCCGCAGGGGCCTGCCCACCGTAGAGCAACCTGCCCGCCGTCGGGCGCAGCGCCCCTGCCGCCAACAACAGGACCGTGCTTTTGCCGCTGCCACTGGGACCGGTCAGAACAAGGGTCTCTCCCGGTCCGACAGAGAAAGACAAGGGAGCAAAGATCGGCGTACCTCGTGCCAGGGTCACGGCGTCACAGACAAGATCCCCCGCCCGGTCACCGGTCAGAAGCCCGCCGACCTCATCATCCGGGTCCAGTTCTTCCCCCAAGGCCGGCAGCACCCGACGCGCCGCATGGGTCATGCGCCCGATCTCGGCCAGGGCGCGGCGCACGGGCGCGACCGCCTCGCCCAGGGCCAGCGCCACGAATAGGGCGATGGCGGCACTGGCGGCGGTGATGTCTCCGCTTTGCACCAGAAAGATCCCAAGCCCGAGGGTTGCTGCGGTGATCCCTCCGCCCATCAGTTCCAGCCAGGCCCCGGCCCGACGTTCGACACGGTCCAGGCTTTGGCGGGCACGGGTATGGCGTTCAAAGGCATGGTTCACCGTCCGGGCCGTGTGCTGTAACTGACCATAGACCGTCAGATCGTCCCGCCCGGAAATCAGGTCGATCAACCGGCTGCGCCCGGCCTGCAAGGCGGCCTCTGCCTGCCGCGCCGGACCACGGGCCAACCGCTGGCCGAGGAAGAACACGGCGGTTGGCAGGATCAGGTAACCGCCACCGATGACCAGCGCGACGCTGGGATGGACCAGAACCCACAACAGCACCGAGGCCCCCAGGATGGTGATGCTACCCGCCAGCACCGGCAGCACCAGGCGCAGCAAGGCGCCATCCAGCGCATCGGTATCGGCGGTGATCCGGTTCAGCTCGGTATTGGCCCGCAGCCGTTCGATCTGGCGATGGGGCGCCTGCGACAGGCCGATCAGCAAGCGCAGCCGCAAGCCCGACAGCGCCCGCAGGGTGGCATCATGGGTCAAAACCCGCTCCCCATAGCGCGCTGCGGTGCGCCCCAGGGCCAGAAAACGCACCATGGCTGACGGCACAAAGACGTTGAACAGAATGCCAAGCCCCGCCATCCCCGCCGCCGCCGAAGCGATGATGAACCAACCCGACAGCCCCAGCAGCGCGGTGCCCATCGCCAGTACGGCCACGGACAGCGCCAAGCCACGCCAAAGCGCAGCGCGTTCATCCCGCACCACCATCAGGATCAGGCGGAAAAGAGCGCTCATGCTGCACCCGTTGTCGGCTGCAGGACGATTTGCCGGGACATGCGCCGTGCCAAGGCCGGATCATGGGTCGCGATGACCAGCGTGCCACCGGGTTTGGCGAATTGCATCAGCCCATCGATCACATCTGCGGCGGTTACTGCGTCCAGATCGGCAGTGGGTTCATCCGCCAATAGAACCTGCGGCGCCCCATTGAGCGCACGCGCCAGGGTCACACGCCGCGCCTCGCCCCCCGATAGCCCCGCGCCGCGCTCTCCAAGCAAGGTCAGATCCCCGCGTGGCAACCGATCCAGGACCTGCGACAGCTGTGCCTGGGCCACCGCATCCCCATTGAGCCGCGCGCCAAACCCCAGATTGTACCGCAGGCTTCTGTTCAGGAAATGCGGCGCCTGGGGCATCCAACCAATCATGGCCCGCCAGCGATCCGCCAGATCATCGTCCAACGGGGCGCCGTCCAGGGTGATCCGGCCGTGGTCCGGGCATTCCAAACCAGCCAAGAGCCGCAGAATGGTACTCTTTCCCGCGCCGCTCTGTCCCAGCAGTGCAACCGTGTCCCCGGGCAGGATCTGGAAGTCCGGAAAGATAACCCCATGGTGGGCCACAGCCTCAAACCGCACCACCGGCATCCCCGGTAACGGCGACACCGCCTTCCCTGTGCCCATGCGTTTGCCACGCGGCTCGACCCGCCAATCCTCCAGTTCCTTCAGCACCGCCTCGGCCGCGGCCCGATCATGCCAGGCCGCCGCCAGATCGCGCAGCGGCTGAAAGAACTCCGGCGCCAGAAGCAGCAGATAGACGCCTGCGACCGGGCTGAGATCCCGGCCCCAGCCGCCCCAGTCCAATTCCCCCAGCAGGGAAAACCCGACCCAGATCGCCACCATGGCAACGCCAAGAGCAGAGAACAGCTCTAGCACGGTGGAAGACAGAAAGGCTATGCGCAAGACGGCCATGGTCCGTTGCCTGAGGCTGTCACTCGCGTCAGCAAAATCCGCAATCACCGCCGGTCCTGCGCCGATGAGACGCAGATCGCTCAAGGCGCTCAGGCGATCCACCAGGAGGTCGCTCAACGCGCCGACTTCGCCCATCTGGCGCGCACTCGCCTCCTTCGCGGCCCAGCCCACCAGCGCCATGAACATTGGGATCAGCGGCCCCGCGAATAACAGAACCAAAGCCACCGCCCAGCTGTGCCAGGCTGAAATGGCCAGGATCAGCAGCGGCACAACGGTGCTGCGCAGGCGCGCGGGCCGGTAGCGCATCAGATAGGGGCGCAGGGCTTCCAGTTTCTCGCCCATCATGGCCGCCAATGCCCCGGCGCCTCCAAGCCCAGACTGTGTTGCCGCCAGGGTCTCCGCTTCCACGACCTCGGCACGCACTTGCGCAATTCGGGCATCGGCCGCCGCCGACAATATCCGTTGTGCCCAAGCCTCACCCGCAGTGCGCAGACCCCAGAGGGCGAAGAAAGCCGCAACCGTGGGGAGCAGGGCCACCTGCTCCGGCGCGGTCAGCAAAGTACCAAAGGTCCATGCGATGATCGCGGCAGCCAGCAGCCACAACAGCGCCGCCAGCAACGACAACCAGGCCCCCATCACATCCGCTTTGACAAATCGAAACCCCTCGCGGCGCACGATGAACCCTTTATATTCAGCATTTCTGATTGGGATTTAATACCTCAGGCGTTCGACCGTTTTGATCTCGCGCAAGGTTATGTGGTATTTGTCGTGCAAAATACTGAGGCCCATTGAGGACCGACATGAGACTGACAACCCGAACCAACCTGGCCGCACGCATTCTGATGACCTGCGCCGGGACGACCGACCACCTGCTGAAAACCGCAGATATCGCCAAGCTGTGCAATTCCTCGACCAACCACACGGCCCATGTGGTTCAGCGGCTGCAGGCCGAAGGCTATGTCAGCACCCTACGCGGGCGCGCCGGGGGTATCCGCCTGGCCCGCCGCCCGGATCAGATCTCCATCGGCGAGATGTTCCGGCTGTTCGAAGGCGAGATCCCCATTGCGGAATGTTTCGACCCCGAGACCAACGGCTGTCCGCTAACAACGGCTTGCCGCCTGCGCAGCTATATTCAAAAGGCGCTTGATGCCTTCTATCACGAGTTGGACATGGTCACTCTGCACGATCTGGTTCAGGGCAACTGCGGACTGACTCATCTTCTGGCGATGCATCCCGCAAACGGGACGGCCTGTTCGCCGCCGCAGTAGCGCCTGAGCCGTCCCCTTTGACGGAGCCACAGGTTCGCCCTGCCTTCCACCTTGCCCACTCCGGATATCCGGTCAGAAATCTTGGCAACGGTGCGCGGGCTGATCGGGCGTGTGGTGGCGGGTCATGAGAGCGGCCAGGTCACCGTAGCTCTCGAAGGAGCGTTGGCGTCCATGCTTGACTTGTCCCGGAACGCAGGAAGCCGCCCTTGGGCGGCTTGTTCTTGTATATTGGTTGCGGGAGCAGGATTTGAACC
>NZ_JARCJD010000029.1 GCF_028890115.1 Phaeobacter sp. QD34_24
TCTTCCGGCGCGCCATCGATCTGGTCGTATGCCTTGAAGTCACCGAAGTATTTGGTGATCGCTGCGGTCAGCGTGGTTTTGCCGTGGTCAACGTGGCCAACGGTGCCGATGTTGACGTGCGGTTTATTACGCTCAAACTTTTCCTTAGCCATGGTGGCCTCCTTTTGATTGGAAGAAGGTCCGCGCGGGTCGCGAACCTTCCAATGTCATGACGCTTACGCGTATTTCGCCTGGATCTCGTCCGAGATGTTCTGCGGAACCGGATCGTAGTGCGAGAACTGCATGGTGAACTGCGCGCGGCCCGAGGACATGGAGCGCAGGGTGTTGATGTAGCCGAACATGTTGGCCAGCGGCACGTTTGCGTCGATCGCAATCGCGTTGCCGCGGGGCTCCTGGCCGGACACCTGACCACGACGGGAGGTCAGGTCACCAATGATACCGCCGGTGTATTCTTCCGGGGTGATCACTTCGACCTTCATGATCGGTTCCAGCAGTTTCGCGCCAGCTTTCTTCAGACCTTCACGCATCGCCATACGAGCAGCGATTTCAAAGGCCAGAACGCTGGAGTCAACGTCGTGGAACTTACCGTCGATCAGGGCAACCTTGAAGTCGATCACGGGGAAGCCGGCCAGCGGGCCGCTGTCCATGACGGACTGGATGCCTTTTTCAACACCGGGGATGTATTCCTTCGGAACAGCACCACCAACGATGCGGGATTCGAAGGAGTAACCTTCACCGGCTTCGGTCGGCGAGATGATCAGTTTCACCTCGGCGAACTGACCCGAACCACCCGACTGTTTCTTGTGGGTGTAGGTGTGCTCGATCTCGTGACCGATGGTCTCGCGATAGGCAACCTGCGGGGCACCGATGTTGGCTTCCACTTTGAATTCGCGCTTGAGACGGTCCACCAGGATGTCCAGGTGAAGTTCGCCCATGCCCTTCATGATGGTCTGACCGGACTCGAGGTCGGTTTCGACGCGGAAGGAGGGGTCTTCGGCGGCCAGGCGGCCCAGACCCTGGGACATCTTCTCCTGGTCGGCCTTGGTTTTCGGCTCGACCGCGATCTCGATCACCGGATCGGGGAAGGTCATGGTTTCCAGAACGACCGGGTCGTTGGCGGCGCAGAGGGTGTCACCGGTGGTGGTGTCCTTCAGGCCAGCCAGCGCGATGATGTCGCCCGCGAATGCTTCCGTGATCTCTTCACGGTCATTCGAGTGCATCATCATCATACGGCCAACGCGCTCTTTCTTACCCTTGGTGGAGTTCAAGAGGGTATCACCCTTGTTCAGAACACCGGAGTAGATGCGGGTAAAGGTCAGCGAGCCGACGAAGGGGTCGTTCATGATTTTGAACGCAAGGCCGGAGAAGGCCATGTTATCGTCCGCGCGGCGGGCGATGTTACGCTCTTCGTTCTCGTCACCCGGCTTGAAGCCCATGTAATCGACAACGTCCAGCGGGCTGGGCAGGTAGTCGATCACGGCGTTCAGCAGCGGCTGCACACCTTTGTTCTTGAACGCGGAACCGCCAAGAACCGGAACGAAGTCCAGCGCCAGGGTGCCCTTGCGCAGCAGTTTGCGCAGGGTCGGCACGTCGGGCTCGTTGCCTTCCAGGTATTCCATCATGGCGTCGTCGTCTTGCTCGACGGCCGCTTCGACCATCTTGCCACGCCATTCGTCGGCCATGTCTTTCAGGCTGTCACGGATCGGAGCCTTGACCCAGCTTGCGCCGAGGTCTTCGCCCTGCCACAGCCACTCTTCCATGGTGACCAGGTCGATCAGGCCTTCGAGTTCGGTCTCTGCACCGATCGGAATACCGACGGGAACGGCGCGCGCGCCGGTGCGGTCTTCGATCATGTTGACGCAGTTGAAGAAGTCGGCGCCGATCTTGTCCATCTTGTTGACGAACACCATACGCGGAACCTTGTAGCGGTCAGCCTGACGCCACACGGTTTCGGTCTGGGGTTCAACGCCGGCGTTGGCGTCCAGAACACAGACGGCACCGTCGAGAACCGCCAGCGAACGCTCAACTTCGATGGTGAAGTCAACGTGGCCGGGGGTGTCGATGATGTTCAGGCGGTGCTTGGGGGTATCAGCGGTCTGACCGTCTTCGGTGCGTTCCCAGAAAGTGGTGGTCGCAGCCGAGGTGATGGTGATGCCGCGTTCCTGCTCCTGCTCCATCCAGTCCATGGTGGCTGCACCATCGTGCACCTCACCGATGTTGTGGGATTTGCCGGTGTAATACAGGATACGCTCCGAGCAGGTGGTCTTACCTGCGTCGATGTGCGCCATGATACCGAAGTTACGGTATAGTTCGAGCGGATATTCGCGTGCCATGGTGTGTAGCCTCTGAAGGGTTTACCAGCGATAGTGCGAGAAGGCTTTGTTCGCCTCTGCCATCTTGTGGGTGTCTTCGCGCTTCTTAACGGCGGTACCGCGGGACTGTACAGCGTCCAGCAGCTCACCGGCGAGGCGTTCTTCCATTGTGTTCTCGTTACGACCGCGGGCCGCGGTGATCAGCCAGCGGATGGCCAGCGCTTCGCGGCGCTCGGGGCGCACTTCGACGGGAACCTGGTAGGTGGCACCACCCACACGACGGGAGCGAACCTCAACCGAGGGCTTCACGTTGTCGAGGGCTTCGTGGAACACTTCCACGGGGGCGCGCTTGATCTTCGCTTCAACGCGGTCGAATGCGTTGTAGACGATTTTCTCTGCGACCGATTTCTTACCATCGATCATCAGGTTGTTCATGAATTTGGTCAGAACGCGGTCGCCATATTTGGCGTCGGGCAGAACTTCGCGTTTTTCAGCAGCGTGACGGCGTGACATCTGTGCTTATCCTTCTTCTTACTTAGGACGCTTCGCGCCATACTTGGAGCGGCGCTGCTTACGGTCTTTGACGCCCTGGGTATCCAGAACACCGCGAAGGATGTGGTAACGCACACCGGGAAGGTCTTTTACACGACCGCCACGGATCAGAACCACGGAGTGCTCCTGAAGGTTGTGGCTTTCACCCGGGATGTAAGAAATCACTTCGAAACCATTGGTCAGGCGGACCTTCGCAACTTTCCGCATAGCGGAGTTCGGTTTCTTCGGCGTGGTGGTGTAAACGCGTGTGCAAACGCCGCGCTTCTGGGGGCACTGCTCCAGATGCATGGACTTGGAGCGTTTTACTTTCGGCTGCCGCGGCTTGCGGATCAGCTGTTGGATCGTTGGCATTCCGGTCTATTCCCCGTTTCGCAACTTTCATGTCATGCACGCGCCAGGGCGTGCGGCTCATATTTCCGGCACTTACGCGTCCGCAAGCGCAAAAACCGCATTCGTTCCCATTCCGAGGTGAACGACGCGGTGGGTTTACAGAGGATCCGGGTGATAAAAGTGCCCGAACCTTGTTCCACTACAATAGTGATATCGGCTTTAGGGGCGGCCCCCGGATGCCGGATAGGCGCGCGTATATGGGGAGTCGCCGGGCTTGTCAACTGCAGCCTCCCCCGCAGGGGCGAAAGGCAGCGCAGGCGCAAGACGTCCCGCATGTGTGCGACCGTCTCTTGCCCGCTTAACGTGTGCGATGCATAGTCGGGCAAACACAGGCTTAGTCAGGACGGGTCATTCATGCAAGTCATCGGTCTTTGCCGCTTTTCCTACCCCGCCATCGGCGGTTTCCAGGTGGAACACGACAGTCTGGAAGAGCGCATCGCCTATCTCTACGCAGAAGAACGACTGGAAGAGCGGTTCCAGCTGATGGAGACCGTCGCCCTGCCCTGCCTGCGGGAACAGACCGATCAGGAGTTCGAGCTGATCATCGTGATCGGGGACAGCCTGCCGAAACGGCATCGCGATCGGCTCCATGATATCACCGCAGGTATGCCCCAGGTGCGGATCCATAGCGAACCACCCCGCAAAAAGCGCCCGGTGATGAAGGAGATCCTGAACAAGGCGCGCCGTGACCCCGACGCGCCCTGCCTGCAGTTCCGCCACGATGATGACGATGCGGTCTCGGTCGATTTCATCGAACGCTTGCGGCAGACGGTGCAGGACTGCCCCGGCCTGATCGAGAGGAACAGAACCGTCGCCATTGATTTCAACCGGGGCTATGTGGCCGAAGTCGGCGCCGAAGGGATCGCCGCCGCGGAAATTCACCGGCCCTATTATGTGGCCGCGCTTGGCATGTATGTGCAGGGGGGATGCAACCTCACCATCATGAACTTTGCCCATGAAAAGATCCTGCGCTTCTTGCCCACGGTGACGATCAGCGACCAGCCGATGTTTGTGCGCACCCACAACGGCTATAACGACTCACGCCAAAAGCCCGTGAAACCGGTGCCGGTAACGCCGCTGAGCCCCGAACAGATTGGCGAGTTCGAAGCCCGCTTTGCCATCCGGCAGGATCACGTCCGGCGAATCTTTAGGACTGGCTGACAGCCCCCTACCCTGCGACGAAAGGAAAGGTGCCTCCATGCAGATTATCGGACTGTGCCGTTTCTCCTATGTCGGGCTTGGGGGCTACAAGATCATGCACGACAGCCTGGAAGAGCGGCGCGCCTTTCTCTATGCGCCGGAACGGCTGGAGGAACGGTTCCGCCTGTTTGAGACCATCTGCCTGCCCTCGGTCACCGGGCAGACGGACCGGGATTTTCAGCTTCATGTGGTGGTGGGCGAGTGTTTTCCCCAAACTCACCTGGAGCGTCTACTGGCCTTGACCGAGGATCTGCCCAATGTGGCGGTCTCCCTGCAGCCGCCCGAGCGCCATCGGCGCCAGATGATCCGTGTTCTCAATGCCGCCCGCACCGATCCCGACGCCCCCTGCCTGCAGTTTCGTCTCGATGACGATGATGCCATGGCGGTGAATTTCATCGACCGGCTAAGGCAGGCCGCAGAGGATCTGCAGCCCATCTGGCAGAGGTATCCGCTGACCACCATCGACTTCAACAAGGGCTATATCTACCGCGCGGGGCCAGAGGGGCTGTCGATTGCCCCAGACCGCGAAGCCTATGCGGCGCTTTCCCTTGGCGTCGTGGTGCCCGGCGGCTCGGACCGGACCATCATGCATCAGGGCCATCACAACCTCTGGAAGGAGACCCCGACACTGACCTTTCCCGATGGCGACATGTACATGCGCGGGCACAACGGCTTCAACGACTCCCGCTCAAAAGGGCGCGGAAAGACGGTGAAGCTGACCCCGGTTTCGCCGCAGGACGCGGAGCACCTGAAACGCACCTTCAACGTGGACAGCACGGACGTCGCACGTGCCTTTTCATCCCCGGGCCTGCTGCCGCTCCCGGTAAAGGGTGAATAGACCCGCCGCCACAACGATGGCCGCCCCGATCAGGGTCAATCCTGTCGGCCAGTCGCCAAAGACCAACCAGCCCAGCAACAAGGCCCAGAGGAGACCGCTGTATCGGAACGGCGAGACCACGGCGACATCTCCGACCCGCATGGTCATCACCGAAAACAGATAGCCGCCAAAGATGAAACAGGCCGAGCCCAGCAACATACCAAGATGCCAGGTCTCAATCGGCTGCCAGTCCTGCTGGGTGCTGTAGACCAACCCGAAGGAAAACACGGTCAGGGAGGCCATCAAGGTGACGGTCATCGACGGCACCGCCGCAGACATCCTCCGGGTAAACAGATCCCGTGCGGTCACGCAGGCGACGGCGCCCAGGGCATAAAGCGATGCCCCGTCAAACCCCGCCGGGCCAGGTCGGACGATCAGCAACATGCCGATAAAGCCCGCGAGGATCGCAGACATGCGCCGCCAGCCGATGCTTTCGCGAAAGAACAGCGCTGCCCCCAGGGTGACGGTCAAGGGAAGCATCTGCAACACCGCGGTCACATTCGCCAGCGGCATCAGCATCAGCGCGCTGAGGAACAGGTAGGTGGCACCGGCCTCGGACAGGCAGCGCCCCAAGACCAGCATCCAGTCCCGACGCGGCAGGTTCAGATGCAGGCTGCCAAGATAGCGCGCCAGAAGGAAGATCAGCAGGGTCGCCAGCCCGCCCCGGATCACCAGGATCTGCGACAGGGGCAGGTCGGCGCCCACCATTTTCACCAGCGTATCATTGAAGGTGAAGGCCGCCATGCTGCCCATCATCAACAGGGCGCCTGTCTGGTTTGGGGTCATCGGGTGCTCCGCCTTGAGTGCTAGCTGGTGGGATCAATTGGACACGAAAACACACATGCTCTCAGAAAGCATGCAACGACCTGTTTTGCAAAGAAGCTTTTCAATAGAAAACCCCCGCACCATCGGCGCGGGGGTCATCTGTTCATTCATGTGATCAGCCGATCAATCGCGGCTTTCCGGGGTTTCCACCAGGTTGTCGAAATCGCCGTCCGACAGATCGTCGTCCATGACCGGCGCGGCCAGGGCCGCTGCGGCCTCGGCCTCTTCGCGGCGGGCTTCCAGCACCACGTTGTCGCGGCTTTGCGCGATGTGGCGCATCTGCTGGGTCGCACCACCGGTACCGGCTGGGATCAGACGACCCACGATGACGTTCTCTTTCAGGCCGACCAGCTTGTCCTTCTTGCCCTGAACCGAGGCTTCGGTCAGCACGCGGGTGGTCTCCTGGAAGGAGGCCGCCGAGATGAAGGAGCGGGTCTGCAAGGACGCCTTGGTGATCCCCAGGAGGATCGGCTCGCCCTGAGCGGGGCGCTTGCCGCGGGCCAGCGCCTTTTCGTTGGCCGCGTCGAACTCCTGCTTGTCCACGTGCTCGCCCTTCAGCAGCGTCGTGTCGCCGGAGTCGGAGATCTCCCACTTCTGCAGCATCTGGCGAACGATCACCTCGATGTGCTTGTCGTTGATCTTCACACCCTGCAGGCGATAGACGTCCTGGACCTCGTCGATCATGTAGTTCGCCAGAGCCTCGACACCCATGATGGAGAGGATGTCATGCGGCGCCGGGTTACCGTCCATGATGTAATCACCCTTCTGCACGAAGTCGCCTTCCTGCACCGGGATGTGCTTGCCCTTGGGCACCATGTATTCGACGGTTTCCATGGTCTCGTCAGCCGGTTCGATCGAGATGCGGCGCTTGTTCTTGTAGTCGCGACCAAAGCGCACGTAACCATCGATTTCGGCGATGATCGCGTGATCTTTCGGACGACGCGCTTCGAACAGTTCGGCCACACGCGGCAGACCACCGGTGATGTCCTTGGTCTTGGCGCCTTCACGCGGGATACGCGCGACAACGTCACCGGCCTCGATCAGCTGACCGTCCTCACAGGACAGGATCGCATCGACGGACATCGGGTAGGTCACCGGGTTGCCCAGATCGTTGCGCACCGGCTCGCCATCGCCATCCACCAGGATGATTTCCGGCTTGAGGTCGTTGCCCTTGGGCGCCGCACGCCAGTCGATCACGATCTTCTGGGTCATGCCGGTGGCTTCGTCGGTCTCGTCGCGGACCGCCAGGCCCGACACCAGGTCGACGTATTTCGCGGTACCCGGCTTTTCGGCGATGATCGGCAGGGTATAGGGATCCCATTCGAACAGCTTGTCGCCGCGTGCAACCTTCTGGCCTTCGGTGACGAACAGCTTGGAGCCATAGCCCAGCTTGTGGCTGGCACGCTCTTCGCCCTGATCGTCCTGGATGATGACCTTCATGTTGCGGCCCACCACCAGCGTGTCACCGCTGGAGTTCTTCAGGGTCTGCGCGTTCTCGAAGACGATGGTGCCTTCCTGGCTGGCTTCGAGGAAGGACTGCTGACCACCCTGGGCAACGCCGCCGATGTGGAAGGTCCGCATGGTCAGCTGGGTGCCGGGTTCACCGATCGACTGCGCGGCGATGATGCCGACAGCCTCGCCCGAGTTGACCATGGTGCCGCGTGCAAGGTCACGACCATAGCACATGGCGCAGACGCCCTCTTCGCTTTCACAGGTCAGCGGCGAGCGGATACGGGTCGAGGCAACGCCTGCCTCCTGAACCGCGTCCGACATGCGTTCGTCGATCAGCTGGCCTTGCGCCACCAGGATCTCGTCGGTGCCGGGGCGCTTGATGTCCTCGGCGGCCACGCGGCCCAGGATACGCTCACCCAGGCTTGCAACCACTTCGCCATCGTTGACCGCGGCCTCTGCGGTGATCGCGCGCTCGGTGCCGCAGTCGCGCTCGCGCACGATGCAGTCCTGTGCCACGTCCACCAGACGACGGGTCAGGTAACCCGAGTTCGCCGTCTTCAGAGCCGTATCCGACAGACCCTTACGGGCACCGTGGGTGGAGTTGAAGTACTCCAGAACGGTCAGACCCTCTTTAAAGTTCGAGATGATCGGGGTCTCGATGATGTCGCCGTTCGGCTTGGCCATCAGGCCGCGCATGCCGCCCAGCTGTTTCATCTGCGTGACCGAGCCACGCGCACCGGAGTGGGCCATCATGTAGACCGAGTTCGGCTCCATCACGGCGCCATTCTCGTCACGCTTGTCGGCAGAGATGGTGGACATCATCGCCTCGGTGACGCGGTCGTTACACTTGGACCAGGCATCGACAACCTTGTTGTACTTTTCGCCCTGGGTGATCAGGCCGTCCATGTACTGCTGTTCGAAGTCCTTAACCTGCTCGCGGGTGTCGTCCACGATGGTCCATTTGCCATCGGGGATCACCATGTCGTCCTTGCCGAAGGAGATCCCGGCCTTGAACGCTTCGCGGAAGCCCATGGTCATGATCTGGTCACAGAAGATCACCGACTCTTTCTGACCGCAGTAACGGTAGACGGTATCGATGACCTGCTGCACCTCTTTCTTGCGCAGCAGACGGTTGACCAGTTCGAAGGGGGCCTTGGCGTTCTTGGGCAGCAGAGCGCCCAGACGGACACGGCCCGGCGTGGTCTCGAAGCGCTGCAGGACCTCGTTGCCCTCCTCGTCGATCTGCGGAATGCGCGCGGTGATCTTGGAGTGCAGGTGCACCTCACCGGCGTCCAGCGCGTGCTGGACTTCCTCGATGGTGCCGAAGATCTTGCCTTCACCCACCATGCCTTCGCGTTCCAGGGTCACATAGTAGAGACCCAGGATCATATCCTGCGAGGGAACGATGATCGGCGCGCCGTTTGCAGGCGACAGAACGTTGTTGGTGGACATCATCAAGACGCGCGCTTCCAGCTGGGCCTCAAGGCTCAGCGGCACGTGCACGGCCATCTGGTCACCGTCGAAGTCGGCGTTAAAGGCCGAGCAGACCAGCGGGTGAAGCTGGATCGCCTTGCCTTCGATCAGCGTGGGTTCGAACGCCTGGATGCCAAGACGGTGCAGCGTCGGCGCACGGTTCAGCATGACCGGGTGTTCGCGGATCACCTCATCGAGGATATCCCAGACCTCGGGACGCTCTTTTTCCACCAGCTTCTTCGCCTGCTTCACGGTGGAGGACAGACCTTTGGCCTCCAGGCGCGAGTAGATGAAGGGCTTGAACAGTTCGAGCGCCATCTTCTTGGGCAGACCACACTGGTGCAGTTTGAGTTCCGGACCGGTCACGATGACCGAACGGCCCGAGAAGTCGACGCGCTTACCCAGAAGGTTCTGACGGAAGCGGCCCTGTTTCCCTTTCAGCATGTCCGAAAGCGATTTCAGCGGACGCTTGTTGGCGCCGGTGATGACGCGGCCACGGCGGCCGTTGTCAAACAGTGCGTCAACGGATTCCTGCAGCATCCGCTTTTCGTTGCGTACGATGATATCGGGCGCGCGCAGCTCGATCAGGCGCTTCAGACGGTTGTTCCGGTTGATCACACGACGATAGAGGTCGTTCAGATCGGAGGTCGCGAAACGGCCGCCATCCAGCGGCACCAGCGGGCGCAGTTCCGGCGGGATGACCGGGATCACGGTCATGATCATCCATTCGGGACGGTTGCCCGACTCCAGGAAAGATTCCACGACTTTCAGACGCTTGATGATCTTCTTGGGCTTCAGCTCACCAGTGGCTTCGGCCAGTTCGGCGCGCAGCTGCTCGGCTTCGGCTTCCAGATCGATCGCGGCCAGCATCTCACGGATCGCTTCGGCGCCGATATTGGCGGTGAAGGCGTCCATGCCGTACTGGTCCTGGGCATCCATATACTCTTCTTCGGTCATCATCTGACCGTAGGTGAGATCAGTGAGGCCCGGCTCGATCACCACGTAGTTCTCAAAGTAGAGAACCCGCTCCAGATCGCGCAGGGTCATGTCCAGCATCAGGCCGATGCGCGACGGCAGCGACTTCAGGAACCAGATGTGCGCGACGGGTGCGGCCAGTTCGATATGGCCCATACGCTCGCGGCGGACCTTTTGCAGGGTGACTTCCACACCGCATTTTTCGCAGACAACGCCGCGATACTTCATGCGCTTATATTTGCCGCAGAGGCATTCGTAGTCTTTGATCGGGCCAAAGATACGGGCGCAGAACAGACCGTCACGCTCGGGCTTGAAGGTCCGGTAGTTGATGGTCTCGGGCTTTTTGATTTCGCCATAGGACCAAGACAGGATCCGTTCCGGCGACGCCAGCGAGACCTTGATTTCATCAAAGACCTTGGGCGGCGTCAGCGGGTTGAACGGGTTGTTGGTGATTTCCTGGTTCATTTTGATACCTCAAATCTTGCGGAAGGGGGGACGGGAGAAGGGCTGACGCCCTTACTCCTCAACCTCCGCATCCAGGAGTTCCATATTCAGGCCGAGACCACGGACTTCCTTGACCAGAACGTTGAACGATTCCGGTACGCCCGCTTCAAAGTTGTCTTCGCCCTTGACGATGCTTTCATAGACCTTGGTCCGGCCTGCGACGTCATCCGACTTGACGGTGAGCATCTCCTGCAGGGTGTAGGCGGCGCCGTAAGCTTCCAGAGCCCAGACCTCCATCTCCCCGAAACGCTGACCACCGAACTGCGCCTTACCACCCAGCGGCTGCTGCGTAACAAGCGAGTACGGACCGGTCGAACGTGCGTGGATCTTGTCGTCGACCAGGTGGTGCAGTTTCAACAGGTACTTGATGCCCACGGTCACCGGACGCGCGAACTGCTCACCGGTGCGGCCGTCGAACAGGATCGACTGACCGGAGGTGTCAAAGCCAGCGCGCACCAGCGCATCGTTGACGTCTGCCTCTTTGGCACCGTCAAAGACCGGGGTTGCGATCGGCACACCGCGGGTGACGTTGGCAGCCGCATCCAGCAGCTCGGCCTCGCTCATGTCGGCGATACCTTCGTCATAGACGTTCTCGCCATAGGCGTGATGCATCGCATCGCGCACCGGGGTGAGATCGCCGGAGCGACGGTATTCCTGCAGCGCATCGTCCACCTTGATGCCCAGACCGCGCGCGGCCCAGCCCATGTGGGTTTCAAGGATCTGACCGACGTTCATACGCGACGGCACGCCCAGCGGGTTCAGACAGAAATCGACCGGGGTACCATCCGCGAGGAACGGCATGTCCTCCATCGGCACCACTTTCGAGATCACACCCTTGTTGCCGTGACGGCCGGCCATCTTGTCGCCCGGCTGCAGCTTGCGCTTCACGGCGATGAAGACCTTGACCATCTTCATCACACCCGGGGGCAGATCGTCGCCACGGCGGACCTTTTCGACCTTGTCTTCGAAACGGGCATCCAGAGCGCGTTTCTGCGCTTCGTACTGCTCGTTCAGGGCCTCAAGGATCTGCGCGTCCTTCTCGTCTTCCAGGGCAAGCATCCACCACTGACCACGGCTGAGCGAGTCCAGCAGCTCTTCGGTGATCTCGGACCCTGCCTTGATACCTTTGGGGCCTTTGACGGCGGTCTTACCCAGCAGCATGCCACGCAGACGGGCGTAGATGTTGCGATCCAGGATCGCCAGCTCGTCGTCGCGGTCACGGGCGAGGCGTTCGACTTCCTCACGCTCGATCTGCAGGGCGCGCTCGTCTTTTTCCACACCATGGCGGTTGAAGACACGCACCTCGACCACGGTACCGTAGTCGCCCGGCTTCACGCGCAGCGAGGTGTCGCGCACGTCCGATGCCTTTTCACCGAAGATGGCGCGCAGAAGCTTTTCTTCCGGCGTCATCGGGCTTTCGCCCTTCGGAGTGATCTTGCCGACCAGGATGTCGCCCGGCTCCACGTCCGCGCCGATGTAGACGATACCCGCCTCATCGAGGTTGCGCAGCGCTTCTTCACCCACGTTCGGGATGTCGCGGGTGATCTCTTCCGGGCCAAGCTTGGTGTCACGGGCGGCGACTTCGAATTCCTCGATGTGGATCGAGGTGAAGACGTCGTCACGGGCAATCCGCTCGGAGATCAGGATGGAGTCTTCGTAGTTGTAGCCGTTCCAGGGCATGAAGGCGACGACGACGTTCTTGCCGAGGGCCAGTTCACCCATATCGGTCGAGGGACCGTCGGCGATCACTTCGCCCTTGCGCACTTCCTGACCCACCTTCACCAGCGGACGCTGGTTGATACAGGTGTTCTGGTTGGAACGCTGGAACTTGCGCATGCGGTAGATATCCACGCCCGCATCGCCCAGTTCCAGATCCTCGGTGGCGCGGATCACGATACGCTGGGCATCGACCTGGTCGATGATACCTGCGCGTTTCGCCATGATCGCAGCGCCCGAGTCGCGGGCCACGATTTCCTCGATGCCGGTGCCGACCAGCGGCGCCTCGGCACGCAGGAGCGGAACCGCCTGACGTTGCATGTTCGAACCCATCAGAGCGCGGTTGGCGTCGTCGTTTTCCAGGAACGGAATGAGCGAGGCCGCAACCGAGACCAGCTGCTTGGGCGACACGTCGATCAGGTCGACGTTTTCACGCGGGGCCAGGGTGTAGTCGCCGGACTGACGGGTCGAGACCAGATCGTTCTGGAACTTGCCGTCCGC
Source organism: Phaeobacter sp. QD34_24 (assembly GCF_028890115.1). Lineage (GTDB taxonomy): Bacteria > Pseudomonadota > Alphaproteobacteria > Rhodobacterales > Rhodobacteraceae > Phycobacter. Next base: position 12,778 of record NZ_JARCJD010000029.1, read on the forward strand.
ATCCAGCGCCGCGTTGGCCTGGGCCACGGTGTGGCGCATTTCCTCGGTCGCGGACATGTAGTGCACTTCGTCGGTGACCTGCGCGTCCTTGACGACACGGTAGGGAGTCTCGATGAAGCCATACTTGTTGACGCGGGCAAAGGTCGCCAGCGAGTTGATCAGACCGATGTTCGGGCCTTCCGGCGTTTCAATCGGGCACATCCGGCCATAGTGGGTCGGGTGCACGTCGCGGACCTCAAAGCCCGCACGCTCGCGGGTCAGACCGCCCGGCCCAAGCGCCGAGAGGCGGCGTTTGTGGGTGACTTCCGACAGCGGGTTGGTCTGGTCCATGAACTGCGACAGCTGCGAGGAGCCGAAGAATTCGCGCACCGCGGCAGCGGCCGGTTTCGCGTTGATCAGATCCTGCGGCATCACCGTGTCGATCTCGACCGAGGACATACGCTCCTTGATGGCGCGCTCCATGCGGAGCAGGCCGACGCGGTACTGATTTTCCATCAGTTCGCCAACGGAACGCACGCGGCGATTGCCCAGGTGGTCGATGTCATCCACATCGCCCTTGCCGTCGCGCAGTTCGACCAGCGCCTTGATGCAGGAGACGATGTCTTCCTTGCGCAGGGTCCGCTGGGTGTCCTCGGCGTCCAGCGCCAGGCGCATGTTCATCTTCACGCGGCCAACCGCGGAAAGATCATAGCGCTCGCTGTCGAAGAACAGGGTATCGAACAGGGCCGATGCGGCCTCGACGGTGGGCGGCTCGCCCGGGCGCATCACGCGGTAGATGTCCATGAGCGCGGTGTCGCGACCCATGTTCTTGTCCATCGCCATGGTGTTGCGCATATAGGGGCCGACATTGACGTTGTCGATGTCCAGAACCGGGATCTCGGTGACACCGGCATCCACCAGCTCCTTCACGGTACCACCGATCAGGTCGCCGTCCTTGTCGTATTCAAGGGTCAGCTCGTCCCCGGCTTCCACGTAGATGGCGCCGGTTTCCTCGTTGATGATGTCCTTGGCGACGTATTTTCCGACGATATGCTCAAACGGCACCAGCAGCTCGGTGATGGAGCCTTCGTCGATCATCTTCTTGACGGCGCGCGGAGTGACCTTCTTGCCGGCTTCGGCAAAGATCTCGCCGGTGGCGGCATCGACGAGGTCGTAGGTCGGACGGGTGCCGCGCACGCGCTCGGGGAAGAAGGGCGTGACCCAACCGCGGCTTTTTTCCAGCTTGAAGGTGACGGTGTTGTAATAGGCATCCATGATGCCTTCCTGGTCCAGACCCAGCGCATAAAGCAGGGTGGTCACAGGCAGCTTGCGGCGACGGTCGATCCGGGCAAAGACGATGTCCTTGGCGTCGAATTCAAAGTCGAGCCAGGAGCCGCGGTACGGGATGATGCGGCAGGCGAACAGCAGTTTGCCGGAAGAATGGGTCTTGCCCTTGTCGTGGTCGAAGAACACGCCGGGCGAACGGTGCATCTGGCTGACGATCACGCGCTCGGTACCGTTGACCACGAAGGTGCCGTTCGGGGTCATCAGGGGCATGTCGCCCATGAAGACGTCCTGTTCCTTGATGTCCTTGACCGAACGGGCGCCGGTATCCTCGTCCACATCAAAGACGATCAGACGCAGGGTGACCTTCAGCGGCGCCGAATAGGTCATGTCGCGCTGCATGCATTCTTCGACGTCGTACTTCGGCTTTTCCAGCGCGTATTTCACGAATTCCAGAACGGAGTTTTCGTTGAAATCCTTGATCGGGAAGACCGACTGGAAGACGCCGTTGATGCCTTCGCCATCCTGGGGCGCCTCAGCGTCGCCAGAGCGAAGGAACAGGTCGTAGGAAGATTTCTGAACCTCGATGAGGTTCGGCATATCCAGCACTTCGCGGATCTTGCCGTAGTATTTGCGAAGACGTTTCTGGCCAAGGAACGTTTGAGCCATGTCAGATGTCACCTTTCGAATTTCTCACCGGACAAGGATGCCGCCGGGCTTCGGCATCTTGCCCATACGAGATAGAGCGTTCGGATCAATTCATGGCTGCCGTCCCGAATGGCCGCCTCCCGATCACTTGAACCGCGTCTAAGAAAAGGCCCTATCGAAAAGGTCCCTTTCTGAGACAGGTTCGGCTGGACCCGGGTTTTCCCCGGATCCAGCCAAATTCTGAGGGAGCGCGAGGCAGGGTTTCGAAGAACCCCCGCCCCTATGTCCCGCAAGCGAGGCTTAGGCCAGCTCGACTTCGGCGCCAGCTGCTTCCAGCTTGCCTTTGATGTCTTCGGCTTCGTCCTTGGAGACGCCTTCTTTGATCTTGCCGCCGGCTTCGACCAGTTCTTTGGCTTCTTTCAGGCCCAGACCGGTGATGCCGCGAACTTCTTTGATCACGTTGATCTTGGAAGCGCCGGCGTTCTTCAGAACGACGTCGAATTCGGTCTTTTCTTCCTCAGCTGCGCCACCGGCGTCGCCACCAGCTGCAACCATGACGGCGCCGCCAGCTGCGGGCTCGATGCCGTACTCGTCTTTGAGGATGGTTTTCAGTTCTTGTGCTTCAAGCAGGGTCAGACCAACGATCTCTTCTGCCAGTTTCTTCAGATCAGCCATTTTATCAGCTCTTTCCGTTTTAAAGTGTGTGTTTCCAGCGTATGGGCACGTGCCCTACCCCGGTCATTCAGTGCCAACCGCTTATGCAGCTTCCGCCTTCTCTTCGATGGTCGAAAGGATGCTTGCGATATTGCTTGCAGGTGCGCCAATTGCGCCGGCGATGTTGGAAGCGGGTGCGCCGATGCAGCCAACGATGGAGGCAATAAGCTCCTCGCGGGACGGCATTTTCGACACGGCTTCGACGCCTGCGCGGTCCAGAGCGTTCTCACCCATTGCACCGCCGAGGATCTCAAACTTCTTGTTATCCTTGGCGAAGTCCTCGGCCACCTTGGCAGCTGCCACGGGGTCCTCGGAGTAGGTCAGAACGGTCATCCCTGTCAGCAGGTCGGCCATGCTTGCACACGGCTTACCCTCCAGGGCGATTTTGGCGAGCCTGTTCTTGGCAACACGCACGGCGCTTCCGGCATCGCGTGCGCGCGCCCGAAGATCCTGCATCTCGGCAACTGTCAGACCGGCGTAGTGAGCAACCACCACGACGCCAGAGCTTTCGAAGATCTGGCCGAGCTCTTCGACCAATTTCTCTTTCTGGGCTCTATCCACAGTTCTCTCCAGGTTATGGGGGGCTTGCGCTCCCCGGCTCATTGATGTGCCAGACCAGATGGCCCGGCGTTCAAGTCCGCAATACGGGGTTAGCCAAAGTCGCCCGAGGGTACAGAAACCCTCGATCTAATCTTGGTCTTTCCCGTCTCAGGAGGGAAATTAAGGCCCGATCGAGAGGCCACCCACCATCTTGGACGAAATGAAATAAAGCGCACGACGAATCGCACGCTTTACCTCAAGGGGTTGATAGTCGCTTCGCAGCGGATTTCCAAGAGGTAAATCACAGGTTTGCAAAAACGCGCCAGCACAGCAGGCGGCACCCGGTTTTCCGCCCCAAAACGTGAAATGGCCCGCAGGGTTCACACCATGCGGGCCATTCAAAACTCAGGAGGCGCAGCTTATTCGCTGACGGCCTTTTCCACATCGACGGTGACGCCGGGACCCATGGTCGAAGACAGCGCGATCTTCTTCATGTAAGCGCCCTTGGCACCCGAGGGTTTTGCCTTAGCAACGGCCGAAACAAAGGCACGGACGTTTTCGACCAGCTTGGCTTCGTCGAAGGAGGCTTTGCCGACGCCTGCGTGCACAACGCCGCCTTTTTCCGCCTTGAACTGCACTTCGCCGCCCTTGGCCGCTTCAACAGCTGCCTTGACGTCCATGGTCACGGTGCCGACCTTGGGGTTCGGCATCAGGTTGCGGGGACCAAGAACCTTACCCAGACGACCAACGATGGGCATCATGTCCGGGGTTGCGATGCAGCGATCGAAATCGATGGTGCCGCCCTGGATGGTTTCCATCAGGTCCTCTGCGCCGATGATATCCGCGCCGGCTTCCTTGGCTTCATCCGCCTTGGCGCCACGTGCGAAGACCGCAACGCGCATCGCCTTGCCGGTGCCGTTGGGCAGACCGACGACGCCGCGCACCATCTGGTCCGCGTGACGGGTGTCAACGCCCAGGTTCATGGCGATTTCGATGGTCTCGTCGAATTTGGAGGTTGCGTTGGCCTTGACCAGTGCAACGGCTTCTTCGACGGTCAGGTTCTCTTTGCCTGCGAAGGCTTCGCGCGCTGCGCGGGTACGTTTACCGAGCTTTGCCATCTTACTTCACCTCGATGCCCATGGAGCGGGCAGAGCCCAGGATGATCTGCATCGCCGCTTCAACGTCGTTGGCGCTCAGATCTTTCATCTTCGCTTCGGCGATCTCACGGACCTGTGCAACGGTCACGGTGCCGACGGTCTCACGGGACGGGTTGTTCGCACCGGATTTCACCTTGGCGGCCTTCTTCAGGTAGTAAGACGCGGGCGGCGTCTTGATGTCCATGGTGAAGGACTTGTCCTGATAGTAGGTGATCACGGTCGGGCACGGCGCGCCGGGCTCCATTTCCTGCGTCTTGGCGTTAAACGCCTTGCAGAATTCCATGATGTTGATGCCGCGCTGACCCAGCGCCGGGCCGACCGGCGGGGAGGGGTTGGCTTGACCTGCAGGAACCTGCAGCTTCATCGTACCAGCAAGCTTCTTGGCCATCTGGTGTTCCTTTCAACTGGGGCGAAACGCGTTCCACCCGGTTCTGTGTTGCGTGGTGCGGTATCAGGGTCGCGACCCATCAACCTCCCACGAGAGAATCTCGCCCGAAGACGATAGAGGGGGCATCTACGCCTGTTTCGATGAATTGGCAAGGGAACAATGCAAAGGCCGTCACCGCCCCTGCCCTCCCCTATACCCACGGCCACATCTGCGGATCATGCGACCGCGCCGCAGGCACAGGAAAGGCCCCCACCGACAGGGCAGAGGCCTTCGAAGATGGCACAAGCCTTGGATGACCTCAGGCCGCCTTGTCCGCCTTCTCCCAGGCAAAGGCCTGGAACGCGGGGTCAACGGCGGTCTGGGCTACGTGGTTGGTGTAGTTGCTGAGGACTTTCTGCGAGAGACCCAGGATGATTTCCAACACCTGCCGCGAGCCATATCCCGCCGCATAGAAGGCCTCGGATTCAGCCTGGGTGACATTGCCGCGACCGCGCACCAACGCCAGGGTAAAGCTGCGCAGGGCTTCCAGCTTGGGATCGGCCAGCGGTGTCTCGTTGCGCAGCGCCTCGATCACATCGGCATCCACGTTCATGGAATGGGCAATCCCGGTGTGGGCCGGCACGCAATAGTGGCATTCATGTTCGACGTTGATGGTCTGCCAGACAACGGTCAGTTCCGCGGTGTTGAAACTGGTGTTCATGAAGGCCTCATGCGTGCGCTGGTAGATCTCCAGAAGCTGCGGCACATCGGCCATCACCTGATAGAGCCCCGGCAGAAACCCGAAGGCCTTTTCAGAGGCAACCAAGCGGTCCTTTGCGGCGTCCGGGGCGGTTTCGGCGGTATGGCGGGGGAAGTGGGTCATCGTGAAGTCCTTTGGATCTGGTGTGTGTAGGGCAAACATAGGTAACTTGAGCGATCGCTCAAGGTGGCACTTGAGCAATCACTCAAATGTGAGATTGGCCTCGCCTGTCCAGACGGGTATCATCCGGCCATGAGCATGAATCACGACAAGGACGCGGCGCTGAACAACGCCATGCGACAGTTCTGGGCGCATGGGTTTGCCTCGACCTCCCTGAAAGACCTGGAACGCGTCACCGGGATGCATCCCGGATCGCTTTATGCGGCTTTTGGCAGCAAGGCGAAGCTCTTTGCCCTGAGCATGCAGCGCTACAGCGACTGGCTGAACGCCGAACGCGCGCGCGTGATGGAACAGGCATCGTCCCACCTGGACGGGCTGGCGGCCTTCATCGAACAGGTGCATCCGCTGTCCAATGCCCAGGCGCCGATCCGAACCTGCTTCATGGTCAAGACCGCGCTCGAGCTTGGCGCGGAAGACAGCGAAATCCGCAGCCAGATGATCAAGCTGCTGGAGGCCAACGACAGGGTGTTCGAGGCTGCCTTTCAATCGGCCATCGAAGCGGGTGAATTGCCGAAAGGCGCGGACCCAGCAAAACTGACACGCCACTTGAACAGCGGCCTGGCCGGCATTTGCTTTTGCGCGATGCGGGCCGAAGCCTCCGAGACAATCGCCGAGCTGGTATCCGAGCTTGCGGCCAAAGTCCGATCCGGCGCGATCTGACCGGTCAGGGCACGGCCAGGCTACAGCGGTCTTTGCATCAGGGCGAAGACCGCCCCCCCCAGCAACAGACCGGCCGCAGCCAGAAGGCTGATGCCGATATTGTCGAACACATCTCCAACCAAACCGGCGCCATAGGGGCCGAGGGTCTGGGCCACGGCGAAAACGACTGTAAACAGGCTGATCGCGCGACCCCAGCTTTCTGGAGGCAGGTTCTGTCGGGAAAAATTGGTGACCGCACCGGGGGCCATGAAGACCGACAGGCCGAATACCACCGCCGAGATCAGCAGCGCCGACCCGCTGGGAAGAACGACAGGCAAGGCTGATCCGATGGCGATGCCGGACAGGATCAACGCCAGCGGCAATCCCGAGCGGAAGCGTGCCAGAACAGGACGCCAAACGATCGGCGAGACACAGATGCACAGGCCAAGGATGACCCAGACCAGCGCGATGAAGCCAGCACCTGCCGCCTGCCCCGTCATCCACTCGGACAAAAAGGTGAGATAGACAATGTAGCCCAGCCCGAACCCTGCGTAGCCGGCCAATTCCGGAAGCATACTGCGCACCGGCAAAGGGGTGGCCTTGGTCTGTGATTGGGCGGCGGGGCGCAGCTGCAAGGCGGCCCAAAGCCCAAGCGGCAAGAACGACAGGCTGACCGCACCGATCACAATCCACCCCATCGGCCAGGACCCGGGGCCAAACGCGTCAAGCATCAGCGGCAACGAGGCCCCGGCCAGCACGATGCCCAGCCCCCCACCCGAGCCGAACAGGATTGCAATGGCCAGCGCATTGCGGCGAGGGTCGCCCTGAAACAGCCCGGCAGCCAGGGCGCCTGCGGTTGAAAACGACATCGCGCCAAAGATGCCCGCCAGAATGCGCCAGAGCGTCTGCCACCACAGCGCCGCGTTGAGCCCGGTGGCCAGAAGCGCCAGCGTGGTCGTGATCAGACCAAAGGCAAACAGGCGAGACGGCGAGACCTGCCGGATCAGGAACATCGTCAGGACCGCCCCGGCGATATAGCCAAGCGCGTTCGCGGTGTTCAACCAGCCGGCTTGCGCATAATTCCACCCCAGCTCGGACTTCATCGCGGGCAGGAGCAGACCATAGGCAAACCGGGCAAATCCGTTTGTCACTGTGACGCCGAGCGCCAGACCGGCCAGAACCAACCAAGGGCGAGTGGGGGCGGAACTCATTGAAGAGTGATCCGGCACTGTAGGCGAACGGGACATGAGGATCTTGCCTTGTTAGACGTGCCCCAAGTGGAACGCCAATAGGTGCAAACTGCCAATGATGTGTCGTCTGGACAAGCCTCTTTGCGCGAAACGCAGTCAAAGGTCGGGACAAGCCAGACGTCAGCATAGCTCCGCAAAGCTGCAATCGACGCAAGACAAAGAGAAACGCCGCGCTGCACGAAGCAACACGGCGCCCTCAATTTCAATTGCGAGGGTGATCAGCCCTGCTTGGTGACCTGGGTGAAGTCCAGCTCGACCGGGGTTTCGCGGCCGAAGATCGACACGGTGACCTTGAGCTTCTGGTTCTCGTCGTCCACGCCTTCGACCATGCCGTCGAAATCCTCGAAGGGGCCGTCGTTGACCTTGACCTTCTCGCCGACCTCAAATGAGATGAGCGTGCGCGGCGCTTCGACGCCCTCTTCGACGCGGCCCAGGATGCCCTTTACCTCGGCATCGCGCATCGGCATCGGGCGGCCCTGCGGACCCAGGAAGCCGGTGACGCGGTTGATCGAGTTGATCAGGTGATAGCCCTGGTCGGACATTTCCATATGCACCAGCACGTAGCCGGGCATGAAGCGGCGCTCGGTGGTGACCTTCTTGCCGCGGCGGACCTCGATCACCTCTTCGGTGGGGACCAGAACTTCGTCGATCTCGTCCTCAAGGCCGTGTTCGGCAACCGAGGTGCGGATCTGCTCTGCGATTTTCTTTTCGAAGTTCGAAAGAACGCTGACCGAATACCACCGTTTCGCCATGAGCCTGATCGTCCTTGTTTTGCCGGGCGCTATGCGCCGCCTTCATCATAATTCCGTTTCGGCCAGGGGCCGTGGCCCTAACAAAAATCGGCGCGCAACACGATTCGCCGCACGCCCATGTCAGAGTTATCGGCTGAACTACCCTCAGGCGGAAGCGAGATCAAGAGGCAGCGCAGCTTTTGGCGCACCGCAAGCCGCCGCCCCCGATGGGATCAGCCGAACATCCCCAAGAGCCCGGTCAGGCCAAAGCGGATCAGCAGGTCCACCAGGGCAAAGAAGGCCGCAGTCAGCGCTGCCATGATAAAGACCATCACCGTGGTCAGCAGGACCTCGCGACGGGTCGGCCAGACGACCTTGCTGACCTCAGCGCGGACTTGCTGGATGAACTGAACTGGATTTGTCATGGCCATGTGGCGGGATCTCTCTGCTGGCAGGTTCGCCGGGATTTAGCCGCTGCGCGCAGCAAATTCAAGCCCCGCCGCGCCGGTTTAGGCCTCGGTCGGGGTATCGGCCGGGGTATCGGCGCGGGGCTGGCTGCCGACGGCTTCACTCTCCAGCTGCAAAAACAGCTGCTCCAGTATCAGCGCGCCATAGGCGCCATTCTTGTGCACCGGATCGCGCATCTCTACGGCGCGCTCTGATGCGTAGTCGATCTTGGTCAGGCAACCGCGCGTCACGGTTTGCTCGGGCTGGGCAATCAGCGTCACCCCGTCGCGGCCCATGCGCTGCGCCACCCCGTTCCACAGATCCGCGCGCGCGCTGGCGCTGGCCTCTTGGTTGATCGTCCTGGCGATCGTCTTTTCGTCCATGATCTGGTCGTTCATGAAAGACGCCGGTGAGAAGAACACCCGCGACTTGCCGGTGGCGGCAAAGGCACGGGCCGCGCGATAGGCCCGGCAGCCGGTCAGCCAGCGATCCAGCACCGCATCGCGCACCGCCTGGCTGAGGTATCCCGCCTCATCCCGGGCTCGCCACAGCATCGGCACGATATAGCTATGAGAGCGCAACCGGCTGCCGACAAACAGGAAAGCGTCAAAATCCCCGGCACCAAGACTGTCGCGCCCGCTGGCACTGATCATCTGCACCTGGGCACGGGCCTCTTCGGTCATGGGCTTCAGACGACCGCCCCGCAAATGGATCCCGCGAAAATCGGGGCCGCTTGCGCCCCAGAACTCGAGCCGGTCGGCGGGAATGTCCACATGCCCGTCATCGACGGCCCGTTTGACACAGGCGATATGGCTGTCGCCAAAGACGCAGATCGAGGGGTTATCTTGCAAAGGCATCAAGCATTTCCTCTTCGCATTTCACGGCCCGCGCGCTGCGCTCCTCGGCGGGCGGGGGCTTGATGCCTTGCCGCGCGGGTTGCGGAAAATGTGCCTGCTGCGCGGCAAAGAAGCTTTCCATCACATGGTCCACCCCCTTGGCCACAACGCTGCGCTGATTGCTGGCATAGAACATGCCGCGAAAGGCGGGATGGGTGATGATCTCGTAGGACGGGAAGTAATCGACGCCGTCGCGATCCGCCGCCAGATCGCCCGCGACCGCCCGCAGCACGGATTTTGAATAGGAGGTGGCGGTCAGCACATGCTGCCCCGAGGCTGTCGCCGTGAGCGGCACGGGAGAGACCGTGAGCAGCACCTTGAGGCCGGGATTCGCCGCACGCAGAAGATCCAATGCCACCGTCATGTCACGATGGATCTCCGGATACCGCTGATTGCAGAATTGATGCCGGTCCGGATCGAAGACGCCGCCAGCCGTGCCTGGACACAGGGCATATTCGGCCCCTGTCTGCAGGTTGCGCCAACTTTCGGTCAGCCCCATGGTGAAAACGAACACATCCGCACGGCGCACCGCACGGCGCAGGGCGGCCAGCGTCGCTGCCCTGGCCGAGAACAGCTCATCGCGCGACAGGAACCCGCCCGGTTCGATCACCGGCCGCAGGGGATCCTGGAAGCGGCCTTCTGTTTCCCAGACCTCTGTCCAGGCGGCATCTTCTGGATCCGCTTCGCCCAGCGCAAGCTCCAGCCACTGGCGCAGCATCCGCGCGGTGTAGATGTTTCCCGTCCGGGTGGAAAAGATACCGTAGTTGAAACTGCGCGCCTGCTCCTCGGTCAGCAGATCCGGCGCCGGTTCTGCATCCAGCCAATTGTATCCGCGCGCGCGCAGGGCCCGGCTGAAGTGCTGCGCAAAGCAGGATCCCGCGGTGACAACCCTGTGCTTGGGAAGAATCGCAAACTCAGGCACCCACAGTCCGGAGATCTCCAACGGGTTATGGGCGGCCACCGCCGTGCGCCAAAAGGCCGTATCCGGCAGGCCGGAATAGGGATTTGTGTCAGTCGAGTCGTTCATCGGATGCCGGTCCCCTTGGGGTTTCCAGACCAGCCTATGAGCTGCACCAACCAAGTTCAATCGGCTCTGGGAAAGCCCCTATGACGCGGGGCATGGCTGCGGCTGCAATCCCACAAAACCAACGCAAATTGGGATCAATCGATTTTTAATTCTCTTACGCCATTGTGATGCCAACGGCCCGGTAAGCCACCAGAAGGTGCAGCGGTCGACCATAGCGTGCAAATGAGACAGGACTCCATGACCATCGCAACCTCTTTGAACAAAGCTCAGCGCCTGGAACGCAACGCGAAACTGGATGACGCGGCGCTCGTCTATAGTGACATTCTGAGCAAGTACCCAAAGAACACCCGTGCCCGAAAGGCGCTAGATTCCCTGCAGCAGCGGATGCAAAGCGAACAAAATCCCCCGACGGAGGTCCAGAAGAAGCTTGCCGCAAGTTTTGCCGCTGGACAGTATCAGGCAACCGCCTCTTCCTGCGCCTCCCTTCTCAACACCTACCGGCGGTCGCATTTCCTTTGGGACACGCTTGGCCAGTGCCACCTGAAAGCCGGAAACCTGGATGAAGCCGCGACCTGTCTCAACAAGGCCTGCGAGCTCAACCCGCGCGCGCCCGGCACCTATGCCGCGATGGCCGAGGTCTGCAACCGGATGGGCCGCACCAGCGATGCAATCGCGCTCTATCGAAAATCCCTGTCCCTGGATGGCAACCATCTTGTGTCGCTCAACAACCTGGCCAATATCCTGTCGGACCAGGATCAGATGGCCGAAGCCGTAGACCTGTTGGAGCGTGCATCGAAACTCTGCCCTGACAATCCGAAACTGATCTATAATTTCGCCAATACCCTGCGGCGCATGGGCAAGCTGGCAGAGGCGAAACAGCTGTACGAAAAGGCCTCTGAACTGTCTCCCGATCTTACCGAGGCCCGCTTCAACCTTGGCCAGATCGAGCTGGCTTCCGGCAATCAGGAAGATGCGATTCGCAATTTCGAAGCGGTTCTGGACGCCAATCCCGGCGATGACCGCGCCCGTGCCCAGAAACTGCACATGAAGGCGCAGATCAATGATTGGGACTGGGTCGATGAGTACGGCGATCATCGACGCAATATGGGCCTGCAAGGGGTATCCTGCTCTCCCTTCATCATGATGACCCTGGAGGACAACCCGGATCTGCTGCGGCTTCGCACGCAGGCCTATGCCAACGAAAAACTACCAAGCCCGGCCCACTCAACAGCGGCACGCCCAGCCCAACGCCCGCAAAAACTGCGTATCGGTTACTTGTCCGCCGACTTTCAGGATCACGCGACCATGCACCTGATGGGCGGCCTCTTTGCCAAACACGACAGCAACCGCTTCGAGATCACAGCCTATTCCTATGGCACGGCCCCCTCAGACGAGGCGCGCAGCCGCGTTGCCCGCAATGTAGCGCGTTTTCGCGATGTGGCCGGAATGCCGGACCGGCAACTGATCGAAACAGTGCAAGCCGATGGTCTGGATATCGCCATCGACCTGAAGGGCTATACCGGTGAGACACGGTGTGAGCTTTTCGCCGAGCGCCTGGCGCCGCTGCATGTCTCCTACCTGGGCTATCCCGGCACCATGGGAAGCACGGCCTTCGACTACCTGATCGGTGATCCCGTCACCTGCCCGCTGGGCAGCGAACGCTTCTTCGAAGAGCACCTGATCCGCATGCCGCACAGCTACCAGGTCAATGACCGGGAGCGCATCATTTCCGGGCAGCAGTTCACCCGGCGGGACTGCGGGCTCCCGGATGACGGCGTGGTCTTCTGCTGCTTCAACAACAGCTACAAGATCACCCCACGTGAATACGACATCTGGATGCGGCTTCTGAACCAAACACCGGGCAGCACCCTGTGGCTGCTGGATACAGGTGCCTTGTCGCGGGACAACCTGCGCCGCGAAGCCAAGGCGCGCGGCATTGATCCGGATCGGCTTGTCTTCGCTCCGCGTATCGCGCAGGCAGAGCACCTGGCCCGGCACCGCGTTGCAGACCTGTTCCTCGACACATTCACGATGAATGCCCATACCACGGCCAGCGACGCGCTTTGGGCCGGTCTTCCGGTGCTGACCATGCCCGGCCGCCAATTCGCCTCCCGGGTTGGCGCCAGCCTTGTCAGCGCGGTGGGACTGCCCGAGATGATCGTCAAGACTGAAGCGGAGTATGAAGAAAAGGCCCTGACCCTGGCGCACGACCTGGAGGCCCTGGCCGCTTTGCGTGGCAAGCTGATGCGGACCCGCCTGTCGTCGCCCCTGTTCGACACCGAAGGGTTTGCGCGTGATCTCGAACAGGGGTTCGACATGATCTTTGACCGCTACCTGAAGGGTCTGCCCCCGGCCCATGTGGACGTTCCCGCGTTCAAGACGCGAAGCACATCGCCAGGCGGTGAAAAAGTCAGCGCCGCCGCGTGAACCAGATCCAAAGCTGCCCCCGATCGCTTGCGGCGATTGCGGGGCAGCTTTGGCTACACGCAATATCGCACACGCTACTCGCGGCACGGATCACTCTGACCGGTAGCTTGCACCTGCGTGGATGTTGGGAAATGGCAGGGGCAGCAGGGTTCGAACCCGCGACCTACGGTTTTGGAGACCGTCGCTCTACCAACTGAGCTATACCCCTACGGTGCGGCAGTTCCTAAGCCACTGCCGCGCAGGAGGCAAGAGGGAAATGGCGCGAAATCCCGGCAATCGTGTAGCGGCCCGTCGCCGGGCTGGCAGACATCCGATTGCTGGATTATGACGGGGGTGAAAGGACCCCCGCCGTGAGCCTCAGAAAACGTATTGCAGACAGCCCGCGCTTCAACCGCAGCATCGAAGCCCTGTTCGCCAGCTATGTGCGATTCGCCTATCGAACCTCGCGCTGGCAGCGCTCCGGTTTCGAAGAAATGGACGCCTGCGTGGCGCGCGGCGAGCCGGTGATCTTTGTCCTCTGGCATCAACGGCTGATCATGGCCCCCTACCTGTTCGACACCTCTTTGGGGCGGATCTGCGCGCTGACCTCGGCCGCGCGCGCCGGGCGGCTAGCCGGGCAGATCCTGGTCCGCCTCGGCTTTGAAACCATCCCCATGTCCAGCCACAAGCGCCATGTCGCCCTGTCGCGCGAGGTTCTGCGCCGCACCAAGGAGGGTTGTTCGATCGGGATTGCCGCAGATGGGCCGCGCGGCCCGGCCCGGATTTCGTCCGGCGTGCCGATCACCTGGGCACGCATGACCGACTGCCGGGTCTTCACCGTCGCCTTTGCCGAGCGAAGGGTGCTGAAACTGCCGACCTGGGATCGGCAGATGCTGCCACTGCCGTTTTCCCGCGGTGTTCTGATCTGCCAGGAGTGGCAGGAGGTGGTGCCAAAGAAACCGACCGACGATGAGGCCGAGAGCCTGCGCCAAAGCCTCGAGGCGAGCCTCGATGAGATCACCGACAGGGCAGATCGCGCGGTCGGCCGGGAGCTGGACCCGATCAAGCGCTAAGCCGATTGCTGACGGCTCCGATCAGCGACCCCATTCCAACTCCACACGCAGACCAACGCCCGGACGCCCCGCGTTCAGGCCGCGCCCGACCAGGCCGGAGGGCGGGCGCGCTTTGCGCACCCGAGGCTCCCGCCTCCTGCGGCCTCAAAAGCTCCACCGGAGCTTTTGCAAGACGGCCTTCGGCCCCTGGTCGGAGCCTGCCCTGATCCGCCGGTGCCGCATAGAAAAAGGGCGCCGCAAGGGCGCCCTTTCTATTTGGTACCGAGTTGCTCTCGGGACATCCGCGCCGAAGCGCGGATACCCTGTCGCAACCATCACAGCATCGCTGTGATTACTCGATGATCTTCGACACAACGCCGGCGCCGACGGTGCGGCCGCCTTCGCGGATGGCGAAGCGCAGGCCGTCTTCCATCGCGATCGGTGCGATCAGCTCAACCGAGAACTTCAGGTTGTCGCCCGGCATCACCATCTCGGTGCC
>NZ_JARCJD010000003.1 GCF_028890115.1 Phaeobacter sp. QD34_24
ACAGGTGCCCAAAGGTCTTCCTGTCAGCCATCGCACTCGCAGCGCTCGTCATTTACTGGCTATGAGTCCTGACCCTAGCGCGCCTGTGGCACTCTTCGTTCAGTCGGGGGACGACAGGATTGAGACAGAAAGGTAGATATGACTGCTATTCGTGAGCTTGCGGGGGTTGGTCCCGTTCTGGAAAAAGCACTGAAAGCCAATGGCGTGACATCGGTCGAAGCGCTTGCCGCACTCAGTGCCGAAGCATTGGGCCAGGTGAAGGGCATCGGCGCGGCGCGGGCCGCGCGGCTGCAGCAGGCGGCACAGGATCATCTGGCAGGCACAGCGAAGAAGACTGGGGCGGCCACACCGAGGAAGAAGGCGCCAAAACCGCGGGCGTCGGCTGCCGAGACCGGCGCGGACAGGCCCGCACCCGGCGAGAGTGAAGCGCAACTGAATGCCGCCCTTGCCGCCTCCGAAGCGGCGCGTCTTGCGGCCGAGGAAAAAGCCGCCAAGGCTAAGATCAAGGCGCGCAAGGCCGCGAAAAAGGCCGAAGCACTGGCTCTGGAAATGTCTGAGGCACGGGTGAAGGCCAAGGAAAAGGCCAAGCGGGTGAAGGCCAAGGCGCGCAAGGCGATCGAGCGGGAAAAGGCTAAGGCCGAGGCCATCCTGGCCCGCAAGACGGCCGATGGCAGAGCGGACAGCGACGCCAAGCCGGAGAAGAAGAAGCAAGCCAAGGAGAAATCCGCCAAGGCCAAGCCTGCCAAGGACAAACCGGCAAAGGCGAAAAAATCGAAAAAGGCAAAGGGCTGAGCCCGGCGTCTGATCCGCGATCACAGATCGGACAATAAAAAAACCGGCCCTCATCCTTGGGGCCGGTTCTTTTGTCTTTGCGACCGGGGGCCGACTCAGGCCAGGGTGCCCTCTGCCGTCAGGGTCAGCTTGCCGCCGAGATAGGGGGCCAGCGCCTCTGGCAGCTTGACCGACCCATCGGCCTGCTGACCGTTCTCCAGCACCGCGATCAGGCAGCGCCCGACGGCGAGGCCGGATCCGTTCAGCGTGTGCACAAACTCGGGCTTGCCGCCGCCCTCGGGACGGAAACGGGCGTTCATGCGGCGGGCCTGGAAGTCGCCGGTGGTGGACACCGAGGAAATCTCGCGATAGGCATCCTGGCCCGGCAGCCAGGCTTCAATGTCAAAGGTGCGGCGCGCGCCGAACCCCATGTCGCCGGTGCAAAGCACCACGGTCCGGTAGGGTACGCCCAGTTTCTCCAGGATCCCTTCGGCGCAACGCAGCATGCGCTTTTGTTCGTCGTCGGAAGCGTCCGGATGGGTGATCGAGACCATCTCCACCTTTTCGAACTGGTGCTGACGCAGCATGCCCGATGTATCGCGCCCGGCCGATCCGGCTTCGGAGCGGAAGCACAGCGTGTGCGAGGTCATGCGGATGGGCAGGGCGCTGGCCTCCAGGATCTCTTCGGCGACCGAATAGGTCAGCGGCACTTCGGAAGTGGGCACCAGCCACCAGCCATTGGTGGTCTGATAGCTGTCCTCGCCGAATTTGGGCAGCTTATCTGTGCCATACATGGCCTCATCCCGCACCAGCACGGGCGAGTTCACCTCGGTCAGGCCGTTCTCATCCACATGGGTGTCCACCATGAATTGTGCCAGGGCGCGGTGGATGCGGGCAACGGCGCCTTTCAGGAAGACAAAGCGGGAGCCGGAAACCTTGGCGGCGGTCTCGAAATCCATCGCGGCGGCAACGCCTGCGATTTCAAAATGCTCCTTGGGGGTGAAATCCAGTTCTGCGGGCGTGCCCCAGCGGTTCACCTCCACATTGTCGTTCTCGTCGGCGCCATCGGGCACATCCGCGGCCGGGCTGTTGGGCAGGCGGGCCAGCATGTCAGTGAGCTTGGCATCCAGCTCCTTGGCCTCTGCCTGCAGGGCGGCGACTTCGGCCTTCTTGCCTGCCACTTCACTGCGCAGGCGTTCGAATTCGTCATTGTCGCCCTTGGCCTTGGCCGCGCCAATCGCCTTGGCGGCCTTGTTCTGAGCGGCCTGGGCTTCTTCGGCGGCCTGGATCTTGGCGCGGCGCGCCTCGTCAAGGGCCAGCACGTCAGAAGAGACAGCCGCATCCCCACGCCGCGCCAGAGCGGCGTCAAAAGCGGCAGGATTTTCGCGGATCGCGCGGATGTCATGCATGAGGGTGGCTCCTGTCTGAGAGACGATTTTGAATCAGTGCCAAACCTATGCCCCAGCCGCAGCCAAAGAGGAAGAGGGCAGAGCGGGGTTCCTGCCAAGGTGTTGCAGGGCGGAATCTGCACATCATCGCGCTGCCTTTGCCTTGCAACTGCCCATGCCAGCGCATAGGTTCGCCTGCAAAATCGGGGCGCCCGCTGTGGGCCCTCCCAGACAGAAGGAATATCCCCTTGGACGCAAATGCGATTGGCCAGTTTCTCCCGCTTATTCTGATCTTTGCGATCATGTACTTCCTGCTGATCCGCCCGCAGCAGAAGAAGATGAAAGAACACCAGAAAATGGTCTCTGACCTGCGCCGTGGCGATCAGGTGGTGACCCAGGGCGGGCTGATTGGCAAGGTGGCCAAGGTGAAGGACGACAATGAGGTCGAGGTCGAGCTGGCCGAAGGCGTCAAGGTGCGCGTTGTGCGCTCCACCATTGCTCAGGTGCTTTCGAAGACCGAGCCGGCAGCCTAAGGCTCCTGTCCCAACTATCTGAAAAGGCAGGGCAATGCTGCAAATTGATCTCTGGAAGAGGGTGCTGATCTGGCTGGTCTGTGTGGCTGGCCTTGTGCTGGCCCTGCCAAATGCGTTCTACACCCGCGTCGAACAGGCCAATGACGCCGTCACCGCGATCGAGATGAAGGGCGAAACGCCCGAGCGTCTTGAGATGGCGGCGCAGTGGCCGGAATGGATGCCCTCGGGGCTGGTCAACCTTGGCCTCGATCTGCGCGGTGGCGCCCATCTTCTGGCCGAGGTTCAGGTCGAAGACGTCTATGCCGCGCGGATGGATGCGCTCTGGCCCGAGGTGCGCAATGCCCTGCGCCCCGAACGCGACGCGATCGGTACCTTCCGCCTGCAACCGGCGCCCGATGGGCAGATTCGCGTGAAGCTGTCCAAACCGGACGGTATGGCGCGGGCCTTGGAAGTGGTGCGCGGGCTTGCCAATCCGGTCACCAGCCTGACCGGGGCCGGGGCGACGGATATCATCGTGTCGGGCGATGGTGATGTTCTGACGGTCGAGTTGAGCGAGGCCGAGCGCCTTGCCTCGGACGATCGTACCGTGCGCCAGTCGCTGGAGATCGTGCGCCGCCGGATCGACGAGGTCGGCACCCGCGAACCCACCATTCAGCGACAGGGCGCCGACCGCATCCTGATCCAGGTTCCGGGCATTGGCTCGGCGTCGGAACTGAAGGCGATCATCGGCACCACCGCGCAGCTGACCTTCAACCCGGTGGTGGGGCGTGGCAGCGACCCGGACGCCCGTGCCGGAACCGGCAACAAGGTGATCCCCTCGCTGGACGAGGCGGGCACATTCTACACCGTTGAAGCTGCTCCTGTTGTAACCGGCGAAGACCTGGTGGATGCGCAGCCCTCCTTTGATCAGAACGGCCGTCCGGCGGTGACCTTCCGTTTCAACACCTCCGGTGCGCGTCGCTTTGGCGATTATACGGCGGAAAACATCGGATCTCCCTTCGCCATCGTGTTGGATGACGAGGTGGTTTCGGCGCCGGTGATCCAGGCGCATATTCCCGGCGGATCGGGGATCATCACCGGCAACTTCTCCATCGAGGAAAGCACCAACCTGGCGGTTCTCCTGCGCGCAGGCGCCCTGCCTGCCGGGCTGGAGTTCCTGGAAGAGCGCACCATCGGCCCGGAGCTGGGGCAGGACAGTATCGACGCGGGCAAGATCGCGACCATCGTGGCCTTCATCGCCGTGCTGGTCTTCATGACGCTGTCTTATGGTCTGTTCGGTATCTTTGCCAACGTCGCGCTGATGCTGAACGTGGCGCTGATCTTTGGCGCGCTCAGCCTGATCGGCGGCACATTGACCCTGCCGGGCATCGCCGGGATCGTGCTGACCGTCGGCATGGCGGTGGACGCCAACGTGCTGGTGTTCGAGCGTATCCGCGAAGAATTGAAGGCGGGGCGTGGTCCGGCGCGGGCCATCGACGAGGGCTATTCCAAGGCGCTGAGCGCCATTCTGGATGCGAACGTCACCACCTTCATCACTGCGGTGATCCTCTTTGCCATGGGCTCGGGCCCGGTGCGTGGATTTGCCATTACCCTGGGCCTTGGCATCATGACCTCGGTCTTCACCGCGATCTTTGTAACGCGGGTGATGATCGTCATGTGGTTCGAACGGCGCCGTCCGAAAACGATTGAGGTGTGATATGCGGCTGAGACTTGTTCCCGAAAGTACCTCTTTCGACTTTTTCAAACGCTGGAAGCTCTGGCTGGGCCTGTCGGCCTTGATGATGGTGGTCGGGTTTGCCTCCTTCATGCTGCAAGGGCTGAACTTCGGCATCGATTTTCGCGGCGGTACCACCATCCGCACCGAAAGCACCCAAGCCATCGATGTCGGGGCCTATCGTGACGCGATGAGCCCGCTGGGCCTTGGCGATATCTCCATCACCGAGGTGTTCGATCCGACCTTCGAGGAAGACCAGCATGTGGCGATGATCCGGATCCAGGCGCAGGACGATGGCGAGTCGATTTCCGGCGAGGTGATCGAACAGCTGAACGCGGCCCTTGCGACCGTTGCCCCGGATATCAAGTTCGTCTCGGTCGAATCCGTCGGCCCCAAGGTTTCGGGCGAATTGGTGCAGACGGCGGTCATCGCGGTGGTGCTGGCGATTGGCGCGGTACTGGTCTACATCTGGCTGCGCTTTGAATGGCAGTTCGCTCTGGGGGCCGTGGCCGCCCTGGTGCATGACGTGGTGCTGACCATCGGCATCTTCTCGGAGCTGCAGATCAAGTTCGACCTGGCGATCATCGCGGCGCTGCTGACCATTGTGGGCTATTCGCTGAACGACACCGTGGTGGTCTTTGACCGGGTGCGCGAGAACCTGCGCCGCTACAAGAAAAAGTCGCTGGCCGAGGTGCTGAATCTCTCGATCAACGAAACCCTGAGCCGCACCATGATGACCTCCGTGACCACGCTGATTGCGCTGATCTCGCTCTATGTGCTGGGCGGTGATGTGATCCGCGGCTTCGTCTTTGCGATGATCTGGGGTGTCATTGTCGGGACCTATTCCTCGGTCTTTGTGGCCTCGACCATCCTGCTGTGGCTGGGGGTCAAGCGCGACTGGTCCAAACCCTCGACGCCGACCGGCAATCAATTTGCCAATGTTGACGCCTAGATGATGGCAGAGGGGCTCAGCACTGCGCTTGCACTGCCGGGCGTGGTTTGGGTCCTCTCGGTCACCTTCGTGGCGGGGATCGTCTACGGCTTTGCCGGGTTTGGCGCGGCGCTGATCTTCATGCCTGTTGCCACTGCATTTTTGGCTCCGACCCTTGCGGTCGGAGCCTTTTCCGTTTCGGCACTGATCTCGCTGGTCACGGTTGTCCCCAAGGCTGTTCGACACTGCAATCGGATACACGTGGGGCAGTTGGTACTGGCGGCTGTCGTCATGATGCCCTTGGGGCTTTATGCGCTATCCACTTGGGAGATCACCCTGCTGCGCTGGCTGGTCTTGCTGGTGGCTGCGGGGACTTTGACATCGCTGGTCTTTGGCTGGCGCCGCAAGGCAGGCACGGGGTGGCGGGCACGGTTTGGCATTGGCGGTGCATCCGGGCTGGTCGGAGGGGCGACCGGGCTTGTCGGGCCAATCGCGGTATTGTTCCAACTGTCTTCGACCGATGGGCCAGAGCGGGGGCGGGCCAATACCATCGTCTTTCTGACACTGACATCTCTGCTCACCCTGCCGCTGATGTGGGGGCAGGGGATCCTCACTGAAAATGCGCTTTGGCTGGGGGTCTTGCTGATCCCGCCCTATGGGTTGGGCAGCCTTGTCGGGCAGGCGCTTTTTGACCCGGAAAAAGAACGTCTCTATCGTCTTGTCGCCTATAGTGTTATCGCCGCTGCAATTGTTGGTGGCCTGCCGGTTTGGGGATGATATCCTTGCCGGGCGGCAACCGTCGTCGAGAATTCTGGAGCCAGCAGGAGAGACAGATCCATGCGCCTGAATGAAGTCACCTATTCCGACGCCCTGCCGGTAGACGGCTATGGAGAGGGGTTCTTTCGCATCGGCGGCGAGGTACACCATGGCGCCGTTGTCACCGGAGCACGGGGCACCAGCGCTTGGGGCGGCTATGGCGATCACGCGGCCTTGCTGGCGCTGGCTGACGAGATCGATGTTCTATTTATCGGCACTGGCGCCGAGGTGGCTCATATCCCCGCCGATTTGCGCCAGGTCCTTGAGACGGCCGGAATGGGGGTCGAGACGATGAACTCCCCCGCCGCCTGTCGCACCTATAATGTGCTTCTGTCCGAAGGGCGCCGGATCGCCTTGGCCGTGCTGCCGGTCTGATGCGAGGAAAACGTCGGGCGATTTCGTCTTTTGTAAGAACCCACAATGGGATAGTCAGTCATTCATGACATTGAATGTAACCGATCTCTCAATCGCGCGCGGTGGCCTGCCTGTGCTGGAGGGCCTGGGTTTCACGCTTGAGCCGGGCCGGGCCCTGATCCTGCGCGGGCCGAACGGGATCGGCAAGACGACGCTCCTGCGCACCATTGCCGGGCTGCAGCCGCCGCTGTCGGGCCACATCACCGGGGCTGAGGATCAGATCGCCTATGCGGCGCATTCCGACGGGTTGAAACCGGCCCTGACCGTGACGGAAAACCTCACCTTCTGGGCTAGCGTCTTTGGCGCCTCTTCCATCGAACCGGCGCTGGATGCCTTTCAACTGGTCGCCTTGCGCGATCGGCCCGCAGGGGCGCTGTCGGCGGGGCAGAAACGGCGTTTGGGCCTGTCGCGGATGTTGGTGACGGGGCGACCCATCTGGATCATGGATGAACCCACGGTGAGCCTCGACACAGGCGCGGTGGCCATGTTTGCCGATGCGGTGCGCGCGCATCTGGGGCAGGGGGGATCGGCGCTGATCGCCACTCATATCGACCTGGGCCTGGACGAGGCAGAGGTGCTGGACGTGGGCGTCTTCAAGGCGCGCCTGCCCGCATTGGACGATTTCGACGAGGGCTTTTTATGATCGCTCTCTTGATGCGGGATCTGCGCCTTGCGGTGCGTGCGGGCGGCGGCTTTGGCCTGGGCCTTGCGTTTTTCCTGATCGTCACCGTGATGGTGCCCTTCTCGGTGGGGCCGAATTCCGAGCTGTTGACCCGCATTGCGCCCGGCGTGTTGTGGCTGGGGGCGCTGCTCTCGTGCCTGTTGTCGCTCGATCGCCTGCTGGCGCTGGACTGGGAGGATGGCTCGCTGGATCTTCTGGCCACCGCGCCCCTGCCGCTGGAGGGGGTGGTCACCATCAAGGCCCTGGCGCATTGGATCACCACCGGCCTGCCGCTGGTTCTGGCCGCGCCGGTGCTGGGCGTTCTGCTGAACCTGCCGACCCCGGGATTTTTCTGGCTGGTGATTTCCCTGTTTCTGGGCACGCCCGCGCTGTCGGTGATCGGCACCTTCGGCGCGGCGCTGACCGTAGGTTTGAAGCGCGGCGGGCTGCTGTTGTCGCTTCTGGTGATGCCGCTTTACGTGCCGACACTGATCTTTGGCGCCGAGGTGGCCCGGCGCGGCGCCGAAGACATGGCGGTGCAGACGCCGCTGTTGATGCTGGCGGGAATTTCGGCGGCGGTGATCGCGCTATTGCCCTTTGCCAGCGCCGCCGTCTTGCGTATCAATCTACGCTGAGTGAGGGCAGGATGACCTTGAATGAGAGCCACCACTTGAAACACCGGGAGCGGGGAACAAGATAGCCACCATGTCGATCTGGGAATATGCCAATCCGAAGAAATTCCTCTCCACCACGGAAAGGGTGATGCCTGCCTTGTGGATCCTTTCGGGTCTATTGATGGTCGTGGGTCTGGTCTGGGGCTTCTTCTTCACCCCCGATGACTATCGGCAGGGCTCCACGGTCAAGATCATCTTCCTGCATGTGCCAGCGGCCCTGCTGGCGATCAATGCCTGGTTCATGATGCTGGTGGCCTCTCTGGTGTGGCTGGTGCGCCGCCACCACGTCAGTGCCCTGGCCGCCCGGGCGGCCGCCCCCGTGGGGGTGGTGATGACGCTGATTGCCCTGGCGACCGGTGCCATCTGGGGCCAGCCGATGTGGGGCACCTGGTGGGCCTGGGATCCGCGCCTGACCTCCTTCCTGGTGCTGTTCCTGTTCTACCTTGGCTATATCGCCCTGTGGGAGGCAATCGATAACCCGGATACCGCGGCCGATCTCACATCTATCCTGTGCCTGGTGGGATCTGTCTTTGCAGTGCTCAGCCGCTATGCGGTGAACTTCTGGAACCAGGGGCTGCATCAGGGCGCCTCGCTGAGCCTCGACAAGAAAGAGAACGTGGCGGATGCCTTCTCCAACCCGCTTTATGTCTGCATGATTGGCTTTGGCGTCTTCTTCATCGCAATGGTGTTCTACCGCACCGGAACCGAAATTCGCGCGCGCCGGATCAAGGCGCTCTTGGCGCGTGAAAGGCTGGAGGCATGATGCCCGATCTTGGAAAATATGCAGAGGCGGTGCTGTCGTCCTATGCCGCTTCGATCCTGCTCTTGGTGCTTTTGGTGGTGATGACGCTCTGGCGTGGTCGCCGGGTGCGCACCGAGATGGAACGGCTGGAACAGGAGCGGATGAAGCGCAATGGCTAAGATCTCTCCCTTGATGGCTGTGCCCGTCGTGGTCTTTGCGGGCTTTGTCGGCCTGGCGCTGGTGGGCATGTTCCGCGAGGATCCCGAAAGCCTGCCCTCCGCGCGCGAAGGCCAGCCCGCGCCGCCGGTGGTGCTGGAGGCCTTCCCCGGCAAGGAGGGGTTCGACGATGCGACCCTGCGCGACGGGACCGTGAAACTGGTGAACTACTGGGCCAGCTGGTGCGCGCCCTGCCGGGCCGAGCATCCGATGCTGGAACAGCTCGCCGCCGAGGGTGTGCCGATCTATGGCGTCAACTACAAGGACCAGGCGGACAACGCGGCCTCCTTCCTTGAGGAGCTGGGCGATCCTTATACCGCCATCGGGCGGGACGAAAAGGGCCGCATGGCCATCGATTGGGGCCTCTATGGCGTGCCCGAAACCTATGTGATCGATGGCCAGGGCAAGATCATGCTGCGCTTTGCCGGGCCACTGACCAATGCGGTGCTGGAAAAGACCCTGCGCCCGGCGATGGAAAAGGCGGCGGGTCAGTAAGCGGACCACTTGAGTATCAGAGAAAGCGCCCGCCATTGGCGGGCGTTTTGCATTTGCGCATCACTCAAACAGCGATAGGTCCAGATCCATCCCGGTGCCTAGCCAGATGCCGTGATCGCGGTGATCGGCCAGTTCGTCGCCGGTTTCGGGATGGGCAAAGACAATCAGCCCATCGCGGTTCAGTGCCAGCCAGGGAAGGAGGTCTGCAAACTGCTGAGGCGTTGCTGCCAGCTGGCAGGACCACATCGGGTGCGGGCCGACCAGCTTGTCATGGACACGGCCCATCTTGACGCCGAATGTCTCCGCCGCGCGCTGGCACAGTACCAGCGCCTGCTCCACCGTTTCCGCGTCGAAATAGACATGGGCGTGATAGCCGGTGATCTGGCCCGTATCCTTGGTCTCGTTCATTTTCGAAAGTCCTGCTCGTCATCCATCCAATGAAAAGGCGACCCATCGGGCCGCCTTCCCGCATATTTCGTGGCGTCGCTGTTACGATTTCGCCAGATTGCGTAGCACGTAGTGCAAGACGCCGCCGTGTTCGACATATTCGATCTCGGGCGCGGTATCGATGCGGCACTTGAGCGTGATGGTCTTGGTGCTGCCATCGGCGTAGGTGATGTCGCAAGGCACTTCCTGCTGGGGCTCGATGGTATCAAGGCCACGGATCGAGACGGTCTCATCCCCGGTCAGATTTAGCGATTTGCGGGTGTCGCCTGCGGTGAACTCGAAGGGGATCACCCCCATTCCAACCAGGTTGGAGCGGTGGATGCGTTCAAAGGATTCCGCAATCACTGCCTTGACGCCCAGAAGTGCTGTGCCCTTTGCAGCCCAGTCGCGCGAGGAGCCCGCGCCATATTGCTCCCCGCCAAAGACCACCAGCGGAACACCGGCCTGCTGATAGGCCATCGATGCCTCATAGACCGAGGTCTGCTGCCCATCAGGGCCCTTGGTGTAACCACCTTCGACGCCATCCAGCATCTCGTTCTTGATGCGGATGTTGGCGAATGTGCCGCGCATCATCACCTCGTGGTTGCCGCGGCGCGAGCCATAGGAGTTGAACTCGCGCGGGGCCACCTGATGGTCGATCAGATACTGGCCGGCCGGGGTGGTGGTCGCGAAGGAGCCCGCCGGAGAGATATGGTCGGTGGTGACCATGTCGCCCAGGATCAACAGCGGCCTGGCACCTTCGATATTGGAGATGGTGCCGGGTTCCGGCCCCATGCCCTGGAAATAGGGCGGGTTCTGGATGTAGGTGGACTGTGGCGGCCAGTCGTAGGTCTCCGCATCGGTGGTTTCCACCGCCTGCCATTTTGCATCGCCTTTGAACACATCGGCGTATTTCGACAGAAACGCCTCGCGGGTCACGGTGTCCTGTACCAGATCCGCGATTTCCCGGGTCGAGGGCCAGATGTCCTTGAGGTAGACGTCTTTGCCGTCCGGGGTCTGGGCAATCGGGTCATTGGCCAGGTCGATATCCATGGTGCCCGCCAACGCATAGGCGACCACCAGCGGCGGCGAGGCCAGGTAATTGGCGCGCACATCGGGGCTGATACGGCCTTCGAAGTTGCGGTTGCCGGACAGCACCGAGGTCGCCACGAGATCTCCTTGGGCGATGGCGTCCGACAGTTCCGGCTGGATCGGGCCGGAGTTGCCGATACAGGTGGTGCAGCCATAGCCGACAAGATTGAAACCTACGGCATCGAGATGCTCCTGCAGGCCCGCGGCCTCAAGATATTCGGAGACCACCTGCGATCCCGGCGCCAGCGAGGTCTTCACCCAGGGCTTGCGGGTGAGGCCCAGCTCATGCGCCTTTTTCGCAACCAGCCCGGCGCCGATCATCACATAGGGGTTCGAAGTATTGGTGCAGGAGGTGATCGAGGCAATCACCACATCGCCAGAGGACAGGCTGTAGTCTTCGCCCTTGACCGGCACCTCCTTGTCCAGGGGGCGTTTGAAGGTCTTTTCCATCTCCTGGCGGAAGGCGGCCTTGGCGTTGGTCAGCGGCACATAGTCCTGCGGACGCTTGGGGCCTGAAATGGCCGGCACGATGCTGCTCATGTCGAGCGACAGCGTGTCGGTGTAGACCGGTGCGTAATCCGCATCGCGCCACAGTCCGTTTTCCTTGGCATAGGCTTCGACCAGCGCGATACGGTCTTCGTCGCGGCCGGTGTTGCGCAGGTAACGGAGGGTTTCCCCATCAATGGGGAAGAAGCCGCAGGTGGCGCCATATTCCGGCGCCATATTGGCGATGGTGGCGCGGTCGGCCAGCGGCAGACGGTCTAGACCTTCGCCGTAGAATTCGACGAATTTTCCCACGACGCCCTTGGCCCGCAGCATCTCGACCACCTTCAGAACCAGATCGGTGCCAGTGGTGCCCTCGACCAGATCGCCGGTCAGCTCAAACCCGATCACCTCGGGGATCAGCATCGAGATCGGCTGCCCCAGCATCGCGGCCTCGGCCTCGATCCCGCCGACGCCCCAGCCCAGAACGGCAACACCGTTGACCATGGTGGTGTGGCTGTCGGTGCCGACCAGCGTGTCGGGGTAGGCGACTTCGTTGCCGTGCTGATCCACGTCGGTCCAGATGGTCTGGGCCAGGTATTCCAGGTTCACCTGATGGCAGATGCCGGTTCCGGGGGGCACAACGCGGAAGTTGTTGAAGGCGCCCTGACCCCATTTCAGGAATTGGTAGCGCTCCATATTGCGCTCATATTCCCGGTCCACGTTCATCTGGAAGGCGCGCGGGTTGCCGAATTCATCGATCATCACCGAATGGTCGATGACCAGATCCACCGGGTTCAGCGGATTGATCTTCTGCGCATCGCCGCCCAGTGCCTTGATGCCGTCGCGCATCGCGGCAAGGTCCACCACGGCGGGCACGCCCGTGAAATCCTGCATCAGCACGCGGGCCGGACGATAGGCGATCTCGCGCGGGTTCCGGCCGCCGTTGGCACCCCAGTCCGCAAAGGCCCTGATGTCATCCGTGGAGACCGAAAAGCCACCGTCCTCGAACCGCAGCATGTTTTCCAGAACCACCTTGAGCGCGGCAGGCAGTTTCGAAAAATCTCCCAGCCCGGCCTCGGTGGCGGCGGGGATCGAATAGTAGGAAATCGTCTTGCCGCCGAGGCTGAGCGTGCGGCGGGCCTTGGCACTGTCCTGTCCGACGGTGATGGGCATCTTGGCCTCCCTCTGGATGTGATAGTGGGAACTCGCTGAGAAAGTTCTGCAACAGGACCGGGACTGTTTCAATAGAGGAAACGGAGCAGGCAAGGGTTGTCTCTGCGGCGATGTTCATGCCTGCCTGGGCCGTGGAACGGGGGCGCCATCGGTTTTGACACAGCTCTCACCTATGATTGATTGGTCAATCGCCCGTGGCTGGGCTACATCAGGGGAGCGGTGGAAATCCTGCAGGGATTGCGCCGATGATGACGACCAAAGGGACCTAGCACACCATGATGCGTATCGCAGCTTTGACCAGTCTCCTGTGCTTCGCCATGCCAGCCGATATCCTGGCTGAGCCGGTGAAAAATCCCGTGGTGGTGGAATTGTTCACCTCGCAGGGCTGTGCCTCCTGTCCGCCTGCGGATGCCCAGATGCACAAGCTGGCAAAACGACCGGATGTTCTCGCCCTGGCGTTCCATGTGGACTACTGGGACTACATCGGGTGGAAGGATGTGTTTGCCGATCCCGCCTATACCCAACGGCAAAAGGCCTATGCCCGCGCCATGGGGCGGCGGATGGTGCATACGCCCCAGATGATCGTGATGGGGCAGGATGATATCGAGGGGGCCGATCCGTTGAAACTGGCGGATGCGGTGGAGCGGCATCAGGCGCTGGCTTCTCCGGTGTCTCTGTCCCTGGTTGCCGGGCCGTCAGATGTTACGGTTTCGCTGCAGGCCGTCGGGGCGCTGCCATCGGGCGCCATGGTGGTGGATGTGATCCGCTACACCCCCTTGAGCCGGGTCGAGATCACCCGTGGAGAGTTGGCGGGGCGGACGCTGGATTATGCCAATGTCGTTGAAGACTGGCAGCAGGTTGCCGAATGGAGCGGAGACGCCCCGCTGCAGGTGCGCGTGCCGCTGCCCGGTAATCAGTCGCTGGCGGTTCTTGTCCAGCAGGCGGGAAACGGTCCCATCCTTGCAGCGGGGCGTCTGGAGTAGCGCCTAGGTGGGATCCGAAGCCGCAGCAGAGACGGTCGGCGCGTCCTTCGGCGTGACGACATAGGGTTTCCAGCGCCGGTGGATCCAGAACCACTGCCCCATATGCTGGCGGATGACGCCCTCCAGATCATCACAGATCGCACGGGTCATGGTCAGCGGATCCGATGGGGGGATCTCGGGGTTGAGAAGGATCTCGAAATCCACGCCGTTGTCCTTGCGGATGCCGTAGACCGGGATCAGCGCCGCCCCGTATTTCAACGCCAGTTCGGCCGGAACCGTCGAGGTCACCGCCGGTTTGCCAAAGAAATCGATCTCGGTGCCGCCATGGGCATGGAGATCGGCCACGATGGCGATATTGCCGCCCTTTTTCAGATGGCGCACCATTTCGACCATGCCGCGCTTGCCCTGTTCGAACATCGGCTTGCCGTTGCCTTCGATGGCGCGCACGTAGTGGCTGTTGAAATAGGGGTTTGCCATGCGCCGATAGAGGGCTCCCATGGAAAACCCGCGGGCAATCAGCCCGGCGCGGGCGGCATCATAGTTGCCGAAATGGCCGGTCACCAGAATGACAGGGCGGCCCTCGGCCTGTGCCTGTTCCAGTGCGGCAAGGCCCGCGCCGGTAATCGGTGCCGCCTGCGCCCGGCGCAAGAAGGGCGCCCCGGCATAAAGCTCGGCCAGGGTACGGCCGACATTGTCGCAAACCTCACGGCAGAGCCGGTCCACCTCGGCCTTTGACAGCTCCGGGCAGGTCAGGTCCAGATTGTCGCGAATGCGGCGCTCAAACCCCACCATGCCGGACAGGCCTTGGATCAGACGCCCCATGGTGGCCAGGCGCAGGCGATAGGGAATCAGCCTGAGGGTCCCGATCAGGCCCCGCAGAAACAGGTTGCTGACGAAATACTTGGATTTGGCTGCGATGGAGAGTTCGGATGCGGCGAGAGGCATTGCGGTGACAGGCCTGTTGGGCTGAGGTCGGGACAGAGCCTTGCACTTTAATCCTGGCCCAGCCCTGGCGCAAGCTGTCGCGGCCTAGCGATCATAGCCGCCGGGGCCAGGGCGCGCCTGTTGGCGCCCCGTTATTCATCTTCGTCGTCGTCGGTCTTGAGTTCGATTTCGCCGCTGGTCACCAGATCGCGCATGGCGCTGACGATCAGGCCAAAGGCGGCTTCGCCGTCCGATTTCTTGACCTTGCCCCGTTCGGCGACTTCCTCGCGGATATTGGTCGCCATGCGGTTCGACATATTGTCGAGCAGGAATTCGCTGGTGGCCACGTCATCTTCGTCGGTGGCAAAGGCGATGGCGGTGACCAGATCGGGTTGCGCCAGAACACGCATCAGTTTCGGAACATCCAGCGGCTGCATACGCTGTGCGATCAGGCTGTAGGTGTAGATGGCCTTGCGGACATCGGTGGCGAATTCTTGATCCTCTTCCTCCAGCGCGGTCAGCACTTCGTCCCGCTTGGCGGCGGCGGCTTCTGTGAGGATGGCACCGACGCGCTGGCCGGGGCTGCTGTCGAAGGCAAGGTCCGGGCGGGCCTCGACCTGGGCGGCCAGAGACAGGCCGATCCGGTCCACGGTTTCCGGGGTCACATTGCCCGTGTGGCTGACCGCATAGGCGATCCTGCGCGCCACCGGGCCGGGCAGGGCGGCCAGCATCTGGGCCGCCTTGGCGGTTTCCAGTTTGGACAGAAGGACGGCGGCAACCTCGGTGCTTTCGGCTTCGGCGAGCGAGGCAAGGTCTTCCGGCGGCAGCTGTTTCAGGCGATCCCAGGGGTTGCCGAACTGGCGCACGCCGGCCTCCTTGCGCAGGCGGCTGGCGGTCAACCGGCTGATCTTGCCGTCCATGGCGGTCAGGGCACCGGCCAACCCATTGGGGAAGGTCAGGCCGACATTGTCGAGCATCTCGGCAAATTCGCTGGCAACGGCATAGAGGGTTTCGCGGTCGACCAGACGCATCTTGCCCATCTGCTGGGTCAGTTCCATCTGCAATTCGTCGGGAAGCTCTTCAATCGGGATGTCGGCGCCTTCGTTCAGCAGCAACCGCACCACGATCGCCGCTTTTGCCTTGCCGCTGAGTTTGACCGGAGATCCGCCCATCGGGCTATCCATTCCCATACCGCCCATTCCGCCCATAGGGGCAGGCGCGGAAAAATCACCAAAGTCATTTCCGCCTGTCGCCATCGGAAGCGCCAACATCTGGTCGTCTTGCATTCTAGGACCCTTGCCAAAAAGATTCTCTTTCTGTGGGGGTCACATTAGGACAGCAGCGGTAAAGAAAGCCTGAAGCTCAGTAGCTTGATGTTTGCCCGGTCAGTAGCGCCTGGTGCAAGGCTTCTTCGGGCCAGCTCCCGGTTCCGCCACGTTTGCGGATTTCCTTCCACTGGGTCAGGGCCAGGCCAAGTTTTCCTTCCTCGACAAAGCCTTGCCCCATGTAGGAACGCGCCAGGTGATTGTCGGGGTCCTTGGCGATTGCACGCTCATAATACTGGTTTGCAAGGTCCAGATGCCCCAGCTTGCGATGGGTGAAACCCCAGTAGGTCAGAACGCGCGGCGATGCCTGATCCGGCATGATGGCTAGCACCTCCTGGGCCTCGCGTAACCGCCCAGCATAGGCCAGTTCGCGTACCGCGCCGTAAAGGGTGTCGGCATCCAGCGACGATCTTTTTGGATCCACGCATTTGCCGGATTTCTGGTCCCAGACCTTGGCGCCCTTGCACTCTTTGGTGGTTTGCGTGGGTTTGGGGGCTGACCAGTCATCTCCGCCTGCTGCGAATGTTGTGGCAGGGAGCGTGATCAAGGCGGCAAAGAGCGTTGTGCGCATAAAAGAGATCCTTGTAAAAAACAGTCTGCGGCCAGCCTATCCGCAATCGCGGTCGGCGGGGAACACGTTTTCTTGAACAGGCGCCCGGTCGCCCATGTCAGGACAGGCAGCGGATACCAAAGAAAACGCCCCACCAAATTGGCAGGGCGTTCTGTCGCGGAAACCGGAGCGGTCTTATGCGCCGAAGACTCGCTTGAAGATCGTGTCCACATGTTTGGTGTGATAGCCCATGTCGAACTTTTCCTTGATGCCATCTTCGCCGAGGGCGGCAACCACTTCGGCATCGGCCAGGAGCAGGTCCTGGAAATCGAGGCGCTCTTCCCAGACCTTCAGGGCGTTGCGCTGCACCATGGAATAGGCATCCTCGCGCGACACGCCTGCCTGGGTCAGCGCCAGCAGAACCCGCTGCGACATCACGAGGCCGGGGAACTTGTTCATGTTTTCCAGCATGTTCTCGGGGAAGATCAGCATCTTGTCGATCACGCCGGTCAGACGGTTCAGCGCAAAGTCCAAGGTCACGGTGGCGTCGGGGCCAATGCCGCGCTCCACCGAGGAGTGCGAGATGTCGCGTTCGTGCCAGAGCGCCACATTCTCCATCGCCGGGATCACGGTCATGCGCACGAGGCGGGCCAGACCGGTCAGGTTCTCGGTCAGCACGGGGTTCTTCTTGTGCGGCATCGCCGAAGAGCCTTTCTGGCCCATCGAGAAGAATTCCGCGCCTTCCAGAACCTCGGTGCGCTGCATGTGGCGGATCTCGATGGCGACGTTCTCGATCGAAGAGGCAATGACGCCGAGCACGGCAAAGAACATCGCGTGGCGGTCGCGCGGGATCACCTGGGTCGAGATCGGCTCGGGGCTGAGGCCCAGCTGCGCGCAGACATGTTCTTCGACGCGCGGGTCGATATTGGCGAATGTGCCGACAGCGCCCGAGATGGCGCCGGTTGCGATTTCCTCGCGGGCCTGTTCCAGACGTTTCTTGTTGCGGTCCATTTCGGCGTAGAAGCGGGCAAAGGTCAGGCCCATGGTGGTGGGCTCGGCATGGATCCCGTGGGAGCGGCCGACGCGCACGGTATCCTTATGCTCCATCGCGCGCTTTTTCAGGGCGGCCAGCAGGTTGTCCATATCGGCCAGCAGGATATCGGCGGCGCGCACCAGCTGCACGTTGAGGCAGGTGTCCAGCACGTCCGAGGAGGTCATGCCCTGGTGCACGAAACGGGCCTCTTCCGAACCCACATGTTCGGCCAAGTGGGTGAGGAAGGCGATGACGTCATGTTTGGTGACGGCTTCGATCTCGTCGATGCGGGCGACGTCGAATTCCACGTCCTTGGCCTTCCAGACGGCCTCGGCGTTTTCGCGCGGGATCACCCCCAGGTCGGCCATGGCATCGCAGGCGTGGGCCTCGATCTCGTACCAGATGCGGAACTTGGTCTCGGGCGACCAGATGGCGACCATGTCGGGGCGGGCGTAGCGGGGGATCATCGGCAGAAGGACCTTTCGCAATTGCGGGAACACTTGCGCCGGGTCATAGACCGCTCCGTCCAAAGGAACAAGGGACCACGGCCGGGCCGAGACCTATTGTCCGCCCCAACAGCTGTCCCTAGGGTCGTGTCGGTCGTTGCGGCGCGGGCCGGTCTCAGCCCTTGCTGATGCGATCGAAGACATCCTTGTTCTGGCAATAGGCCGGAGCCGCGTCCAGATGGTCGTTGGCGGCCTGCAGGCTGGTACAGCCGCCCTGATCCTCGCAATGGCTGCAGCGCATGATGGCGCGCATCAGCTTGGGGCCTTCATGTTCCGGGTCGCGCGCGATGATCTCGCCCATGTCGATGCCCAGACGATCTGCCATGCCGTTTACCAGATCCGTGCTTTGCTCCAGAGTCTTCACCAGTCCCATTATGCGTCTCCTATCGTGCCTGTTCGGGTGCGATTTCACTCGCGCCGATCATGACGATGAAGCGGGGACCGGCCTTGATATCGATCAAGCGGCGCCGGATTTGCGATGGCAGCGTGTCAAAGCGGGGACTTGTCGATGGTGATCACCCGGGCGCCGCTTTCCAATGTGCGATGCACCGGGCATTTGTCGGCGATTTCCAGAAGCCGGGTGCGTTGCTCGGAACTGAGGCCGCCGCTGAGACAGATCTTGCGGGTGAACTGGTCGATCTTTGCAGGCCCCGAGGGCGCGGCATCCTGGGCGTGAACCTTGTCGTGGCAGACATCCACCGCCACGGTTTCCAGCGGCCAGCCCTTGCGCCGGGCATACATGCGGATGGTCATCGATGTGCAGGCACCAAGTCCCGCTGCCACGAATCCATAGGGCGACATGCCGCGATTGGTGCCGCCATAGGCGAGCGGCTCATCCGCCAGCGCGTGGTGATGCGGGCCGGATTGCACGTCTTGCAGGAACCCGTTCGGATCCGCCTCTGCCACGCGCACCACGCCTTCGGGGGCGCCGGGGGGCGGGGCAGGCGGCGTCATCTCGATATAGCGGCGCGCCCAGGCGGCGATCACCTCGGCGGCATATTCGGCATCCTCGGGGCGGGAAATCAGGTGGTCCGCATCGTCCAGCGTGACAAAGCTCTTGGGGTGTTTGGCGACGGCAAAGATCTCGGCGGCATTGTCGATGCCAACGGTTTCATCGCGCGGCGCATGCATGACCAGAAGGGCGGCGTCCAGCTCCGCCACGGACGGGCCGAGGGCGCTTTTGCGGATATCCTCCAGGAACTGGCGGCGAATGGTGAAGGGACGCCCGCCAAGGCAGACCTCGGCGGCGCCTGCTGCTTCGATCTGGGGCAGCGCATCGCTGAAGTTATGGGCCACATGTTCCGGATCAAAGGGCGCCCCCAGGGTCACGACACCGCGCGCCGAGGGGATGCCCGCCCGCGCCCGCAGCACCGCCGCCCCGCCCAGGGAATGGCCGATCAGCAGGGCAGGGGCCATATCGCGGCTTGCCAGGTACTGCGCGGCGGCAATCAGGTCGGCGACATTGGAGGAAAAACTGGTGTTCTCGAACTCTCCCTCCGAATGGCCAAGCCCGGTGAAATCAAACCGCAGCACCGCAATGCCCATGGAGGCCAAGCGCCCGGCAATGCGCCGGGCTGCGGGGATATCCTTGGAACAGGTGAAACAATGGGCAAATAGGGCTGTTGCCAGCACCGGCCCATCGGGCAGGTCCAGGCGCGCGGCAAGCGGGCTCCCGGCATGTCCGGGAAAACTGATGCGTTCTGTGGGCATTGATGATTGGCCTTTGGTTTTCTCCCGCCTAAACTGCGCCCAAGGACAGGCTTCGGCAAGGCGCCGCCGCCGGATCACACGCGAAGGTGAAGCTGCGGGATCATGGAACGGATCGAAGGGATCGGGCAGTACAAGCCGCAGACCGCGCGCGATCGCCAGATGTGGGAACGATTGTGCGAATTCTGTGCGCATGAGCCGCAGGCCTTTGGCCGCGACCCGCTGACCAGCCATGTCACGGGGTCGGCCTTTGTGCTGTCGCAGGATCTGCAATCGGTGCTTCTGACCCACCACCGCAAGCTGGATCGCTGGCTGCAATTGGGTGGCCATTGCGATGGCATTGCCGATGCGGGCTTCGTAGCCTTGAAAGAGGCCTATGAGGAAAGCGGTTTGGCACGGATCGCGCCGCTGTCGGCACAGGTTTTCGACGTGGATATTCATGAAATCCCGGAGAATTCAAAGGAATGCGCGCATCTGCATTACGATGTGCGCTACCTGTTTCGCGCGGTGGCCGGAGAGATTTCCGTCAGCGACGAATCCCATGCCCTGGAATGGGTGCCGCTGCAGCGGCTGCATGAGAAAACCGATGCCGCCAGCGTCCTGGTGCTGCGCGACAAGCTGCCCGCAGTGCTGAACAATCGGTACTGACCCCGCCGGTTGTGCTTTGCTTGAACGGTGGTTTTGATCGCGTCACAATGCCATTCGCTTTTTTGATCAAATTCGTGTTAGCAGGGGATCATGACAGAGATTCTTCAGACCCGGATCCCCCATAACCCGCTAGAGCCAAAGCGCCTGCCGGGTATCGCCCCGCTGGCTGTTGCCGACTGGCTGACGCCGGATGATGCCTTTGCCGGGCAGATGGCCGAACGCGAACGCCTGCTGGACAGCGCGCGCGATCGCGTCTTGATGCTGGATGAGAGCGGGCGCGCCGCCGCAGAGGAATTGCTGGAACAGGTTCTGGCGCAGCTTTATCCGGATGCAGAGGAAGAGGTGACGCGGCCCGATGGGGTGAAGGTAAGGATTGACCGGAGCGATCCCTTAGGCAGCCTCGGCCGGATCACCCAGCAGGATTTCTGTATCCTGGAAAAGCCCGAAGGATCGGAAGAACACATCCTGACCGGAGCCGTCTTGTGTTTTCCGGCCAGCTGGACCTTGGCAGAGAAAGTCATGCGTCCCCTGACGGCAATCCATGTGCCGGTGGACAGCTATGACGCCAATATCGCCGCCCGCGTGCAGCGCCTGTTCGACGGCGTGCAGCTGGGCAGGCCGCTGTGGCGCTTCAACGCGCTGTGGTATCACGATGCGGCCTTGCACCAGCCCCGCAGCGCGGCTGCGCCCCGGCAACAGCCGCCCAGCGGCGAGGCCGGGTATCTGCGCAGTGAAAAGCAGACCATCCTGCGCCTTCCGCGCACCGGGGCGGTGATCTTTGGCATTCATACCTTCGTGCTGCGGCGCGCCGATGTGCTGGAACAATGGGGCGATCACGCAGAGAGTGATCAGACCCTGCACACGGTATAGGCGCGCAGGGTATCGCCAACTGCGTTCAGGCGGCAGGGTTCAAGGGGCAGGCAGCATCAGCACCTTCGCGGCCGCCTGCACCATCCCCGTGCCCTGCAACAGGCCCACAAAGACGGCGATGGTAAGGATCTGGCTGCGCGGTTGCAGCTGACTGCCGCGCATCAGTTCCACCATCAACACCAGCACCGCGATCGGCGCCGACAGCATGGCGATCAACCCGGTGGCTGCCCAGGTCATGATGTTCTGCCGCGCCCCCTTGTGATCCGTTGAGCGCAGGCCGGTCAGATCGATCACCTGATCGGCAGGCACGGTCGCGATGGCCGCGCGGCGATCACATTGCCGCTCCAGATCGTCCGCCATGGCCTCTACGGGAGTAAAGCCGACATGGACGCGGGGCTTTCTGGGGGCGACGGTCTCGCTTGAGAACAGTTTCTGCGACAGACGCGGCCGAGACGGCGCTTCAAAGGGCGAAGGCACCCGCAGCGGTTTGCGCACCGCCGGACGAGCATGAGACCCCGGCTTGCGCTGGCGTTTGGCAGGTGCAACCGGGCGGCTCAGCCGTGCGACACTTGCAGCCGTATCCGAAGCCTCTTGTTGCGCTGTGTCGTGGTGTTCGAAGACAGCCAGGAAGGTTTCGCGGCTCATGGCCTTGGGGGCATCCTGCCAAAAGATCAGAAGCGGTGACAGCGCTTCGCTCAGCCGTCTCAGCAGAACCGCAAGCAGGAGTTCGGTGATCTCCTTGTCGCTGGCTGCGGGGAATAGACGTTCGATGGTGACATCCAGGAAGATCGCCGGAGCCGGGATCCCCGCCGGGATCTGGAAGCCCATGCGCAGCGGCAGCCGCCGCAAGCGCAGCACGACGCGATACTGATCGCTTTCCAGCTCGATCCGGCCCGTGGCGCGGGTGTTGATCTGCGCCGGGGGGTGACCGTAGTCGTCCAGCATATCGACCGCCTGCACCAGCCCCTGATTGAGCAGCGTGTCGCTGCGGGTCTTGAAGCCAAGCCTGCCTTTGAACCGTTCTGCCTGTATCATTCCCAAGCCTCCTTCAGTCGGGGTGCCTTGAGACCAAGAGTACAAAGGGAAATGGTACAAAGTGAGGCGTTGACTGAGGATTGTTTCGGGATCGGCCCCAATAGCTGCCTATGCAGGTTGGGGTAATTTTAATTAAATAAAATCAATTGAGTATTGGCAGGTCTGTAAATCAGTTCTGAACGAATGAGGCCGAAACCGGGCGGGTCTCGGCCATGTTGATGCCATATAGATTACAATCGCGCCGATTTGGCCGGACTGTTCCTGCAGCCGGGGAAGCGGCGTGGGAAGACCCGCTCAGCCGTCGATCTGACGGCCCATGATGGCCAGCGACTGCTGATAGACGGTTGCGGCGTTCCATTCCTTCAGCACCTTGTAGTTTGGCTCTCCCGGCTGATAGCCCTTGCCGCGTTTCCAGCCCTTCTTGCGCAGGTAATTGGCGGTAGAGGCCAGCGCATCCTGCAGGTCGTAGAAATCGACACGGCCATCGCCACCCCAATCCACCCCGTAGCGCAGCGCATTGCCGGGCAGGAACTGGGTGTGGCCCAGCTCGCCATGTTTGGCCCCCAGCGTCTGCGATGTGATGGCGCCCTGATCGACCAGCTTCAGGGCACCGATGGCATGGGGCTGGAAGAAGTCGGAGCGGCGGCAATCATAGGTCAGGGTCACGATGGCGGAAACCACCTCGCTGTCGCCCATGAAATGTCCAAAGGCGGTTTCCATGCCGTGGATGGCGATCAGCACACCGGCAGGCACGCCGTATTTCTTTTCAAGGGCTGCATAGAAGGCCGGGTTGCGCGCCTTGCGCTTGCGCCCCTGCGCGACGATGGTGGCCGAGCCGCGCAGCTGCATGAATTTCTCAAGACTGTAGCGAAAACTCTTCTGGTTGCGGTCGGCGGCAATGGTGCGGCTGGCGTATTGCGCGCTCCGCAGTGCTTTCAGTCCTTTGTCGCGCACGCCCGCGCGTTTTGCTTCCGCTGCAAAGTCTGCTTTCCAGTCGTTGAACCCTGCCGAGGTGTTGCCGCAGGGCGCTGCAGTAGCGGCGATGGGCAGCAGGGTGGTCAAAGAGAGGCAGAGAACGGGCAAAATACGCATGGCTGTGGCTTTCTTAATGCTGGAACACCGTCAGCCTAGCGTGGAAGGGGCGAAATTGCATGGGAAAGCGGCGCCATTTGGCCCCGCTGACCAGGATCATGCAAAGGCATCCGCCGCGGCCAGCGCCAGCCCATCGGCCACGGCACTCAAGGCATGATCGCTTTCGGTCTCGGCCGCCGGGCAAAGCTCCACCATGCGGTCTTGCAGGCAGGAGAGCAGCGCAGAGCCGCCGACCAGCACGATCCGGCCGATGTCCTTGGGCGCAACATCGGCCTGGCGCAGGGTGTCCTGTGCGGCCTGGAGCAGCTCCTGCATCTGTGCCTCAAGCAGGGCGTTCAAGTCGCGGCTTGCAAGCGGCGCCTGCAGTCCCCGCTCCAGCAGGCCCAGGTTGACCGTGGCCGTATCGGCATTCGGCTGATTGACCGCGATCTTTGCGGCCTCGACCGCAAAGGCAAGATCGTGGCCAAGCTGATCTTCAAGGGTTGAAACCAGGCGCGCGAACCTTTCGGGCTCTACCGCATGGCGCATCAGGTCGCGGGCGGCACGCAGCTCTTCCGGGGTGTAGAGGAAGGGAATCATCTGCCAGCTGGACAGATCGTTGAAGATGCGGTTCGGGGCGGGCAGGGTGCCGGGGCCGAAACTGTCGCGGATCTGGCTGCCGCGGCCCAAGAGCGGCATGACCTTGGCAAGGCTGATGCATTGGTCGAAATCGGTGCCGCCAAGACGGATACCGTGTGAGGCAAGGATCCGGGTCGCCCCGTCAGCCTCCTGCCGGAAGGCGGTAAAGTCCGAGGTGCCGCCGCCGATATCGACGATCAACCCGAGGCCCTCGCGGGGACTGGTTGCGCGCAATGCGGCCTCGGGCTCCAGCATGAAACACACCTCCTCGAAGCCGGCCTTCTGGTAGCAGGCGCGCAGATCCTTTTCGGCGCGCAGGTTGCGGTCTTCGTCCTTGCTGTGAAATCTGACCGGGCGGCCCGATAGCGCATGGGTGAATGTCATCCGGGTCTGCGTCTCGGCGAGCCTCTTCAGTTCGGCCAGGAAGCGCGCGATCACATCGGCAAAGGTCAGGCGTTCGCCGCCAAGGCGCCGCTCTTCATGTAGTAGGGGTGTGCCTAAGAGGCTTTTGAGCGCGCGCATGAAACGACCCTCCTCACCCGCTGTGAGCGCGCGAATGGCGCTGTTGCCGATCCGCATGCGCCCGGTTTGGGCATCGAAAAAGACCGCTGTGGGCAGGGAGCCCTCGCCCGGCTCGAGTTCGATCAGGTAAGGCTGCCCTTCCACCGCAAGCCCTGCGGCGGAATTGGAAGTGCCAAAGTCGATGCCAAGGGTTGCAGGAGCCGTCATCGGATCATTCTTTCAAAGAGAAGAGAGGCGCCGGACATAAAGACAGCTCAGCCAGGGCGCAAGGAAAACATCGGACAAAGAAAAAGGAGCGCCCGAATGGACGCTCCTTTCAATTGTTTTCCGACTGTCGGTCTTAGCAGCTGTAGTACATGCCGTATTCGACCGGGTGCGGGGTGTGCTCGTAGGTTTCCACCTCTTCCATCTTGAGCGCGATGTAGCCCTCGATCTGGTCTTTGGTGAACACATCGCCCTGCAGCAGGAACTCGTGATCGGCCGCCAGGCATTCCAGCGCTTCACGCAGGGAGCCGCAGACGGTCGGGATGTCGGCCAGCTCTTCTGCGGGCAGATCATAGAGGTTCTTGTCCATGGCTTCGCCGGGATCGATCTTGTTCTTGATACCGTCCAGGCCGGCCATCAGCAGGGCTGCAAAGGCCAGGTAGGGGTTCGCGGCCGGATCGGGGAAGCGGGCCTCGACGCGCTTGGCTTTCGGGCTTTCGGTCCACGGAATACGGACGCAGCCAGAACGGTTACGTGCCGAATACGCGCGCAGAACGGGGGCCTCGAAGCCCGGGATCAGACGCTTGTAGGAGTTGGTGGACGGGTTGGTGAAGGCGTTCAGCGTCTTCGCGTGCTTCAGGATGCCGCCGATGAAGTACAGCGCCTCATCCGACAGATCAGCGTATTTGTCGCCAGCAAACAGCGGCTTGCCGTCTTTCCAGATGGACATGTTCACGTGCATGCCGGTGCCGTTGTCGCCTGCGATCGGCTTCGGCATGAAGGTTGCCGATTTGCCGTAGGCGTGCGCCACGTTGTGGATCACGTATTTGTACTTCTGCAGCTCGTCCGCCTGTTTGGTCAGGCTGTCGAAGATCAGGCCCAGTTCGTGCTGGCAGGAGGCAACCTCGTGGTGGTGCTTGTCCACCTTCATGCCCAGGCGCTTCATGGTGGACAGCATTTCCGAACGCAGGTCCTGCGCTTCGTCGATCGGGTTGACCGGGAAGTAGCCGCCCTTGACGCCGGGACGGTGGCCCATGTTGCCCATCTCGTACTCGGTGTCGGTGTTCCAGGAGGCGTCGGTGGCGTCGACCTCATAGGAGACCTTGTTGATGGTGTTCGAGAAGCGAACGTCGTCAAACAGGAAGAATTCCGCTTCGGGGCCCATGTAGGCCACATCGCCGATGCCGGAAGATTTCAGGTAGGCTTCTGCCTTCTGGGCGGTGCCGCGCGGGTCACGCTCGTAGGCTTCGCCGGTGTCGGGTTCAACAACCGAGCAGTGGATGCAGACGGTCTTTTCCGCGTAGAAGGGATCGACATAGGCGCTGTTGGTGTCCGGGATCAGCTTCATGTCCGAAGCTTCGATCGACTTCCAGCCCGCGATCGAGGAGCCGTCGAACATGAAACCCTCTTCGAGGAAATCCTCGTCAACCATATCGACGTCAACCGTGACGTGCTGCAGCTTGCCGCGTACGTCGGTGAACCGGATGTCCACATAGGCGACATCTTCGTCCTTGATCAGCTGAAGAACTGCGTCCTTGCTCATTTTGATTTCCTCTCCGTAAGAAAATTCTGTGTCTTCTGTGCGCTGCGATCTGCTGTGCCTTGCATGGTGCAGATGGCAGGCGGTGTTTGATATTAAAGCGCGTCGGGTCCGCTTTCGCCGGTGCGGATGCGGATGGCCTGCTCGACCGGGCTGACGAAGATCTTGCCGTCGCCGATCTTGTCGGTCTTGGCGGCGCTCACGATGGCCTCGATGGCCGCGTCGACCTGATCGTCATCCAGAACCACCTCGATCTTCACCTTGGGCAGGAAATCCACCACATATTCGGCGCCGCGATAGAGTTCGGTATGACCCTTCTGGCGGCCAAAGCCCTTGACCTCGATCACCGAGAGGCCCTGAACGCCGACGTCCTGCAATGCCTCTTTCACCTCGTCCAGTTTGAACGGTTTGATGATGGCTTCGATCTTTTTCATCTCGGGGGCTCCTCACAACCTTGTCGAAGGTGGTCAGATCATTTCTAAATGCCGTGGACAATGGATACTGCTCAACTTGCCGGGAAATCAGCCTGCAAAACGGGCAGGTGTGATTAAAAAACAGTCTATGCGCACAAAAAGTAAGCGATTTTGAATCGCGGGAGCCTTTGGAATGACCGAATTGCTGACCGCCGCCCAGATGCGCGCCATCGAACAGGCTGCCATCGAGTCAGGCGAGGTGACCGGCCTGGAGCTGATGGAGCGGGCCGGGCAGGGCGTGGTTGAGGCCATTTTCGAGGAATGGCCCGAGCTGGACACAAGCGGCAAACGCGCCGTGGTCCTGTGCGGTCCCGGCAATAACGGCGGCGACGGGTTCGTTGTGGCGCGGTTGCTAAAAGGCCGCGGCTGGGAGGTGGAGGTGTTTCTGTATGGAGACCCGACCGAACTGCCGCCGGATGCGAAGGTGAATTATGAGCGGTGGGTGGAGTTGGGGGAGGTAGGTGACATTCTTCGCGTTAGAGAGGTCAAACTGCTCGGTGGACACAGCAATACGACCCGGGTTTGGTCCGAACTGCCATTGGCGCAATGGGATGACGTGGTGTTGATTGATGCCCTGTTCGGGACTGGAGTTAGTCGTCCGATAGAAGAAGAGCTTAGAGAGGTCATCAGGGACATCGAACTGCTATCAGGCGCAGAAAGGCGCGTGGCGATTGATGTGCCGAGCGGGTTACATTCTGATACCGGTGTGTTTGTTGACTTCGCGCCTTGCGAGTTGGACGAGATGTGGGAAGCAGTGGAGTTCGTTCCAATCGAGGCAAATCTTACGGTTACATTCCATCTTCCAAAACGCGGACAGGTGATGAGGGATGGTGTGAAGGCCTGCGGAAAGCTAGTGGTAAAGAGCATAGGGCTATGAACAACAAAAATTTGAAAGCGCCACTAGCTTCCAACCTCGAACCATACTCTCTTGATGACCTGCCAGATCTAAGAAAGGTTTGCGGCCACAAATTCTCCCACGGTCACGCCCTGATCCTGACGGGCGGCGCTGGCAAGACCGGTGCCGCGCGGCTTTCGGCGCGGGGTGCGCTTCGGATCGGGGCGGGGGTGGTGACGCTCGGCGTGCCACCTAGCGCCCAGCAGGAAGTCGCCTGCCAGATCACCGCGCTGATGCTGCAGCGGGTGGCAGATGCAGAAGCCTTGGCGGAGGCGCTGGAAGATCCCCGCCTCAATGCCCTCTGCCTTGGCCCCGGAATGGGCCTTGATCGGGCGCGGGATCTTGTCCCTGCGGCCCTGGCTGCCAAACGGGCCACGGTGCTGGACGCCGATGCGCTTTCGGCCTTTGGCGATGCGCCGGAAACGCTGTTCTCCATGCTGCATGAAAGCTGCGTGCTGACGCCCCATGGCGGCGAATTTGCGCGGCTGTTCCCGGACATCTCAGAAAAGCTGAAGGCGCCTGCCGCCAAAGGCCCCGCCTATTCCAAGGTGGATGCCACCCGCGAGGCCGCCGCGCGGGCGGGCTGTGTGGTGCTGTTCAAGGGCGCCGATTCGGTGATCGCCGCGCCGGATGGGCGCTGCTCGGTGAACTCCGCCCACTATGATCGCGCCGCACCCTGGCTGGCGACTGCTGGCTCGGGGGATGTCTTGGCGGGCTTTATCACCGGCCTGATGGCACGGGGGTTCAGCCCGATGCAGGCGGCGGCAAGCGCCGCATGGCTGCATGTGGACTGCGCATTGGAATTCGGCCCCGGGCTGATCGCCGAGGACCTGCCGGAACTGATCCCCGCCGTGTTCCGAAAACTCGGCCTTTAGGCCGCGGGCCGCAGATCCTTGCTGGCGGCTTGCGAGGTCGCGATCTCCATACCGTCCGCATAGATCACATGGGGGCGATCAAAGCTCAAGGTGCAGAGATCCAGCATCTGCAGGCCCTCATCCCGGATGAACTCCCCATCGATCAACTCGAAGGCGGGAACGGCGGCCTGGGGCTGGCCATACATCGCCTTGGCGCGCCAATCGCGCAGCAGGATCTTCTGATTGAGCGGCAACAGCAGGTCGCTGTCGGGGCGGGTATTGCCCAGGGAGCCGGCCATGAAGCGCACCGCATGCATCATGGCGCGGGACTGGCGGATACCCGACAGGGGAGAATACCCCTGCGTTCGGGTGATGAGGTGATCGCCCGCTTGCAGGTTTTCGACGGCCGTCTCACCCTCACGGGTCTGGATCAGCGTGCCCTTGATCAAGGTGACCGAGGTCTGTGCCACGGGGCTGTTGGTCCGCTCCCGGCGGCTTTGCATGATGCGCGCAAGAATTTGCTGCGCAGGCGGATTCGCTTGCGTTTTCATGTGAGTTACTCGCTCTGCCTCAGTGTGCTTTTTGTTTTTCACCATATTAGGCGCATCCGGGCGCAGAGGTCTGCGGGTTTTTGCATGCGTGCTGCAAAGGCTTGAAATCGATGTGTCATTCTTGCCGCATTGGATAAGTTCCCCCGAGGTGCGATTTCCTCTCGCATCCGGTTGCGGGCTTTGCTATTGAGCGGCCCACACAAGCCCCGCTGGGGCATGTGTCGTGCGGGTGTGGCGGAATTGGTAGACGCACCAGATTTAGGTTCTGGCGCCGCAAGGCGTGGGGGTTCAAGTCCCTTCACCCGCACCACTTTCTTTTCAGAAAATACTGCGAATTGCGGGATGCACCACGCGCGTCTCTGGATGACTTGCGCCGTCGGTACACGCATTGGTGGATCAACGCCTTCTTAACCGGGTGCCGGATACATAGAGCGAAATGCGAACAGTGGCTGGCAATGCCGTGCTGGAGAGCGCTTGTCAGGCAGGACTGTATTCAGGAGGGGAACCGCATGCAAAAGGAGCCAGATATTCCCAACCGTCGCAGGGCACGGTCTCAGATCACGCCTGCGATCGAAGATGCAGGTCTGTTCAAGCACGCGTTGCAGGATGTCTCGGTGGAGCTGCTCCCCGTATTTGATCGCAACAGTCGCGGGGATCTTGTGGTCCGCGGCATCGCGCGGCCGGAGAAGGAGGTCGAGGTCATCTTTCCTGGGCGCCGCCTGCCGGAGGCCGCAGATCTC
Source organism: Phaeobacter sp. QD34_24 (assembly GCF_028890115.1). GTDB lineage: Bacteria > Pseudomonadota > Alphaproteobacteria > Rhodobacterales > Rhodobacteraceae > Phycobacter. The sequence goes on from NZ_JARCJD010000003.1 coordinate 29,603, forward strand.
TATGAGCGGATGAAGGATTTGGGCCAGGCACGGGGGCCGCGAGCCCGGTTCCAGCTCAATATCCGGGGGAACTGGCGCCTGCGCTTCCGCCCGGATTGGGAGGGCTGGGAAGTCAAAAGCTATCAACTCCTGGCGGCGCAGTGGGCCTATCTGGACGATGAGGGCGAACCGGTCAGTTTCGGCTTCCCGCCGGTCGTGTCACAGCAAATGCTTGAACAGCGGGCGCGCGCGGCGCAGGCGGTGCAGTCTGGGATGGTCCGGCGCGCAGGTTGACCCCATGCCGCGTCAGACGGCGGATACGCCGCTCTCTTGGCCTGCAATTGCGGTCAGTTTGGTGAAATCATCGAAAGTGACGCTGCTTGGCAGATCCTCGACTGGGGTCTTCCTGTAACCTTTGGTGAAGAGCGCGAAGGGTATCTTGGCGGCCTGGGCCGTGGCTGCATCCACTTCGCTGTCGCCGACGTAAAGCAGGGCATTGCCGCCGAGGGCCTGGAAGGCTGCATGCAAGGGGGCCGGGTCAGGTTTCTTCACCGGCAGGGTGTCACCGCCTACGACCACGTCGAAAAACCGTGACAGATCCAGCGCATCAAGGATCTGGATGGAGGGCGCGCGCAACTTGTTGGTGCAGACCCCCAGCCGGTATCCTTGATCCCGCAGTGCCTGAAGGCAATCGACGACACCCGGATAGGGCTGCGACAGATCCGCCGGATGTGCCATGTAGTGGAGCAGCATCCGCGCTTGCATGGTGTCTTCGTCGGACGCGGGAATGCCGCGCTCCTGCATGACCAGGCGGACCAGATTGGGAATGCCGTTGCCGATGAAGCTGGTCACGCGCTCCAGGGTGAGGGGGCCGTGCTCGAAATCCTGGAGCATCCGGTTGGCGGCGGCGTGAATGTCGGGGGCACTGTCGATCAGCGTTCCGTCAAGGTCGAATACGATGGCCTGGCTCATGCGGGCTCCTTCCATTTGATCGAACACCCCATCGAGGGGATCTGGTCTTTCGGTCCCTGGCCGGTTTCGGCAATCTGGCGCATGGCCTCGAACAATTCGCGCGGGGCATCGGGTGGAGCCGGGTTGCGCCCTGAGGCATCCAGCCGCCCGCGGTATTGCAATTCTCCGGCGGAGTTGAAGCCGAAGAAATCCGGCGTGCAGGCGGCATTCCAGGCGCGGGCGACATTCTGGTCTTCGTCATGCAGATAGGGGAAGGAAAAGGCGCGGTCGCGGGCCAGGTCCACCATCTTGTCAAAACCGTCCTGCGGGTAGGCGGTGGCGTCGTTGGAACAGATCGCGGCCACCCCGATGCCCAGCTCTTGCAGGTCACAGGCATCGCGCTGGATCCGGTCCAGAACCGCGATCACATAGGGGCAGTGATTGCAGATGAACATTACGAGCGTGCCTTTCGGGCCTGCGATATCCGTCAGGCTGTAGGTCCGGCCATCGGTGGCGGGCAGGCGGAACTCCGGCGCGCGCCAGCCGAAATCGCAGATAGGAGGGGAAACGGCCATGACAGGCTCCTTTCGTTACGCGGTTTCGGGCTGGGGCCAGAGGCGGGTCAGGGTGGCGATACCGCCAAGCGCGGTGACACCCTTGATCACAGAGCGGGCGCCGGTGAAATCGTCGTCCTCGGTGTAGATCGAGGGCGTCACGACCGTAGCGACCCCGGCAGCTTCTGCGCTGCGCAGCCCGTTGCTGCTGTCCTCGAAGGCGAGGGCATTTTCTGGGGGCAGATCAAGGCGGTGCAAGGCCAGGTTATAGACGTCTGGCGCGGGTTTCTTGGCCGAGACCTCGTCGCCGCAGGCAATGACCGGGAAAACACTCTCGGCAGGTGCTCCGAAACAGGCAGCGCAAAGCGCATCCACATTGGGGCGGCTGGTCGTTGTCGCGATGGCCACGCTCAGCCCGGCGGCCTTGGCCTGAGCGATCAAGTCTGCAATGCCGGGGCGTAGCTCCAGCCCGCGGTCGCCCATCAGGCGCAGATAGCGATCGGTTTTGCTCTGGTGAAGGCTGGCAATGTCGATGGCATCCTGTGGCAGCCCGATCTCAGCCATGTAGCGGGCGATACGTTCCTTGCCGCCGGTGGTCTGCAGCAGGTGGCGGTAGGCGTCCCGGCTCCAGTACCAATCAAGGCCGTCCACTGCGAATGTCTCGTTGAAGGCGCGCCGGTGGAGTTCCTCGGTTTCGGCCAGGGTGCCGTCCACATCGAATATGAGCGCCTCAAGCGGCATTGGCGGCTTCGCGGATGGCGCGGATGTTGGTGCCGTAGACCGACCGATTGTCGACCGAGCCGCCCTTGAAGACAGCCGAGCCCGCCACCAGCACATCGGCGCCGGCCGCGCGCACCTTGGGCGCGGTTGTGGGATCGACGCCGCCGTCGATCTCGATATGCACGGGGCGGTCGCCGATCATCTGGCGCAGGGTGGCGATCTTGCCGGTCATGTCGATGAACTTCTGCCCGCCGAAGCCGGGGTTCACCGTCATCACGCAGATGAGATCGGTGAGGTCTAGAAGATGCGCCACCGCCTCGGCCGGGGTGCCGGGATTGAGCGCCACACCCGCCTTCATGCCCGCGCCGCGAATGGCCTGCAGGGTGCGGTGGATATGCGGGCCAGCCTCGATATGGGCGGTCAGCACATCGGCGCCCGCATCGGCATAGGCCTCGATGTAGGGATCGACCGGCGCGATCATCAGGTGCACGTCCATCACGGTTTTTACATGCGGGCGGAAGGCTTTCACCGCCATCGGCCCGAAGGTGAGGTTGGGGACGAAGTGACCGTCCATCACGTCCACATGCACCCAGTCGGCGCCTTCGGCCTCGATGGCCCGGATTTCCTGGCCGAAGTTGGCGAAATCGGCAGAGAGGATAGAGGGCGCGATCTTCACGCTGCGGTCAAAGGGCATCGGGGGCCTCGTTATGTGGGGGAGGGGCGGGGGGCGCGAAACGCCCCCCGCTATTTGCTCGGGAAAGGGCGATCAGACCGCCAGCGCACCGCTGCTGTAGCGTTTCGCCATTTCATCCAGATCAATCGGGGTGATCCTGGAGGCATTGCCCGCGGTGCCGAAACGCTCGAACCGGTCAAGGCAGAGTTTTTCCATCTCTTCCATCGCGGGGATGGTGAACTTGCGCGGGTCGAACTCGGTCGGTTTCTCTTGCGCCACCTTGCGGAACTGGCCGGTGATGGCCATGCGGTTGTCGGTGTCGATATTGACCTTGCGCACGCCCGATTTGATGCCGCGCTCGATCTCTTCGACCGGCACGCCATAGGTCTGGGGCATCTCGCCGCCGAACTCGTTGATCAGGTCCTGCAGATACTGCGGAACAGACGACGAGCCGTGCATCACCAGGTGGACATTGGGGATCTTGGCGTGGATTGCCTCGATCTGGCTGATCGCCAGGATGTCGCCCGTGGGCTTGCGGCTGAATTTATAGGCGCCGTGGCTGGTGCCGCAGGCGATGGCGAGCGCATCGACCTGGGTTTTTGCCACGAAATCCTTGGCCTGATCCGGGTCGGTCAGAAGCTGCTCCTGCGTGAGCTTGCCCACGGCGCCCGATCCATCCTCTTCGCCGGCCTCGCCGGTTTCCAGCGAGCCGAGAACGCCCAGCTCGCCCTCGACCGAGGCACCGACCCAATGGGCCATGCGCGACACGCGCTCGGTGATCTCGACGTTGTATTCATAAGACGCGGGCGTTTTCATGTCGGCTTCAAGCGAGCCGTCCATCATCACGCTGGTAAACCCGTGGCGGATCGCCGACAGGCAGGTCTGTTCGTTGTTGCCATGGTCCTGATGCATGCAGATCGGAATATGGGGATACATTTCCACCAGCGCCTGGATCAGGTGCCGCAGCATGATGTCGCCCGCATAGGAGCGCGCGCCCCGGCTGGCCTGAAGGATCACAGGGCTGTCGCATTTCGCGGCGGCCTTCAGGATCGCCAGACCCTGCTCCATGTTGTTGATGTTGAAGGCCGGCACGCCATAGCCGTGTTCGGCGGCGTGATCCAGCAGTTGACGAAGAGTGATAAGTGCCATGAAAACCTCTTAGGCCGCTTCTGCTGCGCCTTGCAGCGCCGCAATGCCGGGGAGCGTCTTACCCTCCAGCCATTCCAGGAAAGCCCCCCCGGCGGAGGAGACATATGTGAAATCGCCAGATACACCGGCCATGTTGAGGGCCGCAACCGTATCGCCGCCCCCTGCGACAGAAACCGCAAGGCCCTGCCGGGTCACATCGGCGGCTGTCTCAGCCAGGTGCCTGGTCGCGAGGTCAAAGGGGGAGAGTTCAAAGGCCCCCAGCGGCCCGTTCCACAGGATCGTTTTACAGGAGGTCAGTACCGACTGGAACCGTTTCAGCGCGCGCGGCCCTGCATCCAGGATCATGGCCTCCTTTGGGCAGGCAGCGGCGGGGGTGATGTCATGGGCTGCACCGGCGGCACAATCATAGGCGGCGACCACATCTTCGGGCAGGTGCAGGCTACAGCCTGCGGCCTGCGCCAGCGCGCGGATTTCCCGCACCGTTTCGATCTGGTCGGCCTCGTGCAGCGAGCGGCCCATCGGCGCGCCATCGGCATAGAGAAAGGTATTGGCCATGCCGCCGCCGATAATGATGTGATCTACTTTCTGCACCAGGTTCTTCAGTACCGCGATCTTGCTGGAAACCTTGGCGCCGCCCACCACCGCCACCGCCGGGCGTTTGGGGCATTCCAGAGCGGCCGACAGCGCCTCGATCTCCTCAACCATCAAGGGGCCGGCCACGGCGGGCAGCAGGTGCGCCAAGGCTTCGGTCGAGGCATGGGCACGATGCGCGCAGGAAAACGCATCGTTCATGTAGATATCGCCAAGCTTTGCCAGTTGTGCGGCGAAGGCGAGGTCATTGGCGGTCTCCCCTGCCGATAGGCGCAGGTTTTCACAGAGCATGACCGTGCCATCGCTCAGACCCCGGCTGCGGGCGACGGCTTCTTCCCCGATCAGCTCCGGGCAAAACCGCACTGGACGCCCCAAGGCAGCGGCAAGGGATGGGATGAGCGGTTCAACGGAATACTCCCCGGCATCCGTGCCCGGTTCGGGGCGGCCGAAATGGGTCAGGATCACCAACCGCGCGCCTGCGGCCAGCAGGGGCTTCATTCCATCGGCAAAGCGGCGGATCCGGGTGTCGTCGCTGACCGTGCCGTTCTCTTTCATCGGCACGTTGAGGTCGGCGCGCACCAGGATGCGGCGGCCCTTGACGGAGGCAAGATCAATCTGCGGCAGGTCCATCACTGAAGTCTCCCCATGGCATTGGCCGTATCCGCCATGCGGCAGGAAAAGCCCCATTCGTTGTCATACCAGGCCATCACCCGCACCAGCCGCGCGCCCATCACCTTGGTCTGGTCGGCGGCGAAATTGCAGGAATGGCTGTCGTGGTTGTAATCGATGGAGACCTTGGGTTCGGTCTCATAGCTGATGATCTGTTGCATGTGGCCTTGCGCGGCCTCGGCCATGATCGCGTTCACATCATTCTCCGTCACATCGCGGGCGGCCATGAAGGTCAGATCCACGGCTGATACATTCGGGGTCGGCACCCGGATCGCGGATCCATCCAGACGACCCGAGAGTTCCGGCAGGACCTCTCCGATCGCCTTGGCTGCTCCGGTGGAGGTGGGGATCATCGACAGGGCGGCGGCGCGGGCGCGGTAGAGGTCCTTGTGGCGGCGGTCCAGGGTGGGCTGATCGCCGGTGTAGGAATGCACCGTGGTGACGATGCCACTGTCGATGCCGATGGCGTCATTCAGCACCTTGGCCAGCGGCGCGAGGCAATTGGTGGTGCAGGAGCCGTTGGAGACCACCAGCTCATCGCTGCGCAGATCGCGGTGGTTGACCCCATAAACCACGGTACGGTCGGCGTTCTTGGCGGGGGCCGAGATCAGCACCTTGCGCGCGCCCTGGCGCAGGTGGACCGCGGATTGTTCCTTGGAATTGAACACGCCGGAACATTCCAGCACCACGTCCACGCCGTCCCAATCGAGTTCCTCGGGGTTGTAGGTGGAGAAGACCTTGATCGGCCCGCGGCCCAGATCGAGCGTATCGTCGTTGACGGCAACGGCGTGCGGGAACCGCCCGTGCACGCTGTCATAACGCAGAAGATGCGCGTTGGTTTCAATCGGGCCGGTGGCGTTGATCTTCACCACCTCGATGTCGTTGCGCCCACTTTCGATGATATGGGCCAGGGTGCAGCGTCCGATGCGGCCAAAACCGTTGATGGCGACTTTCGTGGTCATGCCTTCGTCCTCTTCTCGATATGGCGGCGGGCTGTGGCGGCGATGGCCTCGGCCGTGATGTTGAAATGACGGTACAGCTCCTGGGCGGGGGCGGAGGCGCCGAAGGTGCTCATCCCGATGAAGCCGTCGCCGCGTTCCAGGAACAGCTCCCAGCCCTGGCGTATGGCGGCCTCGACACCGATGCGGGGGGCGCTGCCGCGCACGGCGGCGCGATAGTCCGGCGACTGCGCGGCAAAGGCCTCGAAACAGGGGGCAGAGACCACGGCAGCCCGGATCCCGTCCTGTGCCAGAAGATCGGCGGCCTTCATGGCGATCTCCACCTCCGATCCGGTGGCGATCAGGGTCACGTCGCGCACCGCGCTGCCGCGCAGAACATAGGCGCCGCGGGCGGTCAGATTTTCGGCGCTGTGATTGCGGCGCAGGGTCGGCAGGCCCTGGCGAGACAGGCACAGGACCGTGGGGGTGGTGGCCGAAGTGGCCGCCATTTCCCAGGCTTCCGCCGTTTCCACCGCATCGGCGGGGCGGATCACGTCCATGTTCGGCATCGCGCGCAGCGAGGCGATGGTTTCCACCGGCTGATGTGTCGGGCCATCCTCGCCAAGGCCGATGGAATCATGCGTCATCACATAGGTGACCGGAACCCCCATCAGGGCCGAGAGGCGCATGGCGGGACGGCAATAGTCGGCGAATGCCAGGAAGGTGCCGCCATAGGTTCTGAACCCACCGTGAAGCGCGATGCCGTTCATGGCGGCGGCCATGGCGTGTTCGCGGATGCCGTAATGGATGTAGTCACCGCTGAAATCCTGTGCCGTGACGGGCCGCATGGCGCTGCTGCGGGTGTTGTTCGATCCTGTCAGATCCGCCGAGCCGCCGACGCTGTTGGGCAGGGTGGCATTCACCACCTCCAGCGCCATTTCGGATGCCTTGCGGGTCGCGACCTTTGGCGCATCGGCAGTGAGGCGGGCCTTGTAGGCGCTGATGGCTTCGCGCAGAGCATCTGCATCCGGCGGGGCCATGGAGGTGTCAAACTCAGACGCCTTCATTGAGGCGCTCTTGCGGGCCTCCCAATCCTTGCGGGCCTTCTCGCCACGCTTAGCCACCTCGCGCCAGGCCTGGCTGACAGTATCCGGGACAACGAAGGGCGCATACGGCCAGTCGATTGCTGCCCGGGTGGCGGCGATCTCCTCCGCGCCCAAAGGCGCGCCATGCACCTTGTGGCTGCCACCCATATTGGGGGCGCCCTTGCCGATCACCGTGCGGCAGGCAATCATCGAGGGGCGCTCATCAGCGCGGGCGGCGGCGATGGCGGCGGCGATGGCCTCGGGCGCGTGGCCGTCCACGGCCTGGACATGCCAGCCTGCGGCCTCGAACCGTTTCTTCTGATCCATCGAGGTGGACAGATCTGTCGGCCCGTCGATGGTGATGCGGTTGTCATCCCACAGGACGATCAGCCGACCAAGGCCCAGGTGACCGGCCAGATCGATGGCCTCGTGGCTGATGCCTTCCATCAGGCAGCCATCCCCGGCCAGCACATAGGTGTAGTGGTCAACCAGATCGTCACCGAACCGCGCCTGCATCATGCGTTCGGCCATGGCCATGCCAACGGCGGTGGAGATCCCCTGACCGAGCGGGCCGGTGGTGGTCTCGATCCCGGCTGCATGGCCGTATTCGGGATGGCCTGCGGTGCGCGCGCCCATCTGGCGGAAATTGCGCAGCTGGTCGGCGTCCATGTCCGCATAACCCAGAAGGTGATGGATCGCATATACCAGCATGGAGCCGTGGCCTGCGCTCATCACGAAACGGTCCCGGTCGGGCCAGTCGGGGCGACTGGGGTCGATCTTGATAAACCGGTTGAACAGCACGGTTGCCACATCCGCCAGCCCCATGGGAGCGCCGGGATGGCCCGAATTGGCCGCCTGCACCGCATCCATGGTGAGCGCGCGAATGGCATTGGCCATCAGGGTTTCAGTCGAAACAACGGGGGTTTGAATGGTCATGGCAGGTCTCCTCAGGCCCGTTTTGCGTCATGGACCAGCCGGTTCACCATCGGGGTGAAGATCAGCTGCATGGCGAGGTCCATCTTGCCGCCCGGAATGACCAGGCTGTTGGCGCGGGTCATCCAGCTGTCGTGGATCATCGACATCAGATAGGGGAAATCGATGCCGCGCGGGTTCTTGAAGCGGATCACCACCAGGCTCTCGTCCGGGGTGGGGATCCAGCGCGCGATGAAGGGGTTCGACGTATCCACCACCGGCACGCGCTGGAAATTGATGTCGGTCTCGGAAAACTGCGGGCAGATGCAATGCACATAGTCCTGCATCCGCCGCAGGATGGTTTCGGTCACGGCCTCGGTCGAATAGCCGCGCGATTCCCGGTCGCGGTGGATCTTCTGGATCCATTCGAGGTTGATCACCGGCACCACCCCGATCTTGAGGTCCGCCAGGGCGGCAAGGTTCACCTCGTCATTCACCACCGAGCCGTGCAGGCCTTCATAGAACAACAGGTCGGACCCGTCCGCGAAGGGCGCCCAGGCGGTGAATTCCCCCGGCGGCACCCCGGTTTTCTCGGCTTCCTCGGCGTCATGCACATAGGTGCGGGTGCGACCCTTGCCGGTCTCGGCATATTCGCGAAAGACTCGCTCCAGCTCTCCCAGCTCGTTGGCGTCATAGGAGAAATGCGAGAACGTGTGATCGCCTGCCGCCTGCCGCCGCTCCAGCTCGGCGCGCATATCGGCGCGGTTGTAGCGATGAAAGGCATCGCCTTCGATCGAGACCGATTGAATGCCTTCACGGCGAAAGATCTGGTCGAAGGTCTTTTTCACGGTCGAGGTGCCAGCCCCGGAGGATCCCGTGACACTGATGATCGGGTGTTTGATGCTCATGTCGATGTCCTGAAGGTGTTGGGATCAAGCGCGGAACAATCCGCGCGTTCCAAATAGCGATGAAGTCTCTTCTTCCGGCAGATCGTGGTAGGTGGCGACCCGCGCCACCTTGTTGGCCGAGCCGAAGACAAAGGGCGTGCGCATGTGCAGAGTATGCGGCACCGCATCCAGGATCGGCTCTTGGCCGTCGGTGGCACGTCCGCCCGCCTGTTCGATCAGCATGGCGATGGGGGCGCATTCGTAGACATAGCGAAGGCGGCCCTGGCCGTAGCCCTGCCGGTCGTCGGCGGGATACAGGAAGATACCCCCACGGGTCAGGATGCGATGGGTTTCCGCCACCAGCGATGCGATCCAGCGCATATTGAAATCGCTGCCCGCAGGCCCTTCGCTGCCGGCAACGCGATCGTCGATATAGGCGCGGATCGCCGTGCCCCAGTGGCGGTAGTTGGAGGTGTTGATGGCGTATTCCTTTGAATCCGGCGCGATCCGTCCCAGCTTTCCAATCAGGCGGAACTGTCCGACCTCCGGGTCCAGAACGTATTTCAACACGCCGTCACCCAATGTCAGGATCAGCGCGCATTGCGGCCCGTAGATCGCATAGCCCGCCGCCAGCAGATCGCGGCCCGGACGCAGGAAGGAGGCCTCGGGCGTGTCCATCGCCGGGTAGATCCCGAAGATCGTCCCGATCGAAACATTGGTGTCGATATTGGAGGAGCCATCCAACGGATCGATCGCGATTGCGAACAGGCCTTCGGGGTTCATGGTGACCACGCTGTCCTGCTCTTCGGAGGCATAGTGGCGGGTATTGCCCTGGGCGAGCGCCTCCATGAAGGCCTCGTCCGCGATCACATCCAGCGCCTTTTGGGCATCGCCGTCGGTATTGGTGCCAGCCGCGCCGCCGAGGTTTTCGTCGATGCCTCCGCGTGCAATACGCCGCGCCAGGGATGCGGCCACACCGGCCAGCCGGTCGAGCTCCGCAACCAGCGCAGGATCACTGTCTTTTGGGACCTGATCTAGAGTTTTCATGCTGTCCTCCTCCCTCACGACGGAAAACTTGTAAAAAAATGAATTTTTAAGGAATTTAAAAAATGTGAACTTGGATTAGAAGGTTTCGAATATGCGAGTTGATGCCATCACGCTCAAGCAGTTGCGTGCGCTTCTGGCGGTCGCGGAAACCGGCAGCCTGACGGGGGCAGCGGATCTTCTGCATCAGACGCCGCCGACAATTCACAGCCAAATCAAGAACCTGGAAGGCGCAGTTGGAGAGGCTCTGCTGGAACGTGCGAAGGATGGCACCGGGTTTTCTCCGACCGCCGCCGGGCAGGAGATGCTGGCTGCTGCCCATCGGATCGAGGCGAATTTGTCGCATGCAGAGCGCCAGATCCTGGCCCTGGCAGAGGGGCGGCGGGGCCATGTGGTGTTGGGAACAGTCTCCACCGCGAAGTATTTCGTGCCCCGTCTGGTGCGGCTGCTGCAGGATCGGATTCCGGATGTGGAGATATCTTTGCGGGTGGCCAACCGGTCCGAGGTGATCCAGGCGCTTGGCCGGGGAGAATACGACCTGGCGATCATGGGGCGTCCGCCGCGCAGCGTCATTCATCGGGCGATTCCCTTGGGGCCGCATCCGCATGGGATTGTCCTGCCGCCGGATCATCCGCTGGCACAGGAGGATGGTTATGCGCCGCACCGGTTGCTGCAGGAGACCTTTCTCAGCCGCGAGGAAGGCTCGGGTACCCGGATCCTGATGGAACGGTTCATCGAACGGTTGGGAGAGGGGCAAAGCCCGAAGAAGGTGGAGATGCCTTCCAACGAGACCATCAAGCAGGCGGTTCTGGCCGGATTGGGGATTGCCTTCCTGTCGCTGCACACGGTGCATGACGAGTTGGAAGCGGGGCGCCTGGCGCTGCTGCGGGGGCGGGATCTGCCGGTGATGCGCCATTGGTATCTGATCACCGGCGCCGCCGATGGTGAAGAAGTGCCTCCGGCAACCCAGCTTTGCGCCAGGGAAATAGATGCCTTGTCAGGCGCTTATCTTCCTCAGTTCAAGACATAGTCTCAGCGGGTGAGCGCCGCATAGAGCTGCGGCAGCCGTTCCGGCAGGCGCTCCACCCGGTCGAGGATCATCGCGCCGCGCGGGCCGAAGATGCGCTGCACATAGGTATCGGCACCTGGATCCAGGGTCAGGCAGAAGGGGGTGATACCGCTTTGCGTGGCTTCCTCCACCGCGCGGCGGGTGTCGGCGCGCAGGTATTGCGGATCGCGCACGTCGATATCGGCAGGCGCACCGTCGGTCAGAACCAACATCAGCTTGCGCGTGGCCTTCACCCGCTTCATCTGCGCCGTGGCATGGCGAATGGCGGTCCCCATGCGCGTTGACAGGCGTCCTTCGGCGCCCATCAGGCGGGCGGTTGCCAAGTCTTCCCAGGGCTGGTCGAAATCCTTGAACCTCTCGTAATAGACCTGAGCGCGCCCATCGGAACAAAATCCATGGATTGCAAAGGCATCGCCGACGCGGTTAATCGCCTCTGACAGCAGGACGCAGGCCGATTTCGTCAGGTCCATCACGGTGGAGCCATCGCCCACGGGATCGTTCGTCGATTCCGACAGATCCAGCAGCACCATCACGGCGGTGTCGCGGGTCTTGTGCACCTGGCGCATCATCACCCGCGGGTCGGGCTGGCGACCCATGCGAATGTCGATGGCGGCGGTTATGGCGGCGCCGATGTCGATCACATCGCCATCCTCCAGCTTGCGGATGCGCTGCATGCCTTGCGGGCGCATGGCGTCCAGCCGGTGCTTCAGCCGCTCCATCACCGGGCGATGTTCGGCTAGGATCGCCTCGGCCTCGGATGGATCCCCCAGACGCGGGCGGCGCTCCAGCACCGTGGCCCAGGCCGGGCGCATCATCTGGATTGTATGGTCGAACTCATCATAGGTCACCGGCGGCGCCAGCGGCTCGCGGCCTTCCTTCTCATTATAGCTCTGGCCGTCGTCGTCGAAGAACTCCGCCGATTGCACCCAGATTTCCTGCGCGTCCTCGCCTGCGGTTTCGACCTCGACCTCGTTCACCATTTCACTGACCGAGACATATTTGCGAACCTGCGGCGGCGGGGCGTATTCGGTGTTGAATTCCAGCTCCTCGAACGCCCACAAGAGCCGGTTGTCGCAGCGATAGGGGCAGGAGGGGTGATCGGAATAGGCCGAATAGGGCTGGCCGCGCAGGCGTTCGGCCAGGCGCAGGCCCAGGGTGCGGGCGGCTTCGTTGTCCATCAGATCCAGCTGCACCAATTCGCCCCGAACCCAGGACGCAAGATCGCTTTCGGGCGCCTGATCCGGCAGCAAGAGCGCGCGGGCGATGCGGTCGAACTCTCCGGCGATGCCCGGCGCGGTGCCTTGGTGAAATGGCGCCCAGAGATCGCGCAACCGGGGCAGGCGGGCAATGGCGAGCGCCTCGGCGCGGGCGTCCTCAATGAGGCCGATCATGGCCGATTGCAGCGCGTTCAACCCTTCGCCCTGAATGGGCTTGCGCAGGCAGGCGAGATGCGCGGCCAGATGGGCGGCCTGCGCCCGGTAGAGATCCAGCGCAGGCTGATCCTGCCAGTCATCCAACGCGTCGGGCAGGTGTAGGCTGTAGCCCTCGTAATAGGGGCGCAGGCCCGCGCGGTCTTCGAAATCGCCCGCGGTGGGTGTCAGCATGAAATCCCGCCCCCAAAGGGCGCGCAGGTAGATCATCAGCCGCCGCTGCACATCTACCAGAAGCGTGCCCTTGCGCTCGCGCTGAATGACGGCGCGGCTTTCCTCGGTTTCCAGCGAGAAATAGGCGAGCAGTTCCTTGAAGTTCGTCCTGTGCGCTTCCACCCCCCAATCGGCCCAGCGGCGTAAGCCTCCAAGGGTCAGAATCTCCAGAAGATCGCCAAGGTGGTCAAGCATGGACCGAACGGCACGGGGTGCGCGGGCCAGAAGGTGCTCCAGGAAGCGCAGGTAGGCCATGAAAAGCGTTGCATCGCCAAGACGCATCGCGGCCTGCGGTGCGGTCTCCAGCAGTCGGGCAATCACCGCGCCCGAGGTGCGCGAGGCAAAGCCCAGCAGCAGCGGCAAGAGATCGCCAAGAACGTCTTCGCCCAGATCCCGGGCAAGGGCAGGTGCCGCCTCGATCCAGGCGATGACCGGATCCGTGCCGCGGCCCAGTTGCATCAGGGCCTCAGCGCCGCGCAGCCAAGTGTCCAAAGCGCGGGGCGACAGCTTGCGCCGGGCATCGGGCAGGGCGGAAAGCAGAACTTCGGCAACCTCACCCGGCAGGCTGTCCAGCAGGCCCGTGTGATCGGCGGGCAGCGCCTCAGAACCAGGTTGCGACTGCGGCATCGAGAGCATCGCGCATATCCGGATCATCGGTGATGGAGTTGACCAGCGCCATGGAACAGGCGGCGCGCGGCGCGATCCCGCCCTTGATCAACCGGCCGGCGTGGATCAGCATCCGGGTGGACACGCCTTCGTCCAGCCCGTGCCCTTTTAGGTTGCGGGAGCGCGCGCCGATCTCCACCAGCTTGCCTGCGGTTTCACTGTCGATGCCCGCTTCATGGGCCAGGATCTCGACCTCGGTCTCGCCCTCGGGCCAGGTGAAGTTCATCGCCGCAAAGCGTTGTTTTGTCGATTGTTTCAGATCCTTCATCAGGGACTGATAGCCGGGGTTGTAGCTGATCACGATCAGGAAATCGGGATGCGCCTGTAAGAGCTCGCCCTTCTTTTCCAGGGGCAGAACCCGGCGGTCATCGGTCAGCGGATGGATGGCGACGGTGGTGTCCTGGCGGGCCTCGACGACTTCATCAAGGTAACAGATCGCGCCGTGACGGGCGGCAAAGGTCAGCGGGCCGTCCTGCCAACGGGTGCCGTCCGCATCCAGCAGGTAGCGCCCCACCAGATCCGAGGCGGTCATATCCTCGTTGCAGGCGACGGTGACCAGCGGGCGGCCCAGTTTCCAGGCCATGTGCTCCACAAAGCGGGTCTTGCCGCAGCCGGTCGGGCCTTTCAGCATGACGGGAATGCGGGCATCCCAGGCGGCGGTGAACAGCTCCACCTCATCGCCGGTCTGCCGCCAGAAGGGCGCATCGGTGACGCGGAAGTCGTCAAGCATGTCTTTCATGGCGGGCTCCTCCTCTTGGCCGGGCAATCTGGTCTGGGCTTGGGATGTGCTGCCCGGCACGAGGGAGCGCCGGGCAGCAGGGGCATCAGATCATCTCGCCGCGGTAGACGACCATATTGGCGCCCTGGCTTTGGGTGAAATTGTCATAACCTAGCAGACGAACGTGGTGCTTGGGGTTGGCGGCGTGGCATTCGTCCAGCTCGGCCAGGATCGCGTCCACGTCGGTTTCGCCGAACATCGGCAGCTTCCACATGTACCAGTAATAGCCCGAGGCATTGGTCGGCTCGGTATGTTCGATTGCCGGGTTCCAGCCGTTGGTGACGATCCATTCCACCTGTTTGCGGATCTGGTCCTTGGTCATTTCCGGCAGGTAGGAGAAGGTCTCCATCTTGCGCGAGGCGGGATCCGACAGGCGGGAGGGGTAGTCCTGAATGGTGCTCATGGGTTTGGTCCTTTTGATATGTGTTCGAGGGCTGAGCAGGGCTTAGCGGTGCTGCACGTCCAGCTTGTCGACGGTGTCGAACTCGAACTTGATTTCCTTCCAGGTCTCCATCGCGGATTTCAGCTCGGGCGAATGTTTCGCCGCCGCCATCAGGATGTCCTTGCCGTCCTTTTCCAGCTCGCGCCCTTCGTTGCGGGCCTGCACGCAGGCCTCTAGCGCCACACGGTTGGCCGCAGCGCCCGCCGCATTGCCCCAGGGGTGGCCCAGGGTGCCGCCGCCAAATTGCAGGACGCTATCATTGCCGAAGATCGACACCAGCGCGGGCATGTGCCAGACGTGGATCCCGCCCGAGGCGACAGGGAAGACGCCCGGCATGCTGCCCCAGTCCTGATCGAAGAAGACGCCCATCTCGCGGTCCTCCTTGACGAATTTGTCGCGCATCAGGTTGATCCAGCCCAAGGTCGCGTTGCGGTCGCCTTCCAGCTTGCCCACAACGGTGCCCGAATGCAGGTGATCGCCGCCCAGAAGCCGCAAAAGTTTGGTCAGCACCCGGAAGTTGATGCCGTGGTTGGGGTTGCGGTCCATCACCGCGTGCATGGCGCGGTGCACGTGCAAGAGCATGCCGTTGTCGCGGCACCATTTCGACAGGGAGTTATGCGCCGCCCAGCCGATGGTCAGATAGTCGGACATGATGATCGGGGTGCCGATTTCCTTGGCGAATTCGGCGCGTTTGAACATCTCTTCCACCGTGGGGGCGGTGACGTTCATGTAGTGACCCTTGCGCTCGCCGGTTTCGGCCTGGGCCTTGTCGATGGCCTCCTGGCAGAACAGGAAACGATCCCGCCAGCGCATGAAGGGCTGGGAGTTGACGTTCTCGTCGTCTTTCGAGAAATCGAGCCCCCCGCGCAGCACCTCGTATACGGCGCGGCCATAGTTCTTGGCCGAGAGGCCCAGCTTCGGCTTGATGGTGCAGCCGAGCAGGGGACGGCCGTATTTGTCCATCTTGTCGCGCTCGACCTGGATGCCATGGGGCGGGCCGAAACAGGTTTTGACGAACCAGATCGGGAAGCGCACGTCCTCAAGGCGCAAAGAGCGCACGGCCTTGAAGCCAAAGACATTGCCGACGATCGAGGTGAAGACATTGACGACCGAGCCTTCCTCGAACAGATCCGCGGGGTAGGCGATGAAGGCATAGAAGGCTTCGTCCTGGCCCGGCACATCCTCGATCCGGTAGGCGCGGCCCTTGTAGTGGTCGAGATCGGTCAGAAGGTCGGTCCAGACCGTGGTCCAGGTGCCGGTGGAGCTTTCGGCGGCCACGGCAGCGGCGGCCTCCTCGCGCGGCACGCCGTCCTGAGGGATCACCTTGAAGACCGCCAGAACATCGGTGTCCTTGGGGCTATATGCGGGATCCCAATAGGTGGAGCGGTAGTCCTTGACGCCGGCGTCGTATTTCTTGGCTGGTGCATGCATATTCATGGGTGTGTCTCCTCCGCGTGGCGACCCATATGGGCGGGCCACTTCATCGGGGACAGGAAGCCATAGTTAATGAATATATAAAAATGAATAGTTTTTAGTTTCAGAATATATTATTATTTATTCATGCGATACTCACTCCGACAATTGCAGATTTTTCAGGAGGTTGCGCAGCAGCTTTCCTACACCCGCGCGGCCGAGGTGCTGCATCTGACCCAGCCGGCCGTCTTTGCCCAGGTGCGCCAACTGGAGGAACAGACCGGTCACAAGCTGATCGAGCGGATGGGAAAGACCCTGTTCCTGACCGAGGCCGGAGAGGTGGTGTTGCTGTCGGCACAGCGCATCCTGGCAGAGGCCGAGGATCTGGATATGCGCCTTGCCGAATTGCGCGGGCTTGCGCGCGGGCGGTTGCGCCTGGCGGTGGTCTCCACCGCGAAATACGACATCCCGGCCCGGATCGGGGCTTACAATCGCTCCTATCCGGGAATCGAGGTGGCGCTGACCGTCTGCAACCGCGAGGAAATCCTGGCGCGCTTTGCCCAAAACGCGGATGATCTATACATTCTTGGCACCCCGCCCGAAAGCCTGGAGGCCGAGATCGAGCGGTTCGCGGAAAACCCCCTGGTAGCCATCGCGCCGCCGGATCACCCGCTGGCCAGGCGTCCCGGTCTCACCATGAGGGATCTGGCCGAATACCCGTTCCTGACCCGGGAAAGCGGATCCGGCACGCGGCTGGCGGCAGAGCGCTGTTTCGAAGAGGCGGGTGCCACCCCGCGCGTGAAACTGGAACTGGGGGCCAATGAGGCGGTGAAACAGGGGGTGATCGCCGGGCTGGGCCTGTCGGTGCTCAGCCGTTCCACCGTCGCGCTGGAACTGCGTCACGGGTATCTGGTCGAACTGGAGGTAGCCCCCTTTCCAATCATCCGTCATTGGCACGTGGCCTGGCCTCGGGCGCGGCAGCTCTCCCTGGCGGCAGAGGCCTTTCTGACGGAGCTCAGGCAGGCAGAGGAGAGGAAGGGCTGACGCCGCCCGCACATTCCGGGCAATTGTCTGGTCTTCTTAGCGCTGTATTTACCATATTTGGTCACCATGGGGATGGTTCAGAAAGAAGCAGGTTCCCCCGATGACACAAGCCAACGCCGCCATCTCGCAAGCGTCCAACGCATTGACCGGGAGCACCCATGCGCTGCGTGCCATCCCCGCTGTTGCCGCAGACAAGGTGGTGCGCTTCATCCGCTGGGGGCAGCCCAGAAAGACGGAAATCGATGCTGTCTTTGATCGCTATGACCTGACAGATATTTCCCCCCGCGAGATCGACGCGCTGACGGCCGAACTATCGGCTGCGGGGTATCGCGATGCGAGTTTTCTCCGGATGCTGTCCCGGCGCGGGGCGGCAGCGCTGGCGCAGTCCCGGCAAGGCTTTGCCAAGATCGGCTATCAGGTCTCCATGTTCGATGCCGAGGAACGACTGGACCTGCGGCAGGTGAGCCGGGAGCAGGTGAAGCTCGCGGAATTCTTCGGCGAGCCGACACAGGAGCTGGAGGCCTTCATGGCGGAGGTGGAGCGTCTGGAGTTCGGGCGGCAACCTGCGGCACCGGTCCCTCCCGCGCCGAGGGCAGCTCAGGATATTCTGGTGCTGACCCAGGCACGACGGGTGTGAGCCGAGACCGCGCACCCACAGGGTCGCGCATGTGTTGATTGTGCTGTTGCTCTTGCACTCACCGCAATGTGACGGCAGGGGCGCCTAAATCCCGATAACAAATTTGTGTGCGCTCACGCACATTTGAGAAGTGTTCAAGAGTGTTGCGTGCGGGGCATTGCTGCCCTGTGAGTACTGCATGCGATATGTGAATTGCATTACATAAACACCTGATTTTCTGGCGTAAACCTGCCAATGATTGGGGGGAATTGGCAACATTCCGCCCAGCCATGGCAGTGGGTCCTAGCTGTCAGCGCGCTGGCGTTTTCAAGGGTGCTGCGGCAATTGCGCCGTTGTTACCTCTCCTGAAGGTGCAGCCGCCGGGGATTGGGGCCGCCGTGCCGTATGACAACGTCAGGAGACATCTAATGACACCGAAATTTGCAACCAGAGCCTTGGCAGCTTCCGTTGCCGCGACCCTTGCAGCGCCCGCCTTTGCAGGGCCGACCTATGAAAACAGCACCGGCGGGTCCTTCAGTTGGTATGGCCAGTTCAACCCGGCCTTCCAATATTACGATGATGGCGCCGAGACCTACGATCGCCTGGTCGACAACACCGGCTCGAATTCGCGCATCGGTTTCTGGCTGAAGCAGGCCTATGGCGACAATACGCTGACCTTCCGGTTCGAAACCGCCTTTGGCCTGCGCGCCTCGGATGGGGTCAGCCAGACCTCCAAGGGAGACACCCTGACCTGGAACCGCACCCGTATCCGCCACGTGGATTTCCAGTATGACACCGCGCGGTATGGCAAGTTCTCCGCCGGTCAGGGCTCCATGGCCTCTGACGGGATCGCGGGCAGCGATGCCTCGGGCACCGGCGTGGCTGCGGGTGTCTCGGTCAGCGACGCGGCCGGTGGCTATGCCTTCCGCACCGCGGGCGGCGCCCTGAGCGGGGTTTCCGTGGGCGATGCCTTCAGCGACTATGACGGCGGCCGCCTGGGCCGTATCCGTTATGACTCGGCCAATTTTGGTGGTTTCACCTTCTCCGCCTCCTACGGTACCGATATCCTGCGCACCAACAACGACCGGGAAACCTATGATATCGCAGTGCGCTACGGCAATGAATTCGGTGACTTCGCCGTTGATGCCGCCCTGGGTGCGGCCTGGACCGAACAGACCGGCCGGGCCGATATTCGCGATGTCGTAGGCTCGGTTGCGGTGGCCCATAAACCCACCGGCCTGTCGCTGTCGGTTGCCGCCGGAGAGCGCGATATCGCGGGCAGCTACGCCTATGCCAAGCTGGGCTACAGCGCCAACTGGATCGCTGCGGGCACCACCTCGCTGTCGCTCGATTACTACGATGGTTCCGACATGGTCAGCGTGGGCGACTCGGCGCAATCCTGGGGCGTGGCCGCGGTTCAGAAGATCGACAAGTACAATGTCGAAGCCTATCTCGCCTATCGCGACTATTCCTACTCGGATACCTCCGCGACCGCCTATCAGGACAGCAACGTGATCCTGGCCGGTGCACGCTGGAAGTTCTGAGCAGCACGCTGCGAGATTTGCGATTGCAGCACGCCCTTCGGGGCGTGTTTTGCCGTTGTGGGGCCGTGAAACCTCAAGAAACCTGCGCAATGTCACATCGAGAGCGGCAATGCCTCTTGCGCCGAAGCCCCCATGCCAATAGAAGGCCACAAATTGTCTGGGGGCGGAGCCTGCGCGCGCGCCCCGAATCTCTATGGGGTATAGGATGCAGGTCACCGAGACGCTGAACGAAGGTCTGAAACGCGGCTACGCCATCACCGTCACAGCTGCCGAGCTGGACGAGAAGGTGAGCGAAAAGCTGGTCGAAGCGCAGCCCGAAGTCGAAATGAAGGGCTTCCGCAAGGGTAAGGTGCCGATGGCGCTGCTGCGCAAGCAATTTGGTCAGCGCCTGCTGGGCGAAGTGATGCAGGAAGCCATCGATGGCGCCATGAACAAGCACTTCGAAGACAGCGGCGATCGCCCTGCAATGCAGCCCGAGGTCAAGATGACCAACGAGGACTGGAAAGAAGGCGACGACGTCAACGTCGAGATGTCCTACGAGGCGCTGCCCGCGATCCCCGAGGTCGACCTCTCCGTGATCTCGGTTGAGAAACTTGTGGTGAAAGCCGAAGACGAAGCCGTTGATGAAGCGCTGGGGAACCTGGCCGAAACCGCCAAGGATTTTGACGCCCGCGACGAAGGTGCTGCCTCGGAAGATGGCGACCAGGTCGTGATCGATTTCGTCGGCAAGGTCGATGGCGAAGCCTTCGACGGCGGTTCCGCCGAAGATTACCCGCTGGTGCTGGGCTCCAACTCCTTCATCCCCGGCTTCGAAGAGCAGCTGGTTGGCGTGAAGGCCGGTGAAGAAAAAGACGTGACCGTCACCTTCCCCGAAGACTACCAGGCGGAAAACCTGGCCGGTAAGGAAGCCGTATTTACCTGCACCGTCAAGGAAGTGAAGGCGCCGAAGGCGGCCGAGATCGACGACGAACTGGCCAAGAAATTCGGCGCCGAAGATCTGGAGGCCCTGAAGGGTCAGATCCGCGAGCGTCTGGAAGCCGAATACGCCGGTGCCGCCCGTGCCGTGATGAAGCGCGCGACCCTGGACAAGCTGGACGAACTGGTCTCCTTCGACCTGCCGCCGTCGCTGGTGGACGCCGAAGCCAAGCAGATCGCGCATCAGCTGTGGCACGAGGATAACCCCGAGGTGCACGATCACAACCACGGTGAAATCGAAGCGACCGAAGAGCACACCAAGCTGGCCGAACGCCGCGTGCGTCTGGGCCTGCTGCTGGCCGAGCTGGGCCAGAAAGCCGAAGTGGAAGTGACCGACGCGGAAATGACCCAGGCGATCATGGCGCAGGCGCGTCAGTACCCGGGCCAAGAACGTCAGTTCTTCGAGTTCATCCAGCAGAACGCCCAGATGCAGCAGCAGCTGCGTGCGCCGATCTTCGAAGACAAGGTCATTGACCACGTCTTTGAACAGGCCACCGTTGCCGAGAAAGAGGTCTCCAAAGAAGACCTGCAGAAGGCTGTTGAGGCGCTGGACGACGAATAAGTCCTCCGCTCTTACCGTGGATAACGAGAAGGCCGCCCGGTTGAGGCGGCCTTTTTCGTGCAAGGGTGCAGTGCGGATTGTGGCGCGGCTGGGGGCCGATGGCTGCGGGGATCAACTGCGCAGGCCGGTTTCCGTCAGCATGCCCCGCCGTTTCGCCTCGTAATAATAGCCTCGGGCGTAGTGCTGGATTGCGACATCTTGGCTGCCATCCGCCAAGAGCCAGGCGCCGCGCAGGTATTTGACCGCGTATTTCAGGTTGGTATCGGCATCCAGTAGCTCTGGCGGCGCCCCGCGAAAGCCCATGGTGCGCGCCGTGGCAGGCAGGATCTGCAATAGCCCGTAATAGGGCCGATTGAGCGCATGGGGGCGATGGGTGCTCTCCCGCACGGCCAGACGATGGACCAGGCTGCGGGGCACGGCGTAATGGTCCGACCAGTGATTGATCTTCTGGCGCAGCTCGGGCGTTTCGTTGGGGAAAAGCGGCGGTTCCGCCCGGCTCACGGATGGCGTGGGGCGGCTGCAGGCCGCTGAAACCATGGGAAGAAGCAGTACAGTCAGAAATTCACGCCGTTTCATAAATGCCCATCCTTTGCGAGCCGTGACGGATCCATGTCCAATCGGACGGTAGTCAGCACGGGCGGGTCAGACAATTGCTCTGCTTCATCCCGGCACCACATCGGCAAAACCTTACCGATGATCGGCGGAAAGTCTCTTGCCCTGGCGCGTCGCTGCGGCGGATCGCGCAAAATGCAAACAATTCGAATTTCTAAGGATTTGTTTACTTTCGACGGAAATGTCACACTGAGCCTGCATGTTGAGGCAGAAATCCCTCAGAAAGGGTCGCTTCGCTTTCGCCTGCGGACCGACCCGAAACCAGAGCAGTAAGGGGCCGCGCCTGTTTCCCACAAATCGCGGCCCCACCTCTGTATTTGGCGTGTTCGTCAGGCCAGTACAGCCCTCTGTCGCGCCACTGCTGGAGGTCAGCCGATCACCGGATGCCCGCGGTTCTGCATGCAGCGGATCACCATGTTGCGCTGGCTTTCCTCCTTGTCGACCGTGCCCTCGGCAGCGCCGATCAGGCCGCCGATTGCGGCACCAGCCAGGGCGTCTTCGTGGGATTCGCCTGCACCGATGGCGGCGCCGATCAGCGCCCCTGCAACGGCCCCCTCTGACGCAAGGTTCTGATCATAGCGCATGGCGATAGATCTACATTCAGCTTCATCCTGAGCAAACCGCGCGCCCACAGGCCCGCTCAACCGCAGGGGCTGTGCCGTTGGTGCCATGTCGCAGGCGGAAACAAGCAGTCCAGTCACAATGGAAGCGGCGGTCAGGGTAATCTTGGTGGTCATACTATGTCCTTTGAATTTTGCCCGGCCCGGGGAGAGGGCCGGATATGCGGCGGACCATAGATAAGAATTTTTCCTGTGCAACAAGAAATTTCTGTAAAACAATAAATCAGTATCGATTTAGGGAAAGAACTTGCTCTTGCAAGGAAAGGCTGACATCACAGGGGAGAGCCGAAAGAGGAGGGTGATATGGCGTTGATTGCGCGGGGTCTTATGGTCATCACCGGGGCATTGATGACCTTTTACGTGCTGTCGGTCATCGTGCTGACAGCGATGGGAGAGCATGAGGAGCTCTGGGATCTGGCCGATTTTGATCCCCAGCCCTTTGCACCTGCACCGCTTGGGCTGGGCCTGGCGCTGGTCTTTGCGGTCACATTTCTGCTCGGCATCCTGCTGACCTTCTGGCAGGCGCATCTGCTGCTCAAGCTGGGGCGCGCGCATATGTTTCGTGCGCTGGCCACCGGTCTGAGGCGCAGTGGTATCGGTCTGGGCATGATGTGGCTGGGGCTTTATGCCTTCATGAACGTGGTGCCGATCACCATGGCCGATGGGCGCATCCCGATGGCGGAGATGGATATTTCCTGGCTGCCCTTTGAGATCGAATCGGTATTCCTGGTCTTGGCCACGGTGATGGTTGCGCTTGCGGACGTGCTGATCCGCGCCGCCGAGATCGAAGACGAGAACAACCAGTTTCTATAGGGGAGGGGGCCGTGCCGATTGTCGTGAACCTGGACCTGATGCTGGTCCGGCGCAAGGTGACCTCGCGGGCGCTGGCAGCCGAGGTCGGTATTACCGAGGCGAACCTGTCCTTGCTGAAATCCGGCAAGGTCAAGGGCGTGCGTTTTGCCACCCTGGAGGCGATCTGCCGCTATCTGGACTGCCAGCCGGGCGATATCCTGGAATACCGCCCGGAGGCTGAGGATTAGTTGATCACCGCGTGACCACGGGCCTGCATGCAGCGGATCAGGTAATCCCGCTGCGCCTGCTTGACCTGCACATCACCAACCGCTGCACCTGCCATGGCGCCGAAAATGGCCCCGGCCAGCGCCTTGTCGCTGTTTTCCGTGGCGCCGACCAATGCGCCACCGGCGCCGCCAAGGGCGGCGCTTTTGCCGATATGACCCTGGCCAATCTGCTGCGCTTCGGCCTGGCATTGCGCCAGATCCGCCTGATAGCCGGGCTTTGGGCTGCCTGCCACCGACAGAGGCGCATCGACTGAGGGCGTGTCGCAACCGCTTAGCGCCGCGGTGCAGAGGCCTGCAATGGCAAGAATTCTCAGCATCATCGTCCAATTCCTTTGTTCAAACGCGCGTCCTTGCAGTGAATGCTACGCCCCGCGCGGTTGCCATGCCAGAGCGAAGAGGACGGCGTCAGGGGCTGGGCAGAAATGCGCCTGCCAGGGCAGGGGCGTTCATCGGTTACGCCATGCCGAGCGTTGCACATGAAAAGGCCGCACCCGATCGGGCGCGGCCTTTCTGTCTGTTGCAAAGATCCGATTGGGATCAGGCGTTGGTGTCTTCTTCGCCTGCTGCTGCCGGAGCAGCTTCGCCTTCGTCGTCGTCAGACGCGGCGGAGCCGATGTCGTCAAACAGTTCGGAGATTTCGAATTCCGCAGCGGCTTCCTCTTCGGCGGCCAGCTCCTGGATCGACTTGCCGGAGGCTTGCAGCTCGGCTTCTTCCTGCGAGCGCGCGACGTTCAGCTGGATCTGAACTTCGACTTCCGGGTGCAGTTTCACGGCGACGGCGTGCAGGCCCAGTTCCTTGATCGGAGCGATCAGGGCGACCTGTTTCTTGTCGACCGAGAACCCATCGGCGGTTGCGGCTTCGGCGGCGTCACGCGGGGTGACGGAACCATAAAGCGCGCCGGCGTCCGATGCGGAGCGAATCACGATGAACTGCTGACCGTCGAGCTTTTCGCCCAGAGCCTCGGCTTCTTTCTTGGTCTCCAGGTTGCGCGCTTCAAGCTGCGCCTTCTGGGATTCGAAAGCCGCGATATTGGCTTCGGATGCGGTCTTCGCCTTGCCCTGGGGCAGGAGGAAGTTGCGTGCGTAACCGGGCTTGACGTCTACGACGTCGCCCATCTGGCCCAGCTTGGCCACACGTTCAAGAAGGATAACTTGCATCTCGAGGTCTCCTTACTTCACGGCGTAGGGCAGCAGGGCGAGGAAGCGGGCGCGTTTGATGGCGCGGGCCAGTTCACGCTGCTTCTTGGCCGAAACGGCGGTGATACGGGAGGGAACGATCTTGCCGCGCTCAGAGATGTAGCGCTGCAGAAGACGGGTGTCTTTGTAATCGATCTTCGGCGCGTTGTCGCCCGAGAAGGGGCAGACTTTGCGGCGGCGGAAAAACGGTTTGGCTGCCATGGTTTAGCGTCCTTTTCTCAAGCGTTGATCAGCGGCGTTCACGGCGACCTTCACGGTCGTCACGCTTCTGCATCTGAACCGAGGGGCCTTCGGCGTGTTCGTCGACCTTGATGGTCAGAACGCGCATCACGTCTTCGTGCAGGCGCATCAGGCGTTCCATTTCCTGCACGGCGGATGCGGGGGCATCGGTGCGCAGGAAGGCATAGTGGCCTTTGCGGTTCTTGTTGATCTTGTAGGCCATCGTCTTGACGCCCCAGTACTCGCTGTCGACGAGCTTGCCGTCGTTGTCAGCCAGTACGGCACCAAAATGTTCGATGAGGCCTTCAGCTTGCGAGTTGGACAGGTCCTGACGCGCAATCATTACATGCTCATAGAGGGGCATGCGAACTCCTGTTTCTGTCTAGGCGCATTTCATAGACCGGGCGGTTGTGCCTTCCGCTGCCTGGTCACGAGAGGCTGCGCGGATCGAAAATCGTGCGGAAGGAGGCCTCCGTATACAGGCTTTGTCGTGAAGGGCAAGCGATAAAGCGGGCCGCATCGCAGCCGCTGTGCTGAGCCATTTGCGGGCAAAGGTTCGGCTGAGGGCTTTGTCTGTGTTCCAGTGTTCGATCAAGAACACGTTATGTGGAGATTTGCCCGTATCATTTCAGGCGCGGCTGGATCACGTTTAACCCTGCAACGCTTGTGTCTCAATGGAGTCTTTGACGATGAAAAACCTCTTGCTTGCCGCTGCCCTGTCGGGCGCCGCCGCCACTGCCGCCGTTGCGGCCCCTGAAAAATACGTTCTGGATGCCAGCCACAGCCAGATCGTGTTCAGCTACAATCACCTTGGCTTCTCGACCACCTGGGGCATGTTCTCGGGTTTTGAGGGCGAGATCATGTTCGATCAGGAGGATCCCGCAGCCTCCAGCGTATCGGTCTCCATGCCGGTGATGTCGATGCTGACCGGTTGGGAGGCGCGTTTCAATCACTTCATGTCCAAGGATTTCTTTGAGGCCTCCGAGGCGGAGATGGTCAGCTTCACCTCCACCGGCATCGAGGTCACCGGTGACAAGACCGCCAAGATCACCGGCGATCTGACCCTTAACGGTGTGACCAAGGCAGTGGTGCTGGATGCCAAGCTGAACCAGACCGGCGATCACCCGATGGCGGGCAAGCCCTGGGCCGGTTTCGACGCCACCACCACCCTGGTGCGCAGCGACTTTGGCCTGGGCAAATTCGCGCCCTATGTCAGCGACGAAGTCCAGCTGCAGATCTCGGTCGAGGCGATGAAGGCCGAATAAGGTCGGCAGATCCTTCCAGAACGAATTTGCCGCCGGTTCCAGATGGGACCGGCGGTTTTTCGTGGCCCTGATCGGGGGGCGGAGCAAAAAAACGCGGACCCTGTGCGGGCCCGCGTTTCTCTTTCGTTGGATGGCCGTGCTTCTTTGGCTGCGCGGCTGCGTGTCTGCGGGTTACTTGTTTTGCTTGGCCGTCAGCTCCACCGCGATCTCCACCGCGAAGGCGAGCGTGCCTTCGTCCTGCGTGCCTTGGCCGATGTTGAAATCGAGCCGGTTCACCGTGGTGCGCCCCGACATGCTGGCGCGGTCGCCGTCAAGCGTCAGATCAAAGGGCAGGGTGAGCGCAACGCTTTGATCGCGGATCGTCAGCGGACCGGTCGCCTGATAGCCATCTGCGGTTTTCTCGATCATGGCCTTGAAACGGGCGGTCGGATAGGTGGCGCTGTCAAAGTAATCAGCCCCCATGGCCTGGTCGGTGACCGATCCCAGGGAAAGGGAGGGGATGGCGATGGTGACATCGACCTCTCCGGCAGGGCCAGGCGCGGCGGGATCCTCGAAATCGATCACGGCGCTCCAGTCGGCAAACTGGCCGGTGACCTCGCTGCCCATCTGGAGGATCGAGATGGAGAGGGTTCCCTCTTCGACAGTCCAGCCACCGGAGCTGGCGGGTGCCGTGGCAACCGTGGCCTCGCTGGGAGCTTCAGCCGCCTGGGTGGAAACGCGATCGCTGTGATCCTCGGTCAGGCCGAGCAGGGTTCCGGCTCCCAGAATGGCGACAAAACCTGCGATGGCGGCAAAGGCGGGCAGGGGGCTGTGATGTTGTGCGGGGGGCTCTGGCATCTGCCCGGATCCGGGCAACATGCGGCGCAGGGTTGAATCCCGGTCGATCACATGGTGTTTCAGGGCTCCGGCGATATGCAGGGCAAGGGCCACGGCAAGTGCCCAGATCAGGATCTCATGGAGACCGCCAAACAGGGCTGCGACCGCGTCGGATTTCGGCACGAAGGGCAGGGACTGCCCAAAGGGCCACAGGATCGGCGCGAATCCGGTGGTGGCTGCATGGTGGATCCAACCGCTGAGCGGCACGGCAACCAGGGAGATGTAAAGAGCCCAGTGAACGGTTTCGGCTGCCAGCGCCTCAGGCCGGTTGTCGGGATGCAGAAGTCCGGGCTTTTCCTGGGTGACGGCCCAGAGGATGCGCAACAGGGCGGTGAAGAAGACCGCGACGCCCACGGTTTTATGCAGGGAAAACAGTAGGGCGGCGCGGGCGAGCGTGCTTTGCGCCCCGTCAAAATCGGGGCTTTGGATGTGGTGGGCCAGCTCATTGGCGAAATAGCCAAGCGGGAAGGCCGAAAAAATCAGCAGCGCGGTCAGCCAGTGAAACGCTTTGGTGACGCTGCCATAGGTGGAGAATGTATTGCGGGCGGGCATGGGGCGGGCTCCCTTGATTTGGGTCACCTCCACCCTATCGGCCGGGGCCGTGCAGGCAATGATTTGTCCTGTCAGCCTGCGCACAGGTTGGGTGCGCGCAGGGAGAACCGCAATGCGCGTCCTTGCGCAGATCACTTGTACGTAGGGTCAGCTGCGTCTAAACCGGCTGAAATGGCAAAATAATGATGAGGTCTTTGATGACTGTCGCATTCGTGTTTCCCGGGCAGGGCGCCCAGACCATCGGCATGGGCAAGGAGCTGGCCGAGGCCTATCCGGCCGCCAAGGCGGTTTTCGATGAGGTGGACGAGGCGCTTGGAGAATCCCTGAGCGGTCTCATTTGGGAGGGCGACATCGAAACCCTGACCCTGACCCGCAATGCCCAGCCGGCGCTGATGGCAACCTCCATGGCGGCAATGCGCGCGCTGGAGGCGGAAGGCATCGCCATCGACAGGGCCGCCTTTGTGGCCGGGCATTCGCTGGGCGAGTATTCCGCGCTGGCCGCGGCCGGGGCGATTTCCCTTGCAGATACCGCAAGGCTGCTGCGCACCCGTGGGGCCGCGATGCAGGATGCAGTGCCGGTGGGCGAGGGCGCCATGGCCGCCATTCTGGGACTGGACCTTGAAGCGGTACGCGCCGTCGCGGCAGAGGCCGCACAGGGCGAGGTCTGCCAGGCCGCCAACGACAATGATCCGACCCAGGTCGTGGTCTCGGGTTCCAAGGCCGCGGTTGAACGCGCCGCAGAAATCGCCAAGGAAAAGGGCGCCAAACGGGCCGTGATGCTGCCGGTGAGCGCACCGTTCCACTGCGCCCTGATGCAGCCCGCCGCCGATGTGATGGCCGAAGCGCTGGCGGGCGTTGAAATCAAATCTCCCGCTGTACCGCTGATCGCAAATGTGCGCGCCGATGAAGTGACCGATCCGGACATGATCCGCGCCCTTCTGGTGGAGCAGGTGACGGGATCCGTGCGCTGGCGCGAAAGCGTGCAGGCCATGGCGGCCAAGGGTGTCACCGAATTCTGGGAGATCGGCGCGGGCAAGGCCCTGTCGGGCATGATCCGCAAGATCGACCGTGAACTGGCTTGCCGTCAGGTGGGCTCGCCCGATGGCGTCAAGGCGGCATTGGACGCCTGAACCGGATTTGAGAAAGATGTGCGCGGCTGACCCGATCATCCGGCGCAGATAGAAAATGAGGAAATGACATGTTTGATCTGACAGGCAAGAACGCCCTGATCACCGGCGCTTCTGGCGGTATCGGTGGTGATATCGCCCGTGCATTGCATGCCGCAGGCGCCAGCGTGGCGCTTTCGGGCACCCGCGAAGAGCCGCTGCAGGCGCTGGCCGCGGAGCTGGGCGAGCGCGCCTTTGTGCTGCCCTGCAACCTGAGCGATCCGGAAGCGGTCGAGGCGCTGCCGAAACAGGCGGCCGAGGCGATGGGATCGGTTGATATCCTGGTCAATAACGCGGGCATCACCCGCGACAATCTCTTCATGCGGATGAAGGACGAAGAGTGGCAAAGCGTACTGGACGTGAACCTGACCTCGACCATGCGCCTGTGCCGCGGCGTGCTGCGCGGCATGATGAAGGCACGCTGGGGCCGCATCATCAATATCTCGTCGATCGTGGGCGCCACCGGCAACCCGGGCCAGGCGAACTATGCGGCCTCCAAGGCGGGCATGGTCGGCATGTCGAAATCGCTGGCCTATGAGGTGGCGAACCGTGGCATCACCGTGAACGCCATTGCGCCGGGCTTCATCGCAACCGCCATGACTGACAAGCTGACCGATGATCAGAAGGCGAATATCCTGGGGCAGGTGCCAGCCGGCCGTATGGGAGAGTCCAACGAGATCGCCGCGGCTGTGCTGTATCTGGCCAGCGCGGAAGCCGCCTATGTCACCGGCAGCACGCTGCATGTGAATGGCGGCATGGCGATGCTGTAACGCCTGCTCTGCAGCGTCGCCCTACGGGGGGGGCGCTGCAAGAGATCTTACTCTGAATGGCCGGGTGATTGATCGCCTGGCCTTTCTCATGAGATGGATTGGGGGGATGTCCCCCCAATCCATTTTTTATTGGTGGCCTTAGAAATGCGCCGAACGGGCGCCCGCGGGCTTTTCCAAGGGCGGTGCGAACTTGGTCAGATCGATACCTTCGACAGCTTTCTTGTACTCTTCCAGGGTCGGGGTGCGGCCCAGGATCGCGGACAGAACCACAACCGGGGTCGAGGCCAGGAGGGATTCGCCTTTCTTTTCCGGAGCGTCGGCAACGACGCGGCCCTGGAACAGGCGGGTCGAGGTGGCCAGAACGGTGTCACCCTTGGCCGCCTTCTCCTGGTTGCCCATGCACAGGTTACAGCCGGGGCGTTCGAGGTAGAGGATATTCTCGTACTCGGTACGCGCCTTCTGCTTGGGGAACATGTCGTCGAATTCAAAGCCCGAGTAGCGTTCGAGGATTTCCCAGTCGCCCTCTGCCTTCAGTTCGTCGATGATGTTGTAGGTCGGAGCGGCCACAACCAGCGGCGCGTTGAATTCGACCTTGCCCTGTTCCTTTTCCAGGTTCTTCAGCATCTGGGCCACGATCTTCATGTCGCCCTTGTGCACCATGCAGGAGCCGACGAAACCCAGGTCCACCTTCTTGTCTGCATGATAGTAGGAGACGGGGCGGATGGTGTCATGGGTGTAGCGCTTGGAGACATCGGCGTTGTTCACATCCGGGTCGGCGATCATCGGCTCGACGATCTCGTCCAGATCCACCACCACCTCGGCGAAATACTTGGCGTTGTCATCCGGGGTCAGTGCCGGTTTTTCACCGGATTTGATCTCGGCAATGCGTGCATCGGCCTTGTCGATCAGGCCCTGCAGCGTTTGCGTCGCGTTGTCCATGCCCTTGTCGATCATGATCTGGATGCGCGACTTGGCCAGCTCGAGCGAGCCGATCAGGGTATCATCGTTGGAGATGCATATGGAGGCCTTGGCCTTCATCTCGGCGGTCCAGTCGGTGAAGGTGAAGGCCTGATCGGCCAGGAGGGTGCCGATATGCACTTCGATGACACGACCCTGGAAGACGTTGTCGCCATGCTGCTTCAGCATCTGCGCCTGGGTGGCATGCACCACGTCACGGAAGTCCAGGTGATCGGCCATCTTGCCCTTGAAGGTGACCTTCACGGATTCCGGGATCGGCATGGTGGCCTCACCGGTCGCCAGCGCCAGCGCAACGGTGCCCGAGTCGGCGCCAAAGGCGACGCCCTTGGACATGCGAGTGTGGCTGTCGCCGCCGATGATGATGTCCCAGTCATCCACGGTGATGTCGTTCAGCACCTTGTGGATCACGTCGGTCATGGCGTGGTATTCGCCCTTGGGGTCACGCGCGGTGATCAGGCCGAACTTGTTCATGAAGGCCATCAGTTTCGGGATGTTGGCCTGTGCCTTGGCATCCCAGACCGACGCGGTGTGACAGCCCGACTGATAGCCCGCATCCAGCGACGGCGAGATCACCGTGGCGGCCATGGCTTCCAGTTCCTGCGCGGTCATCGGACCGGTGGTATCCTGCGAGCCGACAACGTTCACCTTGACGCGCACGTCGGAGCCGGCGTGCAGGACCTTGCCCGGCGTGGTGCCGCGGGCGTTCTTGTTGAAGATCTTTTCAACCGCGGTCAGGCCCTGATCGTCGGCCGATACCTCTTTCGACGGCGCATAGGCGCTTTCGAGCGTCTGACCCAGGGCTTCGGCGGCGAATGTCTGCAGCTTCTTGCCAAAGACCACGGCATAAGAGCCGCCAGCCTTCATGAACTCCACCTTCTGCGGGGTGAAGGCCGAGGAGACATCCACCAGCTCGGTGCCGTCGGCATCAAAAAGCTTCTTGGTCTTGGTGTTGATGGTCAGCACCTTGCCGGTTTCCACCGAATAGGCCTGCTCCAGCACCGGATCTCCATTGTCGTCCAGCACGGTGTTGCCGTCTGCGTCGGTCTTCTTGACCCAGTTCTTCAGGTCCAGGCCGATGCCGCCGGTCACGCCAACGGTGGTCAGGAAGATCGGCGAAATGCCGTTGGTGCCTGCAACGACCGGAGCGATGTTGACGAAGGGCACATAGGGCGATGCCTGCTTGCCGGTCCACAGCGCGACGTTGTTGACGCCAGACATGCGCGACGAGCCCACACCCATGGTGCCTTTTTCGGCGATCAGCATGACGCGGGCGTCGGGGTGCTGGGCCTGCAGGGCCTGGATCTCGGCCTGGGCCTCGGGGGTGATCATGCACTTGCCGTGCAGCTCGCGGTCGGCGCGAGAGTGCGCCTCGGCACCGGGGGACAGAAGATCGGTCGAGATATCGCCTTCGGCGGCGATATAGGTCACGACTTTGATCTCTTCCTCGATCTCGGGCAGGTTGGTGAAGAATTCGGCCTTGGCGTAGCTTTCCAGTAGCTCCTTGGCCACGGCATTGCCAGCCTTATAGGCCTCTTCCAGACGCTCGGTGTCGGCCTCATAGAGGAACACCTGGGTCTTCAGAACCTCAGCCGCCTGCGCTGCGATAGCGGCATCATCACCCAGGGCCAGGTCCAGCAGAACCGCAACCGAGGGACCGCCCTTCATGTGCGACAGCAGTTCGAAGGCGAATTCAGGCGTGATTTCAGCAACCACCTCTGCGCCCAGGATGATCTCTTTCAGGAAGGCCGCCTTCACCCCGGCCGCGCTCGTGGTGCCGGGCAGGGTGTTGTAGATGAAGAAGTTCAAAGACGCGTCCCGATGCTCGTTTCCGGCATCCTTGATCTGCGCGATGATCTCCGCCACCAGCGCGCCGTCGTCGATGGGCTTGGGGTGCAGGCCCTGGGCTTTGCGGGTTTCGATTTCGGTTAGGTAGTCTTTGTACAAGCTCATGACGATCCCTACGATTGAGTGTTCCAAAGAGGCCGCGATGTCAGGGCAATGACGCCTTGTCCAAACCGGCCGATCTCATTTGTATGCCGATGTATACCATCGTGGTTCGGGGTGCAAGATCTCAGACCTGCGAAGAGTGGATGAGTCTTGTCGCTTGGCTGGACGCCACAGCATCCTCTCTCTTTACAGATGCAGATACGCGCAAGACATGGGTCAGTCGAGCCTCAAATAGTGGCAGTTTAGGGAAATTGCGACGAGAATCCCGTTCTGCGGACCTTGGCTGACCTGCCAGAGCGGGCGTGGGGCGCAGGCGGATTGACGCTGTTTCCCGTCAAGGCAAAGTGATCGTCGGTGACAGCATGAAGTGACTTGTCGCCATGTCGTTTCGATGTCGCATGCAGACAAGCTTTATCTTGATTGGCATGGAGAAATTCGAGAAAGCTTTCGTCGCGGGGCTTGTGGTGTGCGGCAACAGCGACCATTTGCTTGGTCAGCATGCGAAAGCGCACCGCGCCGACCAACAGCCGACCCGGATTCGGTGGATGCGAAAACGTTTGCCTCTGGGCGTGTCTGTGCTATAGGCGGCCCATATTTGGCTGATGCTGGGGTTGTCCCGGCGTTGACCAGCTCCCGCCCGGCTTCGGTTCGGCGGAGGTACAACCGCCCGAAACGGGCAAAACCAAGCCAGCCCGTGCGGGTAAGGGCAAAACCGGGCAGATTTGCCCTGAAGAAACGAGGAATGGATATGAGCGACGTCGCAGACCGCGTGAAAAAGATCGTTGTAGAGCACCTGGGTGTTGAAGAAGCCAAAGTGACCGAGAACGCCTCGTTCATCGACGACCTGGGTGCCGACAGCCTGGACACGGTCGAACTGGTCATGGCTTTTGAAGAAGAGTTCGGCATCGAGATCCCGGACGACGCAGCCGAGACCATCCAGACCTTCGGCGACGCGGTGAAATTCATCACCGAAGCTTCCTGATAGATTTCATTCACACAGATGTGAATGATGTGGCGGCGCTTTCCGGATGGAAGGCGCCGCTTTGCATTTGAGTTACGCCTGAGCCGGGGCTTTGCGGCGCCGGGCGGTGGCGGAATTTCTCTTGCGCCCATATCAAAAGGTAGAGATTTCAGACGCAAAGCTGCCCACAGTGTTCCGTTGGCAAACGGCCAGGCACAATGGGCAAGCGCTGCAGGATGCTGAAATCACCCGAAAATCACCCGTTCAAACCCCGCCTGCGCCGGATGGGAACTGTTCTGGTGCATAAATTCTCCTTCCGTTGCGGGAGGTTGCCTCGCCCGCATCGGCCCACTTGCACCCTTTGGGTAATCCAAGGTATCTGGATGGGCGAAATGCCGAGGCAGAGGAGAGCAAGGAATGCGTCGAGTAGTTGTCACCGGACTTGGCCTGGTTACCCCTTTGGCCAGTGGGGTCGAAGAAACATGGTCGCGTCTTCTGGACGGACAGTCCGGCGCCGGGCCGATCACCCTGTTTGATGCTGTGGAGAGCGGCGTTGCCACCACCTATGCCTGCGAAGTCCCGCGGGGCGATGGTTCGGACGGCACCTTTAACCCGGACGCCTATCTTGCGCCCAAGGAACAGCGCAAGGTGGATGATTTCATCCTCTACGGGCTGGCTGCTGCGGATATGGCGGTCAAGGATGCGGGCTGGACTCCCGAGGATGAAGAAAGCCGCCTGCGCACCGGGGTGATGATTGGCTCCGGCATTGGCGGGCTCAGCTCGATCGCCGATACAGCCGTGCTGATCAAGGAACGCGGTGTGCGCCGGGTCTCCCCCTTCTTTATCCCCGGGTCGCTGATCAACCTGGCCTCCGGTCAGGTGTCGATCCGTTACGGCTTCAAGGGGCCGAACCATTCGGTCGTGACTGCCTGTTCCACCGGCGCCCACGCCATTGGCGATGCCAGCCGCATCATCCGCGCGGGCGACGCCGACGTGATGGTCGCAGGCGGCGCAGAGGCGGCGATCTGTGAAATCGGTATCGCCGGGTTCAACGCCTGCAAGGCGCTCAGCACGAAATTCGGCAATGATCCGAAATCCGCGAGCCGCCCCTATGACGAGAACCGCGACGGGTTTGTCATGGGCGAAGGCGCCGGCGTGGTCATCCTCGAAGAATACGAACACGCCAAGGCACGCGGCGCCAAGATCTATGCCGAGGTGCTGGGTTACGGCATGTCGGGCGACGCCTATCACATCACCGCCCCCTCCGAGGCGGGCGAGGGTGGCGAGCGCTCCATGCGCGCGGCCCTGGCCAATGCCGGGCTGAAGCCGAGCGACGTGGATTACATCAATGCCCACGGTACCTCGACCATGGCCGATACCATCGAACTGGGCGCCGTGGAGCGGATGCTGGGCGATCACGCGGGCAATGTGACCATGTCCTCCACCAAATCCTCGACCGGGCACCTGTTGGGCGCGGCGGGCGCGATCGAGGCGATCTTCTCGATCCTGGCGATCCGCGATCAGGTGGCTCCGCCCACGATCAACCTGGACAATCCGGCGGTCGAAAGTGCGGTGGATCTGGCGCCCAATGCCAAGCGCGAGCGCAAGATCGACGTGGCCCTGTCCAACTCCTTCGGCTTTGGCGGTACCAACGCCTCGGTGGTTTTCGGAAAGCCCAAGTAAATGTGGCGTGCACTTGCCTCCAACATGCTGACGATCCTCATCGTGGCGCTGTTCCTTCTGGGCGGCGTCATCATGTGGGGCAAATCGCAGTACACCGCCGAAGGTCCGCTGGATCAGGCCATCTGCCTGCGGGTGGAGCGGGGCTCCAACATGACACGGGTGTCCCGCGATCTGGACGCGCAGGGGGCCGTCACATCCGGCGCCCTGTTCCGGATCGGCGTGAAATACGATGAAAAGGCGTCGCTGTTGAAGGCAGGCAGCTATCTGGTGCGGCCCGGTGCCTCGATGGAGGAGATCGTCGATCAGATCACCCGCGGCGGCGCCAGCACCTGCGGCACCGAGATCGTCTACCGTGTTGGCGTGACGCGGGTTCTGGCCGAGGTGCGAGAGCTGGATCCCGCCAGCAACCGCTTTGTGGAACGGGCCGAGTTCAATCCGGCAGAAGAGGAAGCCCCTGCCGAATATCTTGCAAAGAAGGCAGAGCCTGATACCCGCTATCGCATTGCGCTGGCCGAAGGGGTGACCAGCTGGCAGGTGGTTGAAGCGCTGAAGGCAATGGACGTCCTGCAAGGCGAGCCGGGGCCGCGTCCGCCCGAGGGCATGCTGGCACCGGACAGCTATGAAATCGTGCCGGGCGATCAGCGCGCCGCGATCCTGGCGCAGATGCAGGAGCGCCAGATCCGGCGGATCAATGCCGCCTGGGAAGCCCGCTCTGCGGATGCGGCCGTGCAAAGCCCGGAAGACATGCTGATCCTGGCCTCGATCATCGAGAAGGAAACCGGGGTGGCCGAGGAACGCGGTCAGGTGGCAAGCGTGTTCACCAACCGTCTGAAGCGCGGCATGCGCCTTCAGACCGACCCGACCGTGATCTATGGTGTGACCAAGGGCGAAGGCGTATTGGGGCGCGGCCTGCGTCAAAGCGAGCTGCGCCGGGTAACGCCTTGGAATACCTATGTGATCGAAGGGCTGCCGCCAACGCCGATTGCCAATCCCGGTCTTGCAAGCCTGACCGCTGCGGTGAACCCGGACCAGACGGACTATCTGTTCTTCGTGGCTGATGGCACCGGCGGTCATGCCTTTGCCGAAACCCTGGCCGAACATAACGCCAACGTCGCGAAATGGCGCCAGATCGAAGCGGAGCGCGATAACAACTAGGGGCCGAAACGGCCACAACCGGCTCTGCACCGAGAAATTTAGGGCGCCCTGGCGCCCTTTTTCTTTTGCGGCAGGGAAATGGCCGGGGAAAGGACACCAAACCCTAACAAACCCTTCGGACAGCGGCCTCCAGGGGCCTATAACTCCTTGACTAAACTGCCCAAAGACCGTATAGGTTGTGTTGCAGTTGGAAGGAACACTTGGCGGTCCCGCATGTGATGTCGGTGGCCGCCTTTTCTTTCTCTCATCCGGAGCGCGATCCGTATGAGGCTCGACATTCCATGACACATCACAGCGCCGATGATCGGGCGCGGCATTCCCTTGATCTGTTGCGCTCCCTGCAGGAGTCGATGCTGCGCCTGCGTAATCATGCGGAATATCTGCGACACGAGCTGGAGGAAAACGGCCCCGAAGTGCTTGAGGGCCGCGACAAACAGCAGGTCGCCAAGCTCGACAGCCTGATCAGGGATTGCCAGAAAGTGGAGAAGACGCTTGCCGAGCAAACACAAAGCGCCACCGCGGACGACACCGGACTTGACCTTGAACGGGCGCGGGCTGAAATCACCCGCCGCCTGGATCGCCTGCGCGCCGCCGGACACACGACGGAGCCTGCTGGACAACCTGAGTGACGACAGCCTGCGGGCGCTCCCCTATCTGTTCGAGTTCTGGGCGCTTGCGCATCAATTGCCGCCCGAAGGGGACTGGCGCGCCTGGGTGATCCTTGGCGGGCGCGGGGCGGGCAAGACCCGCGCCGGGGCGGAATGGCTGCGCTCCCAGGCGGAAGGCGCCACCCCGATGGCTTCCGGGCGCGCTGAACGGCTGGCCCTGATCGGAGAGACCTATGACCAGGTGCGGGATGTGATGATCCAGGGCGATAGCGGCATCCTTGCCTGCGCGCCGCCCGATCGCCGCCCTGCGTGGAAGGCCAGCGAGCGTAAGTTGTTTTGGGCCAATGGCGCGATGGCGCAGGCCTTTTCCGCCAGCGACCCCGAAGCCCTGCGGGGCCCACAATTCGATGCTGCCTGGGCGGACGAGCTGGCCAAGTGGAAAAAGGGAGTGGCCTGCTGGGACATGTTGCAGTTTGCCCTGCGCCTGGGGCCGCATCCGCAGGTCTGCGTGACCACGACACCAAGAAACACACCGCTCCTGCGTCGGATCCTGGCACTGCCCTCCACCGTGCAGACACATGCCGCGACCGAGGCCAACCGGGCCAACTTGGCGCCCTCCTTCATCGCAGAGATGCGGGCGCGCTATGCCGGATCGCGCCTGGGGCGGCAGGAGCTGGACGGTCTGCTGCTGGAGGATGTGGAAGGTGCCCTGTGGACCGTCAATCAGCTGGACCGGCTGCGCGTCGATTCCGCGCCGCAGATGTCCCGGGTGGTGGTCGCCGTGGATCCGGCGGTCAGCGCCGGAAAATCCTCGGACGCTTGCGGCATAATCGTGGTCGGCGCCCAGACAGAGGGGCCACCCCAAACCTGGCGGGCCTGCGTTCTGGCAGATCGCACGGTGCAGGGCGCGCAGCCTCTGGCCTGGGCGCGGGCCGCGATCAAGGCGCGGGATGACTTTGCCGCGGACCGGCTGGTGGCAGAGGTCAATCAGGGCGGCGCCCTGGTGGAAAACCTGTTGCGCCAGGTGGATCCCATGGTGCCATTTCGCGCTCTTCACGCCGCACGGGGCAAGGGCGCCCGCGCCGAACCGGTGGCAGCACTTTATGAGCAGGGGCGGGTGTCGCACATGGCTGGCTTGTCGCGGCTAGAGGATCAGATGTGCCAGATGACCGCCCAGGGGTATCGGGGGCAGGGGTCGCCGGACCGGTTGGATGCGCTGGTCTGGGCCTTGCATGAGCTGATGATCCGCCCCGCCGCCGGTGTGCGGATGCCCCGGGCGCGGATGCTCTGATCACAGGGGGGTGTTGCAGCAGCTGCGGGCGGGCGGCTGTCGGGATCTTCACCGGCAGCTGGCACAACAGGTCTCAGCAAAGGGCCGCAATGGCCGATCAGGAGTGAGGAGTGCAGCATGGTCTTTGACCGCCTGCGGCGCAAGATTGAGCCAGCGACAACGCCGACACAGCCCCCGCAAGAACGCAAGGCAAGCGCGGCGGCGCGGGTGGTGAACTGGCATGGCCTGGCCGGTGCGACCTGGAGCCCGCGCGATACGGTCTCCCTGACCCGCAGCGGTTTTGCCGGAAACCCGGTTGGCTTTCGCGCGGTCAAGCTGATTGCAGAGGCGGCAGCGGCGCTGCCCCTGGTCCTGCAGGACGCCGACCAGCGCTACGACAGCCATCCGCTGTTGTCGCTGCTGGCGCGGCCGAACCCGGCGCAGTCGCGCTCGGATCTGATGGAGGCACTGGTCGGGCATATCCTGCTCTCTGGCAATGCCTATGTGGAGGCAGTCGCTGCAGAGGAAGGCCTGCCAACCGAACTGCATGTGCTGCGCCCGGATCGGATGAGCGTGGTGCCGGGGGGCGATGGCTGGCCGGTGGCCTACGACTATTCGGTGTCGGGGCGCAAGCATCGCTTCAACCTCGGCGGGCCACGGCGTACGATCTGCCATATCCGCAGCTTTCACCCGCAGGACGATCACTACGGGCTTGCCCCCTTGCAGGCGGCTGCTACGGCGGTGGATGTGCATAATGCAGCCTCGCGCTGGTCCAAGGCGCTCTTGGACAATGCGGCGCGACCGTCTGGAGCCTTGGTCTGGTCCGGCAGCGATGGGCAGGGCATGATGTCAGAGGATCAGTTTCGCCGCCTAAGTGACGAAATCGAAAACAATTTTCAGGGTGCGCGGAACGCCGGTCGTCCGATGGTTCTGGAAGGCGGGCTGGATTGGAAACCGATGGGGTTCTCCCCATCCGACATGGAGTTCCAGAAGACCAAGGAAGCCGCCGCGCGGGAAATCGCCCTGGCCTTTGGGGTGCCGCCGATGCTGCTGGGTCTGCCCGGCGATGCAGCCTATGCCAACTATCAGGAAGCCAACCGCGCCTTTTACCGGCTCACCGTGTTGCCGCTGGCCTGCCGGGTGGCGGCGGTACTGTCCGATTGGCTGTCGGGCTTCACCGGCGAAGCGCTGGAGCTGCGCGCCGACATGGATCAGGTCACGGCGCTCTCGGCTGAGCGGGAGGCGCAATGGCGGCGGGTGTCGCAGGCGGATTTCCTGAGCCAGGATGAAAAGCGCCGCCTTCTTGGGCTGCCGCCCCTGCAGGTGAGCGGTGACGATGACTGAGATGCCCATTCCCCCATTCGATTGTTCCCCCGGCTTGCGGCTCTCGGCGCATGAGCGTGTGACGGAAATCCAGAACCAGGCAATCAACCGGCGGCTGGACCGGATCGAGCAGCTGATCGAGCGGCTGGAGAAACGGCTGTGGCTGACGGTCTACGGCGTCGCGGCTGTGATCCTGGCGCAGGCGTTCCAGTCCTTCCTGGTGACTCAATAATCGCAACATAACAGGTGGATAGCGAGAGATGCTCATGCAGCCTCAGATGCAATTGGAACAGAAGTTCGCCCGCTGCGAGACGGGTTTGAAACTTGACAAGGACAACATCATCCAGGGCTATGCCAGCCTGTTTGGCGAGGTTGACCAGGGCGGCGATGTGGTGATGCCCGGCGCCTATCTGGCCTCCTTGCGGGCACTGGCGGCGCGGGATTGCAAGGTCAAGATGCTGTGGCAGCATGATCCGAGCCAGCCCATCGGGGTCTGGGACGATGTGCGCGAGGACGCACGCGGGCTTTGGGTCAAGGGGCGGATCCTGACCGAAACGCGGCGCGGCGCCGAGGCGGTATCCCTGATTGCAGCCGGAGCTCTGGATGGGCTGTCGATCGGCTACCGGACGGTGAAAGCGGCCCATAACAAGGGTGGCGGGCGCAGGCTGACCGAATTGGATCTCTGGGAGGTCTCGTTGGTGACCTTCCCGATGCTGGCCACCGCGCGGGTGGCGGCGAAATCGAAGCCCGACACGGAAACGGCCCTGCGCGCCCTTGCCAGGGAATTGCGCGCTGCGACCTCGGGTCAGGGAGCGCAGGCTGGATGAAGTGGAACAGGAACAGGACAGGTAGATGAGCAAACAGGAAATCCCGGCCGTGGCCGGAGATGCGGTGCCACTGGTGCAGGAAGTCCGTCAGGCCGTTTCCGGCTTTATCAGGGACTTCAGGGGGTTCCAGGGTGAAGTGCAGGCGAAACTGAAACAGACGGAAGAGCGAATGACAATGCTGGATCACAAAAACCATGTGGTGGCGCGCCCCCATCTTGCCGCCGGCGACGATATCGGTGCCCCACACCAAAAGGCCTTTGGCACCTATCTGCGCTCTGGCGACGAAGGGGCATTGCGCGGCCTTGACCTGGATGCCAAATCCATGTCGACGGCGGTCAATAGCGATGGCGGCTATCTGGTGGATCCGCAAACCGCCGAGACGGTGAAATCGGTGCTTCAATCGACCGCCTCGATCCGTGCCGTTGCCTCGGTCGTGAATGTGGAGGCGACGTCATACGACGTGCTGATCGATCACACTGATGTGGGGGCTGGCTGGGCAACAGAAACCGACCCCACGGCGGAAACCGGGACCCCGTCGATCGACCGGATCACCATTCCCTTGCATGAACTGAGCGCGCTTCCCAAGGCCTCGCAGCGGCTGTTGGATGACAGTGCCTTTGATATCGAGGGCTGGCTGGCGGGGCGGATTGCCGACAAGTTCGCCCGTGCCGAGGCGGCGACCTTCCTGACCGGTGACGGGGTGGACAAACCCACCGGCATCCTGACCCATCCGACCGTGGACAATGATGTCTGGGCCTGGGGCAGCCTTGGCTATGTTCCGACCGGCGTTGATGGGGATATCGGCAATGGCGATGCGATCATCGATCTGGTCTATGCGCTGGGTGCGCAGTATCGCGCTGGCGCCTCTTTCGTGATGAATTCCAAGACCGCCGGGGTGATCCGGAAGTTGAAGGATGCCGATGGCCGATTCCTGTGGTCCGATGGGCTGGCCGCGGGGGAACCTGCGCGGCTGATGGGCTATCCGGTGCTGGTGGCCGAGGACATGCCGGATGTCGCCTCCGACAGCTATTCCGTGGCCTTTGGCGACTTTGCTGCAGGCTACACCATTGCCGAACGTCCGGATCTGCGGGTGCTGCGGGATCCCTTCAGTGTCAAACCCCATGTGCTGTTCTATGCCACCAAACGCATTGGCGGCGATGTCAGCGATTTCGCCGCCATCAAGCTGCTGAAATTCGGCCTGAGCTAACCGCTTTGGACCGATGACGGGACCGGCAGCCCGGACCCGTCGGCGGGCGCATATCACATATTCCCTGTCGTCCAGCTGCTCCCCCTCCGTCCGAGCGGCAGGGAGGATCTGCGCCCGCTGCACCGGATCAGCCTTGGGGGATACCGGCGCCAGGCCCGGACAACGCGGGGAAGTGCGGAGAGATGAGATGATTTTGACCGAAGGGACGCCCGTGCCCGATAGCGCCCTGCCGCTCGTGGCCTTCAAGGCGCATCTGCGACTGGGCACGGGGTTTATCGAAGACAGCCTGCAGGACAGCGTGCTGAACGGCTTTCTGCGTGCGGCGATCTCAGCGATCGAGACGCGCACCGGCAAGGCCCTGATCCAGCGCTCATTCCAATGGCAGCTGTCCCGCTGGCGCGATGCGCGCGCTGCGGTCCTGCCGGTTGCGCCGGTGGTGTCGGTCTCTTCGGTGATCTTTGTCGATGCCGATGGCAACGAGACCCCGCTGGATCCTGCGCTTTACCATCTGGAACAGGACACCCACCATCCCAAACTCTGCCCGGTGAGCACGCATTTGCCTCTGGTGTCGGGGTCCGGCTTGGTGCGCATCACCTTCCTGGCCGGTTTGGGCGCCACTTGGGGGGATCTGCCTGCCGATCTGGCACAGGCGGTGCTGATGCTGGCCGCACACTACTACGAATACCGCGAGGATACCGGATTGCACGGTGGCTGCATGCCCTTTGGCGTGACCAGCCTGATCGAACGCTACCGCGCGCCGCGGCTGTCGCTGGGGATGGTACAATGACCGATCTTGCCCCTGCGCCGCGATTGAACCGGCCCTTGGTTCTGGAAGACCCTCAGCGTCTGCCTGATGGAGCGGGGGGCTATGTGGAAAGCTGGACAGCGCTTGGCACGCTCTGGGCCGAGGTGACGGCGCTGAG
Organism: Phaeobacter sp. QD34_24; assembly: GCF_028890115.1. Taxonomy (GTDB): domain Bacteria; phylum Pseudomonadota; class Alphaproteobacteria; order Rhodobacterales; family Rhodobacteraceae; genus Phycobacter. The sequence continues at coordinate 71,745 of NZ_JARCJD010000003.1, forward strand.
CGGGCGCAACGCGGACCTGGAGGGCGGCAGCCTGTCATTGCAGCGCTATCGGATCACGGTGCGGGCGGCGCCGACCGGGGCCACCTCGCGCCCGCGCCCGGATCAGCGGTTTCGCGATGGCGTCCGGCTGTTTCGCATCGATGCGGTCAGCGAGGCGGACGCGCGCGGGCGCTACCTCACCTGTTTCGCTCTCGAGGAGGTGGCTGCATGACCTATGCCCTGTCCGACGCGCTGCAATCGGCCGTGTATCAGCATCTCGCAGCGGATGCCGGGCTAACGGCCCTGATCGGCTCCGATCTCTATGATGCGCTGCCCTCCGGCACCCTGCCGCAGACCTATGTGGCCCTTGGCCCGGAGGAGGTGGAGGACCGGTCCGACATCACCGGCGCCGGTGCGCGCCATCGCTTTACCGTCAGCGTCTTTTCCGACACCGCCGGGTTTTCGGCGGCCAAGGCGGTTGCGGCGGCGGTCTGCGATGCGCTGATCGATGCGCCGCTGACCCTGTCGCGCGGTCGACTGGTGGGCCTGTGGTTCGAACGCGCCGCAGCCGAGCGCCTGACAGATGGCGGGCGCAGCATCATCCTGCGCTTTGCGGCACGGGTCGAGGATGGCTGATCTTGTTGGAAATTGGTCGCAAACCTCTGTAATCATGTAGGAAGTGGAGTGACCCCATGGGTGCACAGAATGGCAAGGATCTGCTGATCAAGGTGGATATGACCGGCGATGGTCAGTTCGAAACCATCGCGGGGCTGCGAGCCACGCGGATCAGTTTCAACGCCGAAAGCGTTGATGTCACCAGCCTCGAAAGCCAGGGCGGCTGGCGCGAGCTTCTGTCCGGCGCCGGGGTGCGATCGGCCAATATCTCGGGCTCTGGCGTGTTTCGCGATGAGGGCACGGATGAGCGCGCACGGCAGTTGTTCTTTGACGGGATCACCCCGGACTTCCAGGTGGTTGTCCCCGATTTCGGCATCATCGAAGGCCCGTTTCAAGTGACCGCGCTGGAATACTCCGGCACCCACAATGGCGAGGCCACCTATGAGCTGGCCCTTGCCAGTGCCGGTGTGCTGGCCTTCACGGCGGTCTGACCCATGGCGAACCCCTTCGCAGGCGAGGTAGAAATCGTCATCGATCGAAAGGCTTATGCGTTGAAGCTTACGCTTGGTGCGCTTGCCAGCCTGGAGCAGAGCCTCGCCGAGGGATCGCTGGTGGACCTGGTGAAACGGTTTGAGGAAGGACGGTTTTCCGCCCGCGATATCCTGTCGCTGATTGCGGCGGGACTTGAGGGCGGCGGCCATGATCTGAAGGCGGCAGACTTGGCGCGGGCCCAGATTGACGGCGGGCCGATGGCGGCGGCGCGGATCGCGGCGCAGCTCTTGGCACGAAGTTTCTCCCTGCCAGAGGAACAGGAATGAGCGGCTTTGACTGGCCCGCGCTGATGCGGCTTGGCCTGTCGGGGCTGCGGCTCACGCCCGACACCTTTTGGCGCCTGACGCCTGCGGAGCTGCGCCTGATGCTGGGCCAGCAGGCGCCAGGGACGATGGATCGCGCCGGGCTGCAGGACCTGATGCGAGCCTTTCCCGATACGCCGAAGACGAAGGAGGCTTTGGATGGCCGAGAGTGAGATCGCAGAATTGGAACTGCGCAGCGAGGCGCTGGGGGATGCCCTGGGCGAGGCTGCCGGCATGGCCGCCAGTTTCGACACCGAATTGCGCCGGGTGCGCGATGCCTTTGCCGCCACCGGCAAGGATGTGCAGACGCTGGAACGGGGCATGTCGCGGGGCTTGCGGCGCGCCTTTGAAGGCGTGGTCTTTGATGGGCGCAGCCTGTCGGATGCGCTGGATACGGTTGCGCGCTCGATGCTGCGCACCACCTATAATGCGGCCATTCGCCCGGTGACCGATCATGTGGGTGGCCTGCTGGCAACGGGCGTGGGGAACCTTGTCAGCGGCCTTCTGCCCTTTGCCGAGGGCGCTGCCTTTTCCGAAGGCCGGGTGATGCCCTTTGCCCGTGGCGGTGTGGTCAGCGGCGCCACCCTGTTTCCGATGCGCGGCGGCACCGGCCTGATGGGGGAGGCAGGCCCCGAGGCGATCCTGCCCCTGCGCCGCGCCGCCGATGGCTCGCTTGGGGTCAGCAGTTCCGGCGGGCGCCCCATGCAGGTGGTGATGAATATCACCACGCCCGACGTACAGGGGTTCCAGCGCAGCCAGGGCCAGATCGCCGCGCGGCTGTCCCGCGCCCTGGGCCATGGCGCCCGCAACCGCTGAAAAACACCCGCTGATCCGAAACAGGAGATCCCACGATGAATTTTCACGATGTCCGATTTCCGGCCTCGCTCAGCTTTGGCTCGGTCGGCGGGCCGCAGCGGCGCACCGATATCGTGACGCTGACCAATGGCCATGAGGAGCGCAACACCCCCTGGGCCCATTCGCGGCGGCGTTATGATGCCGGGCTGGGGCTGCGCTCGCTCGATGATGTGGAGCTGCTGATTGCCTTTTTCGAGGCGCGCCAGGGGCAGCTGTACGGCTTTCGCTGGAAGGATTGGTCCGATTACAAATCCGCCCGCGCCACCGCCGAAGTGGATTTCCGCGACGAGGTGATTGGCCTTGGTGATGGGGCCACGGTGGAGTTTCAGCTGGTGAAATCCTACCGCTCGGGCGATGTGATCTATCAAAGACCCATCGCAAAACCGGTCTCGGGTTCGGTGAGGCTGGGGATCGAGCAGGAGGAGCTGCGCGAAAGCGTCGACTATGATCTGGACACGACCACCGGGATGATCACCCTGTCGCACCCGCCCGAGGTTGGCCTGCAGGTGGTGGCGGGATTTGAATTTGACGTGCCGGTGCGCTTTGACACCGATCAGATCCTGACCAGCGTTGCCTCCTTCAAGGCGGGCGATGTGCCGTCCGTGCCGATCGTGGAGGTGCGCATCTGATGGCGGGACCGTCGCAAGCCTTCCTGGATCACGTTGCCACTGGCAACACCAGCCTGTGCCGGGCCTGGGCGCTGACCCGTGCCGATGGCACCTTCTACGGGTTCACCGATCACGACCGCGATCTTGTCTTTGACACCATGCTGTTCAAAGCAAACTGCGGCATGACGGCCCGCGCGCTGCAACAGGCCACGGGGCTGTCGGTGGACAATACCGAGGCACTGGGGGCGCTCTCGGATGCGGGGTTGCGCGAGGACGACATCGAAGCGGGGCGGTTTGACGGCGCCGATGTGCGCTGCTGGCTGGTCAATTGGCAGGATGTCGCGGTGCGGTGGCTGCAGTTTCGCGGCTCCATCGGAGAGCTGCGCCGGGCCGGGGGCGCCTTTGAGGCCGAGTTGCGCGGTCTCAGCGAGGGGCTGAACCGGCCTCTGGGGCGGATTTACCAGAAACCCTGTACGGCCGTTCTGGGGGATCGGAGCTGTGGTTTCGATCTGGATACGCCCGGATATGCGGCAGAGCGTGTGGTGGAGCAGAGCGAAGAGGGGCGCGTATTCTTCTGGTCGGATCTGGCGGGATTTGAACCGGAATGGTTCACGCGCGGCCGCCTGACGGTGCTGAGCGGGGCGGCGCAGGGGCTGTGGAGCGCGATCAAGCAGGACCGCAGCGATGCAAGCGGGCGCCGGATCGAACTCTGGGAGCCTTTGCGCGCAGCTATCGCCGCCGGTGATCTGGTCCGACTGGAGGCGGGCTGCGACAAGCGCATGGAGACTTGTCGGCTCAAGTTCAACAACCTGCTGAACTACCGGGGCTTTCCCGATATCCCCGGAGAGGACTGGGTGATGTCGGTACCAAAATCCACCGGCGTCAACACCGGGGGCAGCCGCAGATGAGCGGCGCCGGGATCGCCGCCCTTGCGCGGGGCTGGCTGGGTACACCCTATGTACATCAGGCAAGCCGCCGGGAGGCAGGCTGTGATTGCCTCGGGTTGATCCGGGGGATCTGGCGCGAGGCGCTTGGTGCGGAACCCGCCCCCTTGCCGCCCTACACGATGGATTGGTCCGAACCCCAGGGGCAGGAACGCCTGTGGCAGGCGGCTCACTCGTACCTGACCCCCAAGCCATTGGAAGGGGCCGCCTTGGGAGATGTCCTGCTGTTTCGCATGCGGACGGGATCCGTTGCGAAACATCTCGGCATTCAGTCAGAGCTTGGCGACACGGGCAAGCGGGCGGTTTCCGTGCCTCGCTTCATTCACGCGTATTCGGGGCGCGGCGTGGTGGAATGCGCGCTCAGTGCCCCCTGGCAGCGCCGCATCGTGGCGCGCTTTGCATATCCGCAAGAGGTTCTCTGATGGCGACCATTCTTCTTTCGGCGGCAGGCGCCGCAATCGGCGGGGCGGTGGGCGGCTCCGTGGCCGGGCTGTCTTCGGTGGCGATCGGGCGGGCCATTGGCGCCACTCTGGGCCGCGCCATCGATGAACGCCTGTTTGGCGCTGGGTCCGATCCGATTGAAACCGGTCGGATCAACCAATTCCGCCTGACCCAGGCCAGCGAAGGGGAACCCATCGCCAAGGTTTTTGGCCGCACCCGCGTGGGCGGGCAGGTGATCTGGGCCACCAAATTTCTGGAAAGCAGTGAAACCAGCGGCGGTGGCGGCAAGGGCGCGCCGCGCCAGCCCAGCGTGACGCGCTACAGCCATTCGGTCTCGCTGGCCATTGCCCTATGCGAAGGGGAGATCACCTCGGTTGCCCGGGTCTGGGCCGACGGAGAGGAGGTCTCGCCGCTGGATCTCAACATGACCGTCTACCGGGGCACGCCCGACCAGGCGCCCGATCTGCTGATGGAGGCGGTGGAAGGCGCAGGCCAGGTGCCCGCCTATCGCGGCACCGCCTATGTGGTGATGGAGAATGTGCAGCTTGAGCGCTTCGGCAACCGGGTGCCGCAGTTTTCCTTCGAGGTGATCCGGGGAGAACAGCCGGGTAGCCCCGACTACGCCCACGACCCGGCCCAACTGCTGCGCGGCGTGGCGCTGATGCCCGGCACCGGCGAATATGCGCTCGCGGCCAGCCCGGTGAATTACTCGGGTGGTCCCGGCGACATGCGCGCGGCCAATACCCATACGCCCTCGGGGCAGACAGATCTTGTGACGTCACTGGCGGCATTGGAGGACGAGTTGCCCGCCTGCGATGCCGCCTCGCTGATCGTTTCGTGGTTCGGGGATGACCTGCGCTGCGGCGCATGCCGGATCAAACCGAAAGTCGAACAGAAGCAGGCCGATGGGGTTACCATGCCCTGGGTGGTCTCTGGCGTGCCCCGCGCCAGCGCCGACGAGGTGCTGAAGGACGAAGAGGAGAACCCGGTCTATGGCGGCACCCCGGCGGATGCTGCGGTGATCGAGGCGATCCAGACCCTGCGGGATCAGGGGCGGCGGGTGATGTTCTACCCGTTCATCCTGATGGACCAGCCCGCGGGTAACGGTTTGCCCGATCCCTGGAGCGACAATAGCGACCAGCCGCACCTGCCCTGGCGCGGGCGCATCACCCTGTCGGTTGCGCCGGGGCGCGACGGCAGCCCCGATCGCACAGCCGCAGCCGATGCCGAGGTTGCCACCTTCATGGGGCAGGCTGTGGCGGCGGATTTCACGGTCACAGATGGCGCTGTCACCTATACAGGACCAGAGGATTGGGGGCTGAGGCGCTTCATCCTGCATAACGCGGCCCTCTGTGCGGCGGCGGGCGGGGTCGAGGCCTTTTGTATCAGTTCCGAAATGCGCGGCCTCACCCAGATCCGCGGCGCCAGTGGTTTCCCTGCGGTGGAGGCTCTGCGAGATCTTGCAAGTGAGGTACGCCAGATCCTCGGGGCCGAGGTCAAGATCGGCTATGCGGCGGATTGGTCGGAATACTGGGGCTACACCAGCCCCGACGGGAACCGGTATTTTCACCTCGATCCCCTCTGGGCGGATCCGCAGATCGATTTCATCGGGATCGACAACTACATGCCGCTGTCGGATTGGCGCCAGGGAGAAGATCATCTGGACGCAGCGGCGGGTGTGCCCGCGATCTATGACCTAGACTACCTGCGCGGCAATATCGAGGGGGGCGAGGGATATGACTGGTTCTACCACTCGCCCGAGGCCGAAGCGGCGCAGATCCGCACGCCGATCACCGATGGCGCCCATGGTGAACCCTGGATCTGGCGCTACAAGGACATTCGCAACTGGTGGGAAAACACCCATCATGAGAGGATCAATGGGGTCCGTCAGCCCTTTCCCACCGCATGGGAGCCGCAGAGCAAACCGATCTGGTTCACCGAACTGGGCTGCGCGGCCATCGACAGGGGCACCAATCAGCCCAACAAGTTCCTGGATCCGAAAAGCTCGGAATCCAAATTGCCGAAATTCTCCAACGGGCAGCGTGATGATCTGATCCAGCTGCACTATCTGCGCGCCATGCTGGGCTATTGGAGCGATCCGGCCCACAACCCGATCTCTTCTGAATACGGCGGGCCGATGCTGGATATGGCCAACGCCTATGTCTGGGCCTGGGATGCACGCCCCTTTCCGGCCTTTCCCAATGCGGTCGAGATCTGGAGTGATGGCGAGAACTACCTGCGGGGCCATTGGCTGAATGGGCGTGCGGGGCAGCGCACGCTTGCCTCGGTGGTGCGGGAACTCTGCGAAGCTTCGGATGTCACCGGGACGGATATCAGCGCGCTCTACGGTATCGTGCATGGCTATAGCCTGGAGGGCACGCAAGAGGCCCGCGCGGCGCTGCAGCCCCTGATGCTGCGCCATGGCTTTGATGCGATCGAACAGGACGGGCTGCTGCGGTTCCGTCTGCGGACGGGAACGGATGTGCGCAGCCTGTCCCCGGATCTGGTGGTGGACAGCGCCGAGGTGGAGGGGGGCATCGCCCATCACCGCAGTGGAGAGGCGGAACTGGCAGGGCGGGTTCGGCTGCGCTTTGCCCAATGGGGGGCGAATTTCGATCTCGCCTCCGAGGAGGCGGTGCTGCCCGATGACGCTACCCACGCAGTGAGCCAGAGTGACCTCCCGCTTGTCATGACCCGGGCCGAGGCACGTCAGACGGTGGAACGCTGGCTGGTCGAGGCGCGCATATCGCGCGACAGCGCGCGGTTTGTCCTGCCGCCCTCGCTGCTCGGGCTGGCGGTTGGTGATGTGGTGGAACTGCCGGGCTCCATGCCGGACCCAAGTACGGTACATGCGGATCAGACCGGGACTGCGCTCTTTCGTCTGGATCGGATCGAGATGGCAGAGGCGCAACTGGTGGAAGCGGTGCGGATTGATCCTGGCGTCTATCTCCCGGCGGATGTGCCGGAGGATCTTCCCGGGGTGAATGAATTCGTGGCCCCGACGCCGGTGCTGCCCCTGTTCATGGATCTTCCCCTGATGACCGGTGAAGAGGTGCCCCATGCGCCGCATCTGGCTCTTACCGCCCAGCCCTGGCCGGGGACCGTCGCCGTCTATGGCGCGCAGGCGGATGAAGGCTATGTTTTGGAAGAGATCATTGCGGCCCGTTCAGTGGTCGGTGTCACCGAGACGCCGCTGGCGGCGGGGCCGGTGGGGCGCTGGGACCTAGGAGCGGATCTGCAGCTGCGGCTGATTTCCGGCCAGCTGGAGACGCGCGAGGCGCTGGCGGTGCTCAATGGCGCCAATGTGGCGGCCATCGGGGACGGCAGCAATGGCAACTGGGAAGTGTTCCAGTTCCGCGAGGCAGAGCTGGTGGCGCCGAATACCTATTTCCTGCGCGGGAGATTGCGCGGGCAGCTTGGCAGTGACGGGCTGATGCCCGAGGTCTGGCCGCAAGGGTCATACGTGGTGCTTCTGGACGGGACACAGGTGCAGTTGGAACTGGCCCTGGCGCAGCGGCGGATTGCCCGCCACTATCGGATCGGCCCGGCCCGGCGCGGCTATGAGGATCCCTCTTACGTACATCGGATCGAGGCCTTTGATGGCAACGGCTTGCGCCCCTATGCGCCGGTGCATCTGCGCCTTTCCGGCGCGCTGGGCGCGGATCTGCAGGCGGGTTGGATCCGGCGCACCCGGATCGAGGGTGACAGCTGGGATCTACCAGAGGTGCCCCTTGGCGAAGCCAGCGAGCAATACCGGGTCAGGGTCATGGCGGGTGCCACCCTGTTGCGCGAGGCGATCAGCACGACAGCGGAATGGACCTATACCACCGTGATGCAGGCGGCGGATGGTGCGGCGCCGGGAGACCGGATCGAAGTGGCGCAGCTGTCGGACCGCTACGGGGCAGGCTTTGCCGCTGTGGCCGAACTGGCATGAGGCGCCCGGTTCTGCCGGGTGATGTCACGGCTGTGGCGCGGGCCTTGCTTTCGGTGCCTCGGTCCCAGCGGCAGGCGCTTTGCACGGCGATTTTCTGCGGCGCCGACAAGGCCCGCCGCTGGAGCGATCGGGAAGGGCGGCTGCATCCGGGCTGGGGGGATGGCTCATTGAGTGCGGCAGCGCGAAAACAGGTGCTGGCCGATGAGCCGACCCTGGACAACCCGGACTACCTCAGGTGCCTGATCGCGGTCCTGCAGGCGGTTCTGCATCGGGTGCAGCGATGAAGCGCATGAAACGGGGAGGCTCCCGCCCGGTGCGGGCTGCTCTGGGACAGAGCAACGCACCCGTTGGGCCGGGCGCCGCGCTGTCGCGCGGCGCTGCGCGTGCCTTGCGGTTTCATCAAGAACAAGAATTATCATGTTCACAGATTTGCGTTTGGCCTTTCCTGCGTTAGATACATATCCTAAGGGGCAGAAAAGGATGTATCGCCATGATCAAGACCCGCAAAGCCATCTCCCCGCTGGATCCTGTCTGGGACCGGATCGCCAAGGAGGCGCAGGAGGCCGTTGACAAGCAGCCCTTGATGGGAGGGCTGATCCATGCCTGTATCCTGCACCACCCGACCATAGAGAAGGCGCTCTCCTATCGCATCGCCGCCAAACTGTGTTCGAATGAGATGTCGATGGTGATCCTGCGGGAGATCGTCGAAAGCGCCTATGAGGCGGATCCCGCACTGGTGGCAGCGGCGCGCGCCGACCTGATGGCGGTCTATGAACGCGATCCGGCTTGCCATCGCCTGTTGCAGCCGATCCTCTACTTCAAGGGCTACCAGGCCGTGCAGGCCTACCGCGTGGCGCACTGGCTGTGGACACAAGGCGATTTCGATCTGGCCTATTTCTTCCAGATGCGGATTTCAGAGATCTTCGGTGTCGATATTCACCCGGCGGCCCGTATCGGCCAGGGCATCATGATCGACCACGCCCATTCCATCGTCATTGGCGAAACTGCCGTGGTGGGTGACAATGTCTCGATGCTGCATTCGGTGACCCTGGGCGGTACCGGCAAGGAAGAAGAGGATCGCCACCCCAAGATCGAGGACGGTGTGCTGATCGGGGCCGGGGCCAAGGTGCTGGGCAATATCCGCATCGGCCATTGCAGCCGCATCGCCGCGGGCTCGGTGGTGCTGGAAGACGTGCCCCCCTGCAAGACCGTGGCGGGCGTTCCGGCCCGTATCGTCGGCGAGGCGGGCTGCGATCAACCGGCGGTCAGCATGAACCAGGTGCTGGCCAGCAAGAGCTGACAGCGCAACACTGCTTCCCTGGTATGAACGCCTGAGCGTTCTCAACCACTGTCATCCTTGGCAGGGATCTGTCCTCGGCGGCGGGCGGCCTTATGTCAGCCCGCCCTCACCCCGGCTGTTGATCGTGGCTGCGCTTACAGGTGTTAGGCTGCCTGTGGACGTTTCGCCGAACCGCTGACTGCTCCCTTGATCGGCTGCATCACGGCGGCCAATTGAGAGGGCAGGCGGAAGGCTTCGACCAGGGTATCCAGCCGCTTTGCATCGCTCCCCAATTTCTGAGCGGCTTCGACCGTGTCGGACACGATGCTGCGGTTGTCCTGTGTCGCTGCGCCCAGCTGGTTCAGCTCGGCCGACAGGTTGCGCAACAGCTCGGAATCGCTGCTGACCTTCTGCGCCGAGGAACTGATCCTCTCGGCGATGGTGTCCAGGCTCGTCTTGATGCTGCCAAGGGCGTTTCCTGTGTTGTTGACCTCGGCAACACCGGTGCTGATATGGCCGGTGGCCTGGGTGATCAGGGTCTTGATCTTGGTGGCGGCCTCGGTGGTGCGCTGCGACAGGGTGCGCACCTCGCTGGCGACGACGGCAAACCCGGCCCCCGCCGTGCCGGCCCGGGCCGCCTCGACACCGGCGTTCAGCGCCAGGAGATTGGTCTGGAAGGCGATATCATCGATCACCCCGATGATGGTGGAAATCTCGCTGGCGCTCTCCTCCAATTCGCTCATGGCGGCGACAGCCTGCCTAACCACCTCACTGCTGGTCTCGGCCTCCCGCACGGCGGTGGCCGCCAAACCTTCGACGGAACGGGCCTGATCGGCGGCATCGACGACCGAGTCGGTGATGTGGACCATCTGGCCAGAGATCGCCCCGATGGTTTGGGATTGCTCGGCAATGCGGGAAAACAATGTGCCCGAGCCCTGATCGATACCCGAGGACTGAAGCGTGACCGCTGTGGAGGTGCCAAGGACTTCACCCATGGTGTCAGATATGCTGCCCAGGGCGGTGTTGAAATCGACGCGCAGCGGCTCATAAGCCGGGGCCAGCTCGGCGGTCATCCGGTAGGCCAGATCGCGGCGGGCCAGCGCCGCCAGCCCCTTGCGCATTTCCTCAACGGCGCGGGCCTGTTGCAGCTGTTCTGCCTGCCGCTGGCTCGAGACCTCTTCTGCCTTCGACAAGCTCTGTTGCAGCGTCTCGATCCGCCGCGCGATCTGGCCCAGCTCATCCGACCGTCCGGTGGCCGGGATGCGGTGGTGGTAGAGCCCATTGTCGATCCGCTCCAATGCCGCGGCAAGATCGGTGAGCGGGCGCCCCAGGGTGCGTTTCAGGATCACCACGCAGATCAGGACCGAGACCAGCAGAAGCCCGGCGCCAATCGCCAGATCCCGCTGCAAGCCTGCCCAGACTTCGGCCAGCCGCGGCGCGGGATCCCAGACCATGATCAGGGTGCCGCGCATCTTGCCTTTCTTCGATAGGATCGGGAACACGATTTCAAACCCGCTGTGCGAGGACCAGGGTTCAGAACTGTTCTGCACCTCTGCAGCGCGGTCCTGCAGGCGCTGAAGCGCGGGCTGGTCCAGGGCGCCAAGCTCGGCCATGACCACGCCGTCTGCCTTGATGACTTTGGCAAAAACGAAACTGTCACCGGCGCGGTCGATCACATGTTGCAGCCGTTTTTCAACCGTGCCGGAGAACCCCAGCTTCAGGGGCTGTTCGATCTGCTGGGCTGCGACGGTGGTCAGTTCCTGTTCCAGCACCTGCAGGGCGGCGATGGCCTGGGTCTGCATCCGCTGACCGGCCAGGATTGCAACCGGGATCGCCACCAATAGCGAAAACACCGACACCAGGGCCGCGATACGCAGGTTCATCGATCGAAGACGTGGCGAGCGGCCTGACGGTGAAGGAGGGGGGGCGAAAGAAGAGGGAGAAGAGGGCATGATCCAGTCTCTGCAAGGTGCATATGTGATACTGGCTGCCGAACTACAGTTAAGGAGTTATATCCGCTATTGGAATGTATCTTTGTTTTCATGCAACTATGATGTGTTTGTCATCTCGTTGTTACATGGCTGTCATGGTGGTTTCGCTTGAGTGAACTTCGACGCCTGAAGGGAGCAGAGAGGTGTCTCATCTGGGCAAAGAAAAACGCGGCCGGGTGAGCGACCGCGTTTCTGAAAATTCCCTGAAAAAGAAGCTCAGGCCAGCATGACCATCGGGTTCTCCAGGTTCTCGACGATGGCGGCCAGCAGGTTGGCGCCAAGGGCGCCATCGATCACCCGGTGATCCACCGACATGGTGACGCTCATCACGGTTGCGACCTTCAACTCGCCATCCGCGCCGACAACCGGTTTCTTGCTGCCCGCGCCCACCGCCAGGATCCCGGCATGGGGCGGGTTCACGATGGCGTCGAAATTGTCGATGCCGAACATGCCCAGATTCGAGATTGCAAAAGATCCGCCCTGGTACTCATGAGGCGCCAGCTTGCGGTCGCGGGCACGGGCGGCGAGGTCCTTCATCTCGGTCGACAGTGCCGACAGGGACTTCATGTCGGCATCCTGCAGCACCGGGGTAAAGAGGCCGCCATCGACGGCCACGGCCACGGCCACATCGGAGGATTTCATCTGCAGCACCCGGTCGCCCGCCCAGACGGCGTTGGCCTCGGGCACGGTTTGCAGCGCATTGGCCAGGGCCTTGATGATGAAGTCATTGACCGACAGCTTCACGCCGCGCCCTTCGAGCTGCTTGTTCAGCTGGCTGCGGAAGGCCAGCAGCGCGTCCAGCTGGATATCCCGGCGCAGGTAGAAATGCGGGATGGTCTGCTTGGCCTCGCTGAGGCGCGCCGCGATGGTCTTGCGCATGCCGTCGAGCTTGATCTCCTCGTACGCACGGCCGTCGTACATCTTGGCGACCATATCGGCAGAGGGGCCAGTGGGCGCCGCCGCCGGGGCCGCTGCGGGGGCTGCGCTGGCAGCTGGGGCAGGAGCTGCCGAGGCCGCCGCCGGTTGCGGTGCCGCAGTTGCGTTTTCCACATCCGCCTTGACGATACGCCCGCGCGGGCCGGAGCCTGCAATGCTTGCCAGATCTAGCCCCTTGTCCGCCGCGATGCGACGGGCCAGGGGGGAGGCAAAAATGCGGCTACCATCCCCGGCGGCAGGGGCTGCCGGGGCAGGGGACGCGGGGGCGGCGGGTGTCGCGGAGCCCCCTGCGGGGGCCGCCTTGTCACCCGCGTCAGCCGCCACAGCGGCTTCCGGTTGCGGGGCAGGCGCTGTGGCCACATCATCGGCGCTTTCGCCATCGGCCAGCAGCACGGCGATGGCGGTATTGACCTTCACCCCTTCGGTGCCCTCGAGGATGAGGATCTTGCCGATGACGCCTTCGTCCACGGCTTCGAACTCCATGGTCGCCTTGTCGGTCTCGATCTCGGCCAGAAGATCACCGGAGGCGACGGTGTCGCCTTCCTTCACCAGCCATTTTGCAAGCGTGCCTTCCTCCATGGTCGGAGAGAGGGCGGGCATCAGGATTTCTGTCGGCATCGCTGTCTCTCCTTACCGGTAGGTCACTTGTTTCACCGCCGCGATCACCTCATCCGTGGTGACCAGCGCGTGTTTTTCCAGGTTGGCGGCATAGGGCATGGGCACGTCCTTGCCGGTGCAGGTGATCACGGGCGCATCCAGGTAGTCAAAGGCCTGCTGCATCACTTCGGAGGCGATGTAGCTGCCGACCGATCCTTGCGGCCAGCCTTCCTCCACCGTGACCAGGCGGTTGGTCTTCATCACCGATTTGATCACCGTCGGCAGGTCCATCGGACGCAGGGTGCGCAGGTCGATGACCTCGGCGCTGATGCCTTCGCCCGCCAGTTTCTCGGCCGCCTGCAGCGCATACTGCATGCCGATGCCAAAGGAGACGATGGTCACATCCTCGCCCTGGCGCCAGATCCGGGCCTTGCCGAAGGGAACGGTGAAGTCATCCAGTTTCGGTACCTCGAAGGAGCGGCCATAGAGGATCTCGTTCTCCAGGAAGATCACCGGGTTGTTGTCACGGATCGCGGTTTTCATCAGACCCTTGGCGTCGGCTGCCGAATAGGGCATCGCGACCTTCAGGCCGGGGATCTGCATGTACCAGGCGGCATAGTCCTGGCTGTGCTGGGCGCCAACGCGGGCGGCGGCACCGTTGGGGCCGCGGAACACCATGGGCGCGCCCATCTGACCGCCGGACATATAGAGCGTCTTGGCCGCCGAGTTGATAATATGGTCGATCGCCTGCATGGCGAAGTTGAAGGTCATGAACTCCACGATGGGACGCAGGCCCCCAAAGGCTGCACCGGTGGCAATGCCCGCAAAGCCATGTTCGGTGATCGGGGTGTCGATCACCCGCTTGGGGCCGAACTCATCCAGCAGCCCCTGGGAGACTTTATAGGCGCCCTGGTATTCGGCCACTTCCTCGCCCATGAGGAAGACGTTCTCATCACTGCGCATCTCTTCGGCCATGGCATCGCGCAGGGCCTCGCGCACTGTGGTCTGCACGGTCGGGGTGCCTTCGGGCCAGTCGGGGCTGTCGTCCACCTCTGGTGCTGCGGGGGCTGCGGCAGCAGCGGGCACGGGAGTGGGCGCCGCCGGTGCCTCGACCGGGGCCGCACCTCCGCTCGCCGCAGGCGCGGATGCCGTATCGGCATCATAGCTTTCGCCCTCGTCCAGCAGCACGGCGATGGCGGTGTTGACCTTCACGCCTTCGCTGCCTTCGGGGATCAGGATCTTGCCGATCACACCTTCGTCGACCGCCTCGAACTCCATGGTGGCCTTGTCGGTCTCGATCTCGGCGAGGATATCGCCGGAATTCACGGTATCGCCTTCCTTCACCAGCCATTTGGCCAGGGTGCCTTCCTCCATGGTCGGCGACAGGGCGGGCATCAGGATTTCACTTGCCATGTTCTTTGTCTCCCTCAGGCGCTCTGCTGCTGGGTTGCGTCGGCATAGATGTCGGTCCACAGCTCATCCAGGCTGGGCTCCGGGCTCTCCTTAGAGAACTCCGCCGATTTGTTGACGATGTCCTTGATCTCTTTGTCGATCGCTTTCAGATCATCCTCGGTGGCGTGCTTGCCGGTCAGCAGCATCTCGCGGACCTGTTCGATCGGGTCACGCTCGCTGCGCATCTTCTGCACTTCTTCGCGGGTGCGATACTTCGCCGGGTCCGACATGGAGTGGCCGCGATAGCGATAGGTCTTCACTTCCAGGATATAGGGTCCCTTGCCCGAACGGCAGTGGGCCACGGCGCGCTCGCCTGCTTCCTTAACGCTAAGCACATTCATGCCATCGACCGCTTCGCCCGGAATGCCGAATGCCGCACCGCGGGTGTAGATGTCAGGGGTGGAGGTGGACCGGGCCTGGGAGGTGCCCATGGCGTATTGGTTGTTCTCGATCACAAAGATCACCGGCAGATCCCAGAGCGCGGCCATGTTGAACGCCTCGTAAACCTGGCCCTGGTTGGCGGCGCCATCCCCGAAATAGGTGAAGGTCACGCGGCCGTTGCCCTTGTATTTGTCTGCAAAAGCCAGACCGGCTCCCAGCGGCACCTGTGCGCCGACAATGCCGTGGCCACCATAGAAATGCTTCTCTTTCGAGAACATATGCATGGAGCCACCCTTGCCCTTGGAATACCCGCCTGCGCGGCCGGTCAGTTCGGCCATCACCCCATCGGGATCCATGCCGCAGGCGAGCATATGGCCGTGGTCACGGTAAGAGGTGATCCGCTTGTCGCCCTCTTCGGCGGCGGCTTCCAGACCGACCACAACGGCTTCCTGACCGATATAAAGGTGGCAGAAGCCCCCGATCAGCCCCATCCCATAAAGCTGACCCGCCTTCTCCTCGAATCGGCGGATCAGAAGCATTTCACGGTAGTATGTCTTCAGCTCGTCAGCAGAAACGTTTGGTTTCTTTGTGCTTTTCCTGGCGGCCATGGTGGCGGACTCCCCCTTAATGCTGAATAGTTTAGCGTTAAACTAATTCATATTGGATTTTGCACCGGCTGGCGAGAGGTTTTGTTGTATGGGGTTATCACAAAGCAAAAAAAGCCCATAAAACCTTTGTGACCGCCACAGGGCGGCCGATACTGTGGGTCAGACTGTTTACCAGGGAGGGCGTTGGGGGGCCGGGAGATCAGCGAATGACGATCTCATCCGCGCGCAACAGGCCAAGCACCGAACGGGCCTGTTGGTCGAGCAGGTCAAGATCCAGGAAATCGTCGGACAGGCGGTGGGTCTTGTTTTCCATCTGCGCAATGTCGGATTGAAGGAGGTCGAGATCCCGGCGAAGCTCTTCGGCTTCTGCCTGGATCTCGACCCTTCTGAACAACCCGAAATCGCCCTGCACCGCCGCAAAGGTGAAATATGCACTCAGCGCGAATGCGATGGAGAAAAAGACAAAGGCGCCAAGGGATGGCGTATTGCTTCGGGTCACGTTGGAGTTGCCTGTATGCTACTGCTCAAGATATTGTTTTTGCACCGATTGCCTCGATGTCTTGAGGTACTATGCCATATGCGAATCGCTCTGTGAATCCCAAAAATGGTTAATTTTGCCGGTTTCTTTTGAATTTGCCGTTGCGGTTTGTACCGGCGGTGACCTGCGGGTTTTGCGATCCGGTTTGACGCAACGACGCCTCTGGCGTCAGGCCTCGGCCTTGTTAGGCTGCGCTCCGGATGGAGGAGACAGCATGCAAGAACAAGACAAATCCGGCACAGCAGCGGGCGCCCACCGATCCAGCGCACCCCGCAGTGATCTTGGCACCCATTCGGTGGAAAACCAGCCGCAACCGCGGAGCGCCTGGGCGATTTGGGATGGTGACCGGGCCTTGCGAGAGCAGGTGAGCCATCACGGTGGTGATACGGCGGCGCTGGAGCGGACAGGGGCAACCTATGGCAGCGCCGACCTGCGGCAGGCGGCTGAGGATGCCCGCCGGGATCCGCCGCGGCTGACCCTCTTTGCGCGCTCGGGGCATCGGCTGGACGAGGTGCAGTTCAACTCGGGCTATCACCGGGTCATGGCTGCGGCCAAGGCACAGGGCTACGCCCATAGCGCCTGGAGCGGGGCACCGGGCGGCCATGTGACCCATGCGGCCCATGTCTATATGCTCAACCAGGTGGAGCCGGGGGTCTGCTGCCCGATGACCATGACCTATGCCGCCGTGCCCGCGCTGCAGGCCGATGCGGATCTGGCCAAGGTCTGGGTTCCCCGGCTGCTCAGCCCCGAGTATGACGGCTCGACCCGCCCGGTCGATCAGAAGGCGGGTGTGACCCTGGGCATGGCGATGACCGAGAAACAGGGCGGATCGGATGTGCGCGCCAATAGCACCCGTGCGGTGCGGGATGGCGATCACTACCGGCTGACGGGGCACAAATGGTTCTGCTCGGCGCCGATGTCGGATGGCTTCCTGACGCTGGCCTATGCAGACGGCGGGCTCACCTGTTTCCTGGTGCCGCGCTGGCTGGAAGGAGAGCGCAATGGCATCCGCCTGCAGCGTCTGAAGGACAAGCTCGGCAACCGCGCCAATGCCAGTTCCGAGATCGAATATGTCGATGCGCTGGCCTACCGGCTGGGCGACGAGGGCGCTGGGGTGCGGACCATCATCGAAATGGTGCATCACACTCGCCTTGATACGGCGCTGGCCCCGGCAGGCCTGATGCGCGCGGCCCTGGCCGAGGCGGCCTGGTGGGTCCAGGGCAGATCGGTCTTTCAGAAGAAGCTGATCGACCAGCCGCTGATGCGGTCGGTGCTGGCGGATCTGGCGCTGGATACCGAGGGGGCGCTGGCCTCTGGCATGGCGATGGCGGCGGCCTTTGACCGGCAGGATGACGAAAGCCGCGCCCTGGCGCGGATCGGCGTGGCGCTGGCGAAATACCTGGGCAACAAACGCTGCATCCCGGTGATCGGAGAGGCGATGGAGGTGCTGGGCGGGATGGGCTACATCGAGGAGACACCGATGCCGATGCTGTATCGTGAGGCGCCGCTCAATGGGATCTGGGAGGGATCCGGCAATGTGATCTGCCTCGATATCCTGCGCAGCCTGGCGCGGGAGCCGCGCGCGGGTGAAGCCTTGAACGCGCTGCTGGATCGGGTGCGGGGCGGGGATCGCCGCTATGACGAAGCACTTGCGGCGCATCGCGACCGCTGGTCCGGCCTGCCCGCAGAAGGGGAGGCGCGCTGGTTTGCTGAAAGCCTGGCAACCCTCATGACCGCGGCCTGTCTGATGGAGACGGCACCAAATGCGGTGGCCGAAGGCTATGTCACCAGCCGCCTGTCAGGCGCGCGCGGTTCCTTGCCGGGATCGGTCACGGGCCTCGATGAAAGGGCGATCCTGGAACGTCTCACCGGTTGATGCTGCAAAGGTTTTCCCTGCCCGGCATCTGGCGGGCAGGGATCTGACGCCGGTCAGTCCTGTTCCAGCGCCGCGACGCCGGGCAGGGTCTTGCCTTCCATCCATTCCAGGAAGGCGCCGCCTGCGGTCGAGATATAGGTGAAATCGCGCGCCGCACCGGAGGCATTGAGCGCCGCCACCGTATCGCCGCCACCGGCAACCGAGGTCAGCTTGCCTGCGCGGGTCAGCGCTGCGGCTTTCAGGGCTGCTGCATTGGTGGCGGCGTCAAAGGGTTCCATCTCGAAGGCGCCAAGCGGCCCGTTCCAGATCAGCGTGCGGCTTTGCTCGAAGATCTCGGTGATGGCGGCGACGCTTTCGGGACCGGCATCCAGGATCATGCTGCCTGCGGGGCATTGATCGGCGGGCAGCACCTGGTGCGGCGCATGCGACGCAAAGGTTTCCGCGACCACCACATCCGAGGGCAGCACGATCTTGCAGCCGGCACTTTCGGCCTTGGCGAGGATCTCGGCGGCGGTGTCCTTCATGATGCGTTCGGCCAGGGATTTGCCCACGTCGATGCCCTGGGCCACCAGGAATGTATTGGCCATGCCGCCACCGATTACCAGATAATCGACTTTGGTGATGAGGTTGCTGAGGAGTTCCAGCTTGGTCGAAACCTTGGCCCCGCCCACAACCGCGGTCACAGGACGGCTCGGCGCGCCAAGGGCGCTTTCGAGGGCGGAGAGTTCCGCCTGCATCAGACGGCCCGCGCAGGCGGGCAACAGCCGGGCAATGCCTTCGGTCGAACTATGCGCACGGTGGGCGGCGGAAAAGGCATCGTTGCAGTAGACATCGCCCAGGCGCGCCATGCCTGCGGCCAGTTCGGGGTCATTCTTGGTTTCCGCCGCATGGAAACGGGTGTTTTCCAGCAAGAGAACCTCACCCGGTTGCAGGGCGGCAGCGGCCGCCTCGGCGCCGGGGCCGACGCAATCGGCGGCGAACAGGACGCGGGTTTCAAAGGCGCGCTCCAATGTCGGGATCAGCTGGTTCAGCGACAGGTTCTCGCGGCGCTCACCGCCCGGGCGGCCAAAATGGGCCAGCAGGATCGGCTTGCCGCCTGCGTCCAGGATATCGCGTACGGTGGGGGCAATGCGGCGGATCCGGGTCGAGTCGGTCACAACGCCATCGACGATCGGCACGTTGATATCCACGCGCACCAACACGCGCTTGCCGCTCAGATCCATGTCATCAAGGGTATTCCAGCCCATCCTCAGGCTCCTTCCGGTCTTTGGCAAATGTCTTTGCCGCTGTTTCGGAGCTTTTGCGCCTGCAGTCAATGCTCACGCTTGGCATTCAAGGTCTCTGGCCTTAGGTATCTGGCAAAGCAAACACGACAGGAGGGCCAGATGGCCGAGATCAAGGACCCGGAAAACACCATCATCATCGAGCTGAAGGACGGCAATGTGGTGATTGAGCTGCTGCCGGATGTGGCGCCCAAGCACAGCGAGCGGATGAAGGAACTGGCCCGCGCCGGTGAATATGACAACGTGGCTTTCCATCGCGTGATCGACGGCTTCATGGCGCAGACCGGCGATGTGCAGCACGGCGACATGGAAGACGGGTTCAACCTGCGCATGGCGGGCACCGGTGGCTCCGACCTGCCGAACGTTCCGGCGGAATTCTCCAAGCTGCCGCATGACCGGGGCACCCTGGGCGCGGCGCGCTCTGCCAACCCGGATTCTGCCAACTCGCAGTTCTTCATCAACTTCAAGGACAACCACTTCCTGAACGGCCAGTACACCGTCTATGGTCGCGTCATCGAGGGCATGGAGCATGTGGATGCGATCACCCGTGGCGAGCCGCCTGCGCAGCCCGACCGCATGATCAGCGTCAAGGTGGCCGCAGATGCTTAAGCTTGCCGCAGCCCTGACCCTGATCGCGGGCTCTGCCTTTGCCTCGGGTCTGGAAATCCAGATCGCGGGCGAGGGCGCCAATGGCACCGTGAAGATCGACCTGTTCGAAGATGTCGCTCCCAAACATGTGGAGCAGATCACTGCCTTGGCCGCCGAAGGCAAGTATGATGGCGTGGTCTTTCACCGGGTGATCGAAGGCTTCATGGCGCAGACCGGCGATGTGCAATATGGCAAGCTGGGCGCTGACATGCGCATGGCGGGCATGGGTGGGTCTGACCGGCCCGATCTGCCGGCCGAGTTCTCTGACGTGGCTTATGACCGCGGTGTCGTCGGCATGGCGCGCAGCCAGAACCCCAATAGCGCCAACTCGCAGTTCTTCATCATGTTCGCCCCGGGCCACTTTCTGAATGGCCAGTACACCGTGGTTGGCAAGGTGACCGAGGGCATGGATGTGGTCGACGCCATCAAGCGCGGCGCCGGACAGAACGGATCCGTGATCGGCCAGCCCGATGTGATGACCAAGGTTACTGTGACAGACTGATCTGTGACAGACTGATCCGTGACGGTCTGATTAGAAAAACGGTCTCCCCGCAGTATCGCGCTGCGGGGAGGCGCCTTTTCCCGCTTGCTAGCCGCCGAAGATGAACAGTTCGGCATCAAGCAGGGCGCCCTGGTTCGTGTCCAGGATGCGCAAGCTTACATCATCAAATGAAATGACAACGTCCTGACCGTCCTGCTCAAAGGACAGGTCGGTCATCTGCCGCGCGCCGGTTTCGATGCTGATGCGGTCTTGTGCCAGTTCGAAATCCGTAATGGTGTCATTGCCATCGCCGCTGCGGAACACGAAGACATCCCGTCCGGCGCCCCCGGCGAGCCGGTCATCGCCATCGTTCCCGCGCAGGGTGTCTTTGCCCTTGCCGCCGCGCAGCGTATCGGAGGCATCGCCACCGTCCAGATAGTCCGCGCCGCCATGGCCCAGCAGCCGGTCGTCGCCATCGCCGCCATAAAGGCTGTCCCGTCCCCGGTTGCCCAGGATCTGATCCGCCCCGTCACCGCCGAAGATCACATCATTCCCGGCGCCGCCGCGGGCGAGGTCATCGCCGCCGCGCAACTGGATCTCATCGTCGCCCTGCAATCCCAGGAACATGTCATTTGAGCCGCCACCTTCCAAGTAATCGGCGCCGGTGGTGCCCGGTGTCGGCTCGGCCGGTTCCTCTGGTTCTTCCGGTTCAGGGTCGGTTCCCGGCAGATCTGCGTTCAGGTTGATGACCCGATCATCCAGCGCCAGAATCTCCACATTCCTCAGCTGATCGGTGCCCCATTCGCTGCTCACCTCAATCCCCTGACCGTTGCGCGTGATCTCAACCTCGGAAAAACTGCTGCGCAGGATAAAGGTATCGGTGCCGGAGCCGCCATCTACGGTGTCATTGCCGCGGTTCAGCTCAATCCGGTCGTTGCCCAGACTTGTCTCCCAATACTCGCCTGCGGTGCTGTGCGAAACGATCCGGTCGTCGCTTTCGAAGAAGAAGCTTTCCAGTTGAACCGGATTATATGCAATGAGTTCGAAGTACCCGAGCGAAAAACCTTGAACCGAGGCGACACGCTCTCCGTTCTGCAGCAGGGTGATGCTTGTGACGCTCATGTCATAGGGAACGATCTCTGGGAAGTCGCCGACGACCCGCCAGACATGACCGTTGCTCCCCCGAATCTCGATCGTGTCGGAATTAACTCTGACGGTCACGGCGTCAACAAGATCGCTATGAACAAAGAGATCAGAAAATACATGTGATCCGCTTGGGTCGTGGATGGTGATGGTGGACATATTGGCTCCAACAGGCGGGCGGCGAAGCGCCGGAAATCAGTTTTTGAGGCGGGAAAGAAATGGGGAAGACCTAGAAATACACGTGTGGTTTTGACTGTCCTATTTGGCTTTGGGTTGCTGATTTACTCTACCAATACGTGAGGAGGCGCCGCAATAGCATGGTTAAACAATAGTTAATGCCTAAGGTCGGAGATGCGAGGTGAGATCATCTGCAGTGGGCGCACATGCACGGTTGATGCGGGTGTATTTGCAACCCGCATCAACCGTGCATGTGCGACGCCCTCACCTGAGGGGCCGCACATGTTGGTCGCGTCCTTCGTCCTGGATCAGAACAGGAAGTTGTCAGCCTGATCAATGTCCGACAGCTGGGCGTTTTCAATCAGAATGGTCACGTCGGAAAAGGCGACCAGGACATCGTCACCCTGCTGGCTGATGTCCAGCTGCCTGAACCGGGAGGCGCCCAGGCCGATTTCGATGTGATCCACGCCGACAGTGAAATCGGAAATGGTGTCATTGCCATGGCCCTTGCGGAAGGCAAAGACATCGGCCCTGTCGCCGCCGGTCAGCAGATCATCGCCCTTGGCACCGATGAGGGTGTCGCGCCCTTGGCCGCCCTCAAGGGTGTCGTTGCCAGAGCCGCCATTCAGCGTGTCGCCGCCATCGTCACCACTCAGGTGGTCATCGTGGTTGCCGCCGTTGATCTGATCCTCGCCCTTGCCGCCCTGCAACGTATCGTTGCCGGAACCGCCGTTCAGCGTATCGTTTCCATCGTCACCACTGAGCTGGTCGGCGTGCCTGCCACCGTTTATCTGATCGTCGTGATCTCCCCCTTCGAGCGTATCGATGCCGGAACCGCCATTCAGAATGTCATTTCCGTCACCACCCGTTAGGTCGTCATTGTGGTTGCCGCCATTCATTTGATCGCGGCCCTCGCCGCCCAGAAGGCGGTCCCGACCGTGGCCTCCATCAAGGACATCGTCGCCACCGCCGCCGCTGAGGCGGTCAAAACCGGTGCCACCGATGATGGAATCGTCGCCACTATTGCCAATCAGCCTGTCGTGACCCTCCGCGCCGTCTAGGCGATCATCGGAATCGTTGCCGAAAATCAGGTCATCTCCCGAGCCACCGTTGAGCGTATCATTGCCTCCCGATCCGAACAGCGTGTCATTTCCGGTCAAGCCATTCATCACGTCGGCACTCATGGTTCCCTCCATGAGATCCTCGGTGGACGTGATCTGTTGATCACCCGATATCGGGTTACGGGTTCCGTCCCCAATTGTGACCGCAAGAGTCCGGTCCAGAAATTGAAGGTTTTCAACCGAGGTGAAGGTATCCGTCCCGTCCGGGGTCCTGACAGTGATACCTCTAAACCCACTGACCGTGCTGGTTTCAAAGGTTGCGCTGGCAAAGGTGGCGTTGATGATCAACCTGTCGGTGCCGCTTCCGCCGTCAATCGTGTCGTCGCCGCTCCCCGGGTTGATTGTGTCATCGCCGGCGCCTGCCTCCCAGCGGTTTCCCCTCGTGGAGGTGACGTTGAAGGTGTCATTGCCCTGGGTGGCGTAGGTGGTGAAAGAGTTAGAGCCAACGTTGGAATAGCTGGTGAACGGAACATCAAGCCCCGTGGCCGAAAACGCGGTGACGCCTTCGATTTGCAGGGTAATGTTTCGGATGGTCCCGGTTACAGTATAGCCAGTCGAATAAAAGCTCCCGGAGACCGAGTAGAAAACCGATTCCCCCCGGTTGTTGATGCCGGTTAGGGATACCGTCGATGTGCTTGTCGTGACCGGCGTGATATTCCTTATGTAATAGGTTTGCAGGTCTCTGACCGACCAGGTTTCGGTTGAATTGTTGATTGTAAACGTTGCCATTGGGTCTTCTTCTTTGGGTATTGGATTTCTGAATTATTGGATGTGGATTGGGGCCGCAGATCAGGATCAGAAGTGGCAGGTCTTTGCTCTGCAGGGGCGGGTGCAAGAGAGGGCAGAGGCACTGTCCGGGCCCGCGTTTAATCCTGCTTGGGGACAGGTAACGCCCTGATCCCGGACGGGTTTTCTCGTCAAATCAGCATCCCCATTCAAGGCCCTGCAGTGGAAAGCGTGGCTGAAATCCGCGCGTGCGCTTCAGCTCTTTGTACAACCTGTGAATGATGCCTTCAAGGCGCATGTTTAACAAAAGCTTAAGTTAAGGCTGGCACGGGATAAGCTCAGCCGCCGCAATAGCGCAGGCTCCACACTCAAGCTGGGTAAAAAGAAAACGCCGCAAGATCTTGCGGCGTTCATAGGTTTGCAGACCGGGAAATGCCCGATCAGGCAAGTGAGGCGTCAGCTGTCCGACTTGGCGGCGGCAGGTGCTGCGGCAGCAGCTGCCGGTGCGGCCTTTTTGCCTCCGGGGTTCAGCGGGTCATCCTGACGCTGCACGGAGCCTTCGAAATGGGCGCCGCTCTCGATGGCGATGGTCTTGTGAATGATGTCGCCCTCAACCCGTGCGGTCGAGGTCAGGCGTACCTTGAGGCCGCGCACGCGTCCCACGATCCGACCGTTGATCACCACGTCATCGGCGGTGACTTCACCCTTGATGGTGGCGCTTTCACCGATGGTCAGCAGGTGCGCACGGATATCGCCTTCGACGGTGCCCTCGACCTGGATGTCGCCGGTGGTCTTCAGGTTGCCGGTGATGTGCAGATCAGAGCTGAGCAGCGATGCGGGCGGCTTGGCCTTGGGCGGGCTGGCCTTGAAATCGCTTGCAGGCGCAGCGGCGGGCGGCGCGCTTGGCGTTGCGGCAGCTGGGGT
This sequence comes from Phaeobacter sp. QD34_24, assembly GCF_028890115.1. Classification (GTDB taxonomy): domain Bacteria; phylum Pseudomonadota; class Alphaproteobacteria; order Rhodobacterales; family Rhodobacteraceae; genus Phycobacter. The sequence goes on from NZ_JARCJD010000003.1 coordinate 96,136, forward strand.
TGCTTCGGCCTGCTTGGGCCCGGGCTCGTTGATTTTGCTTTTAGAAAACATTTCGTGCAGCCTTGATGTAGGTCATAGGGTTTACGGGTGTTCCGTTGACCCGCACCTCGTAATGAAGGTGGGTCCCGGTGGACCGTCCGGTGTTACCCATATCAGCAATGTGATCCCCGCGCGAGACCCTTTGACCGACCTTCACGCGGAGTTTGGAGTTATGGGCATATCTGGTTTCGATGCCAAAGGCATGGCGAATGGTAACCAGCCTGCCATAGCCGGACTGCCAACCCGCATGGGTGACAACGCCGTCGGCGGTGGCAAAGATATCGGTGCCGGTGCGGCCGGCAAAATCGGATCCCTTGTGCAGCCGACGTCCGCCCGTCTTGGGATCGCGCCGGTAGCCATAACCTGACGTCTGGCGCACCTGGCCCAGGTTCACCGGCGTGGCAAAGGGCGCTTGCTGCGCGGCCATGCGATAGAGGTTCAGCTGGTTGAGCTCATTGAGGATCCGGTTGGCCCGCAATTCCTCGGCCGTGGGTTCCTCACCGCGCGTGGACAGCGCCAAAGGGGCCAGCGGCCCACCCTGACCGTTATAGCCGCGCCGGACCTGTTCCAGGATGCGGTCGGGCGCCATGCCCACCTTGCGGAACATCTTGTCCAGCGGGGTCACGGAAACGGTGACCGCCTCTTCCAGCTGGCGGAAGATCTGGTTGTTGCGCTCGTCCATCAGCTTGAGTTCCATCTCAAGCGAATCCCGTTCCTGAAGCGCGGAACGCGCATCCGAGCGGATCTGATCGCGCTCCCCGGCGGTTTCGGCCAGGGCGGTGGAGAGGAACTCCATCTGCAGCGGGGCGATGGCTGCGGCCAGTTGCGTGTTGCCGTCTGCTTCGGTTTCCTTGCGCAACTCGGCCAGGGTCGCGCGGGCACTATCGCGTTGGCTCATGGTTTCGCGCAGGGTGGTCTGGATCACCTCGATGCCGGTTTCCAATTCGCGGCGCCGGGTTTCAGAGGCCAGAAGTTCCGACTGCATGTCCGAAATCTGTGCCAGGGCGGCATTGAAGCGCCGCTGAGCCGCCAGCGCCTCTTCGGCGCGGCTGTCGCGTTCGGAGGCAATTGCATCCAACCGACTGCGGTAGGTCATTTGGTCGCGCTTGGCCTGTTCGCGAAAATTACCGGCGCCGATACTGTCCATCAGGACGATGGCCGTGGCGATGATCGACCAGCCGACAAACAGGCCTGTTCCGATGACGGCCACCAGCTGTGTTTCCGGTCGCAGACGGATGAACCGGGTATCGGTATCGGATTTCAGGAAAACGCGACGTTCCGGTAAGTGACGCTCCAGAAAGGCGTGAATTTTGATAGTCAGACGTGTCGGCACGCGCTGATCCTTGTTCCATCCCATTTGTCATGATGTGCCCCGTCAAGGCGCAGACCATGGCCCATTTGAATAGCCAGACCGCCCTGCTTGGGCAAGTCTGTTGACCAATTTGAAGGGAATTCCTGCTGTCAGGGCGGGCAATTGGCGGAATACTGCCGGGCGCCCCCGGTGGATCAGTCGAGCTTGGGTTGCGCCCCTGTCTCGGTCAGCGGCCAGTAGAAATCGGGCGGCAGCCCCGCCTCGGCGCGCTTTTCCTCGTTGAACGGGGGCTTCAGCGTGCTGTGGAAATACTTGCGTACCAATGCGTGGAACACGTCCTTGGGGTCCAGGTTCTCGCGGCCGCAGAGGAAATGAAACCATTTTGAACCATAGGCCACATGGCCGACTTCCTCGCTGTAGATCACCTCAAGCGCCTCGACCGCCTGGGTGAGCTTGGCCTTGCGGAAGATCTCGATCATGCCGGGGGTGACATCCAGCCCGCGCGCCTCCAGCACCATAGGGACCACCGCCAGGCGGCCCATCAGATCGCTCGCAGTGTCTTCCGCCGCGCGCCACATGCCCGCATGGGCGGGCAGGGCGCCGTAATGGCTACCAAGGCTTTCAAGGCAGTCGCACATCAGGTTGAAATGTTTCGACTCCTCATCGGCCGATTTCACCCAGTCGTCAAAGAACCCCATCGGCATGGGGACATGGGAAAAGCGGGCGATGATGTCCCAGTGCAGATCCACGGCGTTGAGTTCGATATGGGCAACGGCATGAAGGAGGGCGATACGCCCCGCTTCGGAGCCGGGCTTGCGTTTGGGAACGTCGCGCGGGTCCAGCAGTTCGGGGCGGTCTGGCCGTGCCGGTTGCAGGGGCGGATTGGCCGTGCCGATCGCGATGTCCGGCGCCTCCCCACGCCGTGCAGCGAACCAGCGGGCGGCGTGGCGGCGCGACAGGGCGGTCTTCTCGCGGCCATCGGCAGTGGTGAGAACCTCTGTGGCCATCTGTGCAAGGGAAAGGGGGGTGTCGCTCATAGTGCCTCTACCTGAATTGTGCCTCTGGCTGATCTGTGCTGTCCCCGGTTCCTGCACCTTCGGTCGGTCTTTGGCAATGGGGGCGGAATGGGAACTCCTCGGGCAGGCTCCCGCCCGTCGTCGATCATTTGAGGAAATGATCTCCTCCCGTTGGGCCCGGCGCCGCGCATCGCGCGGCGCCGGGCCCAAGGCCGCCAAGGGCAGGGCAAACAGGCCCTGTTCCGCGGGCGCGGGAGCCCCACCGAATAATTGGCGTTGAAAGGATACGGGCGGCGGTGTTCGCTCAGAGCGCCTTGATCGCTTCCAGAACCTCTTCCACATGGCCATCGACCTTGACCTTGCGCCAGATGCGCGCGATGCGCCCTTCGGCGTCGATCAGGAAGGTGGAGCGTTCGATTCCCCAGTGTTTCTTGCCGTACATGTTCTTTTCCTTCCACACACCGTAGTCCTCGCAGGTGGTGCCGTCCGCATCGGACAGCAGGGGCGTGGTCAGCTCATGTTTGGCGACGAATTTGTCGTGTTTTGCCACCGTATCCTTGGAAATACCGAACACTGCGGCCCCGGCATCGGCAAAAGCCTGCAAAGATGCTGAAAACCCAATGGATTCCTTGGTGCAGCCCGGCGTATCATCGCGCGGGTAGAAGAACAGAACGACCGCCTGGCCCTTGAGGTCCGCGAGGGAGACCTCGCCACCGCCATCACGGGGCAGGTTGAACAGAGGTGCGGGAGTGGAGGGGGTGAGATCGGATGGTTCGGACATTGTGGTCTCCGCTTCGTTTCACAGTTTCGGGCGCCATAGATAGCCTATGGTAGGCAAAGGAAAAGAACAGATCGAACCTTTGGCGCATCATCGCGAGTCCGACGGGCCAGAGGCCGCGCGTGCCGAACCCGTGCCGGGGCCTGCTGATGCCGTGGCCGAGCAGGCGCAGGACTTGCGCGCCGCCGTGCCCTGGCGGCTGCGGGCGCTCAAACGGATGGTGCGCCTTGTCGCAGTGCTGTGCCTGATCGCCGCGGGAGCCCTCTATTTCGGTATCGGGACCCGGCTTGATGCGCCGCAATGGCTGCGTCAGCGGGTGGAGGCGCGGCTGGAACAGAACCTGGGCGGCTTGAAGATCGAATTCGGTCAGATCCACATGGTGGTGAACCGCGGCTGGCGGCCTCGGATCGGCCTGCGGGATGTCGCCCTGATCCAGGCTGATGGAACTCCGGTCGCACGGCTGGCGGATGCAGAGGTCTCTCTGGCCATGCGTCCTTTGCTGAAAGGGCAGATCCAGCCCAAGAAGATCTGGCTGAGCGGGCTCTTTGCCTCTTTGCGGCGGGGGGCTGACGGCAATTTCCAACTGAGCTTCTCCGAGGCGGGATCGCCCTTGCGGTCGGCCTCGGACCTGCCACAGCTGATCGAGCACTGGGATGCGCAGTTTGAACGGCCTGAGCTGGCTGCCTTGACCGAGGTTGCGACCGAAGCGCTGACTCTGCGCTATGAGGATGGCCGTCTCAATCGGGTCTGGACCCTGGATGGCGGCTCTGTACGCTTGGCGCGCGAGGGCAAGAGCCTTGCGCTTTCGGGAGGCTTTTCGGTGCTCAGCGGTCGGCAATATGTCGGTACGGTTGAGGCCAACTACAAGTCGGATATTGGCGATGCATCGGCGGATTTTGGGTTCCTGATCAGTGAGATCGCCAGCGAGGACATTGCGGTGCAGGCGCCGGCCCTTGGCTGGCTGCAGGCGCTGAGGGCACCGATCTCCGGGTCCTTGCGGGGCGGCCTGGGCAAAGAGGGCGAGCTGTTGACCCTGTCCGCCAGCCTGCAGATCGGCAAGGGGGTGATCCAGCCGTCGCAGGAAACCCGGCCGGTTCCGATCGAAAGCGCACATAGCTATTTCACCTATTTCCCCGCCGAGCAGGCGCTGCGGTTCGATGAGTTGCAGGTCAAAAGTGGCTGGGTTTCGGGAACGATGGAAGGCCGGGCCAATCTGAGCGGGATCGAAAACGGCCGCCTGACCGAACTGGTCGGGCAATTGCGGTTTACCAATCTCCTTTTGAACCCGAATTACCTTTACGACAGGCCGCTCGAACTGGCGGGCCTGCGCGCCGATTTCCGGCTGGAGCCGGATCCCTTCCGCCTGCAGCTGGGGGAAATACTGGTGCGCGACGGGAAGTCACGCATTCTGCTGGATGGCTCCGTCGCTGCCCGGCCCGAAGGCTGGACCTATGCGCTCAACGGTCGTGTGGACCAGATGTCGGTTGACCGGATCAAGGAACTGTGGCCCTCCGCCGCGCCTCCGAAACCACGCCAATGGGTCCGGGAGAACCTGTATCGTGGTCGTGTCGTCGATGGCCATGTTGCGTTGCGTGGGGCGGGGCTGGAAAAACCGTTCCTGCATGTGGATACCAGTTTTGCCGGGGTCGAGGCCCGGTTTCAGAAACACATGCCGCCCGTGCAGGAGGCCGCGGGCCAGTTCAGCCTGCATGGCACGCGGCTGGTGGTCACGGCAAGCGCGGGGACTGTCATGGCCGAGGAAGGCGGTGCGGTCGACGTCACCGGCACCTCCTTCATCATCCCAGATACCTCGGTCAAAGGCGGCGCACCGGGGATTGTTCGGGTGCAGGCCTCCGGGTCGGTGACGGCAGGCCTGTCGCTGCTGAATCGGCCGCCGCTTGCGGTGATGTCCAAGGCTGGTCTGCCGGTGACCCTGGCAGAGGGGCAGGCCCATGTCACCGGGACCCTGTCCTTGCCCCTGCGCCAGGGGGTGACACCCGAGGAGATTCTCTATCACTACACAGGGGAGGTCACGGATGTGCACAGCGCGGTGCTGGTGCCGGGGCAGGAGGTTGCAGCGGATCGCTTGCAGCTGAGCGGCGATCAGGGCCATGTCACCCTCTCGGGCGACGGCACCCTGTCCGGTATCCCGCTGCAGGCGACCTGGCGGCAGGAGATTGGCCGCGATGCCGATACAACCAGCTATGTGAATGGCGAAGTCACCCTCTCGGACGCTGTGCTGGAGGCCTTCAACATCGGCCTGCCAAGCGGCTCGGTCTTTGGGGAGGGGCAGGCCCGGTACGACCTGCGCCTGACACCGGGGGCGCCGCCCGAGCTGAGCCTGACCTCGGCGCTGGAGGGCATCGGCCTGCAGATCCCATCCTTGAGCTGGCGCAAGCCGGAAGCCAGCAGCGGCCTGCTGGATATGATCGTGACGCTGCGCAGTGAGCCTTCGGTGGACCGTCTGCGCCTTGAGGCGGCGGGGCTGAAGGCCGAAGGCACCGTGACCACCCGCGAGGACGGCAGCCTGGACCGGGCGCTGTTCAGCGCGGTCTCCCTTGGCGACTGGTTGCGGGCTCCCGTTGCCATTGTCGGGCGCGGTACTGCCGCCCCGGCCATCCGGATCGAGGGCGGCATGATCGACATGCGCCGGGCCCCCTTCACCAGTTCCAGCGGCAGCACCGGTTCCGCTGACAGCGGCGCCTCGGGGCCGATCACGCTGGCCCTGGAGCGGCTCCAGGTGACCGATAGTATCGCGCTCAATGGCTTCAACGGCGCCTTTGTCACCCGGGGTGGGTTTCGCGGCGAATTTGCGGCGCGGCTGAACGGGCAGACGCCGCTGACCGGGATCGTGCTGCCGGAACAGGGCGGCACGGCAACGCGGATCAAATCGGAGGACGCCGGGGGGATCTTTCGTGCCGCCGGCGTGTTGCGGCACGGGCAGGGCGGGACATTCGACATGACCCTGGTGCCCGCCGCCCGGCCCGGCGAATACGACGGGCGCATGACCGTGCAGAACACCCGCGTCAAGGATGCGCCCTCGATGGCGGCCCTTGTCAATGCGCTGAGCCTGGTGGGCCTGGTCAACGAACTCTCCGGACAGGGTATTTTGTTCTCAGAGGTGGAGGCCAGCTTCCGGCTCGGCGCCACCCATCTGATCGTGCATGAAAGCAGCGCGGTCGGCCCCTCGATCGGCCTCTCCATGGATGGGAACTACGATCTGAACACCTCGGAGCTGGATATGCGCGGGGTGATCTCGCCGATCTACATGGTCAATGCCATTGGCAGCGTGCTGACCCGCAAGGGCGAGGGATTGATCGGGTTTGCCTTCCGGTTGCGCGGCAGCTCGGATGATCCGAAGGTGCAGGTTAACCCGTTGTCGGGTCTGGCTCCGGGCATATTAAGAGAGCTGTTCCGCGGTCGCGCACCGCAGGTGCCGGGGCAGGAACCGGCGGCCGCGCCGCCCACCAGCGGCCCCCTGGCGCCGGAAAAGAAGCCGACTGCGCCCGCCTCCGCCCAGGGGGGCGAACGCTGACAATTTCCGTGGTAAAGCGGAGGCAAAGCCCCTATATGGCCGCCATGAAACTGAGCGACTTTGATTTCGACCTGCCCGAGGATCTGATTGCAACCCGTCCCGCAAGCCCCCGCAGTGCGGCGCGTTTGCTGGTCGCACAGGGGGCAGAGATCACCGATGCCCATGTCTATGACCTGCCGGACTGGCTGCAGCCCGGTGACCGGCTGGTCCTGAACGATACCAGGGTGATCCCGGCGCGCCTGTCGGGCCTGCGCCATCGCAGCGGTGCCCAGGGGCAGACCGCCGCCCGGATCGAGGTCACCTTGCTGGAACCGGGTGCGGATGGCACCTGGACCGCGCTGTTGAAACCTCTGAAAAAGGTGAAGATCGGCGAGACGATCCGTTTTGCCGAAGGGTTCGAGGCGGTTCTGGATGCAGTGACGGACGGGCAGGGCGCGCTGCGTTTCAACCTAGAGGGCGATGCCTTTGAGGCGGCGCTGTCAGAGGCGGGCGCCATGCCCCTGCCACCTTATATCGCGGCCAAACGCGCAGCGGATGACCAGGACAAGACCGACTATCAGACCGTCTGGGCCAAGAATTCCGGTGCCGTGGCGGCGCCGACCGCATCGCTGCATTTCGACGAGCCGCTGCTGAAAGCCCTGGCGGCAAAGGGCGTCAGCTTCACCTATGTGACCCTGCACGTGGGGGCTGGCACCTTTCTGCCGGTCAAGGTCGAGGATGTGACCACCCACAAGATGCACGCGGAATGGGGCTGCGTCAGCCCCGAGGCCGCCGCCGAAATCTCTGCGACCAAGGCGGCGGGGGGACGGGTCATCCCGGTGGGGACAACCGCCCTGCGGCTGATCGAAAGCGCCGCCCGCAGCGGTGAGATCGCCCCTTGGGAGGGAGAGACAGACATCTTCATCTACCCCGGTTTCACCTTTCACGTGGCCGATGCGCTGATGACCAACTTCCACCTGCCGCGGTCGACCCTGATGATGCTGGTCTCGGCCCTGATGGGGCAGCAGACTATCCGAGAGATCTATTCCCATGCGGTCGAGAACCGCTATCGCTTCTTTTCCTATGGCGATGCGTCGCTTTTGATCCCCCCTACGGCGGCGGCGGATCAGACCTGACCTGCCTGCCGCGGCAGGGTGTCGAAAGGAGCTGCAGCGGGCGGGCACTGAAACACCGGTGCCGGGCCATGAATCTGTGCGCCATGGTCGTGCCTTGCAAGATTGCCCTTTCCCCGGTTTCAATGCGAGGCTAAGGGGCACAGGAATGCATGGCGCGGCGTTCCTTCTGTCCGGGTGGACAGGGTGGCGCGCGGCTGGAAAGGAATACGAGCAATGTGGCAGGTGCTGTCGAGCGCATGGGCGCTGCTGTTGGGCATGGGTATGCTGATGATCGGCAACGGTCTTCAGGGCACCATCCTGGGCGTGCGCGGCGATCTGGAAGGGTTTTCCACGCTTGAGATGTCCTTTGTGATGTCGGCCTATTTCGTTGGCTTCCTTGGCGGATCGCGCATGGCGCCCGAGATGATCCGGCGGGTCGGCCATGTGCGGGTCTTTGCGGCACTGGCTTCGCTGATCTCGGCGGTGATGATTCTATATCCTGCGATCACCAACCCCTTTGCCTGGATGGCTGGGCGCGTCCTGATCGGCTTTTGCTTTTCCGGCGTGTATGTCACCGCGGAAAGCTGGCTGAACAATGCCGCCGACAATGCCAACCGGGGCAAGGCGCTGTCGCTTTACATGCTGGTGCAGATGCTGGGGATCGTCTCGGCCCAGGCGCTGATGCTGGTGGGTAACCCCTCGGGCTACGAGACATTCGTGATCGCCTCGGTGGTGGTTTCCGTTTCCTTTGCGCCGATCCTGTTGTCGATTTCGCCGACACCGGCCTTTGACACCACGAAACCGATGAGCCTGCGCGAGCTGATGCAGGCCTCTCCGCTGGGCTGCGTCGGCATGTTCCTGCTGGGGGGGGTCTTTTCGGCGCAGTTCGGGATGAGCGCGGTCTACGCCGCATCCGCCGGGCTGCCGCTGCCGCAGATTTCACTGTTTGTCGCCACCTTTTACGTTGGCGCATTGGTGCTGCAATATCCGCTGGGCTGGATCTCGGACCGCGTCGATCGCCGTGTCGTGATCCTGTTTGCTGCGGCCTTCAGCGGCGCAGCGGCGGTTTTGGGCATGGCCCTGGGCGGGAACTTTGTATTCCTGTTGGCGGCGGCCTTCCTGATCGGCGGTATGACCAACCCGCTCTATTCGCTGCTGATCGCCCATACCAATGATTACCTCGACTACGACGACATGGCTGCGGCCTCGGGCGGGCTGGTCTTCATCAACGGCCTGGGCGCCATCACCGGACCGCTGATCACCGGCTGGTTGATGGGGGAGAACGTCTTTGGCCCGCCGGGCTTCTTCCTGATCATGGCGGTGCTGACCTTTGCCCTGGCAGCCTATGCGGCCTACCGGATGACGCAGCGTGCCTCCATTGCCGCAGATGAATCAGGCTCCTTCGCGCCGATGGCGCCGACCGGGTCGCCGGTTGCGGTAGAATTTGCGCAGGAATATGTGATCGAAACCGAATTGGAAGAGCAAGAAGCCGCGCAAGAGCATGGATGATTGCGCTAACCTTCGGAATTCGTGAGCAATATTTCACCAATTGTCGGTCCTGTTGCAAAACGTGACGCTGTGGTGACTTGAAATGCCACGGCTAATTCCGCTGAACTTGCCCTATGGTCATGTAAGTGGAGTAGGCAAGATGGTAGGCCCCGAAGAGATCCTGGAATTCTGGCTGGACGAGGTCGGAGAAAAAGGATGGTACCTGCAGGATGAACCCCTGGATGAGACCATCCGGAGCAAGTTCCAAACCACCTGGGAGGCGGCCTGCGAGGGGCGGTTTTCGCTTTGGCTGACCTATCCCAGCGGCACGCTGGCCTATATCATCCTGACCGATCAGTTCCCGCGCAACATGTTCCGTGGCTCTGGGCAGGCCTTTGCCTCTGACGGGATTGCCCTTGCGGCGGCGAAGAATGCCGTTCACCGCAAATGGGACCTGAAGATCGATGAACCGGCACGGCAGTTCTTCTACCTGCCGCTGATGCATTCGGAAAACCTTTGTGATCAGGAGCGTTGCGTGCGCCTGCTGAAGGAGCGGATGCCTGAACGGGGCGACTCGAACCTGCTGCATGCCCGGGCGCATCGCGACGTGATCCGCAAGTTTGGCCGCTTCCCCTATCGCAACGCGGCGCTGATGCGGCACAGCACCTCTCCGGAACGGGCCTATGTCGCAGGCGGCGGCTACGGCGAAACCGTGCGCATGCTGCAGGCGGCGGGCTGATCTGCCCGCCCTTCCGAAGGCCCTGCTCCCGAAATGTTCATCGCAGGTTTAACGAAAGCGAGATTGCGGTGTCCCGCAAACTAGTTTAACGGTAAACTAGTTTTGATCGAGCTGGGTGAGGGATACCATGGCCGCACAGAGTTTTGACGTGATCGTAATTGGCGCAGGCCCCGGTGGCTATGTGGCCGCAATCCGCGCTGCACAACTGGGCCTGAAGACCGCCGTGATCGAGCGCGAAAATCTCGGTGGCATCTGCCTCAACTGGGGCTGTATCCCGACCAAGGCGATGCTGCGCTCGTCCGAAGTGTTCCACCTGATGCATCGCGCCAAGGAGTTTGGTCTCAAGGCGGATGGCATCGGCTATGATCTGGATGCAGTGGTCAAACGCTCGCGCGGGGTGGCCAAGCAACTGTCCTCGGGCGTGGCGCATCTTCTGAAGAAGAACAAGGTTACCGTGATCATGGGCGAGGCGACCATCCCCGCCAAGGGCAAGGTCACCGTGAAGACCGACAAGGGCACAGAGGAACTGACCGCCAAGAACATCATCCTGGCCACCGGCGCCCGTGCGCGTGAACTGCCGGGGCTTGAGGCGGACGGCGATCTGGTCTGGACCTATCGCCATGCGCTGACGGCACCGCGGATGCCGAAGAAATTGCTGGTCATCGGATCCGGCGCCATCGGAATCGAATTTGCTAGCTTCTTCAACACGCTGGGCGCCGATACCACCGTGGTTGAGGTGATGGACCGGGTGCTGCCGGTCGAGGATGCCGAGATTTCCGGCATGGCGAAGAAAGCCTTTGAAAAGCAGGGCATGAAAATCATGGAGAAATCCATGGTGAAGCAGCTGGATCGTGCAAAGGGCAAGGTCACCGCCCATATCGAAACCGGCGGCAAGGTCGAGAAGATGGAATTCGACACGGTGATCTCGGCCGTGGGGATCGTCGGCAATGTCGAAGGTCTGGGGCTGGAGGCGCTTGGCGTCCAGATTGACCGAACCCATGTGGTTACCGATGCCTTCTGCCGTACCGGCGTCGAGGGGCTTTATGCCATCGGCGATATCGCGGGCGCGCCCTGGCTTGCCCATAAGGCCAGCCATGAGGGCGTCATGGTGGCGGAACTGATCGCAGGTCAGCATGCGCATCCGGTGAAACCCGAAAGCATCGCAGGCTGCACCTATTGCCATCCTCAGGTCGCAAGCGTCGGCTATACCGAGGCCAAGGCCAAGGAGCTGGGATATGAGATCAAGGTTGGTCGCTTCCCCTTTGTCGGCAATGGCAAGGCCATCGCCCTGGGTGAACCTGAAGGCATGATCAAGACGATCTTTGACGCCAAGACCGGAGAGCTTTTGGGCGCGCATATGATCGGCGCCGAGGTGACCGAGCTGATCCAGGGCTATGTGGTGGGGCGCCAGCTGGAAACCACCGAAGAGGATCTGATGAACACGGTCTTCCCGCATCCGACCCTCAGCGAGATGATGCACGAAAGCGTCTTGAACGCCTTTGATCGCACCATTCACTTCTAGCCCCATCCGCATGGGGTGCTGAACGCCCGAGGCCTGCAGGGCCTTGGGCCTTTTCTGTTTCCGCTGGACGTGCCATTCCGTTCTGGCAACGGGCCGATACCGTCTTTGGCGCGGTTTGATTGAACTGAGTATTGGGAAACCGCTATGGCGACGCGCGAACACACTCGCTGGGGGCTGATCCTGCTGATCTGGGGCGCGGGCCTGGGGGCTGCCGCGCAATACGGCAAGGTCAGCGTGGTCTTCGACCAGATGTCAGCGCTGTTTTCGGGCACAGGCAGCGCCATCGGGTTCACCGTGTCGCTGGTCGGCTTCCTTGGCATCCTTCTGGGCGTCATCGCGGGTATGGTGGTTTCGGCCTTCGGATTTCGCCGGACACTGGTGGTCTGCCTCGCAGGTGGGGCGCTGATGTCGGCACTGCAGGTGCTGGATCTGCCATTCGGCATCTTTCTGGCGACCCGCGTGATCGAAGGCCTGTCGCATCTGGGCGTTGTGGTGGCTGCCCCGACCTTGATTGCGCAGCTCAGCGCGAACCGCCATCGTGGCGCTGCGCTGACCCTGTGGAGCACCTTTTTTGCGGTGTCATACGCGCTGTTGTCCTGGCTTGGCGTGCCGCTGGCGCGAGCCTGGGGCGTTCAGGCGCTGTTTGGCGCCCATGCTGTGATCATGGCTGGGCTGGCGCTGGTCCTGGCCCGAGCCTTGCACGCGGTGCCGGTGCCAGAGCGCCAGCCGATGCCGAAACTCTCTGCCATGCCCCGCCTGCATCTGGAGATCTTCCGCTCCCCCTGGCTGGTGGCCCCGGCGGCGGGCTGGCTGTTCTACACCATCTGCTTCGTCGCAATCCTGACCGTTCTGCCCCCCTATCTGGATCCGGCCTGGCGGGGTTTTGTGATGGGGGCGATGCCGCTCACCTCCATCGCGGTCTCCATGACCCTTGGCGTGGTTCTGCTGCGCCGTTTCAGCGCCGTGACCCTGGTGCAGGTTGGATTTGCCTTGAGTGCCCTGTCGCTGCTCTGGCTGTGGCTGGAGCCGGGCGCGCCGCTGGGTTGCCTGGCGCTGGCGGGGGCGCTGGGGTTGGTGCAGGGGCCAAGCTTTGCCTCGGTCGCGCAGCTCAATACCCGCGCCGCCGATCAGGCGGCTTCCAATGGCGCCATGGCCATGGCGGGCAACCTGGGCAATACCATCGGGACGCCGCTGATGGTCTGGGTCCTGGGCGCGGGCGGCTATAACGCCATGCTGCTGGTGGCGGCGATTGTCTTTGCCTCTGGCTGCGTTGTGCATGGCCTGTTGGCCGCTCAGCGCAGAAAATCAGATGTTCGCTGAACGTTCTTGATTTTGGGTTGGAGACTCGGCCAGCTTTGCCTATCTCTAGGGGCAAGCACCGGCGTCCAGGCCGGATGCGGGTATTGGGGGCTTTCATGGCTGAGCTGAAGACCATCGAGGTGCGCGGCGCGCGCGAACACAACCTGAAAAGCATCGACGTGGATATTCCGCGCGATGAACTGGTGGTTATCACCGGTCTTTCGGGCTCGGGCAAATCCTCGCTGGCCTTTGATACCATCTATGCCGAAGGGCAGCGCCGCTATGTGGAGTCCTTGAGCGCCTATGCGCGCCAGTTCCTCGACATGATGGAAAAGCCCGATGTGGATCACATCAGCGGCCTTAGCCCTGCGATTTCCATCGAGCAGAAGACCACCTCGAAGAACCCGCGCTCGACCGTCGGCACTGTGACCGAGATCTACGACTACCTGCGCCTGCTGTTTGCGCGCGCAGGCACCCCCTATAGCCCCGCAACCGGCCTGCCGATCGAGGCGCAGCAGGTTCAGGACATGGTCGACCGCATCATGGCGCTGGAGGAGGGCACCCGCGGCTACCTGCTGGCCCCCATCGTGCGCGACCGCAAGGGGGAGTACAAAAAGGAATTCCTCGAACTCAGGAAGCAGGGCTTTCAGCGGGTCAAGGTGGATGGTGAATTCTACGAGCTGGACGAGCCGCCGACGCTGGACAAGAAGTTCCGCCATGACATCGACGTGGTGGTGGACCGGATCGTGGTCCGTGAAGGGCTGGAAACCCGGCTGGCGGACAGTCTGCGCACCGCGCTGGATCTGGCGGATGGCATTGCGATCCTTGAAACCGCCCCGCGCGAAGGCGATCCCGAACGCATCACCTTCTCCGAAAACTTCGCCTGTCCCGTCAGTGGCTTCACCATCCCCGAGATCGAGCCGCGGCTGTTTTCCTTCAACGCGCCCTTCGGGGCCTGCCCGGAATGTGACGGGTTGGGAATGGAGCTGTTCTTTGACGAACGGCTGGTGGTTCCGGACCAGAGCCTCAAGGTCTATGACGGGGCGCTGGCGCCCTGGCGCAAGGGCAAGTCGCCCTATTTCCTGCAGACCATCGAGGCCATCGCCAACCATTACGAGTTCGACAAGAACACGCCCTGGAAGGATCTGCCTGCCCATGTGAAGCAGGTCTTCCTATACGGTTCGGGCGACGAGGAGATCGCCTTCCGCTATGATGAAGGCGGGCGGGTCTACAATGTCACCCGCGTCTTTGAAGGCGTCATTCCCAACATGGAGCGGCGCTACCGCGAGACCGACAGCAACTGGATCCGCGAGGAATTCGAACGCTACCAGAACAACCGCCCCTGCGGGGCCTGCGGCGGTTTCCGCCTGCGGGAAGAGGCGCTGGCGGTGCGGATTGCCGATGTCCACGTGGGGCAGGTGGTGCAGAAATCCATCCGCGAGGCGCTGGCCTGGATCGAGGATGTGCCGAACCACCTGAGCGTCCAGAAACAGGAAATCGCCCGTGCCATCGTCAAGGAAATCCGCGAACGTCTGGGCTTCCTCAACAATGTGGGGCTTGAGTACCTGACCCTCAGCCGCAATTCGGGCACCCTTTCGGGTGGCGAAAGCCAGCGGATCCGGCTGGCCAGCCAGATCGGCTCGGGGCTGACCGGCGTGCTATACGTGCTGGACGAGCCCTCGATCGGCCTGCACCAACGCGACAACGACCGGCTGATCACCACGCTGAAGAACCTGCGCGATCAGGGCAATACGGTGATCGTGGTGGAACATGACGAGGATATGATCCGCCAGTCCGATTACGTTTTCGATATCGGCCCCGGCGCGGGGGTGCATGGTGGCCAGGTGGTCAGCCACGGCACGCCAGAGCATATCGCTGCCGATCCGGCCTCGATCACCGGGCAGTATCTGTCAGGCACGCGCCAGATCGAAATTCCCGCCACCCGGCGCAAGGGCAACAAGAAGAAGATCAAGGTCGTCAAGGCGACCGGCAACAACCTGAAGGATGTGACCGCGGAATTCCCCTTGGGTAAATTCGTCTGCGTCACCGGCGTGTCGGGCGGCGGCAAATCCACCCTGACGATTGAGACCCTGTTCAAGACGGCGTCCATGCGCCTCAACGGCGCGCGCCAGACACCGGCACCCTGTGAGACCATCAAGGGGCTGGAGCATCTGGACAAGGTGATCGACATCGACCAGCGCCCCATCGGGCGCACGCCGCGGTCGAACCCCGCGACCTATACCGGCGCCTTTACCCCGATCCGCGATTGGTTCGCAGGCCTGCCCGAGGCCAAGACGCGCGGCTACAAACCAGGGCGGTTCTCCTTCAACGTCAAGGGCGGGCGCTGCGAGGCCTGCCAGGGTGATGGCGTCATCAAGATCGAGATGCACTTCCTGCCGGATGTCTACGTGGAATGCGAGACCTGCAAGGGAAAGCGCTATAACCGCGAAACGCTGGAGGTCACCTTCAAGGGTAAGAGCATCGCCGATGTGCTTGATATGACAGTGGAAGAGGCGCAGGGCTTCTTTGCCGCCGTGCCTTCGATCCGCGACAAGATGGATGCGCTGATGCGGGTGGGCCTTGGTTATATCAAGGTGGGCCAGCAGGCGACGACCCTGTCGGGCGGTGAGGCACAGCGGGTGAAGCTGTCGAAGGAACTGTCGAAACGCTCCACCGGGCGC
Source organism: Phaeobacter sp. QD34_24 (assembly GCF_028890115.1). Classification (GTDB taxonomy): domain Bacteria; phylum Pseudomonadota; class Alphaproteobacteria; order Rhodobacterales; family Rhodobacteraceae; genus Phycobacter. The sequence continues at coordinate 111,639 of NZ_JARCJD010000003.1, forward strand.
ACGCTCTATATCCTCGATGAACCCACCACCGGCCTGCATTTCGAGGATGTGAAGAAGCTCTTGGAGGTGCTGCACGAATTGGTGGAGCAGGGCAATTCCGTGGTGGTGATCGAGCATAACCTCGATGTGATCAAGACCGCCGACTGGATCATCGACATCGGCCCCGAAGGCGGCGATGGCGGCGGCGAGATCGTCGCGACCGGCACGCCCGAGGACGTCGCGAAAGAACCGCGCAGCCACACCGGGCGCTACCTCAAGCCGATGCTTGAGGCGCAGAAGGTCGCGGCGGAGTAGCTAAACTGACTAGGTGGGCTGGCCCCCATTGATACAGTGGGGGCCTTCCTTACTTCTTCATCGGGCAGGTGTTGAAACCCAGGATCGAATAGAGCGGGCAGGTGCCCAGCAGGCCGGTTGCCAGCGGCACCACGCCGATCCACATCCACCAGCCGTAGCCCATCAGCGCGCCGACGATCAGTAGCGCTCCGACGACGATCCGCAGGATCTTGTCCAGACCCCCAACGTTGTTTGCAAACATGGTAATTCCTTTCCTCGTTATGGCGGCAGGCTAGCGTCTGGCTGGCTGGGAAAACATGATTTGGGTCAAGGAAAAGGGGCGGCGCCATTTGGCCCGCCCCCATTATCTGATCGGTCTTGGTGTAGCTGAGGCTCAGTCGCGGCTGCGTTTCTCGAAACGCGGCAGCATGGCAGAGAAATCCATGCCCATGCCGTCTTCGTTCTCGACGAACTGAGTGTAGAGCGCCTCGGCCAGTTGTCCCATGGGGGTGTCGGCATCGGCGCTGCCTGCGGCCTGTTGCGACAGGCGCAGATCCTTCAGCATCAGCTCGGCTGCGAAACCGGGCTTGTAATCGTTGTCGGCGGGCGATTGCGGGCCGACACCCGGCGCCGGGCAATAGGCGTTCATGGTCCAGCTATAGCCCGAGGAGGTGGAGACCACGTCGAACATCTTCTGCCGGTCCAGGCCCAGCTTGTCGGCAAGGGCAAAGGCCTCGCAGGTGGCGATCATGGTGACGCCAAGGATCATGTTGTTGCAGATCTTGGCCGCTTGCCCCGCACCCGCATCACCGCAATGCACGGCCTTCTGGCCCATGATGTCAAACAGCGGCTTGGCCTTCTCGAACGCCTCGGCAGAGCCGCCCGCCATGAAGGTGAGCGTGCCGCCCGCGGCGCCGCCGATACCGCCCGAAACCGGCGCATCCACCGGCAACAGGCCAGCGGCAGAGGCTTTCTCGGCAACCGCGCGGGCCGAATCCACATCGACGGTGGAGCAATCCACGAAAGCTGCGCCCGCTTGCATCGCCGGGATGATCTCATCCGCGACGCTACGCAGGATCTGGCCATTGGGCAGCATGGTGATGACCACATCGGCACCCGCAGCGGCCTCGGCGCCAGAGGCCGCCAGGGTGACGCCCTCGACAGTGACCTTCGCCATGTCAAAGCCGGTCACGTCATGACCTGCGGCGGCCAGGTTGGCGGCCATCGGGCCACCCATGTTGCCAAGGCCGATAAATCCGATCTTCATGGGGTTACTCCTCCTCAAATGTCAGTGTATCCGCGCCGAGCGGCATCAGCATCTGGCTGACGGCCACGGCGGGCACGATACGATCCGCATATTGCCACTTGGGCTGGCGGTCCTTGTCAATGATCTGGGCGCGGATCCCTTCCAGGAAGTCGCCCTTTTCCATCGACCGGTAGGTGAAACGATATTCCAGATCCAGCGCCCGCTGGATGCTGAGCGTGGCGCCGCGCAACCGGTGCAGGATTTCCGCCGTACAGGCCATGGAGAGCGGCGAATTACGCAGAAGGGCCTTTTGCGCGCCCTTGGAAAACTCCGACTGCGCCATGTTCAGGTCGGTCAGGATATCGCCGAGCGTCTCTCCGGAAAACAGCCGGTCGATATCATCCTGCATGGGTTCCAGCGTGCCCTCGGGGGCGGTTTCTGCGGCCTCTGCCAGGATGTCGGGATTGCCGTCCTGCTCCAGCGCTGCGATCAGCCCGGGCCATTTCTCTTTCGGGATGTAGTGATCGGCGAAACCCGCATAGATGGCGTCTGCCGCCTTCATCCGGCCTGCGGTCAGGCCCAGGTATTCGCCCAGGCGACCGGGGGCCAGTGCCAGGATCAGGGTGCCGCCCACATCGGGGATCAGACCGATCCCGGCTTCGGGCATGGAGATCTGGCTGCTTTCGCAGACGATCCTATGGGTGCCGTGACAACCGATGCCGACGCCGCCCCCCATGGTGAAGCCCTGCAGGAAGCTGACCACGGGTTTCGGATATTCGAAAATGCGCGCATTCAGACGGTACTCGTCCCGCCAGAAGGTGCGACCATAGCCGTAATCGCCCGCCTTGCCGGTGGCGTAAAGCTCGGCAATGTCACCGCCCGCGCAGAAGGCCTTGTCGCCTGCGGCGTCGATCACCACCAGTTTGACGGCATCGTCCTTGGCCCAGTCTTTCAGCGCGGCATCAATCGCCATGCACATGTCATAGGACAGGGCGTTGAGCGCCTTTTCACGGGTCAGCGTGATCCGGCCAGCTGAGCCGGTCACGCGAATGTCGATATCGCTCATCTGGGGCCTCAGCGGTTTTCAGACAGCATGTGGCGGGCAACGATCACGCGCATGATCTCGTTGGTGCCTTCCAGGATCTGGTGCACCCGCAGGTCGCGGACCAGTTTCTCGATGCCGTAATCCGCCAGGTAGCCGTAGCCGCCATGCAGCTGCAGGCACTGATCGACCACTTTCGATCCGGCCTCGGTCACGAACTTCTTGGCCATGGCGCAGAATTTGGTGGCATCCGGCGCGCCCTGATCCAGCTTCCAGGCGGCCTGGCGCAGGAAGGTACGCGCGGCTTGCAGTTCGATCTCCATATCCGCAAGGCGGAACTGGAGGCCCTGGAACTGGTCGATGGATTTGCCGAAGGCCTTGCGCTCGCTCATGTATTGCAGGGTCATGTTCAGCGCGGTCTGCGCCGCGCCCAGCGAGCAGGAGGCGATGTTCAAACGGCCGCCGTCCAGGCCCATCATGGCGTATTTGAAGCCCTGGCCCTCTTCACCGACCAGGTTGTTCGCGGGGATTTTGCAATCGTCGAATTGCACCTGCGCGGTGGGCTGGCTTTTCCAGCCCATCTTGTCTTCAAGCCCGCCAAAGGACAGGCCCGCGGCGCCATCCTCGACATAGACGGTGGAAATCCCCTTGGGGCCATCCTCGCCGGTGCGCACCATGCAGACATAGGCATCCGAATAGCCGCCGCCCGAGATGAAGGCCTTGGTGCCATTGAGGGTGTAGCCTTCATTGCTACGCTCGGCGCGGGTCTTCAGCGCCGCCGCATCCGAGCCGGATCCCGGTTCGGTCAGGCAGTAGGACAGCACCGTGTTCAATGTCAGAACGTCGGGCATCACCCGCGCCTTCAACTCATCGCTGGCAAAGGTGTCCAGCATTTTGGCGCACATGTTGTGGATCGACAGGAAGGCCGCAACCGAGGGGCAGGCCATCGACAGGGCTTCGAACACCAGCGTTGCATCCAGCCGGGTCAGGCCCGAACCGCCGCCGTCTTCGCTGACATAGAGACCGCCGAAACCCAGCTCACCCACCTTGGGCCACAGATCCTTGGGGATGGTGCCTTCTGCCTCCCACTGGCGGGCAAAGGGGGCGATATTGTCCTGCCCGAAACCATAGGCCATATCGAAAATGGCGGTCTGCTCTTCTGTCAAAGCGAAATCCACGGCGGTTTCCTCCCTAAGGTTTCCTGAATTGAACGCTTGTTAATTTCTACAGGGAGAGGGTCCCGCAGGCAAGCTGCGCCCGTGCAAATTCATTCTGCAAGAATGAGCTTGCCCGAGACAGCCTGAGCGGCGGAATAAGCCGACGGAAACCGGGGAAGACGGTCTAGAGGATGCGCACCTGTGTGCCGATCTGAACCATCTCGTAGAGTTCCTCGACGTGCTGGTTATATAGCCCGATACAGCCGGACGAACTTTGCCGACCGATCTTGCGGGTGTCATGGGTGCCATGCACCAGATAGGCGGGCCAGGTCAGATACATGGCGCGTGTGCCCAGGGGGTTGCCGGGGCCGCCATTCATGAAGGCAGGCAGGCTCGGATCGCGTTCGCGCATGTTCGGCGTCGGCGTCCATCTTGGGTTCTTGGCCTTACGCACCACTTCTGTGTAGCCGCGTTTGGTCAGATCTTCGCTCATCGGCACGGATGAGGGGAACAGTCGGTAGGTTTCACCATCGCCGCCCCAATAGTGCACCGCGCGGGAGGTCACATCGGCAAGCAGGCAACCGACGCCCAACTCTTCAAAATGATCCTGCCAGTTCTGCTGGGCAAAGGCCGAGATATTACGCTTTACGGATTCCGTGTCGCGGATCGGCGCCTCATCGGTGGGAAAAGCATCTGTCGATTGCGCCCGCAAGATCGCGGGGCTGGCCAATGTACCTGCCAGGCCAAGCAGAGTTGCGCGACGTGTGATCCGGGGTGCCATGGGGCCTCCTGTGATATGTTCTGCTCATTGTTGTTTGGAACATATTCGGTTGTGTGAATTTGGCCAGAGGGCCTGCGGTGATTTCGGGCCGTCTCACGTAGATGTGTTTACAGGCCCTCGGAGTTGCAAGCCCCTTGACGTGGCCCCAAGCGAAAAAGGCAAAAAGCCCCGGCGCATGGCCGGGGCTTTCAATGTCATGAGTTGAGTGGATCTTAGTCCATCGGCTTGAAGTTGAACTCGCCACCTTCGCGGATGCCCGAGGGCCAGCGCGAGGTGATGGTCTTGGTGCGGGTGTAGAACTTGAACGCATCGGGACCGTGCTGGTTCAGGTCGCCGAATGCGGATTTCTTCCAGCCACCAAAGGTGTGATAGGCCAGCGGCACCGGGATCGGAACGTTGATGCCGATCATGCCGATGTTGATACGGTTGGCGAAATCGCGCGCGGTGTCGCCATCGCGGGTGAAGATCGCGGTGCCGTTGCCATATTCGTGGTCCATGGCATAGCCGAGGGCCTCTTCATAGGTCTTTGCACGCACGGTGGACAGGACCGGACCAAAGATCTCTTTCTTGTAGATGTCCATGTCGGTGGTCACGTTGTCGAACAGATGCGGGCCGACAAAGAAGCCGTCTTCATAGCCTTGCAGGTTGAAGTTCCGGCCATCGACGACCAGTTTCGCACCTTGCTCCACACCGGTTTCCACCAGGCGCAGGATGTTTTCCTTGGCGGCGGCGGTCACGACCGGGCCGTAATCCACATCGTTGCCAGCGGTATAGGGTCCGACCTTCAGCTTTTCGATGCGCGGCACCAGCTTTTCGATCAGGCGGTCGGCGGTTTCTTCACCCACCGGAACCGCGACCGAGATCGCCATGCAGCGTTCGCCTGCCGCGCCGTAGCCTGCACCGATCAGCGCGTCTGCGGCCTGGTCCAGATCCGCGTCGGGCATGATGATCATGTGGTTCTTGGCGCCGCCGAAGCACTGAACGCGCTTACCCTGCGAGCAGCCGGTGCCGTAGATATATTCGGCGATCGGGGTGGAGCCCACGAAGCCAACCGACTGGATGGTGTCGTTGTAGAGAATCGCGTCCACCGCTTCCTTGTCGCCGTTGACGACCTGCAGGATGCCCTTGGGCAGACCGGCTTCTTCCATCAGCTCGGCCAGCATCAGCGGCACGGAGGGGTCACGCTCGGAGGGCTTCAGGATGAAGGCGTTACCGCAGGCGATGGCGGGCGCGAACATCCACATCGGGATCATGGCCGGGAAGTTGAACGGGGTGATTCCCGCGGTCACGCCCAGGGCCTGACGCATGGAGTACATGTCGATGCCGGGGCCGGCGCTGTCGGTGAACTCACCCTTCAGCATCTGCGGCGCGCCGATGCAGTATTCCACCACTTCCAGGCCACGCTGCACGTCACCGGCAGCGTCGGGCAGGGTCTTGCCGTGCTCGCGGCTCAGCGCCTCGGCCAGCTTGTCCATGTCGCGGTTCAGAAGGTCGACGAACTTCATCAGCACGCGGGCGCGGCGCTGCGGGTTGACGGCGGCCCAGGCGGGCTGCACCTGCGCTGCGATGGCAACGGCCTGGTCCATTTCTTCCTTGGACGCGAGCGGCACCTTGGCCTGCACTTCGCCGGTCGCCGGGTTGAAGACATCGGCAAAGCGGCCGGATGTGCCTTTGACGTGTTCGCCGTTGATATAATGAGTGAGTTCTTGCATCGGAGTCCTCCCAATAGAGTTCGGCGGCATCCTAGGCTTGCAAAAAACACTGGAAAAGAGGAAAGATTTCAAAGAGGCTTTGCAGGAACGCAAGTCCGGCCATCGGTGATCCCTAGGCAGATCCCGGTGAACGGTAAAGATAGTCGAGGAGGAACCCGGCATGGACCCGCAATGGGATGATATGAAAGTCTTTCTGGCGGTGGCGCGGGAGGCGAGCCTGTCCGGCGCCGGGCGGGTTTTGAAGATGGATCCGGCCACGGTGGGACGCCGCATTGCAAGGTTCGAGGCCGCGCTGGATACACCGCTTTTTGTGAAATCGCCGCAGGGCTATGCCTTATCGGCCTCAGGCGACCGGCTGCTGGCCCATGCCGAAGCCGCCGAACAGGCCATGCGTGCAGGCCAGGAGGCGCTGAGCGGCCCCAGCGATACATTGTCCGGACAGATCCGCATCGGTGCCCCGGACGGCAGCGCCAATTACATCCTGCCGCAGGTCTGCGCTGCGATCGGCGAGGAAAATCCCGACCTTGATATCCAGATCGTCGCCCTGCCGCGGGTGATCAACCTGTCGCGCCGCGAAGCCGACATGGCGGTCACCGTCAGTGCGCCCACGGCCGGTCAGCTTCTGGTGCAGAAGATCACCGACTATAAATTGCACCTGGTGGGATCGCGCCATTATCTGCGCAATCACCCGCCGCTGGAGGCTCTGGAGGATCTGAAGGGCCATCGCATGATTGGCTATATCCCGGACATGATCTTTGACCGCGAATTGGATTATCTCAGCGACCTGGGGATCGAACGGGTGGCGCTGGCCTCCAATTCGGTTTCGGTGCAGATCAAACTCGCCGCCGAAGGCACCGCGCTGTGCGTTGCGCATGATTTCTCGCTGCCCGCGCACCGGGTGCTGCGCAAGGTTCTGACCGACAAGATCAGCCTCAAGCGCAGTTTCTACCTGGTGCGTCATCAGGGGGACCAGCGCAGCGAGCGGTTGAACCGGTTTGCCGAAGCCCTGTCAAAGGGGATCCGCGAAGAGGTGGCCCGCCTGGAGGCCCTGACCTGACAGCCCTGACCTGACAGCGCGGCTCCGGGCAGATCGGCTCCGTCAATCGCAGCAATCAACCTGTTCAGCACCGGACATTTTCTTGACTTGCATCTCTATTGCGGCAACGCTGGAAATTACGCAATAAAATTACAAGTTGGAGGGTTCATGCTGGTTCAATCGATATTGAAATCCAAGGCAAAGGCCGGGGTGGTCACCATCTCTCCGGATGCGCCGGTAGCGGATGCGGCCAAGCTGTTGGCGGAGAAGGGGATCGGCACGGTTGTGGTCTCTTCGGACGATGAGACCGCGCTGGGGATCCTGTCAGAGCGCGATATCGTGCGGGAGCTGGGCAAAAGCGGATCCGGCTGCCTGAGCTGCCAGGTCAAGGACTACATGACCAGCAAACTTGTCACCTGCACCAGCCATTCCAATGTGGAAGAGGTCCTGCAACAGATGACCGACGGGCGCTTTCGGCACATGCCGGTGATCGAAGAGGGCAAGATGGTCGGGCTGATCTCCCTTGGTGATGTGGTCAAGGCCAAGCTGGCCGAGGTCGCCATGGAAAAGGATGCCCTGGAAGGCATGATCATGGGGCATTGACCCCGAAGGCCCGCCGCGAAATCCGGGGCGGGCGCATTTGACGCGCCGGAACGGGGCTTTCCGTATTTTCCCCCTCTTGCCTTGGGCGGCGCAAATATGTTTGCGTGCGCCCGAGTTCTGAGGCGGCAGGAGGGGCCCCATGCGTGTAGGCTTGTACCCAGGCACATTCGACCCAATCACTTTGGGGCATATCGACATTATCCGTCGCGCAAGCGCGCTGGTGGATAAGCTGGTGATTGGCGTTGCCATCAACCGTGACAAGGGACCGCTGTTCTCCCTGGAAGAGCGCGTTGCCATGATCGAGGCGGAATGCGCCAAACTGTCCGAGCAGACAGGCACGGAAATCATCGCTCATCCCTTTGAAAACCTGCTGATCGACTGCGCCCGTGATGTGGGTGCGCAGATCATCGTGCGCGGTCTGCGCGCGGTTGCGGATTTTGAGTATGAATTCCAGATGGTGGGCATGAACCGGGCGCTGGACAGCTCGGTTGAAACCGTCTTTCTGATGGCCGAGGCGCGGCATCAGGCGATTGCCTCCAAGCTGGTGAAGGAAATCGCGCGGCTGGATGGGGATGTGTCGAAATTCGTAACCCCCCTGGTCAATGAAGAGCTGCGCAAGCGGCTCGGAAAGTGAGGCCAAACCATCGGCTGTTAATCGGACGGTTGTTAAGCGGAAAAGCCGGGCCCTGTGCCCGGCTTTGCTGTATCAGCACGGCAAGCGTGCCATTGGTGCTGCCAGGCCGAACTAGCGCCAGAAGGCGACCCAGTGGATCAGCTCGAACAGCTTTTTGCCAAGGAAGACCAGATGGGTGTCGCCAAAGAGGGTGATGTCCACTGAAACAGCGGCAATCAGGATCAGTCCCAGCACGATGGCGATTTGGTTTGTCATCTCTGATCTGTTCCTAGAAAAACGCCCGCCCAGATAACCTGAGCGGGCGCAAAACCTCAAGGCTTGTCACGATTTAGGAGGCGTGCCTCAGGTGAGGCGGCCCATCGCGGTGGCGACATCGGCCATGCGCACCGAGAAGCCCCATTCGTTGTCGTACCAGCACAGCACGCGCACCATGCGGCCCTCGACCACGCGGGTCTGGTCCGGTGCGAAGATCGAGCTTTCGCTGGAGTGGTTGAAGTCGGTGGAAACCAGCGGGGCAGGCTCATAGCCCAGAACGCCCGCCATGCGGCCTTTGGAGGCCTCGGCGACCAGCGCGTTGATTTCCTCTGCGGTCACCTCCTTGGCGGCGCGGAAGGTGAGATCCACGGCCGAGACATTGGGGGTGGGGACGCGGATGGCAGAGCCATCAAGACGGCCCTTGAGGTTCGGCAGAACCTCACCCAGGGCCTTGGCGGCGCCGGTGGAGGTGGGGATCATCGACATGGCGGCCGCGCGGGCGCGGTAGAGATCCTTGTGGCGGCGGTCCAGGGTCGGCTGGTCACCGGTATAGGCGTGGATCGTGGTCATGATGCCGCTTTCGATGCCGACACCTTCGTCCAGGACCTTGGCGATGGGCGCCAGGCAGTTGGTGGTGCAGGAGCCGTTCGACACCATGCGATCCGCGGCGGTCAGCTGGTCGTCGTTGACGCCAAAGACGATGGTCTTGTCGACGTTCTTGCCGGGGGCCGACAGCAGGACCTTGCCCGCGCCGCGCTCCAGGTGCGCCTTGGCCTTTTCGCCGTCGTTGAACTTGCCGGTGCATTCCAGGACGACATCGCAGCCCTCCCAGTCCAGCTCACCCATGTCGTAGGTGGAGAACATCTTCATGTCGCCACGGCCGAGATTCATGGTGCCGTCGCCGATGGTCACCTCGCCGGGGAAGCGGCCATGCACCGAGTCGTATTTGATCAGATGCGCTGCGGTTTCCAGCGGGCCGGTGGCGTTCACCTTGATCACTTCGATATCGTCACGGCCGGATGCCGCGATGTGCGAAAGGGTGCAGCGTCCGATACGGCCAAAACCGTTGATCCCGACTTTGATGGTCATTGGTATCTCTCCTGGCGAGCAAAACTTGCGCCGGATATAGACGGGTTCGTTAAATCCCTAAAGGGGCAAAAAGGGCGAAATGACAGCGTGTTAGCGCAAAACCTTTCCGGTGGCGGTAACGGTTTTGTGCCGGTGGCGATAACGATGGCCTCCCATTGCCGCGCTGCCGCATCGGTGACTGGTTCACCTTGCCTGTGGGACCGGATCGGTTAGGCTGCGGTCAAATTGGTGTGTAACAATGAGGAATCCCGATGAGCGGTTTACTGGCATTGCTGGATGATGTGGCAGGCATTGCCAAGGTGGCGGCGGCGTCTGTCGATGATGTTGCGGCCCAGGCGGCCAAGGCCGGGGCCAAGGCTGCGGGGGCGGTGATCGATGATGCGGCGGTCACCCCCAAATATGTGCATGGCTTTGCCGCCGAACGGGAACTGCCGATCATCTGGAAGATCACCAAGGGCTCGATCAAGAACAAGCTTTTGATCCTGCTGCCCATCGGGTTGTTGCTGGCAAACTTTGCGCCCTGGCTGATTTCGCCGCTGCTGATGCTGGGGGGCGCCTACCTGTGTTTCGAGGGCGCCGAGAAGATCTACCATGCCCTGGTGCCCCATGATACAAGCCACGTCTTCCCCGAGGATGAGCCGGGCGATCCGGCCCATCTGGAAGAGCAAAAGGCGGCCGGTGCGATCAAGACCGATTTCATCCTGTCGGCAGAGATCATGACCATCGCCCTGGCGGCGATCCCGGACAGCACTATCTGGATGGAGGCGGCGACCCTGGCCACCGTGGGTCTGGGTATCACCGTTGCGGTCTATGGATCGGTCGCGCTGATCGTGAAGGCGGATGATGTCGGGCTCTACCTGGCGCAAAACGCGCGGCTGGGGCTGACCCGTGCGCTGGGGCGTGGATTGGTCCATGCGATGCCGGGTTTCATGAAACTGCTGACCATCGTGGGCACTGCCGCGATGCTGTGGGTGGGCGGATCTATCGTCATTCACGGGATGGAGGAGCTGGGATTTGGCTGGCTGGGTCATCACATCCATGACTGGGCCTATGCCATCGGCCATGCGGTGCCGGACGCCTGGACTGGCTTTGTCGAATGGCTGGCCAAGGCGGGTATGGATGGCGTGTTTGGGGTGGCCCTGGGCATGATCCTGATCCCGGTTGCAACCCGCATCATCGCCCCGCTGGTCAGCGCGGTGACGGGAAAGACGTCGTCCCATTGACCGCCAAGCCGCTGACCCCGCCTCTTGTGGTTTTTTCCGATCTGGATGGAACCCTGCTGGATCATGACAGCTATTCCTGGCAGGCGGCTGTGCCTGCCTTGACGCGTCTGGCCGAAGTCGGCGCGCCGGTCGTTCTAGCCAGCAGCAAGACCGCAGCGGAAATCACTGTTCTGCAACGGGAAATGGGGCTGTCTGACTATCCGGCGATTGTCGAGAACGGCGCCGGTATCTTGGGGGAAGAGACGCCGCCCAAGTATGAATGCCTGAGGGTGGCATTGGACCAGACCCCCGCAGATCTGCGTCAGCAGTTTCGCGGCTTCGGGGACATGTCGGTGGCAGAGATCATCGACGTTACCGGTCTGTCGTCAGAGCAGGCCGCGCGGGCGGAGCAGCGCATGTTTTCGGAACCTGGGCTCTGGAGTGGATCGGAGACAGAGCGGCAGCGGTTTCAAGCGGCGCTTGGTGAGTTGGGTGTCACGGCCCGCTATGGCGGGCGGTTTCTGACGCTCTCTTTCGGTGGCACCAAGGCAGACCGGATGGAAGAGATCATCGCGCGCTATCGCCCGCGCCACACGGTTGCCCTGGGCGATGCGCCCAATGACGTTGAAATGCTGGAGAAGGCCGATTTCGGTGTCATCATTGCCAATAAATATAGCAAATCCCTGCCGGTGCTGAAAAATGAGGCAGAAGGCCGTGTCCTGCGCACGATAGAGGCTGGGCCTTCGGGTTGGAACCGGGCCATGATGGAGCTGCTAGACAGGCTGAATTTGCGCAGATGAGAGGCAGGCATGGTAGATTTTCATCAGAACGGGAACATCACGACGCTGCATAACCTGCGCACCCGGTCTTTGGATGAAATGAACTACGAGCTGGAAACATTTGCCCAGTCGCGAAAAATCTCCTTGATCCTGCCGTGTCTCTACTCGGAGCTGGAAACCGAGGCGATGCCGAAAATCGTCTCGGAACTTGCCAAGGTGCGCTACCTTCACCGTATTGTTGTCGGCCTTGATCGCGCCGATGAGGCGCAGTTTCGCCATGCGCAGGCCTTCTTCAAGGATTTGAACCAGAACCATGTGGTGATCTGGAATGACAGCCCGCGGATGAAGGCGCTTGGCGCCCGGCTGGAAGAGATGGGGCTTGCCCCCAGCGAACAGGGCAAGGGCAAGAATGTCTGGTCCTCCATCGGCTATCTGATGAGCTGCGAAGACAGCGCGGTGATGGCGATCCATGACTGCGATATCCTGACCTACACCAACGAGCTATTGGCGCGCCTGGTCTATCCGGTGGCCAACCCCAGCTTTCCCTATCAGGTGGCCAAGGGGTTTTACGCACGTGTGGGGCAGGACCGGCTGAACGGGCGGGTGACGCGGCTTCTGGTCAGCCCCTTGCTGATCGCGCTGAAACGGGTGATCGGGGATCGCGATTACATCGATTACCTGCGCAGTTTTCGCTATCCGCTGTCGGGGGAATTCGCCATGCGGACCAGCATCCTGCCGGATCTCAGGATCCCGTCCGATTGGGGTTTGGAGATTGGCGTCTTGTCCGAGGCCTGGCGCAACCTTGCGCCCAAGGCGGTCTGCCAGGTGGAGATCGCGGATTCCTACGATCACAAGCATCAGGACCTCAGCCCCGAGGATGCGCAGGCAGGCCTGAACCGGATGTCGGTGGATATCTGCAAGGCGATCTTCCGCAAGCTGGCCGCCGATGGCACCGTATTCACCACCAATATCTTCCGCACGCTCAAGGCCACCTATTACCGCAGTGCGCTGGATCTGCTTGAAGCCTATTACGCCGATGCCAAGATGAACGGGCTCAGCATCGATCGGCACAGCGAGGAACGCTCGATCGAGCTTTTTGCCGAGAACATCATGCGGGCGGGGCAGTTCTTTCTCGATAACCCGCATGAAACTCCCTTCATCCCCACCTGGAGCCGGGTGCATGCGGCTGACCCCGCCTTCCTGCGTGACATGCAGGCGGCTGCAGCCGCTGATATCGATGAATATCAGTGACTTGTAGGTGTCAGTGCAGGTTGGTGATCCAGCGGCACTGATAGGGCGCAAGGGTGATGGTGCCATCCATCATCGCCACGTGATCGCCTGAAAGGATATCCACCCAGGAGTCTTCCTCGATCAGGTTCAGGTGATGAGAGGGCAGCGCCACCGTCTCCTTGCTGACGTTATGCAGCGCAAAGATCGACTGGCTGCGATCCAGGCTTTGCCGCCACAGGGCAAAGACCCGCGCATCGCCTGAATTGAGGGTGAATTGCGTGGCGTTGGGGTGAAAGGCGCTCTGTTTCTTGCGCAGCTCCAGCCGGTGTCTCAGGGTTGCCAACACGCGGGCCTGCAGGCTGTCCTCATCCTCCAGCAGCATGCGCAGGTCGCCATAGTCCCAGCGATGGCGGTTGATGGCCCGGTTCATGCCGCGCTTTTTGACCGAGGCGTGATCGTTCGGGGTGGCCAGCAGGGAGTGGATGTAGAAGGCGGGAATGCCCTCCAGCGCCATCACGATGGATTGTGAGCATATGAACCGCTCAAAGTGATAGGCGTCCGGCCCGTCGAAGGTTTCGGTCAGCGCCTCGTAGAAGGTGGTGTTCAGTTCATATGGGGATTCGCCGCCGTCGGGCAGGGCGCGCATCGAGACCAGCCCGCCCGATTGGCGCACGGTGTCGATCATGCGCTGCTGTTCCTCGGCGCTCAGCAACCCTTCGGCGGGGCGCATGCCGATTCCGTCATGGCTGGCGGTAAAGTTGAAATAGGCACAGCCCAGGGGGGCGGGCGGCATCGCCTTTTGCCATTCCACCAGATGGCGCGCTTCACCCGATAGCATGGCATGAAGGATCAGGGGCGGCAGTGGGAAGTTGTAGATCATATGCGCCTCGTCCCGGGCGCCGAAATAGCTGAGGTTTTCGGTCTTGGGCACATTGGTCTCGGTGATCAGCACCACCTTTTCCGCCGTATTGTCGCACAGCATGCGCATCAGCTTGATGATCTCATGGGTCTGGCGCAGGTGGATCGAGGGGGTGCCGACCTCCTTCCAGATGAAGGCCACCGCATCGAGCCGGATCATCCGCACCCCATTGTCCAGATGCAGCCGGATGATGCGCAGGAATTCCAGCAGAACCTCGGGGTTGCGGAAATCGAGATCGATCTGGTCATGGGAAAAGGTGCACCAGACATGGCGTTCCCCCATCGCGGTTTCGACCTGTTGCAACAAGGGCGTCGTGCGCGGGCGCACCACGGCGCTCAGATCATCCTCGGGGCTGGCTTCGAAAAAGAACCTGTCATAGGGCGCTTGCCCCTGCCGGTAGGCGTTGAACCAGGCGCCCTGGCTGGAGACATGGTTCAGCACCAGATCCGACATCAGGGTGAACTCATCCGCGATCCGGTTGATGTCGGTCCAATCGCCCAATTGCGGATTGACGCTACGGAAATCGGAAACCGCAAAGCCATCGTCAGAGGTGAAGGGAAAGAAGGGCAGGATATGGACGCTGTTCAGCCAGCCCTTGCAATAGCGGCGCAGGAAATCATTGAGCAGGTCCAGGGGCTTGTGCTGCCCATCCGCCAGGGAGTTGCCATAGGTGATGACCAGCGCGTCCTCTTCGCTCCACATCCGGTTTCCGGGTGTTCGCCCGCGTTTGCGTCTTTTGCCGGGATCGGGCCAGAAGGCCTGGTTGATCGCGCGCGCAAAGGCTTCGGCGTCGATGTCGGGATAGATCCGTGCGATACGCGCGGTCAGGGCGCGGTGAAAGGATTGGGTCGGCTGTGTCATGTCCTGCAGTCAAACACGCGAGGCTTTGTGGGGCCAATCCCATCCTGCAAATCCGGCGGGCAAATTGAGGAGCACCGTCCATTTTTTCAGCACCGCAGGCGCTGTTATATGGGCTCGCCAGCAGCGCCTAGTCGTAGAATTGAGGAGCCTTTTTCAACTGCGGCCACTGCGCCGGGCAATGACCGTAGATGACCATGGCGTCTCGACCGTGGGCAAGCTCCAATATACGCCGGGCGCTGGCCTGGGCAGCAATCGGATCTGGTGCACTGTCGAAGCCTTCGGCGATCTCATCGGGGCGGGAAATGGCATCCGAGGTCAACAAAACGGAGCCGGTTTGGGGTAGATCCAGCAGAACTGCAATCTGGCCCGGCGTGTGGCCGGGGGCCATGAGCAGATCAAACCCGGGACCGATCGCACTGTCGCTCTCCAGGGTCAGGTAGCGGCGGTCTGGCCAATCCCAGGGTCGAACCTCGCTCCAGTATAGCGGGCGTGGCAGATCTCTTTCGGGTTTTGCAAGAATGATCGGGGCCTGCGGGAAATCAAAGAGGCCGCCGATATGATCAATATGCGTATGGGTGAGCACGAAGTAGTCGATGTCATCCCCCGTCACGCCAGCACGTGCCAACTGGACCTGTGGCAGGTTCTGGGGCGTGCAGGTCAGAACCTCTCCGAAGGTATGCAGGCGATCCTCTGCGGTGGCCTGTTCCGGATCCGCGGCGTATTTGGCGGGAAAGCCGGAATCGATCAGCACGTTTTCGCCCGCCTCCGTTTGAACCAGGAAACCGCAGATCCCGATCTTGCGCCCGTTCGAGTGCACACGAAACAGACCAAAATCCAGCATGAACAGGCGCTTGGGATTCCCGGTGAGCAGTCCCTCAGGGGGCAGGTGTTCGATCACGCCCGCCATCCTGCGGTCACGCCACCCGGTTGGCCGAAGCCGCGAGCAGCTGGCGTGTGTAGTCAGAGCGCGCATCGCCGTTGCGCATGGCATCGATGCTGAGGATCTCGACGATTTCCCCATTCTGCATCACCGCCGCCTGATCACACATATGGGCCACCACGGCCAGATCGTGGGACACCATCACATAGGTCAGGTGATGTTCGGCGCGCAAATCGCTCAAAAGGTTCAGGATTTCCGCCTGAACGGAAACGTCCAATGCCGAGGTCGGCTCATCCAGCAGCAGGATTTCCGGCTCGGGCGCCAGGGCGCGGGCGATGGCCACCCGCTGGCGTTGGCCGCCCGACAGCTGATGCGGATAGCGGAACCGGAAGGCCGATCCAAGCCCCACATCCTCCAGCAGCCGGTTGACCCGGTCGTCGATGTTGGAGGCGCCGTGCAAGTAGAGCGTTTCCGACAGGACCTGATCCACCGATTGGCGCGGATGCAGCGAGGCATAGGGGTCCTGGAACACCATCTGAACGGATCGGTAAAACCGGCGATCGCGCTTGGCGCCCAGCTGTTGCCCGGCAACACGCATGGTGCCCTCCCACTGGGGCGCCAATCCGGTCAACGCCTTCAGGATGGTTGATTTTCCCGACCCGCTTTCGCCGACCAGGCCAAAACTCGCTCCCTTTTCAACGGTAAAGGAGGCGTTCTTTACTGCATGAAAACTCTCGTGAGGGGCGCCGAAATAGACGTTCAGCCCGTCGATCTGCAAAGCCGGGGTCATGGGCTGGGTCATGGGCGGGCTTCCACGCTGGGGGCCTCGCGCCAGGCCGGATCGCGTTGCAACACGTCCAGCCGTGCGCGCGGTGTATCAAAGCGCGGCAGGGAGCCAAGCAGCCCGCGGGTATAGGGGTGCTGCGCCTGGTGCAGCTTGTCGGCATCGCAGACCTCGACAATGCGCCCGGCATACATGATCAGAACCCGGTCGCAGAATTGCGACACGAGATTCAGGTCGTGGCTGATGAAGATCAGCCCCATGCCGCGTTCCTTGACCAGCCGGTCCATGATCGACAGGACCTGCCCCTGGACCGAGACATCCAGCGCCGAGGTGGGTTCGTCCGCGATCAGGATCTCCGGGTTCGGGATCAGCATCATCGCGATCATGATGCGCTGTCCCATGCCACCGGACATTTCATGCGGGTAGGCCTTCATCACCCGCTCGGGGTCACGGATCGACACGGCCTCCAGCATCTCGATCGCCTTGGTGCGGGCCTCGGCGCGGGAGGATTTCGAATGCAGGCGGTGGGCCTCGATCAGCTGCGCGCCAATCGTCATCACCGGGTTCAACGAGAATTTCGGATCCTGCATCACCATCGAGATCTTCTGCCCGCGAATGGCGCGCATCTTGGCTTCGCTCAGGCTCAGAAGATCCTGATCATGTAGTGAAATGTGATCGGCCTCGATGATCCCCGGTGGCCGGATCAGCCGCAGGATGGCGCGGCCTGTCATGGATTTACCCGAGCCGCTTTCACCGACGATGCCCAGCCGTTCGCGCCCCAGGGAAAAGGAGATACCGCGCACGGCCTCGACAACGCCGGTGCGGGTGGGGAATTTGACCCAGAGGTTCTTGATGTCCAATAGCGGCGTCATTGCGGGCTGTCCTTCGGGTCAAGCACGTCGCGCAAGCCGTCACCAAGCAGGTTGAAGGCAAGCGAGACGGTGAAAATGGCAAGGCCGGGCATGGTGGCGACCCACCAGTGATCCAGGATGAACCGGCGCCCTTCGGAAATCATCGCGCCCCATTCCGGGCTTGGGGGCTGGGCGCCCAGACCAAGGAAGCCAAGGCCCGCTGCGGCCAGGATGATGCCGGCCATATCCAGGGTCACCCGCACGATCAGCGAGGATATGCACAGGGGCCAGATGTGTTTCACGATGATCCGCAAGGGGCCTGCGCCCTGCAGGCGGATGGCGCTGATGTAATCCGAGGAACGGATCGTCAGCGTTTCCGCCCGCGCCATGCGCGCGTAGGGCGGCCATGCCGTGAGGCTGATCGCCAGCACCGCGTTCTCGATCCCGGCCCCAAGGGCCGCGACAAAGGCCAGCGCCAGCACCAGGCGGGGAAAGGCGAGGAAGATATCGGTGATCCGCATCAGGATCACATCGACCCAGCCCCCGGCGTAGCCCGACACGGTGCCCACCAGCAGGCCCGCAATGGGCGCGATCAGGGCCACCAGGGCAACGATATAAAGAGTGATCCGCGCGCCCCAGATCAGGCGGCTGAGAATATCGCGGCCCAAGGAATCGGTGCCAAGGATATGTCCTTCACTGCCAAGAGGTTGCAGGCGGTTTCCAAGGTCCTGCACAAATGGATCATGCGGCGCGATCCAGGGTGCGAACAGCGCCAGCGCGACCAGCAGCACGATGATTGCCAGCCCCGCCATGGCCATGTGATTGGCGCGCAAAGTCAGCCAGCCCTTGTAGGCGGCGGCCCAGCGAGCCTGCCTGCGCGAAGTGGGCGTTTCTGACAGGAGCCAGTCGCGCAGCGTTCCGGTGTCTTGGCTCATTTGGACCTCGGATCGAAGATTTTATAAAGAAGGTCGGAAAACACGTTGAGGCAGATGAAGACCAGCCCAACGACAACGGTTCCACCCAGAACCGCGTTCATATCCGCCGACAGCAGCGCCGTGGTGATATAGCTGCCGATCCCGGGCCATGAGAAGATGATCTCGGTCAGGACCGAGCCTTCCAGCAGGTTTGCGTAGCTCAGCGCGATCACGGTGATCAGCTGCACCCGGATATTGCGGAAGGCATGACGCCAAATGACGGCCCATTCGCTCATCCCCTTGACGCGAGCGGTGGTGACATATTCCGCCGACAGCTGCTCCAGCATGAAGGAGCGCGTCATGCGGCTGATATAGGCCAGGCTGTAGTATCCCAGGATCGAGGCCGGCAGCACGATATGGGAAAAGGCATCCCAGAAGGCGCCCCAATCCCCGGCGATGGCGGAATCCAAAAGGATCATGCCGGTCACGCTGGGGATCATATCCTCGTAGAAGATACCTTGCCGTCCGGGGCCGCCAACCCAGCCAAGGATGCCGTAGAACAACAACAGACCCATCAGACCCAGCCAGAAGATCGGCATGGAATAGCCCACCAGCGCCACCACACGGGCGATCTGGTCGATCCAGCTGCCCCGGCGCACGGCGGCGATGACGCCCAGCGGCACACCCAGAAGGCAGCCAAAGAGGATCCCGATTGTGGCGAGTTCAAAGGTGGCCGGGAAGACGCGGGCAATGTCGTCGGCCACGGGCCGCGCGGTCAGAAGCGAGGTGCCAAAATCACCGCGCACCACGTCCCAGACGTAGTAGAAAAACTGTACGATCAGCGGCTTGTCGAGGCCGAGTTCCAGAAAGACAGCGTTGTACTGGTCTTCGGTCGCCCGCTCGCCCACAACGGCCAGAACCGGGTCAATCGGCATCACCCGTCCGATCACGAAGGTGACGAACAGAAGCCCCAGCATGGTCACGGAAATCGACAAGAGCGTGACGACCAGCCCGCGCAGCCACGGTGGAAGAGGCAGCCGCGGCTGCCTCTTCACGAAAGCATTGGAGGTGCTCATTTACTTGGTCACGGTCCAGTAGGACACGGCCGTGATGGCGCCGCCCAGGCTGAGGCCCTCGACATTATCCGCAACACCGGCCTGTTCCACCTTCTGGAACATCACCGCGAAAGGTGACTTGTCGCGGAACTCGGCCTGGATCTGGTGGTACATGTCGGCGCGTTTCGCGGTGTCGCCTTCGACCACGGCTGCCAGGGTCTTGTCGGTCAGCCCATCGGTATCCCAGGCGTTGCGCCAGGCCAGAAGCCCGGTGGCATTGGCCGCATCCGAGTTGTCGGGGTTGAAGGCAAAGGTGCCCGCGTTGGTGTGCGGATCGGGGTAATCCGGACCCCAGGCGCCAAGGTAGATGTCCAGCTCGCGCGCGCGATACTTGCCCAGAACCTGCTTGCCGGTGCCCACCTCGAGGTTCAGCTTGATCCCGGCCTGGGCAAAGGTGTTTTGCAGCGACTGGCCGATTTCCAGCCGTTCCTGCGCCTCGCGCACGCCCACGGTCAGCTCCATGCCGTCAACACCCGCCTCGGCCAGCAGCGCCTTGGCCTTGTCGATATTGAGCGAGAAGGGGTTTTCGTTGACCGCACCCAGGTAGGTCTTTGGCAGGAAGTTCTGATGGGCCACATAGGCGCCCTTGAGGAAGCTGTTTTCCATGCCCTCGTAGTCGATCAGGTATTTCAGCGCCTGACGGACCTGCGGCTTGGACAGCTGCGGGTGCTTCTGGTTCATCGCGATATACATCAGGCGACCGCGCATCTCTTCCAGGATCTTGACGCCCTCGGCGGCGCGCACCCCTTCCACGTCGGACGGGTTCAGGTCACGGGCCACATCGATATCACCGCGCTCCAGCATCAGGCGCTGGGTGGCGCTTTCCTGAACGTGGCGCACGATGACCCGCTGCATGGCGGGCTTGTCGCCATAGAAATTCGGGTTGGCGGTCAGGGTGACGCTTTCCTTCGGCTTCCAACTGGTCAGCGTGTAGGGGCCGGAGCCTGCGGAATTGGTCGCCAGCCAGGTGTTGCCCAGATCACCGTCCACCTCGTTGGCCATCACGGTCTTTTCATCGACGATGCCGCCGATGGTGGCGGTCAGGCAGTTCAGCACGAAGGAGGTCGCATAGCGTTTGTCCGTGGTGATTGATACCGTGTTGCCCTCGACCTTGATGGTCTCGTCGATGTTTTCAGGCGTGAAACCGAACTGGGTGATGATGAAAGAGGGCGTCTTGTTCAACAGCACGACGCGCTTCAGCGAAAAGGCCACGTCCTCGGCCCGGACCGGGTTGCCGGAGGCGAATTTCACGCCGTCGCGCATGGTGAAGGTGATGGTGCGGCCATCTTCCGAGACGCTCCAGCTTTCGGCCAGATCGGGCTGATAGCCTGCCTCCAGGTTCCTGGGGTCGAAATTAACCAGCTTGCCATAGACATTGCGCAGCACGTCGGAGCCTGCAAATTCAAAGCTTTGCGCCGGGTCCAGGGTGGTGATGTCATCGATGCGGTTGGCGATCACCAGCATGTTGTCCGGGGTTGCTGCCATGGCGGGCAGGGTGGTCAGCCCCAGCGCCAGCCCCAAAGCGGCCGATCCCATAAGACGAGTCATAATAGTCATGGTAGTACTCCCTGTTGTTAAAGTTATTGTTGTGCCTTGCGGCGGCCCGGTCAGGCGCTGGCAGTGCCCCAGGTTTGATCCAGAACGCGCAGCCAGTTGCCGTGACAGAGTTTCGTAATCAGCTCCGCACCATAGCCGCGCGCCGCCATGGCAGCGCGCAATGCGGGCAGGCCGGCCACCGTGCGGATCTCGGCTGGAACAGCGGCGCCGTCGAAATCGGAGCCCAATCCAACCCGGTCTTCCCCCAAGTGCTCCATCAGATAGTCCAGATGTTCGATCATCCGGTCAATAGGCGTGTCATCATCCATCCGCCCGTCTGCACGCAGGAAGGCCACCGCAAAGTTCAGGCCGACCATGCCGTCGCTGTCGCGGACGGCGTGCAACTGCCGGTCGGTCAGGTTTCGGCTATGAGTGCTGAGGGCGTGGGCATTGGAATGGGTGGCAACCAGCGGCGCGTCGCTGTGTTTCGCCACGTCCCAGAACCCGGCCTCATTGAGGTGGGACAGATCAACAAGGATCCGCAAGTCGTTGCATTTCTTGATCAAACGGATGCCATTCGCGGTCAGGCCGTCGCCCGTGTCGCCGGTGGAGGGGAAGCGGAACGGCACCCCGTGGCCATAGATGGTTGGCCTGCTCCACACCGGCCCCAGAGAGCGCAAGCCCGCCTCGTAAAGCACATCCAGCGTGTTGAACTCCGGGTCGATGGCCTCGGCGCCCTCCATGTGCATGACCGCGGCCAGGATCCCGGCCTCCATCGCGGCGCGGATCTCGGCGGTGGTCCGGCAGATGCGCAGCGCGCCTTCACGTTCCAGCCGGATCAGGATCGCCGCCTGGGACATGGCCACCCGGGCGGCCTCGGCCCAGTTCACCGGCTCTGGCAGGGGCAGGTCGTAGGCGGGCTTGTTCATCTCTTCGTCATCCATGGATGACGTTTCATTCGGCACATAGATCGCGAAGAAACCGCCGCCAAATCCGCCTGCCTTGGCCTTTGCCAGGTCAATCTGATGGCCACCGTCGCCTTGGAAACCATCCTGTCCGAAGGGCACGTTGCCACTGTGAATGCGCAGCAAAAGGTCGTTGTGGCCGTCAAAAACGAGGGGCGTCTTCATGAATTACCTGTGGCGTCTGGTTCGGATATATTGGATTCAATAACCGATAGCCTTGAGCCGACGACGGCAAATGTCCAGACAAAATCGACCGCAGCGGGCAGGCGTGGTCAAGGATTAGACATCCCTCAGCCCGTAATCCGCAAAGGCGGCCTTCACCTCGGCCATGTCTGCATCGGTCAGAATATGCGGCTGGCCGATGGACAGGCTGGTGATATATCCCTTGGCGAGGGTTTCCAGTTCCACCATGCGCCACAGGGCGCGCTCCAGCGTATCGCCGATCACCACGGCGCCATGGTTCGCCATCAGGCAGGCCGCGCGATTATGGAGGGACTCCAATACGGTATCGGAGAGTTCTGAGGTGCCAAACAGGGCATACTCCGCTACTGGCACCGTATCGCCACCAAAGGCCGCTACCATATAGTGGCAGGCCGGGATCTCTGTCCGGTTCATGGCAAGGGCGGTACAATGGACCGGATGCGCATGTACCACGGCGTTCACCTTTGGCTTGCTCCGCAGGATGTCGCGGTGAAAGCGCCACTCGGACGAGGGTCTCATCTGGCCCGCCTCCGGCGCGCTGCCATCCAGAGGCATCGAGACGATCATCTGAGGCGTCATCTTGGCGTAATCGACCCCCGAAGGGGTGATCAGCATGGCATCACCCACGCGGACCGAGATATTGCCCGAGGTGCCCTGGTTGATCTGCTGGCGCTCCATCGACAGGCAAGCGTCGATGATGGCCTGACGCAGGGCAGGGCGATCTGCATAGGGGGGCTTCGTCATGCGGCGCCCGTCGGGCTGGCCAAGTCCGGAAACAGCGCGGCAAGTCCCGCCTCGCTGGCCTCGCAGACCCCGCGTTCGGTGATCAATCCGGTGACCAGGCGGCTGGGGGTCACATCGAAGGCCGGGTTGCCCACGGGGCAGCCCTTGGGGGTCACCTGAACCGTGCCGATGCCGCCCTCGGGCAGGGTGCCTTGCACATGGCTGACCTCCTGGCCCGCACGTTCTTCGATCGGGATCTCGGCCACGCCATCGGACACGGTCCAGTCGATGGTGGGCGAGGGCAGCGCGACGTAGAAGGGGACCCCGTTGTCCTTTGCCGCCAGCGCCTTGAGGTAGGTACCGATCTTGTTGCAGACATCGCCGCTGCGGGTGGTCCGGTCGGTGCCGACGATGACCATGTCGACCTCACCATGCTGCATCAGGTGGCCACCGGCGTTGTCGGTGATATAGCTGTGGGGGATTCCGTGGCTGCCCAACTCCCAGGCGGTCAGGGCCCCCTGGTTGCGGGGGCGGGTTTCATCGACCCAGACATGGATCGGAATGCCCGCATCATGGGCGTGATACATCGGGCTGGTGGCGGTGCCCCAATCCACCGTGGCGATCCATCCGGCATTGCAATGGGTCAGCAGGCGTACCGGTTCTCCCGCAGGTTTGCGTGATGCAATCTCTTTAATGATTTCAAAGCCATGAAGGCCGATGCTGCGGTTGATTTCCACATCCTCATCGGCGATGTCATGGGCCAGTTGCAGGGCAGCATCAGCGCGCGCGGCCTCTGGCAAGGCAAGCAGAGCCGCACGGCAGCGGTCCAGCGCCCAGCGCAGGTTGATGGCGGTCGGGCGGGTGGCATGCAGGCGCTCCCAGGCCTGGTCCAAGGCCGTGTCGCTCGGATCCAGCCGTGCTGCAAGGGCCATGCCATAGGCGGCTGTCGCACCGATCAATGGTGCGCCGCGCACATGCATGCCGGTGATCGCCTCGCAGTATTCTGCCAGCGTGTCGAGCTGTTGAATGCGGAAATCATGCGGCAGCCAACGCTGATCGATGATCTGCAATGCGCCTTGCGTCTTGTCCCACCACAGGGACCGATATGGGGTGCCGTCGACCTTCACCTGCGTTTCACTCCAATTGCGGTTCTACCCCGCAAGTTGTCGCGGAAAAGCAGCACGCCTGCAAGAGAGGCGGAGCTTTGAAGCACAGCAATTGGGTCCATCGCGCCTGAGTGTAGTGACGCGGGCCATTCAATCCATGGGGAGGGCGGCTTTGCCGCCTGCAATATTGTGGCTAAGACAGGCTGGCCCTGGCCCGCTGCCCACGCTCGAATGCTGCAATCAGGATGATTTGCCACTTGCGCGGGGTGTCGCGGAATTCCGGCACGATATCGCAGTTCAGGAAGGCGACCTCGGTATCGCCCATCAGAATTGACCCGCCCTGCTGTGAGGCAGGTTCTCCTGCGGCGAGAGACGAGGCGCGCGCCGGCGGCAGCGTTCGCGCAGCCATCGAGACACAGCGCTCCAGCGCCCAGAAATCGGATATCTCGGGGCCGTTTTTGACGATGTCACTGAGACGGATCATAGCGTCAGGATCCTTGGGCTGAATGCGGGCCGGGGCGGGAGGAACACCCGGTTTGCCAAGTATCGCCTGAAACCGGGGATTGTCACGCATTCAAAGGCTGAGATGTTACGATTTTGTGCCGTATTTGCGCGCTCGCCACAGCGGCGCTGGGGCTGGATCGCAGGCCTGTCGGAACGCCCGCTGTCCTTGCGCCGGGCCGTGATGCCGGGACGCGGTCCGCGGGTAAGTGCGGACGGCAAGTCGGGGCCGGGCTACGAATGGGGCTTGCAATCAACTGCGACATTCTGCCACAGTTTCGCGAATCCGGGCCAATCGGTTTCACGCGGGGAAAATAAGGCTTCAAGCGTCAGATATGCGGGAATGCGGTGATTTCAACCCTTTCCCGAAAAGGCAGAGTTGACAGGTAAAGCGGTCAACTGAAAGGCTGGACAGTGTCTCGCGCAAACGGGTCTTTTGGTTGCGCCCACAGCGGCGCCGATCAGGATCGGTTGCAACGGTTCCGGATTGAAAAGAGAGCCGAGTACTGCACCAAGCAGTGCGGAGTCAAACGGAAGACCATACGGAAGACAATGGGAGAAACGACATCATGAAACACGCAAAGCTTTCCGTCGGCGCATTTGTGGCTGCGGCCTTTATGGCACCAGCAGCTTACGCCCAGGAGTTCATCACCATCGGGACCGGCGGTGTGACAGGCGTTTACTATCCGACCGGTGGCGCGATCTGCCGTCTGGTCAACAAGGACCGCAAGGAGCACGGCTTCAAATGCGCCGTCGAATCCACCGGTGGTTCTGTCTATAACATCAACACCATCCGCGAAGGCGAGCTGCAGTTCGGCGTGGCCCAGTCGGACTGGCAGTACCATGCCTATCACGGCACCTCCAAATTCGAGGAAAAAGGCCCCTTCGAAGGGCTGCGCGCGGTCTTCTCCGTCCACCCGGAACCCTTTACCGTGGTTGCACGCGCCGATGCAGGCGTGACCAACTTCGATGACCTGAAGGGCAAGCGCGTCAACATCGGCAACCCCGGTTCCGGCCAGCGTGGCACCATGGAAGTGCTGATGGCGGCCAAGGGCTGGGGCATGG
This sequence comes from Phaeobacter sp. QD34_24, assembly GCF_028890115.1. Lineage (GTDB taxonomy): Bacteria > Pseudomonadota > Alphaproteobacteria > Rhodobacterales > Rhodobacteraceae > Phycobacter. The sequence goes on from NZ_JARCJD010000003.1 coordinate 137,099, forward strand.
AAGACTTTGCCCTCGCGACCGAGCTGAAGGCGGCGGAACAGTCCGCAGCGCTCTGTGACAATCAGATCGATGCGATGGTCTATACCGTGGGCCACCCCTCCGGTTCGATCCAAGAAGCCACCACTGCCTGTGACTCGGTCCTGGTCACCGTCGATGGCCCCGCGGTTGAAAAACTGGTTGCGGACAATGCCTTCTACCGCACCGCCACCATCCCCGGCGGCATGTATCGCGGCTCGGATGCAGACACCCAGACCTTTGGTGTAGGCGCGACCTTCGTCTCCTCCACCGATGTCTCCGAAGATGCGGTCTATGCGGTCGTGAAGTCGGTGTTTGAAAACTTCGATGCCTTCAAGAAGCTGCACCCGGCCTTTGCCAACCTGAAGCCGGAAGAGATGATCGCGGACGGCCTGTCGGCCCCGCTGCATGACGGTGCGGCGAAATACTACCGCGAAAAAGGCTGGATCGAATAAGATCCGCCCTTTGCGATCGGGAGGGGCAGCGCGTTTGCCCCTCTTCTGCGCCGACAGGGTATTTCATCTGCAAGGGCGCCAATCACAATAGGCGGAGCCTGCATCAGGGCCTCCGCAGGGGAGATTATCCATGACATCCGATGCGCAAGGAAATCGACCGCTTACCGAAGAAGAACTGCAGGAACTGGTTGCATCCTCGGATGCGGGCGCGCGCAACCCGATTGGGTCTGTGGGGCTGTTCCTTGCCATCGTTGCGGTAACATGGTCGGTCTTTCAGGTCATTCTGGCCTCACCATTGTCCAACGTCATCCTGCCGGGCAGCGTTGTGAACAATTCCCGCCAGATCCATCTGGCCTTCGCCATTTTCCTGGCCTACGCCGCCTATCCGGCGCTGAAGACCAGCCCGCGCGGGTACATCCCGATCCAGGATTGGATCTATGCGGTGGTGGGCACGGGGATCGCGCTTTATGGCTATATCTTCTATCAGAAAATCGTCGATTCCGGCGGGCTTGCCGACGACATGGACAAGTGGTTCGCACTGGCCGGTCTGGTGCTGCTGTTCGAGGCCGCGCGCCGCGCGCTTGGCCCGGCGATGGCGATCATCGCGACGATCTTCCTGCTTTACGTGTTCTTCGGCTCTTCCGAGGTGGTGCCCGAGGTCATTCGCTGGAAGGGCGCCAGCCTGAAAAAGGCGATGAGCCATATGTGGATCACCTCCGAGGGCGTCTTTGGCATCGCGCTGGGGGTTTCGACCAAGTTCGTCTTCCTCTTCGTGCTGTTCGGCGCCCTGCTGGATAAGGCCGGGGCCGGCAACTACTTCATCAAGATGGCCTTCGGCGCCCTGGGACACCTGCGCGGTGGGCCGGCCAAGGCGGCCGTCGTCGGCTCTGCCGCGACGGGTCTGATCTCGGGCTCTTCCATTGCCAACGTTGTAACGACCGGCACCTTCACCATCCCGTTGATGAAACGGGTGGGCTTTACCAATGAACAGGCCGGATCGGTCGAGGTTGCCTCGTCTGTCAACGGGCAGATCATGCCGCCGGTGATGGGGGCTGCGGCCTTCTTGATGGTGGAATATGTGGGGATTTCCTACGTGGAGGTCATCACCCATGCCTTCCTGCCGGCCGCCATCTCATATGTCGCGCTGGTCTATATCGTGCACCTTGAGGCGGTGAAGCGGAACATGCCGACCCTCGGCAACCGTGTTGTCTCCATGGGCCGTACCATCGGCGGCATGGCCGCCTTCTTCGCGGGATTTGCGGCGCTCTGCTACGGGGTGCAATATCCGGTCGGCTGGATCGTGTCGTTGATGCCCGAGGCATCCGGCATTACCCTGTCGCTCTTGGTGGTTGCAGCCTATGTCGTGCTGCTGAAACTCGCCGCCGGGGTCGAGGACTTGGTGCCGGACGATCCCAGCGCGGAAACCGTGGACCTGCCGGATGTGGGCAAGATCTACAAGGCCGGCCTGCATTATCTGCTGCCGATCATCGTGCTGGTTTACTTCCTGATGATCGAACAGAAATCGCCGGGTCTCTCGGCCTTCTGGGCGACGGCGCTCCTGTTCGTGATCCTGCTGACGCAGAAACCGCTCAAGGCGCTGTTCCGCGGCCAGGCGAACCTTGCACTCAACTTCATGGAGGGCGTCAGCGATCTGTGGCACGGGATGATTGACGGTGCGCGCAACATGATCGGTATCGCTCTGGCGACCGCCACGGCGGGCGTGATCGTCGGCACCGTGACGCTGACCGGCGTTGGTCAGGTGATGTCCGAACTGGTGGAGTTCCTGTCGGGCGGCAACCTGATCCTGATGCTGATCATGGTCGGCCTTCTGTCGCTGGTCCTTGGCATGGGGCTGCCGACCACGGCGAACTACATCGTTGTCAGCTCGCTGATGGCCGGGGTCGTGGTGGAACTTGGCGCGCAATCGGGGCTGATCGTTCCCTTGATCGCTGTTCATCTCTTCGTGTTCTACTTCGGCATCATGGCCGATGTGACGCCACCCGTGGGCCTAGCCAGCTTTGCGGCGGCTGCCGTGTCCGGCGGCGATGCGATCCGCACAGGGTTTGTTGCCTTCTTCTACTCCTTGCGCACCGTGGCGCTGCCTTTCGTGTTCATCTTCAACACCGACCTGTTGTTGATCGATGTGACATGGACACAAGGCATATTGGTAGCCATCTCGGCGACCATTGCGATCCTGGTCTTCACCGCCGGAACCATGGGATATTTCCTGACCCGCAGCCGCATCTATGAAAGCGTGCTGTTGGTGCTGGTGGCCTTTGCCCTGTTCCGTCCTGACTTCTTCATGAACCAGATCATGCCGCCCTTTGCCGCGGTGCCGCCGAGCGAACTGGTCGAGGCGCTGTCTGCATCGCACGAAGGGCAGGATATCCGTTTGCGCATCGAAGGCCCGGATTTCGACACCGGCGGTGCCGCCTCCACCACGCTGGTGATCCCGTCGGATGGGTCGGGTGATGGCCTTGCCATGGCCGAAGGCATCGGTCTGGTGCTGATCCCCGAAGACGGGCTGATGAAGCTGGACGCGCCAGGGTTCGGCACCCCGGCAGAAGAGACCCTGGGCAGTTTCGACTTCTACGGTGACGATCCGGTGCAGGTGACCGCGATCCAGGCGCCGCAGGATCAGATGCCCAAGGAGTTGATCTTTATCCCCGCACTGCTGCTTCTGGCCCTGGTTGCCCTGATGCAGCGGGGCCGGGCCAGCAAGGAAGGAGTACCGGCATGAGCAAATCCGTTCTCTGTGCGCTTGAACTGGGCGATGCGGCGCTGGACCGCAAGGTTCTGGAACAGGCCGCGCGTCTGGCCGAACTGGACGATGCGCAGCTTGATGTGGTGAACGTCCTCCCGGATTTTGGCGAAAGCTGGGTCTCGGGCTTTTTCGAAGAGCATCACCACGACAAGGCGGTGCGGGACACATCCGCCCATCTCCGGCAGCTCTGCGAAGAGGTGCTGGGGGCGGAGCGCAACGAAAAGGTCCGTCATGTGGTCGCCACCGGCACCGCCTATCAGGAGATCCTGAATGTGGCGGAGAAGGCGGGAAGCGACCTGATCGTGATCGGCGCCCACAAGCCGGATCTCAAGGATTACCTCCTTGGCCCCAATGCGGCGCGAGTGATCCGCCATTCGGAGTGTTCGGTCTTCGTCGTGCGCTAGCGGCGCAATGGCATCGGCCAATATCAAATCACAGAGGCGCCTTTTGCGGGCGCCTCTGTTTCATTTTCGGGATCATTCGGGCGCGTAGCCGGTCATTTCCAGATACCCCAGGCCATGGTGACTGCCGCTGATCCGTACCGGCCCCTCCCAATAGGGAAAGGACGTGCCCATCCAGGCTTGCGGGTTCAGGGCCTCGACGGTGGCAGTAAGTCCCCGCTCCGGCAGTGAAACCTGCCAGCGGGTGGGAATGGAGCGGCCCGCCACCTTGCTGAACGCCAAAGGCGCGGCCGCAAAGGTGCCGGGGGGCAGCGGTGTTGCCGTGCCAGACGGATCGATCCAGGTGCCAGAGGTGAAATCGCCTGTGCCGCCGCGCAAGATGAACCCCATCAGTTTGTCGCCGGTGTCAAAGGACAGGGAAAACCAGTCCCATCCGGTTTGATCGGCCTCCAGCGGCTGGCTGGACCATTCGCGATCGAGCCAGGCCTGTCCGGTGACCTGAACCGGGCCGGATGGCAGGTTCACCGTACCCTCCACCCGGTAGCGGGGCTGGGAATAGTAATAACTGGCCTGACCGCTGGCGGATTTCACCGAGTAGCCATCCTCCCCATGCAGAACCAGCGGTCCTTTGGCCTGCAAGTGCAGCCGATAGGAAAACTCCGGACCATTGGCGGAAAGGTCCAGCCTGTCGATGCCATCGCCTAGCGCCTGCATCTGCCAGTCATCGATCCAGGCGGCAAAGGGATCGGCTGTGACCCCGGCCTGACCGATGCCGCCACGCGCCAGCCGCTCCGAATGATAATGCGCCTCTTCCGTCGTCAGGGCGGCGTGACCCATCCAGATCTGGGGGCTGTCCCAGCCGGGTCTCTCCTCCGGCGCAAGGGCAGAGCGAAACAGGGTCCATTGGATCCCATAGTCCCGCCCGTCCTCGCTCTTGAGGTTGGCCGTCAGATACCACCATTCGATGCGGTATTCGGGATGTGGCCCGTGATCGCGCGGAAACGTGAGTACCGTGCCGTGTTCAGGAACCGCAAACCCGGCCGCATCGGTGCCAAGCCCCGCAAACCCCTGGGCCAGCGCGGGCACCGGCGCAAGCAGGAGTGCTGCGAGAGCTGCCCGGAGCAGATGCAGAAGGGAGAGGCTATTTCTCATTGGCAAAGACTTTCAGCAGGTCGGATGGCGACAGTCGTGCAAGCCTGCGGGCCGGGATCAGGGCGGCCAGTGCTGCGGCCAATAGCGCCAGCAGGAACAGGCGCAGCCAGTCCAGCGGGAACAGGAACATCGGTAACTTCCAGCCAAAGGCCTCGACATTGATCACCGCAAGCAGGGTCCATGCCAGGGCCAGCCCCAGCGGCAAGGCAAGGCAGGCGGTCAGACCGGCCAGAAGCAGGCTGCGCAGGATATCGAGCCGCGCCAGCCGCGCCCGGGTCACGCCCATCGCCCAGATCGGTGCAAGATGGGGCAGGCGCTGCCCCCAAAGGGTCAGTAGGCTGGTCAGCATGGCAAAACCGGCAACGCCCAGGGTCAGAACATTGAGCGCCTCGGTCACCACGAAGGTGCGTTCAAAAACGGCAAGGGAGCGCGCCTTGATACTTGCCTGATCGGCGATACTGTCGCGGGGCAGGCCGAATTCATCCCGCATGCGCAGCATGAGTGTCTCGGTCTCGTCCGCGGGTGTCCGTATCCCGAACTGGCGGTTCGGCGGGGGCGGAACCTGGGCAAGAAGCATCGGCATCGCGACAATCGCCTGACCGTTTGGATTGCCGTAATCAGAGTAGATTCCCGCAACCGTCATCTGCCACGCGGGGGACAGGATCAGGATGTCGCCAGGCTCATAGCCATGGCGGCGGGCCAGCTGTTCATTGATCAAAACACCGGAGCCATCGGCGACACGGTCCCAGACGCCGGGCATTGCCTCCAGCAGCGGCCAGTGCCGCCGGTAGGTGGCATCGTCCAGGATCCCGTAGATGCGCAGGGGCGCGTTGCGATGGCGCAGTTCGTGCCAGCGGATCGGCAGCGCCCGTGCGCCGGGCTGCGCGGCAATCCAGCGGCTGAAGGCGGCACCTGTGTCGTCACTGTCAACGGTCACATAGATCTCTGCCGCGAGCCGCTGATCCAGCCAGCCGGTGAAGGTCAGGCGGAAGCTTGAGACCATGGTGCCGACGCCGACATTGGCCGCCAGCGCCAGCAGCAGGGCCATCAGCGCCAGTGACAGGCCGGGCAATTGCGCACGGGTGTCTGCCCAGAGCCATTCGCTGACCGCGCCGCGCGCGGTCTTTGCGCCGAGTGTCAGCATCGTTGAGAGCAGCATGGGCAGCAGCAGGGCCACCCCCAGCATCAACCCGCCGAGAAAGGCGAAACCCGCCAGCAGCCCCTCGAACAAGGCGAGCGTGGCGGCCGCCGCCACGAGCAACCCCAGACCCGCAAGCGCCGCGAGGTGAAATCCGCGCCGGGCCTGCTGCCCGCGGGCGCCGGTGGCGGGGGCGCGCAGGATGGGCAACCGCCATAGCCTGTGGATCGCCCGTGCTCCGGCCACGAGGCTGCCTGCCAGCGCCATGATCAGCCCCGACAGGATCCAGCCCGGGCGCAGGGTGAGGCTGCCCTCGACCGAGGCGCCATAGAGACCGGACAGGGTGGCGCTCACATCCGGCAGCAGTGCAGCCGCCACGGCATAGCCAAGGACCAGCCCCGCTAGGGCGGCGCAGAGGGCGATCAGCACCAGTTCGGCGGCCAGCAGCGCCACCAGTGTCGACAGCGGCACTCCAAGGCTGCGCAGGGTACGAAACAGCCCTCGCCGTTGTTCCAACGCCAGCCCGACGCTGCCCTGGACGATGAAGAGCCCCACCGCAAAGGAGAGCAAGCCAAAGGCCGTGAGGTTGAGGTGGAAACTGTCTGTCAGCCGTTCGGTCGCCCCGGCGGCCTCCCTGGCGGCGATCCGGCGCAATCCCGGGGCGATGCTGTCGATGGGCGGCAGGTCCTGTGCCTCAGGCGACAGCAGGATCAGCCTGCTCAGCCCGTCGGGTCGCTGCAGCAGGCGGCTGGCCAGGGCGATGTCGGCAATGGCCACTCCGCGCGGAACTGCGGCAGAGGCGATGATCCCCGGGCCATCGGCGGGCTGTCCGATGTCCGCGGCCATTTCCGGATGCAGGAAGATCTGGCCGGGGGGCAGCAGCGATTGGGCAATATCGCCCGGGGCCTCTGCCGCAGGGCGCTCTTGATCGTCCAGAAACAGGGGCAGCGGCGGCGGGTTCAGAAGGTCGATTCCCATCAGGTCAAGCCACTGTGCGCCCAGGCGCAGACGGCCTTCGACAACCGGCGCCACCTGCCACCCGGCGCGGCGCAGGGCAACATAGGTTTGCAGCGGGATGTCGCCATCCTCGGCCACCAGATGATCCGCCTGGGCCTGGCCCAGTTGCGCGGCCGCACGGGCATAGGAGGCGCGGGCCTCGGCGTTGATTGCCTGAACCGCAGACCACAGGCCGGTGGACAGCGCCAGCCCCGCGACAATCGCCAAGAGCTGGAAGGGATGGCGCCGCCAATGGGACAGGAGCGCCGAAAAGGCCGCCCAGATCATGCCACCAGCCCGTTGCTCAACCGCATCTGGCGATCCAGCCGGTCAGCGATGGCGCGCGAATGGGTCACCATGAAGAGGGCGGTCCGGCTGTCGCGCAGCAGGTCCAGCATCAGGCCCAGAACCGCCTCGCTGGAGGTTTCATCCAGGTTGCCGGTGGGCTCATCCGCCAGCAGCAGGGCAGGGCGCAGGGCCATGGCGCGACCGATGGCCACGCGCTGTTGCTGCCCGCCCGACAGCTGTTCGGGAAAGCGGTCCAGCAGGGGCGCAAGGCCCAGCCGGTCAACCAGTTGCTGCTCCCAGGTGCGGTCACGGCATTGGCCAAGGCGCGCATGCAGGCTCAGATTGCTGCCGACGCTGAGCGAAGGAATGAGATTGAACTGCTGAAACACAAGAGAGACCTGGCGACGCCGCAGCGCCGCGCGGCCTGCCTCATCCAGCCCGGACAGGAGAGTGCCCGAAACGCTGATCTCGCCGCTGTCGAAGTCCTCCAGTGCAGCGGCGAGATGCAAGAGCGTGCTTTTGCCAGATCCGCTGTCGCCGGTCAGGGCAAGGCTTGTCCCGGCTTCCAACTCCAGCGAGACACCGCGCAGGATCGGCATTTCAGTGGCGCCGCTGGTATAGGATTTTGTGACGTCGGAGATTTTGAGGACCATACCCGGGGCTGCTCGTCTTATTCTGCACTGTGCATTGTATTTCCCCATGTAGCGGGGCGGGCGTCAAGGAACAGGGGGGAGGATCAGTTCCCTTTGATCCAGGTGCGATTTCTAAAGGACCGGGGCCAGCAGCCGGGCGACAGGCGCAAACAGGCGCAGGGGCCAGGGCTGCTCCGCCAGGGCGCGTTCAAGTGGCCGGGACTTGGCAAAGTCATTCTCCAGCATCGCGGCCACGCGCCGGGCTGCATCCTGATCAAAGAACAGGGCCATGGTTTCGAAGTTCAGCCGGAAGGACCGGTTGTCCATATTGGTGGTGCCGACGGCGGCCAGGGTTTCATCGATCACGAAGACCTTTTGATGCATGAACCCATCCGTGTAGTGCAGCACCTTTACCCCGACACGGCGCAGATCGTCGAAATAGGCGAAGGACGCCAGCCAGGGGAGGTAGTGGTCTACCCCCTCGGGAACCAGGATGCGCACATCGATACCCCGCAGTGCCGCATGTTTCAGCGCGGCGATCACGTCAAAGTCCGGCACGAAATAGGGGGAGGCAATCCAGACCCTTTGCTGCGCTGCGGCAATGGCGGAGAAGAACATCATCGACCCGGTCTCGGTGGTGTCGCCCGGCCCGGTGGGCACGATCAGCGCGGCGCGGTCTTCGGGTGACATCTCTGGCTGCCAGGTTAGAAGATCAAGGATCGGCTCCTCCGTCAGCCAGTGCCAATCCTGCGCATAGGTGAGCTGCAATTGCTGCACCACGGGACCGGTCAGCTTGACATGGGTGTCGCGCCAGGGGCCGAAGGTCTTGCTGAGGCCGAGGTATTCATCGCCCACGTTCAAGCCGCCAGTAAAGGCAACGCGCCCGTCCGCCACCAGGGTCTTGCGGTGATTGCGAAAGTTGAGCGTGATCCGGTATTTGGCGCTGCGCTGGCTGCTGCGATCCATCAGATTGACACCGGCCCGCTCCAGATCAGCCAGATAGGATCTGCTCAGCCGGTGGCTGCCGATCGGATCGGCCAGGAACCAAACCGCGACGCCGCGCTCGGCGGCCGCGATCAGATGCTGTTTCAACCGTTTGCCAAGGGTATCGTCGCGCACGATATAGAACTGGATCAGCAGGTAGTCCCGCGCCGCGTCGATGGTGCGAAACATCTCCTCAAAGGCGGTTTCGCCATCGGCCAGCAGTTCAAAACCATTGCCGCCGCAGACTTGAAAGCCGGAGACCGCTTGGAACGGGGCGATCGCAATCGGGGTCGCGACAGGTCCCGGGCTGCGCAGGTCGGCCATGCTCTGCAGGCTCTGTACCTCATCCTGGGCGGATTGCCAGGCGGTACGGTATTTCTCGAACCGGTGGTGGCCGAACAGCAGATAGGCGGGCAGGGCCAGCGGCGGCGAGGACAGCAAGAAGACCACCCAGCCGATGGCACCCTGCGGCGTGCGGGCGGTGCGGGCCGCATTGAGCGCGGCCAGGGCTGCCAGCCCCCACATCGAAACGAGGGCAGCGGTGCTGACAATGACCCAGAATGTCAACGTTCAAGTTCCTCAATCACCTTCCTGCAGGCCGGAGTATGGCGGCCCAGGGCCGCGCATGCCAGATAAACCGGACTGTCCCGCCGCAAGTGTCGTGACGAAAGCGGCGCGGTGGCGAATAGAACGGGGTGCCGTGCCCTTGCGACACTGGTCATCCGGTGGCAGCTGTGAAAGCCTGCAGACATGAAACATCTTGCCATTCCCGCGACCGTGTTCTCGGCCGTCCTTGCGGCGCTGTCATCTTTCAACCGCAAGAACGGTTGGGTGATGAGCAGCCATATCGCCATGTCGATGATGCTGGCGCTGTTTCCCTTCGTGCTGTTCACTGTGGCACTGTCCGGGGCGCTGGCGTCGGTTCTGGGGCAGGATGTCTCGATCGGGGATCTGCTCGATCCGGTCTTTGGGAGCTGGCCTGAAGAGGTCTCTGGCCCGATCCTGCGGGAGCTATACGCGGTGCTGGACAGTTCCAGCACGGGGCTGGCCACCCTCGGGGGGCTGTTGACGCTCTACTTTGCCTCCAATGGGGTGGATGCGGTGCGGGTTGCCCTGGTCAATGCCTATGGGGACACCGATCCGCGCCCCTATTGGCAGGCGCGGCTGATCTGCCTTGGCCTGGTGATTCTGGGCGGGGCAGGGGTGTTGGCGACCGCGCTGTTCGAGGTGATCCTGCCGCTCTATCTGCGCTATGTGGCGGATCTGTTGCCGGTTCCGGATGTTGGCCGGGGCTGGGATCAGGGGCTGCATGGCGTTCTGTTGCTGCTGGTGCCGCTGGTGGCGGTGCTGCTGTGCCATGTCGTGCTGCCGGGGCAGCGCCACCGGCTGGCGCAAATCCTGCCCGGTGCGCTGCTGACCTTGGTGCTCTGGTGGGCGGCGGGGGTCGGCTTTGCCATCTATGTGGGATCCTTTGCCCAGTATTCGGCCACCTATGCAGGGCTGGCCGGGGCGATGGCCGCGATGATCTTTCTCTATGTCAATGCCGCCATCCTGATTCTGGGGGCGGAGTTCAATCATGCCTTGATGGCAAAACCGGGCACCGAGGGCGTCGAGGCGGAAGAGCATGGCTATGTTGACTGATGCGTGACGTCCCTTTGTTTCGCATTTCGAAACAATAAGGCGGCGGTGCCATAATTTGGTCATTGGCCGGGCGCATTGGCCGCATACCCCTGTCTCAACTCAAGACGTGAGAGGAGACATGGGATGCTGAAAGCTCTGTTCAAACTGTTCGCGGCGCCCGTCGGTGCACAAAGGGCTGCATCGCGCGGCGTGATCATCTCGCGCCAGTGTGACGGTGAGCGGCTCGACACCAGCCTGTGGCGGGAAGTGGCGCTGATGTCTTTGGATGCGTCCCACAGGCCTGCTGCGTAAGGTGCAACCGCGTCATTGGGGCAATCCTACGCCGATCAGCCCCGATAGCCGGTTGCGATCACGAATTTCTCGGAACTGTCCGACCGTGAGGAGGGCGGTTTGACATTGGCGACCTTGGTGAACTTCTGCTTCAAGAGCTTCTGCAGATCGCCCTCGGCGCCGCCCGCCAGCACCTTGGCCACGAAGGTGCCGCCCTGTTCCAGCACATCAAAGGCGAAATAGGCCGCCGCTTCACACAGGGCCATGATCTTCAGGTGATCGGTCTGCTTGTGGCCGGAACTGGCCGCCGCCATGTCCGACATCACCACATCGGCCATGCCGCCAAGCCATTCCTTGACCTGATCGTCGGCGCCTTCATCCATGAAATCGAGCTGGTGGAACTCGGCCCCCGCCAGCGGTTCAACCTCTTGCAGGTCAACGCCGATGATGCGGCCCACCGCCTTGCCCTGCTTTTCGCCCAGTGCATTGATGCGTTTCACGGCAACCTGCGCCCAGCCGCCCGGCGCACAGCCCAGATCCACAACCCGGGCACCCGGCACCAGGAAGCGGAACTTGTCGTCGAGCTCCATGATCTTGTAGGCGGCGCGCCCGCGATAGCCTTCGGCCTGGGCGCGTTTCACATAAGGGTCATTGAGCTGCCGCTGCAGCCAGCGGGTGGAGGACAGCTTGCGCCCGCGCGCGGTCTTGACCTTCACCTTCAGGTCGCGCTGACCCCGGCCCGAGGTGTTCTTGCCGGTGGGGGATTTTCCTGAAGGGGTCTTAGCCATGTTACCTACCATCTTTGTCAGTGCGGGCGCCGTCTGCGGGCTCCATGCCAGATCGAAACGGGAAACTCAAATGCCCGTGCGCTCAGAACGGCCCGTCTTCCAGCACGCCATCCGCGCTCATCTGCGCATAAAGCAGCCCTTCGCGCAGTCCCCGGTCCGCCACCGACAGCCGATCGGTGGGCCAGCAGCGCAACAGCGCCTGCAGGATGGCAGAGCCGGACATGATCAGGGCCTGCCGGTCCTCGCCGATGCGGGGATCGCTACGTCGCCCCTGTGGACCCAGTTCCAGATAACCGCGGATCACCTTGTCGATCTGATCGCTGGTCATCCGCAGCCCGTCTACCTTGGTGCGGTCATAGCGCTTCAGCCCCAGATGCGAGGCCGCCACGGTGGTCACTGTGCCGGAGGTGCCGACGATCTGGAACCCTTCGCGGGCCTGCTCGTCCTTATAGGGGGCGAAATCGGCCAGATGTTCCTCGAAATACCAGCTCATCAGGGCAAAGCGGGCGGCGTCATCCTCAACATCGTTGAACTGATCGCGCAGGGTCGCAACGCCCAGGGGTACCGAGATCCAATCCACCACCTTGGCCGCGGGAAAGGGGCTTTCAGCAGCGTGGAACCCCGCGTGAAGCCGCATGATGGCGGCGGGTCGGTCGCGGCGCGGAACCGAGGAGATATCGATCCAGACCAATTCGGTGGAGCCGCCGCCAATGTCCACGACCAAGAGCTGCTCGGTCTTGGTGGAGACCAGCGGCGCACAGGAAATCACCGCAAGCCGCGCTTCTTCCTCGGGCTGGATGATTTCAAGGGTAAGGCCCGTTTCGCGTTTCACCTGGCGGATGAACTCGCGCGCGTTCTTGGCGCGGCGGCAGGCCTCGGTGGTGACCAGCCGCATCCGGCGCACCTTGTTGCGTTTGAGCTTTTGCTGACAGATCCTCAGCGCCTGGATGGTGCGCGCCATCGACGACCGGGACAGGCGCCCGGTGCGTTCAAGCCCGGTTCCCAGTTGAACCGACTTGGAAAAGCTGTCCACCACATGAAAACCGCTGCCCTTGGGCTGGGCAATCAGCATGCGGCAACTGTTAGTGCCAAGATCCAGCGCAGCATAAAGCGCATCCGGATCCGGACGGGCTGGTACAGGGGTTTCGACCACCTTGGGAAACGCGCCCGCACCTTTGGAACGCCTGGGCGCCATGATTCACGCCCTCCGATTATCGTGTTGCAATTAGAATATGTCCGCCGCCCCAAAGACGCAAGGGGAGTGGCGCCTGTGATCACAAAGCCCAACCGGTATTCATGCGCCGGAGCCCGGCTATTGCACAGGCCTGTGACTGCTGCGGGGAAAAACCCGGCAGGGCACAAAGAAACGGTGCCCGGGGAGGCGAGTACAGTTATGCCGGGCGCACAATCCGGGCAAGTCGTGTCAAAACGTCGCTCACACCCCAAGTGTTGTCGAAATTCGGCGCCCGCGTTTCCTGATGGCGATCTAGAAACACAGTTGAACAGGCGAAAAGGAAGGAGCCGACATGCCGGATGTAACCATCGTCTACTGGCGCGATATTCCGGCGCAGGTCATCGTCGGCAAGGGGCGCCGTGGGGCCAAGCGCCAGTTGGAAGAACGCTTCGAACAGGCCATCGACCGTGCCGCGATGAAGGTCAACGCCAAGGACGCTGACGCCTATCTGGCAGAATGGCGCAAGGCAGAGGCTTATGCGGTGGAGGGCGAGCCGCAGGAGGTTGCAGAGGCCGAGGCGACACGTCTGGAGCAGGAGTACGATCAGGACCGGCTGAAGGCCCTGATTGCCAATGATGGATGGGCATGAGCCTGACAGCACTATGGGAGGCCGCAATGGCTTTGTTGAATTTCAGGAAACGCGAGGCCGACAGCCCGCAGCCGGTCATACCGCACGTGGAGGCCTTCCTTGAGGGCTATTCGATCGAGGTGATGCCGCGCACCGCTGCCAAGGTCGAGGATTTTCGCGATCTTCTGCCTGCGGGCACCCGCGTTTACATCGCCCATATCGAAGGCACCCCGATCGAGGATATGGTGGAAACCGCCAAGCGGCTCCATGCCGAAGGCTACCCGGTGATGCCGCATTTCCCGGCCCGCATCATCAAGGATGAGGCCACGCTGGCCGACTGGATCGCGCGCTACCAGGGTGAGGCGGATGTGAAACAGGCGCTGCTGCTGGCCGGTGGCGTGGCAGAGCCGCACGGCGCCTTCGACAGCTCGATGCAACTGCTGGAAACGGGTCTTTTCGACAAGGCGGGTTTCACCAACCTGCATGTGGCGGGCCACCCCGAGGGCAACAAGGATATCGACCCTGACGGATCCGTGAAGAACGTGATGGAGGCGCTTCTGTGGAAGCAGAAGTTCGCCGAGCGCACCGATGCCAAGATGGCGCTGGCCACCCAGTTTGCCTTTGACGCAAAGCCGATCATCGCCTGGGCCGACGGGCTGAAAGAGGCGGGCGTCGATCTGCCGATCCATATCGGTATCGCGGGCCCCGCCAAGCTGCAGACCCTGATCAAATTCGCCATTGCCTGCGGTGTCGGCCCCTCGCTGAAGGTGCTGCAGAAACGGGCGATGGATGTCTCCAAGCTGCTCTTGCCCTACGAGCCCACCGATGTGATCGCAGAACTGGCCGCGCACAAGGCCGCCAATCCCGATTTCAACATCACCAATGTGCACTTCTTCCCGCTGGGCGGTATCAAGACCAATGCCACCTGGGCCATCAACAATGGCGGCGCCGCGGCGCGGCCGGTCAACTCCCAAGGATAAGACATGACCCGTACTGTCGTTGAATCAAAAACAAAAACCGCTGTCCTGGGATTTGATGAGCCGTTCTGCGTGATCGGCGAGCGGATCAACCCCACGGGGCGCAAGAAACTGGCGGCCGAGCTGGAAGCGGGCGATTTCTCCACCGTGGAAAAGGACGCCCTGGCGCAGGTCGCGGCCGGGGCCGATATCCTCGATATCAATGCGGGCGTCGTCTACAACTCGAACCCCAACCCGAATGAGACCGAACCGCCGCTGATGAGCAAGATTGTCGAACTGGTGCAGGGGCTGGTCGATGTGCCGCTGTGCATCGACTCATCGGTGCCCGGCGCGCTGGAGGCAGGTCTTGAGGCGGCTGAGGGGCGGCCCCTGCTGAACTCCGTCACCGGCGAGGAAGAGCGGCTGGAACTGGTGCTGCCGCTGGTGAAGAAATACAACGTTCCGGTCGTGGCGATCTCCAACGATGACACCGGGATTTCCGAAGATCCCGATGTGCGCTTTGCCGTGGCCAAGAAGATCGTCGAACGCGCCGCCGATTTCGGCATTCCTGCCCATGACATCGTGGTGGATCCGCTGGTGATGCCCATCGGCGCCATGGCGACCGCCGGCTTGCAGGTCTTTGCCCTGGTGCGCCGCCTGCGCGAGGAACTGGGGGTGAACACCACCTGCGGGGCCTCCAATATCTCCTTCGGTCTGCCCAACCGCCATGGCATCAACAACGCCTTCCTGCCGATGGCGATGGGGGCGGGCATGACCTCTGCGATCATGAACCCGGTGGCCCTGCCGGTGACGCAGAAGGCGATTGCGGAGAAGAAGGAACAGGTGACTGCCGCCGGCATCATCCTGCCTGAAGGTATCGATGACGAGACCTTCGTCACCCTGTTCGGCCTCGGCTCCACCCAGCCGCGTGCGGGCAAGGAGATGGAGGCGATCCGTGCCGCCAACCTTCTGACCAACAACGACCCCCACGGTGGCGCCTGGATCGCTGCCAACAAGGCGCCTGCGAAAGCCGGTGAAGAGGGCCGTGGCCGAGGTGGCCGCGCCGGAGGCCGCCGCCGCCGCGCCTGATTGAGGTGAGAAGAAGGACAGTGAAAGGCCGGGATCACCCCCGGCCTTTTGCTATTTGCGGGTGCCGTCACTTAGGCCCGCGCCCAGCCTCACCTATGCAAAATCGGGTGCCTCTGCCGAGAGGGCGCAGTCCCCTTTGGATAGCGCAGAAGGACTGAAAGCTTTGCCAGGTTTCTTGGCCGGACCGGGGGTATTGTGGAAAGCCCAGTTCATCTTGAGGCGCGCAGAGACATTCTGTGCGACCATGATCCGGAGCGCGTTCTGTCGCCGTGCCGGACCTCAGGCGGCGGGCAAATCGACCGTTTGCAGCTCTTCCCCGGCGTCTGGCAGGGTAATTCTGAAACAGGCACCGCCGTCTTCGTTGGTGGCAGAGATCATGCCGGACATGTCGCGGATCGTGCCAAAGCTGATCGAAAGCCCCAGTCCAGTGCCCTTGCCGGGCCCCTTGGTGGTGAAGAAGGGTTCAAACAGCTTGTCCAGGATATCTTCGGGAATGCCGCCGCCGGTGTCGCGGACCTCGATCACATGGCCTTGATCGGTGGCAAAGTCTGCGGTGATCGAGATCTCACCCTTGCCCGCCTCGCTGGCTTCGATGGCATCGCGCGCGTTGCTGATCAGGTTGAGAAGAACCTGCTCAAAAATGACCTTTTCCCCAAGAACGATTGCCGATGTCTCAGGCAGGTTCAGCTTCAGCGAGATATCAAGGGTGTGCAATTGCGTGCGGGCCAGGGCCGACATCTCCTGCAGGCTGTCGCGCAGGTCGAAGGGATGGCTGACGCCCTCTGCCTTGCGGCCGAAAATCCGCATGTGGTTGATGATCTGCGAGGCCCGGGCGGTCTGCTCTCCGATGCGAACCAGTTTGCCGCGCAGATACTCAAGATCCGCCTTGTCCTTGTCGATACGTTTGACGCAGGTCGTGGAGGCCATGCGGATCACACCAAGAGGCTGGTTCAACTCATGTGCAACACCGGTGGCCATTTCACCCAGGGTTGCCAATTTGGAGGCGTGGATCAGTTGATGTTCCGAATGCCGTAAGTCGGTAATGTCCTGGGCCGAAATCACGATGCCGATTCCCTTGACATAGGATTGCACGGTCAGAAGGATCCGGTCCGGATCGCGGCGGATCTCACGCGGCACACCATGGGTGCGGCCGATTTGCTCCTCCACCCATTTTGCGGGTTCCTCGACGCCGGGGAAGGCCGACTGCTCCAGCCCGGTTTCCAGAAAGCTGCGCAGGGTAAAATCATCGGGCAAGGCCGCAAGAATGTCTTTGTTGAAAGAACGGAAGGCTGCATTCAGGAACATGACCTGCCCGTCTTCTCCGAAAATGGCGACCTGTTCTTCAACCTGGTCGAAGGCAGAGATCAGCTGCTGTTGTTCGCGCCGGGCCTGTTCGATCGCCTGCATCGCATTCTGGAACACGACCGTTGCGCGCGCCATGTCCCCGATTTCATCCGGCCGGTCGGTGTCGGGCACCTCGATGGTTTCGCGATGCTGGGAAATGTCGCGCAGGCATCCGACCAGAACCTCCACGCGCGCGCGTTTGGCCAAGAGTTCGTCCTGCTGATCCTGCAGGATCCGGCGGTCGCGAGACAGGGTCTGCGCCATGTAATTGAAGCACTTGGCCGTATCGGCCAACTCGTCCCGCCCCTTGACCTCGATCTGGCTGTCCAGATTGCCGCGGGCAACATCCAGGGCGCCCTGGCGCAGCCAGCGCAATTGCCGAGTGAGGATCGTGCCCAGGCCAAAGCCGAAGACCGCAACCAAGGACATGCCGATCACCGCGATCAGGATGTTCCAGTAGAGGGCCTGCGCCAGTTCCTTTTCAACGGCCAGGGTCGACAGGCCAAGCTCGATGGTTCCGAACCTGGTACCCGCCACCTGGATGGGCAGATCGATGTCGATCACGTGGTCGCTGCGGGCATCGTCAAAGCTCGCGTCGCGAACAAAGGGCGCTTCAAGTGCCTCCTCGGCACCGCCTTGTGACAGCACCATGCCCGACAGGCTCCTGACGCGCAGATAGGTCAGATCCTCGCTGGAGACGGCTGTGTCGATGGTGGCATCCAGGGTTGCCAGGTCGGTCGCGATCACCGCGTCGGCCACGGTATTGGCAAAGACACGGGTTGTGGCCTCTGCCCGCTGGTACAGCTGCGTGGCCGCATACCCACCAAGGGCGAATTGGTTGATCCCGATGAGAACCGCCATGACCGTGAGTTCGATCAGGGCGATTCCGAAGATGGTTTTCAGCCGGAAGGACATGCGATATCTCCTTCATGCTTGATACCCGTCTCCTCTCTGTCCATGCCCAGAGCCCGGACGTCATCCCAATCGGAATCTGCTGCCGCGACAAACCCCTTCATGCCGATGCCCTTGACCAGATCCGGGTGCGAGGCAGACATGCTCAGAAGGGCCGCTTGCACCTTGTCGATCTGCGCCGGATCGATGCCCTCGTGGACGGCGATGGCATGCGGTGTGAACCCTTCGGTTTCGTGAATGATCTGGAGCTGGGCGCGCACATCGGGATCAAGCGCGTTCCAGGTCCGGGTCACACCGCCGCCTGCCGCCATGAGCCCCGCGGCCACGGCCCGGTATACGCTGTCATGGGATTTGACATAGGACGGCGTGTAGCTCACGTTGACCCGCTGCAATGACGCGCGGTTGAGAATGCTGGCCCCAAAGGCACCGGGCGACGGGAAGGCGATGTTCTGACCATCCAGGCTGGCGATTTCGGAAAATTCGGAATCCACCCGCGCGACCATCACGCCTTTCAGCCGCTTGCCTTCCTGGTGGGCGATTGCACGATAGGAGGCTTCGCTTGAAAAGATCGCATAGTGCATCGGGTTCATATAGGCGTAGTCAAAGGCTCCCGCAGCCAGGCAGGCCTCGAATGTCGGGATGTCCTTCGTGGTGCGAAAGCGGAAGGTGGTGCCGGTTTGCTGGCTCAACTCCTCCAGAAAGGGCCCCCACATCCGGGCCAGGCGGCTGGCCGACTGCTGTGGCACGATGCCAAAGGTGACTTCGTTTCCTCCGGGTACCTCCCCGGCCTGTGCCGGGGTGGTGAGGGCCATGGAAAGGGCGGCAATCGAGGCAAAAAGCACCTTCATGCGACATCTCCGGTAGACTGGACATTGGCGGCGTGAACTTCCCGGGTGATGCGCTGCACCTTCTTGAGCAGATCCTCGCCGGTTTCCGCCCAGGCCGGGGGGGCGGATTTGGTGCCGGCTTTTTCAGCCCCGATACGCACCGCTGCGATCAGTTGATCGGGATCCAGCGGTTTGGACAGAAAGTCGACCGCACCTGTCTGTGCCGTAGACTTCTGCGCCGAGGGATCGCCGCTCAGGACGACGAAGCTCAACTCGCGTTCCGGGAACCGGGCCTTGGCCCGCGACATCAGCTGAAAGCCGTTGGAGGTGTCGCCCGAGGGATCGACGAAGTGAACGTCCGTCACCACAACGGAAATGTGGGGATACCACTCCAACACTTCCAGCGCCATGTCGACGCTATCCGCAATGATTGCACTCCAGCCTTCGAGATCGACAATATCCTGCAGCTCTTCCAATGCGTCCTTGTCATCATCCACAACAAGAACAGTGAGGCCGGCAGTGGTTTCGTATTGTGTACTCAAAGTCATCTACAACTCCATCCAAGTTAACGTTTCCGTCTCACTGTGAGCCAAGTATGCAATTGCACACAATGCTGTTTCTGAGTTCCTATCCCTATGAAATTATTTAATATAACCGAAAGGATAGGCGGAAAGTACGGATGGGTGGCGCGCCATACCTACGGCAGGCCTCAAACGGCGTCGTTGATGGCTTCGATCAAGTCGTCGGGATCGATCGGCTTGGCGAAACAGGCAAGCGCACCCAGGGACATGGCCTCTTCGCGTGACGATTCTGCGCCGTGGCCGCTGACGACGAACATGGCGGCCATGTACCCGTCCTGGCTGAGCTGACGCAACAACTCAAGGCCGCCGGCATTTGGCATCTTGAGGTCGGTGACAACGACATCAAAGGCCGTTTGCGCGCAGTGTTTCAGCGCGCCGGCGACCGACTCTGCGACGGATACCTCCATATCCTCAAGCTCAAGCGCCTCCTGGAGTTCCTCCCGCAGAAGCGGCTCATCATCAACAATCAGAACATGGGTCATAACACTACTCCATAACAACCAGCGACCAGCCTAACATGCGGATCCTTCAATCAGGTAAGTCTTTGGGAGGGGCGCGGTACAAAATCGGCTAGCAGAGCCGACCACGACGACTGCTCAATCAGCGCGGAAAACGAGGGCATTGGCACAGGGGAGCTCCCCAAAGCGCTGCTTTGAGGCCCTGCATCGCGGCGCCAAGATCCCGGAAGACCAACCTTTCCGGCTGGCAAAACCCGCGTACCGCGCCAAACGGACGGGGATGTGACCTCAGCGCAATGTGATCTTGGCAGATAACCTGCCCGAAGAAATCATCGGGTCGGGTCAATCCACGATTACGGCCCGGTTTCCGGCGGCTCAGGGCTGTCTCGGCCCTTCAGGTTCGGCGGATCGTATCGCAGCTCGGGGTCGCTACGGCGCTCGAAGAAGGATGGATCGATCACCGCATCTTCTGGAATATGGCGGTACTGCCCCCAAGGGATGTAATAGCCCAGCCAGCCCTTTTGATCGGGCCAGGTGCTGCGGGAGGTAAGGCCGGGAAATATCTCGAGGATCGGCCAGCCCTTTCTGAGCTGCATTTGGCTATGCAGCTTCGCCGTGGCACTGGGTTTGGAGATGTCGAGTTTCATGCGCTCGGTGACCTTGTCCTCGACGCCGCGCACATAGCGGTCGTAGAAGGTTTGGCGAAAGACCAGGCTGTCGACGCCCAATCCGTCCAGCTCGGTCCGCATCCATTCCATCGTCAGTTTCGACAGGCCTGCCTCGGCCTCGGGAACGCTGCCGGCCATGTCGGTATGGGTGCCCGGAAACCAGACCTGTTTGACATCCTGCGGCGGCGGTTCCTTGCGGGTTTTGAACCGGTTCCCGTAGTAGAGCTGCCCCTCCGTCCAGGGCTGGTGGCGAAAGAAACGGCGAGTCTCGTCAATGGACAGCACATGGCGCACCGCCTCGACCGAGGGGTTCTCATCGACACTGGAATGGGTGCCAAACTCGATCAGGCTGCCGCCGCCGATCTTGAAGCGGATCATCGAACTGACCGTATCCCACAGCCCCAGAAAACGGATGGGCGCACGGCGGATATGGAAAAACTGCTCGGAAATGCGCAGGGGAGCGAATTGTTCGCGCGGGCCGTCCTGGCGCAGTTTGCGCCAGGCCTTGAACACGGGGCCGATCAGATGCAGCTCATGCGGGGCGACAAGGCCGAAGTCATTGATGAACCCGGCCAGCACCCGCGCCGTGTAGGCGCCGCGTGAATAGCCAAAGAAATAGAGCTTGTCGCCTTCGCGGTAATTCTCGCACAGGAAGGCGTGGGCGTGCAGCACGTTGGCATGAAGGCCAAGGCCAAAGGCAAGCCCCATCACCAGACGTGTCTTGGCAAACAGGGTCCGGGCAAAGGGGCGGGTCGACAGGGTGCCGACGCCGGGCTCATAGTAGATCAGCTGATTTTCATCGTGTTTCAGACACTTATAAAGCCGCAGAATGTTGCTTTCATTCTTTTCGACTTCATTGCCGGTGCCATCGAGGCAGATAATCAGTTTGCGCGACATGAATAGGCTTCCCAATAAAAACTATGGGAAGCCTAGCTGAGAAGGCGAGGGTGTCGCAATCTTTGGTTGAGGTGGGCGATCAGCCCCGCTTGCGTCTGCGCCTGCGACCGCCGTCTGCGGCGCCATCGCCGCCGCCGGTGTTGAAATTGACCTGGGGCAGGGTGACGATGCTTTCGAGGATCGGGAAAGGCTCCGCCGAATTCGGAATGGCAGAGGCATTGACGAAATGCTCCTGGAACCTCGGCTCGACCGCGGTTTCCACCTTTTCGATCCGGCGCACGGTCTCTTCGATCTCGCGCCGGGCTTTGGTGTTCAAAAGGGCAATTCGTGCGCCGGTGCCCGCGGCATTGCCGGCACTGGTGACTTTCTCCAGCGGGCAGTCGGGGATCATGCCCAGCACCATCGCGTGTTTGGCGGAGATATGCGCGCCAAAGGCGCCGGCCAGAACCACCCGGTCCACTGTATCGACGCCGAACTTGTCCATCAGCAGCCGTGCACCGGAATAGAGCGCCGCCTTGGCCATCTGGATGGCGCGAATGTCCGGGTTGGTGACGGTAATGGTGGGTCCGCCATCGGCGGAGCCATCCCACAGAACATAGGCATTGGTACGCCCATCCTGAATGCAGCGGCTGGATCCGGTCTGCGCGGCCGAGCCGATCAGCCCCGAGGCATCCAGCACACCCGCAAGGCGCATCTCGGCAATCGCCTCGATAATGCCCGAGCCGCAGATGCCGGTGATCCCGGTGGTGGCGATCGCCTCGGCAAAGCCTGGCTCATCCGACCACAGGTCCGATCCGATCACCCGAAACCGCGGCTCCTTGGTTTCGGGATCTATTTCGACCCGCTCGATGGCGCCGGGCGCCGCGCGCTGGCCGCTGGAAATCTGCGCGCCCTCAAACGCGGGTCCGGTTGGGGAGGAACAGGCCAGTACCTTCTCCTTGTTGCCCAAGAGGATTTCCGCATTGGTGCCCACATCGACCACCAGCACCAGGTCTTCGGATTTGTCGGGGGCCTCGGACAGGGCGACGGCGGCGGCATCGGCGCCCACATGGCCCGCGATACAGGGCAAAAGGTAGACCCGTGCTGCCGGATGGAGGTTCAGCTCCAGCTCGCTGGCGCGCAGGGACAGGGCGTTGGAGGTGGCCAGCGCAAAGGGCGCCTGGCCCAGCTCGAACGGGTCGATGCCAAGGAACAGGTGATGCATCACCGGGTTGCAGACAAAGACCGCATCTACGATCAGATCGGTCGTGGTCTCGGCCTCTTCGGCGATCTGGGTGAACAGCTGCCGCATCCCTTCGCGCACTGCGCGGGTCATCTCCTGATCGCCGCCCTTGTTCATCATGGCGTAGCTCACACGGCTCATCAGGTCTTCGCCAAAGCGGATCTGCGGGTTCATGATACCAGAGGAGGCGACGACCTCTCCGGTTTTCAGATCGCACAGATGGGCTGCGATGGTAGTGGAGCCAAGGTCCACAGCCAGCCCATAGAGCGCACCTTCGTAAAGGCCGGGCCAGATCTGCATGATGAGGGGCGGGGTGGTGGCATCGCCAAGATGCACGGCGACGGTGACCTTCCAGGCGCCTTTGCGCAGGATCGGCTGCATCTGTTGCAGGATGTGCAGGTCGCATTGCACGCCTTCGAGCTCCCACTGTACCCGCAGCGCCTCTGTCAGGCGCTCCAGATCGCCCGAGGGTTTGTGCATGTCGGGCTCTTCCACCTCGACATAGAACAGGCGGGTCGACGGGTTCATGACGATATCGCGCGCCTCGGCCCGTTTGCGCACCACCTGGCGGTGAACCTGGCTTTCGGGCGGCACATCGATGACCACATCGCCCTCGATCTGGGCCTGGCAGCCAAGGCGGCGCCCGTCGATCAGCCCGCGCTTGTCCTTGTAGCGTTGTTCCACCTTGTTCCAGGCGCTGAGGGCGTCGTCTGCAACCGTGATGCCGAATTTGGAGAATTCGCCATAAGACGGCGTGATCTGGCATTTCGAACAAATGCCGCGGCCGCCGCAGACGGAATCAAGATCGACCCCCAGCTGCCGCGCGGCGGTCAGAACCGGGGTGCCGACCGGGAACCGCCCCCGTTTGCCGGAGGGGGTAAACACAACAAGAGGATCGTCAGCCATGCCTGTGCCTTTTTGGGGTATGCTTGTGATGCGCAGCATAGGGCGTTTTGCGCCGCAGGACAGGCAGGTCGCGTCATTTCACGATCCGGCACCGGCATGGTGCAAAGATATTGTGGTTGTTTTGAACCACTAGCCCCGAGTTTTCCGCTGGCAGTCGGCAGCACGCCGCAAGCGGGGGCAGGAATAATTGTCGCGGCCTCTTTTCCATCCTGCGCTTCTGTGCCATAGGGTCACCGCCAAACGGGGTTTTGCATGGGGATGACAAATGCAGATTCGTGAGGCTCTCACTTTTGATGATGTTCTTCTGGTTCCGGGGGCGTCCGAAGTGCTGCCCAGCACGGCGGATACGCGCACGCGCGTGACGCGCTCGATCTCACTGAACATCCCGCTGCTCAGCTCGGCGATGGATACGGTGACCGAGGATCGCATGGCGATTGCCATGGCCCAGGCCGGTGGCATGGGCGTTATTCACAAGAACCTTGATGCGGCCGAGCAGGCCCGCCAGGTGCGCCGGGTGAAGCGCTTTGAAAGCGGGATCGTCTACAACCCGATCACCCTGACCGCAGATCAGACCCTGGCCGATGCCAAGGCTTTGCAGGAACGCTACAGCGTCACCGGCTTTCCGGTGGTGGACAACAACGGCCGGGTGGTCGGTATCGTGACCAACCGCGACATGCGCTTTGCCAGCGATGACAAGACGCCGGTCTCGGTGATGATGACCTCGGAGAAGCTGGCGATCCTGCAAGAGCCCGCCGACCGCGAAGAGGCGAAATCGCTGATGAAATCGCGCCGGATCGAAAAGCTGCTGATCACCGACAAGGACGGCAAGCTGACCGGCCTTCTGACCCTGAAAGACACCGAACAGGCGGTTCTGAACCCCACCGCCTGCAAGGACGATCTGGGACGTCTTCGCGTTGCGGCGGCCAGCTCGGTCGGGGATTCCGGTTTCGAACGTTCCGAGGCGCTGATTGACGCGGGCGTGGATGTCGTCGTCGTCGATACCGCCCATGGTCACTCGGCCGGGGTGATCGAAGCGGTGAAGCGGATCAAGGCGCTGTCCAACCAGGTGCAGGTGATTGCCGGCAATGTTGCCACCGCCGAAGCCACACGTGCCCTGATCGACGCGGGGGCCGATGCGGTCAAGGTCGGGATCGGGCCGGGTTCGATCTGCACGACGCGCATGGTGGCCGGTGTCGGCGTGCCGCAGCTGACCGCGATCATGGATTGTGCCGGCGCTGCCGGTGACACCCCGGTGATTGCCGATGGTGGCATCAAGTTCTCGGGCGATTTTGCCAAGGCGATTGCCGCCGGCGCCTCCTGCGCCATGGTCGGCTCGATGATTGCGGGCACCGATGAAAGCCCGGGCGAGGTGATCCTCTATCAGGGGCGGTCCTTCAAATCCTATCGCGGCATGGGCAGCCTTGGCGCCATGGCGCGTGGCTCTGCCGACCGCTATTTCCAAAAGGATGCCGCCAGCGACAAGCTGGTGCCCGAAGGCATCGAAGGCCAGGTGCCTTATAAGGGGTCGGCCAGTGCCGTGATCCACCAGCTGGTCGGCGGTCTGCGCGCGGCCATGGGTTATACGGGCTGCGCCACGGTGGAGCATATGCGCCACAACTGCCAATTCGTGAAGATCACCGGCGCGGGCCTGAAGGAAAGCCATGTGCACGACGTGCAGATCACCCGCGAAAGCCCGAACTACCGGATCGGGTGATTACTATGGCTGAGCCGCTCCGCATCGGGGCAGGGGCATGACCCCTGCCGCCCGCCTGCAGGCCGCGATCGAGATCCTGGATCAGGTGATCGAAGGCGCGCCTGCGGAAAAGGCGCTGACCGGCTGGGGGCGACGTAGCCGCTTTGCCGGGTCCAAGGATCGGGCAGCGGTGCGCGATCACGTGTTTTCTGCGCTGCGCTCCATGCGCTCTCATGCTGTGCTGGGCGGGACGCACTCCGGGCGTGGCTTGATCCTGGGGGCTTTGCGCGAGGCCGGGATTGACCCTGACACGATGTTCACCGGCCAAGGCCATGCCCCAGGGCCGCTGAGCGATCAGGAACGGCAAGAGCCGCAGCCCTTTGGCTCCCCGGCAGAAGCCTTGGACATCCCCGATTGGCTTTGGCCCTCCTTCAGCGCCAGCCTTGGCGAGCACGCCGAGGCGGCGGCACGTGCCCTGCGCCAAAGGGCGCCTGTGCATCTGCGGGTGAACCTGTGCAAATCCTCGGTCAAAGAGGCAATCGCCGCCCTTGCGGCAGAGGGGATTGTGGCGCAGCCGCATGGGGCGTCCCCCACGGCGCTGCAGGTGACAGAGGGTGCGCGCAAGCTGCGCAATGCCGCAGCCTATCAAAACGGTGTGGTCGAACTGCAGGATGCGGCCAGCCAGGCGGTGGTCGATCTATTGCCCCTGCAGGACGGCATGGCCGCGCTGGATTACTGTGCGGGCGGCGGCGGCAAAAGCCTCGCCATGGCGGCCAAGGCACAGATCCGGCTGGTGGCCCATGACGTGGATCCGGGGCGGATGAAGGATATTCCGGCGCGGGCTGAACGGGCAGGGGCGCGGATCGACTGCGTGACGAGCGATAAGATTGCCGCCATGGCGCCGTTCGATCTGGTGCTATGCGATGCGCCCTGTTCGGGATCCGGCTCCTGGCGCCGCGCCCCGGAAGGGAAGTGGCGCCTGACGCCAGAGCGGCTGAAGGAGATCCGTGGCCTGCAGGCCGGCATTCTGGATGAGGCGGCCGCCCTGGTTGCTCCGGGAGGGATGCTTGCCTATGCGACCTGTTCGATGCTGAAGGAAGAGAACCGTGACCAGGTGGACGCCTTCCTGGCACGCACTCCGGGCTGGCAGGTGCTGCAAGAGCGATCCTGGCAGGTTCAGGACGGAACCGACGGGTTTTATGCAGCTCTGTTGACGCGAACAAAGCCGGATTGATAAGTATCGCTGCAATGAGGGTCACGAGGCTGTTAACGTGGCCTTAACCTTGATGGCCGCGTATAGGCGGCATCTTGTCTTTTTCACGGAGCCGCAATGACAGGTCGCCCCACTTCCTCCGTCCCTTCATTGCGGGTCTCTTCCCCGGAAACAAAACGCTTGGCTCTGGTGGTGGTGCTGGCGATGGGCCTGTTGCTGGCGCCTTGGGTGCTGACCATACCTGATTGGGTGTCGCGTGGGCTTCTGGCGGTGGCGCTGACCCTGGTGGCGGTGGCGCTGTTGATGGTGTTTCAGACGCGCATGCGGCTCAACGCGCGCGCCATGGCGGCGGATCTTCTGACCGGCTTTATCGAAAAGGACGCAACACCAACCTTTGTGGCCGATGACGAGGGCCGCATTCATGCCTGCAACGAAGCCGCCCTGAAACGGTTCCAGGAAGGCAAGCAGGAAACGCTGGGCGGCACCCTGCGCTCGGTCCTGGCCAATCCCACCGCGGTCCTGTTCCGTCTGCAAAGCCAGGCCGCCAAGCTGGGCGCTGCCCGCGAAGACATCGTGACGCGACGCGGTCACGTGCGCCTTGCGGTGCATCAGATGCAGGGTGGCAGCTTCCTGTGGCGGATCGAGGATATCGCCGAGCGCGCAGGCGGCGGGCGGGCCTCCGAGGCGGTGCCCATCCCGATGATCACCGTGGGGCGTTCGGGCGCGGTGCTGTTCATGAACGAAGCGGCCCGCAAACTGATCGGCGAGCGGGTGAAATCCACCGAACGGCTGTTCAATACGCTGCCCATCAATCCCGGCCAGATCAATACGATTGTGACCCAGAGCGGCCCGGTCGAGGTGGTCGTGAGCGAGCGCAACAGCACGCAGGGGCGCAGCGAACTCTACCTGATGGAGGTCGATCCCGCCGGTCTGGGCGGCGGCACACCGGGGCTGGAGGAGATGCCGGTGCCCTTCCTCAAGGTGGCGCCCTCGGGCGATATCCTGTCGCTCAACAAGATGGCGGTGCGGCTTCTGGGGGTGGAGACGCGCGACAATCTAAAACTGGGCCAGCTGATGGAAGGGCTGGGGCGCCCCATGGCCGATTGGCTGCGCGATACGGCGGACGGTCTTGCCTCGAACAAATCCGAATTCCTGCGCCTGTCGCGCCGCGACAAGGAGGTCTTCGTGCAGGTGACGCTGACCCGTACCTTCGAAGAGGGCACGCCGGTTCTGATTGCCGTCCTCAATGACGCGACCGAATTGAAGACGCTGGAAGCGCAATTCGTGCAAAGCCAGAAGATGCAGGCGATTGGCCAGCTGGCAGGCGGGGTCGCCCATGACTTCAACAACCTGCTGACGGCGATTTCCGGCCACTGCGATCTGCTGCTGCTGCGCCACGATCAAGGCGATCAGGACTATGGCGATCTGATCCAGATTCATGAGAATGCCAATCGCGCGGCCTCCTTGGTCAGCCAGCTTCTGGCGTTTTCCCGCAAGCAGACGCTGCAGCCCGAGATCCTGGATGTCCGCGATACCCTGTCGGACCTGACCCATCTGCTGAACCGCCTGGTGGGCGAAAAGGTGACGCTGACGCTGAGCCATGATCCGGTGATGCGCTCGATCCGGGCCGATAAGCGGCAGCTGGAGCAGGTCTTGATGAACCTGGTGGTGAACGCCCGCGATGCCATGCCCAATGGTGGTGAAATCCGGGTGGAGACCGAGGCGGTGACGCTGGATGCGCCGCTGGAACGCGACCGGGCCACGGTTCCGGCAGGTGACTGGGTGACGATCAAGGTGTCCGACGAAGGTGTCGGTATCGATCCGGACAAGATCCAGAAGGTATTTGAACCCTTCTACACCACCAAGCGCACTGGCGAAGGCACCGGTCTTGGCCTGTCGACCGCCTATGGCATCATCAAACAGACCGGTGGCTTTATCTTCATCGACTCGGTCAAGGGGCAGGGGACACGCTTCACGCTCTATTTCCCGGTGCACAAGCAGGAGGCCGTGGAAGCGCCCGCAGCCGTTCCGCAGAAAGAGGACGCCCCCGCGGCACAACACGGCGAGGGCGTGGTCCTGCTGGTGGAGGACGAGGCGCCGGTGCGGGCCTTCGCCTCGCGGGCCTTGCGGATGCGCGGCTACACGGTGCTGGAGGCGGAATCCGCCGAAGATGCCCTGCGCACGCTTGAGGATCCCGGCCTGACGGTGGATGTCTTCGTGACCGATGTGGTGATGCCGGGCATGGATGGGCCAAGCTGGGTGCGTGAAGCCCTGAAGGATCGCCCCGATACGCGCGTGGTCTTTGTCTCGGGCTATGCGGAGGGGGCCTTTGGCGATTCCGAACCGGATGTGCCGAACTCTGTCTTCCTGCCCAAGCCCTTCTCGCTCAGCCAGTTGACCGAAACGGTTCATGCGCAACTGCACTAGGCGAAGAGCCCAGTGCTCCTTCGCCAGGGTTTCCAGGCCGTTGATATATCCCGGAGTTTACACGCGTCGCATAGAATGGGTTTCTGTGAGCGGTTCCATCCGAAGTTCGCCAAGACACAACAGAAACTGGGATTTGGCTCCCGCCAGACCTGCCGGACGTGCGGCCATTCTCCCCTACCGTTTTTGGGATGGGGCAGCACTGATGCGGCAGCAACACAGATCATCAGGCCGATTTTCTTTGGATCCGGCTAGTCAAATCCATGATGCAGCCGAAAAGGGGCGGCGCCTATCCCCGGCCTCCGGCAGACCTGAGAAGAGGCATTTCTGCTTGGTGGCCGATACTTGCGTGCAGGTCAAAGTCCGCCGCATGTTTGCGTCGCAGGATGCGTTCTGTCCTGGGAGTGAGAGTCAGCTCCATCGGGGGGCTGGCGTTCAGGATTTCCAACTCCAGCTTCATCCCCAGCCGGTCCTCCAGAAAGTCCTGGATGGCAGGTTGATCTTCATAGCGGAACAGATGCGTCACGGCGCTGCCGTTGGTCCGCGGCTCAAGGAATTTTGCCTGGCTGCCAACATCGGCAAAGGCTGCCGGTTTCCCGGTGCAATAGCTGCTTACAAAATTGTCAAAGGAAATGCCCTTGGTTGAGTTCGGCTTGCCATCCATGAAGGGGCGCTGGCGAAACCTGTACCAACTGCCAAGCCAGCTGATCGGTTCACGGACCACCGCCATCAGCTCCATTTCCGTGCCACAGACCCGTTCGAACATGGGACGAAACCAGCGTGAATAGCGAATAACCGTGGCGTGTTTCAGCTCAGGCGGATCCGCAACCACGATATCGGCCCGGTCCCGCAAAGCAGCCTGATAGGCGGTGGTTCCGGTTTTGGGAACCGACAGAAGAACCAATCTTTCGTCGTGAAACACCAGCAACGCGTATCCACCCTTTCGAAAACATCCTAAAGACGAGTCGTAGCAGTGCTCGCCTCGGTTGTAAATGGCGCAATGTGGAATATTGTGGTTGAAGTGTTCTCGTTTTGCCCCCATAAAGAACAAGAGGCGAACAAAGCAAGTGATTGCCGCGACCCCAAGGGTATGACACATAGAAGGTGACAAGGGACTATGGCGGATCTTTTGACCATGAAAAACAAAGTGAGCGGTGACAAGCAGAAGGCGCTGGACAGCGCGCTGGCCCAGATTGAGCGGCAGTTCGGCAAGGGTTCGATCATGAAGCTGGGGGACGGCAATGCCATCCAGGAGATCGAGGCGAGTTCGACCGGTTCATTGGGGCTGGATATCGCCCTTGGTATCGGTGGTCTGCCCATGGGCCGTATCATCGAAATCTACGGTCCGGAAAGTTCGGGTAAGACCACGCTGACGCTGCACTGTGTTGCAGAACAACAGAAAAAGGGCGGGGTCTGCGCCTTTGTGGACGCCGAACATGCGCTGGATCCGCAATATGCGGCCAAGCTGGGCGTCGATCTTGACGAATTGCTGATTTCGCAGCCCGACACGGGCGAACAGGCGCTGGAAATCACAGATACGCTGGTGCGTTCGGGCGCGGTCAATATGGTGATTGTGGATTCGGTTGCGGCGCTGACGCCGAAATCCGAACTCGAAGGCGACATGGGCGATTCCAGTGTTGGCGTGCAGGCCCGTCTGATGAGCCAGGCCATGCGCAAGCTCACCGGATCGATCAGCCGCTCCAAATGCATGGTGATCTTCATCAACCAGATTCGCATGAAGATCGGCGTGATGTTTGGCTCTCCGGAAACCACAACCGGCGGCAACGCGCTGAAATTCTATTCCTCGGTGCGCCTCGACATTCGCCGCATCGGCTCGATCAAGGACCGGGACGAGGTGGTCGGTAACGCCACCCGCGTCAAAGTGGTGAAGAACAAGGTGGCGCCGCCCTTCAAACAGGTGGAATTCGACATCATGTATGGTGAAGGCATCTCCAAGATGGGGGAATTGCTGGACCTAGGCGTTGCGGCCGGCGTGGTGAACAAGTCCGGTGCCTGGTTCTCCTACGGGGATGAGCGGATCGGGCAGGGGCGTGAAAACGCCAAGCAGTTCCTGCGCGAGCATTCCGAAATTGCCTATGACATCGAAGACAAGATCCGCGCAGCGCATGGTTTGGACTTCGATCGCCCTGACGGCGCTGCCGATGACGACATCCTGGAGGCGTAAAGCGCTTCAACCAGGATCGTGAGTGACAGCAAAAGGGTGCGGGATTGGCCGCACCCTTTTTCGCTTTCTGGGCAGTGGACAGTGCCCGCGCGGGGGGCTAAACCTGCCTGAAACCCTGACAAAGCCCGAAAAGGGATCCCGCACATGGCGACGCTGAACGACATCCGATCCACATTCCTGAACTACTTTGCCAAGCAGGGCCACGAGATCGTGTCCTCCAGCCCGCTGGTGCCGCGCAACGATCCCACCCTGATGTTCACCAACTCAGGCATGGTTCAGTTCAAGAACCTCTTCACCGGGCTGGAGCACCGCGACTACAAACGCGCCACCACAGCGCAGAAATGCGTGCGGGCCGGCGGCAAGCACAATGACCTCGACAATGTTGGTTATACCGCGCGCCACCATACCTTCTTTGAAATGCTGGGGAACTTCTCCTTTGGCGATTACTTCAAGACCGAAGCGATCCCCTTTGCCTGGGAGTTGATCACCAAGGAATTCGGCATCGACAAGAGCCGTCTTCTGACCACTGTCTATCACACCGATGACGAGGCATTCGAGATCTGGAAGAAGGTCGGCGTGCCCGAGGATCGGATCATCCGCATCGATACCTCCGACAACTTCTGGCAGATGGGGCCGACCGGCCCCTGCGGCCCCTGCACCGAGATCTTCTATGATCACGGCGATCACATCTGGGGTGGCCCTCCGGGCAGCGCCGATGAGGACGGTGACCGCTTCATCGAGATCTGGAACGTCGTTTTCATGCAGAACGAACAGTTCGAAGACGGCTCAATGAAGGCGCTGGACATGCAGTCCATCGACACCGGCATGGGATTGGAACGGATCGGCGCACTGCTGCAGGGCAGCCATGACAACTATGATACGGATCTGTTCAAGGCGCTGATCGAGGCCTCGGCGGATGTGACCAACGTCGATCCCTACGGCGATCAGAACGTCCATCACCGGGTGATCGCCGACCATCTGCGCTCCACCTCCTTCCTGATTGCCGATGGCGTGATGCCCTCAAACGACGGCCGTGGCTACGTGCTGCGCCGCATCATGCGCCGCGCCATGCGCCATGCGCATCTTCTGGGGGCCAAGGATCCGGTGATGCACCAGCTGGTGCCCGCGCTGGTCCAACAGATGGGCGCGGCCTATCCCGAACTTGGCCGCGCGCAGGCGCTGATCCAGGAAACGCTGCATCTGGAAGAAAACCGCTTCAAACAGACCCTGGATCGCGGCCTCAAGCTGCTGGATGAGGAGCTGGCGGATCTGGACGAGGGTGCAGCTCTGCCAGGGGCCGCAGCTTTCAAACTCTATGACACCTACGGCTTCCCGTTGGATCTGACCCAGGACGCCCTGCGCGAAAAGGGCCGCGAGGTGGATACCGACGGCTTTGATGCCGCCATGGCAGAGCAAAAGGCCAAGGCACGCGCGGCCTGGTCCGGCTCGGGCGAAAGTGCCGACAGCACCCTGTGGTTCGATATCGCCGATGA
Source organism: Phaeobacter sp. QD34_24 (assembly GCF_028890115.1). Classification (GTDB taxonomy): domain Bacteria; phylum Pseudomonadota; class Alphaproteobacteria; order Rhodobacterales; family Rhodobacteraceae; genus Phycobacter. The sequence continues at coordinate 169,293 of NZ_JARCJD010000003.1, forward strand.
GCACGGCACGAGCGAGTTCCTGGGCTATGAAACCGAGAGCGCCGAAGGCCAGATCGTTGCCATCGTCAAGGATGGCGCCATCGTGCGCGAGGCGGGTAAGGGCGATACGGTTCAGGTGGTTCTGAACCAGACCCCGTTTTACGCCGAATCCGGTGGCCAGGTCGGCGACAGTGGCGAAATCCGTGTCGAAGGCGGGCGCCTGCGCGTCACCGATACCAAGAAGGCTGCCGATGTCTTCATCCACTTTGCCGAAGTTGTTGACGGCATCGTGACGGTGAATGCGCCGGCCCAGCTGGAAGTGGATCATTCCCGCCGCAGTGCCATCCGTGCCAACCACTCGGCCACGCACCTCTTGCACGAGGCCCTGCGCGAAGCACTTGGCGATCACGTGGCGCAGCGCGGGTCGCTCAATGCCGAAGATCGCCTGCGGTTCGACTTCAGCCACGGCAAGGCGCTGAGCGCCGAGGAACTCACCAAGGTCTCCGCCGATGTGAATGCCTTCATCCGGCAGAACACGCCGGTCGAGACCCGGATCATGACACCGGATGACGCTCGCGCCCTTGGTGCCCAGGCGCTGTTCGGGGAGAAGTATGGCGATGAGGTTCGTGTGGTCTCCATGGGCCGTGCCGCAACCGGCAAGGGCCACGACAAGGAAACTTACTCGATCGAGCTCTGCGGCGGCACCCATGTGAAGCAGACCGGCGATATCGGCACTTTCGTGATCCTTGGCGACAGCGCGTCCTCGGCCGGGGTGCGCCGGATCGAGGCGCTGACGGGCGCAGCGGCTTCTGAATACCTTGAGGCTGAGGCCGGGCGCATGGCCGAGGTTGCCGCCATGCTGAAGGCGCAGCCTGCCGATGTGATGGATCGCATCAAGGCTCTGATGGATGAGCGCAAGGCGCTGCAGAACGAAATCTCTCAGTTGAAACAGCAGGTTGCCATGGGTGGCGGCGCTGCGGGCGGCGTCGAGACCAAGGAAATCGGCGGCAAGACCTTCCTGGGCCAGGCGCTGGAAGGCGTTTCCGGTAAGGACCTGCGCGGTCTGATCGATGCGCATAAGCAGAAACTCGGCTCGGGCGTGATCCTGCTGATTGCCAACGATGATGGCAAGGTTGCTGTGGCGGCAGGCGTCACCGATGATCTGACCGGTCAGATCTCTGCCGTGGACGTCTTGAAGGCTGCCGTGCCCGCCTTGGGTGGCAAGGGCGGCGGCGGCCGTCCCGACATGGCGCAGGGCGGTGGCAAGGATTTCGCCGGGGCCGAAGCGGCTATCGCAGCGGCAGAAAAACTGTTGGAGGGATAATCATGGGCGCACTCTGGATTGCTCACGTCACGGTCACCGATGCGGAGGCCTATGGCAAATACGCCGAACTGGCGGGGCCTGCGATTGCCAAACATGGCGGTGAGTTCATCGCCCGTGGCGGCAAGTTCGTGCAGTTGGAAGGCAAGGAACGCCCGCGCAACGTGGTCGCGAAATTTCCCAGCGTTGAGGCAGCCGTGGACTGCTACAACAGCCCTGAATACCAGGAGGCACTGGATCACGCCCGTGGTGCATCCGAGCGCGAGCTGATGGTGGTCGAGACCTCCGAGTAACGCGCCGGTCACAAGATGCAGAATGAAAAAGAGCGCGGGGGCAGCCTCGCGCTCTTTTTCGTTTTTTTAGTATGGGTTGCGGGGGTTTCTGTCCTCCGACAGGCTGTTTTGACGCCGCTCCACCAGCAGCTCGATCGCGTCCGCCAGATGGACCTCCTGGATGTTGTAGTCGCCCCGCGCGACGCGCAGTTTGTGGGCTTCGATCATCACATCCGCATGGGTGCAGCCGACGGGCGGTTCGAACTTGTAGCAGGCCAGCTCGATCAGCAGCCCCATGGGATCCTTGAAATAAATCGAATCCATGAAGCCCCGGTCCTTGTTGCCGGAATGACCGATCCCACGTTCCGTCAGGCGGTTTTCGATCTGGGAAAAGGTCGCCTTGCTGACGTTGAAGGCCAGGTGATGCACGCAGCCGGGTTCTGTGGGCGTGCGGCGCCGGTCGGGGCTGCGGGTCTCATTGGTGAAGACGGTGATCAGCCGCCCGTCGCCCGGATCGAAGTAAAGGTGGCCTTCGTCCGGGTTGTCCAGATTAGGCTGGTCAAACACAAAGGGCATGCCCAAAAGCCCTTCCCAGAAATCGATGGATGTCTGCCTGTCGGCACCGGTCAGCGTGATGTGATGAACGCCCTGAACCTGGATCTTGCGCATGCCGTGTCTCCTTTCGTTTGAAGGAGACCCTAACATGGATGTGCAATAGAAAAAGGCCGCCCCGGGGGGCGGCCTCGTGAATGTGATGATCCGTCAGGATCAGCCATTTGCCTTCGACATCCGCTTGCGCTCGTGCGGGTCGAGGTAGCGCTTGCGCAGGCGGATCGAGTTCGGCGTCACTTCCACCAGCTCGTCGTCGTTGATATAGGCGATTGCTTCTTCCAGCGACAGCGTCACCGGCGTGGTCAGGCGCACGGCTTCGTCGGTGCCGGAGGCACGCACGTTGGTCAGCTTCTTGCCCTTCAGCGGGTTCACTTCCAGGTCGTTGTCGCGGGAATGCTCACCGATGATCATGCCGGTATAGACATCGACCTGGGCGCCGATGAACATCTTGCCGCGATCTTCGAGGTTCCACAGGGCGTAGGCCACGGATTGGCCGTTCTCCATCGAGATCAGAACACCGGCGCGGCGGCCCGGGATCGGACCCTTGTGCGGTGCCCAGCCGTGGAAGACGCGGTTCAGTACGCCGGTGCCGCGAGTATCGGTCAGGAATTCGCCGTGATAGCCGATGAGACCGCGCGAGGGCACATGGGCAATGATCCGGGTCTTGCCGGCACCGGCCGGTTTCATCTCGACCAGCTCACCCTTGCGGGCACCGGTCAGCTTCTCGATCACGGCGCCAGAGTATTCGTCATCCACGTCGATGGTGGCTTCCTCGATGGGCTCCATCTTCTGGCCGTCTTCTTCGCGCATGATCACCTGCGGGCGGGAGATCGACAGCTCGAATCCCTCGCGGCGCATGTTCTCGATCAACACGCCCATCTGCAGTTCGCCACGGCCCGAGACCTCGAAGGCCTCACCGCCGGGGGTGTCGGCGATCTTGATGGCGACGTTGCTTTCGGCCTCTTTCATCAGGCGGTCACGGATCACGCGCGACTGCACCTTCTTGCCGTCACGGCCTGCCAGCGGGCTGTCGTTGATGCCGAAGGTCACGGTGATGGTCGGCGGATCGATGGGCTGGGCATCCAGCGGCTCATCCACGGCGAGGGCACAGATGGTATCGGCCACGGTGGCCTTGGCCATGCCCGCGATGGAAACGATGTCGCCCGCCTGGGCTTCGTCGATGTCCTGCTGGGCCAGGCCACGGAAGGCCTGGATGCGGGTGACGCGGAATTGTTCGATCTTCTGGCCCACGCGGGTCAGGGCCTGCACGGTGGCGCCCACCTTCAAGGTGCCGGATTCGACGCGGCCGGTCAGCAGGCGCCCGACGAAGGGGTCAGAGCCCAGGGTGGTGGCCAGCATGCGGAAATCTTCGCCCTGACGCTTGATCTGGGCAGGCTCGGGCACGTGGTTCACGATCAGATTGAACAGCGCGTGCAGGTCCTTGCGGGGGCCGTCCAGTTCGGCGTCGGCCCAGCCATTGCGGCCCGAGGCATACATATGCGGGAAGTCGAGCTGATCCTCGGTCGCATCGAGCGAGGCAAAGAGGTCGAAACATTCGTCCAGCGCGCGGTCAGGCTCGGCGTCGGGCTTGTCCACCTTGTTCAGCACCACGATGGGGCGCAGACCCAGGGCCAGCGCCTTGGAGGTCACGAATTTGGTCTGCGGCATCGGGCCTTCGGCGGCATCCACCAGCAGGACAACACCGTCGACCATCGACAGGATCCGCTCCACCTCGCCGCCGAAATCGGCGTGGCCGGGGGTGTCGACGATATTGATCCGGGTGCCTTTCCATTCGACCGAGGTCGGTTTGGCAAAGATGGTGATGCCCCGTTCGCGTTCCAGATCGTTGCTGTCCATGGCGCGTTCCGCCACAGCCTGGTTTTCGCGGAAGGCGCCGGATTGTTTGAGCAGCTCGTCCACCAGGGTCGTTTTCCCGTGGTCCACGTGTGCAATGATCGCAATGTTGCGCAGGTCCATGACGTCAGCCTTTGTAAGGAAGTTGCGCAGCGCTTAGCCCGATACTGGCAGGAAGGCCAGCAAAAATCGGCCTTCCCGGTGCAATCGGCGCTGCAATGCAGCGCCCCCCTGCTTTTGGGGGGCTCAGTGGCCGGAGGATTTCGAGTAAAGATGAATGACCATAATGCCGATCAGGATCAGCGCCATGCCCAGAACGGCAGGCAGATCCAGTCTTTGTCCGAAGACCACGAGGCCAATCACGGCGATAAGCACGATGCCAAGGCCCGACCAGATCGCATAGACGATGCCGACCGGCATGACCTTGAGGGTAAGGCCCAGCATGTAAAAGGAAAACCCATAGGCCACCAGCACGATGAGCGAGGGCACCAACCGGCTGAACTGCTGGCTGGCCTGCAGCGCCGTGGTGCCAATGGTCTCTGCAGCGACGGCAACGATCAGGTAGATATAGTGAAGCTGCATTCTGAGCCTCCGGGTTGCAAAGGGATGACGTGGAATATCTCGTGATGTTTGCCTAGCCGAGTAGCAAGGCATCGACCAGCGCGAAATGTGAGCGGCCGCGCCCAAGGCCCGGTGAAATACCTGTGGCGATCGCCGACAACAGGCGAAAGGCGGGGCGCTCGTCTCTGCGTAAAGAGGTTTTTCTTCGCCTGCGTACAAGTTTAGCGAAATCGGTAACCGAATATGAACAGCTCATGACGTATGACACCATTGAAAGGGTCGGTCATGCGTCAGGTGTTTTTTGGAATGATCGCATTTGTTGCGGTCGGGCTATCGCCGCTCCTGGTTCTGGCCAGCCCCCAGGACCTGCGGGTCGGAGAGCCAGTCCTGGTGGTCTCGGCTCCTTGGACCGTTGCAGCCGCAGAGGTCATTTCCCGCAGCGGATTGCGGGAGATATCCCCGGAACGGGCACCTTTTGGCGCGCTGACGGTCCTGAATGATACCGCAGATGCGCTGCGGCTGAAATCAAATGGCGCCTGGTTGGTGCTGGATGGAAAGATGATCGCGCAGATCTGCGCGGGATAGTTGTGTAAAGCGAGAGGACGCAGTGGCATGCGGACACTGAAGGAAAAACTGTCAAAATCCGATGGACCCACCATCATTCAGGGGGCCGGGCGACAATTTCAACGATTGACCAGTATGGCTCTGGTGCCGGTTCCGGCGCTGGTGGCATATTTTGTCGATGGGGCGGTGTCCTGGTGGATGATTGCGGCGCTGAGCGCGGTTCTTGGGGTGCTCTCCTTTGCCTCCAAGCAGCTTCCGGAGAGCTCTCGGGATTACATCATCGCCTTCTGCCTGATCGGGCACAGCGTGCTGTTCACGACGGCCTTCAGCGGCCATCCATGGCAGCTGGACAGCCATATGCTGTTCTTTGCCTTGCTGGCGGTTGTCGCCACGCTGCACAACATGGGGGCGGTGCTGTTCGCCACCGCTTTGATCGCGGTGCATCACCTGTCTTTCAGCCTGTTGATGCCCAGCCTGGTCTATCCCGGCGGCGGTGTGATCGAGAGCCTGTCGCGGACCGTGATGCATGCGGTGATCGTGCTGGTCGAGGCGGGCATTCTGCTTCTCAGCATCTATCAGCGCAAACAGGCTGATCTGGCGCTGGAAGCGCAGCAGGAGGCGCTGCAGCAAGAGGCGGCCAAGGCCGAAGAGGCGCAGGAAGAAGCCATGCGCAGCAAGCGGGACACGGAAATGATCGTGCATGTGTTCGACACCAGCCTGCAGACCATGGCCTCCGGCAACCTCAGCAGCCGTATCACCAGCGACTTCCCGCAGGAATACGAAACGATGCGCACAAATTTCAACGCGCTTGCCGATAGCCTGAATGCAGGTCTGGGCACCGCCATGTCGATCTCCGGAGAGTTCCGCGAAAACGCACAGTCGGTTTCGGAAGCGGTACAAAGCCTGTCGGCACGGACCGAATCCCAGGCGGCTACCCTGACCGAAACCACCTCGGCCCTGCAAGAATTGAGCGAATCCGTGAAGAAAAGCGCAACCGATTCCAACAAGGCCGCCGAGAACGCCCGCGGTGCCTACAATGGTGCGGTTGAAAATGGCGATCTGATGAGCGCTGCAGTGGAGGCGATGGGCCATATCGAGAAATCCTCCAACGAGATTTCGACCATCATCAACGTCATCGAGGACATCTCGTTCCAGACCAACCTCTTGGCGCTGAACGCCGGGGTCGAAGCGGCCCGGGCCGGTGAAAGCGGTCGTGGCTTTGCCGTGGTGGCCGCCGAGGTGCGCGCGCTGGCGCAGCGCACTGCGGATGCGGCCAACGAGGTGAAGTCCCTGATCGGCACCAGCGCGGTGCAGGTGAAAGAGGGATCGCAGCTGGTGAACCGTGCCGGTGGCGCGCTGCAGGACATCGTGGCGCAGGTTTCCGAGACCAGCAAGCTGATCGAGGAAATCTCCGGAACCTCCGCCGATCAGGCCTCGGCCCTGTCGGAAATGGCAACCGCGCTCAGCACGCTGGATGGGGCGACCCAGACCAATGCGGCCATGGTCGAGGAAATGACCGCCATGAGCATGACCATGGACAGCAAGGCACGCGAACTGGCAGGCACCCTGTCTCAGTTCCAGCTGGACGGTCAGGGCTCTTCCGACGGGTTCGGCCATGAGGATGGCGACCATCTCCGGCTGGCGGGGTGATCCGGACCCGAAGCGAGACTTGACTTCTCCGGCAGAGGCGGCGCGACAGGCGGCGCCTCTTTTCGTTTGGGCCGGGTTCGGTGTTCGGGGTGGGGGAGTCAGATGCGCCCGGCGGTTTCAAACCAGGGCAGCACGTGGCCGCGCACATGGGTCCAGACATCGGCGGCACCGCGCGCAATCTTGACACCCACACGCTGTTCAAGCTGGCCGAAGTTCACGTCATATTCCACCCAGGTCCCCCCGCCGTTCAACAGGTTCAGAAACAGCGGCTGCACGCGGTCGATGGACTTGGCAAAGATGGCATCCGGGCTGGCGGCCTCTTCGAACTCCGTCCACAGGGCGTGGAAGTCCCCGGCTTGCGGTTGCGGCAGCAGGTGAAACAGACGCCGGGCGGCAGCGGCTTCCCGGTCGGCCAGCGCGGCAAGGGTGGCAGGATCCTGCGTGCCATGAATGGGCGTGTCGCCTGCGTCGATTTCCACGAGATCATGCAGGAGCAGCATACGCATGACCCGCGACAGATCGATATCATGCGAGGCATGTTCGGCAAGGATCCAGCCGTGCAGCATGATATGCCAACTGTGTTCGGCTGAATTCTCCCGGCGGCTGCCATCGCCCAGCCGCGATGCCCGCAGCACCTGCTTGAGCGCATCCGCTTCGTTCAGAAACCCAAGCCTTTGCGTGAAGCTCGGGCAACTCTCGCTCCCGGCCTGTCCCAGCAGGCTCTGGGCATGGTGGTAGGCTTTCGGAAATCCCGTCTTCAAGCCGGTCGCGCGGCCGGTTTCCAGGTTGTCGCGGACAATGTCGAGGTGGAACTCCGGCACCTGCCGACAGTGCAGCGTCTGAAAGATCGGCTGGCAATGATCCAGATGTTTGGCAAAGCGGGCATCAAGTGTTTCGCCGGCCTCAAACTCCCGCCACAGGTCCAGTAGCGCGGTGCCCTGATCGCTTGGCAGCAGGGCAAACAGCCGTCTGGCTGCGGTGTCTTCGGCTGCCGTGACGGCCTTCCAGTCGACATCACCTGCAATCGGGTGGTCGCCGACATCGATCTCGACCAGATCGTGCAGCAGAAGCATCTGGATGACCCGGTCGACATTCACGGCCGGATCGGCGAGCGGCGCCAGGGTCAAGGCATAGAGCGCCAAGTGCCAGCTGTGTTCGGCTGAATTCTCCGGGCGCGATCCATCCAGGATCAGGTTTTGCCGTTCGATCCGGCGCAGCTTTTCGGCCTCGCGTAGAAAGGCAAACTGGGCGTCCAGCCGTGCGCTCACTGACCGCCGCCCGTTGTGGAGTGCCGGGCTTCGGCCTCGGCCTGGAGGGCCGCGATCTTCTGGTTCAGGAAATCGCGCGCCTTGCGTTCTGCCAGGCGCACGCGCACCTCTGTCAGATAGGCCTCTTCCAGCGATTGAGACGCTGCGCCAAGCACCTGACCGACTTCGACATAAAGCCTGTCCTCGTCGATCGCATCCTGGATCTTGAGGGTGTCGATGGCCAGTTTCTGCGCCAGCGTCTCGATCGTGCTCATCAGCGGGTGTTCTCGGTCAGGCGGCGCTTGACGTAGTCGTTCACATTGCCGATCAGCGTGTCCATATGCGGTTCCTGGAAGAAGTGATCCGCACCTTCCACCTCGGTATGGGTGATGGTGATGCCCTTTTGTTCATGCAGCTTGTTCACCAGGTTGACCGTATCGGCGGGCGGTGCCACGCGGTCGGCGGTGCCGTTGATGATCAGCCCCGAAGAGGGGCAGGGCGCCAGGAAGGAGAAATCATACATGTTGGCAGGCGGCGCCACCGAGATGAAGCCGGTGATTTCCGGACGCCGCATCAGCAGCTGCATGCCGATCCAGGCGCCAAAGGAAAAGCCCGCGACCCAGCAATGCTTGGAGTTGTTGTTCATCGACTGCAGGTAATCCAGCGCCGAGGCTGCATCGGACAGCTCTCCGACGCCCTGATCATATTCGCCCTGGCTGCGGCCGACCCCACGGAAGTTGAACCGCAAAACGGTAAAGCCCATGTTGTAAAAGGCGTAGTGCAGGTTATAGACAACCTTGTTGTTCATCGTGCCGCCGAACTGCGGATGAGGATGAAGGACGATCGCGATCGGGGCGTCTTTTTCTTTCTGCGGGTGATAGCGGCCTTCCAGGCGGCCTTCGGGTCCGGGAAAAATGACCTCGGGCATGTGCGGTTCGTTCCTACTCTTATTCCGTGGGAGCCGGATCGGGAAACTTGACGAATTCCCTTGGGCACCTTAGAACTGTTCTAATTGCTGCGGTGGCCTGTGCCACGCGCGCTGTCCAGCCCAGATATGCGTTGCAGCTGTCAAGGTCAATGTTTTCGCCGTTTTCGCGGCCAATTGGGGTAAAAGAAGATGAAGCTATCGACCAAGGGGCGATACGCCATGGTGGCCCTAGCGGATATTGCCTTGCAGCCAGAGGGTTCGCTGGTGGTGCTGAGCGATATTTCCAAGCGTCAGGATATCTCGCTGCCCTATCTTGAACAGCTGTTTGTCAAGCTGCGCCGGGCCGAGCTGGTGTCTTCGGTGCGCGGGCCGGGTGGGGGCTATCGCCTTGCCAAGCCGACCTCGGAAATCCGGGTGGTCGATGTGCTGTCGGCGGTGGATGAGACCGTGGATGCCATGCACAAGGGGGCAGGCGCTTCCGGTGCCGCCTCGGGCTCAAGGGCGCAATCGCTGACCAATCGCTTGTGGCAGAGCCTCAGCGCGCAGGTCTATGTATTCCTGCATCAGACGCGGCTGTCGGATGTGATCGCAAACGAGCTGGCGCCCTGTCCGGCGGTGCCGAATCTGTTTGCGGTGGTGGACGCCGAAGGGGACCAGCGGGCAGAGGCGTGACGCCCTGCCCAGGTGCACGGCCACGGGCTGCAGCGGGTATTTCTAGTGATCGATGGGAAAACATGAGTCTATGAAACGGGTTTATCTGGATCATAACGCGACCACTCCGCTGCGCGCCGAGGCGCGGGAGGCGATGATCGCGGCGATGGATCTTTGTGGCAATCCGTCCTCTGTCCATGCAGAGGGGCGCGCGGCAAAATCCCTGATCGAACGCAGCCGGGCACAGATCGCCGAAGCCTTTGGGGCCGATGGCGCCGATATCGTCTTTACCTCCGGCTCGACCGAGGGGGCCTCGCTTGCGTTGGCGGGGCGCGACCTGCATGGCGCTGCGGTTGAGCATGATGCGGTAAGGGCCTGGATCAAAGATGATCTTTCCGTTTCGGCCGATGGGGAGGTATCGGTTTCTGAGCCTGGGCAAACAACCCTGCAACTGGCCAATTCCGAAACCGGCGTGGTGCAAAGCCTGCCAGAGGGGCTGGCGGTCACCGATGCGACGCAGGGATTTGGCAAGCTGCCGGTGGCCTTCAACTGGCTGGGCGCCGAAATGGCGCTGATCTCGGCGCATAAGCTGGGTGGCCCCAAGGGCTGCGGGGCGGTCGTTCTGAAGCGCGGCACCGATCTGGCGGCGCAGATCAAGGGCGGCGGGCAGGAAATGGGCCGCCGCTCCGGCACCGAAAATGTCATTGGCATTGCCGGATTCGCGGCGGCGGCCACGGCGGCGCAGCGGGATTTGGCGGATGGAAAATGGGACCGGGTCGCAGAACTTAGAAATATTCTAGAAAATGCGCTTGCAGCCGGCGCTCCGGAAACTATTTTTGTCGGGAAGGACGCGAACCGCCTGCCCAATACCTCTTGTTTTGCCACGCCGGGCTGGAAGGGCGAAACGCAGGTGATGCAGATGGACCTGGCTGGATTTGCCATCAGTGCAGGCAGCGCCTGTTCCAGCGGCAAGGTGCGCGCCAGCGCGGTGCTGACCGCAATGGGATATGACGAGACAACCGCCCAGGGCGCCATTCGCGTGTCGCTGGGGCTGGAGACAACCGAAGACGATGTGCTGCGCTTTGCCGAGGCGTGGCTGCAAAAACACGAGAAACATCGCGCCCGCGCGGCGTGACTGCAGGAGAAGATCATGGCCGCTTTGGACCAGACCCAAGTCAAGGAAGGTGTTGACCAGGAAACCGTGGATGCGGTGGCGGAGGTCAGTACATATAAATACGGCTGGGAAACCGATATCGAGATGGAATATGCCCCCAAGGGCGTGAACCCGGATATCGTTCGGCTGATCTCGGAAAAGAACGAAGAGCCGGAATGGATGACCGAATGGCGTCTGGCCGCATTCGAACGCTGGCAGCAGATGGAAGAGCCCAACTGGGCCATGGTCAGCTATCCCAAGATCGACTTCCAGGATCAGTATTACTATGCCCGCCCCAAATCGATGGAGGTGAAGCCGAAATCCCTGGATGAGGTCGACCCCAAGCTGCTGGCGACATACGAGAAGCTGGGTATCCCCCTGAAAGAGCAGATGATTCTGGCAGGCGTCGAGGGTGCTGAGAACGCCCCCGTCGAAGGCCGCAAGGTGGCCGTGGATGCGGTCTTCGACTCCGTTTCCGTCGGCACCACCTTCCAGAAGGAACTGCAGGAAGCAGGCGTCATCTTCTGTTCCATCTCTGAAGCAATCCGCGAACACCCCGAACTCGTGAAGAAATACCTGGGCTCGGTTGTGCCGGTCTCCGACAACTTCTATGCCACGCTGAACTCCGCCGTGTTCTCTGACGGCTCCTTTGTCTACGTGCCGCCCGGCGTGCGCTGCCCGATGGAGCTCAGCACCTATTTCCGCATCAATGCGGAGAACACCGGCCAGTTCGAACGCACCCTGATCATTGCCGATAAAGGAAGCTACGTCAGCTACTTGGAGGGCTGTACGGCTCCGCAGCGCGATGTCGCGCAGCTGCATGCCGCCGTGGTCGAAATCATCATCGAAGAAGACGCGGAGGTGAAATACTCCACCGTGCAAAACTGGTATCCGGGCGATGAGGAAGGCAAGGGCGGCATCTATAACTTCGTCACCAAACGTGCCGATTGCCGTGGCGACCGTGCCAAGGTGATGTGGACCCAGGTTGAAACAGGCTCTGCCGTAACCTGGAAATACCCGTCCTGCATCCTGCGCGGCGAGGAAAGCCAGGGTGAGTTCTACTCGATCGCCATCGCCAACAACATGCAGCAGGCCGATACCGGCACCAAGATGGTGCATCTGGGCAAGAACACCAAGTCCCGCATCGTCTCCAAGGGGATCTCGGCTGGCAAGGCGCAGAACACCTATCGCGGGCTGGTGTCGATGCACCCAAAGGCGAAGAATTCGCGCAACTACACCCAGTGCGACAGTCTGCTGATCGGTGACAAATGCGGCGCCCATACGGTGCCTTACATCGAAGTGAAGAACAATTCCTCGCGGGTTGAGCATGAGGCAACCACATCCAAGGTGGACGACGATCAGCTGTTCTACTGCCGCCAGCGCGGCATGGACGAGGAAGAGGCGGTCGCCCTGGTGGTGAACGGCTTCTGTAAGGACGTGTTGCAGGCCCTGCCGATGGAATTCGCCATGGAGGCGCAGCAGCTGGTTGCGATCTCGCTTGAAGGCTCCGTGGGCTAATCGCCTGACTGATGCCGCGTGTCTCCACAGCCAGTGGAGGCACCCGGCAAGTGTAATAATTTTCCGGGAGCGCCCGGCTTGGAACAACGGGACACAGGCTGTCCCAATAAGATTGAAACGAGGAAATCATGCTGGAAATCAAAAACCTGCACGTGAAACTTGAAGAAGAGGACAAGCAGATCCTCAAAGGTGTGGATCTCACGGTTGAGGCCGGCAAGGTGCATGCGATCATGGGACCGAACGGGTCGGGCAAATCGACCCTCTCCTATGTCCTCTCTGGTAAGGACGGCTATGAGGTGACCGATGGCACCGCGACCCTGGATGGTGAGGATCTCTTGGATCTGGAGCCGGAAGAGCGCGCCGCCGCTGGCATGTTCCTCGCCTTCCAATACCCGGTGGAAATCCCCGGCGTTGGCAACATGACCTTCCTGCGCACCGCCGTGAACGCACAGCGCAAGGCCCGTGGCGAAGAGGAACTGTCGGCTGCTGACTTCCTGAAAGTGGTGCGTGCCAAGGCCAAGACCCTGAAGATCGACGCCGACATGCTGAAGCGCCCCGTCAATGTCGGCTTCTCGGGCGGCGAGAAAAAGCGCAACGAAATCCTCCAGATGGCCATGCTGGAGCCGAAGATGTGCATCCTGGACGAGACCGACTCGGGCCTGGACGTGGACGCAATGAAACTGGTGGCCGAAGGCGTCAACGCCCTGCGCGACGAAGGCCGCGGTTTCCTGGTGATCACCCACTACCAGCGCCTGTTGGACCACATCAAACCGGACGTGGTGCACATCATGGCCAACGGTCGCATCGTGAAAACCGGCGGCCCCGAGCTGGCGCTTGAGGTGGAAAACAACGGCTATGCCGACATCCTGGCCGAGGTGGCGTAAATGGCGCTTCCGGAGGTAAAGCAAACCGCGACCGACGCGCGGCTGGCCGCGCTGACCCTGCCCACGGGCGGCTGTCTTGAGGATGCGCGCCGGGCGGCCTTGTCGCGCGTGCAGACCCTGGGCCTGCCGGGGCGGCGGGACGAGTATTGGAAATACACCCGCCCCGATACGCTGACCCAGGTTGAGGCACCGAAGGCTGCAATCTTTGACACCGACGAAGCACCGATGTTCGACGAATTCGACCGTCTGAAGGTGGTCTTTGTGGATGGTGTCTTTGCGCCGGAAGAGTCCGACGATCTGTCCCTCGAAGGGGTCACCATCGAGCGGATCTCTGATATCTGCGACAAGGATATCCATTGGGCCAAGGACTTGTATGGCGTTCTTGAAGCGCGCGGTCAGTCCCCTGTGGCGCGTCCGCTGGCGGCACTCAACACCGCTTTTGCCCAGGATGGGCTGGCGATCCATGTGACCGGCAAACCGTCGAAGCCGATCAACATGATCTACCGTCATTCCGATGAGGGCTCCGATGCCATTCTGCACCATGTGATCCGTGTGGACGCAGGGGCAGAGGCAACCATTCTGGAAAATGGTCCGGCGGCGTCGCGCTTCAACAAATGCATGGAGATCGACATTGCCGACACCGGCAAGCTGCATCTGGTGCGGGCGCAGGGGCGCGACCATGAGCGCCGCGCGGCGACGCATCTGTTTGCGCGCCTTGGCACAGAGTCCGAGTTCAAAAGCTTCACCCTGACGGTGAATGGGGTTCTGACCCGCAACGAGGCGGTGATCGAGCTGACCGGCGATGATGCGATTGCCCATATCGCGGGCGCCTGTGCTGGCGATGGTGACTTCCACCATGATGATACGGTCTTTGTCACACATGATGCGGTGAACTGCGAAAGCCGTCAGGTCTTCAAGAAGGTGCTGCGCAATGGCGCCACCGGCGTTTTCCAGGGCAAGATCCTGGTGAAGGAAGGCGCGCAAAAGACTGACGGGTATCAGATTTCCCAGTCTCTGCTGCTGGATGATGACAGCCAGTTCCTGGCCAAGCCGGAACTGGAAATCTACGCCGATGACGTGGCCTGCTCGCATGGCTCCACCTCTGGTGCGATCGACGAGGATGCGCTGTTCTACCTGCGCTCGCGCGGGGTGCCGGAAGGCGATGCGACCGATCTTCTGACCCTGGCCTTCCTTGCTGAAGCGGTGGAAGAGATCGAGGATGAAGAGATCGCTGCCGCCATCGTCACGCGCCTTGAAGGCTGGCTGGCCCGGCGTCGCTGATGGCGGTGACCACCGATATCGTGGCGACCTACAGGGGGCCGCGCCTGGTGATTGCGCGGCTCCTGTCGATGGGGCCGCGCGAGGATCGCCTGCTGGCCTTCCTGATGTTCGGCTGTGCGATCGCCTTTATCGCGCAGATGCCGCGCCTGTCGCGTGAGGCGCATCTGACCGGCCAGGAGCTGAACATGCTGCTGGGTGGTGCGCTTTTGGGGCTGATCTTCATCGCGCCGCTGGCGCTATATGTTCTGTCCTGGGGTACACACCTGCTAGCGCGGCTGTTTGGCGGAAGCGGAGAGTCCTACCGGGCGCGGCTGGTCCTGTTCTGGACGCTTCTGGCCTCCAGCCCGCTGTTGCTGTTGCACGGATTGGTGGCCGGTTTCATCGGTCCGGGTCCTGCGCTCACCAGTGTCGGGATTCTCTGGCTTGCGGTTGTCCTGTGGTTCTGGTTGTCCGGCATGGTCGCGGCCTACTGGGCGCGCATATGAACAGCGTGCTAAGCCTTGGCCTGTTGACACTGCGCAGCCCGGCCCAGGCCGCGCATCTGTTGCTGTCGCGCGCCTGGCCGCGAGAGGCGATCTGGACCGGGCTTTTCCTGGCTGCGGTTCTGAATGCGCTCGCTTACGGGATAATGACCGTCCTGTTTCCGCTGCCGCCGGAATTCGCGATGCTGCGCTTGTCCTCGGTGACCTATGTGGCGCTGTCGGCGGGGCTTATCCTGGGCGTGTCCGTTGCCGTTACGGTTTGCGGGCGGTTCATTGGCGGGAAGGGTGCCTTTGCCGATCTCCTTGCTGTGATGATCTGGTTGCAGATCGTGCGCGTCGGCATTCAGGCGGGCTTGATCCTGGTCACGATCCTGTCACCGGGGCTGGGCGGCCTGTTCAGCCTTGTTGTGAACCTGTACCTGTTTTTTGTGCTGCTCCATTTCGTGAACGCCGCACATCGTTTCAACTCGCTTTGGCGTGCCTTTGGGGTGCTTTTGATGGCAAGCCTTCTGGCCCTCTTTACACTGACATTTGTTTTGGGTCTCTTTGGCCCGGAAAACCTGGGACTGCCCGCATATGTATGATGTCGAAAAGATCCGCTCCGAATTCCCGATCCTGTCGCGGCAGGTGAACGGCAAGCCGCTGACCTATCTGGACAATGGCGCTTCGGCGCAAAAGCCTGCGGTGGTGATTGACGCCATCACACGCGTCTACTCCGAGGAATATGCAAATGTTCACAGGGGCTTGCACTATCTTTCGAACCTTGCGACCGAGAAGTATGAATCTGTGCGGGGCGTGATCGGGCGGTTTCTGAACGCGGGCGACGAAGACACGATTGTCCTGAATTCGGGCACCACCGAGGGGATCAACCTGGTGGCCTATAGCTGGGCCATGCCGCGGTTCGAACCGGGGGACGAAATCGTGCTCTCGGTGATGGAGCACCACGCCAATATCGTACCCTGGCATTTCCTGCGCGAACGGCAGGGGGCGGTGCTGAAATGGGTGGAGACGGCGCCCGATGGCAGCCTTGATCCGCAGGCGGTGATCGATGCCATCGGCCCCAAGACCAAGCTGGTTGCAGTCACCCAATGTTCCAACGTTCTGGGGACGATTGTTGATGTAAAGGCAATCACCAGGGGGGCGCATGCCAAGGGGGTGCCGGTGCTGGTGGATGGCTCGCAAGGTGCGGTGCATATGCCGGTGGATGTGCAGGATATCGGCTGCGATTTCTACGCCATTACCGGCCACAAGCTATATGGCCCCTCGGGATCGGGCGCGATCTATATCAAACCTGAACGCATGGCCGAGATGCGCCCCTTCATTGGTGGCGGTGACATGATCAAGGAAGTCACGCGCGACACGGTGATCTACAATGATCCGCCGATGAAATTCGAAGCCGGAACGCCGGGGATCGTGCAGACCATCGGTCTTGGCGTGGCGCTGGAATACATGATGGATATCGGCATGGAGAATATCGCCGCGCATGAGCGCAGCCTGTGCCAATATGCGATGGAGCGTTTCAAGGGGCTGAACTGGCTCAACATTCAAGGTCACGCCCCGGATCGTGCGGCGATCTTCAGCTTCACCATGAACAGTGCCGCCCATGCCCATGATATTTCGACCATTCTTGACAAGAAAGGCGTCGCGGTGCGGGCGGGTCAGCACTGTGCCGCCCCGTTGATGGATCATCTTGGTGTGGCCGCAACCTGCCGGGCGTCCTTTGGCCTCTACAACACCAAGGAAGAGGTCGACACGCTGATCGACGCATTGGAACTGGCCCACGAGCTGTTTGCCTGAGGCCAGTTCCGCCTTCTGTCAGGCGGGCACCGCACGATCGGTGCCAAGCAGATCCATGCGCGGCATCAGATCCAGCAGGTGACGCGAATAGTCATGGGTTGGCGCCTCGAACAGGGTCTCGGCCTCGGCAATCTCGCAGATCTGGCCGTGGCGCATAACGGCGATACGGTCGCACATCTGACGGATCACCGGCAGATCGTGGCTGATGAAGATCATCGTGAGCCCCAGTTCTTCCTGCAAGTCCTTCAAAAGGTTTAGGATTGTTGCCTGAACCGAGACATCCAGCGCCGATGTCGGCTCGTCGCAGATCAGGATGCGCGGCCGAGAGGCTAGCGCGCGGGCAATCGAAATCCGCTGCCGCTGACCGCCCGAGAATTCATGCGGATACTTCAACCCTGCTGCCGCGCCGAGGCCCACGTGATCCAAAAGGTCACTGACCACTTGGCGTGTTTCGCTTTCACTGCCCGTCAGGCGATGATAGCGGATCGGCTCTGCCACGATGTCCATCACCCGCATCCGCGCATTGAGCGAGGAATAGGGGTCCTGGAAAATCATCTGCAAGGCGCGGCGTGCCTGCCGGGCCGTGGCGCTGGCGGGGCGGGTGCTGACATCCTCGCCAAAGACTCGGATCTGCCCGGAATCCGGCTGGTACAGCCCCGCGATCATCCGCGCGATGGTGGATTTTCCTGATCCGGATTCGCCAACGATCCCAAAGGTTTCGCCTGCAGCCACCGAAAACGTGGCATCATCCACCGCCTGCAACATACGCCGATTGCGTTTGAGCAGTGACTTTTGCAGCACGAAGGAGAGGTTGAGGTTGTCGACCTCAACGGCTGCCTTTGCCTGGCGGTCACTGCGGGCCTGGCCCAGCCAGTGGTTCTGCACGTCGATACGGCTAAAGGGCTTGGCGTCGCCTTCGATGTAATCGACCGAGGTAAAGCGCTCCAGCTTGCGATCCGCGCGGGGCACGGCGGCAATCAGCGACTTGGTATATTCGTGATTGGGGGCGCCGAGGATCTGCGCCACATCGCCGGTTTCCACCACTTCACCGCGGTACATCACCACCACGCGATCCGCGATATTTGCAATAACGCCAATGTCATGGGTGACAATTATGACCCCGAGGTTTCGCTCACGGCATAGGCGTTTCAAGAGATCCAGGATCTGCGCCTGGATCGAAACATCCAGCGCCGTGGTCGGTTCATCCGCGATGATCAGATCGGGGTCACCAGCCAGCGCCAAGGCAATCACCACCCTTTGGCGCATGCCGCCCGAGAATTGGTGCGGATAGGCCTTGAGCCGCGCCTTGGCCTCGGTGATACCAACCTGAGCCAGCAGTTCTTCGGCACGGGCTTCGGCATCTGCACCTGTCAGGCCAGTGGTTTTTTCAATGGTTTCAACCAGCTGCGCGCCGATGGTCATCAGCGGGTTGAGCGAGGTCTGCGGATCCTGAAAGATCATACCGATCCGGTCGCCCCGGATCGTGCGCATCTCATCCTCGTCACGCCCGCGCAGCTCTTCGCCCTGGAACAGGATCGAGCCGCCGGCAACGCGTCCCGGCGTTTCCAAAAGGTCGATGATGGCATTGCCGATGGTGGATTTCCCGGCCCCGGATTCGCCGACCAGACCGACAACTTCGCCCGGGTTCACGGTCAGCGACACATTGCGCGCCGCCTTGACGGTTCCGCGACGGGTGGGGAACTCGACATCGAGCCCTTCGATTTTCAACAGTTCAGTCATCGTAGCTTCGGATTGAGGGCATCCCGCATCCAGTCTCCCAGCAGGTTTACTGCGAAGACCAGGACAACAAGTGCGATTGCAGGGAAGAAGGTGATCCACCAGAGGCCGGAGAACAGGTATTCATTGCCCACCCGGATCAGCGTGCCAAGCGACGGGGTGGTTGGCGGAATGCCCTGGCCGAGGAAGGACAGGGTTGCCTCGGAAATGATCGCCAGCGCAAGGCCGATGGTGGCAATCACCAGGACGGGGCGCAATGTGTTGGGGAAGATGTGGCGGATCATGATCAGCCAGCGGGGCAGGCCGATGATACGTGCGGCCTGCACATATTCCTTGTTCGCCTCCACCAGCGTGGCTCCGCGCGCCACACGGGCAAACTGCGGCCAGTCGGTCAGGCCAATGGCGACGATCACCACGTAGATGGCAAAGTCATCCCGCAGCTCCAGAGGTAGAACTGCACGGCCTATGCCATTGATCAGAATCGCCAAAAGAATTCCGGGAATAGTCAGCTGAACATCCGCGATGCGCATGATGATGGCATCGGTCATGCCGCCGACATAGCCGGAGACGACCCCAAGCGTAACGCCCAGAACCATGCCAAGGCACACCGCAGCAAGGCCGACGATAATCGACAGCCGCCCACCGTACAGGATGGTCGACAGCATGTCGCGGCCCTGGTTGTCGGTGCCCAAGAGGTACTGGGGCTGCCCGCCCTCGACCCAGGCCGGGGGAAGCTTGCCATCCCAGAGCGAGATCTGGGCCGGATCGAACGGATCAAACGGCGCAAGCACTGGAGCAAAGACGCAGGCCAAGATCATCAGGAGGGTGACCACGGCTGCGATCACCGCTCCGGGTGAATGGAAAAAGGACCAGACGATGTCATTGTCCTTGAAGCGTTCCCAGCGCGTGGCCGGGCGGTCGGTTGGAAGGCTCATCAGGACCCCAGGCGAATTCGAGGATCGACGACGAAATAGAGGATATCGACGATCAGATTGATCAGAACAAAGAGCAGCGCGACAAAGACCAGATAGGCGGCCATGATCGGAACATCCACGAAATCAACGGCCTGGATGAACATCAACCCGGTGCCGGGCCATTGGAACACGGTTTCGGTGATCACGGAAAAGGCAATCAGCCCGCCGATGTTGAGACCAATGATGGTGATCACCGGCACCAGCGTGTTGCGTAGGGCGTGGCGGAAGTTGATCGCGCGTTCGGCCAGGCCGCGGGCGCGGGCGAATTTGATGAAATCGGTGCGCATCACCTCCATCATCTCGGCCCGCACCAGACGCAGGATCAGCGTCAGCTGGAACAGCGACAGGGTGATCGCGGGCAAAAGGATGGCCCGCCAGCCGTCGACGGTCAGCAGCGAGGTTTTCCACCAACCCAGATCAACCGTGCCGCTGCGCCCTGAGGACGGCAGCCAGCGCAGGTGCACCGCAAAGACATAGATCAGCGCGATACCGATGATGAAGGTCGGCAGGCTCACCCCGATGAGAGAGGTGGACAGGATCACCCGGCTGACCCAGGATTTGCGCCGGATCCCGGTATAGACGCCCAGTGTAATACCAACGGCCAAGGCTATGATTGCGCTGACAAAAACCAGTTCAAGCGTGGCGGGAAGGCGTTCCAGGATCAGCTCGTCCACCGGGCGCTTGATCCGGTAGCTGAGGCCGAAATCGCCGCTCAGGATATTGCCCATGAAGCGGGTGTACTGGGTCAGGATCGGATCATCCAATCCCAGTTGCTGGCGGATTTCGATCCGCTGTTCACGTGTCGCGTCCTGGCCAACCATGTTGTTGACCGGATCGCCGACGAAGTTGAACAAGGAAAAACTGATGGCCGAAACCACAGCCATGACAAGCAATGACTGGGCCAGACGTTTGAGAATGAAAGTGGTCATTGATCCCCCAGAGCATCTGGGGCGGACAGGATGCCCGCCCCAAGGCTCAAGTTACTTCATCACGGCAAAGCGCGGGCGGAAGGCGTCATCCGCCGAGATCGGGATTTCGACCTTGTCGGAGATGCCCCAGGCCAGAACCTGGTGATGGATCGGAACGTAAGGAATGTCGGCCTTCACCAGATCCCAGGCCTCACCGATCAGCGCGGTGCGCTTGTCGATGTCGATCTCGGTGGTGATGGCGCTGGTGATCTCGTTCACGCGGGCATTGTTGTAGCCGGTTGCGTTCCAGGATCCTTTGCCGTCCAAGAGGTAGGAGAAGACATAGTGGCTGTCCAGCGTCGGCACGCCCCAACCCAGCATGTAGAAATCGGATTCACGCTTCTGGATCTTCGGGAAGTGCTGCGCCTTCGGGATCGCGTCCAGGTTCACCTTGACGCCAACCTTGGCCAGCATGGCAACCGCGGCCTGACAGATCTTCTCGTCGTTGTTGTAGCGGTTGTTCGGGCAGTCAAGCTGGATCGAGAACCCATCGGGATAGCCCGCTTCGACCAGCAGCGATTTCGCCTTTTCGGGATCAAACCCGTAGGAGGCATCGTTGTCAGGCGTGTTGCCCAGAACACCCGGCGGGGTGATCATGCCGGTCGGGAAGGAGAGCCCCTCCATCACCACGCGCTGGATTGCGGCCTTGTCGATCGCCAGGTTAAAGGCTTCGCGTACCCGCTTGTCCTTGAACGGATTTCCTTCGACGTTGGAGCTGCGCAGCTGGTCCACGCCCTGATCCATGCCAAAGAAGATCGAACGGATCTGCGCCACGGTGGAGACACCCAGACCGTCGGCTGCCTCGATCCGTTTCAGATCCTGCAGCGGCGGGTCCAGAACAAAGTCGACTTCACCCGACAGAAGCGCGGCAACGCGGGTGGCGGCGTTTGCAATCGGGCGGTATTCGATCTTGTCGATATTGCCGGGGAACAGGCCTTCGCCCCACCAGTCGCCATTGCGGGCCAGCACCGTCAACTCATCGGGCGCGCGGCTCACCAGGGTGAAGGGACCGGTGCCATTGGCATTGCGCACCGCATAGGTTTCTTCCTTGGCCTTGAAGTCCTGCGGGGCGGTCACGTTGTTCGCCTCGGCCCAGCCCTTGTCCATCATGTAGATGGAGGTCAGCTGGTTGGGCAGGATCGGGTTCGGCCCGTCGGTGGTCAGCTTGACGGTGTAATCGTCAATCACCTCGACCGCGGTCACGTTCTTGGCCTGCTCCTTGTAGTCGGAGGCCTCGTGCTTGGCGCGCTCGAAGGAAAACACCACGTCCTCGGCGGTGAAATCCGCACCATCATGGAACTTGACGCCCTGGCGCAGCTTGAAGGTCCAGCCATCGGCTCCGGCTTCCCAGCTTTCGGCCAGTTCCGGCTGCAGGTTCATCGCCGCATCGCGGGTGACGAGCGATTCATAGATCTGACCGTTCATTGCGATGGTCGGGCCTTCGTTCTGCGAATGGGGATCCATGGTCAGGGCGTCGCCCTGGCTGGTCCAACGCAGGACGTTTTCCGCCAGCGCCGGGCTGGCAGCGGCCATCGCCAGCAGCGAGACCGTAAACATTTTTTTGAAGTGCATTATTTTCTCCCTGTTTAAAAACAAGCTCCCGACCTGTCCCGGTGGTGAGCTCAGACATTGGAACGTGACGCTATCCTTTCAGAGGGCTTCATGGTGAACCATGTTGGCGCCAATCGTGGAACGGATCAAGCCTGATCCAGTGCTGCGCGTGTCTTGCGCTACAGATCCCGGTGCGGGGGCAGTCTTTTGACCACCTGTTGGGCAGTGGGCCTGATCTGCCCGGTCAGCGAGAAGTGGGCGATCGATCTAGCGGCGGGCTAGGGTTGTTCGGCACCGGGAGATCAGCGCAGGTCTAATCCAACCTGATGAATAACCGTTGATATATTGTCGATTTTGGGTGCGGAGAGACGCGCGCCGTAGGGGCCAAAGCCGAAGCCTATTTCGAGAAGGTCATCTGCAGATTGAAGGTCATCTGCGACACCTGCAGCTTTTTCGGTGCGCTGGGAAACTTGCCTGCGCGGGTGATGGCCTGCAGGGCCGCCTTGTCGAAAGCGGGCGTTCCGGAGGATTTTGTGACTCTGTGGCTGATCAACTGGCCGGTTCGGGACACCACCAGCTGAACGACCACACGACCCTGACCACGGGCGCCTGCGGGGTATCGCTTGCGCCGCTCGATGCGCGCGCGGATCTTGGCGCCCCAGATCGATTTCAGCTTTGCGCTTTGACCGGCGTTGCCCGTTGCGACGTCGGATCCACCGGAGCGGCCCGCCTGAGCGGAGGCGCCCGAGCCTGCCGCGCGCTGCCCCGCGACCCCGGCAGAGTTCTGTTCCGCCTTACGCGCATCTGCGGGCGCGGGCTCGGGTTTGGGCGCAGGTTTTGCAGGCTTGGCGGGGGTCGGTTCGGGTGCGGGCTGCGGTTCCGGAACAGGCTCGGGTTCTGGTGCCGGGTCTGGTACCGGCTCTGGTTCTGGTTTTGGCTCGGGGGCGGGCTCTGGCTCTGGCTCGGGTGGGGGCGGGGCTGTGGATGTATCCACGGCCAGGGTTTCATCTACCTCAGGCTCGCGCAGCCTTGTCTCAATGGCCGCCCGCGGTGCCGTTGCCAGTTCGAACTGGGGCACGGTCGGCGCCAATGTTGCCGCGGTGGGGTCTTCAAGCCGCGTGTCCAGCTGCGGCCTGGTCTGGACCGGTCGCTGCCAGGTTTTCACCAGGTCGGCAATGGTCGGATCTGCGGCCTGGAGTGTCACCATCGTGTTCCCGCCCGCACCGCTGGATTGAGACCCGGAGCGGGGCGCGATTGCAAAGAACGCCACATGCATAAGTGCGGCAATCCCGCCGAATGCGATGAATTCGCCGGTGCGTTTCACGGCGCACCTACCACCAGCTCGGCGCGGCTGAGGCCAGCCTCCGCCAGGTTGCGCAGGATGGCGGCCAGCGCCTTTGCCTCCAGCTTGGCATCGGCGCGCAGCTGAACGATGGGCGCATCCGCGCTGAGGCTGGCAAGATGTGCAAGTGCGTCAGGGCCTTCGTGACCATCAAAATGCATGCGCCCCGTGGCATCGACAAACAGTACCGGCTCGGCTTGTGCTTCGGTCTCCAAATCCGCCTCGGGCGGGGTCACGTCAAAGGGTTCGGGATCGGCCAGCCGGGAGGTCATCAGGAAGAAGATCAACAGCAGAAACACCACATTGATCATCGGAACGATGGATTCCCGGGCCGGGCGGCGTGGCGGTTCACTCAGATCCATCGACGCCTCCTATTCCACCAGTACAAAGGCGGTATGGCCAGCCCGCGACAGCAGTCGGGTGATATCGGTGATGCGCTGAACATCGGCGCCATCCCGCCCCCGCAGGATCAACAGGTCGTCAGGTTTGCTCATCAGCGGAGCGATTGCCGAGGTCAGCCTGTCATCTGCGACCGGCACGCCGTTGATATCCAGGCTGTCAGGGCCGATCCCGATCAGCCGCGGCGGGCCGGAGTAGCTCCCGCCCGCGCCCGCCAGCGGCAGGTCGATGACCGCGTCCACGCCAAAGCGCGAGGCCAGCATGAAGAAGACCAGCAGTAGAAAGACCACGTCGATCATCGGCGTGAGGCTTGGCTTGCGCCGGGGGCGTGGAGGATCGGTGAAGGCCATCGGGTTACTCGGGGGCCTGGGTCGGTTTGTCCGGAGAAGCTGCCACGAACAGGCGGGTGGCGCTGTCCTCGATATCGCGGCGCATGCGTCCGATGACTGCTTCGAACCAGGTCAGGGCGGCAGAAGCGGGGATTGCCACCGCCATGCCGGCCGCCGTGGTCAGCAGGGCCTCCCAGATGCCACCGGCCAGCAGGGCGGGATCCGCCTTGGATCCTGCCGCCTGCAGCGCCTGAAAGGCCGCGATCATGCCAAGCACGGTGCCAAGAAGACCCAGAAGCGGCGCGATGGTGGCGATCAGTTCCAGCGCGCCCAGCCCGGTTGCCGCGCTGCCAAGGTGCAGCTTGGCGACCCGAGCGGTTTCCTCGCGGGCGCGGTCTTCAGGCAGGCGGTCCAGGGCTTCCAGCGCGGCCGTGACCACCTTCGAGCGGATCCCCATGCGCCCCTGGACGATGGTGAGCGCCCTGTCGGCCTGGCCCTGTTCATATGCGACGATTGCCTGGATGGCCTTGCCGCGGGACCAGGCACCGATCAGGGCCAGGCGCCAGAACTTCCACAGGATCAGCGCCAAGGTCATCACCGACAGGGCGGCGATGGCCCAGATCGACGGGCCGCCATCATGGAGGAATTTCAGCGCCGCTTCGCTGGCATCGCGCAGCCGCTCCGGCAACGGCCAATCCGCCGGGATCCGCTGAGGTTCGGCACTAGGCTCCTCAAGCGGGTCAAGGGCCTCGTGCTCTGAAGCTGCAGGAATCGGCGCGGTCGTCTGCGGTGCAGCGGGGGCGGCGGTCACGGTGGTTGGAGCGACGGTTGTGGTGGCGTCAGGCTGAGCTGAACCGGGGGCTGTGGTGGCAATCTCAGGCACCGGTGCCGATGGCGCACCCTGTGCCAGGGCGCAGGGAGCTGTCAGGGCAAGGAGGGGCAAGAGGATCGAGCCAACCGAAAAATGCGCGCTCATGATGTGCTCCAATATGCTGCGATATAGCTCGTTCCGGGTGCAGGCTTGCTGTCGCTCAATGCTGCCCGCAGTTTCTGCACCTCCGACTTTTCACAAGCAAACCACAAATAGCTCTCAGGGTTGCTCCGATGCGCCGATAGGGCCCGTGCCATGAGGCCCTGTTCGTCCCCCCGGTCGATCCAGCTGAGCGAAATCCCCTGAGGTGCGCTGATCGGATAGCCCCGATCGCCGCCCTTGGTCAATAAGGTGACCTGACCCTGGCTGTGCTGCGGCAGGGTTTCCAGGATCCGCGCCACGGCGGGCAGGGCGGTCTCATCGGCAAACATCAGGATGTTCGAGGTGTCGGGAATACCGCCGCCGCCTGGTCCGGCGATCGCCAGTCTGTCGCCCGGGTTGGCCTGTTGCGCCCAGGCCGTGGCGCGCCCGCCTTCATGGAGGAAGATGTCGAACTCCATGATGCCCGTGTGGTGATCGATCCGTCGGGTCGTATAGACCGGCCGGTGCAGCGCCTTCTCGCCCTTTGGCCATATGGTTGCGCCGTTTTCATCCACCCTGGGCCAGTCCGGTTCCGTGCAACCTGCCGGAGGCAGCAACAGGCGAAAATGGATGGCATCGTCCCGAAAGCTTTTGAGGCCCTTGGTGCGGACCCGGACCCGCAGGTAATCGGCGCCCAAGGGGGTGATGGATTCGACGGTGGTGAAATGCACGTTGGGCGGCAGCACGCCGCTGCTGCCCGCATCCGACCACCGCAGCGCCAGGGCGGCCGCGGCATCCACCTCCTTCAGGTGCTCGGTAATGCCTTCCTTCAGCATGTGAAGCCGATCCGGCAGGGCCGCAGTCACCTGAATTGCAACACCGCGCGCCCTGGCGGAAAACCGGTATTGCCCGAAGGCCGGGACCTCGACCGTGAGCGCATCGTCGCCGCTGGTTTGGGTCGGAAGGCCATGATCCTGCGCCATGGAAATCAGCGCGTCGCGCAGCCCGGCAAAGGCCAGATCTGAAATCTCGGCCTGGGCAGAAATCGGATAGGGTTCGCTGATGGTCATTTCTGCCTTGCTATTCGGGGATCACATGTGGCGTGCCATGGACGGGATCGGGAATGATCCGGCAGGCCAGTCCAAAGACGGATCGCATGATATCCTCGGTGATCACCTCTTGCGCGGCGCCCTGACGGTGGACCTTGCCGTCCTTCAGCGCGATGACGCAAGTGGCAAAGCGGGCCGCCAGGTTGATATCATGCAGGACCATGGCAACGGTGCGACCGGTGTCCCGGTTCAACCGCGCGATCAGTTTCAGAAGCTCGATCTGATGTGGCAGGTCCAGATAGGTGGTGGGTTCGTCCAGCAGCAGGATATCGGTGTCCTGCGCCAGTGCCATGGCGATCCAAGCGCGCTGTCGTTGCCCCCCAGAGAGCGTGTCCAGCGGCCGTTCTGCGTGCTGGGTCATATCGGTCAGCTCAAGCGCCTCGGCCACGGCCGTTGCATCCTGATGGGACCATTGGCGCAGGGCCGACTGATAGGGGGTGCGGCCCCGTGCCACCAGATCGCGCACCGTCAGCCCCTCGGGCGCGGTGGCGGTTTGCGGCAGGATCGCCAGGCGCCTGGCAACGGATCGGCTGGGCTGGCGGTGGATCGCCTTGCCATCCAGCACCACCTGACCCCTGGTCGCAGGCTGCAGGCGGGCAAGGGTTTTTAGCAGGGTGGATTTACCGCAGGCATTGGGGCCGACGATCACCGTCAGCTCCCGGTCGGGAATGGCCACGCTGAGATCTTCCAGGATCGGGGCGCGGCTTGAATAGCTGGCACTCAGATCCTTGGCCTGCAGGCGGGCCGCGGCCAGGGCGGGGGCGGTATCAGGCATCAAAACTGTCCTTTGCGGAATTGGGCCAGCAGTAACCAGATCAGCACCAGGGCTCCGATCAGGGCGGTGAAGACACCGGTTGGCAGTTGGATCACCGGCACCAGGCGCGCGGCGGTATCGGCAAGGAGCGTGATCAGCGCCCCCGTGGCAGCGGCTCCCAGCAGGGCGGGCCTGCCATCCGCGACCATGCGCCGGGCGATGGGGCCTGCGGCAAAGGCGACAAAGGGCAGGGGGCCCGCGCAGCTCACGGCCAGGGCGGCCAGCAACAGCCCAACTGCGGTCAGGGCCAGGCGTAGCGGGGTCAGGGCAAGCCCGAGGCCCTGGGCGATGGCATCCTCCATCGCCATCCGTTGCAGCGGCAGGTGCAGCCAGAACAGCATCGGTGCCAAGAGTGCCAGACCGCCCCAGACCCATGCGGCATCGCTCCAATCGCGTGCATTGAGCGATCCGGTCAGCCATTGCGCCATGGCGGCGGCGTTCTGGATCTCCATGCGGCTCATCAGCAGATCGGTTCCGGCGCTCAGTGCCAGGCTGGCGCCAATGCCGGTCAGGATCAGTCGGGCGGGCGACAGGCCGTTCTTCCAGGCCAGCGCCGTCACCAGGATCGCGGCCAGCAAGGCTCCGATAATGGCGCCCGGCAGGATCATGGCCTCGGTCAGCACCATGGCCGAAAGCGCTCCGAACCCGGCGCCTGCGGTGAAGCCGATCACATCCGGAGACGCCAGCGGGTTGCGCATCATTGCCTGGAAGATGGCGCCGGACAGGCCAAAGGCCATGCCCACACCCAGGGCTGTCACCACCCGTGGCAGGCGGTTTTCCAGCAGGATCAGGCGCTGCAAATCACTGCCACCTCCGGTCAGCACCCGCAGCGCCTCTGCCATGGTCAAAGGATAGCTGCCGAGGTTCAAGGCCAGGATGCTGAAGGTTGCCAGCAAGGCAAACAGGCCGAGGCCGATCCATGCGGCCCGGCGCGAGATCCGCAGCGACAGCGAGGAGATGCGGAGGGTCCAGATCATAGCGTGCCGACCCCATGGCGGCGCACCAGCCAGATCAGCATCGGGCCGCCGATCAATGCAGTCATCACCCCTGCCTGCATATTGCCACCAAAAAGAGGCAAACGACCCAGCAGATCCGCAGCCAGCAGCAGGCAGGCGCCCAACGAGCTGGAAAACAACACCGTCCACCCGAGGCCGGGACCGGCGATCCAGCGCGCCAGATGCGGGACGATCAAGCCGACAAATGCAATCGGCCCGGCCAGGGCAACCGATGCGCCGCACAACACCACGATGGCCAGACCGGCGGTCAGCCGGGCAAGCCCGGTGCGCACACCCAGTCCCCTGGCAATCTCCTCACCAAGGCTGAGCGCATTGAGACCATATGTGGCCGCAGCCGCCAGCACCGCGCCAAGGCCCAGGAAGGGCAGTAGCGGGTAAATCATCTCTGCCTGAATGCCGTCGAAACCGCCAAGCACCCAGAACCGATAGACGTCAAGCGCCTGCTGGCTGGCCAGAAGCAGCCCGCGGGTCAGGGCCATGAACAGCGCGCTGACCGCGGCCCCTGCAAGGATCAGGCGCAGGACGCTGGCGCGGCTGCCGCCCCCCACGAAATAGACCAGACCGGCTGCGATGAACCCGCCCGCCAGGGCCGCCCAGATGAAATCGGCGGGATCGCTCGTGTTGAGAACAAGAATACAGAGAACAACCCCCAGGGCCGCGCCTCCGTTGACGCCAAGAAGCCCGGGGTCGGCCAGGGGATTACGGCTGAGCGCCTGGATCAAGGCTCCGGCGGTGCCCAGCGCGGCGCCGGTCAGCAGGGCGGCGCAGAGCCGGGGGAGCCGCATGGTCTGCACCACGATATGCTCTGCAATATCGCCGTCATATGCGGTCAGAGCCATCCAGATCTCCGACCAGTGGGTCGCCCGGATGCCAAAACGCAGCGACATCACCGCCAGAGCGATCACCAGCAGAATGGACCCGGCAAACCACAAGGATCGTGGATGAGATCGTGGATGGGGGCGTGAAAGGGGAGGGAGATCCGTAGCAGGCTGTACAGCCGCCACGGCACCGGGGGTCGCGCGGGTCATCTTAATGTTCTCCCGGCAATAGGCCGATCCGGGCGAGGCTTGGAACCGGGGTCGCAGGCGTGCCGTCCATCGCCGCTTCCAGCTCCGGGACAAGCCGGTCCAGCGCATAGTCGAGGCTCAGCGGGCTGGAGTGGGAGAGCGCCGAGGCAAGCATCTGATCTGCATAGATTTCACGCCCCTGCTGATGGGCGCGCAGCGTGTGGCGCAGTGGTATCCGGGCCAGCGTGTCGACAGATGTGGCGCTATCGAGCCAGATCAGCGCATCCACATCGATGGCGGCAAGATCCTCGCCGGGCACCCGCGCGTAGATCGGCGTCCCGGCAATGCGATCGAGCGCCTCCGGGGCGTGAAACCCGAGCGCCTGCATGAACTGGCCACGGATATCGCTCTCTCTGCACGCGCCGATCTCACCGATCCAGACCATGACGCCGGTGGCCCCGGACCACGCGGGATGTGCCGCGCGGATCTTGGCAAAGCGGGTTTCGATCCGGGTGATAATGCTTTCGGCCTTGGCAAGGGTTCCGGTGGCGCGGCCAAGGGTGCGCAGCATTTCGGGCCAGGGGCTGCCGAAATCGCCGTATTCGGCGCGTGGCGCGATCGTGGGCGCGATACGCGACAACAGCGCATATTCCCGCTTGGTGATGCCGGACCATTGCGCGGTGATCAGATCCGGCTCCATCGCCGCGATCCGTTCGATGTCGATCTGGCCCTGCATCACCACCGGCCGGGCATCTCCCAGGGCTGCATGTCCCCAGGGCCAGACGCCATAGGGATCATTGCCGTACCATTTGCGCAGCGCATAGGGCGTTTCTCCCAGGGCAAGCAGGAAATCGTGTCCGATATAGCTGAGCGAGACGATGCGCCGGGGTTTTGCGGGAATGCTGGCTGTCCCGAAACGATGCGTGATTTCTACCGGGAAGGGATCCGTACGGGCCATAGGGGGCCAGAGCACAAGAAGCGCGACCGCCAACATCAGAGCCGCGTGCAGCCTCTGAGCGATGAGGGATGAGGTCCGGTCGGCCCCAGGAATGAGGGCCTGTCTTGCCAGCGGCGCCTGCGTCACGATCATCTCCAGCCATCTGTATGCCAAGGGCAGGCAATCTCTGTGGGTCTGCGGGTTTGGCTGGACGGTGGCCGAAATAACTCTCCGGCTTTGCGCGTCTTGCTGGATGACGCTCCGGGGAACGCTTGGAGAGGGCTATTTTGATTGATTGTTTTTGTCAAGTAAGGCGGGCAGCACAATCGGATCGGTCCGACAGCAGGTCTTTGATCTTTATCCATATCATAAACACAGTCTATTTCGGGCTGCATGCCTTGGTTGCCTGTCCCTTGCGCTGCGCAAGCGGCAGGGCCACGAGGGGCAAGAACCCGATCGTGAGCAGTGGAAGGATGTCCGTTTCGAGCGCCTGATAGCCGGCCAGCCCTGCGGCAGGGCCGATGATCCAGGCGGCGCCCGTCGCGGCTGAGAGTTGTCCCGCAGAACGCCCCTGCTGTTTGGCCCGGAGCGATACCATGGCCTGCAGGCTGGGGGTGATCAGGCCAAGCCCGAGGGAAAGAACCGCCATGGCAACATAGGTCAAAACGAGGGTGGCGGCCCAGAAGGCGGCCAGGGTGCCGACAGCGGTAAGAAGCGCTCCACTCCGGGTCAGTGTTGATGGGCCGAGACGCGCCCGCGCGGCCAAGCGAATTCCAAGAAGCGAGGCGGTGGTGCAAAGCGCACCTGACAGAGCGGCGGCCTGCACGGCGGCTTCGGTTGACAGTTCTCCCCGTGTTTGCAGCAGCAGTGGCAGCATGCTGTAGACGGCACTGGCGGCGCCAAGCCCGCATAGGGTGGCTGCGAGCAGGGGCAGAAGCTCGGGGTCAAACCGCTTGGCTGGCTCTTCGGGTAAAGCCGCGGTCGCGGGCGGAGACGAGGGCAGGGCGCCCCGTGTCAATAACACGGCCACCCCCAACCCGCCCGCAAGGAAAAGCGGGGCAATCGGCCCAGCCAGATAGGTGACCGGCAGAACCAGCGCCGCCCCTCCGAGCGAGCCGAGCGTGAAGGCGCTTCCGGGGAGTGCAAGGGCGCGGGTGCGGGTCTCGTTGCTGCTGGTTGCTGCCAGGTGGCCGACCGCAGCCGGGAGCGCGGCGCAGGCGCAGGCGCCATAGATCATCCGCGCGCACAGAAGCAGGGCAAAGGTGCCCTGTGGCGCCAGCACGCGCGTCTGGCCCAGATAAAGGGCAAGCCCGACGCCAATAATGGACACTGCGCCGCCTGCCACGCCCATCAGGAAGACCGAACGCGGCCCGATGCGATCGACGCGCGCCCCCCAAAAGGGGGCTGCGAAGAGCACGACCAGGGCCGAGAGGGACAGGACCAAGCCTGCCTCTGTTTCGGACAGGCCGATCGCCAGGGTCAGCGGTACAAGCACCGGCAGAAGCACAGCATTGCCCAGCGACAGGGAGGCCAGCCCTGCTGCAATCACGCGCCGGTCGGGAGACATGCGGATCATTCCGGTAGCACCGTCGGGCTTCGCATCTGCGGCAGGCGGGCGCTGGCTTCCTGACCGACCGCGTCCCGCAAAGGCGCCGCTGTGGAAAATCCACCGCAAAAGCACAGGAAAAAGACCAAGATGGCACGCAACATATCGACTCCTGACACCGGGACCCGTATTCCCGAGTAAAACGCTCGGGGGAATTCTCATCCACGAGCAGGCCGGTCAAGAACTGACCCACCCATCTGGTCCGATCATCCAACCGCAAAAAGGTAACTGTTGTTATGGGGTTTCACCCGCGCATGTATGCTTCCGTTGAAGGATTCGACCTGGTCGATCCGCTCTCCAACCTCGGGTTCGACCGGATGACCGTCGACCTGTGGCTGGTATCGGCGCGGGCCGGGGCGAAGGGGCGCTATGTCTCGATGCACCCGCGCGTGGTGCTGTTGCTGGATGGCGTCCGGTTGGCACTGTCGGATCGCAAGGATGCCGTGGGGCCACTGTGTGCCGCCTGTTTCATCCCGGCTGGGGTGCAGATCTGGTCCCATGTGGCTACCCCGGGTGACATGACGCATCTGGATATCCACCTCAGTCGGGCGCAGTTGCTCGCCTTGTCAGCGCAGGCCGGGGCGATCACAAAGCCGATCCTGTTGCCCGAACTGGGGCCCCTGGCGGCCTTGGGTGAAATCCTGGCCCGCGAATGCCGGGAGCCGAACCGGGCCCCGGGGCATGCCGAAAGGCTGGCACAGCTGATCCTGTTGGAGCTCTTGCATCACGCCGACCCCGGCGCCGACACTGCAGCGACAGGGATCAGGTGGCTGGAGGCCGTGCAGCGTCATGCCGCGGAGAACCTGCGCGACCGTCTATCCGTCGATGATCTGGCCGAGGTCGCAGGCATGTCGCGCACCAGTTTCAACCGGCACTTTCGGGCCGAAATGGGCAAGGCGCCCTATGCCTGGGTGCTGGAGCTGCGCTGTGATCAGGCCGAGCGGATGATGCGGCAGGGACTGCCCTTTGCCGAAGTGGCCGTGGTCTGCGGGTTTTCGGATCAGCCGCATTTCAACCGCGTGTTCAAATCGGTGACCGGGCTCTCGCCGAGTCATTGGATGATCGAACAGCGGACGGGACTTCTGGGAACGAACATCCAAGACAAGAATACCTGACTTTTTTTATCGGACTGGAGAATGGTCCGGGCGGCTCCCCTGAGGGGCCTTTGTTTGGCTGCTCGGGGTTGGACTGATGAGGAAAGGCGCGACAATGGCTTTGCAAAAACGAACAAGGGAAACTCGGTGGAAGACGCTGACCACCACGGCGGTGTTGATGTGCGGGACGGCCTTGCCGGGATGGGCGCAGACCGTCGACCTCGGCACGCTGACGCTGGAAAGCTTCGAGGATTCGAACGGGCCTGTCGCAAAAGGCGAGACCAACCCGCCGACAGCCACCGGTTCCAAGGTGCCACTGCAATTGAACGAAGTTCCGCAGGCGGTTTCGGTCCTTGGGCGCGAACAGATCGAGGCCTTTGGCGCCCAGAGTGTATCCGAGGCGCTGCGCTATACCGCTGGTGTGACCACGGATGTCTATGGGAGCGACAATGATTATGACTGGCTGCGCATCCGTGGTTTCCAGGCGGATCAGACCGGAACCTATATCGACAACGCGCAGAACCTGTCCTTTGCATTCGGGTCTTTCTACATCGATCCGTATACGCTGGAGCGGGTTGAGGTGCTGCGGGGCGCGGCCTCGGCGCTATATGGGGGATCCAACCCCGGCGGTCTGGTGAACTATGTGTCCAAGCGGCCCGGCGGCCATGTGGGCGAGCTGACCTTTGGTCTGAACGATGCGGGGGCCGGTTGGGTGGCCTTCGATTTTGGCGAGGATGTGGGCGAGAGCAGCGCCTACCGGGTGACTGGGCGGATCGAGGGCGGAGACAAGTACGATGACCTGAACGAAGGCCTGCGTGGCACCCTGGCGCCGTCTTACAAGTTCACCACCGATGGCGGCACGGAAATCACGCTTCTGGGCAACTTCCATCGCGCCAGTGAAAAGCACAACGGATCGACCTTCCTGCCCTACTACGGCACGGTGCAGCAGACGGTGGAATTCGGATTTATCGATCCCGATGCCAACTTCTCGGATCCCGATTGGGACAGTTACGAGCGCAAGCAGGGAACCGTTTCAGCAATCGTGGAGCATCAGTTCGACAATGGCTTCACCTTCACCGGGATCGGTCGGGTGGGACGTGCCGATCTTGAGGAAAGCTATTACTACCCCTTCGGTTACACGGGCTACGCCACCGTTCCGCAGGATGCGGCAGGCACGCTGAGCCTGATTGCCTTTCACCATGAAACCGAAACGACAACCGCCCAGGCCGATCTGCGCTACTATGGCACGGTCGAGGCCGCTGGGGCGTCTCACGATCTGCTCTTTGGCCTTGATGCGCGGCGCTATGTGATCGACGAGATCCAGCAGTCAGGCTTCGGGTCAAACACGGTGGTCAACCCGACCGCGCCCGGCACGCCGGTCCTGGGGGCACCATATCAGGATGCAGAGACGACGCAGAACCAGCTGGGTCTCTATTTTCAGGATCAGATCAAGTTCGGCGGCGGTTTCATCAGTACCTTCAACCTGCGTCATGACTGGGTCGAGACCGAGCGCGTCGGCACCGGCGCGTTCACCCGGGAAGACAGCGAGACCTCTGGGCGGGCGGCGATTGCATATGAATTCGACAACGGTCTGACGCCCTACCTGACCTATTCGAGCTTCTTCAATCCGATCATCCTGTCGCCCGCCGATGGCATCACCAAGCCGGAAAGCGGCGACCAATGGGAAGCGGGGCTGAAGTGGTTGCCGGATGGCGGGCCGTTTCACCTGGCTGCGGCCCTGTTCCAGATCGATCGCAAGAACGTTCAAACGGGCACCTGGGGCAACTACTCGCAACTGGGAGAAGTGCGTTCGCAGGGGCTGGAACTGGAAGGCGGCTACGAATTTGGCAACGGTTTTACGCTGCGAGGCCAGGTGAGTTGGACAGATGTTGAGGTCACCGCGGATACAAATGCCGGGCTGATCGGAAAGACACCGACCTTGACCCCGACAGTCCAGGCCGCCCTGGTTGCCGCCTATGAATTCGCAAACGGTGTCAGGATCGAGGCGGGCGCACGCCACCGCGGGTCAAGTTTCGCGGACGATGTGAACACGTTGAAGGTATCGGGCTACACGCTATACGACATTGGCGCCTCTTATGAATTCGGCGATGGTTTTGTCGGCAATCTGGCGATCACCAACCTGGCGGACACGCGGCATGTGACTGGGTGCCAGACGGTCTATGTCTGCTCCTACGGCAGTGGAAGAGAGATCAACTTCTCTCTGACCAAGGCCTTCTGAATGCAGCGATAAGGACCGGGGCGATTGCCCCGGTCTCTCCCTGGCGGTGTGACGTTGGGCGGACCGGAAGCCACGCTTGCTATCATGCATGCCGAAAGCAGATGGCTGTCGGATTTGCCGGGCCAAAATGGAAAGGGGTCCCACAATTGCGGGGCCCCTTTTCATGTTCTGTGGAGTGTTGTCAGCCGTGTAAAGAGCATGGATGCCGTCCCAAGGGAGCGCAGGCGACAGTCCAGGATAGGCAAATTGGCAGCCATGAATTGAGGTGATTACCCGGATACCCCGAAAGCAAGTCACGACAACAGATGTGTCATCCCCTGGTTCTGGGACGGTTTTTATGGCGATCTCAGGGGAATAATGGCGGAGAGACAGGGATTCGAACCCTGGGTCCCCGTGAAGGGACAACGGTTTTCGAGACCGCCCCGTTCGACCACTCCGGCACCTCTCCGCGGGGGGTGAGCGGCGGTTTAATAGTGAATTTTGACGGGCGCAAGGGGGATTTTCAACTTCTCGCCAGAAACCCTCTTTTTCATTGCTTGTCAGGTAATTTCACCTAGGTTTGATGCTATGACAATCCTTCGCCTCCCTCCGTTCAGTGCCGCTCTGACTGCGTTTCTCATCGTTGCCAGCCTGCTGTTTCCGGCAGCCCCGGCCCAGGCCGCGGATCGATCCCGTGTGATGAGCTTTCTCGAGGTGACCGGTTTTGACGTCGCGCTTGACAGTATTGCCCTGTCGGCCAGCGGCGCACCGCAGATGCTGGGGCTTGAGGCGGGGGATTTTGGCGTCGGCTGGGCCCGGATGGCGGATCAGGTCTTTGACACCGAGCGGATGCGGGATCTGGCACTGGATATCCTGGTGGACACCCTGGAGGATACCGCGCTGGCCCATGCGGAGGCCTTTTATGGCAGCGCCCTGGGGCAGCGTCTGGTCGCCGCCGAAAACGCCTCTCACATGATCGAGGATGACGAGGTCAAGCAGATCGCCGGGCAACGGATCATTGCGGACCTCGTCCGTGAGGGCAGCGACCGGATTGCCTTGTTGCAGCGCATGAACCAGGCGATTGATGCCGCGGACACCGGGGTGAAGGCGGTTCAGCAGATCCAGTTCCGCTTTATCATGGCAGCCAGCGCCGCCGGGGTGATCGATCTGCAACTGGACGCGGAAGGCTTGCGGGCCTGGCAGCGCGATCAGGCGCCCAGCATGCGCATGGCGCTCAACGCCTCTGCCATGGCGGCCTCGGCCTATACCTATCAGGGGTTCACAGACGCAGAGGTCGACGCCTATGTGCGGGCGCTGGAAACGCCCCTGATGCAGCAGGTCTACGAGCTGCTGAACGCGGTGCAATATGAAATCACCGCCAACCGGTTCGAGGAATTGGCCTTCCGGATGCAGGATCTGGGGCAGGGCGAAGAGCTTTGACCACCTCGGGGGCGGCGCGGGGGTAACTGGTCTGCGTCCTGCGCCAAGATCACAAGTGGCAATCAGTGGTTGACATAGGGGCGGTATTGTTTAAATAGCGCCCATCCCGGCTCGGACTCTCTGCGCCGGGGTTATTTTGTCATAACGGCCCCTTCGAGGGTCGCGCTGTTCGAGGCGGCACCCGGCCAATGGGCCGACAGCCAAAAACACCTGTTTGATGCAGGGGCCAAAGGACGCGGTTGAAAAAGGAAAGACGCATATGTTTGCGGTCCTCAAGACTGGCGGCAAGCAGTACAAGGTTCAGGCGGGCGACGTGCTCCGCGTTGAGAAACTTGCTGCAGATGCCGGCGAAACAATCCAGTTCGACGAAGTCCTGATGCTCGGTGGCGACGCCCCCGTGGTCGGTGCTCCGCTGGTAGATGGCGCTGCCGTGAAGGCAGAGGTGATCGACCAGATCAAAGGCGAAAAACTCATTCACTTCGTGAAGCGTCGTCGTAAGCACTCCTCCAAGCGCACCAAGGGTCACCGTCAGAAACTGACCCTGATCAAAATCACCGAGATCCTGGCGTCGGGCGCAACCAAAGCTGCTCCGAAAGCCGCTGCCAAAGCTGCTCCCAAAGCTGCTCCGGCTGCTGCTTCCGCAGACGATCTGACCCAGCTGACCGGCGTTGGCCCTGCCGCCGCCAAGAAGCTGAACGACGCAGGCATCACCAGCTTTGCTCAGATCGCGGCCTTGTCGGCAGACGACATTGCTGCTATCGACGCCATCAAAGTGAAGCCCGAATGGGTTGAGCAGGCCAAAGAGCTGGCCAAAGGCTAAGGAGATAGACAATGGCACATAAGAAAGCTGGCGGTTCCTCACGTAACGGCCGCGACTCAGCCGGTCGCCGCCTTGGCGTGAAACTCTATGGTGGCCAGGCGGCCATCGCAGGCAACATCATCGTACGTCAGCGCGGCACCAAGTTCTGGCCGGGCGAAGGCGTTGGTCTGGGCAAGGATCACACCATCTTTGCAACCACCGACGGTGCTGTGACCTTCCACAAGGGCCTCAAGGGCCGCACCTTTGTATCGGTTCTCCCAGTGGCGGAGGCCGCTGAGTAAGCCGAACCCGACGTGGCAAAGAAATATTTAGGGGGATCGGCGATACTGCCGGTCCCCTTTTCAGTTTTTGCGGCACGCTGCTGAAGCTGTTTTGAGGGGAGAGAGACGACCATCATCTGGCAGTTCGGGGATCCGTACCTATCTAGGTGTTTTCCCGGCCGTGGCATCAGGGGCTGGTTGGTCGAAGTTATTTGAGGAGGAAGGCGGGATGAGTTTGGATCAGATGAGCCAGTACCCCATCATCGAGACGGAGCGTTTTCTGCTGCGTCCGCTGCGCAAATCGGACGAAGGCCTGATTGCCCATTATGCGGGAGATGAACGTGTGGCGCGGATGACCTCTTGGATTCCGCATCCCTTGCCGCCCGGCGCGGCAGAGGCCTATGTCACCCGTGCCATGGGCGCAGACCGCGAGGAAGAGATCTGGGCCATCGATGGCACGCCGTCCGGCGGCGATGAACTGAAGGGCGTGATCGGACTCAAGCGGATGGATCGCGACCAGGCCGAGGTGGCCTATTGGGTCGCCCCGGCCTTCTGGAACACCGGGCTTGCCTCGGAAGCGCTGGAGGCCCTGGTCAAGGCGAATCCCTTGGGCAGTGCTGCAATGTTTGCCTCGGTGTTTCAGGACAACCCGGCATCGGCCCGGGTGCTGATCCACTGCGGCTTTGAATATCTGGGGGATGCGGAAACCTTCTGCGTCGCCCGCGATGCGACGGTTCCGACCTGGACCTACAGCCGCAAACAGTGATTGGCGGCCCCCTGACAATGGGGTAAGGCACTGGCATGACATGCAGGCGGCGCAAACAGGTGCCGCTTGCCCGGGAAATGAAGCTGCGGGGCCGCAGAACGGGGCGCCGCGTTAAGGAGCTCACATGAAATTCCTCGATCTGGCAAAGGTCTATATCCGCTCCGGCGCCGGGGGAAATGGCTGCATCAGCTTTCGGCGCGAGAAATACATCGAATACGGTGGCCCCGATGGCGGTGACGGCGGCAAGGGCGGCTCGGTCTGGGCCGAGGCCGTGGATGGGCTCAATACCCTGATCGACTTCCGCTACCAGCAGCACTTCTTTGCCAAGAACGGCCAGTCCGGCATGGGGCGCCAGCGCACCGGCAAGGACGGCGACGACATCATCCTGCGGGTTCCCGTCGGCACCGAGATCCTGGATGAGGACGAAGAGACGGTTCTGGCCGACATGACCGAACTGGGCCAGCGGGTATTGCTGGCCAAGGGCGGCAATGGCGGCTTTGGCAACCTGCACTTCAAGACATCGGTGAACCAGGCGCCGCGCCGGGCCAACCCGGGCCAGGACGGCGTCGATCGCACCATCTGGCTGCGCCTGAAGTTGATCGCGGATGCAGGGCTTTTGGGCTTGCCCAATGCGGGCAAATCCACCTTCCTGTCGGCGACCTCCAACGCGCGGCCGAAGATTGCCGATTATCCCTTTACGACGCTGCACCCCAACCTGGGCGTCGTCGGCGTTGATAATGCCGAATTCGTGGTGGCCGATATTCCGGGCCTGATCGAGGGCGCTCATGAAGGGCGCGGGATCGGGGATCGCTTCCTTGGCCATGTGGAGCGCTGCGCCGTGCTGCTGCATTTGGTGGATGGCACATCCGATACGCTGGTCGAGGATTATCACACCATCATCGGCGAGCTGGAGGCCTATGGCGGCGAACTTGCCGACAAGCCCCGCATCACCGCGCTGAACAAGGTGGACGCGCTGGATGACGAAGAGCGGGCCGAGGCCAAGGCCGCCCTCGAAGAAGCCGTCGGTGGGCCGGTCTTCCTGATGTCCGGGGTCAGCCGGGAAGGTCTGACCGAGGTACTGCGCGCCCTGCGCAGCCAGATCGACGAGGATCGCCTGCGCCTGAAACCCCAGGAGGAGGAAGAGACGTGGCGGCCCTGAGCGATGCGCGTCGGGTCGTCATCAAGATCGGCTCGGCCCTGCTGGTAGATCGCAAGTCCGGGCAGCTGCGCGCCGGTTGGCTGCATTCCCTGGCCAATGACGTCGCCTGGCTCAAAGCGAAAGGCAAGGATGTGGTGATCGTCTCCTCCGGCTCGATTGCGCTGGGGCGGGGCGTTCTGGGCCTGCCGCGCACGGAATTGCCGCTGGAACAATCCCAGGCG
This sequence comes from Phaeobacter sp. QD34_24, assembly GCF_028890115.1. Taxonomy (GTDB): domain Bacteria; phylum Pseudomonadota; class Alphaproteobacteria; order Rhodobacterales; family Rhodobacteraceae; genus Phycobacter. Next base: position 208,766 of record NZ_JARCJD010000003.1, read on the forward strand.
GCCGCCGCAGTCGGACAGATCCGCCTGGCCCGCGCCTATGAAGAGGCGCTGGCACCGCATGGTATCACCACCGCGCAGGTTCTGGTGACGCTGGAAGACAGCGCGGATCGGCGCCGTTACCTCAATTCCCGTGCCACGCTGGAAACCCTGATCGGCCTTGGCGCGGTGCCCATCGTCAATGAAAACGACACCATTGCCACGGATGAGATCCGCTATGGCGACAATGACCGGCTGGCGGCACAGATGGCGGTGACCGTCGGCGCCGATACGCTGGTGCTGCTATCGGATGTGGATGGGTTCTACAGCGCCAATCCGGCGGTGGACCTCACGGCGAAGCGGTTCGAGCGCATTGATGACATCACCCCCGAGATTGAAGCCATGGCGGGCGAAGGTGTCTCGGGCCTGTCCAAGGGCGGCATGATCACCAAGCTGATGGCCGCCAAGATGGCAACCGCAGCCGGTTGCGCCATGGTGATCACGGAAGGTTCCGCTCTGAACCCGCTGAAAACGCTGGAAGATGGCGCGCCTTGCACCTGGTTCACAGCACAGGGCGATCCGCAGGCGGCGCGCAAGCGCTGGATCGGGGCAATGAAGACCCGCGGCGTGATCACCGTGGATGCCGGCGCCGCCCATGCGCTGATGAACGGCAACAGCCTGCTGCCCGCCGGGGTGCGCTATGTCGAAGGAGATTTTGGCCGGGGTGAGCCCCTGGCTATCCTTGGCCCAGACGGGCGTAAACTGGGGCAGGGGCTGTCGCGCTATACCGGTGACGAGGCCCGCGCCATCCAGGGGCGCCAGTCGGCAGAGATCGAGGCGACGCTTGGCTATCCGGGCCGCGCCGCGCTGATCCACCGGGACGACATCGCCTTCTGATCCGCTTCTTTATGGAATTTCCCTCGGAGTTCGCAGTAGGATCTGCGCGAGGGTGTCAAAGGCAAGATCGATGAAAGACAATACAGATATCCAGGCTCTCATGGCTGAGCTTGGCAAGAATGCAAAACTGGCAGCCGCCGAATTGGCCACCGCCAGCGCTGAGCGCAAGGAAAAGGCGCTGCTGGCGGCGGCAGATGCGGTCTGGGCGCAGCGGGCGGAGATTATCGCTGCCAACGCCAGGGACATGGACTATGGCCGCGACAAGGGCCTGTCACCTGCAATGATGGACCGGCTGATGCTGGACGAGGCGCGCATCCAGGGGATCGTCGATGGCCTGCGCGCCGTGGCTGGGCAGGAGGATCCTGTCGGCGCGGTTCTGGACGAATGGACGCAGCCCTCGGGGCTGCGCATTCAGCGGGTGCGCACGCCGCTTGGCGTGATCGGCGTGATCTACGAAAGCCGCCCCAATGTGACGGCCGATGCCGGCGCGCTCTGCCTCAAGTCCGGCAATGCGGTGATCCTGCGCGGCGGCTCGGAAAGCTTCCATTCCGCACGCGCCATCCATGCCTGCCTGGTCGAGGGGCTGAAGGCCGCAGGCCTTCCCGAAACCGCGGTGCAACTGGTGCCGACGCGGGATCGCGCCGCGGTGCAGGAACTGCTGACCATGACCGACTACGTGGATGTGATCGTGCCGCGTGGTGGCAAGGGGCTGGTGGGCTTGGTCCAGCGCGAGGCGCGGGTGCCGGTCTTTGCCCACCTGGAAGGCATCGTGCATATCTACATCGACAAGGCGGCCGATCCGCAAAAGGCGCTGGATGTGGTGCTGAATGCCAAGACCCGCCGCACCGGGATCTGCGGCGCCGCCGAATGTCTGTTGATCCACCGCGATATTGCCGAAACCATCGGCAAGGATGTGTTGACGGCGTTGGCCCAGGTCGGCGTTGAAATCCACGCTCAGGACGGGCTGCCGGGCCCCGATGGTATGGTCGCCGCCACGGAAGAGGATTGGGGCAAGGAATACCTTGATGCCATCATCGCTGCGCGTCAGGTTTCGGATATCGACGAGGCAATCGGCTTCATTCGCGCCCATCACTCCCAGCATACCGATTGTATCCTGACGGAGGATGAGGCGGCGGTCGCGCAGTTCTTTGCCGAATTGGACAGCGCCATCCTGATGCACAATGCCTCTACCCAGTTTGCCGATGGCGGGGAATTTGGCATGGGCGCCGAGATCGGCATTGCCACCGGCAAGATGCACGCCCGTGGTCCGGTGGGGGCGGCGCAGCTGACCAGTTTCAAATACCTGGTGCGCGGCGACGGAACCGTCCGCGCATAAGGACAGGGAAATGAAAAACGCCACCCGGATGGGTGGCGTTTTGCTTTGGCGTTGTCGGTGCGCTTAGAAGTGGATCGAGATCTTTTCCAACATCGGATCAACCGTGATGGTCCGGCCTGCCTGTGCGGCAGCCTGCGGCAGCAGCGCGAACTGAACCTGCGCCGGGGTGATTTCGACATCGGCAGTCTTGTCCGTCAGCCGCGCCCAGAGGGCCTCGTCCATATTGACCTTCCGGCCCTCGCCGATCACGGTCCATTGCCCGTCTGCACAGAGGATGGCAACGGTGCCGCCATAGGGCAGGGCGCTTTCGAGGCAGAGTGCGGCCAGGAACGCCATGCGCACCTCGCTGCGGCTGGCGCCATCAAGCGGCGCCCATTGAAAGGCAAGCCGACCGCCCTTGCTGATGTCATCCAGCACCGAAACCACCTCGGCCCGGCCCATCTGTTGATCACCAGCGGCGCCAAAGGCGATACGGAAAAAGCGGATGCGGGCATTGGCATTGGTGACACTGTCCGAAATCAGCTCCATCTCGGGGCCGGAGACTTCACCGGACATGCCCAGAAGCTCCAAACCGTTGTTGATGGCGCCGATCGGGCTGATCAGATCGTGGCAGATCCGTGACCCTATCAATGCGGGCAGATCTTCGTTATCTACAGCCATGTAATATCCTCCGAATTGGGCCAATTCTCATGACCGACCTCAATGCAATCCTGTCGCCGGGCATGTTGGTGAAACATCCAGACCACCCCGAGTGGGGGCTGGGCCAGGTCCAGTCCAATGCCGCAGGCAAAATCACCGTGAACTTTCGGGACCAGGGCAAGCTTGTCTTCGCCAGCAGCCAGGTGCCCCTTGTTCCGGTGTTTGAGCCATAATGGTTTACGAATTGTTAATAAAGCCTTTTCAGTTTTGTTAATCTCTTGCCTGTTTCAAGCCGGATAAGCTATGCCCGCAGCAGACTTGACTGCAGAGAAATCTGATGCCCGACCCTTCCCATGACTTCTCTGTCCGTCTGGCGGAAACCGCCGACGATCTGCGCGCGGCACAGGCCCTGCGCTACCAGGTTTTTGTCGAGGAACTGGGCGGCGATGGCGAGATGGTCGATCACGACGCCCGGCTGGAGCAGGACCGGTTCGATGCGCATTTCGATCATATGCTTCTGAGTGACCGGGCGACGGGCGAGGTGGTTGGCGTCTACCGTCTGTTGACCAGTGATCGCGCGGCAGAGGTTGGACAGTTCTATTCCGAAGGCGAATACGATCTGGAACCGCTGAAATCGTCCGGACGCAAGCTGTTGGAATTGGGGCGGTCTTGTCTGCATCCAGACTATCGCGGCGGGGCAGGCATGTACCATCTTTGGAACGGGCTGGCGCAATATGTCGCCGAACGTGAGATCGAGGTGCTGTTCGGCGTTGCGAGTTTTCCGGGAACCAATGTCGAGGCGCTGGCCGCGCCCCTGTCGCTGCTACATGAAAAACACCTGGCGCCGACGGAGTTGCGGGTGCGCTCCAGGGCGTATCAGCGCATGGACCTGCGCGCGCCTGCGTCGCTGGACCGGCGCAAGGCCATGGTCGAGGTGCCTGCGCTGATCAAGGCCTATCTCAGGCTTGGCGGTTTTGTCGGTGACGGGGCCTTTGTGGATCACAGTTTCAACACCACCGATGTCTGCCTGATCCTGGATACCAAGCGGATGAATGCCCGCCAAAAGCGGATCTACGCAGGACCCAATGGGGAATGAGCACAGGATGACCCCCGTTTGGCATAGTGAGGAAGACCCCGAGCCGATCCGTATCGGTGCCTTGGGATGGGGGCTGGTGGTGATCCGGGTGCTTGTTCTGGGCACCCTGGTCTTTGGCGGATTGGTGATCCTGCTTCTGGTGCGGCTGGTCGAACAGCCCCTATGCGGGCTGCACCGGCCGGTGACGCCCTTCATCACCCAAGTCGTCTGTCGCAACGCCTTCCGCGTGCTTGGGATCGGATTTTCCACCCGGGGTGAACTGATGCGGGAACGCGGTGCCGTGGTTGCAAACCACACCTCCTGGCTGGATATCTTCGCGCTCAATGCGCGCAAGCGGATCTATTTCGTATCAAAATCCGAAGTTGCGGGATGGCCGGGCATCGGCTGGCTGGCCCGGGCCACGGGAACGGTTTTTATCGACCGCGACCCCAGACAGGCCCGCAAACAGACACTCCTGTTCGAAGAACGCCTGAAGGCGGGGCATAAGCTGTTGTTCTTCCCCGAAGGCACCTCGACCGATGGGCTGCGGGTACTGCCTTTCAAGACCACGCTGTTTGCAGCCTTCTTCAATGACCATTTGCATGACTTCATGCATGTTCAGCCCGTTTCGGTGGTTTTCTTTGCGCCCAAAGGCCAGGAGGAGCGGTTTTATGGCTGGTGGGGCGATATGGAATTCGGCCCGCATCTGCTGAAAACCCTTGCCGCCCTGCGCCAGGGGCGGGTGGAGCTGCTTTATCATCCGCCCGTCCGGGTGCGCGATTTCCCCAGTCGCAAGGCCCTGGCCGCCCATTGCGAAGACGCGGTGCGTCAGGGGCATGAGATGTTGCGCCGGACGGCGGCAAAATAGCCCTTGCCCCGGGCCCACAGGTGTCCTATACGCGCGCCATCGAACCCGCAGGCGGGGTTTGGTCTGATTCAGGGGAGACATCCCTGACAGACCGCCGGTTGGAGCATCCGCTCTGAGACCCCCGCCGAGGATAAAACCGGAAAAGGATAGAATAGCATGGCTCTTCCCGAGTTCACCATGCGTCAGCTGCTCGAAGCTGGCGTTCACTTCGGCCACCAGACTCAGCGTTGGAACCCGCGCATGTCGCCCTTCATCTATGGCGCGCGCAACGGCATCCACATCATGGACCTGACCCAGACCGTTCCGATGCTGGACCAGGCGCTGCAGGTCGTTCGTGACACCGTCGCCAAGGGCGGCCGCATCCTGTTCGTCGGCACCAAGCGCCAGGCGGCACAGCCGATCGCGGAAGCGGCTGAAAAGTCGGCTCAGTACTACATGAACCACCGCTGGCTGGGCGGCACGCTCACCAACTGGAAAACCGTTTCCCAGTCGATCAACCGTCTGAAGGAAATCGACGAGCGCATGGAATCCGGTGCAGAAGGCCTCACCAAGAAAGAGCGCCTGGGCATGGAACGCGACCAGACCAAACTGCAGGCCTCGCTCGGCGGGATCCGCGAAATGGGCGGCGTGCCGGATCTGCTCTTCGTCATCGACGTAAAAAAAGAAGCCCTGGCCATCGCCGAAGCCAAGAAACTGGGTATTCCGGTTGTGGCTGTTGTCGACACCAACTGCTCGCCCGATGGCGTTGACTTCATCATCCCCGGCAACGACGACGCATCGCGCGCCATCGCTCTGTACTGCGACCTGGTTGCCCGTGCAGCTCTGGACGGCATGACCGCCCAGCTGGGCGCGGCTGGTGTGGATCTGGGCGCCCTGGAAGAGGCTCCGGAAGAGGAAGCCGTTTCCGAGGAAGCCGAAGCCTGATCCCACCTGTCATAGATTTGACATCAGGGGCAGGGTATCTCCTGCCCCAATCCGTTTCGATTTGAGGAGAGCCAAAGATGGCAATCACAGCTGCACTCGTAAAAGAACTGCGCGACTCCACCGGCGCCGGCATGATGGACGCCAAAAAAGCGCTGACCGAAACCAATGGCGACATGGAAGCGGCCGTTGACTGGCTGCGCACCAAGGGTCTGGCCAAGGCGGCCAAGAAATCCGGCCGTACCGCCGCAGAAGGCCTGGTGGCCGTTGTTGTCGAAGGTGGCACCGGCGTCGCGGTCGAGGTGAACTCGGAAACCGACTTCGTTGCCAAGAACGGCGAATTCCAGACCATGGTTGCCGGCATCGCCAAGGCAGCCCTGAACGTCGCGGACGTTGACGGTCTGAACGCAGCCGACCTGGGCGGCAAATCCGTTGCCGATACCCTGACCGACAAGATCGCCACCATCGGTGAGAACATGACCCTGCGCCGCATGGCCAAGATCGAAGGCGAAACCGTTGTGTCCTATGTGCACAACGCGGCCGCTGACGGCATGGGCAAGATCGGCGTTCTGGTCGCGATGACCGGCGGCGACGAAGCCTTCGGCAAGCAGGTCGCAATGCACATCGCCGCGGTGAACCCCGCTGCGCTGAGCGAAGATGACCTGGATCCGGCCGTTGTCGAGAAGGAAAAGCAGGTTCAGATGGATATCGCTCGCGAATCCGGCAAGCCCGAGCAGGTGATCGAGAAGATGATCGTCGGCCGTATGAAGAAATTCGTGGCTGAATCCACCCTGCTGAACCAGCAGTTCGTGGTGAACCCGGACCTGACCGTCGAAGCCGCAGCCAAGGAAGCGGGCGCAACCGTCACCGGTTTTGTGCGCGTCGAAGTCGGCGAAGGCATCGAGGTCGAGAAGGAAGACTTCGCAGCCGAGGTTGCAAAGGCTGCTCAGGGCTGATCGCTCAAGCATCAAGCACATGCGAAGGCCGATGGGGCAACCCGTCGGCCTTTTCCTTTGCGCTGGCACGCTGCGCTGGACTTTGTGTGCCTGCGCGGCGGAAGCAGGTGGCCGAATGCGGTTCTTTGGTTGGAAGGCCAAAACACCAGTGTGCTCGGCAGTGATCTTCACTTGCGGGGATAGGGTGGGGGAATGGGGCCCCATTGATGGGGATGGATGGGACCCCAAAAACATGGAAACCGGCGCTGACTATAAACGCCGGTGTCCACACAGGTCAGAGAGCCCTGATATTACAAGGATCGTTTCCCAAAGTTCCTAGGCTAAAGCCACCACTCACGGAACGGGTGTAGAGTGCAGTTTTCAATACGATAAAGGTAGTAGTGGATTCCTTACCTATTTGACGCTAAATGGCGTCTATTCGGTCTTGCGATCCGTTTTCGGCGGGCAGAAATCCGGGAATCACCGGCAGGCTGCCGGGATCCTCAGGTCTCCATCACGTACATCTGGTTTTGCAGCGCGGCTTTGAGCACGGCTTGGGCCGTGGTTTCGACAGCCAGGGCATCGCGTGCAAGACGGAGGTGTTTTTCGACGGTCGCCGGGGTCAGCCCCATCAACAGGGCAATATCCTGGGTGGTCTTGCCGTCGCCCACCCATTGCAGCGCCTCTTTCTGGCGTTTGGTCAGCCCGCGGTTGGGCGGCGCATAGGGCAGGGTGAGGATTTTCAGATGGACGACATTGTTCATCAGGACGATTTCCTCGCCATGGTCCTGCCAGATGGCTTCGACATCGTCCTGGCTCAGATCACAACGGGCACCAAGGGAGATTGCCCCCTTGAAACGGGCAGAGGTGGAGTAGAAGCTGACCGTATAGCCCGCTTGCATGTTCATCTTCTTGTTGAACTCGACCATGCGTTCGGACTCCGGTCCCAGCTTGCCGTCTTCGAGCATCTTCTGGATTAGCCGCCAGCTGCCCGCCCCTTCATTCTCAAGCGCCCAGCGCAGCATCGGGGCGCTGGAATACAGCCCCTTGTGCAGGAACCCGTTGAGATATTCGGAACTGTGATTGGACAGGATGACAAAGTCATCGGGATCCCCGAGAGAGGTTTCCGTCTTGTAGCGCGTATAGCCGTAGATCAGCCTGTCAAACTCGAACTCGGCCATCTGTGCGACATGGGCATGCCATAACTCCTCAAGGGATCTGGCGCCGCACACCACATGCAGGTACTCCGAGAGCTTCATTCAGGCTTTGCCTCCGTTTGAAACCGTTCGGCCAGCGCATCGATCGCCAGTAGATAGCCGGTGCTGCCAAATCCGCAGATCTGCCCAATCACCGCGCGGGAGATATAGGAGCGATGCCGAAACTCTTCCCGCGCATGGATGTTTGAAAGATGAACCTCAACCGCAGGCAGTTCAACGGAAAACAGCGCATCCATCAGGGCGATGGAGGTATGGGTATAGGCGCCCGCATTCAGGATAATGCCGTCGTGGCGCCCCCGTGCCGCGTGAATGGCGTCCAAAAGGGCGCCTTCATGGTTGGACTGCAGGCATTCCAGCTTGATCCCCCATTTGTTTTCAGCATGGGAGATGCAGCCCTGCTCGACCATGGCAAGGGTTTCATGCCCGTAAACTTCGGGTTGTCGGGTGCCCAACAGATTGAGGTTTGGACCATTCAAGAGCAGAATGCTGGGCATCGCGGATTTCCTGTGTGGTTTATGTGCCGGAAACTACAGGAAGAATGCGCAGAATGCGACGCCCGAAAGACTCCTTTTTGAACAATGTCGCTTCTTGGCCCTTTGCCCGGATTTGCAATCAACTGTTGACCAGGACGATCTTGCCAAGGGCCTTGCGGTCCTGCACCAGCTCGAGGGCCTGGGCCGCATCCTCCATCGGGAAGGTCTGGCTGATGCGGGGCTTGATGGCGCCGCTGTCGTACATTGCAAACAGTTCTGCCATGTTTTCGGCATGCCCTTTCGGATCCCGAAACACCGATGCCCCCCAAAATACGCCGACGATGTCACAGCCCTTCAACAGGGGCAGGTTCATCGGGATCTGCGCAATGCCGGCCGGAAAGCCGACGACCAGGAAACGCCCTTCCCAGGCCATGGCACGCAGGGCCGGTTCGGAATAGGCGCCGCCGACGGAATCATAGATCACATCAACGCCATCTTTGCCGGACAACTCCTTGATCTGGGATGAGAACTCTTTCTGTTCATTCCTGTCGAGGCTGCGCTTGTAAACCAGGGTTTGGTCGGCTCCGCTCTCGCGGCAAAAGGAGGCCTTGTCGTCCGAGGAGACCGCCGCGATGACCTCGGCGCCCATGGCCTTGCCCAATTCAATCGCAGCAATTCCGACACCGCCGGCAGCGCCCAGGACCAGCAGGCTTTCACCCGGCTTGATATGGGCACGATCTTTCAGGGCGTGATAAGAAGTGCCATAGGTAAAGATGAAACAGGCGGCGTCCTCAAAGGGCATCGAATCCGGGATCTTCACCGCCCGGCCTGCGTCGATACACAGATGCGTGGCAAAGCCCCCGTGGCCGGTGAGGGCAAGGATCCGGTCCCCGACCGAGAAGCCCTCGACCCCGTCACCGAGTGCAGAAACCACGCCGGCAATCTCGCCACCGGGCGCAAAGGGGCGCGGCGGTTTCACCTGGTAGAGATCCTGGATGATCAACGTATCGGGGTAGTTGACGCCCGCAGCATGGATCTCGATCAGCATTTGGCCCTTGGCAGGTTTTGGCGTCGGTTGCTCGGTCCAGGCCAGGGTTTCCGGTCCGCCAGGTGTGGTGCTGAGCATTGCTTTCATGGTGTCTGTCCTCTCCGTGCCGCCTGTTGGGGCTGAAATTACGTTAAGTCTTCTTCTGCGGCCGAGCGTTGTCAACGCAATAGCGAAATGCAATTCTGCTATGCGAAACAATTGACGCCACGTTGCGTCAATGGGGGAGAACATGGGGGGAAAGATGACCACAGATACCGGCATTGAGTTTGCCGATACGCCTGATTTTCGCAAGAAAATCCGCGCGTGGCTAGAGGATAACTGTCCTGCGGATATGCGCGATGGCGCCAGCGGCGAAGGCGCTAACTGCTGGGGCGGGCGCAACTGGGTGTTTTCCTCGGAAGGACAGCGGACCTGGCTGGAACGCTGCGCCGCGGTGGGTCTGACGGTGCCGACATGGCCCAAAGCCTATGGTGGCGCCGGATTGTCCCGCGATCAAGAGAAGATCCTGAAGGAAGAAATGGCGGCGATTGGCGCACGCTCCCCGCTCAACAGCTTTGGCATCTGGATGCTGGGCCCGGCCTTGCTGAAATTCGGCACAGAAGCGCAGAAACAGGAATTCCTGCCACCGATCGCCCGTGGTGAGATCCGCTGGTGCCAGGGCTACTCCGAACCGGGGGCGGGTTCCGATCTGGCCGGCGTTCAGACCCGGGCCGAGGACAAGGGCGATCATTGGCTGGTCAACGGGCAAAAGATCTGGACCTCTTACGCGGACAAGGCAGATTGGATCTTTGCCCTGCTTCGCACCGATCGCGACGCGCCCAAGCACAAGGGAATTTCCTTTGTGCTCATGGACATGCGCAGCGAAGGTATCTCGACCCGACCGATCCGACTGATTTCTGGCGCATCGCCCTTTTGCGAGACGTTCTTTGACGATGTGAAGGCCCCGAAGGAGCAGGTCGTTGGCGAGGTGAACCGCGGTTGGGATGTGGCAAAATACTTGCTGACCCATGAGCGCGAGATGATCAGCGCAGGCGGGCAGGTGATGGGATCGGGCCGGGCCCTGGGCGCGGTTCTGGCGAACTCGGAAACCGGGCTCAGCGATCCGGTACTGCGCGCCGATGCCATGCGCACCGAAGTCGACGCGCTGGCGATGGAACTGACGCTGGAGCGCTACAAGGATCAGGCCGAAGGCGGGCAGGGCGTGGGTGATGCGTCAGCGATGCTGAAATATGCCGGAACCGAGCTGAACAAACGCCGCCTGGAGCTGGTGATGGCTGCTGCCGGCAGCGAGGCGCTGAATTGGGAGGATGGCCGCGCGCCAACCTGGCTCCGCACCAAGGCAAATTCGATCGAGGGTGGGACCTCCGAGGTGATGCTGTCGATCATTTCCCGTCGTATTCTTGGGCTCGGAGCATGAAGACCATGGCAAAACTCATTCAAACCGAAGAAGAAACCATGCTCCAAGACGCCGCGCGGGCGCTGTTGGACAATTCCGCGCCGGTCTCGCGCCTACGCGCGCTGCGCGATGCAGGGCAAACCCGTGACGATGCGCTGTGGCAGGAAATGGTTGCGGCCGGCTGGGCCGGGATCCTGGTGCCCGAAGCTGCAGGCGGCGTGGATATGGGCCATGCAGCGGCCCATGTGCTGGCCCGGGAAATGGGGAAGACACTGACCGTCAGCCCCTTCCTGAGCACCGCGGTGATTGCCGTATCCGTGCTGCGCCAGCTGCAGGACAGCCGCAGCCAGGCGGCGCTGAAAGCCATTGCCGAAGGCGCGCATACCTATGCGCTGGCCCTGGACGAGGGCGCGAAGTTCAACCCCGACCGGATTGAACTCAAAGCGGAAAAACGCGGAAATGGTTATGTGCTGAACGGCGAAAAACGCTTTGTCGTCGATGGCGGCACGGCGGATCGTGTCCTTGTCCTGGCCCAAAGCGATGACGGGCTCTGCCTGTTCGATCTGGCCGCCGACAGAGAGGGGCTGACGCGGAGCTCGACCGATATGATCGACAGCCGCGATGCCGCCGACCTGACCTTTGAGAATGTCGAACTTTCGGGCGATGAACTGCTGGGCGCCGCAGGCGATGGCGCCAGTTTGCTGCGCTTCGGGCTGGAAGCCGGGCAGGCGGCGCTGGCGGCGGAAACCACAGGGTTGGCGCAGGCGGCCTTTGGCATGACCACGGACTATCTGAAAGAGCGCAAGCAATTCGGCGTGCCGATTGCCAGCTTCCAGGCGTTGCAGCATCGCGCGGCGCACCTGTGGTGCGAGTTGGAGCTGACCTCTTCCGCGATCTTGCATGTGGGGCGTATGCTGGATCTGGATCCGGGCAATGCGACCCTTGCGGTCTCCCTGGCAAAGGCCCGGGCTACCGACACGGCACAATTGGCGGTGCGCGAAGGGGTGCAGATGCATGGCGGGATCGGGATGACCGATGCCTATGATATGGGATTTTACATGAAACGTGCCCGAGTCGCCGCAGAATGGTTGGGCGACTACGGGTATCACGCGGCACAGGTGGCGCGGATGCGCGGCTTTTGAGGGATGAGGAAAATGCAGGAACTATTTTCACTGGAAGGAAAAACCGCCTTGGTCACGGGCGGGGCGACGGGGATTGGCCGGATGGCCGCCGAAGCCATGGTCCGGGCTGGCGCACGCGTGTTGATCGCCTCTCGCAAGGGTGAAGTCTGCGAGGCGGTTGCGGCAGACCTGAATGCGCTGGATGCACCGGGGCGGGCCGAAGGCTTTGCTGGAGACGTGGGCGATGCCGAAGGGATCGACGCCCTGGTGGCAGAGGTCAAATCCCGCACCGAAAAGCTGGATATCCTGATGAACAACTCCGGCATCACCTGGGGCGCGCCGCTGGGACAATTCCCGCATCAGGCCTGGGAAAAGGTGATGTCTGTCAATGTGGCAGGGGTCTTCGACCTGACGCAAAAGCTGTTGCCCATGCTGATCGCCTCGTCGAATGCCGATGACCCGGCCCGCGTTATCAATGTGGGTTCGGTCATGGGGGAAATCCCGATGGGCGACGGCGCTTATAGCTATGCTGCCTCCAAGGCCGCGGTGATCCATATGTCGAAAATCCTGGCCAAGGAGTTGGCGCGTAGCCATGTTACGGTCAACGCCCTGGCGCCGGGACCTTTTGTGTCGCGCATGACCGCCTTTGCGACCGGCGATGAGGAGAAACGCGAAAAGGTGGGCCGTGATGTGCCGCTGGGTCGCGTGGGCCGGGAAGAGGATATTGCCGGCGCGGTGCTGTTCCTGTCCGGGCGCGGGGGGGCCTATGTGACAGGGGCCGTGATCCCGGTCTCCGGCGGCATCAATGTGATGTCGGGGCACAACCTGTTTCAAAGCGCCATGGACTGAAGCGTGAACATCGAACCCTAGAGGGCTGAATATGAACGAAACAACCTGGTCCCGGAACGAGGATCATCTGCCTGCGGCGCTGCGTGGATTGCGTATTCCTCTGATCGCCTCGCCGCTTTTCATCATCTCGGTACCGGAACTGGTAATCGCGCAATGCAAGGCGGGCATCATCGGTGCCTTTCCGGCGCTGAACGCCCGCGAAGGCGAAGGTGAGCCGCCGCTCTTGGAGGCTTGGCTGAAACAGATCACCGAAGAGCTGGACCGCCACAACCAGGAAAATCCCGACCGACCGGCCGCACCTTTTGCGGTCAACCAGATCGTGCATCGCTCCAACACCCGTCTGGAGCGGGATCTGGAAATCTGCACGCGCTGGAAGGTACCGGTCTGGATCACCTCCTTGGGTGCGCGTCCCGAGGTCAACGAGGCGGCGCATTCCTGTGGCGGCGTGGTCCTGCATGATGTGATCAACAACCGCTTCGCCAAGAAGGCCATCGAGAAGGGCGCCGATGGTCTTGTGGCCGTGGCCGCGGGGGCCGGGGGCCATGCCGGCCAACAGTCGCCACTGGCCCTGATCCGGGAGATCCGCAGTTGGTTTGACGGCCCGCTTGCCCTGTCGGGTGCCATCGCGACGGGAGAGTCGCTTTTGGCAGCGCGGGCGATGGGAGCCGATTTCGGCTATGCGGGATCGCAGTTCATTGCCACGCATGAGGCCAACGCCCAAAGTGAATACAAGCAGATGATCGTCGACGGCGGTGCCGAAGATATTGTCTATTCTTCCCTGTTTACAGGGGTTTGGGGAAACTACCTGAAAGAATCCGTCAGCCGCGCCGGGCTTGATCCCGACAATCTGCCCACCGCGGATGCCTCCTCCATGAACTTTGGCAGCGGCTCCTCCAAACCCAAGGCCTGGAAGGAAATCTGGGGATCGGGGCAGGGGATCGGCGCGGTGACCGAGGTGTGCTCTGTGGCCGATTTGGTGGCGCGGATCGATGGCGAATACCGGGCAGCGGGCGCGAGCCTTGCGGCCGAGTTCACGGGCTGAGCCATGGCAGAAATACTGGTGGTGCGCCACGGGCAGGCGTCGTTTGGCGCCGACAATTACGATCAGCTGAGCGACTTGGGGCGCAGGCAGGGGCAACTCTTGGGGGAGACACTGCGTGCGATGGGCTGGCATCCGGATCGGGCGATCACGGGAAGCCTGGCCCGGCAACAGCAGACGCTGGAGGAAATGGGGTTTTCCCTGGAGCCGGAAGAACACGCGGGATGGAACGAATATGACTTCCACGACCTGCTGCATCAACGATACGGCGGCAAGGCTCCGGATGAGGTGATCACCGATCGCAAGAGCCATTTTCGGGCCCTGCGCGAAACCCTGGCCGAATGGCAGCAGGGCGGGGTGACTGGCGCATCCGAAAGCTGGAAAGACTTCACCGCCCGCGTTGAGGATGCGCGCCAGCATGCCGCCGACACCGCGGCAGAGCGCGTGCTGGTGGTCAGTTCCGGCGGCGTGATCGCGCGCCTCGTTGCTGCCACCTTGCAGGTGCCGGATGCGCAGATGATCACCTTGAACCTGCAGGTGAAGAACACCTCCCTGACCCGCTTCATCTCCTCGAAAGAGCGGTTCTTTTTGCATGAATTCAATGCAGTGCCGCATTTTCATGATGCGAAGCGTGCTGAATTGATGAGCTATAGCTGAAGGAGCAAGACATGAGCAGCGACACCCAGACACTGGATATCGAGGCCATCAAAACCTACGTCGGTGACCGTCTTGCGGGGTTTGACGGCGCCGTGGAGGTGCAGAAATTCGCAACCGGGCAATCCAACCCGACCTTCCTGCTGAAGACCTCTGCCGGGAATTACGTATTGCGCCGCAAACCGCCAGGGGTGCTGCTGAAATCCGCCCATGCGGTCGATCGGGAGTTCCGGGTGCAAAGGGCGCTGGCCGACACCGAGGTTCCGGTCGCGAAGATGCACCTGTTGTGTGAGGATGATGCGGTCATCGGCTCGTCCTTCTATATCATGGACCATGTGGCGGGGCGGAACTTCACCGATCCGGTGATGGGCGACCTGGCCCCGGCAGAGCGCGGTGCGGTGATCGATGACATGAATCGGGTGCTGGCCGCGCTGCATGACGTGGATATCGACAGTGTCGGCCTGTCGGATTACGGCCCGCCCGGCAATTACTTCGAACGTCAGCTGGGTCGGTGGACCAAGCAATACCGCGCCTCGGAAACCCGCAGCATCCCGGAAATGGATGAGCTGATCACCGCCCTGGAAGAGGGCATGCCCGCAGACGATGGTCAACGGGGATTGGTGCATGGCGATTACCGGATCGACAATATGATCTTCAGCGCCGAGGCTCCGAAATGCCTGGCCGTGCTGGATTGGGAATTGTCGACCATCGGCCATCCCTATGCCGATCTGGCCGGGGTGATCATGCAATGGCAGATGCCGCCGGGTCAGGAGGGACGCGGCCTTGCCGGGATCGATCGCAAGGCGCTTGGGCTTCCCTCGGACGCGGCCTTCATCGAAGCCTATTGTCGCCGCCGCGGCTTGCCGGGCATCGACAACTTCGGCTTCTACCTGTCCTTCAGTTTCTTCCGCATGGCGGGCATTCTGCAGGGGGTGTTGAAGCGGGCCTTGGACGGCAATGCATCTAACCCGGAAAGAGCGATGAAGCTGGGGGACTTTGTGCCGGTGTTTGCGCAGAGTGGATTGACAGCCTTGCAGAAGCGCTAGACCAATCTGGCGTCGGATTGCTGGCCGTGGCAGTCGGGTTGCGTGGTTTTACGTATGCCTTAACACTCGACCCGTAAGGCTAGGCCAAGCATTATGGAACGGAAAGCTGGCCGTGATCTTCTGCGGCCAATCGGGAGGATTGTACCCATGACACAGCCGGAGGGGCAGGTCGCGGACGGACAGGACACTTGGTTGAACGCCAGTGACCTGGGGGATGGCATCGTTGAATTGCAATTGGGGCGCGGGCCGGTCAACGCGCTGAGCGCAGAATTCCTGATGGATTTTGCCGAGATGATCGCCGGTCTGGGCCGCGACCCAGAGGTGCGCGCGATCATTTTAAAGAGCCCGTTCAAGGTGTTCTCTGCCGGGGTTGACCTGAAGGAGGCGAAGGAATTCACCCTTGCCCAGCAGCAGGCAATGGTTCGGGGTCTGAATGAATCTGTGCTGGCACTCTATGCCTGTCCCAAGCCGGTTGTGGCTGCCGTTGGCGGCGCCGCGATTGCTGGCGGCTTGTTCTTCGTGCTCGGCAGCGATGTGCGGATCGGCTATTCGAAATCGGCCTACGGTCTGGCCGAGATCCGCGTCGGGGTTGATTTCCCGGTAGCACCGCTGGAGGTGGCCAAGGCAACCCTGGATACCAACACCCAGCGGCGGCTGATGCTGACGGGGCAACCGATCGGCCCTATCGCGGCGCGGAACTATGGGATCGTCGATATCATCGCTGAGGATATGGAAGACCTTGAGATCTACAGCCTGCGCGAGGCGCGCAAACTGGCGGATCTGCCAGGGCAGGCCTATGCCGCGATCAAGATGCAATTGCGTGGTGAGACCATTGACCGGATCAAGGCGGCCATTGCCGCAGGGGCCAATGAGCCTGCGGGGGGATGGTTCAATGACGAAACCAAACCCGCCATGGAAAGAATGCTGAGCGGCGCAGATCGCTAAGCCAAGACCCGCGTGACGAAACACGTGGCAAACAGGGAGAAATCGATGGACCGCAACCGGCTGGAGCGCCTGAAGGCTTGGCAGCAACGCTATGTCGATCAACGAAAATATGCCGGTAGCGCGGTTCTGATAAAAGAGCGCGGCGAAGAGGTGTTCTTCAATGCGGCGGGCCTGCGCAATGTCGAGGAGTCTCTTCCCTTCACCCGCGATACGGTGGCTCGGATCTATTCCATGACCAAGCCGGTGACCTCGCTCGCCGTGATGATGCTGCTGGAACGGGGGCTGTTTCACCTTGATGCGCCGGTCTCTGACTTCATTCCCGAATTTGCCGATATGCGGGCGCTGGTGCCGGGGGCGACCTCCATCGATCAGACCGAACCAAGCCGCGCGCCGACCCTGCACGAGCTGCTGACCCATACCAGCGGATTGAGCTACCCGTTCAATCCCGGTGTTCTTCCCGCCGCGATGGAAGAGCGTCAGCTGATGTTCAAGCCGAACCAGGGATCTCTGGCCAAGATGGCTGCGGAGCTGGCCGCCTATCCGCTGGCGTTCCAGCCCGGTACACGCTGGGAGTATTCCGTCAGCATCGATGTGCTGGGGCGCGTTGTCGAAGTGGTGTCCGGTCAAAGCCTTGGTGATTTCTTTCAAAGCGAGATCTTTACGCCGCTCGGCATGAGTGAAACCGCTTTCCGGGTGCCGCGCGGCACCGGGGATCGCTTTGCCTCGCTCTACACACCGCTTGCAGGCGATGCGATGGCGCTGAATTCCGCCAAGACCGGCGGGGATAGCCTGCGGCTGACCGACCTTCATGGCGGATCCCCGTTCGAGACGGCCGACATGATGTCCGGCGGCGGCGGTCTGGTGGGCACGATTGATGACTACATGAAGTTCGCAGAAATGCTGCGCCAGCGTGGCGCCTGCGAGGGCGGCTTTATCATCAGTCCGCAAGTGGCTGATTTCATGATGCGAAACCACCTGCCGGGCGATATCGCCTCGATGGGACCGCAAAGCTTTGCCGAGCAGCCGATGGAGGGCATGGGATTTGGTCTTGGCGGTGCCGTGGTTCTGGATCCGGGCCGCGCGCGCTGTCCGGGATCGGTGGGGGATTTCAGCTGGGGCGGCATGGCCTCCACCTTCTTCTGGGTGGATCCGGTGCTGGATCTCTCGGTCGTCTTCTTCACGCAACTGTCCCCCTCCAGCTCTTACCCGTCGCGTGCCGAGCTGAAAGCCCTTGTTCATGGAGCCGTCTGCCGATGACCGAAACGATCGAACGTGAAATCCTCTGGCAGCCCAGTGCCGAACGCGCCGCCGCAAGCCGCATGGCGCAGTTCCAGACCTGGCTGGAAGAAAATAGATCGCTGTCCTTTTCGGATTACAACGCGCTTTGGGAGTGGAGCGTTACGGATCTGGACGCCTTCTGGAGCGCGCTGGTCACGTTCTTTGACCTAGAGTTCACCACCCCGGCGACGCGCGTTCTTGGTAAGCGCGGCGTCGAGGATGCAGAGTGGTTCCCCGGCGCCCAGCTGAACTGGGCACGGCATATGCTGCGCCAGGTCGAGAAAACCCCTGATGCGCAGGCACTTGTGGTGCATTCTGAAACCTTTGGGCGAACAGAGCTCAGCTGGGGTGAACTTGCGGCCCAGGTGGCCAGTGTTGCCAAACACCTGCGCGCCATGGGGGTCGGGCAGGGGGATCGCGTCACGGCGGTTCTGCCCAATACGGAAACTGCGGTGATCGCCTGTCTCGCCGCCACCAGCCTCGGGGCGATCTGGTCTCTGTGCGCGCCCGATATGGGGCATGTGGCGATCCTTGACCGATTCCGCCAGATCGAACCCAAGGTGCTGATCTATCAGGACGGCTACGTTCATGCGGGCAAGACCATCGACCGCCGCGAGGTGCTGTCGGTCATCGCAGAGGGCCTGCCCAGCGTCGAGCAGCGGATCGTTCTCCCGGTTGTTGGCGATCTGCCCGAGGACGCCACCCATTGGCGCGACCTGATTGGTGACGAGGCGCCGCTGGAATTCACCGCGGTCTCCTTCGATCATCCGCTCTGGGTGGTCTATTCCTCTGGCACCACCGGCAATCCCAAACCCATCGTGCACGGGCACGGGGGTATTCTTCTGGAGGGCGCGAAGCAATCCCTGCATCAGGATCTGAGCGATGAAAGCCGGTTCTGCTGGATGACCTCATCCGGCTGGGTGATGTGGAACGCACAATTCGTGGCCTTGGGGCAGGGTGCCACCACCATGCTCTACGACCGTGCCCCCAATCACCCGGACATGCTGGATCTGTGGCGCCGCGCCGCAGACGAGCGGCTCACCTATCTGGGGGTCGGCGCCGCCTATATCACGGCTTGCGTCAAATCCGGTATAAAGCCGGGTAAGGAGCTTGATCTTTCGGCGCTGATCTCGCTCGGCACCACCGGATCGCCGCTGACCTCTGATGGATACGATTGGATCTACTCGGAGATCAAAGAGGATATCTGGCTGGCACCGATTTCGGGTGGTACCGATCTTTGCGGTGCCTTTGTCTGTGGCAATGTCATGCTGCCGGTGCGCGCCGGAGAAATGCAATGCCGCGCCCTGGGCAATGCGGTGCGGGCCTTTGATGAAGCCGGACAGGAGGTCACGGGCATTGTGGGTGAGCTGGTCTGTACTGAACCTTTGCCCTCTATGCCATTGTTTTTCTGGGGAGATGAAGACGGATCGCGGCTGCACTCCAGCTATTTCGACACCTATCCGGGCATCTGGCGCCATGGGGATTGGATTGAAATCACCCCCGAGGGCGGATCGGTGATCTACGGGCGATCCGACGCGACGATCAACCGGCGCGGCCTGCGCCTTGGTTCCTCGGAGATCTACCAGGCAGTTGAAGGGCTTGCGGAGGTACTGGACAGCCTGGTCGTGGATCTGGAATTCCTGGGCCGTGACAGTTTCATGCCGCTGTTTGTGGTGCTGGCCGAAGGGCAAGTCCTGGATGACGCGCTGCGTGACAAGATCAAGAGTGCCATTCGCAGCGCGGTGTCGGCCCGCTTTGTGCCTGATGAAATCAACGTGGTTCCCGAGATCCCGCGCACGCTTTCTGGAAAGAAGCTGGAAGTTCCGGTGAAAAAGCTGTTACTGGGAGGCGATCCTGCCAAGGTTGTGAACCGGGACTCGATGGCCAATCCGGACAGTTTCGATGTCTTCATCGCCTATGCCAACACGCGGGAGGCTGATTAAGGAAGGCGCATAAATGTCTGATGCTGGAAAGATTTTGCTCAATCTCTTGGATCTTGAGCAGCTTGATCGCAATCTTTATCGCGGCATCGGATCGGGCGGTGAAACCCCGATGCGCATCTATGGCGGCCAGGTCATCGCCCAGGCGCTGACAGCGGCCTATGCGACGGTGCCGGATCGTTTGTGCCATTCGCTGCATGCCTATTTCATCCGTCCGGGTGACCCGGTACGCCCGGTGATCTACCAGGTCGATCCGGCCCGTGACGGCGGCAGCTTTACCACCCGTCGGGTTACGGCCATTCAACACGGGAAGCAGATCCTGAACCTTGCGGCTTCCTTCCACAAGGACGAACCCGGTTGGGGTCATCAACATCAGATGCCGGATGTGCCAGCGCCGGAGGGCCTGAAAAACCGCGATGAGTTGAACCACATCCATGTGCATCGCATCGCAGAAGACATGCAGGATGACTTTATCCGCCCTAGGCCGTTTGAAATTCGCGATATCGAACCGCTGGACCCTTTGAACCCGGGTATTGCCAACGATATCAACCATATGTGGATCAGAATGGAAGCCGCCAAAGGGGCAGGGCCGCAATTGCAGCATGTGCTGATGGCCTATGCTTCTGACTTCGGTCTTCTCGGCTCGGCGCTGCGCCCCCATGGGCTGACCTGGTACAAACCCGAAGCGATGACGGCGAGCCTGGATCACGCCATGTGGTTTCATGCCCCGGTGCAGTTCGAGGAATGGCACCTCTACACGATGGATTCTCCCTTTGCCGGCAAAGGACGTGGTTTCAATCGCGGTTCAATCTACACCCGGGATGGCCAACTGGTTGCCAGCGTCGCCCAGGAAGGCCTGATGCGGCCGATCAAAACGCCAGATGAGAGATAGGACAGCGTTTCTATCGGTTTCTGCTCTTACGTGAGATCATTGTGCAATATTTACATAATACCGATTATGCGAATAAATGATGTAGCCGCGGCACATTCTAAACTGGGTTGCGACAAATCCCCTATCTTGCTGAAAAGCAAGGAGAACGGACATGGCCCACACAG
>NZ_JARCJD010000030.1 GCF_028890115.1 Phaeobacter sp. QD34_24
AGGTGCCCAAAGGTCTTCCTGTCAGCCATCGCACTCGCAGCGCTCGTCATTTACTGGCTATGAGTCCTGACCCTAAGCCACCCACTTGGTGGCACACAAAAAGAAGAGCTTTGCAGTTCAGGCGTTGCATGTTGTAACTGTAAATATTTTTCAAATCTCTTCTTGAGCACTTATTAGCATTAATATATTATATATGCAAGATAAAAATGCACATTTAACAAAATATTTTTTACCCACTTAATAAATATTTATTTTTAAAGAACTTACTGAAGCGTAAGCTCCCTCAGTGAAAGGATTTCTTTAACTTGCCGTTTTAGAACTCGAATAGACTTATGCTGTGCATAGCTCTCAATCAGTGCTGACTTCTCCGCCTCATCGAAACCAGTGATGAATCTTGGATCCAAGCCGTCATCGAGCGCCAAATCTGTTCTGATCGTGTTCAAAATTTGCGGGATGTGCTCAATCTCAGGTGTAGGCATGCGCATGATGTGACACCTGCTTTTCAAGGGCTCTGTGATAGTCGACAGCGTGTTCGCTGTCATCAGCCAGCCAACGTAGTACAAGTTCACGGGCACCTGAAGGTATGGCTCGTGCCAGTTCATTGCCTCGTCTTTTTCAAGCAAGCCAAGAAGCTTGTGCTGAATATTCGTGAACTTGCCTTCCTGAGCTTTGTCGATCTCATCGAGGATGAACACAGGGTTCCCGATTTCCTTGTCGTGGATCACCGTGGACATGATGCTGGGCATGGCCGTGTTGAAGCCCTTGGCAACCCCAAAGATTTGATCGTCCTGCATGCCTGCGACAGAAATCTTGCGATGATAGATGTCGAGCTCATCTAACAACCGTGAGAGGAGCCTTGTCTTCCCAAGTCCTGGCTCACCAACCAAAATAGTGGGTTCGAACACCAGACCTTCTTTACCTGCACTCATTCGGCGGAAGGTGGGCTTCAGCAAGTTGTCGATGATGTTGACAGCGTAAGGGAACTCTTTGACGAGCGTTTGTCGGACTTCAACGAGCCCATCACGATGAAAAAGTGGAATGCCCACACCTTGTAGGCGTGCAAACTTGTCGTGTGCTGATTTGCTGTCTTTGTTGAAGTCAGCTGGAAGCTTTTCCAAGAACACGACTTTGTTGAAAGGGATGTCGGGATTCAGAATTTCGTCTTCTGAACTCCTGAAAAGCTCATCTACGAGTTCTTCAACAGATTTCTGCGGCGTTTTAGTTGATTGCTTGGTGGAAGCTTTGGGCATGAGTTTTCATATCCTTCGAGAGGTTCATTGAGATGTTTGACAGCATCTCAAAGGATATGAGGAGGAGGGATTTCACTTTGCGAAGATCACTCAGTTTTTTCGGACTTTAAGCTGTCTGGCTGGTGAATAGATGCCATTTTTGGAAATGGAATTTCAACACTTGGAAGTGTCTGTTCGCCGAACGCCAAGGCAATCACACGACGCTTTTCTTGCTCCATCTCTTCCTCTAACTTGAGGTAATGCTTTTCAACCATTTGCGTATCCGAGTGAGACATCAGCTTAGCCAGGGTCATGTTATCCACTTTTGTGCGTGATTTCGTGACTGCAGCAAACGTGTGGCGTGTGCAGTAAGGGGTAATCTTCTTGGCCAGCGCAGCTGGAAGCTTCAGCTTCTTTTTTGCATAGTTGAACGCATTATCGAACGTTTTCTCGGAAATATGTGTACCGTCCCTTGTGTAAAACGCATGTGGATTCTTTTTGATGTGTGCATCGCTCCGCTTAGGGATGGTTTCCGCAGCAAGATTTGACAAATAGATCCTTTCAGGCTGTTTTGTTGTTCTGTAGGACTTGTGATCTCGCATATTAACGATGCGATTCTGGATATCGATGAAGTTGTTATCTCCTTCGTCGATGAGCTTCAGCTCAAGCGCCCGCATTTTCCGAATACCTGTGTAAATGCAGAACTTCACAGCGCTAGCAGCCACGATGTTTGCATACTCATCAAGATAACCGATAAATTCATCCAAACGATCTAAAGGGATATGCCGCTTGTCTGGGTCTTCTTCATTACGCTCAACATATTTGCAGGGGTTATCTGCAATAATTCTATGTTTCACGAGATAGGCAAAGGCTGGAGACATCAGCAAGATGTCTTGATTAGCGCCTACAAGAGCGACTTGACTTCTTTTCGAATGATATTCCTCAAGAAGCAAAGAGGTTACCTTGCGGGCATCAAAGTCCCGCCCAAAATATTCATAAGCCCGCAGGTAAGCTCGGTGCTTTGCTTGTAGGTGGTGAGGCCATTCACGAGTGCGCCTGTGCGGTTCTGTATGCGGAATATACTCAACCTTGTACTTGCCCTGACATTGCTTTTGCAGGTGTTGCTCAAAGACGCTGAAAAGCGTTTGCGGCGCATCTTCAGTTGTCACCTTTTCCTTTGCCTTGTCAAATTCAACACGCATCTCTCGTGCTTTCCGCATGGCAGCGTCACAAGACATTTCACTTGTAAGACCGATGTCGTGGTCCTTCTCGCCTTTTGCGCCAGGATGGCGGTAGCGCAGTGTATAGGTTTTGCGGCCAGCGGGTGAGATCCTCACTGCGAACCCGGTTCGGTCGCTGCTACGGACATAGTATTGTTTGCCCGTCTTCTTCAGTCTCTCCACTAGGGTTTGTGTAAGCTTTTCTGTCATTTTCTTCTCCATAATTATTTGCAGTATAGCATTAAGTAATATACTGCGTTATACACTAAAAATACTGCAAGTCAACCCCCAATGCGCTCGGAAGTGTCGTTTAACCGCATCATTACTTCATCCCTCAGGGATTAATATATTGTTGACAAAACATGTAGTTAGAAGATTTTTGCTCAAAACAGTATACTCTATTCTTGACTCAACATATCATTCGTAATGATGGGGTCGTAGGTTCGAGTCCTATCAGCGGCACCACCTTTCTTTGAACAGAGATCAAAACACCCCTTTGCAAGGGGCAGCACTTCCGTGACGTCGCAGATCCCTGCGCGGTTTACACATGGGCGGCACGGCGGATCACCCATATGGCCAGATCTTCACAGCAAGCTCCCCTTGGGGCCAGCGGATCAGGCGGGTGACTGAAACAGCTTGCGCATCACTACTTCCGTGAAGGGCTTTTTCAGGATCACTGGCGGCGGCGCCTCGGCAAATGCCTTTGGGATACGCGATGTTTCCCGCGTCGACATGAGAACCAGCCGACACTCTGGAAACAGCGCGTGGCCAAGACGCAGAATGTCCCACCCAGACGCACCATTATCCAGATTCAGGTCGCTCAACACCAGATCGAACCGAGGCTGCCGCCGTAACTGAGCGATCCCATCCTCATAGGTCGCTGCTCGGACAACGGCATAGCCGAGACGTTCCAAACCCTCTGCGGCAGAGGCCAGATAGGCAGGATCATCGTCAACCACCAGCGCATGTCCGGGCTGTGGCATGTCACCGGGTTGGCCAGCCTCATCCGCCAATGCCGGAAAGCTGAGGGTCACGGTCGTGCCCTGGTGGGGCGGTTCTGTTTGCGACTGAAGGCTGAGAAGCCCCCCGGACTGGTGGACAAAGCCATCGACCATCGAAAGCCCCAGTCCGGTCCCATTGCCATCGTCGCGATTGGAGTAGAAGGGTTCGGTCGCATGGCGCAGTACCTCCGGGGGCATGCCGGGGCCATTGTCACGGATCACGAGCTTCGCCTCCTCCCCGCCGCTCACGCGGACATGGATTTTCCCTACCCCGCCAATCGCCTGACCGGCATTGACACAGAGGTTCAGCACCGCGCTTTCCAATTGCCCCGGGTCCACCTTCGCCAGAACCGGATCCTGCGGCACCTCGAAGACCATCTCGACGGTGCTGGGCACCGCGATCTCCAACAGATCGGCCATGCCCTCGACCAACTGCCCGATATCGGTCACCTGCGGTTCAAGATGCTGTTTGCGGGCAAAGGCGAGCAATCTTTCGGTCAGAGATACTCCCAGATCCACCGCCGATCCGATACGGGTCCGAAAATGCTGTGCGGCTTCGGGTTCGGCGGCCTCCAGCAGATGCAGGTTGCCTGAAATGCTGGACAGGATATTGCCAAAGTCATGGGCGATCTCGCCGGACACCTTGCCCAGCGCCTCGACGCGGCGGATTTCCTCCAGCCGCTCCTCCACCTTCTTGCGCTCGGTGGTTTCGGACAGCAGCCAGACCTGTTCCCCATTGGGCAAAAACGAGCGTCGCAGTTCCAGGGTGTTGCCAACGGGATCGGCATAGTCTTCGAATCCGCCGCGCTCAACCGCAGAGGTACGCCGTGAAAAACGGGATTGGGCGATCAGGTCCTGAACCTGGGCGCGGTCGTCTCCTTTTGCAGGGGGCAAGCGCAGAAGCTGGCGCAGATTGTCGTTCTCCGCCTTGATGCGCCCGCTGGCCGAGGTAATGGCCACGCCATCCTTGATGTTGCGAAACACGCGCGAGAACAGCGCGTTCTGATGACCGATCTGCCGGGTCCTGCGCTCCAGTTTGCGGGCGCTCTCCCGGAACACGTGAAAGGCGGCATAGAGCTGGCCGATTTCATCCTGGGAGCTTGGCCCCTGCGGCAGCCCGGTGCGGTGATTGCCCTGCGCCAGCCTGCGCATGGCCGCCGCAATAAGATGCAGGTTGCGGGCAACATAGCGCGACACATATAGCGACGAGGTGATGGCAACCAGCAGGCTTGCCGCGGTCAATGCCAGAAAGGCCTTCCTGGCAAATTGCAGGTTGTCCGATGTCGCCGCCCGCGCCTGCGACAGTCGCGCCTCCGCCTCGGCAACCTTACTTTCGGCAAAGGCGCTGATGCGACGGGCCTCCTGCCGGATGCGAAACAGCGCGTTCTCCGCATCAAGCCGCGCCGCAAGATCGCGGTGCTTCAGGACAAACAGGCTTTCACTGCGCATTGAAGCCTGATCGATCTCCGCCAAGGTCTGCGCATGCAGCGGCAACAGCTGCGGCGACAGGGCCTCTCTCTGCCCGCTGTAGCGGCGGCTGAACTCTCCGAGCTCTATCAGGGCATTGGCCCGCACCGCCCCGATCGCGCTTGCGGTAAGCTGTTGCAGCCCTGACCACACCTCCCGATCTGCCAAGGGCAGCCGGGTGTCCCCGGCCAGGCGGCGCAGCCGCCCGTCCAGCCGCACCATGTCGCGGTCGATCGCACCAAGGTCGGCCTGCCGAGAGGCCTGTGGCGCCAAGGCGGATGTCAGGTCGTCAATGGCAAACCGAAGCCGGGCCACCGGCAAATCCAGCTTTTGATCCCCGACCGAGAGCGCCTCGATCCGGCCAAGGTTTTCCAGGACCTTCTGCTTTTCCTGCTGCAGTTGGAACGGCGGGAAAAGCGCATAGAGGAACGGCGCCGACGTCGCCAGATCGGCGGATTCCCGGGACAGGTCCAGCGCGTCAGAGACTTCGGCCAGGGTGTCCTTATGCAGCACGTTCATCCACAGCTCGGTGCGGTTCAGGACAAACAGACCGATCAGGCTGACCAGCAGGATCAGGCCAAACAGGATGGCAATGGCCGCCCACAGGCGAAACCGGACAGTCAGGTTCGACAATCCGAACATCAGCTGCCATCCGGCGACAGGCGAAAAAAGTAACCCTGGGCGCGGCGTGTTTGCAGATGCACCGGCTTGGAGGGGACGGGTTCGATCTTGCGGCGCAGGCGCAGGATCAACACATCGATGGTCCGGTCCACATAGCGCTGCATGTCGGATCCCAGCTCCTGCAGCAATTCCGGGCGCGGAATTACCCGGTTGGGATTGCGTATGAAATACTCCAGCAGCCGGTATTCGGCATTGGTCAGGGGGATTTCCTCGCCCTCGGCATCCAGCAGGCGGCGGGCCTGGATATCGATGCGTTTCTGGCCAAAGGCAATGCCCTGACCCGGCACCGCTGCGGGTTTCGCTCCCCCATGCCCATAGCGGCGCAGCACCGCCCGGATACGTGCGACCAGCTCGCGCGGGTTGAACGGTTTGATCAGGTAGTCATCCGCTCCGGTTTCCAGGCCGATGATCTTGTCGATCTCATCGCCCACCCCGGTGAGCATCACGATCGGGATTTCGTAGCGTTCGCGAATGTGGATCGCCAGGGTCAGCCCGGACTCCCCGCGCAGGCGCAGATCGATCAATGCCAGATCCACCGGCGGCGGATCGCCCAGCGCCATGAAGGACGGGATGTCGGGACAGCAGACGGCCGCAAAGCCGCTTTCGCGCATCAAGGCGGAAAGCGTGTCGCGCACGTTCTCGTCGTCGTCCACAATGGCAATGAGCGGCTCGGCCTTGCCCGTCTGCATGCGATCTCTTCCGGTGACTGCCAGCGGCATCAGAATTCCACCGGATGCCGGATTCCCGTTTCAGTGCCGCGATCATCTCAGATTATCAACGGCTGTGACCAGATTTGTAATACTGTTAACACGAAACTGAATTTCCGTCCGTTCCGTTAACAGAACCAGCCTCGCTTGCGTGTCGGACACTCTCTTACCTTGGGCGGGTCAGCGCAATGCCCATTGGCCAATGTCAAAACGGCCATGTCCAAAGGCACGCGTATTTAGGGAGGACACCATGACACCATTTATCACCCGCGCCGCAACGGCGTTGGGCATCCTGACGGTCAGCGCCTTTGCCGCGGCCGCCGAAGACTGCAGCAGCCGTGGCGCATTGGACGAACTCTATTGCGACGCCAATGGCGATCTGGTTGCGGATACCCCGACCGACCCGGCAGAGCTGCGCAACCCGGACACTCTGGTGTTTGCCTATACCCCGGTCGAGGATCCGGCGGTTTACGCGGATATCTGGGCGCCCTTCATCGCCCATATGGAAAAGGTCACCGGCAAGGACGTGCAATTCTTCGCGGTACAGTCCAACTCCGCCGAGGTTGAGGCCATGCGCTCAGGCCGCTTGCATGTGGCAGGCTTCTCCACCGGCCCGACACCCTTTGCGGTGAACCTTGCCGGGGCCGTGCCCTTTGCCATCATGGGCGCCGAGGACGGTCAGTTCGGCTACAAGTTGCAGGTCTTCACCCAGGCCGACAGCGACATCAAAGAGGTCAAGGATCTTGCCGGTCGCCGCGTGGCGCATACCTCGCCGACCTCCAACTCGGGCAACCAGGCGCCGCGCGCCCTGTTCCCCTCGCTGGGCGTGGAGCCGGACAAGGATTACGAGGTCACCTATTCCGGCTCTCATGATCAATCCATGCTTGGGGTTGTCGCAGGCGATTATGACGCCGCGCCGGTTGCCTCCGAAGTGGTGGAGCGCATGGCCGAACGCGGCCTGTACGACCCCGAGGACGTGCGCATGATCTGGGAAAGCGATCCCTTCCCGACGACCTCTTTCACCCTGGCGCATAACCTCGATCCGGAGCTGGCAGGCAAGATCAAGGAAGCCTTCTTCTCCTTCGAGTTCGCCGGCACCAAGCTGGGTGATGAATTTGCCGGTGTCAGCAAGTTCATCCCGATCACCTACAAGGACCAATGGGCGGTCATCCGTCAGATCCAGAAGTCCAACGGCGTGGAATACACGCCTCAGGGCCTGGCCGGGAAGTAACCCAGAAACCATCAAGCCCGGACAGCGTCACAGGCGCTGTCCGGGTGCCTTTTTCGGCCTTGCGCCCGGCTCTATCGGGGCTGCGCGCCACAGGCAGGGCCGCGCCATCTCCGAGAGACCGCAATGCTAAAAATCTCCAACCTCACCAAACGCTACGGATCCGGTGATCCGGTGCTGAAGGAACTGAACCTGACCGTCGAAGGCGACCAGCTGACCTCTGTCATCGGATCTTCCGGGGCCGGCAAAAGCACGCTTCTGCGCTGCATCAACCGGCTTGTGGAACCGACATCGGGCAGCATCGAGTTGAACGGTACGGAATTCACCGCGCTGAACCGCCGCGAGCTGCGCGTTGCCCGCCGCCGCATCGGCATGGTCTTTCAAAGCTTCAACCTGATCGACCGGCTGACCGTGATGGAAAACGTGCAGGTCGGCCGTCTGGGCTATATCTCCACCTGGGCCGCGCTGACCCGCCGCTACCCGCGCGAGGATATCCGCCACGCCTATGAGCTGATGGAACGGGTCGGCATTGCCCATTACGCGAACCGCCGCGCGGATGAGCTGTCTGGCGGTGAGCGTCAGCGGGTCGGCGTGGTGCGCGCCCTGATGCAGCGCCCCGAGATCCTGCTGGCGGATGAACCCACCGCCTCGCTGGATCCCAAGACCTCGGAACAGATCATGACGCTGCTGCGGGATCTCGCCTCCGAACTGAAGCTGCCGGTGATCATCAACATCCACAATGTGACCGAAGCCAAGGAGTTCAGCGATCGCATCGTCGGCATGCGCTACGGCCGGATCATCTTTGACGGCCAGCCGGACAAGCTGACCAACGCCGAAATGGACGAGATCTACGCGGGGGTGCCCGCGATGGACCGCGCCGAAGTCGGAGCCGTCGCATGAGCATGGCCAAGGACAGCTGGCGCAAGCCACCCTTTATCGCAAACCCGCTGATCCGCTACGGGCTGTATGGCGCGATCCTGATCTATGTCGGTCTCACGCTGGCCACGCTGCCGATCGACTGGGAGCGGGTATCGGACGGCATGCGCCGCGCGCAGCGCATCTTCAGCGGCGCCTTCCCGCCAAGCTTTGAACGCTCCGGCCTGTTGATCGACGGGTTTCTGGAAAGTCTGAAAATCGCCATCCTGGCCACCGTGGGCGGCATCTTGCTATCGGTGCCCCTCGCCTTCATGGCCGCGCGCAATATCGCGATCAAACCGGTCTACCTGCTGGGCCGCGGCATCATCATCGTGGCGCGCAGTTTTCACCCGGTGATTGTCGCCATCATTTTCGTCAAAGCGGTTGGCTTTGGCCCCTTTGCCGGGGCGCTGACCCTTGTGGTCTATTCGATCGGCTTTGTTGCGAAACTTCTGGCCGAACGGATCGAGGAGATCGATTTCGGTCAGGTCGAGGCGATGCGCTCGGTCGGCGCGGGCTTCATTGCCACCCTGGCCTATGCGGTGGTGCCACAGATCATGCCGCGCCTGGTTGGGCTGGGCATCTACCAACTGGACAGCAACCTGCGCGCCTCTGCCGTGGTCGGCATTGTCGGCGCAGGCGGGATCGGCGCCACCCTGGCCAATGCCTTTGGCCGCTACGACTATGACTTTGCCCTCGCCATCACCATGGTCATCGTCGGCGTCATCCTCGTTTCCGAGGCAATCAGCGGCTTTATCAGGAAACGGATCGCATGATGAACACACAACCTTTGCAGCAAACGCTCGATCACTGGTCCCGGTTCACCCTGCGCCAGCGGCTGATGCGCTATGGCGGGCTTGCGCTGACCCTTCTGGTGGTCGCCTGGGCGCTGAGCAGCATCGATGTGATCTGGGAATGGGTCTGGGACGCGCCCGCGCAGATGGGCGATCTCTTTGGCCGCATGATGCCGCCCGATCCCAGCAACCTGCCCTCGATCCTAGAGGCGATCTGGCAGACCGTGAATATCGCCACCCTGGCCACCCTGTTTGCCGTCTTGGTCTCGCTGCCGGTGGCCTATATCTCGGCGCAGAACACCACGCCGAACCGGGTGACCCTGTGGATCGGCCGCTTCATCCTGGTGTCGTCCCGTTCGGTCAACACCATCATCTGGGCGCTTCTCTTCGTGGCGATCTTTGGCCCCGGCATCGTGGCGGGCATCGTCGCCATCATGTTCCGCTCCATCGGGTTCCTGGGCAAGCTCCTGGGCGAAGCCATCGAGGAGATCGAGCAGAAGCCGGTCGAAGCCCTTGAGGCCTGCGGGGCCTCGCGGTTCAAGATCGTGCTTTATGCCATCGTGCCCCAGGTCATGCCGGCCTTCTTTGCGGTCTCCATCCTGCGCTGGGATATCAATCTGCGCGAATCCACCGTGCTGGGCCTCGTCGGGGCGGGCGGGATCGGCATGATCCTGCAAGGCGCAATCGATACCTTCAACTGGCCCGAGGTCGCCATGGTGCTGCTGACCATCCTGGCGCTGGTGGTCTTTGGCGAGGTCGTGTCCTCTTACCTGCGCAAGAAGATCCTCTGAAACCTGTGGCGGCCATCGGCCATCGGCCGCCACTTTACTAACCAGGCGCGCTTTGCTTGGGCCATCCGGGAGGGCGTTCAGACCGGCTCAGAGTTCCGACAGCACATTGCCAAGGATCCGGCGTTGAAGCAGATCCGGGCCGCAGGTTATACGCGCCGTGGCCGCGGGAGCCGCCTCGGTCGCTGGCTGTGCGGTGTCCAGACAGATCCTGCGCCCTTGCGCACGGACGCGACCGCGCAGGATCTGTCCCTCAACAAGGTTGGCCTGGATCTCCACATCGGTATCACCCAAGGGTGCCCCGTCATGTGACGGCGAAAGCCCATTGACACCTGGCAGTTTGAAGCCGCGCAGGAAGGCAGGTTCAGCCAAGCGGTGCATATCCGAAAAACACCGGTCATCCGGGCGATGACCACCCCACCAAGTCCAATCCGCAACGCCGCTGACCACCGTATCATCCGCGTCCAACCGAACCATCAGGGCCATCTGTCTGACCAGGCAGCCGAACCCTTGGGTGATATAGAGCGGCACCGGATCTTCCGGCGGCAAGCCGGGGATTTCCATCGCCGGGGCGTGAAGAACAAACACCAGCGCCGCCGCGCAATCGTTGCGCTGCAACATCTGGCGCAGGCTTTCCCGCAAAGGAAAATACCCGTCCAGCGTCTCTTCGAAGGCCACGGCCATTGTGGCGCACAGGGAGTCTGCTCCTGTCGGCGGGTGATCAGTAGAGGTTGAAATACTCATCCTGTTCCCACTCGGAGACGGTCATCAGATACCGTTCCCACTCTGCCTTCTTGATATGAGTGAGATAGGTAACAAAGCTCTCCCCAAGCGTCTCCTTGTAAAGTGCGCTCCCTTCCATCGCCTCGACGGCGGCGATCAGGCTTTGCGGCAGTCGCGCGGCATCCTCGGCATAGGGAGAGGCCGTGGGCGCCGGGGGCTGAGCACCGCGCCGCAGGCCATCCGATCCGCTGATGATCTGGGAGGCCAGCGCGAAATAGGGGTTCACGGTGGAATCGGCGACCCGGTTTTCCACCCGGCTGGCCCTGTCGCCCGGCGTCAACAGGGCGCGCACCATGGCACCGCGATTGTCGCGTCCCCAGGCCACCCGGTTGGGGGCCAGCTGGAAGGGCGCATATCGTTTGTACCCATTGACCGTCGGCGTGGTCATCAGGCAAGAGGCCGGCGCATTGTCCAGAAGCCCGGCGATCCAGGCCGCTGCCTCGGGCGTCAATGCACCGGTTTCATCCGGCATGAAGACATTCTCGCCACTGTCATTGGACAACAGCGACTGATGGATATGCCAGCCGTTGGCTGCGGCATTGGGCAGCTTCGGTTTGGCCATGAAACTGGCGTGCAGACCGCGCCGGTGACAGACCTCTTTCACCATGGTGCGAAACAGCACATAGCGGTGCGCCTGCGCCATCGGGTCGGAGGGATCGAAGGTGAATTCGAACTGGCTTGGGCCCATCTCGATCTCAACCGTGCGTGGCGCCAGCCCCATTTGCTGCGCTGTGCGGCGAATGTCATCCAGCAGGGCTTCGGCCGCGCCATAGCGGGTTTCGGTCAGGAACTGCCATCCGGCATTGATGTTGCGGGTGGTGACCGCCGAGGGCGGCATGGTGGCCTGGCGATGGTCAAGCCCGTCATCGACCCGCTCGAAAACCTGGAACTCGGTCTCCAGCCCCATCACGGCGGAAAAGCCCAGCGCCTGCAGACCGGAGATCGCCGTGCCCAGAACCTGGGTCGAGGAAAACGTCACCGGGGTCAATTCCCGATCCAGCACCCGGCAGAGAATGATCCGCGAATGGGGCGACCATGGCACCGGGCAGGCGGTTGCCGGGTCCGGCACCGCAAGAATGTCGCTGGCGCCCTGCAGGGCCATATCGCCGACCGAGACATCATCGCTCCAGACCGGGAAAACGGTTTTATGCGCCGTATCCTTCAGAAGCAGGGTCGAGGGCATGCCAATGCCGCTGGCAAAGGCGGAAGCCAGTGCCGCGGTGACAACCGTCTTGCCGCGCAAGATTCCGTGTTGATCGGCAAAGAGCAGGCGCACGGTTTCAACACCGTCGGCCTCATACTCTGCAACCAGGTTTGCGGCCTGCTCCACCTGCGCATCGCAAAGGGCACCGGCCCGCGCCAGTGCCCCCGATCTGATTTTATCCAGATGTGAGTTTGCCATCGTCAAACGGTCGCGTCCCAGGGGCAGTCCTTGCGGCGTTCCATATCCGCCTGCCAGCTGGCGCCCTGCCAGTCTTCGGTGCTGGCGATGGCGTCATTGGACAGGGGGCCAATGATACCGGCTGCGGCACTGTCCTGCATCGGAAGAGACTCCAGATCGCCACTTTCCAGCGCGGCCATCGCCTTGCGCAGCAGGCGGCGGTTGCGAATGATCGCCACGTCGCTGCGCCCCAGGTGTTCGCGGGTCCGGTCCTGGATGCTGCCCATCATCTCGACCGCCCATTGATCGTGGACATTGATATCCAATCCCATGCCGGTATAGGTCAGTACCTCCTGCTCGGCGGGGTCATAGTGGTAGTCGTTGGCCTTGTTCTTGACCGGCCTGTATTCCGGCAGGTCGTGCTCGGCCAGGCGCTGCTCCCGCATCAGTTCCTTGTTCACCGGTTGGTCGAAGCTGGTGAACATGGTGTACCAATAGCAATTGTGGTCATCGACCGGCACATGCCACTGGGTGATCGTCATCTCGCGGCTCATCGGGATGCAGATCGCGTCGGGGAAGATCGCATTGGTCACCCGCACATGGGTCAAATCCCCCTCCATGTGGCGCAGCGAGGTGATTTTCAGCCCGTAGTCGGTTTCATCCACGGTGATTTCGGGGCGCGGGTATTCGCGCAGCACTCGGGTGATCGGTATCCCGGAATCGGCCGCCGTGTCCCGGAACTGCTTGCCATAGCTGTCCTTGGGGTCCTCGTCCTTAAGGAAGCGGTGCAGGAAACTCGCATGGGCCGGGTCAATGCCGATCTCCAGCGCCTGCAGCCAGTTGCACTCCCACAGCCCCTTGAACGCAAAGACATGGCTGTCGGGGGCGCGGAAGCAGTCGAAATTGGGAAACTCCGGCGCCGCACCCTGACCGAGAAACGCAAACATGATCCCGCGCTTTTCGTGAACCGGATAGACCGGACCATCGGGGTCCACCTCGACCTGCTGCGGATGGTAGGTCGGGCGTTCCTCGGGGCGAGACTTGCGCGTCACCAGGCTCCAGTCCCCGGAAGGGGTTTTCACCATGGCCAGACGCTCTCCCAGAAGGTTCACCGGCACCGGTTTGCCTTCAGAAAGCTCGTCCATCAAACAAGCCGGCTGCCAATACTGGCGCAACACCGCACCGGCCGCGCTGCCAGCGCCGACGCGGGTCAGTTGATCGTTGAGCTGTTGGGGAATCATTGCACCGTCTCCGCGTGTTCCAGGTTGAAGGGTTCCGTCGGCTCCCCCTCACCAACATAGGCATAGATCGCGCCGTTTTGCTCGTAAAGCGGCACCATCGGCGTCTTGATCGCCCGATACATCTTCGATCCCTCCGGTTCCGCCGGTGTTTCCACGCATTGGCCGGTGCGATCAAAATGCCAGCCATGGAAGGGACAGCGGATGCCGTTGTTCTCCAGACGCCCGTAGCACAGGTCCGCCCCGCGGTGCGGACAATGGCGCCCGATCAGCCCCAACTCGCCCTCTTCATCCATGAAAAGCACATAGGGGCGTGAGTCAATCGTGACCGGCAACAGGGGGCGAGGGCTGACAAGATCTGACCGATTTGCGATATACGCCCAATCGGAGGCAAGCCGACTAGAGTTGACGACAATGGTTTTGGCGGGCATATGGCTAACACCTGTGCGTTATTCGAACTGTTGGTCACATATTGAACGTATGGCACGCAGAGCGGAATTGTCAACATGAGACACCCAACATGAGACAACACGGCAGCGCATCGACCTTTTCCAAAGGCTTGCAGGTTCTGGCCTGTTTTGAGGCCAGCCAGCGCAGCTTTACCATGGCCGAGATCTCAAAGATGACCGGGTTTGACCGGGCCACCACGCGGCGCCTGTGTCTCAGCCTTGTGGAAACAGGCTTTCTCACCAAGGGTGAACAAGGATTGAGCCTGACCCCAAAGATCCTGGCGATTGCTGGCGGGTATCTGGCGGCAAACGACATCGGTCTCTCGGTTCAACCTCTGCTGGACCAGGTTTCCCAGGACTTGTGCGCCGAAGTGTCCCTGGCCGTACGGGACGGGGATCGTGCGATCTATGTGGCCAAGTCCCGCAGCGGCGTGGCCCGCGTCACCTTGGGGTTCACGGTCGGCAGCGCCTTGCCGCTGCTGCACACCGCGGTGGGGCGCATGAGCCTGGGCGGCTGTGCCCCCGATATCATTGACGGGATCTTTCAGCGGCTCGCCCCGGTGCAATACACGGAAAAGACGGAAACCGACCCGGAGAAGATCCGCGCAGATATCGCGCAATGCGCCCGGCAGTGCTTCTGCTTCCTGCAGGAGGAGTTCGAGGTCGGCGCCGCAGCAGCGGCCGTTCCGGTGGGGATGCTGAATGGCAGCGCGGCCGTGGTCGGTACCACCACTTCGCTGAACAGATTTGCCGAACCGGAGGATCTGGAGCAGACCCTGGACATCCTGCGCCAGGCCGCCATGTCGCTTCGCCGCCTGTCGATATTTTCCTAACCTCAGGATCCACTGATCATACGCCTTGCAACAGGAGAGCATAACGATGCCGCATCTCATTATCGAACATGGCAACGCCATCGTGACCCCCGAGGACCGGCGCGCCGCATTGGATCTGGCGGTTCATTGCGGTGAGATCTCGGGTGTCATGAAGCGTGACGACATCAAGGTTCGCCTGCATGCCTTTGAAGATTTTCTGGCAGCAGACGGCTGCGAGAGCTTCATCCATGTGACCGTCAAACTGCTTGCCGGACGGACGCCCGAACAGAAAGAGCGGCTCGCCACGCTCATCCGAGACCAGTTTGATCACCGTTTTCCAACAGTGGGCAGTATCAGCGTCGATATTCGGGATATGGATCCCGATGCCTACAAGAAGCGACTGCTTCCTTAGCATCCCGGATAGGCTGATCCTCCAACCCGTCGCCCGGCGAGGATCAGATGGTTTTCCGGCAGGGAAAAGAGATCAGCGGATCTGCCTCGCCCTGCCCATAGGGAACAGCCCTTCTTAGCCTTTCCGATCCGACTCTTGCGCTGTTTCAGCGGTGGGATCGGTCTCATCTTCCGAGACCTGATCCTCGGTTTCCGCCATATCCGGCGCGATCAGCTCTGCCTCGGGCATGTCGTCGGGGCGGTCTGCGGGTGGACGGCTCCCGATCAGGGGCAGCATATGGGCGCCGGTTGCGCTGGCGATCTCCGGGGTTTCCGGACGGCGCCAGCTCAGAGTGTCGAAACTGCTGCAGTTTTCGCAGACCGGCACCCATTCGGCGTGGATGTGATTGCAGCTGTCGCAGATCCATTGCGGGCCGCGTGGCGCATTCAGCGCCCGGGTAAGCCACCCTTGCACCACCGCATCCGAGGCGCCCTCGCCGCGTTCGATCGCCGCCATCAGCGTAAAGGCCTGCGCATCCGGCGCACGCTCGACCAGATCGCCCAGCGCCCGGCGCGCCTCGGGGAAGTCCTCGGCCACGATATTGAGTTCCGCCATCACCAGACGGGTTTCCTCGTCATGAGGTTTCAGCCGCGCCAGCTGGCCGAAGCGTTTCACCCGTTCTGCGGCAGATTCATCCGGCGCCACCTCGGCAAAGGCATGTGCCAAGTCCGGATGCGGCTGCGCCTCCCAGGCTTTTTTCAGGATCCGCACCGCGTTGCGGGTCTTGTCCCGCGCGATATAGGCGCGGGCGGCCATGGCGGCGGCAGGCACCAGATCGGGGGACAGGCGGTTGGCCTCGATGGCCTGTTCCTGTTGTTCAATCGTGGCGCCTTTTTCGATCACGCCCCTGGAGGCCGACAGCGCCAGCACCGCGTCACGCCGCTTGAAGACATCGCGCGGCAGGGTGCCGGTCTTCAGCTTGGTCGCAAGCGTCTTGCGCGCGCCTGCCCAATCCTCGGCCCGGGCCTGCAGGTGCAGCAGCGTATCCTGCACCTCTTCGTGCTTGGGGCGCAGGGCCAGCGCCTTTTCGGCCAGTTGCCGGGCAGTGTCCGTATCGCCATCCGACAGCTTCTGCTTCATGATCCCACGGATCCCGACGAAGCGCGTGTTCTGATTGCCCAGAAGCCGCTTGTAGGCCTCGGCGGCCTTCTTCGTGTCCCCGGCCATTTCGGCAGCCTGGGCGGTCAGGAGATCGGTCAGCTCGGGTTTTTCCAGATAGCGCGCCGCGCGCGAGGCCTTGGCCAGCGCCAGACGCCCCTCGCCCGAGGCCAGCGCCATCATCCCGTCCGACAGCGCCTGATAGCCCTTCGCCTCGCGCCCCTTGTCGAAATAGCGCGACAGCGCGGTTTCATCCCCATTGAGGAACCGCAGCGTGGCGACCAGCAGCGACAAGAGCTTGAAGAACAGCCAGACCAGCAGCACCAGAACAACAAGGGCCATCACCGATTGCAGCGCGCCAAGGGTGTATTCCGTGCCCGCAACGGTGATCTGCACCCCGCCGGCGGTTTCCATCAGGATCCCGGCGCCCAGGGCCAGAAGCGCGACGATTGCAACAAAGACGAGGATTTTCAGCAGTGACCAGAGCATGGCAGGGTCCCTATTTGGCGTTCAGGCTACGGGAAAGCTCGGCGGCGGCAGACACCGCTGCGATGCGGCTGCGGGCAGCGGCCTCCCAATCGGAAAGAGCCGCGCGGGCAGTGTCGGGCAGAGCGTCAAGTTCCGACAGCGCAGCAGCGATCTTGCCCTGATCGACAAGGGCACCCGCGCGGGACAGCACCGCATCCGGATCATCGCCTTCCCGTGGCGCAACCGACCGCGCGCCCAGATGGCGCTTGACATAGTCCATCACAGTCCCGCTGCCCTTGGCCTCTTCGCGTGCTGCGGCAAGGGCGGTGCGTGCGGCGGGGGCAAATGTGTCGCGCAGGCCGGTGAGGGTAGCCACGCCGCTTTCTGCCGGGCCGGTCAGCGCATCCGGGGCGGTCACGTTCAGGGCCTGCAGTTCAGCGATCAGGGCCGCATAACCGCTGCCATTGTCCAGAGCGGAGCGCAGATGCGCCAGGACTGTTTGGGCGCTGGCAATGCGCGCGGCCTCGGCGCTGGCGGCATCCATCTGGCGCGCCTCTGCCAGCATCTGTTCCACCTCGGCGCGCTGCGCGGCAAGGCTGTCCTGCAATTTCGCCAGCTGTGCATCCACGGCGGCAATCGCTTCCGGAGATCCGGCATCGGCGATCGGGCGCTGTTCCAGCGCGGCCAGCCGGTCGGTGATCGCCGCAAGCTCTGCCTGTAGGGTATCACTTTGCGGTGCAGCTTCAGCGGCGGCAGCAAGAGCCGCATCAAGAGCCTCTAGGCGCGCATTGAGCGGTGCCAGATCCGGGATAGCGAGATTTGAAACCTGGGACTGCAAGGCATCGAGATCAGAGCGCAGCGCAGCTTGCTGTGCCTCAATCGCGGCAACATCCACGGTGGGCGTTTTCAGGCTGGACGGCAGGACAGCATCCAACACGCCGCCCTGACCAAGCACAAAACCGATAACCGCTGCGGCAGCTCCGCCAAGCAGAGCGGCGCCGAACCCACCGCGTTTTTCCACGACACGTTCGATGACCTGTTGCGGTTCAGGCTCTGGCTCTGCGGTCGCTTCGGCTTCGGCTTCGGCTTCGGCTTCGGCTTCGGCTTCGGAAGCCTCAACGACGCTCACCTCTGCGCTGTCAACCGGATCTGGCACGTCCGTTTTACCATCCTCGGGCGGCGTGACATCGACGATCTCCGCGTCCGTTCCATCATCCGGAGTTTTCTTCTCAGCCACGTCGACCTCCCACTCAAATAACACCGCCTCAAGTCTCGTACGATTCTCGCGGCGTTGTCGCTCAAATCCATGCGCGACACTACTGCCCGTGCGCAGCACCCTCAACCCGAACCAGCCGGGCTGCGGCATCACGAACCAGTGCAGCCATGGCATCGGCTTCCGGCGATGTACATACCTGCAAGTCCTTGCAGTTCAAGGCTTTCAGGGGCTGTTCCACTGCGTGACTGAACGCAATCAAATGCAAATTCGACGCATCCGGGCAGATCTCGGCGAAATGCCGCGCAGTTCGGGGCGAAAAAATCGGCACGATCAGCCTTGTCTGCGCGCGAAATGCGCGCTTTGCCTCATCACTCAGCGGCAAGAGGATCTGATCGTAGACCTCCTGACCCCGGCACGGCAGCCCCGCTGTAGCGAGGCGATCTGCCACATCCCCACGCGTGTGGCGCCCATGCAGGTGCAACAGGGGGCATGCCGGGCGCAGGTCCTTCAGGGCCTCAATCAACTCCTCTGCCGTTCTGCCGACACATTGCGCGGACCAGCCCGCCGCACCCGCCTCTGCCGTGGTGCGGGCACCGACGCAATAGGCGGGCAGATCCACCGGGACACGCCCTTTGGCCGCCGCAACACCATTGCCAGAGGTAAAGATCAGCCCGGCAGTGTCCGATGCATCGATCTCTCCGTGGATGACCTCAATCTCCATCAGCGGGTTGTAGATCACCTCCAATTGCGCAGGGGTTTCAGCGGGCAGATCGGCCACGAAGCGGCGCGCCGAAGCCAGGGGGCGCGTCATCAATAGGCCCACGGCAGGGCTGGTCTTCGCATCGCTCACGTCACGCTCCCGGGATTGTTTGCGGCTGTCATAGGTGGTAGCTGCGGCGCTGAGCTGATGCAACGGTAGCCATATGACACAGAGCCTGACGATCCTCGGACTGGAAAGCAGCTGCGACGATACCGCGGCCGCCGTGGTGCGCCAATCCGATGGGGATATGGCCAAGGTTCTGTCCTCTGTCGTCTTCGGCCAGACCGAGCTGCACAGCGCCTATGGCGGTGTGGTGCCGGAAATCGCCGCCCGCGCCCATGCGGAAAAGCTGGATCTCTGCGTGATCGAGGCGCTGAAAGAGGCGGGCGTCAGCTTTCAGGATCTGGACGCCGTCGCGGTCACCGCAGGTCCCGGCCTGATCGGCGGCGTCATGTCCGGTGTGATGTGCGCCAAGGGGATCGCGGCCGCCACTGGCCTGCCCTTGGTCGGGGTGAACCATCTGGCGGGCCATGCGCTGACGCCGCGGCTGACCGATGACATTCCCTTTCCCTATCTGATGCTCTTGGTGTCCGGCGGCCACTGCCAATATCTGATCGTGCGGGGGCCTGAGGATTTCACCCGCCTGGGCGGCACCATTGATGACGCTCCGGGCGAAGCCTTTGACAAGACCGCGCGGCTGTTGGGCCTGCCGCAGCCCGGTGGCCCCTCGGTTCAGGCCGAGGCGGAAACCGGAGATCCCAAACGCTTCCGCTTCCCGCGTCCGCTTTTGGACCGGCCTGACTGCAACCTGTCCTTTTCCGGCCTGAAAACCGCGCTGATGCGAATGCGCGATCAGATCGTCGCCGAAAAGGGCGGGCTGACGCGGCAGGACCGGGCCGATCTCTGCGCCGGGTTCCAGGCTGCCGTGGTCGACACCCTAGCCGAGAAGACCCGCCGCGCGCTTACGATCTACATGGACGAAAGCCCTGCAATCCCGACCGTGGCCGTGGCCGGCGGTGTCGCTGCCAATACCGCCATCCGTGCCGCCTTGCAGACAGTCTGTGCCGATGCGGGCGCCGCCTTCACCGCGCCGCCCCTGCGCCTGTGCACCGATAACGCCGCGATGATTGCCTATGCCGGACTTGAGCGGTTCAAATCCGGCGCCCGCGATGGGCTGGATCTGACCGCCCGCCCGCGCTGGCCGCTGGATCAGACCAGCCCCGCC
The DNA here is from genome assembly GCF_028890115.1 of Phaeobacter sp. QD34_24. GTDB lineage: Bacteria > Pseudomonadota > Alphaproteobacteria > Rhodobacterales > Rhodobacteraceae > Phycobacter. Next base: position 19,912 of record NZ_JARCJD010000030.1, read on the forward strand.
CTGATCGGATCGGGCAAGAAGGGGGCCAAGGCATGAGCGTTTCGGTTCTCGGTGCCGGCGCCTTTGGCACGGCGCTTGCCATTTCGCTGGCGGGCAATGGACCGGTCACCCTTTGGGCCCGCAGCACGACCCATGCAGATCAAATGGCACAGAGTGGCCGCAATGACGCGCGCTTGCCCGGTGTCGATCTGCCGGAAGACCTGCGCGTTACCTCCAATCTGATCGAGGCCGCAACGGCAGACACGATCCTTCTGTCCGTTCCGATGCAGAAGCTGCGCAGCCTGCTGAAAGACAACGCCGCAGTTCTGCAGGGAAAGGTCCTTGTGGCCTGCTGCAAGGGGATTGAACTGTCGACAGGACTTGGCCCCATTGCGGTCATTCGCGACTGCCTGCCGGATGCCCGGCCTGCGCTGCTGACCGGTCCCAGCTTTGCCGCCGATATTGCACGCGGCCTGCCCACCGCGCTGACGCTTGCCTGCGAGGGCCGCGATCTGGGCGCCTCCTTGCAGGCAGAGCTGACCACGGCGAACCTGCGCCTTTATCGCACCACCGATACCGTTGGGGCGGAACTGGGTGGCGCCTTGAAGAACGTGATTGCCATCGCCTGCGGCGCGGTGATCGGTGCGGGTCTGGGCGAAAGCGCCCGCGCCGCCCTGATGACCCGTGGATATGCCGAGATGCAGCGCATGGCGCTGGCCGGCGGCGCCCGCCCGGAAACCCTGGCAGGGCTGTCGGGCTTTGGCGATCTCACACTCACCTGCAGTTCGGAACTGTCGCGCAACTACCAGCTTGGCCTTGCCATCGGGCGGGGCGACACCTTCGATCCATCGGTTACAGTCGAAGGGGCGGCCACCGCCCGCGCCACCGCCGACAAGGCCGCCGCGATGGGCCTCGACATGCCGATCACAAGCACTGTCGTAGGCTTGCTCGATGGTGACTTGACGATCCAGGACGCAACCGCTCAACTGCTGTCACGACCACTGAAAGAGGAATGAAATGCTTATTGCATTGATTGCACGCGATAAACCTGGCCACCTGGAAACCCGGAAGGCGAATCGCACCGCGCATCTGGCCTATATCGACGAGACCGGTGCCGTGGCGCAGGCCGGGCCATTGCTCGATCAGAACGGCGATATGGTCGGGTCGCTGATCATCCTCGACGTCGAGGACATGGCAGCGGGCGAGACTTGGGCCGCGAATGATCCCTACAACAAGGCGGGCCTGTTTGAAGCGGTCGAGTTGATCACCTGGAAAAAGGTCGTCGGCTGATGGCCTATTGGCTGTTCAAATCCGAACCCTCGACCTGGAGCTGGCAAGATCAGCAAGCCAAGGGAGACGCGGGGGAGGAATGGGACGGCGTGCGCAATTACCAGGCGCGCAATTTCATGCGACAGATGAAACTCGGCGATCGCGGCTTCTTCTATCACTCGCAAAAGGAGAAATCAGTGGTCGGTATCGTCGAGGTCTGTGCCGAAGCACATCCCGACAGCACAAGTGATGACGACCGCTGGGATTGCGTGGACATCCGCGCGATCCGATCCTTTGAACACCCCGTCTCCCTGGCGCAGATCAAGGCGGATCCGCGCCTTGCCGAGATGGCGCTGGTCGAAAGCTCTCGCCTGTCGGTGCAGCCTGTCACGGATGAGGAATGGCGCGTGGTCTGTGCCCTGGGCGGCACGAACGCCGAGTGAACCCGTTTCACGCCCGAAACGCAGCCCATAAACCGAAAAAGGGAAGACCCTGTGAAAGCAGGACCTTCCCTTCACCCCGCGTGCTCCGTAGCCACCACACGCGTATGAGAAATTCGGTTCCTGCCTTCCTGGCGGGTTGATCCCTTGATAGCCCGAAGGCGCTGGATCGCGCAACTGAATAGACCGGACAATACCTCTAAAATACGACAGGTATTGGGACGATCTGCACCACACCATTGACCGCGCCATTGAAGGTTTGCGCCGCGCGCGTCAAGCGGATAGGCAGGGGCAAAATCGCCGCAAGACCCGGATTCACCCGATGCCCCCAAAACCCGCCCGCGCCTGGCAACGCATGTTGTCCGGGCGCCGCCTTGACCTTCTGGACCCCACCCCCGTCGATATCGAGATCGAAGATATCGCCCACGGGCTGGCCTTTGTGGCGCGTTGGAACGGCCAGACCCAGGGCGATTTTGCCTATACCGTGGCTGAGCATTCTCTATTGGTCGAAACCCTGTTCACCCGCCTTTACCCCAAAGTGCCGGTGAAATGGCGCCTGGCCGCATTGCTGCACGATGCGCCGGAATATGTGATCGGCGACATGATTTCCCCGGTGAAGGCCGCGGTCGGCCCCGGCTATGAAGAGCTGGATCAGCGGCTGACCACGGCAATCCACGTGCGCTTTGGCCTGCCCGCCGCCCTGCCCAAGACCATCAAGTCCAAGATCAAACGCGCCGACAAGATCAGCGCCTGGATGGAAGCGGTGCAGATCGCGGGGTTTTCGGAAGCCGAAGCCAACAAGTTCTTTGGCCGCGTGGATCAGCAGGTCATCGGTGATCTTTCCATTCACCTGCGCCCGCCGGTCGAGGTGCGCGGTGATTTCGTGGCCCGCCACGCAGAGCTTCTGGCGCAGATTTAGACCTCTGCGCTTTTTGTCTCGCGCCGGGCACGGCGGGTCCGGCGCGCCTCTCGGACCCTTTGCTGTTTGAACTCGGGCGATTCGATGAAACGGTCCCCGCCGCCGAAGCCCTTGTCCAACAGGATCTGGCTGCGTTCTTCATCGCTCAGCACCGGCCATTTGGCATCGTGTGAAATGAACCCGTGTTGCGCCAGGGCTCGCCCGATCAGGGAATGATCGATCTCTCCAAAGCTGTTGCGGCTGGATTTTGGCTTGTCCTTGGGCACCCATTCGGTCCTCAACCCGCCGATCACCAGCGGGGTGCACTTGCAGAAATGCGCCACGTTGGCCGCCAGGAGGTTGTGCGCGCCCGACCGCCGCCGCAGCACGATGGCAACCTTCTGATCCGGGCGGCCCACCATGGCATAGAGATGGATCGCCGAGCCATCCGCAGCGATCACCTGTTTCGCAGCCTTGTAGCGCGCCAGCTGTTCCGACAGGCTGTGATCCTGCGGGTGAAAGATCTCATAGCCTTCGGCGTGCAGCCGCTCTTCCATCTGTTCTTCGCCCAGCAACCCTCCCTTGCCGAGACCAAGCTTGGAGCGGGAGATATAGATCTTCTCAGGCCCTTCAGGTTTCACATCCCGGGCAAAGCGGCTGTGCACCGCGTTGCGGAACTTGCGCGTGCCTTGGGTGATCTGCCCCAGGCCAAATCCCTGCCCAGGCACCACGAGTTCTTCCACCCGGCTCGGTTCGGCGACAACGCGGATCGGCAGGCCGGGCGCGAAAAGATCGATGAACTCATGCTGATAGCCGTGCGTTTCATCCCCGACAGAGGGGCGTTTGGGGATGAACAGGATCCCGTCCACCGGCTGATCAAGATGCGCCAGCGCCCATAGGCGAGAGGAGCTTTCCACCAGGAAATGCCCGAAATGCACCCAGAGCACACCGCCCCACAGCCAGCGCCCGGAAATCGTTTCCTTGATCTCTTCTGGCTGGTCCGGCGCGATGGTGATGGGGCGAAACTTGCGCCAGAGCGCGGCTTCGGGGCAGTAGCTCCCATCGGCCTTCAGGACACCCGCCTGTTGCACGAGGGCGCTTTCGACCGGGGGCACAACGCAGGCGTCTTGCAGGGTCAGGATCTGTTCCGACCAGCCACCGCCCGGCAGCGGTTGATCTTCTGGTCCGGTGCCAAGCTCTGTCATCTGCCGTCCTACCGTGGAATGCGCCGCTTATTTCGGGCTGCGTTTGGCCAGGATCCGCTGCAGGGTCCGCCGGTGCATGTTCAACCGTCGCGCGGTTTCCGAGACATTGCGGTCACACAGCTCGTAGATCCGCTGGATGTGTTCCCAACGCACGCGATCCGCGCTCATCGGGTTTTCCGGCGGCGGCGGCAGTTCATCGGCCGAGGCCAGAAGCGCATTGGTGATATCCGTCGCATCGGCAGGCTTGGACAGGTAATCCGTCGCGCCGATCTTGACCGCGGCCACGGCGGTGGCGATGGCGCCATAGCCCGTCAGCACCACAACCCGGCTATCGGGACGTTTTTCGCGCAGCACCTCGACCACATCAAGACCATTGCCATCCTCAAGCCGCAGGTCGACCACGGCATAGGCAGGCGGGCGAGCGGTTGCGATGGCACTGCCTGCCGCCACAGATCCAGCCGTCTCTACGTCGAAACCGCGTTTCTCCATGGCCTTGGCCAGGCGCCGCAGAAATGGTTCATCATCATCGACCAACAAAAGCGATTTGTCCGGTCCGATGTCCCTTTGCGTCGCTTCGCCCATGACCGCTCCTCCGCGTTCGTTCATCATATTCTTGTTTTTGATATTAAACGCCGGGTGGCAAAGGTCAAATACCAGAACGGCTTACATGTTGTCGATGAAACAGCCGATCTTGTCAGCAACCTGTTCGGGCGTGTCGTCGCGGCGGAAGAATTCCACAAAGCCTTCCGCGGGCAGGACCAGGTAGGCGAAGGTGGAGTGATCCACCAGGTAATACTCCTCGTCCCCGTCCTGTTTCTTGTAATAGGTCTTGTAGGCTTGGCTGGCGGCCTTGATCTGCTCGGGCGAGCCGGTGAGACCGATCATCTTCTCATGCATGTTATAGGCAAAATCCCCCACCACTTCGGGCGTGTCGCGTTCGGGATCGATAGAGATGAACACCGGAGTCACGCTATAGCCGCGCTCGGCCAGAACATCGATCGCCTCGGCATTGCGCGACACATCCAGCGGGCAGACATCGGGGCAGAAGGTATAGCCGAAGTACAACAGCGAGGGCTCGGTGATCACGTCCTTGTCGGTGACCGTCTCGCCCTTGGCATTGAGCAGTTCGAAGGGACCACCGATGGCACCCGCGCCGCCGGCAATCTGGCTGCTGCGGCACTGGGCGAACTTGTCGTCACTATCGCCCGGTCGGGTCAGGAACCAGGTGCCCCCGGCCAGGGCGGCGATGAACAGGGCGGCAAGCAATGCGTAGAGACGGGTCATTTGATCACACTTTGCGACAGGGTTGAGTTGTTGATCGTTTGCGGCGCCAGACCTATCAAGAAACTCAGCCGATGCAACTGGCGCACGGCGTCACACCGCCGATGGCGCGTGATCGTGATAACGTGCGGCAAATCAGGAGGCCCGGATGAGCGAGACCCAATTTGGCCTGATGCAGGGCCAGGAGCGCAGCCATTGGATCCGTCTGCGAACGCTGATCCTGCTGCGATGGGTGGCCCTTGCCGGGCAGATCACCGCGATCCTGGTCGCCCAGTACATATACAAGCTGCAGCTGGAACTGGTCCTGTGCTTTGCCGCGGTCGGGGTCGCGATCCTTGGCAATCTGATCGTCACCTTGATGTTCCCCGAGAACAAGCGACTTTCAGAATTTGAAAACTTCCTCATGGTCCTCTTCGACCTGCTGCAGCTGTCCTTTTTACTTTACCTTACTGGCGGCCTGCACAATCCCTTTGCCTTGCTGGTCCTGGCGCCGGTCACGATCTCCGCTGCCATGATGGGGCTGCGATCGACCCTGATCATCGGCGGAGCGGCGATCATTCTGGTCACCTTGATGGCCGAGTTCCACATCTCCCTGCGCACCGAACAGGGGTTCCTGTTGCGCATTCCGGATATCTTCGTTTTTGGCAACTGGACGGCCATTGTCATCGCCATCCTGTTCATCGGCGCCTATTCCTTTCGGATCAGCGCCGAAATCCGCAGCATGTCCGACGCGCTTGCCGCGACTCAGCTGGCGCTGTCGCGGGAACAGAAACTGACCGATCTGGGCGGTGTGGTTGCGGCGGCCGCGCATGAGTTGGGCACCCCCCTTGCGACGATCAAACTGACCAGCGCCGAACTTCTGGACGAGTTGGAAGACCGCCCCGACCTGCGCGAGGATGCCGCCCTGATCCGCGAACAGGCCGACCGCTGCCGGGATATCCTGCGCAGTATGGGACGGGCCGGAAAAGACGATCTGCACCTGCGTCAGGCGCCCCTGTCCACGGTGATCCACGAAGCCGCCGAGCCGCATGTAAATCGCGGCAAGACAATCATCTTTCACGAAGCCCCGCTGGCCGAGGACAACCTGCAGCAGCCCAAGATCCTGCGCAAACCCGAGATCATCCACGGGCTGCGCAACCTCATCCAAAACGCGGTGGATTTCGCGGGCAGCACCGTCTGGATCGATGCCGCCTGGGATGATGACAGGATCACCATCACGATCAGCGACAACGGGCGCGGCTATCCCACGCAGATGCTGGGGCGGATCGGCGATCCCTTTGTGCGGCGGCGACGCAGTTCCTCGGAACGCAGACAGCGCCCCGCCTACGAGGGCATGGGACTGGGTCTCTTCATCGCCAAGACCCTGCTGGAACGCAGCGGCGCTTCCTTACGGTTTACCAATGGATCAAACCCACTGCCGGGCCTTGCCCTGCCGAAGGAACGGCGCGGCGCTCTCGTTGAGGTTGTATGGCCTCGCGCTCAGGTTGACGCGATTCGCGGCGAGAACGCCGTTCCGACCGGAGAAAACAGACGAATAGAATTTTAACTATTCATTTTTTGGCAACTAATTAAACTTCGCTTAACCATTATTGGTGAACCATTGGTAAAACGATACGCTAGGGTCAGGACTCATAGCCAGTAAATGACGAGCGCTGCGAGTGCGATGGCTGACAGGAAGACCTTTGGGCAC
>NZ_JARCJD010000031.1 GCF_028890115.1 Phaeobacter sp. QD34_24
GATCAGACATGTTACCGCTCGATTTTCGAACCGTGAATCACGCCGCTGGACGGAAATCAATGGGTCCTGACCCTAAGCGATCACCTGGACTATTGCCTGTATGTTTTGCCCAATTGCCGTCTTTGCGGCATAATTTTGGACATGATGCGACTATTTTTTGTCTTCTGTCTAGAGTTGGAATAGCACGGCAAGCGCTGAAACGGGGAGATTTGTGCCCGTTTGGCCGCAGAAATTAAAATTTTAGGGAAATTTGTAGCGTTTTTGCGCCAGTTCTTAGCGAAAGGTTAACGTGGGGCTGCGGCGCCGCGCCGCGGAAGAGCTGCGCTCGTGGTGCAGCGTGAAGGAGAAGATGCCCGATGTCGGATGGGTTGAATGACTATCGCCAGCTTGCAATTGGCTTGAACGTGGATGCGCTGGCGCTGGTGCCGGGGCCGAATTTCACCCGGGCGCTGGGGCAGGGGTTCATGAGCCATGAACGCCCCTTTGTTCTGGTGATCCCCGCCGAGGCGCCGCCGGTGGCGATTGTTCCGAACCTGGAACTGGGCTCCTGGGAGCAGGTGGGCTTTGCCGGTGCTGTCTTTGATTGGCGCGATCAGGACGGGTACGCGGCGGCCTTTGCCGCGCTGGCATCGCATCTGCCAATGCAGCGCCTGGCTGTCGAAGGGCAGGTCATGCGGGTTTTCGTGCATCACGCGCTGAAACAGGCGATGCCGGATCTGGAAATCCTGGACGCGGAGCGCGAGATTTCCGGCCTGCGGATGATCAAGACAGCGGCGGATATCGCGGCACTTGAGGCGGCCATCACCCTGTCGGAGCGTGCCCTGGCGCATGTGCTGGACGGGGTGCGTGTCGGGCAGAGTGAAAAGGAGGTCGAGGCCGCCCTGATCCAGGCCTTGTTTGCACAAGGGGCCGATGATCTGGCTTTCTCGCCCATTGTGGCTGCCGGGGACAATTCTGCGCGCCCACATGCCCATGCGCGCGCGGGCTACCGCATTCAGCCGGGCGACGCGCTGCTGTTTGATTTTGGCGCGCGCAAAGACGGGTTCTGCGCCGATATCACCCGCACCGTCTTTGTCGGTGACGTCAGCGAGGAGGGCCGTGCGGTCTATGACACTGTCCTGCGCGCCAATCTGGCCGGGCTCGAGGTCACCCGCGCCGGGGTGACGGCCCATCAGATCGACGATGTGGTGACGGGGGTGCTGGAGGCGTCCCCCTATGCCGACCGGATCCGCACCAAGACAGGGCACGGGCTGGGCCGCGATGTGCATGAGGCGCCCTATATCATGCGGGGCAATCACCAGGTGCTGCCTGCAGGCACGGTCTACACCAACGAGCCGGGACTCTACGCCCCGGGCAAGTTCGGGGTTCGGATCGAAGACGACGTGCTGATCACCGAAGAGGGCTGCCGGAGCCTGACCACCTTTCCAAAAGAGCTGATGATCGTCGGCTAGGTCCGGGTGGAAGATCGCAGCTGTTCTTGGAGGGACGCCTTGGCGTCCTGAATATGCGCCTGGGTCAGGCGGGCGGCCTCCTCGGCGTCGCCCGCCACGCAGGCGGCTAGGATCGCGCGGTGCTCCTCGGTGCTGCGGTTCACGCCGCCGCTCAAGACCAGCTGCGCCCGCAGGTATCGGTCGATCCGGTCGATGGCGTTCTCGATCACCTGGATGTGGTAGGGCATCCCGCTGGCACTATAGAGTACTCCATGGAACTTGCGGTTGAGCTCGCCCCAGAGCATGGGATCGTCGGTGGCCGCAAAGCGGTCCAGATAGTCCTGTGCCTGATCAAAGATATCGGAGGTCATCTTGGGCACGGCTGCCCGGATCACATCGGATTCCAGCCGGGTCCGGAGGTCGAAGACTTCGCCAGCCTCCTGCATCGACAGGGTCGCAACCACGGCGCCCTTGTAGCGCTGGGCCTTGACCAGACCCTGCTGTTCCAGCCGGTTCAGCGCCTCGCGCACCGGAAAACGGGAGGTGTTGAAGGCCTTGGCGATTTCCTCCTGCCGCAGCGGCGCGCCATCGCGCAGCTCGCCTTCGATGATGGCCTTGCGCAGGGCCTCGACGATGATGGTCGCGGCACTTTCGCGGTTGGAGATATCGGGGACCTGAAGTTGCAAGCTTCTGCCTTTCGCACCAAGGGGAACCGGCTTTCCTATATATATCTATAGTGAGGAGGGCAAAGAGGCGATGCAGGAATTGGCCACTGAATGAATATGCGCCGCAGGCTTTGGACCTGCGGCGCTGTGCTTGTTGCAGTCTGGGGTCAAAACTGACCTTAGAATTCCACCACGGCGCGGATCGACTTGCCCTCGTGCATCAGCTCGAAACCCTCGTTGATCTGATCAAGCGTCAGCTTGTGGGTAATCATCGGGTCGATCTCGATCTTGCCGTCCATGTACCAGTCCACGATCTTGGGCACATCGGTCCGGCCCGAGGCGCCGCCGAAGGCAGTGCCGCGCCAGCTGCGCCCGGTGACCAGCTGGAAGGGGCGGGTGGAGATTTCGGCCCCGGCCGGTGCCACGCCGATGATGATGCTTTCACCCCAGCCCTTGTGCGCGGCTTCCAGCGCGGTGCGCATCACCTGCACATTGCCGGTGGCGTCAAAGGTGTAATCGGCGCCGCCGCCGGTCAGTTCGACCAGATGCGCCACCAGATCGCCGTCGACCTCGGCGGGGTTCACGAAGTCGGTCATGCCGAAATGCTTGGCCATCTCAACCTTGCCGGGGTTGAGGTCCACGCCGACGATCTGATCGGCGCCTGCAAGCTTCAGCCCCTGGATCACATTGAGGCCGATACCGCCGAGACCGAAGACGATGGCGGTGGAGCCGATTTCGACCTTGGCGGTGTTGATCACCGCACCGATGCCGGTGGTGACGCCGCAGCCGATATAGCAGATCTTGTCAAAGGGCGCGTCCTTGCGCACCTTGGCCAGCGCGATTTCCGGCACCACGGTGTGGTTGGCGAAGGTGGAGCAGCCCATGTAGTGGTGGATGGGCGTGCCATCCAGCATCGAGAACCGCGTGGTGCCATCGGGCAGAAGGCCCTGGCCTTGCGTCGCGCGGATCGACTGGCAGAGGTTGGTCTTGGGGTTGAGGCAGTATTCGCATTCGCGGCACTCGGGCGTGTAGAGTGGGATCACGTGATCGCCCACTTCCAGGCTGGTGACGCCTTCGCCGACCTCGATCACCACGCCGGCGCCCTCGTGACCCAGGATCGCCGGGAAGATGCCCTCGGGGTCGTCGCCCGAGCGGGTGAATTCATCGGTGTGGCACAGGCCGGTCGCCTTGATTTCCACCAGGACTTCGCCTGCCTTGGGGCCTTCGAGGTTCACCTCCATGATTTCAAGCGGTTTGCCGGGGGCTAGGGCAACGGCGGCGCGGGTGCGGATCATCTGTGGTTTCCTTCGCTTCTGTCTGCTGGCCCTGTGACGGCCAGTTGCGTGGCAGGATTTAAAATGTGCTGCCTGTTCTTTTCATTGCGGACCAGTCGGCCCGGCTTGTGCCAGCGTGGCATGGGCCACTGCGGGGCGCAAGCATCCCTCGCAACTCTATTCCGGTCTGATGGCAGGCTGCGGTTCAATTCCGGCTGAAACGGGTCTGTCTCCGCCATCAATGGGGGGCGAAAAGGGGGAATGAAAAAATGTTACCGGCCTGCCCTTGACCTTCCCTTGACTGGAAGGTCCATATCCAACGTCACTGGAGAAATAACCCAAGAGTCTCAAATGGCACATGACACGGAAATCGCGCTTCAGATCACTGGCTTGAACTGCGCCGGATGCGCGGGGCGGGCCGAGCGGGCCCTGGCGGGCGTTGCAGGGGTCACATCCGCATCGGTCAACCTGGCGACGGCCAAGGGCCAGGTCAGCGCGTCGTCGGATCTACCGCTGTCGGATCTGACCGAGGCCTTGGTGCGCGCCGGTTATCCGGCGGCGCAAAGCACGGTCACCTTGCAGATCGAAGGGCTGAGCTGCGCCTCCTGCGTGGGACGGGTCGAAGCGGCTCTGAGGGCCGTGCCCGGGGTTCTGGCCGCGGATGTGAACCTCGCGGCAGAGCGGGCCGAGGTCACCTATCTGACCGGCGCCACCCGCGGTGCCGATCTGGCCCGTGCCGCGACGGCAGCGGGCTATCCGGCGCGGTTGCGCGGCCAGGGCATGGACGAGGCCGCAGAGGACAGCCAACGCAAGGCGGATGAGATCCGCAGCCTGGGCCGCGAGGTTCTGATCGCCGCCGCCCTGGCACTGCCGGTCTTCGTGATCGAAATGGGCGGCCACATGATCCCAGGGGTGCACCTGTGAGTGATGGATGTGATCGGTCACCAGCAAAGCTATTACCTGCAATTCCTGCTGACCACGCTGGTTCTGATCGGCCCCGGTCTGCAGTTTTACCGCAAGGGGTTTCCGGCCTTGCTGCGCGGGGCGCCCGACATGAATTCTCTGGTCGCGCTGGGCACAGCGGCGGCCTATGTGTTCTCGGTGATCTCGACCTTCCTGCCGCAGATTTTGCCCCAAGGCACGGCCAACGTCTATTACGAGGCGGCTGCGGTGATCGTGGTGCTGATCCTGACGGGCCGCTATCTGGAGGCCCGCGCCAAGGGACGTACCGGGGCGGCGATCAAGGCGCTGATCGGGTTGCAGCCGAAGACTGCCCTTGTGGTCAGTGGCGGCGAGGCGGTGGAAACCGCGGTGGATGACATCGCGCCGGGCGACCTTATCCGTCTGCGCCCCGGTGAGCGGGTCGCGGTGGATGGCGAGGTGGTCTCGGGCACGTCCTATCTTGATGAAAGCATGATCACCGGAGAACCCGTCCCGGTGCAGAAATCCAGCGGTGATCCGGTGACGGCGGGCACGATCAATGGCAATGGCCCGCTTGAGTTCCGCGCCACCAAGGTCGGCGGCGAGACGGTCCTGGCGCAGATCATCCGCATGGTGGAACAGGCGCAGGGCGCCAAGCTGCCGGTGCAGGGCATGGTCGATCGCATCACGCTGTGGTTCGTCCCGGCAGTGATGGGTGTGGCGGCGCTGACGGTGCTGGTCTGGTCCGTCTTCGGCCCGTCGCCTGCCTTGCCCTTTGCGCTTGTGGCGGGGGTTTCCGTCCTGATCATCGCCTGCCCCTGCCCCTGCGCCATGGGTCTGGCGACGCCCACCTCGATCATGGTGGGCATCGGCCGCGCCGCGCAGATGGGTATTCTGTTCCGCAAGGGCGATGCGCTGCAGCGGCTGGAAGAGGTGCGCGTGGTTGCCTTGGATAAGACCGGCACCCTGACCGAAGGCCGCCCGGCCTTGCGCGATGTGATCTGCGCTGACGGGGTCACCCGCGAAGAGGTGCTGCGGCTTGTGGCGGCGGCCGAAGCCTCTTCCGAGCACCCCATCGCCCGCGCATTGGTTGCGGCTGCGGGCAAGGGCATTCCTGAGGCAGAAAGCGTCGAGGCCATTCCGGGTTTTGGTCTCAAAGCCCGGGTGGAGGGGCGTGAGGTGCTGATCGGTGCCGCCCGCCTGATGCAGCGAGAAGGCGTCGAGATCACCGCTCTGGACGGGCAGGCCAAGGCACTGGCCGCACGCGGCGAGACCGTGTTCTTTGCCGCGCTGGACGGCCAGGCCGCAGCGTTGATCTCGGTCGCGGATCCGGTGAAAGAGGGGAGTGCCGAGGCGATCCGTGCGCTGCATGCCGAAGGTCTGAAGGTCGCCATGATCAGTGGCGATGGCGCGGCGACGGCACATGCGGTGGCCGCCGATCTCGGCATCGACCTGGTGGTGGCCGACTGCCTGCCGGGGGACAAGGTCGCGGCCCTGGACAAGCTGCGCGTAGATCATGGCGCGCTGGCCTTTGTCGGCGACGGCATCAACGATGCGCCTGCGCTGGCGGCGGCGGATGTGGGGCTGGCGATTGGCACCGGCACCGATGTGGCGATCGAGGCAGCGGATGTGGTGCTGGTCTCGGGCGATCTGCGCGGCGTGGTGAATGCGCTGACCGCAAGCCGTGCCACCCTGCGCAATATCCGTCAGAACCTGTTCTGGGCCTTCGGATATAACGTGCTGTTGGTTCCGGTGGCGGCGGGCGTGCTCTATCCCTTTGGCGGGCCGATGCTGTCGCCGGTGCTGGCGGCGGGGGCGATGGCCTGCTCCAGCGTCTTCGTGCTCAGCAATGCGCTGCGTCTTTACGGGTTGAAGCCGACCATGGGCAGAGCCACAGCCGTTGCCGGTGCTGCAGATCCGGTTGGCGGCAAGGAGGTGACCGCATGAACATCGGTGATGTGGCGAGGCGTTCCGGCCTGCCTGCCAAGACCATCCGCTACTACGAGGATATCGGCCTCATCAAACCTCATCGCAGCGCCAATGGCTATCGCTGCTTTGAGGAGGCGGACCTGCATAAGCTGGCCTTCCTGGGCCGGGCCCGCGCCCTGGGGTTCAGCATCGAGGACTGTCGCCTGCTGATGGCGCTCTATGAGGATGAAAGCCGCGCCAGCGCCGATGTGAAGCAGCTGGCGCAGGAGCACCTTGGCAAGATCGAGGCCAAGATTGCCGACCTTCAGGCGATGCGCGATACGCTGACCGAGCTGGTCCAGTGCTGCGCCGGGGACAACCGACCGGACTGCCCGATCCTGAAGGATCTGTCCGGTGAGCTGTGCGGGGGTGCCGGGGCGCAGGGCAGGGAGGGGGAATAGCCCCGCCCGTGACTCGTTTGCGTCAGCCGTAGATCGGGTTTGCCATCGGATTGGACCAGGCGCGCTTGCCCGCGCGGTCGACCACCGTCACGCGCAGCCAGGGGCTGTTCTTGAGCCGTTCCAGCGGGATCCGCGCCTGGGTCAGCGCGGCGCCATGCGCGATCGCCGTTGCCGAACCATGGCCCTGAACCAGTACCGTGGTTGCAGCAGAACAGCTCACATCGACATGGCCGTCATTGAGGGCAACAGCCTTCAGATCCGGGCCCTGCGAGGCGTAGAAATGCCCGGCCTTCAGCGCCTCCAGCAGCAGGTCGGGCTCGTTGGCTTCGGCCTTGACCATGACCCAGCCGCCAAAGTGGTCGGGGCCTTTGAAGTGGGCGTCATCGGTGGCAATCAGGCTCAGATCCTGCCCGTCCGACAGCAGCAGATCGGCCATATGGCCCCCTTCGCCGCGATCGGTGCCGACGGCGCAGGTGTGGTTGTAGATCTCAACCGCATGGGCGGCGTCGATGCCGCGCGCATCGGCCGGCGTCATGCCCGACCAATGCGGATGGGCAATGGCGACAAAGGCCCCGGCATCGCGGGCGCGCCGGGCGATCTCCGGGCCGGTTTCCTGTCCCTCGACGGGGTGAAAGTCGGGGGAATGCGAGGGCGCGAAATCCGAAGGCAGGCCGACGGCAAGGATATGCCACAGCTCGCCGTTCTCCATGGCACCGGAATGCAGTTCGGCCCCAAGGAGGGTGGTGAACACCTCGTCCCGAAAGGAGGTCGTGTCGGTGATCGGATAGTCGAAACGGCCAACGAAATGATCGGTCAGCGCAATGAAGTCATAGCCTTCCGCCTTGTAGCGGCGGCAGACCTCGCCTGGATCCAGCACACCGTCGGACCGGTTTGAATGGCAATGCAGATTGCCACGATAGAATGCGCCGGGGGCGGCAAAGGCGGGGTGCAGCATGGGGATCTCCTGTCCGTGTTTCCCGGCCAGTAGCTGCTTTTGATGATGGTTCTGTGACAGGTGAAGCGGGCCACCCGGGGGCAGAGATCACAGCCTGTGAGAGTGGAGGAGATCACGCGCGGCGAGGGGCTGTCGCTGACGCGGGGTCAGGCAGCGCCGAGGGAGGAGCGGCTCGAAACAGCCCCGCCGCGCGCAGCATCTACCTAGTCTTCCCTGCATGAACCGCAAGGGAGAAAGGCTCAAAATGACGTAACGGCCCGCCCCGAAATCGGAGCAGGCCGTTACATATGCTTGTGTTCGGCCAGTATGGCCAGTGAACTCAGCCAGGTCAGTTCGGCCAATCAGGCCGGGCGCAGGTCCAGGATCTCACGCGCCTGCTGCCATGTGGCGACGGGACGCTCGTATTTCTCGCAGAGCTCGACCGCGCGTTTGACCAGCGCCGCGTTCGACGGCGCCTTGGTGTTGCGGTCCAGGCGCAGGTTGTCCTCAAGTCCGGTGCGGGTGTGACCGCCTGCAGCAATGGCCCATTCATTGAGCACGATCTGACCCGGTCCGATCCCTGCACCGCACCATTCGGCATCGGGGGCAAGGCGCTTCACCGTCTGGACGTAGAAATCGAAGGTCTCCTTGTCCACCGGCATCGCGTTCTTCACGCCCATGACGAATTGCACATAGAGCTTGCCGGGAATGGCACCTTCACGGCTCATCTTCACCGCCTGGTGAATATGGCTGAGATCGAAGGCCTCGATCTCGGGCTTCACCTCATAGCTGCGCATTTCCGAGGCGAGCCAATCGACCAGATCCGGCGGGTTCTCGTAGACGCGGGTGGGGAAGTTGTTCGACCCCACCGAGAGCGACGCCATATCGGGGCGCAGGGACAGCATGCCACCGCGCTCCTTGTCGGCGCCGGAGCGGCCGCCGGTCGACAGCTGCACGATCATGCCGGGGCAATGCTTGTTCAGACCTTCCAGGAGGCGGCCAAATTTTTCCGGGTCCGAGGTCGGCGTCTGATCGTCATTGCGCACGTGGCAATGGGCAATCGTCGCGCCCGCCTCGAAGGCCTCCTGGGTGCTTTCGATCTGCTCTTCGATGGTGATCGGCACCGCCGGGTTGTGTTCCTTGCGCGGCACCGAGCCGGTGATCGCCACGCAGATGATGCAGGGTTTGCTCAACGCTGTTGCTCCTCAGATGTCGAAGAATACGGTTTCATCTTCACCTTGCAGGCAAATGTCAAAACGATAAACCGTCTGACCATCCCGTTCGCTGCGCTTGGCGATCAAAGTTTCGCGACGTTTCTCCCATTCGATCACGTTGATGATCGGGTCAGAGGCATTGGCCTCGGCTTCATCTTCGAAATAAAGACGGGTGTTGAGGCCGATGTTGATGCCGCGCGCAACGATCCAGAGATTGATATGCGGCGCCATCATCTGGCCGTTGCGGCCCATCACCGGGCCGGGCTTCACGGTCTCGAACGCCCATTCGCCGGTTTCGAAATCGGTGATCACACGGCCCCAGCCGCGGAAACCTTCCTCGACCTCACCGCCATGTTCGGGATGCGCGTAGACACCGGCAGAATTGGCCTGCCAGGCCTCCAGCAGCACGTCCTTCACCGGCGATCCGATGCCGTCGATGACAAGACCTTCGACCCGGATCCGCTCACCTGCGGCGTTGGGGCCCGCGATGTCCTGACCCAGTTCCTGATCGTAGATCTGGAAACCGGCGGCACCCGGTGCCAGGCCGATATGGACGTAGGGACCAGCGGTTTGCGAAGGGGTTTCCTTCAGGTAATCAAGCTGTTGTGGCATCAGTTCCCCTCCAGGCGGTTTTCGAACAGGGTCGAGCGGCGGCCGCGCAGCACGATGTCGAACTTATAGGCAATGGTATCCAGCGGGATGGTCGCGTTCATATCAAGGCGCGCGATCAGCTGCTCGATGGCGTCGGGGTCCGGGATGGTTGCGACAATCGGGCAGCTCTTGATCAGCGGGTCGCCCTCGAAATAGAGCTGGGTGATCAGCCGCTGGGCAAAGGCGGAGCCAAAGACCGAGACGTGGATATGCGCCGGGCGCCAATCGTTGACCCAGTTGCGCCAAGGGTAGGCTCCCGGTTTCACGGTGCGGAAGTAGTAGTAGCCGTTTTCATCCGTGATGGTCCGCCCGCAGCCGCCGAAGTTCGGGTCGATCGGCGCCAGATAGGTGTCCTTCTTGTGGCGATAGCGACCACCTGCGTTGGCCTGCCAGATCTCCACCAGCGTATTGGGCACCGGGCGGGCGTTTTCATCCAGCACCCGGCCATGCACGATGATGCGCTCGCCAATCGGGCTTTCGCCGGGCTGGGCGTAGTTCGAGATCAGATCGTTGTCGGTGGGGGCAAGGTCATTGTGACCAAAGCGCGGGCCGGTGATCTCGCTCGGCGTGTTCTCAAGGCTGATCAGCGAGAACTTGGGCGAGCGCGCCACCGAGGTCTTGTAATCCTTGGCGTAGGCGGGCGGGTGCCAGCGGCGGTCGCGCTGGTAGTATTCCGCCATGTTCTGATTGGGTTTGGTCATGGTGGTTTTCCTCCTCAGGCCTTGGTCGCTTGGGATGCGGCTTCGGCATCCATCTCGGCGTAGGTTTGTTTCGCCAGTTTCAGCGCATGGTTGGCGCGGGGCACGCCCGCATAGATCGCCACATGCTGAAAGGCTTCGATCACATCCTGGCGGCTGGCGCCGGTGCGGGCGGTGGCGCGGATGTGCATCGGGATTTCCTCGAAATTACCCATTGCCGCCAGAAGCGCCAGCGTCAGCATCGACCGTTCGCGGCGGCTGATCCCGTCGGAGGCCCAGACAGTGCCCCAGGCGCCTTCGGTGATCAGGGTCTGAAAGGCCTCGTCCAGCTCGGTCTTGGCGGCTTCGGCGCGGTCCACATGGGCATCGCCCAGCACGGATCGGCGCACGCTCATGCCTTGGTCAAAGCGGCTCTCGCTCATCCCGTCCTCCTCGTTTGATCTGCAGAGACTATCACATATCAAAATAGGTCTGTATAATGCCATGAGTTGGATATTTTCATACCGGATATGATATGCGTTTATCTGCCCAGCTGAAGCTGCGCCACCTGGAGGTTTTCGTCGAGGTGGCCCGGCAGGAAAGCGTCACCCAGGCCGCCGAGGCGCTGGGCATGACCCAGCCTGCCGTGACCCGCACCCTGCGCGAGTTGGAGGGCGTGGTGGGCAAACCGCTGGTGGAGCGGCACGGGCGCGGCATTCGCCTCTCGGCCTATGGGGAGATGTTTCGCGATCATGCCGGGCGCAGCCTGGCGCTGGCCCGCGACGGGGTGGCGATGTTGCAGGGGTTGGACGCGGCCGAAGGGCCACGGGTCGCCATCGGGGCGCTGCCAACCGTGTCTGCCACGGTGGTGCCGGATGCGCTGGCGCAGCTGCGGGCCGAGGGCAGCCACAGCCGCTTTTCGGTGGTGTCGGGTGACAACCGCTACCTGCTGGATCAGCTCAGGCGGGGCAATCTGGATGTGGTGGTGGGCCGACTGCCCGCACCGGATCACATGGTGGGGCTGGATTTCGATCCTCTGTTTCGTGAACGCGTGGTGGCGGTTGTGGCGCGGGATCACCCGCTTGCCGGGGCAGGGCCGCTGCCCGCAGAGGCCTTTGACAGCTATCCGGTGCTGATGCCTTCGGAAGGATCGATCATCCGCCCCCTGGTGGAGCGCATGTTCCTGGAGCAGGGGCTGACGGTGCCACGTTTTCCGATCGAGACGGTCTCTGCCACCTTCGGGCGCCGCTTCACGCTGTGCCATCAGGCGATCTGGATCATCAGCCACGGGGTTGTGCGGGCTGACCTAGAAGAGGAGGTCCTGGCGCTTTTGCCGCTCAATACCGACAGCACCCTTGGCCCCGTGGGGCTGTGTATCCGCAGCGAACATCAGCTTTCGGCGGCGGCAGCGCGTTTCTGTTCCGCGCTGAGGGGGATCTGCGAAGGCTAGGGAGCTGGCTTTCAGGCGCGCAGGCTGGCAAGAGCCATATCGGCCAGATCATCCGCCACGGTGTTGCGAAAGCTCTCCTCGTTGCCCCGCCCCGGTTGATACCAGAAGACCGGTGAGTTCAGCGTCAGCATCAGCCCCGCAACCGTGATCCGCAGGGTGCGACCGGCAAAGGTGCCCTGTGCCATTCCGCGCGAGACCTGCGTCGCGAACAATTCGGTATACTGCCGCTGTTCGGCACGCACCTGGGCCAGCAGCCCCTGTTCGGCTGCTTTCGACGGGGTCTTGCCGCGGGCGCCGGTGAAAGTCTGGAGAATCACCTTGTGGTAGGGCAGGGAGCGCAGCACCTCCAGCACATGCGCCCGCGCCATGCGCCGCAGGCAGATTTCGGGGGCGAGGGAATCGTCGATGACCTCATGCACGGCCTCATAGGTAAACCGTGCTGCCCGGAGTTGAACTGCCGCCAGCAATGCGCCCTTCGAGGGAAAATGGTGATATATCCGTCCCTTGGTCGATCCCAGGCTGGCCGCGATATCATCGATCGAGGCCGCATTGGCCCCCAGTGTCATGAAACAAAGGGCTGCCGCATCCAGGATTTCGCTTTTTGAGGCGCTGATTTGCTCTAGCATGTTGCAAGGCCTGTTGTTGTTTCACTCGTGTCAAAGCGGCTGGCCGAGCCTGCTGTCCGTCCCCTGTGACGGCCACACACCGGCAAAAATCGGGGGGCGCACATTAGGACGGCACTTGCTCAAAAAACAGCCGCTTTTTGCCATTCTGACGCTGGGTCTTACCAATTGACAGAGGAAAAACATACTCAGTAGTCTGTTTTGGACGCCAGAGGGTTGCGCCGCTTGAGGAGGCACCGCGCAAACCCAGTAAAATAGGCGCATTCGCCCGGCAATGTTCGGGTCAGAAACCGTCCATTCCGGGCGGGGGGAGGAAATTTTGGAAGTATTGCAGCTCCTGGTCAGCGGGCTTGCGAATGGCTGTGTCTACGGCCTGATCGCGCTCGGCTTCGTGCTGATCTACAAGGCCACAGAGGCGGTCAATTTCGCCCAGGGCGATTTCATGATGCTGGGGGCCTTTGTGACCCTTGGCCTCACCAATGCAGAGTATTTGGATCTGCCGTTCTGGATCGCGGCGCCGCTGGCGATCACGATCATGGCGGTTCTGGGATACCTGCTGGATTTCTTCATCCTGCGGCACCTGTTCGGGCAGAGTCAGACCGCAGTGGTCATCCTGACCATCGCGCTGGGCTTTGTGTTGCGCTTCGTCGCCGGGCTGATCTGGGGGCATGAGCCGCAGACGCTCGAAAGCCCCTTGGCACTGGGGGATGTGCAGCTGGGCGGCGTGGTGCTGGGCATGGCCGACGTGGCCGTGATCGTGGTGACCTTCCTGCTCACATGGTCGCTCTACCAGTTCTTCCAGCGCACCAAGCTGGGGCTGGCGATGCAGGCGGCCAGCCAGAACCAGATGGCGGCCTATTTCATGGGTATTCCGGTGCGCTGGGTGCAGGGGTTGATCTGGGGCCTGGCCGGGGCCACGGCGGCTGTGGCCGGGATCCTGTTTGCCTCCAAGGGCGCCATTGATCCGAATGCGGGTCTGTTGGGCATCAAGGCCTTTGCGGCGGCGGTCATCGGTGGCTTCGGCTCGCTTCCGGGCGCGCTTGCAGGTGGTCTCATCGTTGGTGTGATCGAACCCTTCGCGGCGCGCTACCTTGCGGCCGGCTACTCGCAGATCGCGCCCTATGCGCTGCTCCTCGCGGTGCTGGTGTTCCGCCCGCACGGGCTGTTCAGCCAGGTCCGAGTGAAGAAGGTCTGATCGCATGCGTATTCATTTCAAAACCACCTACGAACAGGACATCCGCCTGTTTCCCGATCTGTGGACAGCCTGCGTTTATGGCGCGCTGATCCTGCTGGCCTTTGCCCTGCCGTATCTGATCAACGAGTTCTATATCGGTGAGGTCACCAACGTCTTGATCTGGGCCATCGCCGGGCTGGGTCTGATGCTGCTGACCGGTCAGACCGGCCAGGCCAGCCTCGGCCATGCGGCCTTTCTCGCCATCGGCTGCTACACCAACACGATCCTGATCGAGCAGGGGCTGCCCTTTATCGTGGCCTTCCCGCTGGCGGGGATCATCACCGGCGTCGTCGGTGCCATCATCGCCATTCCGGCGCTGCGGCTGCATGGGATCTACCTGGCGATTGCGACTATCGCCCTGTCGATCCTGGCCGATGACATCATCGTGCTGCTGGAGCCCTGGACCGGCGGTGTCTCTGGCAAGTTCCCGGAAATGATCACCGTCTTCGGGTTGGAGATCGAGCGCTGGACCATGCCGACACGCTTCTACTACCTGGTTCTGGTCGTCACCATCATCTGCACGCTGTTCTACCGCAACCTGCTGCGCTCGCCCCTGGGCCGTGCCTTTGCGGCGGTGCGCGACAGTGAGGTCTCGGCCACCGCCATGGGCGTTCACATCGCTCGCACCAAGGCAACCGCCTTTGGCCTTTCCTGCATGATCACCGGCTGGGCCGGGGCCTTGATGGGCTACTATGCGGGCACCTTCAACAACGAGACCTTCTCGATCGTGATCTCCATCACCCTGTTGATGATGATCGTGATTGGCGGGCTGGGCTCCATCCATGGTGCCTTCTTTGGCGCGGTCGTGGTGGCCTTCCTGCCGCAGGGCCTGTCGATCCTGAAGGATGGTCTGATCGGCGGCGGCGTTGCCATTCCGGGTCTGGAAACGGGCGTCTTCGGGATGATCCTGATCCTGTTCATCCTGTTCGAACCCATGGGCATCTATGGCCGCTGGCTGAAGATCCGCATCTGGTTCGAGCTGTTCCCATTCGCGCGCAAGGACATGTTCCGCCGCCAGAAATCCTACCTGAAGACGGAGCGGTTGAGATGAGCCTTCTGGAAATCAAGAATGCCACGCTGAAATTCGGCGGGGTGGTGGCCGTGAACGATCTGTCCTTCTCGGTCGAAGAGGGCGAGGTCTATGCCATCGTCGGGCCGAACGGGGCCGGTAAATCCACCGTCTTCAACCTGATATCGCGCTTTTACGAACCTTTCGCGGGGCAGTTTACCTTCGACGGGCAGAACCTTCTGGACCGTGCGCCGGACGAGGTTGCCGATCTCGGCATCGCGCGTACCTTCCAGAACATCGAACTGTTCGAACATGCCACCGTGTTGCAGAACCTTCTGGTGGGGCGCCATCGCCATCGCAAGTCCACGCTGATCGAAGAGCTGTTCTTTGCGCCCCGCGTGCGCGCCGAGGAGCACCGCCACCGCGAGGCGGTGGAAGAGGTGATCGATTTCCTCGATCTGCAGCCCTACCGCAACAAGATGATCGCGGGCCTGCCTTACGGGGTGCGCAAGGTTGTGGAGCTGGGACGGGCTTTGGCCTCGGGGCCGCGGCTTTTGCTGCTGGACGAACCCGCATCGGGCCTGTCGGTGGAAGAAACGCAAGACATGCGCTGGTGGATCGATGACATCCGCAAACAGATGGGGATCACGGTATTGATGGTCGAACATGACATGGGGCTGGTGTCGGGCGTGTCCGACAGGGTTCTGGCCCTGGCCGATGGCGCGAAACTGGCCGAGGGCACCCCGGCAGAGGTGCAATCCAACCCGGCCGTGATCGAGGCCTATCTTGGTGCGGGGGCGGTCTGATGGGAGAGCCTTTGCTGGAAATCAAGAACCTCGAGAGCTTCTACGGGCCGATCATGGCGATCCGGGGCGTGTCGCTGAAGGTGGACAAGGGGCAGATCGTCACCGTTCTGGGCGCCAATGGCGCCGGGAAATCCACGCTGCTGAAGACGATCTCGGGCATCATGGACCCGGAAAAGGGTGAGGTGCTGTTCGGCGGTACGCCCATTCAGGGCGAAGAGCCGCATAAGATCGTCAGCCGCGGCATCGTGCATGTGCCCGAAGGGCGCGAGGTCTTCCCGCTATTGACGGTGAACGAGAATCTCAGCCTTGGCGCCTACACGCGCTCGGACAAAGCCGAGATCGAACGCGACCGGGAAATGGTGTTCGACTATTTCCCGATCTTGGCGGAACGGCGCGATCAGGAGGCGGGCACGCTGTCGGGTGGCCAGCAGCAGATGCTGGCGATCGGGCGCGGATTGATGCTGCGGCCCAAGATCATGCTGCTGGATGAGCCGAGCCTGGGTCTGTCGCCGCTCCTGGTGCAGGAGATCTTTGCCATCCTGCGCAGGCTCAATGCGGAAGAACATGTGACCATGATGCTGGTGGAACAGAATGCCCGCATCGCGCTGGACCTGGCCGATGTCGGCTATGTGATGGAGATCGGCCGCATCGTGATGGACGGCACCGCCGACCGGCTGATGCAGTCCGAGGATATCCAGTCCTTCTACCTGGGCCACCAGGAAGAAGGTCAGCGCGGCGAGAAGCGCTGGAAACGCAAGAAGACCTGGCGATAAAGGGGGAAGGGATGAACATGCAAAACCTTGGACAGACCACACACCCGCAGGTCGTCATCAACGGTGTCTCCTTCAATGCCGAACCGGGACAGCGCCCGGTCGTCGTGGATGGCTGCGATACCATCACCAAACTGTTCCAGCAGCGCTGCGAGGCGCAGGGACAGCGCACCGCTCACCGCGAAAAGGACATGGGCATCTGGAAGGCCTATTCCTGGCAGGACTACTGGGACCATGCCAAATGGATCGGCCTTGGCCTGATGTCGCTGGGCCTCAAGCGCGGCGAGGTGGTGTCGATCCTCAGCGAAGACCGGCGTGAATGGCTTTATTCCGACATGGGCGTGCAGGGGGTCGGGGGCATTGCCTCCGGTGTCTACACCACAGACTCGTCTTCACAGCTGGCCTATCTGATCAATGACAGCGACAGTCGCTTCCTGTTCGTCGAAAACGACGAGCAGCTGGACAAGTATCTGGAGATCGCAGATCAGGTGCCGGGGCTGTCGAAGGTCATCATCTACGAACGTGAAGGCCTGCACGATCTCAACCACGATCAATGCCTGTTCATCGAGGATCTCTATGAGCTGGGCAAGGCCTATGAGGTCCGCCACCCGGGCGTCTACGAGGCAGAGATCGCCAAGACGCGGCCCGAGGATACGGCGCTGTTGATCTACACCTCGGGCACCACTGGCATGCCCAAGGGCGCGATGCTGAGCAACGAGAATATCCTGGCCTCGGTCGAGGCGGGCGCGCGGGCGCTGGAATTCACCGGCAATGACGAACAGCTCTGCTTCCTGCCGCTGTGCCATATTCTGGAGCGCAACGTGTCGGTCTATTTCCCGCTGGCCGCGACCAGCACGGTGAATTTTGCCGAAAGCCCGGAAACCGTGTTCGACAACATGCAGGAGGTGTCGCCTGCGACCTTCTTTGCGGTGCCGCGGGTGTGGGAAAAGGTCTATTCCCGCGTTCTGGTCCTGGCGCAGGAGGCGACCCCCATCGGGCGGCTGGCCTTCCACAAGGCGGTTCAGGCCGGGCGCAAACGGGCCGAATATGTGATGCATGGCAAGCCCGTGCCCTCGGGCGTGGCGGCCAATTATGCGATTTGGGACTTCCTGGTGCTGCGCAATCTGCGCCGGATGCTTGGCATGGACCGGATGCGCCGGGGCGGCACCGGGGCGGCGCCGATCTCGCCGGAGCTGCTGACCTGGTACTGGTCCATCGGTGTGCCACTGATCGAAGGCTACGGCATGACGGAAAACGCGGGCCTGTCCACGACCAATACATTCGTCTCCAATGCGCCGGGCACCGTTGGACCGGCTGTTCCCGGCGTCAAGCTGCGCATCGCCGAGGATGGCGAGATCCAGACCATGGGCCTGAACAACTTCCAGGGCTACTGGCGCAACAACGAAAAGACCGCCGAGACCTTTACCGAGGATGGCTGGCTGCGCACCGGCGACGTCGGGCGGCTGGATGACCGGGGCAACCTGACCATCACCGGCCGGATCAAGGACATCATCATCACCGCAGGCGGCAAGAACATCACCCCGGCCGAGATCGAAAGCCGGTTGAAGTTCAGCCACTATATCTCGGATGCGGTGGTGATTGGCGATGCGCGCAAATATCTCACCTGTCTGATCATGATCGATCAGGAAAATGTTGAGAAATTCGCGCAGGACCGCAAGATACCTTTCAGCGACTTTGCATCGCTCTGTGCCGCGGAGGAGGTGGTGCAGTTGATCGGGGCAGAGGTCGAAGCGGTCAACAAGGAGTTCGCGCGGGTCGAACAGATCAAGGATTTCCGCCTGATCAACGTTCTGCTCACCGCCGAGGACGACGAGCTGACCGCAACGATGAAGCTGAAGCGCAGTTTCGTGGAGAAGAAGCACAAGGCACTTATCGACGACATGTACTGACGGCGCGCATGCAAAAGGACGCCGAACGCATATCCAGGGAGGAAGCGAAAATGAAGAAACTGACATCCGCGCTCAAAGTGACCGCGATGGCGCTTGCGGGCGCAACCGCCGCTCAGGCCGAAACGCAAGGGGTTTCCGACACGGAAATCGTCATCGGTTCGGTCAACGATCTTAGCGGGATCTTTGCCGCGGTTGGTGTGCCGGCGGTCAATGGCGCCAACATGCGCTTTGATGAACTCAACGCCGCCGGCGGCGTGCACGGGCGCCAGATCAAGTTCGTGGTCGAGGACAACGGCTACCAGATCCCGCGCGCGATGCAGGGCTACAACAAGCTTTTGAACCGCGACAAGGCCTTTGCCATGCTGCTGTCGCTGGGCACGCCGATGAATGTGGCCGGCTTCAAGCTGATGGATCCCAAGGGCATCCCGAACCTCGGTCCGCTTTCGGCGGCGCGCCAGATGCTGCAAGATCCGATGGATAACAAATTCATTGGCTTTTCCAGCTATTATGATCAGGTGCAGGTGGGGGTGAAATACCTCGCAGGCGAGTTCGACGCCAAGGAAGTCTGCGCGATGTACATTCCTTCGGATTTCGGCAAGGAAATCCAGGAAAGCACCAAGGATATCACGGAAAGCCTTGGCCTGTCCTATGCGGCTGAAACCTCGCACAAGCCGGACGAGCTTGATTTCGTCGGCTCGCTCACCAAGCTGAAGTCGGCTGGCTGTGACGTGGTCACCATGGCGCTGGGTGTGCGTCAGGGCATCACCGTCGTCGGCACTGCCAAGAAGCTTGGCTGGACCGACGTGAAGTTCCTGAACACCTCCGCAGGCTTCCTTGACGTGGTTGCAGCGGTCCCGGGTGGTGTGACCGATGGTCTTTATGCAGCCTCCGGCTGGGTCAGCCTGGTTGCCCGCGCCGATGAACCGGTGCCGGCCGCCTTCATCAAGGCCTATGAAGAGAAGTTCGGCCAGCCCGCCGGTGGTTTTGCGATGCTGGGCTATTCTGCGGCTGACACGCTCATTCGCGCGGCAGAGGCGGCAGGCCGGGATCTGACCCACGAAAGCTTCATCAAGGGGATGGAGAGCCTGACCTATTTTGACGACCTGACCGACACCAATATCACCTATGCGGCGGATGATCACCGTGGCGCGGATGATATCGTGATCTCCATCGTCGAAAACGGCAAATGGAAAGAGCTGGCCCGCCAGTAAATCGCGGAAAATAGACGAAGACAGGGAAACCGGTGCGCTCTGGCGCGCCGGTTTTCTTTTTGCGACGAGCAATGCAGGCCAGGCAGTTTCGGTTTTACTTTACACGGTCTGCCCTGGGCCTATATAAATTCAGGGAAGTGAATGTAACGCTCTGAGCTTGATAGTCTCAGGACCGCGACATTCGCCAAGGCCACAACATGCGGGAGCGGTATGATCATGAAACGGCGGGACTTTCTGAAACAAGCCGGTGCCGGTGCTGCGCTGGCAGGGATCTACCCCGGACTGGGGACTGCCGTTTCTGCCGGAACCGGTCCTTTGACTATTGGCTCGATGACCGTTCAGACCCTGTCGGATGGCAATCTGCTTCTGCCCAAGGGATTTCTGTTCCCGGATCTGAGCGAGGAACAACTGGCACCGATCCTGACACGCCACGGGCTGACCAAGGATCCATTGGAGCCACCGCTCAACGTGACCCTGCTGCGCAGTGAGGATCATGTGGTGCTGTTTGATGCAGGCTCTGGGGCGGCCTTCCAGGACAGTGCCGGGGAACTGCCTGCGGCGCTGGATGCGGCAGGTCTCTCTCCCGAGGATGTGACACATGTCGTCTTCACCCATGGTCATCCGGACCATCTGTGGGGCGTCTTGGATGATTTCGACGACCCGCTGTTTGCCAATGCCGAACATATGATTGGACAGCAGGAGTGGGATTACTGGTTCGATGCCGGTCTGATCGATTCCATCGGGGATGAACGCGCGACGATGGCCGCTGGCGCATATCGCCGGATGGAGATCCTGGAAGATCAGATCACCCGTTTCAAGGATGGTGAGGAAATTCTGCCCGGCGTTGCGGCGCGGGCGACCTTCGGTCATACGCCGGGGCATATGTCCTTCGAGCTCCGTTCGGGCAGCGAGAGCGTGATGGTGTTGGGCGATGCCATCGGCAATCATCACGTGAGCTTTGCCGAACCGTCTTGGCATGTGGGGACAGACCACGATCCGCAGGTCGCTGCGGCCACACGGGTGAGGCTTCTTGACCAACTGGCACAGGAACAGACGCGCGTTATCGGCTATCATCTGCCCGACGGGGGCTTGGGACAGGTCGAGCGCAGCGGTGACAGTTACAGGTTTGTTCCGCTCTGACTTTTTGGCAGAACTTAATTTATAGTTTTGGAAGATTATGTCGCTCCGTGGTGTTCTTGGCGCCATTTAAGGATCATATTTAGACTTCAGGGGGAGGTCAGGCTGTTCGGCTTGGCGCTGCCCTGCATTTTGCTCAATCTTTGATTGCAAAACCATCAGCTTAAGGAGTTAATCAATCCATTAATTGTTTTCATTTTTTGAAAATATACGTTTTTACTACATCTTTGCGTAAAATTGCTGTAATTTGACCTTACGATCACGGTTGATTGGGTGAAATTATGAGTATTTCGATCAGGTTAAATCAGTTCGGCGCGTTTGGTGTGTTTCGTGCCGATGGGAGCAGTGTCCCCTTGGGGGCCAAGCACCAGGCGCTTCTTGCCTTATTGTCCACCTCGGGGTCCGGCATCAGGACGCGCGCCTTTCTCGAACACACCCTGTGGGGATTGGCTCAACCTGAACAGGCAAAAGCCAGCCTGCGCACGGCGCTCTCCACATTGAAGCGACATTTGGGGCCCGAGGCGGCCAAGGCCATTACGGCCAACCGCGAACGCGTGACCCTGGATCTCTCGCGGGTTCAGTTCATCGAACCGGAAGCCAACGCGGAATTCATGGAAGGGTTCGAACTGCCCCACGAAACCCGCTTTGAAAACTGGCTGGCGCAGATGCGGGCCGATTTCGAAGCCAAGCAGACCGACCACTACGAGGGCGCCAAGGCGCCGCAGGGCCGAGTGCTGCATGACGATCTTCTGCCGCCGATCGCGGTGCTCCCCTTTGTGCAACACACCCCGGGCGAGGATACCTCGCCGCTGGGATCCTTGTTGTCGGAGGAATTGTCCCGGTGCCTGGCGCGCAGCCAGGCCTTCACGGTGACCTCCTATCTGGCGTCTCGGCAGTTTGATCCGATCCGCATTCGTCCCTCCGAAGTGTCATCGGTGGCGGGGGTGAAATACCTGGTGTCCGGTGTCGTTCATGTGCGCGGTCAAAAGATGATCGCGGACATCGAATTGCACGATGCGGTGCGCGAAAAGGTGATCTGGTCCCGGAGTTTCGAAGGGCCTCTGGCGGATCTGATGACCGGCCAGAGCGAGGCGCTGCGCGATGCGACGCGTCAGATCGGCCAGACCCTGGTGGGGGAGGCGGTGCGCCTCGCGGGTTTCCGACCCTTGGCAAGCCTGGAGGGGCATACACTTCTCATGGCGGCGATCTCCCTGATGCAGGACATGAATCCGGCATCCTTTGAAAAGGCGCGCGAGATCCTGAACGTGCTTCTGGGGCGGGAACCCCGCCATCCGCTGGCGTTGACCTGGATGGGGTTCTGGCATGTGCTGAGGGTGCAGAAAGGCCTGTCGACCGACCGGCAGCTGGATACCCATCTGGCAAGCCAGTTGGCAGCCTCGGCACTGGACGCCGATCCGGCCTTCTCCCTTGCCCATACGTTGAAGGGGGTGATTTCCAGCCACTTGTTGTTCCACTTCGATCTGGCGCAAAACGAATACGACCTGGCCCTGAAGGACAACCCGAACGAGGCATTGGCGGTGCTGCTCAAAGGGGCCACGCGGGCCTATCAGGACCGACCGGAAGAGGCGGTCAAGCTGACCGATGCCGCCCGCCGCCTGTCTCCGCTCGGTCCGCAACGCTATTACTTCGATGCAGAATCCGCGATTGCCAACCTGACTGCGCGCAATTACGGCCGGGCCATCGAACTGGCTGATCGGTCGCTGCAGGCCAACGCCAGCTATCCAACCAGCCTGCGGGCCAAGGCGATTGCCCTCGAAATGTCCGGGCGCGGTGCCGAAGCGCGCGAGACGGTTCAGGATCTGCTCGCCGTGGCCCCCGCCTTCAGCCTGTCCAAATACCGCTCCGAATACCCGGGCGCTGTCGGCCGAGTGGGCGAAGAATGGGCGGATGCGTTGAAACGGGCTGGAGTACCCGACTAACCGCGGCTTTGGCAGTCTGTGGTTCATAAGCCGGGGCGCGAAACATCTTGCACCCAGGCGTTGCTTTGGCGTTCTCTGTGCGCGTTGCCCCGATGTGGGCTGAGGCAAAGAGAGAAGAGGGAGCGCCCCCATGAAAGCTGTCGTATATCGCGCCTTTGGAACCGCAGAGGATGTCCTGTCACTGGAAGCGCTGGCGTCCCCCAGCCTCGCCCCCGGAGAGGTGCGGGTCGAGCTTGCCTTTTCCGGGGTAAACCCGTCGGATGTGAAGGCGCGTGCAGGGGCGCGGGCAGGGGTGACGGAGCTGCCCTTCCCCGCGATTGTTCCGCATAGCGATGGCGCCGGGGTGATCCGCGAGGTGGGCGAGGGTGTGGATCCGGCGCGGATCGGCGAGCGTGTGTGGATCTGGAACGGGCAATGGCAGCGCGCCTTTGGCACCGCAGCAACCGAGATCTGCCTGCCGCAGGAACAGGCCGTCCCGCTGCCTGAGGGTGTCAGCCTGGAAACCGGCGCTGTCCTTGGCATACCGGGGCTGACCGCCTGTCATACGGTGTTCTCCGGCGGCGAGGTGGCGGGAAAGACGGTCCTCGTTCAGGGCGGGGCTGGAACGGTCGGCTTTCTGGCGGTGCAACTGGCCAAATGGGGCGGGGCACGGGTGATCGCCACCTGCGCCCCGGCCGCGATGGATCGTGTCCTTGCCGCAGGCGCCGATGTGGTGCTTGACTATGCGGCTTCGGATCTTGCCGAGCAGATCCTGGCGGCAAACCAGGGGCAGCCGGTCGATCTGATCGTCGAGGTGGAGTTCGGCGTCAATGCAGAGGTCGATACCACCGTCATCGCCCCCAATGGCCGGATCACCGCCTATGGATCCGCGAAGGCCATGCAACCGGTGCTGCCCTTCTACCCCTTGATGTTCAAGGCCGTGACTCTTGAGATGGCCCTGATCTATCTTTTGACCGCGCCGCAACGGCAGGCCACAGTGGCGCGCCTCACCCGCGCCCTGGAGGAGGGTGCCCTGTCTGTTCCGATCGAAAAGGTGTTCCCGATGGATCAAGCCGCCGCGGCCCACAAGGCGGTGGAAGGCGGCGCTCGCAGCGGTGCGGTACTGCTGCAAATCTCAGGGATCTCAATGAATTAACCCTTTCGAAACCGGAGGACGGTGCAAGGCAAAAAAACCTGTCCAGATTTTTTCAAAAACCCCTTGCGCCGCTTTCGAACTCGCTTTAGAAGGCCGTTCACCGATGGGGTGTAGCCAAGTGGTAAGGCAGCGGTTTTTGGTACCGTGTATCGTAGGTTCGAATCCTACCACCCCAGCCATCGGCTTTTTCCCAACAGAGTATGACGCCCGGTTGCTCAAGACAGCCAAACCGCCCCCGT
>NZ_JARCJD010000032.1 GCF_028890115.1 Phaeobacter sp. QD34_24
AAATCCGCGGCACAGGCCGCTTGATCAACGAACAGCTTGCCAACTTGCAAATTCGGCGAGTTAACGTGACAACACCCCGGCTCCTCTTCCATGGGACCGGGCAAGAACCAAAGATCGTCCTCGGACGACTGTTCCACCCCCTCAGCATCGAGAAAGAGAGCGTCCGATTCATCATGAAAGGCAGGCGCTTGAGGCTTCATATGTGCAAAATACTGGATTTTTGCATTTTACCCAAGGGTTTTGTCAGAGTGGACCCACGCTTCTTAGATAGCACGCGCGGGCGATGGTCGGCGAGGGCTCTCTGATCGCGCTCAGCGCAAGGAAACCAAGGGTTTTTGGACGAGCACGACGAGCGAGCACTTACTTGCTTTCGTTTACAAACGGTCATTTAGTGGCGATACCTTAAATTGTAAACGGCTCGTTTTCATGCCCTTGATAGGCTATGCACGCGTATCCACAGAGGATCAGACCCCCCTGCCCCAGTCAGAGGCCCTTCAATCTGCGGGATGTTCCGAGATTTTCGAAGAGCACGCCTCAGGTGGAAATCGTGCGCGGCCTGTGCTTGCCCGCGTGCTGGAGCGAGTTGACAAAGGCGATACGCTGGTCGTCGTTCGGATCGACCGGCTTGCACGGTCCTTGTCGCATCTTCTCGAAGTGATTGAGCGTCTGGAGGCCAAGGGTGCCTTCTTTCGCTCCCTGCAGGACCCCATCGACACCTCATCCCCGCAGGGCAAATTCACGCTGCAAGTTCTGGGCGCTGCCGCCGAGTTTGAACGTGCCCTGATCCGAGAGCGTACCAAGGCCGGCCTTGCCTCGGCACGCGCCAAAGGGCGCGTAGGTGGCAACCCAGGGCTTCGCGCCAAGGACCCCGCCGCGCTTCGCAAGGTCCGGCTGGCGCGACAGGAAGGCTACATGGAGCGTCTGAACGAGACCGCGCAGGATTGGGTGCCCCATGTGCGCCGCTTGCGCCCCGATATGGCTTGGGAAGACGTCCTGCGGATTGTCAATGGCCCCCTGCCGCCAGATCGCCATTGGACCCAAAGCCGCCTGCTCCGCGCCGTGAAGGCGTATGTGCGCGACGGATATCTGCCCAATGAAGTGCTTGGCCGCGCCGGACGCCGCGAAACCAACGATCGCCTGCCCGCAATCGTCGCCGGCATCAAGGGCGCGGACCCAGACATCACTCTTCAGGCAATCTGCGACCGGCTTGAGTCTATGCGTGAGCGCACCCCTCGAGGTCGCACGAGCTGGCAGCCGTCGTCGGTCAAGATGCTGCTCGAACGAGCGGAGCGACTTGGACTAATTTCATCAGAATCGGCTCACTCCCGACTGTAATTAGCAGGGGCTCATCCAACAGAATCTATTGCTCCAGACACCGTCAGAAGGACAATTGTGCCATTGGTTGCATGGGTTTAGCTGAAACCATCCAAACAATTCGGATTGGTGGCTTGAAACGCGATCGTGTCGACTTAATGCAATAAAATCAAACGTTTGCGGCTATCCTGATGCGGCTGAACGTATTGGCGCTGTGGATAACTTTCACACTACATCTAGATTCTTCTTGCCGGACTCACCGGATCGTGGCATTCCCATCCTGACGGCAAAACGCGTCAGATACGCTGTACACCGTCAGAATGACCAAGAGCCTCAACAGAGGCCGAGAGTGGGCGGCAGGATATGGATGATCGTAACGTTGGATACGCGCAAGGCATAGGGTCTTCCGACATCGGAGCATTTGCCGACAATCTGGCTGAGTCTTTGGATCGCCAGATGAAGATCGCTTTCGAGCCCGAAGAACGAAAGTCCCTGCGCCGTTTCAGTTCTACCGAGGTCGCCAGCCTCCTGCGCGTGAGCACATCTAACCTGCGCAACCGGCACAAGGACGGCAGCTTCCCGGAAGTACATACAGACAACCGCGGACACCGGTTCTACACAGCCCAAGAGATTGATGAGTTGCGCGATATTCTGGGGCGCACTGGAAAGAACGCAGAAAACTACCGCCCTGGTCGACGTGAGGGCGATCGTCTCCAGGTGATATCTGTCGTCAATTTCAAAGGCGGATCGTCAAAAACGACAGCAACGATACATCTTGCACAACGGTATGCCTTGCGAGGCTACCGAGTATTGGTTTTGGATCTCGATCCGCAGGCAAGTCTGACCACCTTTTTCGGCTTTCGGCCCGAGCTCGAGTTCGCCGAAGGCGGCACAATCTATGATGCCCTGAGATATGAGGAACAAGTTCCACTCTCAGCCGTCATCCAAAAAACCTACTTCCACAAGCTCGATATGGTCCCAGCGGGCCTAATGCTATCGGAATACGAAACCGAGACGGCAAACGCCCTCGCCCGCCGGGTGCAGCCCATATTTGCGGAGCGTCTCGCCTTAGCGCTTGAGGAAGTAGAGGCGAATTACGACATCGTTCTGATCGACTGCCCACCTCAACTTGGTTTTTTGACCCTTACGGCGTTGGCAGCCTCGACGGGGCTTTTGGTAACCGTGGTACCTGGCATGCTCGACATCGCTTCCATGAGCCAGTTCCTGAAACTTGCTTCGGAAACGGTCAAGGCCGTGGAAGAAGCCATTGGCCGGCGCGTTACCTGGGACTTCGTAAAGTTCTTGATCACGAGATACGAACCGTCGGACGGGCCTCAGACGCAAATGGCAGGCTACCTGAGATCGATCTTGGCCGGACAGGTCATGACTGAACCAATGTTGAAATCTACGGCAATCTCGGACGCTGGTATGACCCAACAAACCGTCTACGAAGTTGATCCGAGCCAATTCATCAGAAAAACGATTGATCGCGCTCTGACCAGCGTGAACGGCGTTGGCGATGAGTTGGAACAGACAATCCAAATGGCATGGGGGCGTCGCTGATGGCCCGAAACATCTTCAATCAGCCACCAAAGGACGAGAAGGAGAGCGCGGCCCCCTCCCCTACCCCACCAAAGGCAGCAAAACTGCCAGGATCTGTTGGCGGATTGCGCGACTCTTTGCGCGAGATTACCGCGAATTCGATCCGTGACATCGAGCCCGACCAGATTGATATGGATGGCCTGCGCGATCGGTTGGTGCTGGAGGATTCCAGTATTGATGAGTTGGCCGAAAGCATTCGCAAGCATGGGCAACAAGTGCCAATTATGGTCCGTCCATCGGCCCAACCGGACAGATACCGCATCATCTACGGACGACGCAGGCTTGCAGCGATCCGCATGGTCGGCGGAACGGTCAAGGCGATCGTTCGAACCTTGGATGATGACGCATCTCTGATCGCACAGGGCCAAGAGAACAACCTCCGACTAGACCCGTCTTTCATTGAGAAATCTCTTTTTATCAAAGAGATGCAGGAATCAGGTTACAAGCCAAACGTCATTCAGGATGCTCTCGGCTTGACACGGCAGGGCGTGTCCAACCATCGCGTGGTCATAGAGCAACTGCCAGAAGGGCTTGTACAGCTGATAGGGCCGGCACATGGCATCGGACGACGGCAATGGGGTGACCTGGCCGCTTTCTCGAAAAAGATAGATCTGGTGAACACGGCCAAAGAGGTGATTGCCGCCCTGCCCGACGACACTCCAAGCGCGGAAAAGTTTCAGGCAGTCTACTCGGCTTGTTCGAACAAGGCACGTAGCGACAAGAAGCAAGCCAACGGCAGCCTAACGTCCGTCGTCAAAGATGCGGACGGTAGCTCTGTGGGAACGCTGACAATCGATCAGAAAACGATCGCCATCAAGATCGCCAAGAAGGACAACCCAGAATTCGGCCAATGGATCGAAGAGCGCGCGGAGGCAGCGCTTTTGAAGCTCTTCGAACAGTGGCGGAATGAGAGCGGCTCTGGGTCCTAACCCAAGCCACACAGAGTAACGCGAGCAGAGGAGAAAAGCGAAGACCAGAAGAAAAGAGCCCCCCAAAGTTTCCCCTGGAGAGCCCTCATCATTCGATTAGCACTCATGATGTAGCAACCTCCAGCAAACCGGTCAAGAGTCACCGATTCGGTGGACGGATTTTTATTGCCTTTTCCTGAGCGAAATCTCGGGAAGAGACTGGGAAGCTGTGGGCCGAACGGTCGTCGTGAACAAACCATGGCATTTACAAAACTATCGATCAGAACCGCTGGTGCTGATGCATCACGCGGCTCAATTTCTGCGGATGAAACCGACATCTGGACCATCTTCAGGGCACTGAGAGATGCACGTAGTGTATTCGGTCTGCGTCCTGGCCATATCCAAACACTTCAAGCCATGCTCAGTTTCTTGAAGCCCGGCCATGGCGAAACGGTTTTCGCGTCCAACGACTCGATTTGCCAGCGCGTCGGCGGAATCGACGAACGGACGCTCCGCAGACACATCAACCGCTTCGTCGAACTCGGGTTCATCAAACGCAATGACAGCTCGAACCGAAAGCGCTACCGCGTTCGCTCGTCCAGCGGGGAATGCATCAGCTATGGACTGTCTCTAACCCCCCTCCTCCAACGCGCGAGCGAGCTTATCGCCATCGCACATGAGATGGATAATAACCGGCGGGATCGGATATTTGTCCGCAAACAGATCCTTACAAAGCTCGCCCATTTGGAAGAGCATGATCCCAGCAACTCATTCATCAACCACGCACGGAGAGCTCTACGCAGGAAGCTGAGCCTGCCCGAATACCACGCGCTGCTCGCTGACACGGACAGAGAATGCCTGAGTTTGAATACACCAGATGACACACCAGAAACTGTGGAATTGCCCGCCAATGACGGACAAACTGTCCGGCACCAATCTAAGTCCGAAGAAGAAAAAAAAGATTTAGATAGCAACATAGGCAATGAAGCTCTGAAACCGGACTTGCTAACCTCAGTCTGCGATCAAGCGACATCGTTCTCCACAGAGAAACTTAGAGACTGGTTGGACATTGAGATACATGCTCGAACACTTGCACCCATGATGGGCATTCACCCAGAAACGTTCGAGAAAGCCAAGAATGCGGTAGGAGCTCAGAAAGCGTCATGCGCGATCTTCATCATGCTGCAACTTGGACAACGCATCAGGGACTTTGGAGCGTATTTTCACAGTATCACCTTGGGCCAACGTCAAGACCAGTTTGATCCAGTGGCTTTGATCAAGCGTCTGTCAAAAACTGCTATGCAAACCGCCTAGTGTCCACCGCGGTGGACGTCTGGCCGGCAACTAGTCCAATGACGCGCGGTCTCTCCACGTGCATCAAAGCGACCGAGCCAAATTACACTAGGGCGATACTGCACGGTCAATCCGTGTTCCTCCGACCCGCCGATGTCCACCGCGGTGGACAGATCAGGCACCAAGTCTCACAACTCACATGCGTGACAGCCGCTCTTCGTCATCCACCACTTCCAAAGAACCTATATTGTCAGTCCAGACCCACAGCACAATATTGAAGTCAGATGATGACGCGCCCTTTGCAAAACTCTGGATCAGAAGCCCCGCGAACCGATCTGCTATGAGGGCGCTTGCCAAATCCTGTGTCGGCACAGGTTGGCCATCGAGCATCTTCATGCGCCATGCAGGGTCGGCAAGCATTGACGCTGTCACACCATACCGATCGAGCCTGTCCTGATCGCGGGTATCGAAAATAGGCCCAAGGTCGGCCTTGTAGGACACCAGGATAGTGGGTTGCAGGCTGCCTACCTGGTTGGCTTCTCTAAGAGCGGTCGCGGGATCCAGCGAGGTGTAGAGGGCAGGGGTGCCCTTGGCATTAAAGCGCCCTCCATAGAGTTCAGCGCCTAGTCCGGACAGAGGTTCACGCGCATAGACCGGGTTCAGGGCGCGGTAGAGCGGCCCTGAGTAGCGTCCATCTTTCAGCGGCATCAGGCAAAGACGCCTGCATCGACCGCATCGATGTATTCCAGAACTTGCTGAGCTTTGCCTTCCTGAACCAGCTGCATGGCTGTTCGGCCATCAAAGCCGGGCAGGGGCTCTGACCGGTACCATGCATAGGCCATCAGTTCCGAGCCGAAGCGGGGTTCGACTTTGTTCAGCACCTCTACCAATTCGCGCAGGCGGCGCTGCGTCTTGTCCGAACCGATGCGGGCTCGCCTCTGCAACGCGTCTTTGCCCAAGCCGACGGTCAATGCGATCTCTTCTGCTGATGTGCGTAGCACCGCGGCGATCTTCCGCGGTTCGAATTGCCCAGCTTCAGCAAAGCTCGTGATGTGCATGATCTGTGCTCCTACAGTGATACTGACGGTATATAGCGGCAATATTGCTGAAATTCAAGTTTTCAGGAAGTGCTGTGCCTTCGTTTCCCATACTTATTCGTAACGCTCCATTACTCAGAACGTCGAAAACCCTGATTTTTGGGCTTGAGAAGTCGCCGTTGGCGCGTTCTTTTCCGATCGAGAACGTCAGATAAGTTATTGATAATATGACAAAGACTGCGGCAGTCGGACCGGAGTTGCCGATATGGCTTGCCGATCTTGGATCGGAACCGGCACTTACTGCATGCAGTCACTGGGGTCCGCGGTGGTGTCGAGCCATTGACAGTTACCTCAGACCAGTTGGCTGGTGGAAAGTGAAAGTGGACTTCGGGTTTTGTGACTGACGGATGAGGGCCTTTGGGGTGCCTCGGACGGGTCCGGGCCGGGTTCCGGTCTGCCGTTCCTGATAAGGGCATTCCCATGCAAATAGGTGTCTTGCGCGTCTTGCGCGCGACCGCTGCCTCCTGGTGGCGGCATAGAGAACTGCGCCGAACTGGCCAGACGGCGCTGGCACAGCAGCTCGAACGCCAGACCGTCCAGCGTGACCTCGGCTATCTCAGGCAGGCGGCGACAATGCCGGACGCGCATGTGATCTGCGGGGAGGGTGGCACTTTCCTGCATCTCGGCTGGACCAACGTTTCGACTCTCACGCCGATCGAGTGCTTTCCGTTGGCCGCCCTGGCAGTCGCACGAGGGACGCCCCTCATCGATATCCGGCCCATCACCGATGTCATCGCCTTCGCGAACCTGCCGCAGGTGAGGCGGGACGGATCGGTCAACCCTGAGCATTCGGGTGCCGGCAGGTCCGTTTCTCTGACCACCTACATCGACATGGTCGAAGAGCTCGGCGCGAGCATCACCAACGATCCACGGCCCTGTCGGTCAACCTAGTCGCCACTCCCTCTCATCAACACTCGAAAGGAGGCCAGCCATGGCCCGATCCCGCACGCCCAAATTCGATGCCTCCGAGGTCATCACCAACGAAATCATCCGCATCATCGAGCGCGGCGTCCTGCCCTGGCGCAAGCCCTGGACCATTGGCGGCAGCTCTCGTCCCCTGCGCGTGGGCGGAGAACCCTACCAGGGTGTGAACAACTTCCTGCTCACCATGCGAACGGTGATGGCGGGCCACAGCTCGCCCTTCTGGATGACGTTGCCGCAGGCCAATGCGTTGGACGCAAAGGTCCGCAAGGGCGAGAAATCCTCTGTCGTCGTCTATTACGGCCAAAGCCGGAAAGACGCGGGCGGCGAGGACGACCGCAGCGATGGCGATGATCGCTCCGAGGAAGCCCGCATCTTCCGCTTCCAGAAAGCCTACCGCGTGTTCAATGCCTGCCAGATCGATGGCCTGCCCGACAGTTTCTTCCCCGACCCGGAGCCCGCACCCGAGCATCCTCCGTCCGAGCCCATCCCGCACATGCAGGCGTTTTTCGACGCCATCGACATCACGACCGTCTTCACGGGGACGGAAGCCTACTATTTGCCACCTGTAGACAAGGTGTTCATGCCATCCATTTCCAGGTTCGAGAACCCGCGGAACTTCTACGGGGTCTGGGCGCATGAGCTCGCCCATGCCACCAAGGCGCGCCATCGGCTGAACCGCGACTACGGCCTCTCGCGCTTCGGCAACACGGCCTATGCCCGCGAAGAGATCGTCGCCGAGCTGACCTCGGTGTTCCTTGGTCAGACGCTCGGCTTTACGGCCCATACGCTCGAGATGAACGCGGCGTATCTCTACAATTGGCTGCGGGTTCTGCGCTCGGACAAGGGCGCCATCTTCAAACACGCCGCTGACGCGCAGCGCGCCTGCGACTACCTGATCGCACTGTCGGAGGCGGGCAGGGCATGGGAGGTCGACCAG
This sequence comes from Phaeobacter sp. QD34_24, assembly GCF_028890115.1. Lineage (GTDB taxonomy): Bacteria > Pseudomonadota > Alphaproteobacteria > Rhodobacterales > Rhodobacteraceae > Phycobacter. The sequence continues at coordinate 8,076 of NZ_JARCJD010000032.1, forward strand.
GCCGCTTGAGGGGATGTGTGTCGGCAAAGGGAAAGCAGGCTTTGGGAAGGGTGTTTCAACTTCACAGAGGAATGCCCCATGACCAGTACCGCACAACCCCAGACAGACCGCCCGGACTCGAGTGTGATCGCAGCGCAGAACGACGCGTTTCGCAAGCTCGCTTGCCTCGGGGTGCCGCCCGCGCAGCCCATACAGGGCCGCATGCATGTCACCCGCTCGATTATGGAGGCTGGTGACGGCTTCATGGCCGAGGCGGTGAAGGCCACGGGCATGTTCGAGACCTTCGAGCCCGAGAACGATCCCGAAGGATGGCATGATTTCGGGGCGGTCGAGGTCCGCGGCGAGACCGTGTTCTGGAAACTGGATTTGTACGAAGCGGATTCCGACTTCCGCTATGGCGCCGAGGCCCCGGACAATCCCGCCACCACCATGCGCGTGCTGACCATCATGCTGGCGCGCGACTGGTAGGGGAGGGGACACCCCTCCTGACAGCCCAGGCGATGAAGGCCCGCTGACCCCTCAAAGGGAGAGTGGGCCTTTTGTTGTGGTGATCCCTGAAGACGGGGATTGGCCGCGCATCTGAATGCGCGGGCCGCTCCAAACCCACCGAAAAGGAAACGCCATGACCACAAGCTTCAAACCCGTCTCCGTCGCCATCGGCGATCTGGTCTCACATCCCGCCAATGTGCGCAGCAACTCGCCGGAAACCTATGATCCTGAGAACATCGCCCATCTGAAGGCAAGCATCGCCGTTCTGGGTCTCCTGCAGCCGCTCATGGTCCAGAAGCTCGACGGCAAATATGCTGTCCTCGCCGGTGGCCGTCGGCATGCCGCGCTGAAGGAGCTGGTCGCGGACAGGGCCGCGAAAGGCTTCACGGCGAAGGCCAAGATCGACTGCCGTCTTGTGCCAGAGGATTGCGATGTCACCACGGCCCTGTCGCTCGCTGAGAACATCACCCAGGCGCCGATGAATGCCATCGACGAGTTCGAGGCTTTCGCGCGGATGATGGAGGTCGACGACCAGACGCCCGAGACGATCGCAAAGACCTTCGGCACCACGGTGGCGGCCGTGAAAGGCCGGTTGCGCTATGGCCTAATCCACCCCGACATCCGCGCCGCGGCCCGGGCCAAGACGATCACGCTCGACACGATGAAGGCCTTTGCGGAGCATCCGAGCCAGGAGGTGCAGCGCGAAGTCTTCGAGGCGCTCACCAAGGAAGATAGCTACCTGCAGGCCTATACGGTCCGCCAGGCGCTCAAATCCCGCGGCGTGCAGGTCAGTGACGATATCGGGGCCTTCGTGCGCGCGGACTACGAGGCGCGGGGCGGCGCTGTCGCCGCTGACCTTCTGGAAGAGCATTCCGTGCTCGAAGACGCCGCGCTGGTCGAGACCATCCTGCTCGAGAAGCTCGGTGCCGCCGCCGAAGAGGCCCGCATAAAGCTGGGCTTTGCCTGGGCCGATGCCATGGTCCGCTATGATTACGCGACCATGGCCGACTACGGCCGCGTTTATCCCGGCCCGATCGAGCCTGATGAGGCTGCGCAAAAGCGCATCGATGAGATCACCGCCGAGCTTGAGAAACTGCAGCTCGAGATGGAGGATGAGGGGCTCGAGGACGGTGCCTACAACGCGCTTTACGAGCGCGTGGACGCCTTGGAAGAGGAAGCCCGCGACCTGCAGGAGGCCTACAGCGCCGAGGACCTCGCGCGGTCTGGGGTAATCGCGTCCTGGTCGGGCGGGCAGGTGACCCTCCATGTTGGCCTCGTCCGCCCGGAAGACACCGTCAAAAAGGAGGGCGCGCGCGGCTCCTCGGCTAGCCCGACCGGGGAGGAGGCCCCAGACGCCGTATCCGGCCTCACTGGCTGAGGACCTCAAGACCGAGCGAGCCATGGCGCTTGGGGCCGCGATGGCGCTGCATCCGGAAGCTACGCTCGATCTGACGCTCTTCAAGCTGGTGAGCGACGTTCTGGCCAGCGGCATGAGTGTCACGCAGGCGATCAAGATCGATGCCCGCAAGGAATACCGCAGCCATGCCAAGATGGACGAGATCGACGCAACCTCGCGCGAGCAGGTGGCGGCGGCGCATGAGGCGCTGGACCTCTCCTGGCTCGATGACACCCGCGCGCCCGCCGATCAGTTCGCGGCGTTTCGCGCGCTGGAGGCAGGCGAAAAGGCCAAGCTCGTGGCCTATGCCACGGCCAGCACCACGCAGTCCTGCTTCGCGCGGGACCGCCAGCGCGACAGCCTGATGCATGCGTTCGAGATCGAGATCATGCCCGACATCCGCTCCCACTGGACGCCGAATGCGGCGCTCTTCAACCGCTTCAAGAAGGCTTGGCTCCTGAAGATCCTCGGCGAGGATCTGGGTCTCGCCCAGGAGGCGGTGACGCTGGCCTCGTCGAGCAAGAAGGAGATCGTCGCCTTTTGTGACAAGCTCTTCGCCGAGCCCTTCGCCACGCTCACGGACGCGCAGCGCGCTGCCGTGGCCGCCTGGTGCCCGCCCATGATGCAGACAGCCGGTGTCGCCTGTGATGAGGCGGAGCCCGCGGCGGAAACCCCGGAGCCTGACGGCGACATCGCGCAAGCGGCCTGAGTCCTCACGCGACCCGCGCGTGGACCATGCCGCCCGCGCGGGTCGACCCTTCCAAACCGAACAGAAAGACATCCCCATGGCTATTCTCAAGTTCTCTGCCTCCGCTGTTGCGGCGCAAATCGCACATGCGCGTGCCTGCAAGACCTTCCTGCCCAACTGGAACGGGCCCGTGGACAGGCCGGCCCTGATCCTCATCGTCGGCAATGGTGTGCATCTGCGCTCAAACGGCATCGATGGCACGACCACCCGTATCGTTACCACCGAGCAGGCCGATCCCTCCTTCGCCTTCGCCGACGGCATGAACCCGTTTCGGGACACCGACTGGATGGCGCAGCGCCGCATGGCGTTTCGCGATCTGACCGGCCAGTTTTACACCGACATCCTGGATGACGTGCAGGTGCTCATCGACCGGGGGCGAGGGGCCATCCGGCTCGCCACCGATGGCCACAGCATCCGCGTCTTCGTGCGCCGGGCCTCGGACTATCTCATCGGCGGGACCTACGAAGTGCCCTCGGGCCTCGGTGGCACCTTCAGGGTCATCCTCAAGGATGCCTGCGACACCTTTGCGATCGTGCAGAACTGTGGCAATTGCGAGGATTTTGACGCCATGCAGCCCTACCGCGTGCCGCTCGATGCGCTGATGGAAATCGATGACCGGAGGGCGGCGTGATGGGTTGGCTCTTCTACACCGACGGCCGCGTCCAGACCTACGCGGATGAGAAAGCGGAGATTGCTCGGCTGTGCACCTTCGAGGGCGAAAGGCGCAAGACGGAACTGGTCAAAGCCTGCAAGGTGGGTTCGACTTGGTACGCGGCGGCAAAGGTCACAAATATCGACGGCACCCCTGTCGAAGACACGACCTATGTCACCGATGCGGATGGCTCCATCACTTTCGCCGCCGTATTCCTTACCCGATATGATGACGGCTGCTGGGGCTACAAGGACATGGAGGAAAGCGCGGGACCGGTCGAATCCCGCGCGCCACTGAGCCTATTGGCCCTGCTGTCCGAGCTGAAAGACCCAGACAGCTATGCTCATGCCTGGCGCCAGCGCTGCCAGGACTGGGCTGCGATCCCGGACTACGAGGAAGGCGACAAGATCAAGCTCGCCACCCCTGTGACGCTCACCGATGGCAGTACCTGCCAGATTGTCACCGCGACCCACTACAGGCGTGGGCGGCAAAAGCGCCGCTGCTACCGCATCGAGGAAACTGGTGGGCTCGTACGCCTGTCGAAGGCCTCGCTTGCGGGCTCGGAGCTGCTCAGCTCCACGAAAGGTGCGGCTAGCCCGGTGCTGGCGGAGTTCCTGGCGGGGCGAAATTAGGTCCTGCGCCGGACGGTTCATCGACCTGCCCGGCGACAGCAGATGCTGCGGCTTGTCTTGACAAGGCAATGCAAATGCATTACCTATCGCGGGCAGCAAAGCCCCTTTTCTTCAGGAGACTGCCATGACAGCCCTCGCACAAGATGTCTCGAAGCTCACGGATCGGTATCAGACGACCGTGCCGGCGGGTGTGCGCAAACAGCTCAAGCTGGGCAAGGGCGACCAGATTCGTTACTGCACCGAGCCGAGTGGCAGGGTCTATATCGAGCCCGTGCGCAGCGACGAGGAAGATCCCGTGCTCGGAGCCTTTCTCGATTTTGTCGAGGCCGATATCAAGGCGCATCCGGACCGCATTCGGGCTTTCGATGGGGCTTTGCATGACCGTCTTGCAGCACTGGTCGGAGACGTTGATGTCGATCTCGATGCGCCGCTATCGCTCGAGGATGAATGAGCGGCGATAGCGTGCCCGCCCAAGCGCCCCTTGTCGTGAATGGATGGTCGATTTATGCGCACCCACTCTTTCTGGACCAGCTCGAAGGGCTGGTCGAGGAGGTAGAGGCGCGTAAGGCTCGCGATCCCAAGACCTGGCACAAGAAAAACCCGACGAAACGGCTGGCCGCCATCTTCAAGCTGGTCACCGAGGCCATACCTGCAGATCCGGGTGCCGCCGCCTTCCGGCAAGGCGGCACACTCGGCGATCACCGCAAGCACTGGTTCCGGGCGAAATTCTTCCAGCAGTATCGGCTGTTCTACCGGTTCAACAGCGATGCGAAGGTCATCGTGGTGGCATGGGTGAACGACGACAAGACCCTGCGCGCCTATGGCAGCAAGACGGATGCCTATGCGACGTTCAAAGGGATGCTGGAAGATGGCAATCCACCTGACAATTTCGACGCGCTCTTGAAAGAAGCAGCGGCGGCGAACAAGCGGTTCGAGACGTCCCTTGAAGCGGCGCCCGATCGGTAAGTGGGCCAGCTTGCTGTGACCCTTTGGCATTATCGTTTACGACGCCCCGCTGGTAGATGTAGCATCGGCTGATAATACGGTCGGAGAAAGCACAATGATTGAGGCGGAAAAGGATAGGCAGCACCTCGGGCTAGAGGAGCAATGCGCGCCTGACCTGACGGGGCACCGTTTCCCAATTGCTGTGCACATTGCAGACATGCCCGATGACCTCGGCAAGCTGCTGGATATCGGGCTCGAGGAGCATTTCCGTGGCGGCTGATGTCAATTCGTATGACGCGTGGTTTCGCGCGAAGGTGCAGGCCGCGCTGGAGGAGGAATGCACGGGAACATCTCAAGTTCAGGTGATGCAGGCCGCACAGGCATTGATTGATGCGAAACGGGAGGTCGAACCCAAGTCCTGACCAAGCCTTGGAGGTCAGCGCAGTCTGACCCCCGTCACCCTGAAAAGCGAAAGTGGGCTTTTGTCCTTTGGAACTCAGACCCTGATCCAAAGGAAAATCCCCATGTCCAAACCCAAACTGGCAAACCCGGCTCTCGCAATCTCCGAAGCCGATCTCGCCTCTGCGCTAGCGCTAATCGGCGCGGAGTTCGACCACCAACCCCTGCGCAGCTCAGCGCTCGCGCGCATCATGCGCGAGACGTTTCATGGCAGCGATGCCGGCGGTGCCTGGGACTGGCGCATGGCCTATGACCTGATGCAGGCCGCGGCCGTCCAGGTGCTGCTGCGTGGGGCCGACGCGGCAGGTGACATCGCTGCTGCAAAGCTGCTTGCCTCACGGCTGCTGACGGAAACCCGCCGGTCAGAGCAGCAGATCCGGCTGCAGCAGTTTTCCACGCCAATGCCATTTTCCGCCTTGGCTGTGCGGGCGGCTGCGGTCCGCAAGGGCGAGACCGTTCTGGAGCCCTCGGCTGGCACCGGTGCCCTGGCAGTTTTCGCTGCCCGGGCCGGTGCCACCCTTGTGCTCAACGAGATCGACCCCTTTCGCCAGAGCCTTTTGCGCGCGGTCTTTGGCGGCGATGTGACGGGCCATGACGGTGAGCATATCGACGATCTGCTGCAGACGCCGGTTCTACCCGACGTCGTGGTGATGAACCCGCCCTTTGCCTCCTCGGTCGATCGCTCGCGAGACAAGCACATCGCTGCCAAACATCTCATTGCGGCCGCGAAGCGCCTGGCACCCGGTGGGCGGCTGGTGGCGATCATGCCGCCGGGGTTCAGCCCCGAACGTGATGGCGCGCATTGGTCGCGCGCCTGCGGTCTCCTGACGCCGCGACTGGCGTTGACGATACCGGGGCAGGTCTACCGCAAGCTCGGCACCTCGGTGGAAACCCAACTGATGGTCTTCGACAAGGTGCAGGAGGACGGCGAGATGATCCGCGCCGCGGTTCAGGATCTGGAGGAAGCCCTTCCTTTTGTTGACACCATGGCCGCAAACCGGCCTGAGACGCGCCCAGTCCAACGGGCGGCGACAAACCCTCATGCGCGATCGGTCGGTCCACTACTTGTCACGCGCAAGCGCCCAGTTGCCAAAGTTGCGGCGTCCAACGCTCAGACCAACGCCGCCATACCGCTCACTTTCACAAGCCTTGAGGCCCCGCGCGACAACACGCCCGTCTCGGACATCTATGCGCGCTACCGTCCGCAGCGGATCGAGATCGCGGGTGCGCAAGAACATCCCACGCCGCTCGTCGAAAGCATCGCCATGGCCTCGGTTGCCCCGCCCATGCCCTCAAACACGGGCAGTGATGACTTGCGTCTGCCCGCCAGGCTGATCGAGGAGGGACATCTCTCAGAGGCACAGCTGGAAACCATCATCATGGCGCATGATGCCCATGGGCGTGATTTGCCAGGCCGGTTCACGATCGATGACGACCAGACAAAGCTGACGCGTGCCGATGATGACCCGTATGCGTGTCACTATCGCCTCGGGTATTTCCTCGGCGACGGCACCGGTTGTGGCAAGGGCCGCGAATGCGCGGGGCTCATTCTCGTGAACTGGCTTTTCGGGCGCAGGAAGGCGATCTGGGTCTCCAAATCCGCCACGCTTATCGAGGACGCGATCCGCGACTGGACCGATCTCGGCGGCTCGCCTGCCGACATTCAGCCACTTTCCAAATGGAAACCCGATCAGCCCGTCCCGATGGGCGACGGAATCCTCTTCGTCACCTACGCCACGCTGCGGTCCGCGGGCAAATGCGGTACCACGCGACTGAGCCAGGTTCTCGACTGGATGGGTGAAGACTTCGAAGGCGTCCTCGCATTTGATGAAGCCCATGCCATGCAGAATGCGGCAGGGTCCGAGCAGGGCAGGGGGGTCAAACCCTCCCAGCAGGGCCTTGCGGGCCTGCGGCTGCAACTGGCCGCACCGCGTGCCCGCGTCTTCTACATCTCGGCCACGGGTGCCACGAGCGTGCACAACCTGGCCTATGCCGCGCGGCTGGGGCTCTGGGGGCAGGGCCCCGAATACCCCTTCCCGAGCCGTGAGAGTTTCGTCTCGGCAATGGAAGCCGGCGGCGTGGCTGCCATGGAGGTGGTCGCGCGCGATCTCAAGACGCTTGGCCTCTACACGGCCCGCGCCCTCAGTTTTGATGGGGTGGAGTATGACGTACTCGGACACGCGCTCACCCCGGCCCAGATCGAGATCTACGATGCATACGCGGGTGCGTTTCGGACGATCCACCACAATCTCGAGGCGGCGCTGACGGCGACCGGTGTCAACGATGCCTCGGGGGAGACCAACGCCTCCGCCGCACGTGCCTCGGCCAAGTCCCGTTTTGAGAGCACGAAGCAGCGCTTCTTCAATCATCTGCTGATGGGCATGAAGGCACCGACCATCATCCGCGCGATCGAGGATGATCTGGCAACGGGCCACGCGTGCGTCATCCAGGTGGTTTCGACCGGCGAGAGCCTGCTGAAACGTCGGCTTGAAACGATGGACGCGGAAGACGAGCTCGTCGAGGGTGCCTTGACGCCGCGCGACTATGTTCTGGGCTACCTGGAACAGGCCTTCCCGATCCATGCGCAAAAGCTGGTCGAGATCGACGGTAACATGGTGGCGGAACCCTTGCGGGATGAGACCGGCGCGCTCGTTGTCTCGCGCGAGGCGCTCGCCCTGCGCGATGCGGCCATGATGGAGTTGATGACGCTGGCGCCGATTCCCTCGGCGCTCGACCAGATCCTCTGGGCCTTTGGCGACGAGGCAGTGGCCGAAGTGACAGGGCGGTCTATCCGGCCCCTCAAGGCCGAGGATGGCCATCTCTTCATCGAAAAGCGCGCCGCCAGCAGCAATTCCTCCGAGACCCAGGCCTTCATGGATGGCGAGAAGGATATCCTGATCTTCTCGGATGCGGGTGGCACGGGCCGGTCCTACCATGCGGCCCAAATGGCGAAGAACCAGAAACGGCGGCGGCACTATCTTCTGGAGCCCGGCTGGCGCGCCGATGCGGCCATCCAGGGGCTCGGGCGCACGCATCGCTCGGCGCAGGTCAGCGCGCCCTTCTTCCGGGTCTGCACCTCGGATGTGCATGGCGAAAAGCGTTTCACCTCGACGATCGCCAAGCGCCTCGACCAGCTAGGGGCCTTGACCAAGGGTCAGCGCGAGACCGGCTCGCAAGGCATGTTCCGCGAGGAGGATAATCTGGAAAGCCCGATCGCACGGGCAGCTTTGCGTGGGTATTTCGCCGATCTAGCCGCCGGGCGCGCCGAGGCGATGAGCTTTGAGAGCTTCACCGACTGGACGGCCCTGCGGCTGATCGACAAGGACGGGGTACTGCTCGAGGAGCTGCCGCCGATCCAGCGGTTTCTGAACCGGGTGCTTGCCCTTCCCATCCACATGCAGAACGCACTCTTTGCGGAGTTCATGGCGAGAATATCCGATCAGACGGAACGGGCGCGCGCGGCGGGCACGCTCGATCTCGGCGTCGAAACCCTGCGCGGCGAAAACATCGAACAGGTCTCCACCGAAGACCTCTGGACCTGCCCGAAATCCGGTGCGGTCACGCGGATCATCGGGCTCGAGGTGACGGACCCGGTCCGTGTGCTGTCGGCGGATGGCGCCCTGTCGCGCAACCCCGACAAGCTGCCGATGGTCAATCGCGCCTCCGGCCGCGCGGCGCTCATCTCGGCGCGGCCAATGCAGATGTATGACGAAGATATCGTCACCCTCATGCGCAAGGCCGTGCGGCCCAACGGGTCGAGCTATCTCGAGGAGGTGCGTTTCGCGTCCTCGGCCTGGGAAGAGATCGGCAAGCCCGAGTTCTCACGGCTTTGGGATGCCGAGGCTGCGTCCCTGCCGAATACCACCACGACCAAGCTCTACCTGCTGACCGGGCTGCTGTTGCCGATCTGGAAGGACATTCCGACCACGAATGAACGCATCTTCAGGGTCACGCCTGACGGGGCAACCGCGATGATTGGGCGCACGCTGAGCGAAGAAGGGGCGGCCGCGCTGCGCGCCCGCTTCCTCGTCTCCAACCCGGAAACACCGCAAGAGATGCTGACCGCCGCCCTCGGCACCACCGCACCGGTCGATCTGGGCCGGGGTCTCACCCTGACCCGTCGCCGTGTCGCAGGCGAGATACGCCTCGAGCTGGGCGGTGCGGATCTGGGTATGATCGAAAGCCTCAAAGCGCTTGGCTGTTTCACCGAGATCATCGCCTTCCAGTTGCGGGTGTTCCTCCCGCATGGGGACGGTGTCGACACGGTCAGCATTCTGGCCCGGATCGTTGGGCAGGGAACCACCAAGGCGGCAGAACAAGCCGCCTGAAAAGCCAAAGCGGGCTTTGGGTCGGGCGTCGCGGATCGGGGTTTGGCCGGTCTGCGCTTTCCGGGCCCGCGCTGACCAATGCGACGCCTGGCCCCCCAACTTCTGACAAGAGGACAGACCCATGACCAATCCCCAGATCGACTATGCCGCAATGGCGGCTCAGTGGCGCGCCGAGCGCGAAACCACCCTGAAAGCAACCCGAGCGGAACTGATCGCGCAATTGCGCGCGCTTGGCATCAACGAGGTCACCGCCGAATACGAAGGCTATGGCGACTCTGGCAATGTCGAGGACGTGAATGTGCAGCCTGCGGAGGTCAAACTGCCGGAAGCGCTTGTCACCGCCGTGGGCGATTTCGCCTGGTCACTCGCCTATCACCATCATCCGGGGTTCGAGAACAACGAGGGCGGCTACGGCACGCTGACCTGGGACATTGCAGCAGACAGCATCACCCTCGATCACGCCGACCGCTATGTCGAATGCTCGCACAGCTATGACGAGGGGCTTTGATATGGCGCATCCGCTTCATCATGCCGAAAGCTCGGCCCGAAAATTCGGCGGGGTGCCGTCTGACTATCAGGCCATCCACGATTGGTTCGATGCCTCGAAAGAGCACCTGGCGCTCTTCACGCACAGGGCGCTTCGCCACCATACCCAAGGTCTGTTCGATGCTGAACGTGTCTTCGGTCTGACCCTGACCAATAGCGCAGGTCGGGACATCCCCGTGCGCTGGATCGGCGAGCAGCATATCCGTGAAGACTGCCAAGGCCGTATCCCGAGTATGGCGGACTGGCTGCGACGCATACAGCCTGAGCCATGGATGGCCAATGGCCATATCGAGCAGCACCTCAGCGGGGAGCCCTGCGGTGATCCAAGGGTTGCCTGGGCCTCCGAGGTCGCCGCCGGACGAACGGTTCTTGGCCTGAAAGATTGGATGGCGGCGCGCGCGACGCAAGCCACGCAAAGCGCCTGACAGCTCTCGGTCGTTTGCCCAACGAATGCTGCGCGTAAGCCCTGTTGGACGACCGGGCTTCTTGCGTCGTTTCCCCACTATTGTTCTTGAGGAGGAGTGCATGACACTCGAAGATATCAAAGCGGCCGTCGATGCCGGGCAGACCGTGCACTGGGCCAATACCGGCTACGTTGTCCACAAGGACCGGCTGGGTCAGTACCTGATCACCTATGTGCTGAACGGCAGCTGCATCGGCCTGACCGACAGGGGCGGGCAAAGGTTGAACGGGGAAGAGGCGGAGTTCTTCCTCGCGCGATCGGAGGACGGCGCGGAAAATCCTGGCAGCCAATCAAGACCACACGGGCAGGGGAGGGGCGTAGCACCCGGAGGCGCGGGGGCACATCCACTCGGACGGCAGCGCTGAGCCGGGGGCGGGGCATAAAGGGAAAGCAAGCTTTCTGATTTGTGACCCTAGGAGGGGTCGAGAAAGCAATCCCGGATGCGCTGGCAAGAACGTCAGGCACTGGCCAATCCAAGAAGGAACTATCCCATGTTCGCAGGAACCCTCACCCGCAACGTCGAGACCGCAGCCGCCGAATACACCGGCATGATCCATTCGACGCGCTTTGACATCGCCATCCAGCTCGAGGCACGGGCCAAGATGTCCGCGCGCAGCCCGGATTTTGACGTGACGGCCGTCAACAAATCAGGCCGCAAGGTGCGCATCGGCACGGCCTGGAACGAGACCGGCAATACCAGCGGTAACCCCTACATCTCGATGCAGATCGATGTCGGCTTGGGTCCGTTCCGGGTCAACGCGGTGCAGACGAACGAGGCGCGCGCGGCCCAGAGCGGCGCGTTCGAGATCATCCCGCTGGTCTCGAACGGCCTGATGAAATCCGGCTCGATCTCGGGCGAGCTCACCGCCATGGACGCCGACAACGCCTTCACCGGCTACATCGCCAACATGATGTTCGATCTGGAGTTCATGCTGATCGAAAACAGCTACAAGACCGAGGAGACCCACCCCGACTACCGGATCGAGGTCAGCTCGCCCCGGGGCACACCGATCCGCGTCGGCTCGGCCTGGATGGCCAAGAGCAGCCGCACGGGCAATGACTACCTGTCGCTTCTGATCAACACGCCCGATGGCGACCTGCGCGTGAACGCCGTGCAGAACGAAGAGCAGCGCGGTGGCCAGACTTTCTCGATCATTCCGTTCATCGACAGCGGTGATCAAGCGCAAGACGCGGGCGCGGGGCTGTCGCTGGTTGCCTGATCAGCGCGCGGGGTGAGACGATCTGAACCGAAAGGGGAGCCGTGGGATCACGGTTCCCCTTTTTCCATGTCCGTTTGCGTCAAGGACGCCACCCGCTTGCGATCTGCTGACTATGATATACGATAATATATTATTGAATGGACAAGGGTAGGCGCATGGTGGCGAGACTGGGAAAAGCTCCGTGGTTCGAGAGCTTTGATGTAGACGCAGAGGTTGCAGAGCTTCTTGCTCATATCGAGCGTTGCACCGGATTTGCGCTGCCTGAACGACAGCGTGATGTCCTCATGACCCATGCAAGGGCAAAGCTCGACAGGACAAGGCAGGCAGTTCTGGAGGCCAAGGCTGCGGGAAAGCCGGTGTCCACATCGCGCCGCGCCTATCTGACCGACCTGCAGGACACGATCTTCATGGCGATCCCGGAAGAGAACCTCGCGCGGATGCTTCTGAGCGAGCAGGTTGTGAACGATCCATCATTTTACGCGGACGCCATGCACCGTGCCGCTGCGATCAGCGAGGATGAGCTATTCATGGCGCTGTCCTCTTCGCTGAAAGACATGACAGTTCAAGACGCCCGCGCGTTCGTCTCCAAACTTTGGCACGGCACGATTGACGACAATGCCCGCAAATATGCCGAAGCGTTGAAGCGCCCCGAGCGTGAAATCATGCCGCTGCGGCCTGGGAACACCGTGTAAGATCGGAGCCATTCTCTTGGCTTGAGCACTACCGAGGTTGGCCGCCGCGACCCCCTTTCCCGGAGGTGGCACCCTGTGCAGCGCGCGAAAGCCGTTGAAGGCGCTGTGGGGACGACTACTGTCGCCAACATGATGAAACGGGATCACATGCGCGTCTTCTTCCGGCGAACCGCGGCGCTTGCCGCCTTTGTCGCGCTGCTCTGGGCGGTTCAGGTTGTCAATTGGATCACCGGTTACGGCCTGAACCCGGCCTTCGGCCTGATCCCCAGGCATGGCAGCGGGTTGGATGGTGTCATCGCTATGCCCCTCCTGCATGGGAGCTTCTCGCACCTGATGGCCAACACGCCGCCGCTCCTGGTGATGGGTGGACTGCTGGTGGCAACAACCACGCGAGCCTTGCTGTCCGTGAACGCCGTGGTGATCGGCCTTGGGGGCGGTCTCGTGTGGTTGTTCGGCGGCTCGGCGATCCATATCGGTGCGTCGGGGCTGATCTTCGGCTGGTTTGGCTTCCTCATCGCGCGCGGTCTTGTGGATCGCTCCCCGATCACGCTGGGCGCGGCACTGGTGGTCGGTGTCCTCTATGGCTCTATTATCTGGGGCGTTCTTCCGGGCCAACCCGGCGTGTCGTGGGAGGCACATCTCTTCGGCGCCATCGCGGGCGCGGGCGCTGCGTTCCTAATCCGAACGCATGTACATGCGCCGCGCCTCGGCGGCGTCGATCTGAACTGAAGCCGTACGCCAGACGTGGTCGGCCCCGAACTGCCGTTTATCCTTCAATCTGATTGCCGCATTTGCAGCCCGCAAAGCGGAGAGGCTGTGTGGAAACTGGCTGGTGTTGCCCAGCTTTCCCCGAGTTTGGGTCTTGGAGCGTGATTTGCCAAT
>NZ_JARCJD010000033.1 GCF_028890115.1 Phaeobacter sp. QD34_24
TGCCCAAAGGTCTTCCTGTCAGCCATCGCACTCGCAGCGCTCGTCATTTACTGGCTATGAGTCCTGACCCTAGGCCGCACGTGGGCGAAAACGTGCCGTCGCCGGGTCCGCCTCATAGCGCGGCGCCAATCCTTCAGCGCGACGGGTCAGATCGTTGACGCTGTCGATGATATAGCGCGCGGTCTCGTCGCGCATCAGGTAGGAGAAATTGAGCCGGACCCAGCCGGGTTTGCGCAGTTCCTGCCCGGCCCGCAGATCGGACAGCAGCGCGCGGGACTCCGCCTCGTCGATGCCCAGCAGCCGATGCGCATAAGGTCCGGCACAGGCACAGCCGCCACGCGCCTGGATCCCGTAAAAGTCGCTGAGCATGCGGGTGAACAGCTGCTGATGCACGGGGCGGCCCGATACCCCCCGCACCGTGAAGGAGAAGATCGGCAGGCGCGGCGCACTGGCATGGCCAAGCAAGGTCAGCTGCGGGTTCCCCTCCCAACCGGCGCGGGCCATCTGTGCAAATCGCGCCTCCTCCCTGGCGATGCGCTGCGCGCCAACCGCCTCTTTCACCAGAAACGCCAGTGCTGCGCGGATATCGCCGATCACATTGGGGGTGCCGGCCTCTTCGCGCGCCGCCAGATCCTCGCTATAGCTATGCGCCCAGGGCGAAACGAAACTGACCGTACCCCCCCCCGGCCATGACGGCGCGCGGCGCCGCACAGCCTTTTTGTTCACGATCAACACACCCGACGCCCCTGGCCCACCGGGGAATTTATGCGGAGAGAGGACGATGGCATCCTTGCGCGCGCCGCCATGCCCCCCCATGTCGATCGGCAGGTAAGGCCCGCCGCCCGCATAGTCCCAGACCGCAAGCGCACCATGCTCATGCAGAAGGGCGCTGACCGGATCCGGGGCGGTCAAAACACCGGTCACATTGGAGGCCGCCGAAAAACTGCCGATCTTCAGATCGCAGGCGGCATATTCCACGAGCGCCTGCTGCAGCACCCCCAGATCGACGCCTCCCCCTGGCGCCTCGGGGATCTCGACGACCACCGCCTTGCTTTCGCGCCAGGGCAGGATGTTGGAGTGATGCTCATAAGGGCCGATGAACACCACGGGCGCGCGGGCCTCGTTGACCCCCAGGAGGCTGACCAGCCGATTGAGCCCCGCGGTCGCCCCCGATCCGGCAAAGATCACCGCGTCTTCTTCTGTGGCGCCGGTGAGCCGGGCGATTTCCGCCCGGGCTGCACGGCGCAGGCCGGTCATATGGGCCCCGCAATAAGACGCCTCGGTGTGGGAGTTCGCATAATAGGGCAAGACTTCGGTGACGATGAAATCCTCCACCTGCCGCAGCCCCCGTCCCGAGGCAACGTAATCGGCATAGACCAGCGGCTTTGGACCATCGGGGCCTGGGAGCATGGCGCCCTCGCCAATAAGGTCAGCCGCCAGGCTACCATCCTGGGCTGCGGTTTTCAGGGTCTGCTTGAGCTGTGTGAAAGGCATCTGTTTCTCCGCGTCTTTCACACATCTTGACCCATTCAGATCGCGGAATTCCCACTTAGTTTTGATTGAAATTGCCAATTTTTGTGTCATATGATCTACAAATGCCAGACAAGATAGATCATATTGACAGAATGCTTCTGCGCGCCTTGCAGCAGGATGCAAATCTCTCGCAGCGGGAATTGGCCGAAAAGATCGGCCTGTCGCAGAACGCCTGTTGGCGCAGGTTGAAGGCGCTGAATGATGCAGGCGTTCTCAAAGGGGCGACGGCGCGGATTGATCGGGCACAACTGGGGCTGGACCTGGTGGTCTTCGTCATGCTGCGCACCCGCCATCATTCAGCCGACTGGCTGGAGCGCTTTCGCAGGCATGTTCTGACCATCCCCGAGGTGGTGGATTTCCACCGCATCGGAGGCGATTACGACTACCAGTTGAAGGTGGTCACAGAGGATATGGCCAGCTACGACAAGGTCTATCAGCGGCTGATTTCCGGCGTGGAGCTGGACAGCGTGACCTCTTACTTCGCGATGGAGGCCATTGCCGAAGGACGGCCCCTGCCGCTTTGAGGCAGAGGCACGCCTGCCGAAAACAACCCGCTAATGGGCAAAGGCCGCATCGGGCATCCACCGCAACCGCTTTCCTTCGGGTCCCATCCGCATATGCAGACAGGCCGTGCCAAGACGTTGGAAATACAGCGCATCAAGCGGATACCAGCCCGCAACGGGCACCTTAACCTCGGTCATCACCGTGGTGTCACAGGATTGGCGACCGTCGAATTCCCCGACGATCTGCCCACCGATCCTGGCTCGCAATCCGTCATTGGTCAGAAAGTCGATATTGTAGACGCCCGGCTTGTCGAACCGCACGTAGCCGCTGATCCGGGCCGCGACATGCAACGCCCGATTGGAGGTCAGCGTGTTATCCCCCTCATTGGTGTCGCGATGATCCAGCCCAGCCAGGGGACGGCCGACCTCTGCCCCACGCTTCAACGCGGCAGAGGCTTCGGTCAGATCGCGCACGTCCTGGGGATAGGCATACATCACCGCAAGCCCGGCACGCAGTTTACCCGGCTGGGGATCGGCGGGCTGCAGCGTTACCGGCTCTGCCGCCAAAGATCCGGCCAGCGCCATTGAGGCCACGGCAGACCATACCGCCATAAGTGCTTTCATCCTGGGTCTCCACTTCAAAGGTTCAACCAACCTGCGCGTCTCGGACAACAGCTTAGCGCCCGGGATCCCGGTTCGACAAACGGAAATCCAAAGCCGCCCAAATGAAAAAGGGCCGCCCGCAGGGGCAGCCCAATAGAAATCCCACAAAATGGGAAGTCGCTTAGTTCTTGGCGTAGAATTCGACGACCAGGTTCGGTTCCATCACCACCGGGTAAGGCACATCGCCCAGCGCCGGGGTGCGCACGAAGGTGGCTTTCATCTTGGAGTGGTCGGCTTCGATGTAATCGGGCACATCACGCTCGGCCAGCTGGGTGGCTTCCAGAAGAACAGCCATCTGCTTGGACTTGTCGCGAACCTCGATCACGTCACCTTCCTTCACGCGGTAGGAGGGGATGTTCACGCGCTTGCCGTTGACCAGGACGTGACCGTGGTTCACGAACTGACGGGCAGCAAAGACGGTGGGAACGAACTTGGCACGGTAGACAACCGCGTCCAGGCGGCGCTCCAGCAGGCCAATCAGGTTTTCACCGGTGTCGCCTTTGACACGCTCGGCTTCACCGTAGATGCGGCGGAATTGTTTCTCGGTCAGATCGCCGTAGTAGCCTTTCAGCTTCTGCTTGGCGCGCAGCTGGATACCGAAGTCGGACAGTTTGCCCTTGCGGCGCTGGCCGTGCTGGCCGGGGCCGTATTCGCGACGGTTGACCGGGGACTTCGGGCGGCCCCAGATGTTTTCGCCCATGCGGCGGTCGATCTTGTACTTGGCAGACGTGCGTTTGGTCACGGCTGATCTCCTTTATTCGTGGCTCCGCAATTTGTTCCGAAAACCGGTTCCCACTTTGCGGATTGCGGACGCGAGGGCCAGCAAACCGGATCAGCCAGAACGCAACCGGACAAACGGCGGCTATAAAGGGCGTTGTCCTCTTGGTTTGGTCCATATGGACCTCCCCATGACAGGCATCCCCTTGCGGGGGCCACCAACACCAATGAAGCCGCGCTTATATAGAGCTATCCCCCCGAGTCAATAGCCCATCTGACAGAGCGTTCACCCTGCCACGAGACGGCCTCAGGCCGCTTCATGGCGCAGGATCGCGGCCTCGCTGGCGTTCAGGTTGCGGCGTGCAAAGGCGCCATAGCTGAACGGGTCGTCTTGCACCGCAGGCAACAGCTGAACCAACCGCTGGCGATCCCGATCGGACAGGGCCGAAAGGGCGGCATTGGCCGGATGGAAGCTTTCGCTTTCCACCCCATTGGCCCAAAGCACCTGGTGATCCTCCAGCAGCAGGTGGACATAGGTGACCTCTCGCACACGCATGTCGGTCATGATACTGCTGCCGTTGATCAAATCCTTGGCTGCCACCAGAACTTCGGGCGTGTTGAACAGCGCCTGCACATGACGCCCTCGCAGCAAAAGCCGGTGATCGGGGGAAACCAGCAGATCCTCACCGGGGCGCCCGCCGGACAAGGCCCCTGCCCGCAGGCGCACGGGCCGCAGATGCGGATAAACAAACAGCCGCGCCCCGGTCATCCGGCGCGCACCGATCCATTGGATCCGTTGCGGGCCATTGTCACGGGTCAGCACCCGGTCGCCCTCACGCAGGCGCTCGACCGGGCGGTCCCCATCGGGGGTCTGGATCAAGGTGCCCGGCGTGAAACAGATCATCCCGCTGTCGGGTGTCGCCCGCGCGCCCCGCTGCCCGTCTCCGCAGAGCCGTTGCTTCAGCACCCAAAGATCGGTATCGCGCGGCGGCAATTCGTCCACGAACATCAGCAGCGGAGTCTTGCCCGGCGCGACCTCGATCAGGGTGCCCGTGTAACGGTCGATCCCATTGGTGAGGGTAAAGCACCGGTCCGCCAGTTGCCCCTTTGCCGCCGTCGCCGCAGCGACACAGGGCGCAACCCCCGCAGCACCGACAAGCCTGCGCACCGAGCGCGCCGCGCGCTGGCGCAGATCGCCTTCATCTTTGTTCATTTCCAAGCGCAACAGATCGGCCGGACCATCCAGGCGCAGGGCCTCCCCACGCCAGGACCACGCAGATCCCACGCGCACTGCCTCTGGCGACGCGGGTCTTTGACCATCCAATTCCGTTTGCGACCAAGAAATGACAAACGTGCCGGTAAAGCCCGTTTTCATTGCTCTTTGCCTGCCTCAGTTTTTGTTATTGGGCAGAGAGTAGCAATCCACGGGCCACGCACAAAGGAAAAATCCCTGGAGCCAGGAACTCATGGCACCCAAAGACGCAGCGGCGCAACACGACCGCAAGGGTTGAACAGCAGGCAGCCGCAGGTTCGACGGCTGCCTGCGAGCGATCAGATCGGGTAGTGGATGCCGCCGTCCTGCGTGGTCATCCAGCGCAGGTCGGTGAATTCCGCAATGCCCCACTGGCCACCAAAGCGGCCATAGCCAGAATCCTTGACGCCACCAAAGGGCATCTGCGCCTCGTCATGCACGGTTGGCCCGTTCACATGGCAGATCCCGCTTTCGATACGGGCGGCAACCTTCATCGCCCGCGCCTGATCGCGCCCGAAGACGGCTGCCGACAGGCCCATGTCGCTTTCATTGGCAACCCGCACCGCCTCATCCGCATCGCTGACCCGGATGAGCGAGGTCACCGGCCCAAAGCTTTCCTCGGAATAAAGCCGCATCTGCGGGGTGACGCCATCCAGGGCCGCAGCATTGAGGATGGTGCCAGAGCCACCGCCGCCGATCAGGCGTGCGCCCTTTTGCACCGCATCCTCGATCAACTCGCGGATGCGATCGGCCGCGGCGGCATTTACAACCGATCCCAGTGGCGCCTTGCCCTCGGTCGGATCACCTGCAGTGAGGGTCTCCACCTTGCGCGCAAAGGCATCGACAAAGGCATCGGCGATCTCGTCCACCACGATGATCCGCTCGGTCGACATGCAGATCTGCCCCTGGTTCATATAGGCGCCAAAGGCCGCAGCGGCCACGGCCGCATCGATATCGGCATCCTCCAGCACGATGAAGGGCGCCTTGCCGCCCAGTTCCAGCAGCGACGGCTTCAGATGACGGGCCGAGATTTCCCCGATCAGACGGCCAACACGGGTCGAGCCGGTGAAGTTCACGCGGCGCACCGCCGGATGTGCGATCAGCGCCTCGACCAGCTCCGGCGCATCCTCGGGCGCGTTGGAGATCGCATTGACGACCCCCTTGGGCAGGCCTGCCTCGGCGACGGCCTCCAGGATCAGCGCATGGGTGCGCGGGCAAAGTTCACTGGTCTTCATCACCACCGTGTTGCCGCAGGCCAGCGGCGTCGCGATAGAGCGCACGCCCAGGATCACCGGCGCATTCCAGGGCGCCATGGCCAGCACCACGCCCGCGGGCTGGCGCACCGCATAGGCCGTGCTGCCAGGGCGGTTCGACGGGATGATCTCGCCCTTGATCTGGGTGGTGAGGCCCGCCGCCTCCACCAGCATTTCCGAGGCCAGCATGATGTTGAACCGCGCCCAGGCTTCGGTCGCGCCGATCTCGGCCTTCATGGCATCGACGATGGCGTCACCGCGTGCCTTCAGGGCCTCTGCCGCATCCAACAGCATCCGACGCCGCACCCCCGGCGCCATGGCCGACCATTCCGGGAAGGCCGCCGCCGCCGCATCCGCCGCACGCATGGCATCCTCGGTGCTGGCCGCCGCCGCAGTGGTGGCAAGGGCGCCGGTCACCGGGTTGTGGCGCTCGAATGCGCGCCCGTTTTCGGCGTCCACATGTTCGCCATTGATGAAGAGTTTCAGAGTATCCATTTCACTCTCTCCGTCTGTCAGGAAATTTCATTGTCCAGCGGCTCGCTCGTGCCGCCAAGGAAGGCGCGCTGGACCGCTGGATCATTTTGCAATGCGTCACTGCGGCCCTGCCCCACCACACGGCCCGCCTCGAGCAGGTAGCCCCGGTCGGCCAGCGCCAGGCTGGCGCGCACGTTCTGCTCCACGATCACCAGCGTGAGGCCGGTGCTGCGAATGCGGGTGAGCGCAGCAAAGACCTCTTTCACCACGATGGGGGCCAGGCCGAGGCTGGGTTCGTCCAAGAGCAGGATGTCGGGGTTCGACATCAGCGCGCGGGCGATGGCAACCATCTGCTGCTCGCCGCCCGACATGGTGCCCGCTAACTGGCGTCGCCGCTCCGCCAGACGCGGGAACAGTTCGAACACCTCTGCCTGACGCGCGGCAACACCCTCGCGCGCCCGTTCTGGATAGGTGCCCAGCGCCAGGTTCTCGCCCACGGACATGCGGGGAAAGATGCCGCGCCCCTCGGGCACCAGGGCGATACCGCGCCCGACCCGGTCATGGGCGGCAACCGTCGCCAGATCGGTGCCCTCGTGGCTGATCCGGCCCGAACGCGGCTCCACCACGCCGCCGACGGTCTTCAAAAGGCTGGATTTCCCCGCCCCGTTGGCGCCCAGGATTACCACGCATTCGCCCGGCTGAACCGCCATCGAGACCGCATCCAGGGCGACATGCTTGCCGTAAGCGACGGTGAGGTTGTCGATCTCAAGCATCTTCTTCTCCCAGGTAAGCAGCCACCACATGAGGATCATCCAGCACCTCTGCCGTTGGCCCGTCTGCGATCAGCGTCCCCGAGTTCATCACCGCGCAGCGCGGACACAGGGCGCGCACCGCATCCATGATGTGTTCCACCATGATGATGGTGATGCCGGTCTCCTCGAGCCTGCGGATCAGGGCGATCCCCTCGTGCAGTTCCGTGGGGTTCAGACCCGCCAGCCACTCATCCAGCAACAGGATGCGCGGCTCGGCAGCCAGGGCGCGGGCCAGTTCCAGGCGTTTCTGATCGATATAGGTAAGATCCGCCGCAACACCCGAGGCACGATCTTCAAGGCCGACCATGGCGAGGCACTCGCGCACCCGTGCGCTCAGGTCACTGCCCCAGAGCCGTTTGCCGCCAAAGGCCGCCGGGACCATGACGTTTTCCTCCAGCGTCAACGAGGGCAGGATGCGCACCAGTTGGAAGGTGCGCGCCACACCTGCCCCCGCGATCACATCGGGGCGTGCGCCAGCCAGCGGCCTGCCCTCCACCGCGAACTGCCCCGCCGAAGGGCGCAGCGCACCGGAAAGAAGGTTCAAAAGGGTGGTCTTGCCCGATCCGTTCGGCCCCAACAGGCCCAGAACCTCGCCCTTGCGCACCTCAAGCGAGACATCATTCACTGCCGTCAGCCCACCGAAGCGTTTGGTCAGCCCTTCGGTTTTCAGAAGAACACTCATTGAGCCGCCTCCCCTTTTGCATCACCCCTTGCCTTGCCACGCAGTTTCTCAGCGGCTGCCAGCAACCCGTCCGGCAGCGCATAGACCACCGCAAGGAACATCAGCCCCAGAAGGATCGAGAAGTGATCCGGGAAACGGGCTGACAGCCATTCGAACAAGAGGAACAGTGGCACGGCGCCAAATACCGGCCCCCAGAGCCTGCTTGCCCCGCCCAGCAGCGCCATGATCACGGTCAGAAAGCTGACGGTGGGGTTGAAGACGATGGAGGGCTCCACATAGACCCAGCGCGGCGCCTGGATGGCCCCCACAAGGGTGATGATGGTGGCGGAGGCCACAAACAGAACCAGCTTGGTGCGCGCCAGGTTGATGCCGCTGTGGGCCGCGACGGTTTCATCATCACCGATGACGCGCAGGGCAAGGCCCAGGCGGCTTTGCCGGATCCAGGCCGCCAGCGCCAGGGTCAGCGCGCCCAGCGCCAGAAGCTGCCAGTAGATATGCTTGGCCTCCAGATCGAGGAAGATATAGCGCCCCAGGGTGCCGGTGATATTGACCTCGAACCAGGTGATCAGCTGGCGCACCAGTTCGGCCAGGCCAAAGGTGAAGATCACGAAATAGATGCCAGCAAGGCGTAAGGTAGAAAGACCGACCAGCACCGCCATGGTGGCGCCGATCCCGGCAGCGGCCAGCAGCACCAAGGGATAGGGCAGCGCCTCGTTCAGCACGGCGACGGTGTAGGCCCCAACGCCGAAGAAGGCGACCGTCGCCAGCGAGACATAGCGCGTCGGCCCCGAGAACATCGCCCAGGAGCTCGCCAGCGTCACATAGCCCGCAAGCCCCACCAAAAGGCCGATGCCATAGCTGTCAAAGAAGAACGGAAGGGCTGCAAGACAGGCAAGGGCCACAACTGCGATAGTGATCCGCATGGTTCAGCCCCCCGCCTTGCCAAAAAGCCCGTTCGGACGCCACAAAAGCACCACCAGGAACAGCGTATAGGTGGCCGCAAGGGTCAGTCCGGGGTCGATGAAGGCGGCCACGAATGTCTCGGCCAGCCCCAGGAACAGCCCCGCGATCAGCGCGCCCAGGATATTGCCGACCCCGCCCATGATCACCACGATCAGCGCCTTCATGGTGAAGACAACACCATCGGTGGCCGAAAAGGTCTGGTACATGGAGATCAGCGCACCACCAGCCGCTGCCAGTGCACCGCCCAGCGCAAAGGCCTGCCGCCCCATCCGGTCCACGTCGATGCCCACCAAGTAGGCCGACCCCGGCGACAGCGCCACGGCGCGCATCGCGGTGCCCCAGCGGGTGCGGATCAGCAATGTGAACAGACCCAGCCCGATCACGACGGACAGCACAAAGGCAATGAGACGGTTGGCGGCAATGGTCACGCCCAGCAGCTCCACCCCGGTGTTGAGGTAGGAATAAGAGGTGAAATCGCTGCCGAAGGTGACCAGCATCACCCCCTGCAGGACGAACAAGAGGCCAAAGGTTGCAAGGATGGTGTCGACCTCAAGCCGCCCGCTGCCACCCGCGCGTTTCACCAGGGGGCGCATCATCACGCTGTAGATCAGCCAGGAAAACCCGTATCCAAGGGGCACCACCACCAGAAGCCCCCAGAGCGGGCCAACACCCCAGCCGGTGAACATCAGCGTTACAGCAAAACAGGCCAGCAGCATGAATTCGCCGTAAGCCAGGTTCATGATCCTCGATATGCCGTATTGCAGCGACAGGCCCAGCGCCAAGAGCGCATAGGTCCCGCCCAGCACCAGGCCGAGGAGAAGGGTTGAGATCAACATCTTATGTCCTTGAAGTCTTGTGTGCTGCGGCCCTCACTCGGGGCCGCAGACCAGTTTCACCCAGTGATACGCACGGGGGTTCTTACCACTCGGGTTTCGGGATCATCGGAGCGCCTGCACCGGCACGATCGGCGGGGCTGACGGCCACGAAACTGTCACCCTGCCACTGCCCCACGAACCACAGCTTGCGCAGCTGGTTGTTCTCCATCGCGGTCTCACCCAGGATGGTGTCGAAGGTGCCGGTCGAGATTTCCTTGGCCAGATCCGCGTGATCAAGGCCGACCCGCGCCACCGCCTGCTCCATGATCTGCAGCGAGGCATAGGTGATGGCGCTGGCCCAGCTGTCAGGCGCATTGCCGGTGGCGGCGATATGTTTCTGGAAATAGGCCTGGATGTCCGGGTTCGCGGCATCAACGCCGCCGATGGACATCACGCCTTCCTGCTTGCCGCCAGTGATCTTGGCATAGACCGGAAAGGCCCCGCCCACACCGATGTAAAACACCTTGGGGTTATAGCCCGTGGTCATCGCCTGCTTGGTCACGCCAAAGCTGCCGGGCGGGTAGGAGAAGGACACGAAACTGTCCGCGCCCGATCCCTGCACCTCGTTCAGCATGGTGGCGAAATCCGAAGTCCCCAGCGGGTAGGAGGCGTCATAGACGGTCTCAAAGCCTGCTTCCTTCAGGGCCGGACGTGCCGCCTTGACCAGATCGATCCCGAAACCGTCCGCGACGGAAATCATCGCAACCTTGTTGTTGATCGTACCGGCATCGCGGGCCGCGGCCAGCGCTTCGACCAGGGCGGTGGCATAGTCATGTCCGCCGCCCAGCATCCAGAAGGACCGGTCCCAGCGCGCGGCAAATTCCGGCGCCTTGTCGGTCACCGCGGTCACCGCCAGCTGCGGGTAGCCAAAGCGCGCCATCAAGGGCGCAATCGCCAGGTTGGCGCCGGTGCTCCAGGGCGGCAGGATCAGATCGACCTTGTCCTGGGTCGCCAGGCGTTCAATGGCGCGCACCAGGTCCTCGGCGCTGGACCGGTCGTCGTATTCGACGACCTCGATCTTGCGCTGGCTGCCGTCGGGCATGGTGAGGCCCCCCTTGGCGTTCACCTCGGACACCCAGAGTTCGTAGTTCGGAATGGTGGTGATCCCGGCCCCGGTGGCATTGGGGCCGCTTTTCGATACCGCATAGCCGATCTTGACGGCTGCCGCATCCTCGGCCAGGGCCGGTGTACCCAGCGCCAGCATGGAGCCAAGCGCAACAGGAACCGCGCGCAGCAAGGCGCGCCGTGAAAATACTGACATGTGTCTCCTCCCAGTCGTGATTTCCCCAGGCACCACATCCTCCTGACGCCCGGGCACCGCCCCCTTGCGAAGGCGACGATTTCTCTTCCACGGGAACAGGGTATTGGAATTGAAGCTTTATAAAATGTGCTTTTGAAGCTAAGAATTGCACTGATGCGTCGATTTTCACCTTCTACCGGACCCATGCGATGATTTCCGACAAGAAAGCTCAGATCATCGCCCGGCAGATTCGCAGTCCCCTTGCGGACACCACCTATGCGCTGGCGCCCAGCCAAAGCGTGCTTTTGCTGCTCAAGGCAGGGCGCGGGAAAATCGATGGCGAGCCCGATGGGCTGCGCTTTGATGCGCCCCGGGCAGTGTGGCTGTCATCGGGTCGTCGCGGACAGCTGCGGCTGACCTCGGGCAGCCGCGGGGAAATCCTGCATCTGAACGACAGCGCCGTTGCGCGCGCCCTGCCCGCCACCGCCCTTGGCGACGAATTGGCCCAGATGCTGCGCCGCGACCTGTCGGAACCGCTGAGCGGGCACGAGGAGCGGATGACGGGGTGGATGCGCAACCTGCGCGAGGAGCTTTCCGGTTCGGAACCGGCCGCCGAGATTGCCGGCGAGCACCTTCTTTCCCTGCTGCTGATCCAGATCTGGCGGATCGCCCGCAAACAGCGGCCCCGCTCCTCTGCGGCGACCGGCGGCCTGGTGCAGAATTTTGTGCAACTGGTGGGGCTGCATCTGCGCGATCACTGGAAAGTCGCCGATTACGCCAACGCCCTGGGGGTCAGCCGGGATCGGCTTGGCAGCGCGGTGCGCCGCTCGATGGGCCGCTCGCCGCAGGCCTATCTGCATGAGGCGCTCGTGCGCGAGGCCGCGGAGCTTTTGACGAACTCCGGGCTCTCGGTGGCGCAGATCGCCTTTCGGCTGGGGTTTTCCGATCCGGCCTATTTCAACCGCTTCTTCACCAGAACGCAGGGGCTGTCCCCGGGGCGGTTCCGCCGCAAGATGGCCTCGCGCGGCACAAGCCCCACGTCATTCTCGGCCTGGCCCTAAGCCGGAACCACAGGCGCTCGAATGCAGGAAATTGCGCCCGCAATCTCTTAAATCTCTATGAAAATCTTCTGGTGAAACTCCTGGCTGCCACATTTTTGCCAGATTGCTGCACCCCTTCCTGACCGGTTTTCTTTCCAAAAAGATAACTGCGGCCAGAACGGCGCGAGAAACCCGAACCATCTCGAACCGTAAGGCATCCGACACTCATGTCCCTGATTTCCGACATCACGCGCACCTCTGCGACAGTCCTGCTGCTGGCCTCTGCCGCAGTGGCCGATGATGCGGCAGAACGGCATGTCAGCCTTCAGTGCGACGCTCAGGACAGGGCGCATGACATGGGCCCGATGTGCGAGGCCCTGGGCGAGGCCCTGGCGGCAGCCGTCACCGGGTACGCCTTCAAGGTCATGGAAGGATCGAGCGGGGTTTCAAAGGCCGATGAACCACCGGCCGAAGCAGCACTGACCCTGCACTTCACAGAGCGGGGACGCGCGGACAGCTGGCTGTCGGGGCAGCTCAGCTGGAGTAGCGCAGACGGGCGCAAAGGGGACAGCCCGGTACTCGAGTATTCGGTCATGGACCGTCAGCTCAACGCGGAGGACCTGGCGTCCTTTGCGCAGCAGCTGATCCGTTCCGCGAATATCCCGAAACATTTTTAGCGATCACCAGGGGGAGCAGACCATGTGTGAACTTTGCGGAAACACACGCCATATCTCACCATTCGGAGAAAACACCTCCGTTTCCAGCTCATCAAGCGAATGGGCAACAAAACCTGTCTACACGATCGATCAGGTCGCCGACTACCTCACCGAAGGGTTTTGGCAGGACACCGGTCGATCCCTGCGTGCCTATGATGTGGAACCGGGGGGGCAGATCACGGTCAACCTGACCGGTCTCAACACGCTGGGCCGGGAAACCGCCCGACAGGCGCTGGACAGCTGGACCGCCCTCAGCGGCATCGAATTCGTCGAAACCTCGAATGCACAGATCACCTTTGACGACAATCAGAGCGGTGCCTGGGCCAGTTCGACCACGAGCGGCTCCACCATTCTCAGCACCAATGTCAACGTGAACTCCAGCTGGTCGTCCTATGGCGACTACTACCTGCAGACCTTCATCCATGAAATTGGCCATGCGCTGGGCCTGGGCCATACCGGCAACTACAATGGCAGCGCCTCCTACGGCAGCGATGCGAACTTTGCCAACGATAGCTGGCAGGTTTCGGTCATGTCCTATTTCAGCCAGTCCGAGAACACCTATACCGACGCCTCCTATTCCTTCCTGGCGACGGCCCAACTGGCGGATATCGCGGCCATTCATCGCCTCTATGGCACCCCGACAAACATCGAAACCGGTGACACCACCTATGGTGATGGTGAAACGACGGGCCGTCATGGCATGGGGCTGACCGATTGGAGCGTTGCCATTGTCGACAATGGGGGCACCGATACGATCAATCTCGGCTCGCGCAGCCACGATCAAATGCTGAATCTGGGTGAAGAGACCTATTCCAACCTGAACGGCAGGATCGGGAACTTCTCCATTGGCCGCAGCACCGTGATCGAGAACGCGATCACCGGTGTCGGCAACGACCACATCATTGGCAACACTGCGGACAATCGCATCGAAAGCGGCGGCGGCAACGACAGTCTTGAAGGCAATGCCGGCAACGATATCCTCATCGGCGGCGATGGTGTGGACACCCTGTCTGGCGGCGCGGGCGCCGACCGTTTTGTCTACCAGTCCCTCTACGCAGGGGACACGATCACGGACTTCAACCTCGCCGAGGGCGACCGGGTGGATATCACGACGCTGCTGGACGCGATCGGATATACCGCCGAGGACGCCGTTGCCGATGGCGTGGTACGGCTGACTGCGGGATCAGGCGGATCCTGGCTGACCCTTATCGAAAACGGCAGTGGAACCAACCTGGCCTTCCTGGCAGGGGTGGATCCCAGCGCAGATGTGGCGGCAATCATCGACAGCGGCGCCACGCCGCCTCCTGAGCCGGAACCAGAACCGGAACCGGAGCCCGAACCCGAGCCGCCCACGCCGCCGGAACCAGAAACCTTGGACAACACATATACGTTCACGGATAGTTTCCAGGACGACTGGACACCGGCACTTGGCCTGATTGACGACACCAATGGCGGCACGGACACCATTGATTTGACGGCCGTTACCAAGGCAAGCAAAATCTTCCTGGAGAATGGCGCCGTGGGCCGTATCGGTTCAAAGTCGCTCACCATCTCTGCCACATCGGACATCGAAAATGTTCTCTTCGGCAGCGGCGGTGACCAAGGCTATGGCAACGCGCTGGACAACCTGATGGAAGGCAACGGTGGCAATGACCGCCTGTTCGGAATGGATGGCTCCGATACACTGGTTGGTGGTGAAGGGAATGACCAGCTAAATGGGGATGCGGGTGACGACAGCCTGTCTGGCGGCGAAGGCAATGACCGCATGGAAGGCGGTCTGGGCAATGACATCATCGACGGTGGCGAAGGGCGCAACAGCATCAAGGGTGGCGACGGCGACGACACGATCATCGGCGGAAGCGGCACTGACAGGATCGACGGCGGCAGCGGCAACAATGTCATCGACGCAGGCGACGGCACCAACATAATCGTGGTACTCGGCGGCGACAACGACATTACATCCGGTAGCGGCAAAGACCGGATCACCTGCGGTGACGGCGACGACACCATCACCGCAGGAGACGGAGCCAATTCCATCCGGTCCGGCAACGGCAACAAATGGATCAAAACCGGCGACGACAAGGACCAGATCACTCTAGGCGACGGCAACCATACCATTGACGCCGGAGCAGGTACAAACCTGATCCGGATCGGGAGTGGAAACGCCACCATCACGGCCGGGGAGGGATCCGACAGGATCACCGGCGGCGCGGGCTCTCATACTGTATCGACAGGGGAAGGAAGCGCGCAGATCAGGTTTGGAAATGGGGACAACACCATTTCCACCGGGGCCAGCAATGACAGCATCAAGCTGGGAGATGGCGTCCAGAGCATCGACGCCGGTGATGGCAACAACCAGATTACCACTGGAAACGGAACCGTCGCAATCGTCGCCGGCTCCGGTGCGGACAGGATCAAGGTGGGAGCGGGAAACCATCTGATTTCTGCGGGCTCTGGCGGCAACATGATCACCGTCGGCACGGGCAACAGCACCATTTCGGCCGGTGAGGGCAACAACCGAGTGACGGCGGCAGCCGGCACGCACGTCGTCACCTTGGGAGATGGCCGAAACACTGTGAGGCTGCAAGATGGCGACAGCACCATCACAACTGGTCAGGATGCCGATAAAATCATGGTCGGCAACGGGGATCACACCATTGACGCCGGTGACGGCAGAAACACGATCCGCGCCCAGGAGGGAAACAGTTCGATCACCACGGGCAGCGGTTGGGACAAAATCATGCTGGGTGAAGGCAACCATACGATTGATGCGGGTGATGGCCAAAACTCGATCCGGCTGAGGGACGGCGACAACCACATCTCCTCCGGATCCGGAAACGACCAGATCAGGGTTGGAGTGGGCACCAACGTGATCGATGCCGGAGATGGGGACAACCGCGTGCAAACCGGTGACGGCGATTCTCTGATCACCACCGGAGACGGCAACGACCTGCTATCGACTCGAAGTGGCGATGATACCGTCTCTGCCGGAGCGGGCCTCGATACAATCAACACAGGCAACGGGAACGACAGTATCGATGCCGGCGGCGGCACCGATTGGGTTAGATCCGGTGACGGCGATGACACCCTGAGTGGCGGCTCCGGGAAAGACACCATGGATGGTGGCTCCGGCGATGACGTCCTGTCCGGTGGAGAGGGCATCGACCTCCTAACCGGAGGCTCGGGCGCAGACGTCTTTGTCTTTTCCAGCACCTCCGAAGTCGGTGACATAATAAAGGACTTCAAACGTGATCAGGGAGACACCCTGGACATTGATGATCTCCTGATCGAGCTGGGCACCGATCTGCAGACCGCATTTGACAGCGATCATCTGGCTTTGACGTCAGCCGCCGGAGGTGCCGTTTGGCTCGAATATGACGCTGATGGAGAAGGTGGAGAAGATGCCGTGCAGATCGCCCAGTTGAAGGGCGTCAGGATCACGGATGAGATCATGATCGACTGGTTCAGCTAACGCCACCCTGATCGACAAAGGCGGCTCCGCAGCACGTTGCGGAGCCGCCTTTATTGGGGGGCGCTCCCCCCACCCCAAAGCATCCCGAAGCAAGCGATGAGGTGACGTCGGACGCCGCGCCCTGCCATATCGTTCGCCGCCTATGCAGGAACGGCGAAACCGCCAGGCAAGACGGAACCGCTCAGATCCTTCAGGGACATAGGCCTCATCCCGGTAATATCTCATCCCGGTAGCGTTACGGTGCTGGTCAATCGCGCAGTTGCGGCAAGCAGCAAGAGGAAAATCACGGCTTCGATCTCGATGGCGCGCGCGAGGCGCTGTCCGGCGCCGCTGTGACCGCCTTGCAGCGCCGGAACGAAGCGCAGCTTGTTCGCGGCGGCTAGGACCAGCAAGGCCGCGACCAGCAGCATCTTGGCAACAAGGTTCAGCCCGTAGGGCGTTGTCAGCAAGGCGTCCATGCTGCCCAGCAGGAGCCATGCCATGAGGGCACCGACAGCAATCAGAGCGGGCACGATGGCAACGGCAAGCCGCCCGAACCGGTGGCCGAGCCGTGCGGCGACCGCTGTGCTGTCGCTGTCCAGGGACAGCTGCCTGAGCGGCAGCAGGATCCCGGCCCAGAAGGCGACCCCCAGAAGGTGCACGAAAAGAAGCAGGCGCACGCCGGTCTGATCGATGTCAGGTACATGGCCGATCACGCCAAAGGACCACAGGCCCGCTGCGCCACCGGCAAGAGAGATCCACAATCCAGCCTGCCCCAGGACCAGGCCGGACAGCAAGAGCATGGCTCCGGCACCCCGATAGACCAGGGCATCGCCTACCGGCGTCTGCCACAGCAGGCTCAGCATTTCAGCATCGCTCATGCCGCCGATGTCCCCCGTCAGGGCAGCCCCGCGCAAAGAGAAACTGAACAGCGCGCCCAGCAGGCCCAAGGCCGCCAGACATGCCGTTTGTTTTTGCAGGTCGGTCCGGATGGCGCGCGTCAGCTCTTCAAAGAGAAGACGAACGATCACCAGCCCCGTCGCGCCGAGAAAGCCCAAATAGAGTGCCAGCTTCGCCCCGATCGCCAGGAAACCCCAGATATCCATCATGGGCCTACTCGACCGAGAATGAAAAGCCGCCCGTCATAGCATGACCATCCTGGCCAAGCCCCCGCCATTCAATCTGGTAGACCCCTTGGCCCAACTCGTGAACCGGCAGGCTGAATTCCCGCCCGAAGCTGGTTTGCGATCCCAGATCCAGCGGCCTGTCGGATCCGTCCTGCGACAGCAGCTTTACCCTGGTCAGCCGGATGTGCTTGGCGAAGGTCAGCTCGATACGTGCGGGCGGCTGTGACAGAACGGCTCCGTCAGCGGGGCTGCTGCCCGATATCTTGGAGTGGGCCAGGGCCTGGGTCGCCAAAAGGACGGCCAGGGCAAAGGGTGCAATTGTCTTCATGGTTTCACCTCACTGAATGCCGTTTGCGCGCTGAACGTCGCGAATATAGGCCGTGACCATTGCCACATCGCCCCGTGTCAGACCTTCGACGGGGGGCATGTCCCCAAACCTCCAGTGATGGCTTCTGACGCCCATTGCGACCGCCCGCTGGAAGGCCTCGTCTGCGTGATGGTTTGGCTCATAGATGACGTGGATCAGGGGCGGCCCTGCCCCCTCTTTTCCTGCGGCGTTTTCACCGTGACACGCCGAACAGCGCTTTGCAAAGATCTGCTGTCCGATGACGGCATTGCCCTGCAGGGGCGGCACCTGGACCGTAACGATCGGCGCGCCCACGGCGGGTGCTTGTGTTGCGGGCTCGGGGGCCGAGGCAAGCTGAAAGCTGGCTGCCACGGCTACGACGACAGGCACCCCCAAGAGGTAGTATTTGCGTTTCATTCTCTATCCTGACACTGGTCTGCTGCAACGCGGCTTGGCGCAGCGCTGCCTTGACGATTGCGCCGCCAGACGGGACTGGCGGCGCCGTTGCTCCGGCGGGTCAGGTGTTCGGTGGGCGTTCCAGGCTATCCGGTGTCACCGGCGTCGCCACGGGATGAAGCGCGGCGGCCCAATGGATCTTGAGGGCTGCGAAGTCATCATCGTCAATCGGAGCGGGCAGAACGGCGGCGTGGCAGGTGAAGGGTCCGCAGCCGTCATCGCCCACGCCAGTGTGGTCATGGGCAATGTGGTCATGGGATGCGCCGTGTTCACTCTTGTCCAGCATGCCCACCAGATTTTCACGCGCATGGTCAGAGGTCGCCATATCGCAATGACCACCCGGGCAGGCGCCGGTATGGGCATGCACCGCGCCATCCACTCCCGTCATGATCAGCAGGAGCCCGATCGATGCAGCCGACAATATGCGCCTCACCAGTGACATGTCTGCACCTTAGGCGCCGGTTGCCCGCAGCGCAACTACCTGCCACATCAGCATCGGTTTCAAACCGGTTGCGCCCTTGAAACTCAAACTGACCGTCCAGTTCCGCACCCTGCGCTCACCTTTCAAAGCCGCAAGCGGGTCCTTGGTCTGGAACTCACGCGGATGGTTCTGTCGCCGCGCCATTTCTGATGCCCTCTCCTCCACAGCTCAGAAGACAGCAATCCTCGTTCACGTCGGCGTCCGAAATACGGGAGAGAGAAACATACAACAAACGCTGAAACTTGTTTCGCTTCCACGCATGTGCGACGCTGACACATTAGACAGTTCGCAAACTAGCTGGGCAAAGACATGGCTATTTTTACGGTCCTGACCCATCCATCCGATTGGTATAGGGCCGATAGCCTTAACTACACAGACATCGAGATCACTGACTTTTCAAGAATACGAGACCTATCATCCGTTTCAACAAGCGAAATAGTAGCAACAGGCATATTTTATGTTGATTATCGTTACCCAAGGGGTTTCGAGGCCGTTTTATCAGGCAACTTCGATAGAAACTCCGAAGGGGAAATCTCCGGGCCGGTTGACAGCTACGAAGTCAAAGTCAACGGAAAGCCATTCTTCCTGATTTCGAACATTGAAGAAGACGCCACTGACCTGTGGCCAGGCCTATTGGGGTCCGTTGGCTTTTATGACCTTTTTCTTTCAGGCGATGACAAGCTCTTGGGACTTTCAAAAGCCGACAAGTTGTGGGCCGGTGACGGCCATGATCTGCTGCGCGGCTTTGCGGGAAACGGTGAACTGAGCGGTCAAAACGGCAACGATCGCTTGTTTGGCGGCCGGGGAAAAGATGTTCTTATCGGGGGACAGGGAAATGATATCCTAGACGGAGGCCGCCAGCGCGACCTGCTTGGCGGAGGTGAGGGAGAAGACACACTCACAGGCGGCAAGGGCAAGGATAGGCTGGATGGGGGACAGGGAAACGACGTTTTGTCGGGCGGGCAAGGCAACGACGTTTTTGTCTTCGGAAACTACTCGTCGCTTGAAGAGTTCTCGGGCGACGACGTTGTTACTGATTTCCACGAAGGCGATACATTGAGGTTTCGCCACCTGTCCTCCGAGACACCTGCAGTGACTCTTGAGCAGATTGGCTCAGACGTATTGATTTCAGTTGATAGCGGAGCAACCGTTCTGGTTTTGGGCTCTGACCTAAGCACTGTATCTGATGCGTTGGTTTTCTGAGTAGAACTCCATTTTGGCGCAGCCAAGAGTGTATTTTGGGCTTCTGATGTGAACGCGAAGAACTCAGATCAGATGTTTTTGACTTTCGAAATGCCCCTCAGATACGTCCGATTGACCACGATGTCGTCGGGCTGCAGCTCAGTCATCGCTCCGGCTCCAGACGTAGACGATCGCGGCCAGGGCGGACATGAACGTCTTTGTCACCGCTGGCCAAGTTCGCGATTACATCGGCGCGCGGGCGCTGCTGAGTAGCGTGCCGGATATTGAGTAGCCACTTGACGACGACGGCGATGACGCAGACTGGTTCAGAGGAGCATTGCAAGACAAGGGTATACCGGGCTGTGTCCCCGGCCGAAAGCAACGTAAGATTGCCACCCGATCTGACAAACGTCGCTTCAACCACCGCAACCACAACGAGATCATGTTCGGTAGACCTAAGGATTGGAGCCCCGTTGCGACACGGGATGGCAGCTGCCCGAAGATTCTCCCCTCAGCAACCTTCCTCACGGCACTTGTCATTGCTGGTCTTGGGCCTGAGCCCAACCTTCAGAACCATGGCAACGCCTAAAATCGTCTTTTCAGCCCGCGGGGAAAAGACGACTTGGATCGCATTTGTTTTTCCTTATGCTTGGCTCCAAAGGGAGTTACAGGCTGACGAATTCAGTTGGTAGGACTGACTGATGGCAGCCGAAAGGAATTTTGATAAAAACATGACAAAGCCTACAAATACTGGCATCGCGATTGCGGACAACAATTTCGGGGCTGCGATATCCTTTTCAACCGTCAGTTTTGCGCTGATCGTTGCAGACGCCAAGACGCTTGGTCAGACCTATACGATTGCCAAGACCTCCAACGAGGGGGCGCCTGCGACTGACGTTTTGTTTGCCAATGCCACGGATCTTTCAGGGGGCGGGGATGCACTCCCATCGCTTGCCGACGCAAGCGCCTATGACAGATGGCTCACGAACAACGTGACGCTGTTCAGTCAAGCAGGGATACCCGACGAGCCCGGAAACTCCGTAGGTTTATCGATGGCTGGGAGGTTTTCGTCGAGCAATGATGAAACAGTAAACGGATCACATATTGACGACGTTCTTTTTGGGAGCGCCGGAAATGATACGCTTCAAGGCAACGGTGGTTTCGACGTTCTTCAAGGGGGGGACGGCGCCGACATCCTGAATGGTGGTTCAGACTTTGACATCGCCAACTATCATTTCGAAGGCGGTACCGATGGCGTCACCGCAAGTCTGGTAGTCAATTCGGCTACGGATAGTTACGGTAATAGGGATACCTTGATTTCCATCGAAGGGTTTTGGGGAACAAACAGCGCTGACACATTTTCTGGAAACAGTGGGGACAACCTGTTCACAGGCAATGCCGGAGCTGACCTATTTTTTGGGTTAGGCGGATTTGACGTTGTCGATTATTCAAATGAAATTGGCGGCAGCGGCATTCGCATGGAGAGCAACTTTTTCACTCCAAGTTTTTCGGTTGTTGATACGTTTGGATACCTTGATACCGGCTCTTCGATCGAGGCAATCTACGCGACCCAATATGATGATATTCTGCGTGCTCAAGACCATGACACCTACTACGACGCCTTAGGGTCAGGACTCATAGCCAGTAAATGACGAGCGCTGCGAGTGCGATGGCTGACAGGAAGACCTTTGGGCACC
>NZ_JARCJD010000034.1 GCF_028890115.1 Phaeobacter sp. QD34_24
CAGACATGTTACCGCTCGATTTTCGAACCGTGAATCACGCCGCTGGACGGAAATCAATGGGTCCTGACCCTAGCAAGCCGCAAGGAAATGTCGTCGCCCTCGCCGACGTACACAAGAGGCAGATCGGAATCCAAGGGCGAACCATATAAAATATAGACCCCAGTCTTTTTTAGCTCATCGCGTTTGAGGGCTGTTTCCAACTTCGTTCGCGGTGCGGAAAGAATATGCCCTGTCCAATTTACGATTTCAGCGGTCAGAATTCCAGTCGGAGTTCCCTCGGCCAAAAAGAGGCGAACAGATCTGCCTGTTGGCATCAAATAATCCTCCAAACAACAGCGCCCCATCAAAGTGATGGAGCGCTGTTGGGTTTGTCAACGCACGAACTTCTTGTGCTTCAGGCGCTTGGGCTCCAGCGCGTCGGCGCCAAGGCGGCGTTTCTTGTCTTCCTCGTAGTCCTCGAAGTTGCCCTCGAACCACTCCACATGGGCATCGCCCTCAAAGGCCAGGATGTGGGTACAGATCCGGTCAAGGAAGAAACGGTCGTGCGAGATGACCACGGCGCAGCCCGCGAAATCCACCAGCGCGTCTTCGAGCGCTCGCAGGGTTTCCACGTCCAGGTCGTTGGTCGGTTCGTCAAGCAGCAGGACGTTGCCGCCCTCTTTCAGCAGTCGCGCCATGTGGACACGGTTGCGCTCACCGCCCGACAGCAGGTTCAGCTTCTTCTGCTGATCGCCGCCCTTGAAGTTGAAGGAGGAGCAGTAGGCGCGGGAATTGACCTGCGCGTCGCCCAGTTCGATGATCTCGGCGCCGCCGGAGATCGCTTCCCAGACCGTGTCACCATCGTTCAGATCATCGCGCGACTGGTCCACGTAGGAGAGTTTCACCGTATCGCCGTATTCGACCGTGCCCTCGTCGGGTTGTTCCTGGCCGGTCAGCATCTTGAACAGGGTCGATTTGCCAGCGCCGTTGGGGCCGATCACGCCAACGATACCACCGGGCGGCAGCGAGAAATTCAGCCCTTCGATCAACTGTTTATCACCGTAGTGCTTGGAGAGGCCGTTGACCTCGATCACCTTGGACCCCAGGCGCGGGCCGTTCGGGATCACGATCTGGGCGCGGCCGACCTTTTCGCGTTCGGACTGGCCCGCCATCTCGTTATAGGCGGCGATACGGGCTTTGGATTTGGCCTGACGCGCCTTCTGACCCTGGCGCATCCACTCGAGTTCGCGCTCCAGCGTTTTCTGCTTGGATTTGTCCTCGCGGGCTTCCTGCTCCAGCCGTTTGGCCTTCTGCTCCAGCCAGCTGGAATAGTTGCCCTCATAAGGAATGCCCGAGCCACGATCCAACTCCAGGATCCAGCTGGTGATATCGTCCAGGAAGTAGCGGTCGTGCGTGACGCAGAGAATTGTGCCTTTGTAATCAATCAGGTGCTGCTGCAGCCAGGCGATGGTTTCGGCGTCCAGGTGGTTGGTCGGTTCATCGAGGAGCAGCATGTCGGGCGCTTCGAGCAAGAGCTTGCAGAGCGCCACGCGGCGCTTTTCACCGCCCGAGAGGGTTTTCACGTCCGCATCATCCGGCGGGCAGCGCAGCGCCTCCATCGAGACATCAATCTGGCTGTCCAGATCCCAGAGGTTCTGGGCGTCGATCTCGTCCTGCAGCTTGGCCATTTCCTCGGCGGTCTCGTCCGAGTAATTCATCGCCAATTCGTTGTAACGGTCTAGAATCGCTTTCTTTTCCGCAACGCCCAGCATGACGTTTTCACGCACGGTGAGGCTTTCGTCCAGCTGCGGCTCCTGCGGCAGGTAACCCACCTTGGCGCCCTCTGCGGCCCAGGCCTCGCCGGTGAAATCCTTGTCGATCCCGGCCATGATCCGCAGAAGGGTCGACTTACCGGCGCCGTTGACGCCGACGACACCGATCTTCACGCCGGGCAGGAAGGACAGGTGAATGTTTTCAAAGCATTTCTTGCCACCGGGGTAGGTCTTGGAGACACCCTGCATGTGGTAGACGTACTGATAGGCGGCCATGTGACTGCTCCGTAATGGGGGAAATCTGCTGCCCGGTGTGATAGCCCAAGGGCCGGGCCGGGGCAATCGCCTAGGCGGAGCCTCGCGCGGGGACTGAAGTGGCGCAGATCAGGGGGTGCTACCCGTGCACCCCCTGTGCACCCTGCGTACACCCCCTGTGCACCAGGCTGGGTACCAGCGGATGCTGCTTCACCCAATTGATCTTCCCGCAAAACTATGTGCATCAAGGCGCTCATGGCTTCTGGATTTCCATATCTTCGCCCCGGCATGAGCGTGGGGCTTCTGGGCGGGTCTTTCGATCCGCCGCACCGGGGGCATGTCGAGATCAGCCTGGCGGCGCTGAAACGGTTCGGGCTGGATCGGATGCTCTGGCTGGTCACCCCCGGCAATCCGCTGAAATCGCGCACCCCGGCGACGCTGGAGCGGCGGATGCAGGCGGCGCGGGAGATGATGCGGCATCCCCGCATCGGGATCAGCGATATCGAGGCGCGTCTGGGGACACGATATACGGCAGAAACCCTGCGGCACTTGCGGGCGCGCTATCCCGGCGTGCGGTTCGTGTGGCTGATGGGGGCCGATAACCTCACCCATTTTCACCGCTGGAAGGACTGGCGCGAAATCCTTGAGACGGTGCCGGTGGGGGTCTTGGCGCGGCCCGGTGATCGCATCTCGGCGCGGCTGTCACCGGCGGCGCGGATCTATGGGCAGTATCGCCTGAAGGGCAGCGAAAGCCATCTGCTGGCCCATGCCACGACACCCGCCTGGTGTTTCCTCAATGTGCCCATGGTAAAGGCCAGCTCGACCGAGATCCGCGCGCGGGGCGACTGGTCAGCGGCGTAGGCTGGCCGAGGCGATGCCTGCGCTGATCACCACCAATAGCCCGGCCCAGGTCAGAAGATCCGGCAGCTGGCCGAAGACGGCCCAGCCCAGGGCGACGGCCGCGATCAGCTGGAAATAGACGGTGGGCGCCAGCCTAGAGGCCTCGGCCCGGCTATAGGCATAGAGCAGCAGCAGGTTGCCCAGCATGGAAAAGGCGGCGCTGCCGACGGTCATCGATGCGGCGAACAGGCTGAACTCGGGCAGGTTGCCAAGGCCCAGCGGCAGCAGGAACAGGGCGCTGAGCAGCAATTGGGTGAAGCTCAGCTCGACCGGGGTGCCCAGATGGGCCAGCCAGCGCGATGTGGTCAGGAAGCAGCCATAGAAACAGCCCGCCAGCACCGCGTACATCAGGTTGGCCGAGCCGCCCAACCCGGGGCGCACCACCAGCAGGACACCGCAGAAGCCCGCGCCCATCAACAGCGCGCGCAGCGGGGTTGTTCTTTCGCGCAGCAGGGTGACCGACAGCACATAGCTGATCACCGGCCCGATGAAGAAGGCGGCAAAGACATCGGCGATGGCCTCGGTCTGCAGCGCGGTCTGGATCGACAGGATGCCGCCGGTGAGGAAGCTCGCGCGCAGCCAGATCCGCCAGTCCTTCAACAGCCGCAGGCAGCCCCGGGGCGCAAAGGGCAGCACCAGCGCCGCACCGATGGCAAAGCGGGACCAGGCAACAAATCCGGGTGTTGCCAGACCGCTGCTTGTCAACAGCTTCCCGCAGAGATCCCCGGCCGGGATCATTGACATGGCGATGAACATGATAATGACTGCTTGCAACATGGGGGCCAGCGGTAGCAGGCAGGGCAACGGGGCGAAACCGGAAAATCTGCGCCTGTCTGTCGTTTGGGTGTAATTTTAGTAGATACTGACAGAGATGATATCGCGACGACATTTCCTTTCTGCCGGATTGGCGGCACTGGCCGGATCCTCGGCCTGGGCCAATGCACCTGCGGTGTCCTTGCGACCTCTGGCGCGTAAGAAAGGGCTGGCGGCAGCGCATGTCAGCGGCCTTGACACACTGCTGGCGCGATCCGGGCTGCAGGGAAAGGTCGCCTGTGCCGTGGCCGATGCCAAGACCGGTGCGCTGCTGGAGGCCGAAGGCGGGGCGGCGGCCTTGCCGCCTGCCAGCGTCGCCAAGACGCTGACCGCGCTATATGCGCTGGACGTGCTGGGAGCAGAGCATCGTTTTACCACCCGGCTGCTTGCGGCAGGAGAGCTGCGCGGCGGCGTGCTGCACGGCGATCTGATCCTCGCCGGGGGCGGCGATCCGATGCTGAACACCGACCATCTGGCCGAGTTGGCGCGGGCGCTGAAACAGGCCGGGGTGCGGGAGGTGCGCGGCGCCTTCAAGGTCTGGGACGGGGCCCTGCCACGTGTGAAGACCATTGACCCCGAACAGCCGGATCACGTGGGGTACAGCCCGGCGGTGTCCGGCATTGCGCTCAATTTCAACCGGGTGCATTTCCAGTGGAAACGCGCCGCCAAGGGCTGGTCCGTGACCATGGATGCCCGCACGCAGAAGTACCGCCCCGAAGTGGACATGGCGCAGATGCGTGTGAAGAACCGTGCCCTGCCGGTCTATGCATATACCGACAAGAACGGCACCGACAGCTGGAGCGTGGCCAGCCAGGCGCTGGGCCAGGGCGGCTCTCGCTGGCTGCCGGTGCGCCATCCGGGCGCCTATGCGGGTGATGTCTTCCGCACCATGGCGCGATCTCAGGGCATCGTTCTGGGCACGGCGAAGGTGATCCAGTCCTTGCCGCAGGCGCTGCCCCTGGCGCAGCACCAAAGCCCGCCTTTGCCTGTGATGCTGAAGGCCATGCTGAAGTTTTCCAACAATCTGATGGCCGAGATGATCGGCCTGTCGGCCACCGCTGCCACGGGGGCGCGCGCGACCTCCCTGAAACAGTCCGCCGCGGTGATGACCAGATGGGCGGAGGCGAAATACGGCATGAAGAACAGCCAATTGGTGGATCATTCAGGGCTTGGCGATGCCTCGCGGATGACCCCCGACGATCTGGTCAAGGTGCTGGTCGCCGCGCATCAGGCCGGTCAGTTGAAACCCCTGCTGAAGCCCTTTCCCATGCGCGATCGCAAGGGCAAGGTGCTGAAGTCGCACCCGATCAAGGTCGTGGCCAAGACCGGCACGTTGAATTTTGTCTCGGGGCTGGGCGGTTTCATGACGGCGGCCGACGGATCGGAACTGGCCTTTGCGATCTTTGCCGCCAATACCACCGCGCGGGCGCAGATCAAGCGCGCCGACCGGGAGCGCCCGCCGGGTGCGCGGGGCTGGAACCGCAAGGCGAAGATTCTGCAGCAAATGCTGATCGAGCGTTGGGGGCAGGTCTACGGCAGTTGACGGCGCGTAGCGTCGGCCCTTCTGCCTGGTCCTGCTTCTCCAGGATCACTCCTGGGCGCGCGCGCCATTCACCGCCTGCCGCGGACGTGTTGCAAAAGGAAGCGCGCCACCCAAGGGGCGGCGCGTTCTTGTTTCATCGTGGAACCACGCAGGCAGGCTTTAGAAGTCTTCCCAGCCAACTGCAGCCTTCTGCGGCGGTTCGTCTGCGAAGAAGTCATCATTCTCCGTGCCCGGGGCCGGATGCGCCGCCGGAGTGGGTTTCGGCGCAAAGCTGGCGATATTGCGCTTGTTGCCGCCGGTGTTGAAGACCGACACCTGCTTGGCCAGCTCGTTGGCGTCATTGCGCAGGATCTGGGCGGCGGCGGTTGCCTCTTCGACCATGGCCGCGTTGTGCTGCGTCACCGAGTCCAGCTGGGTCACACCGGTGTTGATCTCACCCAGGGTGGTGGATTGTTCACGCGCACCGCCGGCGATCTCGGAGATATGGCCGGAGATGGTGCCGACGCGGTCGATGATCTTCTTCAGCTCGTCGCCCGCCTTGCCAACAAGGTCCACGCCCTTGTTCACATGCTGCGAGCTTTCGGCGATCAGCCCCTTGATTTCCTGCGCCGCATCCGAAGACCGCTGCGCCAGGGCGCGCACTTCGGAGGCCACGACCGCAAATCCACGACCTGCTTCGCCTGCTCGGGCAGCCTCGACCCCGGCGTTCAGGGCCAAGAGGTTGGTCTGGAAGGAGATGTCGTCGATGACCGAGATGATCTGCGAGATCTTGTCCGAGGACTCTTCGATCTGCGACATGGCGTTCACGGCGTCGGTCACGACCTTGCCGCTTTGCTCGGCGGTGGATTTCGCCTCGGAGACGATGCTTTCCACTTCCTTGGCGCCATCGGCGGCAGAGCGGACGCTGACGGTCAGCTCTTCCATGGCTGCTGCCGTTTCTTCCAGGGTTGCCGCCTGGCTTTCGGTGCGCTGGGACAGATCGCTGGAGGATTGGCTGATTTCCTCGGAGTTGTCCCGGATACGCGACGAGTTCTCAATCACCGCGTCGATAATGCCGACCATCTTGTTCAGGGCGGTATTGTAGTTCTGACGCAGGCTTTCGTATTCGGCGGCGAAGGGCGTGTCGATGGACTGAGACAGATCACCGTCAGACATGCGCTGCAGGGCAACGTTCAGGCTTTCGACAACCTTCTTCTGGTTGGCCTGGGCCGCCTTGTTCTGCTCTTCGATTTCGCGCGCGGCGGACAGCTGTTCCTTGAGGTGATCCAGGGTCCGGGCGATATTGCCGATTTCGTCGCGACGGTCGAGCTGGCTGACGGGGGTGTCATAGTCACCATCGGCGATGACATCGATGGAATGGGTGACACTGTTCAGCGGGCGCGACAGGATCGAACGCAGCGCAAAGACCGAAAGGGTACACATGATGACGAAGGCTGCAATCGCAAAGATCATCGACATCATTTCGTCATAGGCGGACTCGGCAAAGGCAACTTCGGAGGTCCAGAGCATGGCCACCGACCCGACGATGACCGAACCATCGGCGCCGGCGGTTGCCGGTGCGGCCACGAAATAACCGTCCGCAGAGACCTCGGTTTCGCCGGACTGCGCCGATGCGGTTGCCAGTTCAGCAAGCAGTGCGAGATCCGCTTCGCTGTATTCCCCGGCTTCCGAGATCACCTTGCCATCCTTGTTCACCGCGATACCGGCCAAGGCACGGCCTTCCGACAGTTCGATGATCTTCAGGATGTCTGCTGCCAGTCGCTCGGAGTCGCCGAACCGGATTGCGCCGCCGCTGCGCGCCGCAACCGTGACCGTGACACCATTGCCAAGGGTGTGGACACCCTTTTCAACAGCGGCCCGGAAGGTGTTGTCGTGCTTGTAGGTCAGCGATCCAGCCACCACCAGGGTGGTGACTGCGATCAACAGGCAGCATTTCATGAACACCGACATGCCTTTGAACAAGGATATCGTGGGAAGACGGACTTTCATTTGTGCACCTTTCGATCTTTATAGTGCGTGGAATGCGCAGCGGTTACATCAACGCTTCAGCGTCGACGGCCACCGTCATTGCCCCAATCGGAGCGCCGGTTGCAGGATCCACAATGGTCAGAGAGATTTGTGCCTGATACGTTTGAGTGGATGCATCAAGCTCGACATCCCCGAAGTGAACAGCGTCTGGACCGACGGGGTAGGTTTGTTGGAACTTGGCCTCATCGCCCTGCCACATATCCGATGTGACATTCGAGGCGGCCACGTTCAGGCCATGAGCGTCCATCACGAAGACTTCGGTGATGCGGCCACCGGACTTGGAGACCTGCTCGCGGAGGAAATCGGCGGCGGCATTCTGCATGACCGGCGTGATCGTCGGAGTGGAAGCGGTTCCCACCTCGGCGCGCCAGGCGGTATCCATGGCGTCAATGTCCGCTTGCGCATAGCCGGAGGTCCGGGCGTTTTGCCCGTTGATCGCATCGATCAGAACCGGGGACTGTGCCCAATCTCTGACGTTGGTTTCCAGATATGCTCTCATGCTTGGCTCAAAGTCGTTGGCCCACACAGGGGACAGAACAAGGGTGAACAGGGCGGTACAAGTTAGTAGTTTCATCATGGTACTCTTTGCAGTTACGAGGTCGGGATGCAGACCAAGTGCCAAGCTATGGCCAAGGGTTTACGGATGGATTAACGGCTGTTTCGGGGGCTTGACGGCGCGTGGCAGCCCTGTCTATGGGCGGAATCCCTGGTCAAGCGAGGGGCGGCCTCGCTCTTGTCTGCAGATATTCAAGATGCTGATTTTATGACGGATTTGTGACAGGGGACGCCCGGTCGCGCGCAGGCCGTTCAGGTTCGCGCAGGTGGCGGCGGGTTGATGTTTTGCTGCCGCAGCCCGGCAATTGGCTAAAATTGCCGATATTATTGACGCGGGTTTTTCAGGGCGATTTGGCGCAGGCCCCCTGTCCGGAAATCTGCTGAGCGTCGATTCTCGACCGTCCACCCGCATCGGCTCGATGCCCGGTGAACAGGTGCCAGGCCAACAGAGTAGGGCCTACAAGATGCCATTGCGGATCGACGCCGCACGCCTCTAAGGTCGCCCCATGCTTGAGCTGAAAGATTTACAACTCCTGACTGCGCTGGCCCGTCAGCAGCATTTTGCCAAGGCTGCCCAAGAATGCGGCATGTCGCAGCCTGCCTTCTCGATGCGCATCCGCAATCTTGAGGACCGGCTTGGCCTGTCCATCGTGCGTCGGGGCAATCGGTTTCAGGGGCTGACCGGAGAGGGAGAGCTGCTGGTCGCACGCGGTCGCGCCCTGCTCGAAGATGCCAGGGCGCTGGAGCAGGAGATCGCCGCCGTGCGCGGGCAGATTACGGGAACCCTGGATCTGGGGGTCGTGCCCACAGCCACAAGCTTTGCGGCGCGGCTGGTGACCCGGCTCAGAGAGGCCCATCCCCGCATTCTGACCCGGATCAACGTGATGTCCTCGGCGACGATCCAGCAGCACCTGTTCGAAGGGACCATCGATGCCGGGCTGACCTATGGCGACTCCATCGAACAGAACCTGGTGAACCGGCAGCCGCTCTATGAGGAGCGCTACGTGCTTCTGGCGGCCGTCGCCCTGGTTGCCGATCTGGGGGAGGAGATCACCTGGCACCAGGCGGCCGAACTGCCGCTGGGGCTGCTTGACCAATCGATGCAGAACCGGCGCATTCTGGACTGGATCTTTGCCGAACAGGGGCTGCGGCCAGCGGTGGTGTCGGAGTCCAACGGTTTCATGTCCGCGATTGTCATGGCCCGCGAAGGTCGGCTGGCAACCATCCTGCCGCAGGCGCTGGCCGATGCCTTGGGTCCGCTCGCAGGCACCCGTGTTCTGCGTCTGATCGATCCCGACCAATCCCGCCCCATCTCATTGGTGACGTTGAAGCGGAAGTCGGAACTCCCCACTCTGCGGGCGCTGAAACAGGTGGTTGACGCCTTTGGGCAATAAGCCTTCGTTATTGCGCCTTCGGGAAATGCGATTTGACGATATCCATTGCTGATGACATGCCAAAGGGCAAGGCACCAGCGACGTGGAGATCGGTATGGCACCGTTGGACAATAGCAAGGGCATCTGGAAATCCGGCAAGGGCAAGGGGCGCAAGACGCCCAAGGGTCGTCAGTTGGACGATCAGGCCCATGAGGAGCTGCTGGCCCTCCTGGGGGAGCGGCCGCGGCGCCGGGATCTTCTGATCGAATTCCTGCATCTGATCCAGGATGCTCATGGACATCTCAGCGCCGCGCACATCCGCGCCCTGGGCGAGGAGATGCGCCTGTCGCAGGCCGAGATATACGAGGTCGCCAGTTTCTACGCGCATTTCGACGTGGTGCGCGAAGGAGAGACCCCGCCGCCTGCGCTGACCATCCGGGTCTGTGACAGCCTGTCCTGCGAGCTGGCCGGGGCCCAGCAGTTGAAACAGGCGCTGGAGGACGGGTTGGATCCGGCAGAGGTGCGGGTTCTGCGCGCGCCCTGCATGGGGCGCTGTGACACCGCGCCGGTGCTGGAGATCGGCCACAACCACATCGACCACGCCACGGCGGAAAAGGCGATTGCC
Source organism: Phaeobacter sp. QD34_24 (assembly GCF_028890115.1). Lineage (GTDB taxonomy): Bacteria > Pseudomonadota > Alphaproteobacteria > Rhodobacterales > Rhodobacteraceae > Phycobacter. Next base: position 9,844 of record NZ_JARCJD010000034.1, read on the forward strand.
GCGATGCACGCGGGCGAGACCCACCCGCAGATCTCCGACTATCAGACCTATGCCGAATATGTTGCCGATGGCGGCTACCGCAGCCTCGCCGCCCTGCGCGAGGGGGTCGACTGGGAGGCGGTTCAGGACAAGGTGCTGGAGGCGGGCCTGCGCGGCCTTGGCGGCGCGGGCTTCCCGTCGGGTAAGAAATGGGGCTTCGTGCGCGCCAATCCCGGCCCGCGCTATCTGGCGGTCAACGGCGACGAGGGCGAGCCGGGCACCTTCAAGGACCGTCACCATCTTGAGCGCGAACCGCATATGTTCCTCGAAGGCATGCTGATCGCCGCCTGGGCGGTGGAGGCGGAGAAGGCCTTCATCTACATGCGCGACGAATATCCCGCTGTTCTGCAGATCCTGCGCCGCGAGATCACGGCGCTGGAAGAGGCCGGGATCGTCGAGGAAGGCTATATCGACCTGCGCCGCGGGGCCGGGGCCTATATCTGCGGCGAAGAAAGCGCCATGATCGAAAGCATCGAAGGCAAGCGCGGAGAGCCGCGCCACCGCCCGCCCTTCGTGGCGCAGGTGGGGATCTTCGGCCAGCCGACCTTGGTGCATAATGTCGAGACGCTCTATTGGGTGGCCCGCATCTGCCGCTTTGGCCCCGAGGTTATGAATTCCGTCGAAAAGAACGGTCGCACGGGCCTGCGCAATTACTCCGTCTCGGGGCGGGTGAAAAATCCGGGCGTGCATCTGCTGCCCGCAGGGTCCACCATCGGCGACATCATTGATGCGGCGGGCGGGATGCTGGATGGGCACGCCTTCAAGGCCTATCAGCCGGGCGGGCCGTCTTCGGGGCTGCTACCGGCGCATATGGACGATATCCCGCTCGATTTCGACACGCTGCAGCCCCATGGCACCTTCATCGGCTCGGCTGCCGTGGTGGTCCTGTCCGATCAGGACAGCGCCCGTGACGCGGCGCTCAACATGCTGCGCTTCTTCGAGGATGAAAGCTGCGGCCAGTGCACCCCCTGCCGGGTGGGCTGCGAAAAGGCGGTGAAGCTGATGCAGGCGCCGAAATGGGATCAGGGGCTGCTGGAGGAATTGAGCCAAACCATGGTCGATGCCTCCATCTGCGGTCTGGGTCAGGCCGCGCCCAACACGATCCGCCTGACCATGAAACACTTCCCGGAGGAGATCTGAGCCATGTCGAAGCAAATCACCTTCACCCTGGATGGCGAAGAGGTCACTGCCGAGGCGGGCATGACCATCTGGGAAGTCGCCAATGGTCGGGGGCTCAAGATCCCGCATCTGTGCCACAAGCCCGCGCCGGGCTATCGCCCCGACGGCAACTGCCGCGCCTGCATGGTGGAGATCGAAGGGGAACGCACCCTTGCCGCCTCCTGCATCCGCGAACCCAGTGAAGGCATGGTGGTCACCAGCAACAACGCGCGCGCCACCAACGCCCGCAAGATGGTGATGGAGCTGCTGGTCGCGGATCAGCCCAAACCGGAAGAGGCACACGATAAGTCCGCGCATCTGTGGGATATGGCGGAGTTGAACGGGGTTTCGGAGTCGCGTTTCCCCAAGCTGGAAGAGGGGCGGATCCCGCTCTTGGATGACAGCCATGTGGCGATGCGCGTGAACCTCGATGCCTGCATTTCCTGTGGCCTGTGCGTGCGGGCCTGCCGCGAGGTGCAGGTCAATGATGTGATCGGCATGGCCGGGCGCGGGCATGATGCCTATCCGACCTTCGATATCTCCGATCCCATGGGGGCGTCCTCCTGCGTGGCCTGCGGCGAATGCGTGCAGGCCTGCCCGACCGGCGCGCTGATGCCTGCCTCTGTGCTGGATGATACCCAGCAGGGCGACAGCAAGGATTATGATAGCGAGACCGAAAGCGTCTGCCCCTTCTGCGGTGTGGGCTGCAAGGTCAGCCTCAAGGTGAAGGATGGTCACGTCAAATATGTGGAAGGGATCAATGGCCCGGCCAATGAAGGGCGGCTCTGCGTCAAGGGCCGGTTCGGGTTCGACTATATCCACCACCCGCACCGGCTGACCAAACCGCTGATCCGCCGCGAAGATGCTCCGCCCAAGGGGCTGAACGTGGATCCGGGTGATCTGTCTACGCACTTCCGCGAGGCCTCCTGGGAGGAGGCGCTGGATCTGGCCGCCAAGGGCCTGCGGGACTTGCGCGATGAAGATCCGCGCAGCGTGGCGGGATTTGGATCGGCCAAATGTACGAATGAAGAGGCCTATCTGTTCCAGAAGTTCATCCGCCAGGGCTTTGGCCACAACAACGTCGACCATTGCACGCGGCTGTGCCATGCCTCCTCCGTGGCGGCCCTGATTGAAAACGTCGGATCGGGCGCGGTGACGGCGACCTTCAACGAGATCGAAAACGCCGATGTGGCCATCGTGATCGGCGCCAACCCGGTCGAGAACCATCCGGTTGCGGCGACCTATTTCAAGCAGTTCGTCAAGCGCGGCGGCAAGCTTATCGTGATGGATCCGCGCGGGGTTGGCCTGAAACGCTTTGCCTCCGAGATGCTGCAATTCCGCCCCGGCGCCGATGTGTCGATGCTGAACGCGATCATGAATGTGATCGTCGAGGAAGAGCTGTACGACAGCCAGTATATCCACCGCTGGACCGAGAACTGGGAGGCGGAAAAGGACCACCTGCGCCAGTTCACACCCGAGGCGATGAGCCCGATCTGCGGCATTGAACCCGACCAGCTGCGCCGGGTGGCGCGCCTGTTTGCGGGCGCCAGGGCGGGCATGATCTTCTGGGGCATGGGTGTCAGCCAGCATATCCACGGCACCGACAATTCGCGCTGCCTGATTTCGCTGGCGCTGATGACCGGCAATGTGGGCAAACCCGGCGCCGGTCTGCACCCCCTGCGCGGGCAGAACAATGTGCAGGGCGCCTCGGATGCGGGTCTCATCCCGATGTTCCTGCCGGATTATCAGACGGTGACCTCGGATGATGTGCGCAAGAGCTTCACGGACGTCTGGGGCGGTGGTGATTTCTCGAATGAGAAGGGCCTCACTGTGACCGAAATCGTCGATCAGGTCTACGCGGGCAATATCAAGGCCATGTATATCCAGGGCGAAAACCCGGCCATGTCGGACCCGGATGCCGAACACGCGCGGGAGGCCTTTGCCAGGCTGGATCTGATGATCGTGCAGGATATCTTCCTGACCGAGACGGCGAATTTCGCCGATATCATCCTGCCGGCTTCGGCGCTTTATGAAAAGAACGGCACGGTCTCCAACACCAACCGGCAGGTGCAGCGGGTACGGCCCGCCGTGCCGCCGCCGGGCGATGCGCGCGAGGACTGGCGTATCACCGTGGATCTGGCGCAGCGGGTCGGGCTGCCCTGGGCCTATGGGGATGTGTCCGAGGTCTTTGCCGAGATGAAGCTCAACATGGCTTCGCTTGATAACATCACCTGGGAGCGGCTGGAGACAGAGACGGTGACCTACCCGTCGCTGTCGCCCGAGGATCCGGGGCAGGCGGTGGTCTTTGGCGATGGCTTCCCGCGTGCCGAGGGGCGCGCGCGCTTTACCCCGGCTGCGGTGATCCCGCCGGATGAGGCGCCGGATGCAGAGTTTCCGATGATCATGACCACCGGGCGGCAGCTGGAACACTGGCACACAGGATCGATGACCCGGCGGTCGCGGGTTTTGGACGCGGTGGAGCCGGAGGCGAATTGCTCGCTGCATCCGAAAACCCTGCGCAAGATGGGCGTGGCGCCGGGCGAGATGGTGCGGCTGACCACCCGGCGCGGCTCGATCGAGATCATGGCGCGCGCGGATCGGGCGGTCTCGGAAGACATGGTCTTTGTGCCCTTCGCCTATGTGGAAGCGGCGGCCAATGTGCTGACCAACCCGGCGCTGGACCCTTACGGCAAGATCCCCGAGTTCAAATTCTCGGCGGTGCGGATCGAGAAGGCGGACAGCAAGATCGCGGCGGAATAAGCAGGTTTTCCAGATGAGCAAGCGGGCGCGGAGCGGGATGCTCCGCGCCCGCACTTCTGGTGGCGCCGCGCGATGCGCGGCGCGGTTGCGTCCGAGGCGGGTGTCGCGGCGCTGCGCGGGCAGGGGGTGATCAGGCCAAGAGCGTGATCGCGCCGGTTCCAGAGGCCTGACGCAGGGCGTGGACCTCTTGCAGCTCCGGGTCATTGATCCAGCCAAGCGCTGCGTCCTTGCTGTCGAACTCCAGGATGACGCCGCGCCCGGTCGCATCGCGGCTGCCTTCGATCACGCTTTGCGCGGGGCTGGAGGTGACGACCCGTGCGCCATGTTTGGCCAGGGCCGCGCCTGCCTGCTCTCGGTAGGCGGCGAATGTGGCGTCATCGGTGACGGTGAGATTGACATAGGCATAGACCATGGTGGGCTCCTTTGCTGGTGTTGCAAGGCCTAGATGGCCGCAATCGAGGCGCCGAAAAACGCGTGAATTTTGACATCGAACATGCGAAAACGCATGTATGAAGATCAGCTGGGATGATATGCAGACGGTGCTTGCCATGGTGCGGGGCGGCAGCCTTGCGGCGGCAGGGGTGGAGTTGGGCCTCAGCTATACCAGTGTCGCCCGCCGCATCCACCGCGCCGAACAGGCGCTGGGCCGCCCCCTGTTCGAGCGACGCCCGGAAGGCTATCAGGCGACGGAGGAGGCCCATGACATCGCCAGGGCCGCCGCCCGGATGGAGGCAGAGGAACAGGCGGTCTTGCGGCGCCTGTCGGGGCGGGCGCAGGATCTGCAGGGGCCGTTGAGCCTGACCGCGCCGCCCTTGCTGATCCAGAGCTTTCTGGCGCCGCTGCTGGCAGAGTTCACCGCCCAGAACCCGCAAGTGGAGCTGACCGTGAGGGCCGCCAATGGCGTGCTGGACCTGGCCCGGCGCGAGGCGGATCTGGCGCTGAGGATCAGCCGTCATCCGCAGGATACCCTGGTGGGGCGCAAGCTGGCTGAACAGCAAAGCGGGTTCTTCGCCGTCCCGGAGATTGCCGAAAGGGCGGCGCTGGATCCGCAGGCGCCGCTGGACTGGGTGCTCTACTCCGGCCATGAGGCTCCGCCTGCCGCCGCCCGCAAGAGCCACCCGGATATCCGGGTGCGGGCACGGCTGGACGATATGCCCAGCATGATCGCGGCAGCGCTGGCGGGGATGGGCGCGCTGCGCATGCCGGTTTTCCTGGCGCATAGCCATCCGGGGCTGGTGCCCTTGCCGCATCTGCCCTTGCAACCCTATGCACCGATCTGGCTGTTGAGCCACCGAGATCTGCTGGGTTCGGCCAAGCTGGCGGCGCTCAAAGGCGTGTTGGAACCCTGGTTCCGGGACAACAAACACATGTTCTCAAGCCTGCCCTGACGCGGTAGCATGGTGAAGGATTTGCAAAAAGGATTTCCCATGCCGCGCCGTTTCCTGGATCTTTCTGTCGCTCTTGAAACCGGTATCCAGTCCGATCCCGAGATCATGCTGCCGCAGATTGAATACATGACCCATGACCAGACTGCCGAGCAGGTGATGAGTTTCTTTCCGGGGCTGAAGCGCGAGGATCTGCCGGGCGGCGAAGGCTGGGCGATCGAGCGGCTCCAGATCGCCACCCATAACGGCACCCATCTGGATGCACCCTATCACCACCATTCGACCATGAACGGCGGCGAGCGGGCGATTACCATCGACGAGGTGCCGCTGGAATGGTGCATGGCGCCGGGGGTGAAACTGGATTTCCGTCATTTCGACGATGGCTATGTGGTGACGGCTGCGGATGTGGAGGCCGAACTCGCGCGTATTGGCCATGACTTGCAGCCTCTGGATATCGTGGTGGTCAACACCTCGGCCGGGGCGCGCTATGGGCAGCCCGATTACCTGGTGCGGGGCTGCGGCATGGGCCGCGAGGCGACGCTCTACCTGACCGAACGGGGCGTGCGCGTCACCGGCACCGACGCCTGGAGCTGGGATGCGCCCTTTCCCCTGACGGCGCAGGAATATGCCAAATCCGGCGATCCCGCGATCATCTGGGAGGGGCACCGCGCCTCGATGGAGGTGGGCTATTGCCATATGGAGAAGCTGACCAACCTCGATCAGCTGCCCCCCACGGGGTTCGAGATTTCCTGTTTCCCGTTCAAGATCAAGGGCGCATCCGCCGGGTTCATCCGCGCTGTGGCGATCTTCAATGAGTGATGGCGGTGCGCGCCTCAGCCGTGGCGCGCCATGAAACGGTCGATGTCCTTTTGCGCAGGTTTCTGGCCGGTGAAGACCTCCAGATAGGCGGGCATCCGGGCCAGGCGTTCAGCCGGATCCTCGTGGATCTGCATCGAGATATAGCCGATCTGGGTGTAGATCATGGTGAGCGCGCGGATCTCGGCCTCGTCCGGCGCATAGCCGAACCGGATCATCATGTCTGTCATCGCGCGCTGGCGGCGGGCATCGGCCCGGTCCAGGCGCTCTTGCAACCCGGTATCGCTGCGGGCCCAGTTGCGAATCGCCAGATCCAGCCGTGAATCGAACAGATCGGGGTCCAGCCAGCAATCAAACAGGTTGAACACCGCCTCGAAGATGTTCTCGGCATAGGCCTCTGTGCGGGCCACCAGGGTGCCGGTGTTCTTTTCCTCCCAATAGCGGATCATCGCTTCCAGGAGCGCCTCGCGGTCCTTGAAGTGCCAGTAGAAACTGGTGCGCGAGACCTGAAGCCGCTTGGCCAGCGGCATGATCTTCACAGCCTCTACCCCCTGCGTGGTGAGCACCTCATAGGCGGCATTGAGCCAGGCCTCTTCGCTGGTGGTCTGGCGGGAGGGGTCCTGGATCCTTTGGCGGTCGGTCATGGGCTTTGCCTGTCAGCGACATCTGGATGACGTATTCGTAGTTGACGGTCATGATGGCAAAATCGACACTAGTGTCAAGAATCTCATTCGGCAGCATCATGGAGGGCGCGAGATGGTAGAGCTGGCAGAAAAGCCGCGGGGCAGGCGGGGGCGCCGCGGCGCGCAGCGCACTGGCGAGGCCGGGCAGAACGACCATCTGCGCGTTCCCTTCATCAGCCGCAGGATCCCGACCTACGATATCCTCTCAGAAGACAGTCTTGCGCAGATCGAGGCGACAGCCGAGCGCATCATGGCCGAGATCGGGATAGAGTTCCGCGAGGATCCGGAAACCGTCGCCCTGTTCCGCGCTGCGGGCGCCGAGGTGACAGAGCTGACGAAAGACAGCTGGAACCTGAGGTTTGCGCCCGGCTTGATCCGCCAGATCCTGAAGACCGCGCCCGCGCGGTTCACCCAGCACGCCCGCAACCCGGCCAATACGGTCGAGATCGGCGGCGATGCCATGGTGTTTGCCCCCTCTTACGGATCGCCCTTCGTGATGGATCTGGACAAGGGGCGGCGCTACGGCACCATCGAGGACTTCCAGAACTTCGTGAAGCTGGCACAGATGAGCCCCAACCTGCACCATTCCGGCGGCACCATCTGCGAGCCCACGGATGTCGCGGTGAACAAGCGGCATCTGGACATGGTCTATGCCCATATCCGCTATAGTGACCGGGCCTTTCTTGGCTCGATCACCGCGCCTGAACGCGCCGAGGACAGTATCGAGATGTGCCGCATCCTGTTCGGGGCCGATTTCGTGGATGAGAACTGCGTCATCATGGGCAATTTCAACACCACCTCGCCCTTGGTGATCGACGGGATCACCTCGCGCGGGATCCGCGCCTATGCGGCGGCGGGGCAGGGGTCGATCCATCTGCCCTTCCTTCTGGGTGGGGCGGTGGCGCCGCTGACCATGGCGGGATCGCTGGCACAGTGTCTTGCGGAAAGCATGGTCTCCTGCGCCATTACCCAGCTGGTGCGCCCCGGTGCGCCCTGCGTGCTGGCCTCTTTCATCAGCTCGATGTCGCTGCGCTCCGGCTCGCCCACCTTCGGCACGCCGGAACCGGCGCTGGCATCGCTTGCCATGGGGCAGCTGGCGCGGCGGCTGAACCTGCCCCTGCGCTGCGCGGGGAATTTCTCCACCTCGAAACTGCCGGATGCGCAAGGCATGCAGCAGTCGATGATGTCGATGATGTCGGCGGTGCAATGCGGTGCCAATTACATCCTGCATTCGGCGGGTTTCCTCGATGGGCTGCTCTCGATGTCCTATGAAAAGTTCATCCTGGATGCGGATCTCTGTGGTGCGCTGCATGCCTACCTCAAGGGGTTCGAGGTCAATGAGGATACGCTTGGCTTTGATGCTCTGGCCGAAGGCGGCCCCGGAGAGCACCTGTTTTCCACTCAGCACACCCTGCGCCATTACCAGACCGCCTATTGGGACAGTGCCGTTGACGATCACCAGCCCTGGGAAACCTGGGACGAGCAGGGCGGTATCGATGCCGCCACCCGCGCCAATGCCCGCTGGAAGGCGCAGCTCGCCGCCTATGAGGCGCCGAAGCTGGACGAAGGCGTGGACGAGGCCCTGCAGGATTTCATCACCCGCAAGAAGGCCGAGATGCCCGATGCCTGGTATTGAAGCCTGTTATTGACGCTTTCTTTTGAACCGCAATTCGGTTCACCATCCCCTCACAGAAAAAACCAACCCGCATGTGACGCTCGGCAGGAAAGAGAAACAGATGTCCAACGATCCGCTTTTGCAGCCCTATAAACTGAAACACCTGACCCTGCGCAACCGGATCATGACCACCAGCCATGAACCGGCCTACCCCGAGGACGGCATGCCGAAGGAACGCTATGCCGCCTATCACGCCGAACGCGCCAAGGCGGGTGTTGCGCTGACCATGACGGCGGGATCGGCGGCGGTATCCAAGGACAGCCCGCCGGTGTTCAACAACGTCCTCGCCTATAAGGACGAGGTTGTGCCCTGGATCAAGGCGCTCACTGACCGGGTGCATGAGCATGGCGCGGCGGTGATGATCCAGCTCACCCACCTTGGCCGTCGCACCACCTGGAACAAGGGCGACTGGCTGCCCTCGGTCAGCTCTACCCGCCACCGGGAACCCGCGCACCGCGCCTTTCCGAAACTGGCGGAAGACTGGGATATCGAGCGTATCATCACGGATTTCGCCGATGCCGCCGAGCGGATGAAGGCAGGCGGCATGGACGGGATCGAGCTGCAGGTCTACGGGCACCTGCTGGATCAGTTCTGGTCGCCGCTGACCAATGATCTGGATGGCCCCTATGGTGGGGCGAGCCTCGAAAGCCGGATGAAGCTGCCGCTGGATGTCTTGCAGGCGGTGCGCGACCGGGTTGGCGATGATTTCATCGTCGGCCTGCGCTACACGGCGGATGAGGATCAGGCGGGCGGTATCTCCCCGGAAGAGGGGCTTGAGATCTCCAAGCGGCTGTCGGCAACCGGCATGGTGGATTTCCTGAACGTGATCCGGGGCCGCATCCATACCGATCCTGCGATGACCGATGTGATTCCGGTGCAGGGCATGGCCGCCGCGCCGCATCTTGATTTTGCCGGAGCGGTGAAACAGGCGACCGGCATGCCCACCTTCCACGCCGCGCGCATCCCTGATGTGGCGACAGCGCGCCATGCGGTGGCCTCGGGGCTATTGGATATGGTGGGGATGACCCGCGCCCATATGGCCGATCCCCATGTGGTGAAAAAGATCATGGAAGGGCGCGAGGAGGATATCCGCCCCTGCGTCGGCGCCACCTATTGCCTGGACCGGATCTATCAGGCAGGCGATGCGCTTTGCATCCACAACCCCGCAACGGGGCGCGAGCTGACCATGCCGCATGAGATCCCTGCGGCAGAGGACAAGAAGAAGGTTGTCATCATCGGCGCAGGTCCGGCGGGCCTTGAGGCCGCCCGTGTCGCTGCTGAACGCGGCCATGAGGTGACGGTCTTCGAGGCCGCCGGTGATCCCGGCGGGCAGGTGCGCCTCACCGCACAAAGCCCGCGTCGGCGCGAGATGATCGGCATCATCGACTGGCGCATGGCCCAATGCGCGGCACGCGATGTCACCTTCCATTTCAACACCTGGGCCGAGGCGGCGGATGTGACCGCGCTCAATCCCGACGTGGTGATCGTCGCCACCGGCGGCCTGCCCAATGGCCACCTCTTCGAGGCCAAGGAAGAAGCCGCCAATGTGATCTCGGCCTGGGATCTGATCTCGGGCGACGTGAAACCGGCGCAGAACGTGCTGATCTATGACGAAAGCGGCGACCATCCCGGCCTGATGGCGGCCGAGGTTGCCGCCGCCGCAGGCAGCACTGTCGAGGTGATGACCCCGGACCGGGTGTTTGCTCCGGATATCATGGCGATGAACCTGGTGCCCTATATGCGCAGCCTGCAGGACAAGGACGTGCGCTTCACCGTGACCCGGCGTCTGTTGGATGTGGCCAAGAACGGCAATCAGCTGACTGCCACCGTCGGTACCGATTACAGCGACCATAGCTATACCGCCGACTATGATCAGGTGGTGGTTAACTATGGTACCCTGCCGCTCGATGATCTCTACTTCGACCTGAAACCGCTCAGCCGCAATCACGGCGCGCTGGATCACGAGGCGCTGATCGCGGGCGCGCCGCAAGAGGTCGTCCGCAACCCGGACGGCACCTTCCAGCTGTTTCGCATCGGCGATGCGGTTTCGGCCCGCAACACCCATGCGGCAATCTATGATGCGCTGCGCCTGATGAAGGAAATCTGAGATGCGGATCGGAGTGATCGGAACCGGTACCATCGCAGGCGCCGTGGTGCGCGGCATCGCGGGCGACGGCCACCAGATCACCGTCTCCGAGCGCAGTGCGGCTGTCTCTGCCGAACTGGCGGGCGCCTTCGACACTGTCTCGGTCGCCCCAAATCAGACGGTTCTGGAGCAGAGCGATGTGATCTTTCTGGGGCTGATGGCCGAGGCCGCTCCGAGCATCCTGGCGCCGCTGGTGTTTCGCGCCGATCAGCAGGTGATCTCCTTCATGGCGGGGATCGATCCGGAGCAGTTGCAGGCGCTTGTCGCCCCCGCACAGGCCGCGGCGGTGATGATGCCCTTTCCGGGCATCGCACGAGGCGGCTCTGCCATCATGGCGCTGGGCGACATCGATCTGGTCAAGGCGATCTTCGGTGCCCGCAACACCGTCTTTGCCCTCAGCGATACAGCGGAACTGGACGCCTATATCTGCGCCCAGGCGGTGCTGTCGCCGGTGGCCCGCATGGTGGGGGATGCAGCCGACTGGCTGGGTACACGCGTGTCTGACCCCGCCCAGGGAGAAGCGTTTTTACGCATGCTGGTCGCATCCAGCCTTGCAGACACTGGCTGCACCGATCTGATCGAAGCGCTCAACACGCCTGGAGGCTATAACCAGCGCCTGCGCCAGCATATGGAGGCAGCGGGTCAGACCGGTGACCTTCGCAGCGGTCTCGATGGGCTGTTGCGCTAGTGTCTTTGCTGTCCCGATACGGTGCCGACTCGCGCGTGCACTCGGATTCGGGGTCCCTTGTGGATATCTCTGCGGATAACCCGGTGGATGGTCGTCGCCACGCGCGTTTGGCGTGATGTCATGCCGTGACGCGCGCTCAAATGGATCCCGATATGCGGGGAAATCTACGGTCAGTATCTCGGTAAATAACTGATATTATTTGGTTTTATTCTTTTCTTTGGATTATTTTGTTTTTTGGGTTGCGGGTGGTTTGTGTTGG
>NZ_JARCJD010000035.1 GCF_028890115.1 Phaeobacter sp. QD34_24
AGATCAGACATGTTACCGCTCGATTTTCGAACCGTGAATCACGCCGCTGGACGGAAATCAATGGGTCCTGACCCTAACGTTTGAACATTTGTCGATTGGATTTTTAGGGACATCGCCCGAATAAATCAAACGCTTCATCCCGATGGCGATTTGGCGCTGGCCGCTGTTCAGGGGCGCGTTCTTTCATGGTTGGGCTGGGCGGTTCGCTGACCTATAGAGAGACATGGCTAAGGCAGTAAAGAGAAAGACGGGTGCCGCACGCCCCACATTATGGTGGCGGATGACATGGCCCTTCAGGTGGATCAGGCGGTGGCTCTTGCGGGCCTGCCTCGCGGTCATCGTATTGATTGTTGCGCTGATCGCTCTTTTCTCGGTGGTGAACCCGCCGATCACCCATACCATATGGTCCGAGCAGCGCCGATTGGGCGAGGTGGACCGCGAATGGGTGCCGTTGGAGGATATCGCGCCGGCCTTGGCGCGTTCGGTCGTCGCGGCCGAGGATGCCCGGTTCTGCCAGCATTGGGGCATTGATGTGATCGCGGTGCGGGCTGCCCTGGCCGAAGGCGGGCAACGCGGCGGTTCGACCATTTCCCAGCAGGTGGTGAAGAATGTCTTCCTCTGGCAGGATCGCAGCTGGGTTCGCAAGGCGCTGGAGGTGGTGCTGACGCCCCTGGTCGAGGCAATCTGGAGCAAGCGGCGCATCCTGGAGGTCTATCTGAACGTGGCCGAAATGGATGAGGGCGTCTTTGGAGCCGAAGCGGCGGCGCGGCGCTATTTCGGTGTTGGTCCGGATGCGCTGTCGAACCGTCAGGCGGCCCTGATCGCGGCGGTTCTGCCCGATCCAAAGGGGCGGTCTGCGGCGCGTCCCTCGCCACGTCTGTGCCAGCGGGCGGCGCAGATCCAGGACGGGGCGGCCACCATCCGCGCAGATGGCCGTTCGGCCTGTTTCGAGGATTGAAGTTTTTGCCGCAAGCGGGCATTGCTGGTGTCATCCCGCATGCTTCAGGAGCACCCATCAGCCAATGGCACGCCTGTATCACGTTCCCCTGTCCCCCTTCTGCCGCAAGGTCCGCCTGTCGCTGGCGGAAAAGAAGATCGAGGTCGAGCTGGTCGAAGAACGCTATTGGGAGAAGGATCCCGATTTCCTGCGCCGCAACCCGGCGGCCAAGGTCCCGGTGGTGCGGCTTGACGGCAAGATGATGTCGGAAAGTGCCGCGATCTGTGAATATATCGAGGAAACCCGGCCCGAGCCCTCGCTGATGCCTTCGGACCCCGATGGCCGCTACGAGGTGCGCCGCCTGGTCAGCTGGTTTGACGACAAGTTCCACAACGAGGTGACCTCGAAACTGCTCTATGAGCGGGTCAACAAGAAGGTCACCGGCGAAGGCTATCCCGACAGTCGAAACGTCAAGGCCGGGGCGCGGGCGATCAAGTATCACCTCGATTACATGGCCTGGCTCCTGGATCATCGGCGCTGGTTGGCGGGCGACAGCATGACGCTGGCGGATTTTGCCGCCGCGGCGCATCTGTCCTCGCTCGATTACATTTCGGACGTGGATTGGAACCGCTCGGCGGTGGTGAAGGACTGGTATGCCAAGATCAAGTCGCGCCCGGCGTTCCGCTCGATCCTGGCCGACCAGATCCCCGGCTTCCGCCCGCCGCCGCATTATGCCGACCTCGATTTCTGATCTGGCCCTGCCGGTGTCGACATGAGCGCCGCGCTGAAGGAAAGTTTGATCCGGCAGGCGCTGGCCGAAGGGTTCGTGTCCTGCCGGATCGGCCGCCCCTGGGACGTACCCGAGGTGCCCGAACGGCTGCAGGCATTCCTGACAGCGGGCTATCACGGGCAGATGGGTTGGATGGAAGAGCGCAGCCATTGGCGCGGCGATCCTGCGCAGCTTTGGCCCGAGGCGCGGTCGGTTATCATGCTCGCCGAAAGCTATACGCCGGACGAGGATCCGATGGCGGTTGTCGGAATGGCGGACCGGGGCGCGGTATCGGTCTATGCGCGCGGCAAGGATTATCACGACCTGGTCAAGAAGCGTCTCAAACGTCTGGCCCGCTGGCTGATTGCCGAGGCGCAGAAGGACGGCGATGCGGCAGAGGTGAAGGTCTTTGTCGATACAGCCCCGGTGCCGGAAAAGCCGCTGGGGCAGGCGGCGGGGCTTGGTTGGCAGGGAAAGCACACCAATCTCGTAAGCCGGGATTGGGGCAATTGGGCCTTTTTAGGCTCTGTTTTCACCACGCTGGACCTGCCGGTGGATGGACCAGAGCGGGACCATTGCGGATCCTGCCGGTCCTGTCTGGACGCCTGTCCGACCGATGCCTTTCCGGCGCCCTATCAGCTGGATGCACGGCGCTGCATTTCCTATCTCACGATCGAGTACAAAGGGCCGGTGGATCATGACCTGCGTGCCAGGATGGGCAACCGGATCTATGGCTGCGATGATTGCCTGTCGGCCTGTCCCTGGAACAAATTTGCCGTTGCGGCTAGCGATATGCGTTATGCGGCGCGCGAGGGGCTGACCGCACCGCGCCTTGCCGATCTGGCTGCGCTGGACGATGCGGGCTTTCGCGAAAAATTCTCCGGATCCCCGATCAAGCGCATCGGGCGGGACCGTTTCGTGCGCAATGTGCTTTATGCCATTGGCAACTCAAACGACCCCGCGCTGGCCCCGGCGGCAGCACGGCTGACCGAGGATCCCGATCCCGTGGTGGCCGAGGCCGCACGCTGGGCGGTGGAGCGCCTGAGGGACGCTTAACGCCCCTTCCAGACCGGATCGCGTTTCTCGGCAAAGGCGCGCGCCCCCTCCATCTGATCCTCGCTGTCATAAAGCACATCGACCGAGCGCAGCTGCCGTTTGGTGATGCGGTTCATGGCGTCCTGGAACTTGGAATCCTCCGCATCGCGCACGATCTCCTTGATCGCCGCATAGACCAGCGGCGGGCCAGAGGCCAAAAGACGCGCCAGCTCCCAGGCGCGGTCCATCAGCTGACCGGCGGGCACGATCTCATTCACCAGGCCCCAGCGGTTTGCCTCTTCCGCGTCGAACCAGCGGCCCGTCAGCAGCAGCTCCATGGCGATGTGATAGGGGATGCGTTTCGGCAGCTTGATCGAGGCAGCATCGGCGACGGTGCCCGAGCGGATTTCCGGCAGGGCAAAGGTGGCGTGATCGGCGGCAATGATCATGTCGGCGGACAAGGCCAACTCCAGCCCGCCACCGCAGGCGATGCCATTTACCGCGGCAATCACCGGCTTGTTCATATCGCGCATCTCCTGCAGCCCGCCAAAGCCGCCGACGCCGTAATCGCCATCCACCGCATCGCCGTCGGCGGCGGCTTTCAGATCCCAGCCTGGGCAGAAGAATTTCTCTCCACCCCCGGTCAGGATCGCGACGCGCAACTCGGGATCGTCGCGGAAGGTGCGAAAGACCTCACCCATCACGACGCTGGTTTTCAGGTCGATGGCATTGGCCTTGGGTCGGTCCAGCGTCACCTCGAGGATGGCGCCCTCGCGGCGGGTTTTGACGGGGCTTTGAGCTGTGTCGGTCATCTTACCAGTCCTTTCTGCGCATCAGCGCATCCGCTGCAATGGCATCTGTCGCGGTGCAGATCAGCGGGTTGATTTCAATCTCTTCCAGACCTTCGGCGTGGTCCAGTACATAAGCTTCCACTGCGCGGATGGCGCGCAGGATGGCGGCCCGGTCGGCGGAGGGTTTGCCACGATAGCCCTCCAGCACGGTATCGATGCGCAGGGAAGCAAGCGCCTGTTCGATCATCGCATCGCTTACCGGCAGCAGGAGCGAGGCGCTGTCCTGCAGGATCTCGGTCAGGGTGCCGCCTGCGGCGAGCGTGAGGACAAAGCCGTGGGCGGGATCCTTGACGACGCCGATCAGCAGCTCCGCGACAGTGCCGGTGATCATTTCTTCCACCAGGAAGGATCTGGCATCCATCTGGTTCGCCGCATCGCTGACCTCACCGCCCGATTGCAGGTTCAGCACCACGGCGCCCGCCTCGGATTTATGCGCCAGCCCTTCGCCCTTCAGAACAACCGGATAGCCGATATCGGCAGCGCAGGCGCGGGCGGCGCCGGGGGTGCGCGCGCGGTGGGATATGGGCACGCGCAGGCGATAATCGGACAGGCGCCGCTTGGCTTCGGCCTCGGGGATCAGATCGGGTTCAACCGTGGGGGTCGGCAGCAAGAGCGGCTCGGTGCTGGAGGCTGCCGGGCGACTTGCGGCTTCGCAGGCCTTGATCGCTTCGCTCAGGCCGCAGAAGGGCACGACGCCTGCCGCCATCAGCCGGGCCGCCACATCCTCGGGCAAAAGCTCGGGCAGGGTGGCGACCATGCCTACATTGGCGCCGGTCTGCTGGCGCGCCGCCACGGTGGCCTCGATGGCGCAGTCCCAATCGGCAGCCGAGCAGCGATCGGGGCGCGGGAAATCCACGATCAGTAGGGTCATGGCAAGGCTCGGGTCCATCATGGCGGCAAAGGCGCGGGTCATCGCCTCGACATCGCGCCAGATATAGGTGTGGTAATCCAAGGGGTTGGCCAGGGCCACCATCGGCCCCAACGCGGCGCGGAGGTTTTCGCTCTGGCGCGGGTTCAGGGGCGGGAAGGTCACATCGCGCCCATGGGCGGTATCGGCGGCCAGGCTTGCCTCGCCCCCGGAACAGCTGATCGAGGCGATACGGTTCGACGGCAGCCGCCCCGCCACATGCAAGAGCTTCAGGGTTTCCAGGAAGGTCGGCAAATCATCGATGCGCGCAATGCCAAGCCGGGCCAGCAGCGCCGCAGCCCCGGCATCCCCCCCCGCGACCGAGGCGGTGTGGGAGACGGTTGCCGCCTGCGCCTGGTCCGATTTGCCGACCTTCAGCGCGACGATGGGCTTGCCAAGCGCGCGGGCCCGGGCCGCCAGGGCCTCAAAGGCGCGCAGATCCTTGATCCCCTCGATATGCAGACCCAGGGCGGTGACGCGCTCATCCTCCAGCAACGCGGTGCCGATATGGGAAATATCCGCCTGCGCCTGATTGCCTGCGGTGACCACATAGGCCAGCGGCAGGCCGCGCTGCTGCATGGTGAGGTTGATGGCGATGTTGGAGCTTTGGGTGACGATGGCCACGCCGCGATCCATCCGCTCACCGCCATGTTGATCCGGCCACAACAGTGCGCCATCCAGGTAGTTGATGAACCCGTAGCAGTTCGGACCCAGGATCGGCATCTCCCCGGCGGCCTCCAGCAGGCGGGCCTGCAGATCGGCGCCATCGGCATCCTCGGCCTGGGATTCGAGAAACCCCGAGGCAAAACAAACCGCACCACCTGCGCCGCGCGCCGCAAGCTGCCCCACGATATCGACGGTGGCGTGGCGGTTCACGCCGATGAATGTGGCGTCCGGTGCCTCGGGCAGATCGGCGATGGAGGCATAGGCGCGAAGCTCCGCGATTTCTTCTGCCTTGGGGTGCACGGGCCAGATCTCACCCGCGAATCGCATGGCCTGGCACTGCTCAATCACAAGGCGGCACCAGTCCCCGCCACCGAAAACCGCAATCATCTGTGGGCGGAGCAGTCGAGACAGTTCATGTGTCATGCTGAAACTCCTCGTAAAATCATGTGGTTGGACATGTGGTGAAATAACGCACAGAAAAGTAACCTTTGGTTAAGGTCTTTAACTCTTTATAGTTGTGCGGAACGAGTAGGGATGCTTTAGACCGCATATCTAGGAAGCCCCCCGCGCCGGATTGGTGTCGGGGGGCTGACTTTTTCCAAAGCCCAGCATTTCTTGGCAGTGTGCCGCCGATACGAAATCGCGGCTGTCGCATGTGCGGTCCGCTGCGGCCTTGCGGCGGCGCGTGGATCCAGAAATCTGATCAAATTTAGCAACTCTCCCACCGGGAGAACCGCTGTATTCTTGCGGCATGCAGTGCGCCGTGGCTTGTCCTTCAGATGACGCAACGTCCTTCAGCCTCCAAGCGGGCGCAGCAGTTCGCGGCTGATGATATGGCGCTGGATTTCGCTGGTGCCTTCCCAGATCCGTTCGACCCGGGCATCGCGCCAGATGCGTTCCAGCGGCAGCTCGTCCATCAGCCCCATGCCGCCGTGGATCTGGATCGCCTCATCGGCGACCATGGCCAGCATTTCGGTTGCCTTCAGCTTGGCCATGGACATGTCGCTTTCGGTGACGCTGCCCTGATCGAACTTCCAGCCTGCTTCCCAGGTCAATAGGTTCGCGGCCTTCAGTTCCATTGCCATATCGGCCAGCTTGAAGGAGACGCCCTGGAACTTGCCGATCTGCTGGCCGAACTGCTTGCGCTCGGCGGCATATTCCACCGCCTGCTGCAGCGCCCGTTCGGCGCGGCCAAGACAGGTTGCGGCCACTTGCAGGCGGGTGGCGCCCAGCCAGGTGTTTGCCACCTCGAAGCCCTTGTCCACCTCACCCAGGATCGCCGATTTCGGCAGGCGGCACTCGTCGAATTCCAGCACCGCATTGGTATAGCCGCGGTGGCTGACATTGCGGTATCCGTCGCGCACGCTGAAGCCCGGCGTGCCCTTGTCCACGAAAAAGGCGGTGATCTTCTTCTTTGGTCCGCGCGGCGTCATCTCTTCGCCGGTGGCCATGAAGACGATAGCGAAATCGGCGATGTCAGCATGGCTGATGAAATGCTTGGTGCCATTGAGGATGAAGTCGGCACCATCCGCCCGCGCCGTTGCCGTCATGCCGCGCAGGTCGGACCCCGCACCCGGCTCTGTCATGGCAAGACAATCCCATTTCTCGCCCTTCATGCAGGGGTAGAGGTACTTTTCCTTCTGTTCCTCCGTGCCCGCCAGCAGGATGTTTGAAGGGCGCGCAACGCAGGTCCAGTGCAGCGCATAATTGGCGCGACCCAGCTCCTTTTCGTACATCAGCCAGGTCAGCGTATCGAGCCCCGCGCCGCCCACTTCTTCGGGCATGTTGGCGGCATATAGGCCAGCGTCGATCGCCTTGGCCTGGATCTCCTTGATCAGCTCCATGGGCAGATGGCCGCTGCGCTCCACCTCCAGCTCGTGCGGGTACAGCTCCTTTTCGACAAAGGCGCGGGTGGTATCGACGATCATCGTCTGTTCTTCGCTCATGCCAAACTGCATCACGGGGATCCTTCTTGTTCGCTTGCCGCAAAGCCTAGGAGGGCTGTAGGCTGATATCATGCAGAAATGAGATAAACCATGCAGAGTTGGGTCAAAGATGCCGCCGCGCCGCAGCAAGTCGATGTGCTGCTCTTCGATGCCTTTTCCGGCCATTGCCTGGCCAACACGATAGAGCCGATGCGCGCTGCCAACACCCTGGCGGGGCGGCGGATCTACGGTTGGCGGTTCCTGACGCTGTCCGGCGGCACGGCGGTGTCCTCGGCCGGGATGGAGGTGACGGCCCATGCGCGCCTGACCGACTGCAGTGGCGATATGCTGATTGCCATGCCCAGCTATGATTACCGGCGATTGGCGAGCGAGGCCACGGGCCGGGCGCTGCGGGCGGCGGCGGGGCGCTACGGCGTGATGGCGGGGTTTGATGCAGGTGCCTGGCTGTTGGCGGCTGCGGGACTGCTTGATGGGCGCTGCGCGACCATTCACTGGGAAGAATTGCCGGGTTTTGCCGAAGCCTTTCCTGCCGTCGATGCACAGCGCCTGCGCCACGTGCGAGACGGCAACCGGATCACCTGCTCTGGTGCGTTGGCAGCGTTCGAGCTGATGCTGGACCTGATTGCGGAACGCCACGGGCAGGCCCTGCGGCTGGAGCTTGCCGCCCTGTTCATGAGCCCCGAGGCCACCGGCGGCCAGGTGGTGCCGCTGGCGCGCAGCCGGTCCTTGGTGCGGGCCATCGAGGTGATGCAGGCCAACCTCGAAGAGCCGCTGACCATCGGCACCGTCGCCCGCCGCGTGGGCCGCAGCCAGAAGGATCTGGAGGCGCGGATGAAGGCGGAGCTCGGCGTATCTCCGCAGGTGGTCTACCGCAGGCTGCGGCTGATCCAGGCGCGCAAGCTGGTGCTGGAAACGCCCCTGGCGGTGGCCGAGATCGCCCTGCGCTGCGGCTATGAGGACCCCAGCGCCATGACCCGTGCCTTTCGCCGCGAATTCGGCACCACGCCGCAAGAGCTGCGCCGGGGTTAGCCGACGCCTTGCCGCGTGCTGATCCAGCCGTTCAGACGCCAGATCCCCCAGGCCAGCGGAATGGCGGCAAGCCCGCCGATCACATAGGCAAGCGGCTCATCCGCGAAGCTTTCGAACAGTTGGGTATAGGCATGAATGCCGCCAAAGGTGAGCGCGGCATTGAAAAGCCCCCGTTCGTTGCGCTGGGCGGCCCAGATCACCATGCCCGCCAGCAGCAGCGCCCAAAGCACGGAATAGGTCCCGGCGGTCAGTTCAAAGGCATGGTCGCGGAATGCGGTTCGGGCGGTGTCGAAACTCTCCCAATCCTCATAGGCGCTGCCAGAGTAACGACCTGGCCCCCAGAGGGTCTCTCCGGGATAATCCCCCCAAAGCGACCCGACCAGCGCGCAGAGATTGGCCACCACAAAGGCGAGCATCACTAGGCTGCGCAGGTGCCGCGCCATGCGTTCGGGCTGGCGTTTGGCGAACCACAGGCACAGGGCGATCAGCAATGCCATCTGCAGGATCGAAAGCGTCGGCTCGGGGGAATAGAACACATAGGCCGCGTGAAAATAGGCGCTGCCGGTTTCCAGCGCCTGCGCAAAGGGCGCCAATGCCAGCGCCGTGATCATCCGCACATCGATCAGCGCGCCGACACCTGCCAGCAGGGCGGCGTAATAGAGCATTTCGATATTGCGCAGCGGTGAGCCGATGTCGTGCTGATGGCTCAGCGCCTCGATCCCGATGATATGGACGGCCAGCGCCATCAGGATCAGACTGCCAAGAACAAAATGCGACGACAGACCGCCGCGCCAGTACCGCAGCATGAGGCCCGCCAGCAGGGCACCCCCGGCAGGCGCCAGGATCAGCCCCGCACTGTCTTCATAACTCTCCATCAGCTCTAGCGTGGCGCCGCCGATCAGCATGCCCGCCCCGATCAGCGTGGCCGCATTGCCGAACATCCGAAACAGCTCGGCCATGCGCGCCAGGATCACCAGGCCGCCCGCCGTCATCAGAAGGCCTGCAATGGCAACCGGCAGGGGCTCGGCCAGCCAGAAGATGAACCCTCCGGTGGCGGCCAGGATGCCAAGGCACAGGATCACATTGACGCCAAGGGTGACCATCGCCTCGCGCGCGCGGCTCTCGATGATGCGGGCCTGATCGGCGGTGATTACGCCGTCTTGGGTGAGCTTGGTGGTATCGGCGAGCGCATGCATCCGTGGCGACCCTTTCGTGCGGCCTGTCGATCAACTGGCGTAGGTGGAGCCTTCGCCGTCCAGCACCAGCTTGATCTCCCGCAGGTGTGCCTCGGCCTGACCGGGGTAGTTGTCCAGCTCGGCCGCGGTCTTTTCGGCGACCTCGTCCGACAGGCGCCGCAGGGGGAGGCCGGTTTGCAGCGCACGAATGTAGGTCTCGGCCGCGCGTTCAAAGTAATAGAGCCGGTTGAAGGTATCGCCGGGATCATCGCCGATCACAAGAACGCCATGGTTGCCCATGATCATCACCTTCTTCTTGGGATCACGCAGCATGGCGGCACAACGGCTGCCTTCATCCTCGAAGGCGAGGCCGCCATAGCCATCGTCGATCACGTAGCGATCAAAGAACATTGCGGTGTTCTGGTCGATGGGCGGCAGATTGCTATCGGCGAGCGAGGCCAGAACCGTGGCAAAGATCGAATGCACATGCATCACGCAGCGGGCATGGGGACACAGCCGGTGGATCGAGCCATGCAGCCCCCAGGCGGTCGGATCGGGCGCATCGGGCCGCTCCATCGTTGCCGGATCATCGGCGTCCAGCAGCAACAGGTTGGAGGCGGTGATACGGGCAAAATGCATCTGGTTGGCATTCATCAGGAACCGGGTGCCTTCCGGGTTCACCGCCAGGCTGAAATGGTTCGCCACCCCTTCGTGCATGTTCAGCCGTTCGGTCCAGCGAAAGGTGGCCGCAAGGTCAACCCGCTCCTGCCAGTGCCCGATATTCTGCCGGTCGACACCGGGATGCAAATCCGTGACTGTCATGTGATGCTCTCCAATTTCCGCTTGTTAGAGCCTGATTTACCAGCTCATCGATCCCAATTTTCTCCAGCCTCCCGCGTCGCGCCCAAACTGACAAGGGGAATTCTTCGCTTTCCCCGATAGGTGATCCTTTGAGCGCAGAATACCGTCGCCCCTTGCACTTGTGAGCGCAATCAGAACAATTGGCGCATGACACAGACCGTATTTCCGAGCTGGCCCGATTCCGCCCCGAAACTGATCGATGTTGCCGCTGGCCGTGCGCCTGCAGACACGGTGATCCGGCAGGGTAAATGGGTCAATGTGCACACCCGCGAAGTGCTGGACGGCCACGACATCGCCATCGTCGCGGGGCGGATCGCCTATGTTGGCCCCGATGCCTCTTACTGCACCGGTCCGGACACCGAAGTGATCGAAGCGCAGGGTCGCTACATGATCCCGGGCCTGTGTGATGCCCATATGCATATCGAAAGTGGCATGCTGACCCCGGCGGAATTTGCCCGCGCGGTGATCCCACATGGCACCACGACGATGTTCACTGATCCGCATGAGATCGCCAATGTGCTGGGTCTGGATGGCGTGCGGATGATGCATGACGAGGCGCTGATGCAGCCAGTCAATATCTTCACCCAGATGCCAAGCTGCGCCCCTTCGGCGCCGGGGCTTGAGACGACGGGCTATGAAATCTCGCCCGAGGATGTGAGCGAGGCGATGACCTGGCCCGGCATCATCGGTCTGGGCGAGATGATGAATTTCCCTGGCGTTGCCAATGCCGATCCAAAGATGTTGGCCGAGATCGCCGCGACCCAGCGCGCTGGCAAGACGGTGGGCGGGCACTATGCCTCTCCGGACCTTGGCCCCGATTTCGCGGCCTATGTGGCGGGCGGCCCGGCGGACGATCACGAGGGCACCTGCGAGGCCGACGCCATTGCCCGGATGCGACAGGGAATGCGCGCCATGGTGCGGCTCGGCTCTGCCTGGTACGACGTCGAGGCGCAGATCACCGCGATCACCGAAAAGGGCCTGGACCCGCGCAACTTCATCCTCTGCACCGATGATTGCCACTCGGGCACCTTGGTGCATGATGGCCATATGAACCGGGTGGTGCGCCACGCCATCGACTGCGGCTGCGATCCGGTCGTGGCCCTGCAGATGGCGACGATCAACACAGCGACACACTTTGGGCTAGAGCGGGAGTTGGGATCGATCACCCCCGGCCGCCGCGCCGATGTGATCCTGACCTCGGACCTGCGGACGCTGCCCATCGAATTGGTGATGGCTCGCGGGCAGATCGTGGCCGAAAACGGCTCTATCGCGGTGGAATGCCCGCATTTTGACTGGCCGAAAAGTGCCACCGGGACGGTCCATCTGGGGCATCAACTGACGGCGGCAGACTTTGAACTGAAGGCGCCCGAGGGGGCAAATTCGGTCACCGCCAATGTAATCGGTGTGGTGGAAAACCAGGCCCCGACCAAGGCGCTTAAGGCGGAACTGCCGGTCGTCGACGGGCTGGTCGAAGGTACCGGCGATGTGTGCCAGATCGCGCTCGTCGAACGCCATCGCGCGACCGGCGGAGTGACCAATGCCTTTGTGTCTGGCTTTGGGTACGAGGGACCCGTGGCGATGGCCTCCACCGTGGCCCATGACAGCCATCACATGATCGTTGTCGGTACCGACCGCGAACAGATGGCGTTGGCCGCCAATCGCCTGGCCGAAGTGGGCGGCGGTGTCACGCTGTTCCGCGACGGAGAGGAACTGGCGCTGGTCGAACTGCCCATCGCGGGGCTGATGTCGAACCGCCCTGCCACCGAGGTCGCCGCCAAGGCGCAGAAACTGGTCGAGGCGATGGAGGCCTGCGGCTGCAAGCTGAACAACGCCTATATGCAGCACTCGCTGTTGGCGCTGGTGGTTATCCCGGAACTCAGGATCTCGGATCTGGGGTTGGTAGATGTGCGCACATTCCAGAAAATCCCAGTTTTAGAGCCTATGTCATGACGACCATCCGTCTGCCGAAACACCCCGAACCCGAAACCTATACTGACCCTGCACTGGCGGTGGAGCGGTTGGAGCTGTTGTACCAACAGGCCACCGATTTCCTGTGTGACGGGTTCATACGGGTAATGGAAAATGCAGCCCCTGCGGGGCAACGTATCCGCGCCTTCTATCCCGAGATCCGCTTTACCACCTCCAGCTTTGCGCAGGTGGATTCGCGGCTCAGCTTCGGGCATGTGTCGATGCCCGGCACCTATGCCACCACGGTGACGCGCCCGGATCTGTTCCGCAACTACCTGATCCAGCAGATCGGGCTGTTGATCAAGAACCACGGTCAGCCGGTCACCATCGGTGCGTCAGACACACCGATCCCGGTGCATTTCGCGGTTGCTGCCCGTCCCGATCTGACCGTGCCGCAGGAGGGGGCCGCCGGGTTCACCCTGCGCGATGTCTTTGATGTGCCGGATCTGTCGACCACCCATGACGATATCGTCAATGGCACCCATCAGCCTGCCAATGGCACCGGGCCGCTGGCGCTGTTCACGGCGCAGCGCGTGGATTACTCGCTGGCGCGGCTGGCGCATTACACGGCGACTGATCCGTCGCATTTCCAGAACCACGTGCTGTTCACCAACTACCAGTTCTACGTGGCCGAGTTCGAAGCCTATGCCCGCGCGCAGCTGGCGGATCCCGCATCGGGTTACACCGGTTTTGTCAGCACCGGCGATCACGAGATCACCGATGCGGATGCCGAGATTCCGCCCGTCGACAAGCTGCCGCAGATGCCGACCTACCATCTGAAGCGCAAAGACGGCAGCGGTATCACCCTGGTCAATATCGGCGTCGGTCCCTCGAACGCCAAGACCGCCACCGACCATATCGCGGTGCTGCGGCCGCATGCCTGGCTGATGGTGGGGCACTGCGCCGGGCTCAGGAACACCCAGGCGCTGGGCGATTTCGTCCTGGCCCATGCTTACTTGCGCGAGGATCACGTACTGGACGATGACCTGCCGGTCTGGACCCCGATCCCGGCGCTGGCGGAAATCCAGATTGCGCTGGAACAGGCAGTGGCCGAGGTCACCGAACTGGAAGGCTACGATCTGAAACGGATCATGCGCACCGGCACAGTCGCCACTATCGACAACCGCAACTGGGAGCTGCGCGACCAGTCCGGCCCGGTGCAGCGGCTCAGCCAATCGCGCGCCATTGCGCTGGATATGGAAAGCGCCACCATTGCTGCCAATGGCTATCGCTTCCGGGTGCCCTACGGCACGCTGCTGTGTGTGTCGGACAAGCCGCTGCATGGGGAACTGAAGCTGCCGGGCATGGCCTCTGATTTCTACCAGACCCAGGTTTCGCGCCATTTGCAGATCGGAATTCGCGCGATGGAGCAGCTGCGCGGCATGCCCTTGGCGCGCCTTCACAGCCGAAAACTGCGCTCTTTTGACGAAACCGCCTTTCTGTAAGGGTGGTTTTCCCCAGTTTTCTGCGGAAAATCGCTTGTTTTCTCACTCTTTGGTGAAGCAATGCGTTGTGTTACCGCACAACATAAAGATAATGTCACGCGATGAGGCCCCAGAGTTCGGGCAGTTTTAAGGAGAGCTAAGAATGTCCAAACCGATGACCAAAACCCAGCTTGTCGCAGCACTGGCTGAGGAAATGGGCAGCGACAAGAAAGCCGCCGGCGCCGCGCTGGATGCTGTTTGCGCGCTGATCACACGCGAAGTGTCGAACGGCGGTGCCGTGACCCTGCCCGGTGTCGGAAAGATCTACTGCCGCGAGCGCCCCGAGCGCGAAGTGCGCAACCCCGCCACCGGCGAGAAGTTCATGAAAGAGGCCGACAAGGTCGTCAAGATGACCATCGCCAAGGCCCTGAAGGACAGCGTCAACGGCTAAGTCCAAGGGTTGATCCACCGGATCACAGTTTCAAAGGGCCATCCTCAGGGGTGGCCCTTCCTTTTTGCGTGATCGCTCGCCCTGATCAGAAGTCCGGCACCGCTTGCATGATCGGATGATTTGCGGGACTGTCGCCGCAAAACTGCGAAAGGATGGGGCGTGGATATTCGTGCAATTGCCATGGGGCTGACCTTTGCCCTGATGTGGTCCTCGGCCTTTACCTCGGCACGGATTATCGTGGTGGATGCATCGCCGCTGTTTTCGCTGGCGGTGCGGTTCCTGATTTCCGGCCTGATCGGCGTCGCCATCGCGGCGGCCATGGGCCAGACCTGGCGGCTGACGCGGGGCCAATGGCGGGCGACGGTGATCTTCGGCATCTGCCAGAACGCGCTGTACCTGGGCCTCAATTTTGTCGCCATGCAGACGATCGAGGCCTCCTTTGCCGCCATCATCGCCTCGACCATGCCGCTCTTGGTGGCGCTGGCCTCTTGGGCGATCTTCCGGGAGCGGCTGAAACCCCTGGGCATCATTGGCCTATTGGCGGGGGTGCTGGGTGTCGCCCTGATCATGGGCACACGGATCAGCGCAGGTGTGGACCTGTTCGGCGTTCTATTGTGCGTGATAGGTGTCATCGCGCTTGCCACGGCCACCCTGGCCCTGCGCGGGGCCACATCCGGGGGCAACTTCATGATGGTGGTGGGGCTGCAGATGCTGATCGGCTCGGCCATCCTGTTCGTCACTGCGCCCCTTTTCGAGGATATCTTCGTCAACCCGACCCTGCCGCTGGCGCTGGCCTTTGCCTATACCACGCTGGTGCCGGGGTTGGCGGCGACCTTTATCTGGGTGCTGCTGCTCAATCGCATCGGTGCGGTGCGGGCGGCGACCTTTCACTTCCTGAACCCGGTCTTTGGCGTGGCGATTGCCAGCCTTCTTCTGGGAGAGAAGCTGGGACCGCTTGATATCATCGGCGTGTTGATCGTGACTGGTGGTATCCTGGCCGTGCAGCTGTCGAGACAGCCGGGAAAACAGGCAAAGCCCGCCGGTTAGAGATCGGTATCAGGGCAGAAACCGCTCTATCGCGCCGGTGATCTGTCCCGACAGGGGCCGCGCGACGGATCCCCAGGTGCCTGCAACGGATCCATCCGGCGCGATCAGGATTTTGTTGAAGTTCCAGCCCGGCTCAAACCCCGTCTCGGCGCGCACGGCCTGAAAAAACGGATGCGCTCCGGTGCCTTTCACATGGGTGATATCGGTCATCGGCAGGGTCAGATCATAGGTCAGTTCGCAGAATTGCTTGACCTCCTCCGCGCTGCCCAGCTCCTGTTTGAAATCATTGGACGGCACCGCCAGCACCACCAGCCCGCGATCCCGGTAGCGATCATAGAGTGTCTGCAGCCCCGAATACTGTTTGGTGAAGCCGCAGCGCGAGGCGGTATTCACCACCAGAACCGGCTGCCCGCGATAGCTGGCCAGATCAATCTCGCCCCCGTCGATCGAGGCAAACCGCCCGCCGATGGGCGCGGCCTGCGCCATTTGCCCCACGACGACCAGCGCGGCCAATATCCACATCCGTAGCATTTGATCCTCCACTGCTGTTTCTATGGGTACGCAAGGCAGCGCCAACAGGATCAATCTGCGCTTTGACGTGACGCACATCCGCGCGAGCCGATGCAATAATCGCTTTGCATTTGCCGCGCATCGGACCATGTATCAGGAAAGACTGATCCGCCGGAGGAAGGACATGACGCGCTATACCAAGGACCCGGATGCCATCGCCGCCCTGTCGGACGAGGAATACTACGTCACCCAGAAATCGGGCACCGAACGGCCCGGCACCGGCAAGCTGCTTTATAACAAGGCGCCGGGGATCTACGTGGATATCGTCTCGGGGGAGCCGTTGTTCGCCTCTGCGGACAAATATGAATCCGGTTGCGGCTGGCCCAGTTTCACCAAACCGATTGAACCGGCCCATGTGCAGGAACTGGAGGATCGCTCCCTCGGCATGATCCGCACCGAGGTCCGCTCGACCCATGGCGACAGCCATCTGGGGCACGTCTTCCCCGATGGCCCGCTGGACCGTGGCGGCCTGCGCTACTGCATCAACTCTGCCTCGCTACGCTTTGTGCATCTCGACGACATGGAGGCCCAGGGCTATGGCGATTACATCGATCAAGTGGAGGACCACAGATGAGCAATCCTGAACGCGCCGTTCTGGCGGGCGGCTGTTTCTGGGGCATGCAGGACCTGATCCGCAAGCGCCCCGGCGTCATCAAGACCCGCGTCGGCTATACTGGCGGCGACGTGCCCAATGCCACCTACCGCAACCACGGCACTCATGCCGAAGGGATCGAGATCCTGTTTGATCCGGCCAAGACCTCTTACCGGGAGCTTCTGGAGTTCTTCTTCCAGATCCACGATCCCACCACGGTGAACCGCCAGGGCAATGACATCGGGATGAGCTACCGTTCGGCCATCTACTATGTGGATGAGGCCCAGAAACAGATCGCCGAGGACACCATCGCCGATGTGAATGCCTCGGGCATCTGGCCCGGCAAGGTGGTGACCGAGCTGGAGCCCGTGGGAGATTTCTGGGAGGCCGAACCCGAGCATCAGGACTATCTTGAGCGGATCCCGGACGGCTATACCTGCCACTTCCCACGTCCCGACTGGACCCTGCCCAAACGCGACGCGGCGGAATAATAATGGGGTATTTCCCTTGTGCTAGAGCCTGAAATTGCCCGCCCGTGCGGAATGGCTTGGGCGGGTTTCTTCTGCCTAGTCTTCCGTTGCCACCCGCGGGCGTCCGCTTGCTTCGGCAGTCAGGAAGGCCTCGACAAATACCTCGCGCGCCTCGACCTGGGCAGTGCGGATATCCCGCGTGACATGAACATTGATATTTTCCGCCCCGGCGGCCTGCGCCTCATGCCGGGCCTCGGCACTCAGGTGATCCTCAAGGGTCTTCAGTGCCGCCTCAGAAGAGGTGAAATCCTGTGGCCCGCCCTCCAGGTGCACCCGGAACTTGCCTTCGGCCGGGGCGGTCACGCTGCCGCTGCGGCGCATGGTGACGCGGCCCACGACCGCACCGATGGCATTGGCGACGCCTGCATGTTCCGGCAGGATCATCCGGCAATGCAGCCGGTCTCCCACCGCCGGGTAATAGCTGGGGGCCGAGGCCCCAAGCCCCACCACATCCACGTTCAGCGCCGCATCCAGCGCCAGCATGCCCCGGTGGTTCTTCAGCCCCCGGCGCATCAGGACATGCCGCGCCAGCTGTTCGGGCGGCAGGCCAAAACCCTCAGACTCTTCCGCAAAAGCAGCCTCTAACAAGGTCAAAGAGGTCTGTTCGGTCAACTGGTCGATGATCGTCCGGGCCAGGGTTTCGGCATCCGGTGCAAGGGTATCCCCGCTGCCGATACGACGGCGGGCGAACAGGGTCAGCGCCTTTTCCGCCGCCACCCGGTCCCAGGCATCAAGCCGCCCCAGCACGTGCGACGCATCCGAGGGCGTGACCCCGGCAACCTGCACCAGCCCCCGGTCCACAAGCCTGTTCAGCGCGCCCTGCTCCATGCGGGTGCGCAGCACCGCGCCAAGGGGGTGCACGTCGCTGCCGATGCGGTCCAGCAGCACAGCCTCCCGTTCACCCAGGCCCGCGACGGGAAGGCCAGGCACCGCGCGCAGGAACTTGCCGTCGTGTTCGCCCACCACCGGGGCGTTCACCTGCCGGTCCAGCGCTGCGTGCACCACGTCGGGCGCCTCTGTCGCGATCAGCGAGATCGGCACCACCCGGCGCGGTCCCAGCACCAGCCCGCCTTGCAGGCCTTCTGCGTGGATATGGACCTGGCTGTCGCCGCCCAAACCGCTGGTGCGCATGGCAACCGCCTCCACCATGGTGCGATAGCCGCCGACGCGGGCGCCCTCGGGATCGATTGCGGGCCGTCCGCCCTTGATCAGAGCCACATCTGTGGTGGTGCCGCCGATGTCGCTGACCAGCGCGGTATCGACCCCGGTCATCCAGCGGGCCCCAACGATGGAGGCGGCAGGGCCGCTGAGGATCGTCTCGATCGGTCGGGTTCGCGCCTGCTCGGCGGACATCAGGGCCCCGTCGCCGCGCACCACCATCATCGGCGCGGTGATGCCGATATCCGCCAGCGTGTGCTGCGCGCGCCCGATCAGGCGGTCGATCATCCCGATCAGCCGCGCATTCAGCACCGCCGTCAGTGCGCGTTTCGGTCCGTTCAGTTTCGCCGACAGCTGGTGCGAACAGGTGACCGGCGCGCCGGTTGTCTCGGCAATGATCCGGGCAGCCTCCAGCTCATGCGCCGGGTTGCGGGTGGCAAAGACGCTGGCGACGGCATAGCCGCTGACACCCACGGTTTCAGTCTCTAAAAAGGCCAAAAGGGTATCTGTATCAAGCGGAGCCGCCTCGCTGCCCGCATGGGTATGCCCGCCCGCCAGCACCAGCGCGGGGTCTCCTTTCAGGGCTTCGCTCAACCCATGGCGCTCAAGATCCTCGGGCGCAAAGCCGATATATACCAGCGCCACGCGCCCGCCTTGCCCTTCGACCAGCGCATTGGTGGCCAGCGTGGTCGACAGCGCCGCCATCGACACATCCTGCGCGGCCACGCCCGATTGCGCCAACACCGCCCGCACCGCACCGCCCACGCCAATGGCCAGATCATGCCGGGTGGTGAGGGATTTGGCCGAGGCGATCACCTCCTCCTCATCCCGGATCAGCACCGCATCCGTATAGGTCCCGCCCGTATCTACACCGAGAAGCAGCGCCATCACCTGTTCCTTTTCTGCTCGCTGTTTCCCGGTGTAGCGTCGATTCTGTGCCGGTCCATCCTGTTTGCGTCATCATGGGCATTTCCGCCCTTGCCGGGTGGCGCTCGGCGACGCATCTATGGCGTATGACAAAAACACTTCTCTCAATCGGCTATGGTTATTCGGCTCAGGCACTGGCGCGGCGGGTTCTGGCGCGGGGCTGGCGGGTGATTGGCACCACGCGGGATGTGCTGGAGGATGGCGGCCCGACAGAGGTGGACCTGCTGCAATGGCCCGGCGGTGATGTCCCCCTTGAGGGCGTCACCCATGTGCTGTCTTCCGTCGGCCCGAACGAGGATGGCGATCCGGTGATCACGGCGTTGCGGGATCAGCTGGCGACACGCGCCGCAGCGGGGCAGTTCGACTGGGTAGGGTATCTCTCCACCACCGCTGTCTATGGCGATCAGGGCGGCGCCTGGGTGGATGAAGATACACCGGTTGCCCCCTCCAGCCGTCGCGGTGCCTGGCGCGCGCAGGCAGAGGCGGAATGGCAGGCGATCCCCGGTCTGCCGCTGCATATCTTTCGTCTGGCAGGCATATACGGCCCCGGTCGCGGCCCCTTTGCCAAGCTGATGGCGGGCACGGCGCGGCGCATCGTGAAGCCCGGACAGGTGTTTTCCCGCATCCATGTGGAGGATATCGCGACGGTGCTTGAGGCCTCGATCGACCACCCCAATCCGGGTGCGATCTACAATGTCTGCGATGACGAACCCGCCCCGCCGCAGGATGTTCTGGGCTATGGGGCCGAACTGCTGGGCCTGCCGGTCCCTGCCGAGGTGCCCTTTGACGAGGCCGGGATGACCCCGATGGCGCGCAGTTTCTACGGCGAGAACAAGCGCGTGCGAAACAGGCGCATCAAGTCAGAGCTGGGCGTGACGCTGGCCTACCCCGACTATCGCGTCGGCCTGCGCGCGGTGAAGGCGGCCGAGAATCTGGAGGGATACAGGCCACCGGCAGAGCCGCCTACATTGTAGGCGGCAGAGTGAGCGTTGCGGTCAGATCGTTCGGCTTGTCTTAATGTGCTGTTAAGCAGTTTTTGTAACCATCGCGGAAAGGAGAACTGCGATGGAATCTCTAAACGACGATCTTCGAAAACTGGTTGAAAACCTTAGGGTCAGGACCCATTGATTTCCGTCCAGCGGCGTGATTCACGGTTCGAAAATCGAGCGGTAACATGTCTGAT